>CAZCME010000007.1:56908-223856 GCA_964499705.1 uncultured bacterium | reverse complement strand
GAGGCGGACCTTTCTACCTTGCAGAAAAGCGGAACTTTCTACTTTGCGTTGACAGCGATTCTATGCTTCATGGCATGACTTGAAGTCTGTCGGATACGACCGCTCTGACCGAGCCATCACCATCCCGTACGAGGATTTCATGCTCCCTTGTCATCTCGATCCGGATCGTGGCGCGGGTATCTTTTGCCTGACCGAGAGCGATAATATCCGAATGGAACGCGATGATCGGCCCCTGATTGGGCGCCCTTCGCGTGATTTTCGCGCCGGCCCGTTTCAGACGCGAAATCCTGGCTTCCACTTCCGCGTCGGTCTCCCATCGGGAATCGATCTCCCACGCGTCGACGGGGCGGTCATGAACGAGAGAGAACGCGTGTCCGTGCGAGAGAGAAATCGGCGTGGCCGTGATGACCCGTTCGATGCGGCGGATACGGAGATCCGAAAGCGCCCGGCGCCAGGTGGCCGCGGAGAGGCCCGGATCGAGGAGTTCAGCTTGTCCGGCATCCACGCGCATCGCTCCGGCCCGCGAACCGTCCCTGACGAGATAAAGCCCATCTTCGACGCGATGCGCCAGGACGGCGCCGAAGGCGATGAGAGCGAGCGCGCACACGGCCACCATTCGTGATGTGCGATTCGGGAGGATGGGCAGCGCGGAGAGACCGAGCAACGCTACGACCGCCGCCAAGGGCGGTCGATCGATCAGGTAGGAGGATCCGGGCATATCCGCGAAAGTGGAGATGATCGCCGTCGTCCTGCCGTGAAGAATCTCCGTCAGGACCGCGCATCCCGGTACTCCGCACAAGGCCAAAACGATGAGCGGCATGAGGAGAGCGAAGATGGGGACGACCGCGATGTTGGCGAGAAAGGCAATCGGCGCGAACTCGCCGAAGACGCTCATCATGATCGGCAGCGTGGGAAGCTGCGCTGCCGCGGAAACAGCGATCAATCGTCCGAGCAGGCCGGATCGTGCCGGCATCCACGATTCGAGAGGTCGTGACCAGAAAATGAGCCCCAGGGTCGCGGCGTACGACAGCTGAAATCCGACATCGAAGAGCGCGGCGGGATCGAAGGCCACCGTCACGAATGCGGCTCCGAGTAGAACGTTGAGAATATGCGCGGGCCGCTTCCACGCTCTGGCGAGAAATACCGCGGCAGCCATCAGGCCCGCGCGCAATGCGGAAGGAGGCGCTCCGATTCCGAAGATATAGATCGAGGTCGCCGCCGCCGCCGCGTATTCCGTGACGGCACCGCCGCCCGCGATGCCACGGACGGCGCACCAGAAGAATCCCGCTAGGATGGCGACGTTCAAGCCGGAGATGGCCAGAAGATGAGTCAATCCCGCCCGTCGATAATGGTCGCGATCGGACTCGTCCAGGACGTCGGTCTCGGCCAGCATTACGGCTCGGACAAAGCGCGCGGTATGCCATGTAAAGACAGCGTCCGCTCGCCAGGATACTGCGGAATCCTTCACGATCGAGCGATGGCCGGTATCCGCGATTCGTGTTCCCGTAACGATGCCGAGCATGAGAGACGCCAGCAACGCCGTCACAGTGAGCAGTCTGCGATCGAAGGCGCGGAGGGCCGCGAGGAACGAGACGCCCGCCAGGAGACTGAGGAGAAGAGGAAGACGAGGCCAGAGTCGATCCACGGATGAGACTCCGAGAATCAGAGCCAGAAGCGGCGCCAGCATGGTGATCCGCGCCTGCATTCTTCCGCGCGCGGCGGCGACGGAGTTGATCCGCTCCGCGATCAGGGGGATTTGCTTTCCGGGTCAGGTGAGAGGGAACTGCCGAGCAGGAAGAACGCGAGGGAGCGAAGCGTCAGCGAAAGATCGGCGACATCCAGCAGGCAGGCGATCACGAATGCAAACGCCGCGGCTCGGAACGATCGATCGCGCAGTCTTGCGAACAGGGGAGCCACGGCAACGATCCAGAGAAAAAGTCCGGCGAGGCCTTGCTCGAACAGGATCTTGAGCGGCCATGAATGCGGATGCCTGACTTCGTCGGATCCCTCCATCCAGTATCGCGTCATGAAGATCTGTTCGAATGATCCGGATCCATGACCGGTCCAGAGGCTCTCGGTGCTGCCGAGGAGCGTCGCATGCCAGGTGTTCCAGCGCATGGAATAGGACGATGACGAGAGAATGAGCGCGTCAAAGCGAAAGGCCAGGACGCCAAGGAGAGCGATTAACATCAGCAGATGAATGCGCGTGAATCGGCGCGATCCCGCCTGAAGAACCACCAGCGCGGCCAGGGCGGCCACGACTCCGGAAAGGGATCCGGCGAGCACAAAGCCGGCGGGGATGAGAATGGCCATGATCTTGTGCGCACGGCGATGCCGATCGGTCAGGGCGACAGCGACGGCCAGGGGCAGGACGAGAGCGAGGTAGGCGGAAAATTGAGCGGGAAGCATGAATGAGGAGAAAGTGCGGCCGGAGAGAAGGCGGCCGCGCGCTTCGCCCTCGAGTTGGGGCGCCAGCCATGGGAAGAGGATCCAGCGCTGGTAACAGGCCAGCAGGAGAAGCAGAAAGCAAGCGCCGAGAACGGTTCGGCGGACGAGGTCGTCGTGCCGGGAGTGCAGGCCGGCCGCAAAAGAGACTGTGACCAGCAACCAGCTGATGCATTCGCGCGGGGAATCCCATGTTAACACGGCCATCGCCATCATGCAGAACAGGGGGATCAGCGAAGCGCGAGAAAGGCGGCTCGCCTGCCCCGGGATGGAGAGCGCCAATAGCGCCGCGCCCGCCAGCGCGGGAATCAGGTCGCTCCACGAGCTGTTTTCATTCCATCCGAACAGGCCTCCGGTCGCCAGGATGAAGACGCCTGTCGCGACAGCCAGGCGGCCCGGGTTCGAGATCATCGCCTTTCGTGCGCCTCGCGTGCCGCGGTCCGACGAACCGCGGCGACATGAGCCAGGTGATCCCGGAAACTTTCGGAGAAGATATGGCTCCCGTCGCCCTGCGCCACGAAGAAGAGTTCGCGCGATTCGAGCGGGTGCGCGACGGCGTCGAGGCTCGCGCGCCCGGGCGAGCAAATCGGTCCCGGGGGCAGCCCGGGAACGCGGTATGTGTTGTAGGGTGACCTGGATTCGAGATCGACATACAGGACGGGCGTCGTATCCCATTTGTTGACGGCATAGCGGACCGTGGGATCGGCATCCAGTTTCATGCCGATGCGCAGCCGGTTCAGATACACCGCCGCGATCCGCGGTCGCTCCTGCGGCACGCGCGCTTCACGCTCGACGATCGAAGCGAGCGTGACGAATTCATGCATGGAAAGCCGCGGGTTCGCCAGCCCTGACGATTGTTCCGTGAACCGCTGATGCATTCTCCTGATGACCGACAGGACGTCCGAATTCGGCTTGAACTTGTAGGTGTCGGGGAAGAGGTATCCTTCCAGGGAATCCTGATCGGATCCGATGAGCTCGCGAATGAATGCGCGATCCCGGGCGCCGCGCAGGAATTCCCGCTCGTTCGTGATCCCGGCCGCGTCGAGAATGGTGGCGATCTCCTCGAGTCGCTTTCCCTCGGGAACCGTGACCGTGAGCTCGAGTTCCGGAGGCGGGCCTTTCGAGAGAATACGCACCGCGACCCACGGATAGACACCGGCGGAGAAGACGTAACGACCGGGCTTTGGCGATCGCTTCATGAGATTCGCGGCGATGCTGTAGGCCGCGGGGGTAGCGATAATCCGAGCGTCAGCCAGGAGAACGGCGATCTCATCCGGGCCGACATCCGGTGGAATGGTGACCGTGCGCGGGCCTCCGGAGGGTGGGGCGATCATCAGATACCCCACGCAACCCGCGAGAACCATCAGGATGAGAAGAGAAGTGGCAAGCAGGCGAAGCAGCACGGATCCAACCCGCCCGATATGAAGACTCTTATTCAGAATGGAAACGGAGCGCGAGGCTCGTTACTCCACGGGCGCGCGCGTGAAATCGTGGAGCACTTCCTCGCCGTTCCGCAATACGACGAAGGAGGGAGGTTTCAAGGGGGCGCCAGCGGATGGCGTTCGGGTACCGCTATTTTCAGGCGACCGAACAATCATCTGAGGCGTTTTATCGGGCATTTTTTCGATGAGACGCGTCCTTTCCGCTTTACGATCTTCATCGCTCGTTCTTGGAATGCCAAGGGACTCCACGGGACGCATGTCGGCATAACCTGTGAGCAGATCTTGAGCCGCTTTCGGCGCAAATCCTCCTGAAAATTGCCCCAGTAGCATCGTGTCATTTGCCGTATATACGGCAACGCGGTAAATATCATTACCTGGAATCCTGAGGATCTCCAAGCGATAACCGTCATCCCGTACGAAATTATATTCGTAACCGTCCGGGCGCTTCGATAGATCCTTGATTTCTGACAGAGCTGCTTTCAGAGATACCTTCTTATCCTTGACAATGACCACCTGACCGGTTCTCAGGGGCTTCTTATACCACATCACGATGGATTTTTCCCTCGGCGGCTCATTCGTCGCCCCTTCGGAAGCCGGCGATTCTCCTTTGATTTCAGCCGCCCCATGGGGCTTAGAACCGGACGAATTGCCCGGACTCGCCGTATCCGCAAGCATCGTGATGACGGCGTCCGCCTGGGCGGGTTTTTGCGCGGCCTGCTGCATCGCCTGCTGCCTTTGCTGCATCATCTTATTGCTGAAATAGAAGGCTCCGCCGGTCGTGATCACCATGAAGGGCAGCAGGATCATGAGAAGCTTCTTGATTCGCGGATTGAGACCGGCTGCCTGCGCGGCCGCGGGAGGGGTCGCCGGAGGGGCCGCCTGGGATGCGGCGGCGTCATCCGCATTCACCGCCGGAACTTCATCTTCGGGTTCAGCCATGCGCGTCCTCCGCGCAAATTATCGTCGTTAGGACCGGTTGCATCAAGAGAAAAGAGGGCAAATTGCCTATTGAGCTTATGGAATTGGAGGCGGATGTGTCCTATGATCGCCGCGAAATGAAGCGTGCGCGCGGCTGTGTCGCGTTGATCGGAGGATCTCAAATGAACAGGAATTTAATCTCGGTTAAGAGTGGTCTGGTCGCGGGGATCCTCGTGATGGCTATGGCGGGTTCCGTCATCATCGGATGCGGCGGCGAGCCCAGGGGGCGCGTCATGCCGCAGCCTGTGGAACCGGCTGTCGAGACCGCCGCCGCGACGGATACGGGGACTCCCCAACCTGAGGAACCGGCGCCGGTGGCCGTGGCTTCCGGTCCTGTCCGCATCACGGGCGTTGTGAAATTCGCGGGCACCGCTCCCAAGATGCCCCCCATTCAGATGGGCGCCGACCCGATCTGCGCCGCCAGGCACAAGTCCGCCATCACGTCGGAAGCGCTTGTCCTGGGCGCGGACAATGCGATGGCGAACGTCTTCGTCTATGTCAAAGGCGGGCTGCCGGCGAAGGCATGGCCCGCGCCGGCAACCCCGGTTGTTCTCGACCAGTCCGGATGCCAGTACAAACCTCACGTCTTCGGCATGATGGTCGGCCAGAAGCTCGTCGTGAAAAATCCCGACGGCACACTCCACAACGTTCATGCGTTATCGAAGGTGAATCCGGAATTCAATATGGCGATGCCGAAGACGCGGACCGAAGCGGAGAAGATCTTCGACAAGCCTGAATCCATGTTCTCCATCAAATGCGATGTTCACCCGTGGATGGGCGGATACGCGGCGGTCATGGAGCATCCCTTTTTCGCGGTATCGGGCATGAACGGGCAGTTCGAGATCCGCGGAGATCTACCGGCGGGCACCTATGAAATCGAAGCGTGGCACGAAAAGCTGGGGACCCAGATCGCGAAAGTCACGGTTCCCGTCAGCGGCTCGGTATCGCAGGACTTCAGCTTCGCCAAGCCCTAGACGTGATTCATGAAGGTCGGCTCGCTTCGTCCTTCGCCTCATGGCCCGGAATGAGCACAGGGAAATTGTTCGCGATGAACGCGCTCGATCCGAACTGAATTCTATGCTCGAATAATTGCTTGGTGATGCTCGTCAGCGCGTCCAGGTTCAGTCCCGCCAGGGATTCGTGGCGAGCGCGCAAGCCCGCGAGACGCCCGGTGATCCGCGCGCAGAACGCGGCCACGCCGCGTTCCTGGTGCGAGTGAGCTTTCAGGAACGCCGCGGCGAGCTGGATGAGAATCTGCAGAAGTGTTCGCAGATCCTCATCGGTCGTCGCATGCCAGATTCCTTCCCAGTTTTCATGCGCCTCCCACCAGTATCCATGATTGAAGAGATCGAAGCCGAAGAGGTAGTTCTCGTGCGAATTCCACCCCGTCAGGGTTAATGGCTTCGCGTGTTCTCCGCGGCCGAAACTGTGCCCGTCCGGATTCGCGGTGGGATGTGGAGCCTGCCCGGGGATGTAGCGGTAAGGCGGAAAGGAAAGACGGGGAACAAGCCTGGCAGGCAGGGGCCAGTTCGGGCGGATCTCCTCGACGGAATCAGGAGAGCCAGAAATAGACGACCTCGAACCGTTCCAGGGTCTGACGCAATCGGTCCGCGATCACTTCCAGGATACGCTCCACAAGATCGTAGGCTACGGGAAGATTCGTGGACTTGAGCGCGCCGAGGTCGTCGCGGGAAAATACGAGGGCCTCGACGTCCGTCCTGGTCCGTGCCGTCGCCGTGCGGGCCCCGCGCGAAAAGAGCGCGACTTCTCCGATGATGTCGCCGCCCTTCAGCACGGCGAGTTCCTTTTCCGTCGTCTTGATGAGCCGGGAGATCGAGACTTCTCCGCTGAGAATGATGTAAGCCTTATCACTGTCCGTTTCTCCGATGCGGAAGATGCATTCTCCGGCGGGAAATCGGGCGCGCTTCATATAGGGAGCCAGCGCCGCTTCATGGCGGCTGACGATGTCGAGGAGCGTGCTCATGACCGCGATTGACCTGGATGAAATCCGCTCACGAATGGAACGTATGCCATGGAAGGGCGATCCGTCAAGCGGACCATTACCGGAACAGAACTTCCCCATCGAAAATATTTTCAGGATGAACAGGATAGGCAGGATCGATTCAGGGTGGAATAGAAGGCAATTTAGTCCCGTTATTGGGAAGTGGATCTTATTCCTCTCAAATCCTGCCCATCCTGCCCATCCTGTTAAATTTCCCGCCATCGGATGGGGAACATCTGACGGTATTCCCACTTCGTTGAAATCACCCTATCATGCCATCCATGTCGCCGACTCCGCACGCGCTCTGGACCGGTCGGATCTTCCCGATTCTCGTCCTGATCTGCTCCGTCGGTTTCACTGTTTTCACCTGGCAATTGCTCGATCATAACGTGACCTACCGGGAGATGTCCCGTTTCAGCGACAAGGCCCGCGTGGATATCGCAGCGGTGGAACGGAAACTGGAACTGTATTCCGCCGCGGCCAACGGCGCCGTCGGGCTTTTCTCCGCGAGCCGGGAAGTGGAGCAGCACGAATGGGAGGCCTACTTCGAGGGGATCGAACTGGACCGGTTCTATCCCGGATTGAGACGCATCGCCTACGTGGTGCGCGTGGACAGTCCGGGATTGGAAGCGCACGAACGGTTGCTCAGGACATCCGGCATGGAAGAGTATGCCGTGCATCCGCGGAGCGGCGCGGCTGAAATCTTTCCGTCAGTATTCCTGGCGCCCGCCCGCGCCGTCAGTAGTCAGGAACTGGGCCTCGATTATTCCAGTGATCCGTTTCGGGCGCGCCTGCTCGCCCGGGCGAGCGACGGTACTCACATTACCGGATTCGCCTCCTCGGGTCCGGACGAGGGGTGCTTTATCATCTGCCATGTTGCCCAAAATGCCGGAAGGATGGGGTGGGTCGTCGCCGCCGTGGAAAAGGGGGCGATCTTCGCCGGAGGAATGGATGAAGGTTCGCCTGACGCGATCCGGGTGATAGCGCATGCGGATGCATCCAGGAAATCCACGCGTGTCTTCGAATCGAATCCGGGGACCTCGTCCCAACCGGATATGATTCAGCCGCTGGTATTGGAGCGCATGGTTAATGCGGCAGGTATTCCCTTCCTGATGCGGTTCGAGTCGACGCCCGGATTTCACGCCGCGACGGATCGCTCCATTCCCCGCGTCATCCTCACCGCGGGATTCCTCATCAGCCTTCTGCTCTTCTGGATCACGCGAACCCTGGCAACCGGGCGCCGTGCCGCCCTGGCGCTCGCGGAACGCATCACGACGGACCTAGCGCGCAGCGAAGAGAATTACAGGACGCTGGTCCGCAACATACCCGGAGTGATCTATCGCTGCAGGAAAGACAAGAACGGGAAGATGGAGTTCATCAGCGACGGCATCGCGGAAATCTCCGGGTATCCCGCGACGGAATTCGTGTCCGGCGGCGCGCGCCATTACGCGGAGATCGTTCACCGGGAGGATGTGCCGCTCGTTGATCGGATTGTCCATGAAAGTCTCTCCAGGCACGAGCCGTACATCCTCGAATATCGGATCGTCAACAGCGCCGGCGCCGTGCGCTGGGTTTATGAAAAGGGCCGAGGCGTTTACGATGAGTCCGGGAAGCTCCTGTTTCTCGATGGAGCGATCTTTGATGTCACGTCGAGGAAAATCCTGGAGGAGCAGCTCTACCAGGCTCAGAAGATGGAATCCGTCGGCCAGCTCGCCGGCGGCATCGCGCACGATTTCAACAACATCCTCATGGTGATGCAGTTTCATTCCCAGAGGGTCGCCCAGTTGATCCCGGAGGATCATGATGCGGCGCACAGCACCGAGGTGATCCAGAAGAGCACGAAGCGCGCCACGGACCTGACGCAACAGCTTCTCGCTTTCAGCCGCCGCCAGGTGCTTCGGCTTGTCGCTGTCGATCTGAACGCGGTCGTTGCCAGCACGATCCGGATGCTCACGCCGATTATCACATCCCACGTGGAAATCGTCACCGTCTTCGCGCATGAGGCGGAACCGATTCGCGCTGACCAGGGGCTCGTAGGCCAGGTGATCGTCAATCTCGCCGTCAATGCCCGGGACGCGATGCCGGACGGGGGGAAACTCACGATCGAAACCGGACATGAAACTCTGGATGTTCCCGTTTCCCATCACTTCGGAACACTGCCGGCCGGCGAATACGGCACGATGATCATCAGCGATACCGGTTCCGGGATTTCGAAGGAGCAAATGCCGCATATCTTCGAGCCGTTCTTCACCACCAAACCCCTCGGCAAGGGCACGGGGCTGGGATTATCCGTCGTCTACGGCATCATCCAGCAGCATGAGGGAGGGATCCGTTGCGAGAGCGCGCCGGGCAAGGGGACCCGCTTCGTGATTCATATTCCGGCATCCCGCCCGGGCGACCTCCGGCCCGGCCAGCACGGCATCGAGCCGGAAGTTGAAGCGCTCTCGAAACAATCGACCGTTCTCATCGTGGAGGACAACGATGATGTGCGCTTCATCGCGCGCGATGTCCTCAGCCGTGCCGGGTGCACGGTTCTGTTGGCCAGGGACGGGGAAGACGCGCTTCGGATCGCCCATGCGCATGAGGGCCCGATCCATCTGCTCTTCACCGACATCGTGATGCCCCGCCTCGGAGGATCGGAATTGGCGGACCGGTTGTTGAGGATGAGGAGCGACATGAAGGTTCTCTTCACGTCCGGTTACGCGGATGAGCTGATCGTCCGGCACGGCATCACGAGGCAATCGATGAACTTCATACCCAAGCCTTATTCCGAAAGCGACCTGCTATGGAAGGTGAGAACCATACTCGGCCATGGCGCCTGACCGTATGGGCTAGCGGGGCATCGCCCGTTCCAGGACGGCCATCTGGGCATGGAGCCTGTTTTCCGCCTGGTCGAGGACGACGGAGTTCCGGCTGTCGATCACGTCATCCGTGATCTCCTCGCCGCGATGCGCGGGGAGGCAATGCAGGATCTTCGCATCCGGGGCACGCTTCATGATGGTCTTGTCCAGGCGATATGGTTCGAAGGCGAGCCGGCGTTTTTCCGCCTGGTCTTCGTCACCCATCGACGTCCAGACATCCGTGTAAAGAAAGTGCGATCCGGCGATGGCCTGCAGCGCCGGCGTGCATTCGATGCGAGCTCCGGTTTTCTTCGCGATCGTCCGGGCCTTCTTCACGATCCCGGAATCCGGTTCGTAGCCCTTCGGGCCGACGAGGCGGAATGTCATGCCGAGGAGCGCGGCGCCGAGCATCAGCGAATGGGAGACGTTGTTGCCGTCGCCGATGAACGTCACGACGGTCTTCCGGGAAGGCAGGCCGCCCTGCTCGATAATCGTCTGGAGATCGCCCAGCCCCTGGCAGGGATGCTCGATATCGGAGAGGCCGTTCACGACGGGCACTCCGGAATATTTCGCCAGGTCGACGACATCGGAGTGCCGGAAGACGCGCGCCATGATCCCGTCTACGTAACGTCCGAGCACCGCGGCGACATCTTTCGTGGCTTCGCGCTTGCCGAGGCCGATCTCCTGGGGCGAAAGATACATGGCCTTTCCGCCGAGGTGATGCATGGCGAGCTCGAAGGAGACGCGGGTCCTGTTCGAGGGTTTCAGGAAGATCATGGCGAGAACGAGGGGAGATGTCCGCCGCGGAGTGGCGTCGAAGATGCGGTCGATTTTTCTCGAATGGACGGCCTTTTTCCATGCGGCCGCCCGATCCAGGAGCGCGCGGAACGACTCCGGCGATTCATCGGCGAGAGCGAGGAAGTGTTTCGATTCCGGTCTTCGACGCGTCATGAGGCGAGGATTTTATCGAGGGTGTCGAGCATCTGGTCGCACTGGGGGCGCGAGACGATGAGAGGCGGAGTGATCCGGAGAACGTTTTCGCCGGCGGAACCGATGATGATGCCGTTTTCGCGCATGCGCGTGACATAGGGGCCGGCCGGAGCATCGAGGACGATGCCGATGAGGAGCCCCTTGCCGCGGATTTCCTTGATGCGGGGAGATTTCAGGGCCTGGATCTTTTCGAAGATGTATTTTCCCGTTGCGGCCGCCCGCTCGATCACCTGGTCGTTGAAGAAGGTCTTGATCACCGCGATCGCGGCGGCGGAAGAAAGGTGATTGCCTCCGAAGGTGGAGGCGTGCGATCCGGGTTCGAAAGCCGCGGCGAACTTATCGCTCGCAACGACGGCGCCGATCGGCACGCCGCCTCCGAGTCCTTTCGCGAGCGACATGATGTCGGGCTTCGTGTTCCAATGCTCGTACGCGAAGAATTTTCCCGTCCGCCCCATTCCGGTCTGGACCTCGTCGAAGATGAGCACGATCGATTCGCGGTCGGCAATCTCCCGCAGAGCCGGCAGGAATTCCTTCGAGGCCGGGATGACGCCGCCTTCCGCCTGGATCGGCTCGGCGATGATGGCTCCGATCGCAGGATTCGTCCCGATGGCTTCCTCCACGGCGGCAATGTCATTGAAGGGGACCTGCACGAATCCCTGGGGCAGGGGAGAAAATCCATCGTGATACTTCGTCTGTCCCGTCGCGGCCAGCGTCGCGAGAGTCCGGCCATGGAACGAGTTGGTGAAGGAGAGAACGAATTTCTTCTCGGGCTTGCCCATGATCTTTTCCTGGTATCGCCGCGCGAGCTTGATGGCGCCTTCGTTCGCCTCGGCGCCCGAATTGCAGAAGAAGGATTTGTCGCCGAAGGAGATATCCGCGAGGTACCGCGCCAGCTTCGTCTGGTTGGAGGCGAGGTAGAGATTGGACGTATGCAGAAGCTCCCCGGCCTGCTGCTGGATCGCGGAGACGAGAGCGGGATGGGAATGACCGAGGCAGCAGACCGCGAGACCGGCGAGAAAATCGAGATATTCCCTGCCGTCCGCGTCTGTCAGCGTGACGCCCCGCCCCTTCACGAACGCGAGCGGCACGCGCGCGTAGGTCGCCATCAGGTATTTTGCCGTCTCACCCTTGATTTCTTCGTTCGTCATGTCAGCTCATCATGCCTTTCTGCCCCTGGTTCCGCGTGATCATCGTCCCGACGCCCGCCGAAGTAAAGAGCTCGAGGATGATCGAATGCGGTATGCGACCGTCGATGATGTGCACGCCCTTCACATCCGATTCGATCGCGATGCGCGCCGCCTGGATCTTGGGGATCATCCCGCCGGTCGCGATTCCTTCGCTCTCCAGCGCCTCGAGTCCCGAGAGCGTCAACTGCGAGATGCAGCTGTCCGCATCCTTCACATCCCGCAGCACGCCTTTCTGATCGGTGAGGAAGATGAGCTTTTCCGCCGCCAGCGCGCCCGCGATGTACGAGGCGACCGTATCGCCGTTAATGTTGAGCATTTTCCCGTCGGGCGCCATGCCGGTCGGAGCGACGACGGGGATGTAGCCGCACCGGAGGAGGTCGGACAGGATCGTGGGATCGATCTTCTCGGGAGTTCCGACATGTCCGAGATCGAACTCCTCGCCGTTGATGCTGACGGGTTTGACCTTCACGGCGCGCACGAGATTGCCGTCCCGGCCGGAGAGGCCGACTGCCCGCCCGCCTGCAAGATTGATTTCCGCGGCGAGCGCCTTGTTGATCTTGCCGACGAGGACCATTTCCGTGATCTCCGCGGTCTCCTCGTCCGTCACCCGCAGTCCCTCGATGAACTGCGCCGTCTTGCCGAGGCGCTTCATCATGCCGGAGATCTCCGGTCCGCCGCCGTGGATGAGGACGGTGGGAATACCGAGGGTCTGCATGAGCACGAGGTCCTGGCAGAGCCCCGTGCGCAATTCCGGTTCCACCTGGGCGCTGCCGCCGTACTTGATGACGATGGTCTTGCCGGCGAACTTCCGGAAATACGGAAGCGCCTCGATGATGGCTTCGCATTTATCGAGCATGCGCGGAGTTTAAAGGCTGCGGCGCGGAATGCAAGGGGCAGCGCGGCAGGGTGGAAAAATGAAGAAGGGCGAGAAAGTCGTAAACTTTTCCCGCATCGACCCTGTCTAAGAATTTTGAGATAATGGATTCACATTGCTGCCGAGATATCACATCGGTCCGGGATTCGCCGCTTTTCTCCTGCTCGCGGCCGCCTGCGCGACCCGGCCTCCCGCTCCGGATGTCGGATTCGTGTCCCCCAGGCTTCGGTCGCTCGATTCGCCCACGGTCGCGGTCCTTCCCTTCGACAACAAGGCGGGATTTCTCGGAGCCGAACATCTCGTGGCCGACGAGGTGAACCTCCGGATCGGCATGACGAACCGGTTCCGGATGATCGAGCGGCTCCGCGTGAAGGAGCTCTACCGCGAGCAGGATTTCGACCCGAGGCGCGTGGAGGACACCACGGCGGCCCGCATCGGCAGGATGCTGGGCGCGCAGCTCGTCATCCTGGGAACGGTGACGGATTACAAGGTGGCCGATCGTCCGCCGGAAGTGCCCCTGGATGCCTTCCCGGTCCTGGCGCCCGCGGAGACGCCCGAAGCGATCGCGATATCGATCGTCGCGAACACCGTGACCGCGCTCGTGGCGTTTCTTTCGATGCGGCAACCCCATGCGGAAGTGGGAATCACGATGCGGATGGTGGAGTCGGAGACGGGCGAGATTCTCTGGCAGGCGCGAAACCATTATCGCGGCGACGATCCGCTCCTGGTGAAACGCCGGCCGCGCAACGAGTGGGATCGCCTGCGAAAGGATGTTACGCTCCTGACATCCGTCCTCGCGTCGGATATGGTGGAGACGATGAAATGAATAGGTTGAGGGATGAAAGATGCTCTGCGGGAGGTTCACAATGAAGAATCGGTTGTCGGGGATCGTTCTGGGATTGATCTTGCTTTCAGCATGTGCTCCAGTGGCGCCGTATCGGGTCAGCGGATTTTTCGTCTCCAACAAGCTGGCCGCTTTCAACGACAAGACCGTCGCCGTCCTGCCGTTCAAGGGCGGAGCCTCGGATATCGCGACCGACATCACCAATCTCGAGCTGGGCCGCGTGGGCCGCTGGAGACTGGTGGAGCGCATCAGGGTGCAGGAGCTCTTCAGCGAGCAGGATTTCGATCCGGAAAGGATCGATGATGCGGCGGCGATCAGGATCGGAAAGATGCTCGGAGCTCAGGCGGTCGTTCTCGGTCACATCTCCGAGTATTCGAAAGGCCGCACCAGCGTTTCGATCAGGCTCGTGGACACGGAAACAGGCGAACATCTCTGGCAGGCGCGGGATGCCCTGGAAGCGAATAACATCGCCGTGCAGAAACTGGCGGAAGGGCGATACGATGCGCCGCGATTGCGCCGCGATCCGGAAGCCCTGGCGTCCGTCACGATTCGCGCCGTCGTCGAGACGATCAACCGCTAGGGGACATTCTCCAACATTCCAACATTCGAAATGAAGGACTTGGCGAGATTTCGTCCCTCCAAATTCATATCATCGTTATTCTCAATGTTGCAATGTGGGCCGCTCCCAGGCGCGCCTGTCCGTTCATCCGTGGACTCCCGAGGCAATACCCTCATCCGTGGGGGTCGGAGAATAACCCCCTTCCTTCTGATTCTCTCCGCGTGCGCCCTCCCTTTTTCCGGCACCAGTCGTCGCGGACCGGACATGCTGCATCGATGGGAACTTGCGACGAAAGATATCGGTTCGATCGGGGTTGCAGGCAGGTTGGTGACTCAGGGCGGAAAGGTGTTCGAACTGCACGCGCGATTTTCTCCCGGGCGTTACATGCTGGAATATCACGATGACGATTCGGACTCGATCTTGAGTGCTCTCGCGGACGCGAAGGGATGGGATCTGTTCGGCGTCAGTCCCGTTTCGGCGGATCGCGTCTTTGTGTCGGAGACGGAGGGCGGCATCCAGACATGGCAATATGTCGTCAGCTCGGGATACACGTATCGAGTTCGGTTATCGGGACGACCGATGCGCATGCTTTCGCGGGATCTCTTCGATGCGCGCGGAAAACTTCGCGCCCGATTCATCTATGACAGGTTTGACGGCATCACCACGGAAGCCGCGTTTCCACGCTCGATACGCGTTCTCGGGCCGGAAGACGAAGCGATCCTTGAGATAGCCGCCGAACAGATCGCGTCTCTTCCTCCGCTTGCGGCCCCTCGCGCGCACGTGTCCTCCGCGGACGACGATGCGGAAGCCACCGTCGGACAACTCTGGCGCGCCTGGAACGACGCGAAGCCGGAAAATCAAGGAGGCCTGACAAGCGAGGAATCATCGCGCTTCGCGGCGGCGACGCTGGCGCTTTTGCGGGTCATGGATCGGATTGATGAAGAAGAAGCCGCCGCCCTGCTTGTTCAAGCCATCGCGCTCGATCCTCAGAATCCCGTGTTGGCGGGACTGGCCGTGGAGCGGGCTCGCCTGATGCATGACGATACCGGCGCTCTGCATGCCGCACGCCGGTATGCACGCGCCCTGGTGGACGATACGGTCGCGTGGATCTCCGTCGGTTCGCTCCTGGAGGACATGAACCGGCTGGATGAAGCCGAATCGCTGTACGATTCGATGGCGCGGCTCTATCCGGACGAGCCGGAATTCCGGCTCATTCTCGGCACGTTGCGCTTTCATCGGAAGCGTTGGGTGGAGGGGGAAGACGTCTTCGATCTGCTGACGGATTGGCTCGACACATCGGGGATCGATCCCGTGGCCCGGGCGCGTTATGCCAATGCCATGGCGGCTGTGTACGCGGACGTTAACATCTCGCTCGCCAAGGCCCGACGCCTGAACGATTACGCGCTCACGGTGGATCGCGACGATCCCTTTTATCTCGACACACTCGGTGTGCTCCTGTGGCGCGACGGCAATAAATCCGCCGCCATCGCGACATTCCAGCGCGCCCTGGACAGGAAAGATCATCCTCTGATCCGCGGTCACATGGCTCGGGCGCAAGGACGGCGATGATGTTGAGGCCGCGTGTTCAGGATAAGCCGAGGGAAGATGGGAGGGGACGACTCATCGTGATCACGACGCCTCTCGGGCGGGCGGAAGACATCACGCTTCGCGCGGCGCGCGCTCTCTTATCGGCAAGGTGGATTGCCTGTGAGGACACGCGCGTCACGAGAAAACTGATCTGCCGCCTGAAGGAGGACGATTTGAAGTCCCTGTTCGGAATTCAAGCGGGTTCCGAAGCCGAAACCCACTACCTTTCCGTCCGCGAAGCCAATGAGGCGGAGGGCGCGCAGAAAGTCATTAGGATCATCGAGAACGGCGAAGATGTTCTCTACTGCACGGATGCCGGCTCGCCCGGCGTATCCGATCCGGGCCGCGTGCTTGTGGAGCAGGTTCGGCAGGCCGGTTATCAGGTCCAGGTATTCCCGGGAGCTTCCGCCGTGACCGCGTCTCTGGCTCTGTCCGGCATGAGCGCGGACCGATTCTACTTCGCGGGATTTCTTCCCGCAAAGGCGTCGGCACGACGGCGCGCGCTGGAGGAGATCAAGCGTCGCGTCGAGACGATTGTTCTCTTCGAAGCGCCGCACCGCATGCAGGAATTGATGGCGGACACCTCCGAAATCTGCGGAGATCGCGATGTTGTCATCTGCCGCGAAATGACGAAGGAACACGAGGAGATCGTCCGGACGGTTCCGTCGGAAGCCGCGAAAAGAGAAGACTGGCGCGGAGAGATCACCATCGTGATGGCGGGTGCGCCGTCGGAGCAGGCGCCGGTATCGACGCTCGACATCGAGGAATTCCTGAAAAGAGAAATCGCCGGCGGCGCCACCGTGCGGGATGCCGTGGACGAAACCGTCAAGGTGTTGGGCGTGTCCAAACGCGAAGCATACAAGATGGCGCTCGCTCTGAAAGCGCCTCCGTCATGAAGTATCTTCTCGTCTGCACCGGTAACACTTGTCGAAGCCCGATGGCGGAAGGGATCATGCGGAGCCTTCTTCCGACCGGCGACGAGGTGCGTTCCGCCGGGACGGCCGCCTGGCCGGGTTCCGCGCGAGCCCGCTTTGCGCTCGAAGCGATGCGCGAAGCCGGCCTTACATGCGACGGCCGCGCGCAATTGCTCGATCAGGACCTCATCGATTGGGCGGACACGGTACTCTGCATGGAGTCGCATCACCGCGAGGCGATTCTGTTACACTTCGATGCGCCGGCGGATAAGATACGGACATTGTCGGATTGGTCCCACGGTGGTGATGCGGACGGAGACGTTCCCGATCCGCATGGCGGGACCCTGGACGATTACCGGCGCGTCCGCGATCAATTGAACGAAATGATAAGGAAGAAACTCGATGGACATTAAGAAGACTCCGCTCACCGATGCGCACCGCGCCCTGGGAGCCAAGATGGGACCGTTCGCGGGATACGACATGCCGATCCAGTATGAAGGCATCCTCGCCGAGCACAAGGCGGTCAGGACGAAATGCGGCATCTTCGATGTCTCGCACATGGGCCACTGCCTCACATCCGATCCCGGAATCTCGCGGATCTTGTCGAGGCCACTGGACAAGATCTCGCTCGGAAAGAGCTGCTACATGCTCATCATGAACCCGGATGGCGGCATCATCGATGACTGCATCGCCTACCGGATGAAGGACGATCTCTGGCATATTGTCCTGAACGCGTCGCGCAAGGAAATCGACGTCGCCGCCCTGGGGAATGTCACGCCGCGATTCGAGCTGGCGATGATCGCTCTGCAGGGGCCGGAAGCGATCTCGCTCGCCGGAGAACTCTGCCCGCGCCGTGGATTCGCGACCAACGTGAATGTGCTCGGCGTGGACGTCACGCTCGTGGCTCGAACCGGCTACACGGGCGAGGATGGTTACGAGTTCGTCCTGCCCGCGGAATCCGCGGGACTTCTCTGGAAGAAACTCATGGACAACGGCGCCGCTCCCTGCGGGCTGGGCGTCCGGGATCTCCTGCGCATCGAAGCCGGGCTTCCTCTGTACGGCATGGACATCTCCGAGGAGACGGATCCCTACGAGACGGGCCTGGCTTTTGCCGTCGATCTCGACAGACCGGAGGGATCCTTTCTCGCCCGCGAGGCGCTCCTGCGAAGAAAAGACGGTCCCCGCCGCCGCGCCGGATTGAAGCTCCCCAAGGGCGCGGTTCCCCGCCACGATTATCCCGTTGCCGATGCGTCCGGGCGTACTGTCGGTAAAGTCACTTCCGGGACTTTCAGCCCGCTCCTCGACTGCGGCATCGCTCTTGCCCTTGTGGAAAAATCTTCGAGACCGAATGCCGTCCGGATTCGCGGTACGGATTGCATCGCGGAAGAAGTTGCGCTACCGTTCTACCGCTCGCCGGGTCGTAAGAAAGCCTGACTGAACCGAATTCTCTTGAGTCATGGATTCCCCATCTGACGGAAGAACGCCCGGCGTGCAGGAATCGAGTACTTTTGATGCGCCACTTCGACGGGAGGAATGAATGAGCACGGGCACGAATATTCCGAAGGACCTGATGTACACGAAAGAACACGAGTGGATCCGGCGGGACGGATCGAAGGGCCGCGTCGGCATCACGGATCACGCTCAGCACGCGCTCGGAGACATCGTCTTCGTCGAGCTGCCAGCTCCGGGCAGAACCATCAGGGCGGGCGAAGCGGTCGGCGTGGTCGAATCGGTGAAGGCCGTTTCCGACATCTATTCTCCCGTGACGGGCAAGGTGACGGTGAGAAACGAGAACGTCAATCCGGCGCTCGTGAATTCCGATCCCTACGGAGCGGGATGGCTCTTCGAAGTCGAGATCGAATCCGCGGGCGAGCTTCTCACACCTGACGCTTATTCCGCGCACATCGGCTGAGGAGATCGCTCGTGAAGTTTCTTCCCCTTTCCGCCAGGGACCGCACGACCATGTTGGCGTCGATCGGACTCGCCGAGCAGGAACTGCATCAGCACGTGCGGATGGATTCCCCGAGCATCTTCGATGCGAGGACGGAACCGGAGATCATGGCGGATCTCGAACCCCTCGCCGTTCCCATCCGGGAACCGCTTTCGGGTTTCGGAATCGGCAATTACTTCATCCCTTCCGTCGTGAATACGATCGCGTCGCGCGGCGAGTTCGTGACGGCCTACACGCCGTATCAGCCCGAATGCGCCCAGGGCACGCTCACGACGATCTTCGAGTTCCAGTCCCGCATCTGCCGCCTGACGGGGATGGATGTCTCCAACGCTGGCCTCTACGACGGATCGACCGCGGTCGTGGAAGCCGTGCTGATGGCGATGGCGGAAACGGCGCGCACGGAGGTGGCGGTCGCGCGGAGCGTCTGTCCGGCTTACCGGGAAGTATTGGCGACGCATCTGCTCGGGCGCGGCGCGAAGATCGTGGAGATTCCCTTCGACATGACGACCGGGAGAATCCAGCCGATCGAGAAGTACGTGAACGAGAACACCCTGGGCGTCGTGATCCAGTCGCCGAATGTCTTCGGGGTCGTGGAGCGTGAAATCTCGGACGCGTTCGCGGCGGCGAAGAATTCCGGCGCGATTCCGATCCAGATCTTTCATCCGCTGGGAGTGACGATCCTGCCGACGCCGGCGGAAGTGGGCGCGGAGATCGCGGTGGCGGAGGGGCAGCCTCTCGGGATTCCTCTCTGCGGCGGCGGCCCGTTCCTGGGGTTGATCGCCGCCTCATCGCGATTCATGCGCCGGTTGCCCGGCCGCATCGTGGGGCACACGCGCGACGTCGAGGGCCGGGACGCGTTCGTGCTGACGCTCCAGACGCGCGAGCAGCATATCCGCCGCGAGCGCGCGACTTCCAATATCTGCACCAACCAGGCGCTTATGACCCTGAGGGCGACGGTGTACATCGGGACGATGGGCATGGACGGCATGCGCGCCGAAGCGCTCCGTCTTCGCAACAAGGCCGACCGGGCCTCGAAGGGAAAGCGCATCTTCTCCGGCGAAATCTTCAACGAGTATGTCTCGCGCGAGAAGAACGGCATCCCGCTGGAATATCCGGAGCTTATCAATGCCACGCTGCATGCGGTGACCCAGTGACGGATCATTCCTCCCTCATTCCGGAATACCGGACGGAGCTCGAAGTCGTCCGGCGCTTCACCCGGCTGTCGCGCCTCAATTTCTCGGTGGACGCGGAGTTCTATCCGCTCGGATCCTGCACGATGAAATACAATCCCAAGGTCTGCGACGCCGCCGTCTCGCTCGCGGGACTGCGGGATCTCCATCCTTCCGAACTCGACGGCTCGTCGCCGCAGGCGGAATGCCTCCGCCGGATCCTTTCCGAACTGAACGCCTATCTCAGTCTCCTGTGCGGCATGGAGGCGTTCGCGCTTTCGCCCGCGGCGGGCGCTCACGGCGAATTCGCGGGGTGCCTCATCATCCGAAAATACCATCTCGACAACAAGCAGACCGACCGGACGGAGATGCTCATTCCCGATTCCGCCCATGGAACGAATCCGGCGTCTGCCAAGGGTTCCGGATTCGAAGTCGTCACGGTCAGGACGGGTCCGGACGGCTGCGTCGATCTCGATGACCTGCGGTCGAAAGCGGGAAGCCGGACCGCCGGCATGATGATGACGAATCCCAACACGCTCGGCCTATTCGAGCGGCGCGTGGAGGACGTGACGTCGATTGTCCATGCTGCGGGCGGCCTCATGTATTACGACGGCGCCAACCTGAACGCGATCGTCGGACTGGCCTCCCCGGGATCCATGGGTTTCGACGTCTGCCACGTGAATCTGCACAAGACGTTCGCGGTGCCGCATGGCGGTGGAGGACCGGGCGCCGGACCGGTCGGAGTCACGAAGAAGCTGGCGGAATATCTGCCGGCGCCCGTGTACTCCAGAGGGAAGAATACAACGCCCTCGAAATCGATCGGCCGCATGATGGCCTTCGGCGGCAATATCGGCGCGCTTGTCCGCGCGCACACGTACATTGTGGCGATGGGCTTGGCCGGACTCCGTCGCGCCGCCAAGGATGCCGTGATCTCCGCGAACTACATCCGCTGCGCTCTCAAGGACCTGTACCCCAGTCCCTACTCCGAGATGCCGTGCGCTCATGAGTGTCTCCTCTCGGCTTCGAAGTTGAAGGCCGAGCGGGGCATCACGGCCAATCTCGTGGCCAAGGGGCTCATCGAGCGCGGCATCCATCCTCCGACGGTCTATTTTCCGCTGCTCGTCCCCGAAGCGCTCCTGATCGAGCCGACGGAAACGGAGAGCCTGGAGACGCTGGATGAATTCATCCGGGCGATGCGTGAAATTGCCGCATTGGACGGAGAACGACTCTCGCTTCTTCCGACAAATTCTCCCATCCGCAAGCCGGACGAAGCCGCCGCCGCCCGAAATCCCGTTCTGAAGGCGTGATTTTTCTTTTCTCTTCGGATTATACTCAGGAATGTGCAAGCTGAGGGAGGTAGGGGCCATGTCTGAATATGCTCATCCGGAAATTCTTGTTTCGACCGAATGGGTCGAGGCGCATGCGGGAGATCCGAAGATTCGCGTCGTCGAGGTCGATGTCGACACGAAGGCCTACGAGGAGGCGCATGTCGAGAACGCCGTCGGATGGAACTGGCAGAGCCAGCTCTGCGACACCGTCCGCCGGGATGTCATTCCGAAGGCCGATCTGGAGAAACTCCTGGGAGAAACGGGGATCACCCCGGAGACGACGATCGTCCTGTACGGAGACAACAACAACTGGTTCGCGTGCTGGGCCTTCTGGCAACTGAGGATGTATGGCCACTCCAATCTCCGGCTCATGAACGGCGGGCGGAAGAAGTGGCTGTCGGAAGGCCGGGTTCTGACGGCGCAGATGCCGTCTTTCAAGCCGACGCTCTACAAGGCGATGGTGCCGGACGCATCGATGCGGGCCTTTTTGCCGCAGGTGATGGATATCGTCCGCGCGGACGGACCGTGGGCGCTTGTGGATGTTCGTTCCCCGGATGAATTCTCCGGAAAGATTCTCTGTCCGCCGGGCTTGCCGGAGACATGCCAGAGGGGAGGACATATTCCCGGCGCCTTCAGCGTGCCGTGGGGCAAGAATGTGAATGAGGATGGGACGTTCAAGACGGCAGACGAACTGGAAGCACTTTACCATCCGCTGGGGCTTACGCCGGACAAGGGCGTCGTGACGTATTGCAGGATCGGGGAGCGATCGAGCCTGTCATGGGTCGTTCTGAAGTTTCTGCTGGGGCATGACAAGGTGATGAACTATGACGGTTCCTGGACGGAGTGGGGCAACCTCGTCAATGCTCCGGTCGAGCGCGGAGCACACGCCATTTGAAAGCGGAAGGCTACGCGGCGCGGATCGAGCGATGCGGGGAGTGGCAATTCCGTGTGACGACATACAAGCTGGGCGAGGAATACATCTGCACGGTCGATAACGTCGATCCCGGAGCCACGCTCGCGCGGGCCAGGGCGGCCACCATGGATGAGGCTGTCGAGGAGGCCACTGCGAAGGCAAAACACATGCTGGGAAAGATCCGGCTCATCGAATAATAGTATACTGTCCCCGTATTAATCCGTCGGCGAGAAGGCGGGCGATGAGCTTGTCGGCGATGAGCCGGTTGCCGCGCGGCGTGGGATGGCATTGATCGAGGACGAAAAATTTCTTTTCTTCCCAGGGGACTTCATATTCGAGACCGAAGGAGAGGAGGGGGACATTCTGTTCCGCGATCACGGATCGATAGCGCTTCAGGAGTTCCCCGAAGAGGCGCCGATAGCCGCGCGGCGAAAACCGGCGCACGGGAGGATAGACGACCTTTTCCACGGCGCGGACTTCCGCGATGCCCGAGTCGTCGGAGAGCCCCGAGGGAAGATCCATGGCATAGACGGAGGCTCCGCTCTTCCGGGCCAGCTTTATGATCCTGCGGACCTCAGGCATCATGGAATCGAGGCGCGCCGCGTTCCAGGTGTCGGGAGGCACTGCGAACGGCATGATATGTTCCAGGGCGGCATCCGCGAGACGAAAGAGCCCGATGCGGCCGAAGGGGCCTGAAGGCGGTCCCGGGGCCGCATGAGCAAGGACGCGGGAGGGGGCTGCGGCGGCGGCGTGCAGATCGTTCCACCCGGCGGTGAAGAGAACGAGATCATATTTCGCGCGCGCGAGTTCGAGCTCGAGATGAGCGCGGATATTTTCCGCCGTGTGGCCGGGCACGCCGGCGTTGACGACCCAGGCTTCCACTCCGGAGTCCTTCAGCTTTTTCCAGAGCTGATACGGCAGCGTGGCGTCCTCATCGGTCAGGTGCCCCCAGATGTTGGAATTGCCGATGCAGAGAATTTTCAGCGGAGCGGATTCGGATCCGTGGCCTCCCGAACGATCGATTTCCGGCGCGAGAAGAAAAGAGAGAGAAGAATTATCCGAAGGGACATTGGCGTGATGAGCTTCGGGGGAACTCAACCAGAATCCCGACGGCCCGCTTTTGGCGATTTCCTGAAAGCGGACTCCGAGTTCCAAGGCGAGGAAGACGAGAAACCAGGTCAGGAGGGCGCGCGGCAGGGATCCGGATTTGCCGCGCGCGTCAGGGGAGCGCATTCACATCGATGACGAATTCGACTTCCGTGAGATCCCAGGATCGATCGCCGACGAAAGATCCCGCTTCCGTCAGGAGAAACATTCCTTTGCCGGAATATCCGGCTCCGATCGACCGGCTACCGACGAAATCCTCCCCTTGATCGATCTGGTCGTTACCGTTTTCATCCTCGAAACCGACGACTGCGAAAGGGATTTCGTACGGCAGGGGCGGCAATGAGACGGCAAAGACTCCCCGGCTGTCGGGCATGGCGGCCATGATCGACTGGATTTCCGGATCCTCGGCTCGAAATTCGATGATTGCGATCTTCCATAACGAACCCGAGTCGGCGTTAATAATGCGTCCCTCGATCACTCCGGGCTCCGGTTTCAGCGGAATCTTGTCGGAATTTGCCCCGACTGAGGTAGAATCAGCGACAGTGCTACGTCCAGGAGGGGCCGATTGACCACACGAAATGAGAAAGAAGGACAAAAACAGCATGCAAATAGGGAAGTTACGCATCGAAGGACGTAAGAATATTCTCGGAAGTCGAGAATGTCAAAAAAAATACCAAGAGCAAGCATTGACATATAATGTGCAACCATGACAAGATCACTGATGATTCGTTGGAATTTGGCGAGCAGGCGAGGCCAAGGGATGGTCGAGTACGGGCTGATTGTGGGCCTGATCGCCGTTCTCATTGTCACCGTCTTCGTAGTCTTCAACAACGTCGTCGATATCGGCGGCGATTCGAGCGGAACTTTGTCGGATGAGGGTATCGGGAGGCACCAGGCGTCATTGTCAGCCGGTATTTTCTAGATTTACGCTTCGAATCATAAAATAGGTATGCAGTTTTTAGATTGAAATTTCGATACTGTTTGAAGGATTTTATCGAAGGGAGGTGATATTAAAGTGATCGACATTCGCGAGTTAAATGCAGAATCCGGACAAGGAATGGTCGAGTACGGCCTGATCATCGGCCTGATCGCCATCATCGTCATCGCAGTCTTCGTTGCTCTTGGAGGACCGCTCCGGAACATGTTCTCGGGCGCTGTGGGAACCGGCACAATGGGCCAGAACCAGGCAGCTCTTTCAGGGGGCATCTACTAAGAGCGTTCACACGCTTTTAGCCCAACTTTGAACAATTGAACCCGCCCCGTCCCGCGCAAGCGGGGCGGGGCATTGTGTTTTAACCCCGCCGATCTTATGCTCGACCGGCGATGCCAGAGCGACCTCGACTCATCGGCCTGATCATGGCCTCCACTCTATTCGTTGGTTCCCTTCTCACTCTCCTCGATTCGCTCACCAGTGTTCCCGGCTGGCTTTATCCGCTCATGATGGCGCTCCTCGTGACAATCGCAGCGTTCCGGATCGGAAGCTGGTTCCATCACGGCTTGCCTGAAGAGAATTTCGCGTTCGGCTGCATGATTCTCTCGCTCTGGCCGGTCGTGCTTCATCTCGTCGGAGGATTGAGGGCACCGTTCCTGGCGATCCCGGTATTCGCCATGGCGATCTGGGGTCCCGGGGAAATGACATTTGTGAACCTTCGCCACCTGCCCTCGAAGGTCTGGATATCCGTATCTCGCTGCGGCCCGTTCGGGATCGCGATGCTGCTTTTGGGGAGTGCTGGACTGTCCTGGGCGTTCCTCTCAACGCTGGCACCACCGGCCGGCATGGACGCTCTGACGTATCACATAGGGCTGGGCGTGCAGTATCTGGCGCGTGCCTCCCTGACCCCTCCGGACGCTGTCCATTATTACCAGTACACACAGGCCGGCGAGATGCTGGCGCTCATGACGCTGGCGCTTGATCCGTCGGGGATCGCCGCGAATATACTCTTCGGGTTGAGCCTCCCGTTCGCCGTCATGACAGGCGCCCGCGCGGCGGGCGAACTGGCCGGGGAAGTGGCCGGCGCGCATGAAGACCGGGAGGAAATTTGTGGCAGGACGCGCATGATGGTTTACGGGGTGACATCCACGAGCGCGATTCTGCTCTTCACGATATCGCATACGAAGACGGAGGCGCTCACACTCCTGCTCTTCATGCTCGGTATCCGCAGGATCCTGCCCGCCTCCTTCTCTCCATGGCGAGCCGCCTTTTTCCTGGGTTCCAGCCTGGCGGTCAAGGTGACGGCAGTCTATGGAGTCCTCCCTGCCGTCCTGGTTCTCGCGTGGCGGACTCGCCGGCAAAAATCGGTCTGGTTCTCCTGTTGTGTGTTGCTTCTCCTGATGCCGAGTTACTGGTGGATCA
Organism: uncultured bacterium; assembly: GCA_964499705.1. Taxonomy (GTDB): domain Bacteria; phylum UBA8481; class UBA8481; order UBA8481; family UBA8481; genus JBBTKW01. Next base: position 198,373 of record CAZCME010000007.1, on the reverse strand, counting down.
GAAATATCCTTCAGTTCGGCACGATCATGCCGCAATCCGGCCACGTGATGGCCAGCGCGGCGGGTTCGATCGCCGCGCCGGTCGTGGAGCGGCTGCTGCGGGTGTTCGCGTCGTACTTTCTCTTCATCGACCAGGGGATTGACGGACCGTACGGAGCGGCGTTCGCCGTTCTCACGATGTCAGCGATCCTGGCCTGGCGCTTTCCCGCAGCACGCGCCGGCGGCGTCTCCCTGAGAATTCTCTCCTTCCTCACATCGACCTCGATCGCGCTCTGGTTCGTGACCGGTGGAGGAAGCCACGCGTATGCGCGCGGCGGGCTCTTCCGCTTTGTGCTTCCCGCACTGGGCGCGTGCCTCATCGGCGGTTCCGTTTTTCTGTCCTTCTGGATTTCCACGCTGAAGAAGTCCACCGGGAGAAAGCTCATCCTGACCGGATTTACGCTGGCCGTGGCGGTGTCCTTCGGCGTGGCCGTTCACATTCACATGCGATACCAGCCGTTTCCTGCCTACCTGTGCGGCGGAATCTCGATGGAGGATTACATGCGAAACTGGTCCTCATCTTGGAAAATCCAGGATGAAGCCGCACGCCTTCTTCCCGCCGACGCGAAGGTTCTCTCCATCGGCGAATCCCGCCTCTTTCACCTGGGACGCAATGCATCCTTCGAATTCGACGCGGATCTCCCGCGCATTTTCGCCGTGATCCATGAAACGGATACCACGGACGAGGAGGCCGCGGTCGCGCATATCGCCCACTGGATGAAGAAGGAGCGATATACGCATATTCTGCATGCTCCCGACTGGTATGCCGTTAAAATCCTTGTAGGACTGGCCCCTTCCCCGCCGCGCTATGGCGATCGGGCCGTGCTGGAGAAATACCTGCTTCAACATACGAACCTGGCGCTCAGGGATACTGCCGCGAATGTCAGCCTTTATGAGGTGAAATGAGCAATTTTTCACTCTCCCCGATATGGAATCGTGGCAGGCCGTTTGCTATATTATTTTCTTATCTTTTTCCGCAAGGGAGGTGATGAAAAATGGTGGATCTGCGAGAACTCAACGTGGACGAGGCTGGACAGGGAATGGTCGAATACGGGCTCATCATCGGCCTGATTGCGATTATCGTCATTGCAGTCTTCGTCGCTCTTGGTGGTCCTTTGCGCAACATGTTCGCCGGTGCCGTGGGCACGGGTACCATGGGGCAGAATCAGGCCGCGCTTTCCGGCGGTATTTACTGAGATATCCACGGGATTTCACGCCTGCCAGGTTGCCTGGCAGGCGTTTTTATTTGCGCCTCCAGATTTGAACCGCGGGAACGTTCCATAGCTCGAATGCAATCCGCTCATCGGACGAGTGGATCCTCTCCCATCCCAGGTCGGTTCGCTGCAGGATAAACAACTGTCCGAACAGGCTGTGGTAGGGAATCGGCTGATCGGTATTTCTGTATTCGCGCGCGTACCCGTTCGACGCGATATCCGTCAGGAAAAGCACGCGCGCATTCTGCTCATCGGCGACGCGCGTCGCTTCGATCGGCGCAGAAAGCAGGATGCGATGAGCCAGGTCGCGCCCCGAGGATCCCGTGTGGAAGGCATCCGCCAGAACGGGTCTTTCGCCGATCGAGAGAATCTGATTTCCCAGATCCCACGCGGCAACGACGCCATAGTCCGGCCTGGCTTCCGGATCCATCGGATTCCCCGCCGGTTCCGTGATGCGCGAAAGCTCGCTCATGGCGCGCCGCAGTTCCCGCGGAGGATCTTCCCGCCAGGAGAGCATTTCGTGAAGCCCACCCGCGCTGGGCAGGAGAAGCGCGAGTGCCAGGATGCGAAGAAGTCGCCGCGGGAGGTGGCTCGCGTGTCGCCACGTTTCTCCGAGGGCGAGGGCGCAAGGAAGGGCGAAGTAGAGAGTGAATCGCGACTGGATGAGAACGAGGGGCAATGTGACGGCGGTGGCGACGAGTGCCGTCGCTGCGGGCATGTCCGAACGCGCCCGCCACCAGCGCGCGCAGGCCGAAGGTAGAAAGAGAAAACCGGGCGATAGCCAGACGATCGCTTTGAAGAAATCGATTTCGGACCGGATGAGCGGCTCGGCCTCGTTGATCCTGGAGATCCACGGATCCGCGAAATAGGAGCGTCCCGCGACGGGAATCGCGAGAGCGGCCGACAGGAGCACGCTTGTCGCGGCGGATGCGCGTCGGCAACGGGGGAGAATGCAGGAACCGACCAGGAGCACCAGCAATATGGGGTACATGGGAATGATCCCGAAAGAGGAGATAGCGATGATGCCGGCAAGAACGGGAGAACGGGACGACGTGGAAAGCGCCGCGGCGAGCGTGCACACCAGTAACGCCTCCACGCAATGATGGTCGATGGCTCCGAGGCAGCTGGGATAGACCACCGCGGGAAGAATCGCGAATGCCAGGGAAGAGGGCAGCCAGGCATCGGGCAGGAGCCTTTGAGCAAAGAGCGAAAATGCGAGTGTGGCGAGGACTCCAAACAGGACGGGCGAAAACGCAACAACGCGGGAAGATGATATCTTCCGAACAATGCCGAGCATTCTGTCATAGACAGCGGGCCAATGGAGAGTTTCCCCTTGAGGGTAATTCAACCAGAGGTCATTCGACAGCGGAGCACCCGCCGCCGCAAGTTCCGCCCTCCTCGCATGATAGTACGCATCCGGTCCTCCGACCCAGACCGTTTCGTCGCCCGGGAAGACGCTATTCCATGAAAGGAGCCTGACCGACAGGGCGAGGAAGAAGATCAAGGAGTATCTGCCGAAGGCGCCGCCCATGAATCGATCATCGGCGCGAAGTCAGTTTGTGTCAATTCCGCGTCGCGTGATATAGTGCCCGCATGGCGAAACGCTTGAAGCGGAAGGCGAGGGACTGGCCCGAGATCGAGCGCCAGCTCGCGAGGCTATTCGATCTGCTCGGCCTGGATCTTTCGCAACCCGACCTGGTCCGCACTCCGGGGCGCGTGGCCCGGATGTACAAGGAGATTTTCGCGGGGCATTACACGGGGCAGGAGCCGAAGATCACGGTCTTTCCGAACGACAAGAAATACACGTCGATGGTCATCGTGCGCGATGTGCCCTTCTATTCCGTCTGCGCGCATCACATCATTCCCTTCTTCGGCGTCGGGCATATGGCCTATCTCCCCGCCGCGCGGATCGCCGGTCTCTCCAAGCTGGCGCGCACGCTGGAATTCTTCGCCCGTCGGCCGCAGGTGCAGGAGAGATTGACGGAGCAGGTAGCAGACTTCCTGAATCGCAAGCTGGAGCCGCGCGGCGTGATGGTGGTCCTGGAAGCGCGGCATCTCTGCATGGAGATGCGCGGTGTCGAGAAGCCCGGTTCCCTGACCGTCACTTCCACGATGCGCGGGCTCTTCGAGGATTCCGCGGAAGGCGGCCGGTTCCGGATGGAGTTCATGAACCATATCGGCCGCGCCGGTTCCGTGCCGCGCTGAGTTCCTGAATTGAAGATCTCCGCCATCCTGGCCGCCAAGCGCGCGAAGAATCCGCGCGAGCCCATATTCTCCTTTGAGTTCTTTCCCCCCAAGACACCCAAGGGGGAGGAATCTCTCTTCCAGACCGTCAAGGATCTCCGTTCGCTCCATCCCGATTTCATCTCGGTCACGTATGGCGCCGGCGGCTCCACACGCTCGAAGACGCTCGAATGGGTGGAGACGATCAAGCGCGATCACGGCATCGAGACGATGGCGCACCTGACGTGCGTGGGCGCATCGCGTTACGAGATCGCGGGCGTTCTGGATGAGCTTGTCGAAACCGGCATCGAGAATGTGCTCGCCTTGCGGGGAGATCCGCCCCGGGGTTCGACCTCCTTCGTCAAGCCGGCGGACGGATTCGGCCACGCCGGCGAACTCGTCGAATTCATCCGCCGGCGCCAGGACCCCGTATCCATCGGCGTCGCCGGTTATCCGGAAAAGCATCCCGAAGCTCCGGACCTGGAAACGGACATGGCGAGACTTCGCGAGAAGGCGGAGAAGGGCGCGGATTTCGTCATCACGCAACTTTTCTTCGAGAACGCGTCTTACTTTGATTTTGTGCGTCGGCTGAAGGCGCATCCGGATTGGAACTGCGATGTCATTCCGGGGATCATGCCGATCACATCGAAGGAGCAGATCGGCAAGTTCATCCTGATGTGCGGAGCGAAAATACCCGACGCTCTCCGCACGGCCGTCGAGACCGCATCCTCCGACGAGGAAGTCGTGGAGATCGGCATCGCCTGGGCCATCCGGCAGGTGAAGGAACTACTCGTCGGCGGGGCACCCGGCATTCACTTCTACACGCTGAACAAATCGCCCGCGACACGCAGGATATTGGAAGGGGTCACTCCTCTGCCGCATCGCCCTCACGCAAATCCATAAAAATCATGGATGTATTGCAACGGTATCTCCCCAATTACGGCTTGAATCCCCACCGGGTTCTGAGTACCCTGTCGTGCCATGATTCCCGCTCATAACGCCATAAAATTCTGGTTCGCGCTCCTGCTTTTCATCCCCGCGATCGTCTCCGCCCAGACGGATCCCGCATCCACGGCGAAATTGTTCGAGGAAGCGGCGACGGCCCGGGAGGAAGCGGCGCGCATCTGGGAAGATCTCGGAGAAAAAATCCGCGCTTCGGAAGCCTGGGGCGAGGCGGCGGTTTCGTGGGAGAAGGCGGCGACGGCGTGGGAGACGGCGGGGCAGGCGGACAAGGCGGCGGCCGCATGGGAACGATTTCGCGGGGCGATCACCAAGCGCGACCAGGCGGAAATCCGGATGACGGTCCTGTCCGGTTCGGGTCAGAAAATCCGCGTAGGTCGACTGACGGACCCGCTCCAGGTCAAAGTCACCGACAAGACGGGCAAGCCCCTTGCCGGCGTCTCCGTGGTGTTCGATGTCGTTTCGCGGCCGTCACCGGCTGACGGCGGGCGCATGGATCAGCGCGAAACGAAGACGGACAGCGACGGGATGTCCTCCGCGAGATTGCGAGCCGGCACCGTCGTCGGCTCGTACACGATACTCGCTTCGGTGCCGGACCTTTCCCGCGAACCGGCCGCCTACGAAATATCCACGGTGCCCGGTCCGGCCGCGCGGCTGGAAATCGTGAGCGGCAACAACCAGGTTCTGAAAGTGAATCAGCGCGCGATTTCGCCGCTTGTCACCCGCATCGCCGATCTCTACGGCAATCCCGTCGAGAATGTGACCATCAACTACCGCATCGTCTCGGAACCTGAAGGCGCGGTCGGGCAGAATCTTTCGCTGGAGGAAGTCCGCACGGACGCGTCGGGCCTCGCGGGTGTCCGCTTCCAGGCGGGTCACCAGGGAGGCAGCTACATCGTGCTCGTCGAGAGCGGCGACATGGAAGGTTCGCCGTCCAAGTTCGAGCTGATCGTCCGGCAGACGATACCGACCTTCCGGGTCAACTCGATCCGATTCGAAGGAGTCGACGATTCGTCACAGCTCCTGGCGGGCTCGAAGATGCGCGCCGGGGAGACCTATCTTCTTCCGGAGATCGGCCGGCATTTCCGCGACGAGATTCATCGCCTGTATGCCACGGGCCGCTTCGAAGATGTGACCGCGTTCATGGAGGAAGGGGCCAGCGATGCGGAGGGCAACGTTGTCTTGAAAGTAACCGAGCGCAGCAAGGTGGCCTCCGTTAAGCTCGCGGGATTGAAAAAGGTGAAGGAAGCGGATGTGCGCGGCGTCGTGACGCTGTCGGAAGGTTCGCCGTATTCGCAATCCGTGCTCGAACGATCGCGCTCGGCCATTACCGAGTATCTCGAGAACGAAGGCTATCTGAACGCCGTCGTCACCATCGAGACCTCCGTTGTGGACCCCGGCAAGGAAGGCGCCGGAAAGCCGCAGACCATCGCCGTGACGTATCGCATCGCGGAGAAGGACAAGGTCAAGATCCACACCTTCAACCTGAACGGCAACAAGTATTATTCCGACTGGAGCCTCAACTGGCACATGAAGACCGGCGCGGGCAAGGTCTTCAAGCAGGCTGAATTCGAGGAAGACCGCCAGAAGATCGTGGGCAAGTACGTAGAGAAGGGATTTCTATCCGCCGTCATGGAGGATCCGGTCGTCCATTATGACGCCAAGGGCAAGATGATCGTCGATATCACGATCAACGAGGGTCCGCAGTACAAGATCGGCGAGGTCAAGTTCGAGGGCAACACCGCGGTTTCGACTCCGGCGATGATGGAGATGCTTCGCCCCCTGCCCGGCAGCGTCTTTCGCGCGCAAAAATTCTTCCAGTCCGTGGAGAAGATGCGCCTGGCCACGGCGAAGCACGGCTACGCGGAGGTGCGCGTCGTTCCGCAGGAGAGACTCGATCCCGCCCGCGGCGTCGTCGACTTCACGATCAAGGTGATCGAGGGCCAGGTGCTTTATCTCCAGGAGATCGTCGTGGAGGGCAATTCCAAGACGCGCGACAAGATCGTGATGCGGGAGATCAATCTCCGGCCGGGTGACCGGCTCGACGGCGACGAGATCGAAAAAGCCCGGAAGAAGCTGGAACTTCTTGGATTCTTCGAGCCGCAATCGGTGCGGATGGATCTGAAGCCCGGCACGAATCCGGACCAGCGGGTGCTGCAGGTGAAGGTCGCGGAAGGCAAGACCGGGCAGCTCCAGTTCGGAGGCGGTTATTCCAGCGTGGACGGGCTCGTCGGATTTCTTTCGGTGACGAAGAAGAATTTCGACCCGTTCGATTTCTTCACGTTCACGGGCGCGGGACAGGAGATTTCCGTATCCGCGGAATATGGCGGGAAGAAGAATTCCTTCTCCGCATCATGGACGGAGCCGTACTTCCGGAACCGCCCGATCTCGCTGGGCTTCGATTTCTTCAACACGTTCCAGGAGCGGGAAGGATTCGACTGGCGCCGGCGTGGCGGAGCGATCCGGCTCTCGCACAAATACGGCGAATTCGGCCGGATGGGCTATAAGTACGGCGTGGAGCAGGTCGAGCTTCTGCGCGTAACGGGCATCGCGCCGACGGACATCCAGGCGGAAGTCGGGTTCCCGAGCCAGAACCGTTTCGTGCGGACGACGACCTCCCTGACGACGACGTACACGCGCGATTCGCGCGACGACGTTCATTACCCCATGACCGGATCGATCTTCGAAATCTCCAACCAGCTCGCCGGGCGCTTCTTCGGAGGCAATGTCGCCTTCAACCGCCCGACGATATCGTGGAGCAAGTTCACGAAGACGTTCGGGAGCCACGTGCTGGCGGTGCGTGGACAGTATGGAACGATCTCCAACTGGTTCGAGCGGAGCAATCCGGTGCCGACCACCGAGAAATTCTACCTGGGCGGCGCGTCCTCCGTGCGGGGCTACCGCGAGCGGAGCATCCAGGTGTATAACGCCAACTACACGCTCTCGGGCCCGGGACGGTCCTACGCCCTGGGGAACGTGGAATATCGCATACCGTTCACGGAGGACAAGTCGGTCTCCATGGCGTTCTTCTACGACATCGGCGGCGTGTACGACGGCGAGTACGAGATCGGGATCAAGGATCTCGTCTCCGGCGTCGGCGCGGGCGTCCGGTTCAATTCGCCGCTCGGCCCCATTCGCCTCGACTACGGCGTCGGCCTCGACTTCCCGAACCAGAATCGCGGCCAGCTGCATTTTTCCATCGGGCAGGCGTTCTGATGAATGTTGATTCAACCACGAAGACGCAAAGACACGAAGAGAGTCATTAAAATGAACTTACTTCGTGTCTTTGTGTCTGCGTGGTTCATGCCGTTCACCATTGTGATGGAATCATGACTGACCTGAAGGGCAAGAAGATCATCCTGACGGGCGGCGGCGGATTTCTCGGTTCGTTTGTCACCGAGCAATTGCGGGAGCATGAACCGGCCGACATCTTCATACCCCGGTCGTCGCAGTACGATCTCCGCAAGGAGGAAGTCTGCAGGAAACTGATGCAGGATGTGAAGCCCGACATCGTCGTCCACCTGGCGGCGGTGGTCGGAGGAATCGGCGCCAACCGATCGAACCCGGGGAAGTTCTTCTACGACAACATGGCGATGGGGATTCACGTCATCGAGGAATCGCGGCAGGCAGGAGTGGAGAAACTCTTGGTGGCCGGCACGATCTGCGCCTATCCGAACATGACGCCGGTGCCCTTCCGGGAGGAAGAGCTCTGGAACGGGTACCCGGAAGTGACGAACGCTCCGTACGGCATCGCGAAGAAAGCCATGCTGGTGCAGTGCCAGGGTTACAGGCAGCAGTACGGCATGAACGCGATCTTTCTCCTGCCTGTCAATCTCTACGGTCCCCGGGACAATTTCGACCTGGAGACATCGCACGTGATCCCGGCCCTGATACGCAAATACGTCGAGGCCCGGGAGAGGCGCGAGGAAAAGATCGTCGCCTGGGGCACGGGATCGGCGACGCGCGAATTTCTCCATGTCCGCGATTGCGCGGCCGGCATCGTCGCGGCGCTGTTGCGCTACGACGGTTCGGAGCCCGTCAATCTCGGGTCGGGCGAGGAAATCTCCATTCGCGACCTGACGCATCTCATCAAGAAGATGACGGATTTCCGCGGGCGGATCGAGTGGGATCCGTCGAAGCCGGACGGGCAGCCGCGCCGCTGCCTCGATACGACGCGGGCCGCGGATTATTTCAACTGGCGCGCGAGGATCCCGTTCGAAGAGGGATTGAGGGAAACGATCCAGTGGTACGAGGAGAACCGGAACAAATGACATCGACCTCCAGCGAACTACCCGGCGGCATGCCGCCCTTCGCGCTCACCAAGACCGACCGTGTTCGCGAGTTCTATGACGATAGCGTCGACAACCTGGAGGAATTCCGGAGGAAGAACGCCTATTACTACGGCCAGCTTTCCTCGCTGGCGCGCGACCTCATCGCGCCGGGAAAAAGAATTCTCGATATCGGATGCGGCCTGGGATTTCTCCTGAACGATCTTGCGCCGTCGCGTGGCGTGGGGATCGATCTCTCTCCGGCGATTGTCGATGCAGCCAGGCTCAGGTTCCCTCATCTCGAGTTTCATGCGATGGATATTCAGACGGCCAGGGTCGAGGGCGAGTTCGATGTCGTCCTCTTCGCCAATTCGATCGGGGATATCGAGGATATCTGGAGAGCCTTCCGGAACATCAGGAAGAATTGCACGCAGGACACACGCATCATCATCCTGAACTACAATTACCTCTGGGCGCCCATCCTGAAACTTGGAGAGACGATAGGGAAACGGATGCCGCAGCCGAATCTCAACTGGCTCAATTTCGATGACATCACCAATCTCCTGTACCTGAACGGTTACGAATCCATCCGCATGGGATTCACGACGATTCTGCCCGTGGAGATTCCGCTTCTCTCCAACTTCATCAACCGTTACATCGGTCCGTTTCCCCTCGTGCACCGGCTGGGGCTCATCAATTACACCGTCGCCCGGCCGATGCCGGGCGGCTTACGACCGGAACGGGAATACACGGTATCGGTGATCTGTCCCGTACGGAACGAGGCCGGAAACATCGAGGACGCCGTGACGCGCCTGCCGAGGATGGGGAAGCATACGGAGCTTATTTTCGTCGATGGCAATTCCGACGACGGCACGCGCGAGAAGATCCTGGAGATGATCGACAAGTATGCCGGCCGCCACGAGATCCGGCTCGTGGACCAGGGCTCCGGCAAGGGGAAAGGCGACGCGATGCGCAAGGGATACGCGGCGGCGAACGGGGAGGTCTTCATGATTCTCGACGGGGATCTCACCGTGCCGCCGGAGGATCTGCCGAAGTTCTACCACGCGATCGAGGAAGGGCGAGGCGAATTCATCAACGGTTCGCGGCTTGTTTATCCGATGGAAGGCAAGGCCATGCGCCCTTTGAACGTCATTGCGAATCACTTCTTCGCGCTCGTTTTTTCCTTTCTCCTGGGCCAGCGCCTGAAGGATACGCTCTGCGGCACAAAGGTGCTCCGCCGCAGCGATTACGACAAGATCGCGGCGAATCGCCACTACTTCGGCGAGTTCGATCCGTTCGGCGATTTCGATCTCATCTTCGGAGCCGCTAGGCAGAACCTGCGGATCATCGAGATGCCGATCCGGTATCGGGACAGAACTTACGGGGATACGAAAATATCGCGTTTCCGGCACGGGTTTCTGCTCCTGAAGATGTGCCTCGTCGCGTTGCAGCGCGTGAAATTCAGGATACCCGCGCCCGGCGCGCAGGATCGAAACCACCATGAGCGATAGCGACAGCGGTCCAGGCCGATTCAGCCGCAGGCTGGCGGCGGAACGCGAACATGGCGCGAGCATTGCGGAAAGGGCTTCGGAGATCTGGGGCTGGGAATCCGTCACGGGGCAGCGCCGGCAGTCCCGGCGCGCCATGATGCTAAGGAAGGAAATCAAGGGCCTGGGGCGCGTGCTGGAGTTCGGAGCGGGCACGGGCGAGTTCACGAGGAGAATCGTCATGGCGGCGGATAAGCGGGCGGGTCGCCGCCTGGTCTCCGTCGATATTTCGCATGATCTCCTGTTGAAAGGCCGCCAGGAAGGCGCGTTCGATAACGCGTGGATCGTGGAATGCGATGCGCATCATCTTCCCTTCAGGGAAGGTGTCTTCGACGCCATCTGCGGCTCGTCCATTTTGCATCATCTGGAGGTGGAAAATGCCCTGGCGGAAGGTTTCAGGATCCTGAAACCCGGCGGCCGCGCGGCGTTTTCGGAACCGAATTTCGCGAATCCGCAGAACGCGATCGTCAAGCGGAGCAAGTTTCTGAAGGCCCGGTTCGGCGACACTCCGCATGAGACCGCCTTTTTCAAAGGGCAGATGGAAAATATCTTCAGGAAAACCGGCTTCTCGACAGTCCTTGTCGAATTCTACGATTTTCTCTATCCCCTCATTCCCGACAAGCTCGTCAGCCTCGCCGAGAATATCGGGCTCATGGTGGAAAAGATTCCCGGCGTCCGGAACATCGCCGGATCGCTCTGGATTACGGCCCGGAAATAAGCTGATAGAATCCCGTCCGCACCCATGACGGATTCCTGCCAGGATATCTCCCGCCGAGTCTCGACCGCGATCGTCGCGGCGCTCTCCATGGCTTTCATCGCCGTGCTCTTCTCATGCGCGTCCTTCGGACTTCCTTCGACGGAACGGATCCTGGCCGTGTATGGCGCGCCGCGTTTTTCGGACACGGATATCGAATGGATGACGACCGCGTGGAAAAAACTGGAGGAATCCGAGGGGTCGTCGCGCGAAATCCTGAACGCGGGATTGTCGAACGACACGACCAGGCTTTCGCAGCGGGAGATCGACAGGATCCGGGCGCTGCGGCGGATGGCGTTGTACACGACGGAGCCCGACGAGATGCATGTGCCGCTGGCGCTGGGGAGAATGAAGCCGAAGCAGCTTGATTTCAATCCGCACTTTTTCCAGTACGGCGGATTTTTCTTCTACGGATGCGGGCTCCTCGCGGGCATCGCGGGGCTTCTCGGGCTCGTTCCGCTCTCCGGAGGACTCGATCCGTTTATCCGGGATCCGGATCTCATGGCGAGTTTCTACCTCGCGGCGAAGATCTGGCCGTTCTTCTGGTCGGCGCTCCTGCCGGTCTTCGTGTATCGCCTGGCCCGGATAGGCCTCTCCCGGAAGCGCTCCTGTCTCGCGGTCCTGCTGGCTCTCTCGGCGCCGGGCTTGTATGTCTTCGGCCCCGTTCTGAAGCAGGTATCGATGGCGGGTTCGATTTCCGTGATGGCGACATGGCTTGGGTGCCGACTGATCCGGCGCGCGGGACTGTTCGATTACGCGGCGGCCGGCGCCGCCGTGGGGCTTGCGGGCGCGATCTTCCCCACGCAACTGATCCTCATGGGCGGCTTTTGCTGGGTCGTTCTGGAGCTCATTCTGCGCGACAGGACCATGGCGTGGAAAAAATGCATCGCCGCGTGCGTCGTTGCCGGAGCCGTGTTTGTTCTCTGCAATCCCTACTGGATCCTCGATTACCGGACGGTGATGAGCGATGCGAAACATGCGATGGCGTGGTACAGGCCGGACGTGAATATCGCGACGGTCTCCCGCGTCCTGTTCGAGGTTTTTCCGGCCGCGACCGGATGGCCGCTGGCGGCCTGCGGATCCATCGCGCTCCTCGCGCTGCTAAGGAATTCCTCCGCGCGATGCATCGCGGTCTACTCGCTCGCGCCGCTCCTCTATTATGGCTGGCGGATCACGGGTGTGCCGGACCTGGGGCCGTTCTGGTCGCGTCAGTTCCTGATGATCGGTCCCTTGTGGGCGGTTCTTTTCATGATGGCGCTGAAACCGGTCCGCTTTTCCGCGACCGTTTCGCTCGCGGCGATCTGCATCATCCTCGCTCTGCCCTACAGCGTCCTGGCGGTCGCAAATTTTCGAAAGGATGCGACAACGGATAGCACGCGCTTCGTCGCGGGCCGTTGGATCGACGCGAATGTGCCGGAAGGCGATACGGTCTACATCACTCAGCAACCGGGACCGTTTTCCACGCCTTTTTTTAACCTGAACAGGCATCCGGTACGGCCCGCCGCTTCTCCCGATTCCATGCCCGTCGGCGCGCTTGTCATTTCCGTCGCCGAGCCGAACATTTACGGCAACGAGCGATTCTTCGAAGCCATGACGTTGGAGAAGGAATTTCCATCGGAACGAATGTTTCTCGGGTTCGGTCCCTACCCGGAAGCGATCGGATTCGCGAACGGCCCCGTGCGGATCTGGAGAAGGGGACATTCTCCAACATTCCAACATTCAGAATAAGGGACTTCGGCGATAAATAGCTTGGCGTTTTTGTAACTCTATTATTGCCAATGTTGGAATGTTGGAGAATGTCCCCTATCTTAATTTGAACCTGACGACGATCTGGCGGGCTTCAGTCTGGCCCTCGCGCTTTTCGTAGATCCAGCGGCGCACATTCTCTTCGGCGAGCCGGTCGAGGTCGGGATAGCCGGAGGAAACGGCGAGGCGGACGCTGGAGACCTTGCCGTCGGGGCTGACGATGATATGAAAGCGCGGCGACGCCTGGACGCGGTCACGCTCCGCCCACTCGGGGTAATGGAGCTCCGGCTGGTAGATGATCCTGCGCGCTCCGTAGAGCGAGGGCGGAGCCGTGGGAATGCCGGAAGGGCGCGGCCCTCCTCGCGCGGTCTCGCTGACGTTCGGGCCCACGGATGTCGGTTCCTCCAACGCGGGATTGTTCCTGTTCGCGCCGCGCTGGGGCGTGGTGGGATTGATGCCCAGAGGTCGGCCCGGCGACTCCAGGACGCCGCGCGTGAAACCGCCGCGCGATCCGGAAGGTCCGGCGGAGAGCGACGGATCGGCGTTCCCCGACCGCGGCGCTCCTGTCGTTCCTCCCACCTGTTCGCTGCGCTCGAAGCCGAGCGCCCGCCGGTTCCGGTCCTCCCAGCTCTCGACCATCCCTTCGGGTTCCGCCGGCGCCGAGATCCGGCTTCTGTACGAACCCTGCGCGGGATTGTTTCCGCCGCTGGCCTGGGGCGTCGCCTCGGCATAGGCCTGGGCGTCCGCCGTGTTGCCGTAATAGCGCCGGTTTTCGATGCTCTGCGGCGACTGCGTCTGCGATGTGTTTCTCTGGACGGGCTCACGCGACGGAGCACGGGATGGATCCACGATCGTGCCGGATGTCGGGGTGGTGACGGAGCTCTGCGCGTCGGAGAAGATCCGGTCCCTGTCCGAGAAGACGCGGAATTTCTGCTCGCCGGGAAAGATGGCGATCGATGTAACCGAAGAATAAACGTGATCGATGGGCGGTTCCACGACCTTCGGCGGCATGATGACGAGGAAGAAGAGGAGCACATGGGCGAGGAGCGCGATGAGCGAAGAAAAGGGGAGAACGGAATCATCCCGTTCCAGCGCGAGACTTCTCATGGTTCGTGGGGCTCCTTTCCCGATCGATGGTGATCGGGTCCGACATGTCCGTGAAACGAAGGGATATTGTACCACAGGGAGCCGTGAAGTGAGCAATAACTTGTTGTGGGAGAATTCAGAGAAGGGTCAGACGGCGTCCTTCAACGTGAATTTGACCGCAACTTCGCGAGCCTCAGTCTGTCCCGGGCGTTGCTCGTAGATCCACCGGCGGACGTTTTCCTCCGCGAGGCGGTCGAGGTCAGAGTGACCTGAGGAGGAAGCCAGGCGAACGCTGGAGACGCGTCCGTCGGGGCTGACATAGATATGAAAACGCGGTGTGGCCTGGACGCGATCGCGTTCCGCCCATGAAGGGTAGTTGAGAGCAGGCTGGAAGAGGATGCGGCGCGAGCCGTAGGAAGCGGGCGGACCGGACTTCAAATTCTGAGGAGAAGGACTCGTGCCGTCATCGCGAGGATTCCTGTTTTCCCTGGGGAGCACGGGATCGCTCGGGTTGTTGGTTCTTGGAAGCACGGGATTGATAGGGTTGCGAACCGTGCGCACCGGATCATCGGTCAGTCGCAGGGAGGTAGGATTGTCGCCCGGCTTGTCGAGCGCATTCCGGATGCCGTTGCCTCTCTCTCGAGACGGATTCGCGAACGGAGTCGCGCTCGCCCTGTTCTCGATGCCTGGTTCTCCGGAGACCACGATTCCTTCCGGCGCGTCCGGTAGAGTGATGCGGCTGGTACTGGTGGGGCGAACCGGAACCTGGGAAAAATCATGCGTGGCTTCAGCCGGCGCGGACGATGCCGCCGCGGTTGCCGGGACCGGAGCGACCGCGCGATCGGGGACGCGGGCCGGCGCCGGCATGGTCTGATGAGGAACGACACCCGGGACAATCAGCATCGGTTGAAGCTGAAAATGCGGCACCTGGTAGAAAATTTCGGTCGCGATGGGTTTCGGAGCGATCGGAGCGTCCAGCTCGGGAATCTTCTGGACCGGGATCATCACGATGAAAAAGAGCGAGAGGTGCGCGACTACGGAGACGACTGAGGAAACCGGGATGGCGGAGTCGTCCTTCTCCAAGGCCATGCTTCGCATGGGCTACCGGGACTGCTCCTGCGGCAGCGTCGCGATGTTCAGCGACTTGACACCCAGTTCCCGGGCGATATCCATCAGGGCGACGACGTGGCCGTGGACCGCGTCCTCGTCAGCGCGAATCAGAAGCGGGCGCTGAACATCGGGGCTCGTGTAGATCTTCGTCAGCTCGGCCTTCAGCGTATCAAGGCCCGTTTCACCCGCGGCCGCCGGAAGCATCTCCTTGCCGTCGAGGAAGATGTTGTCCTTCGCGGTCAGCTCCACGACAACGACCTGGTTCTCGATATTCGTGGCGGTCGTGGCCTTGGGGAGCTGAACCTCCATGGCGGAGTGCTGGATGTAGGACGTCGAGAGGAGGAAGAAGAGGAGGAGATTGAAGACGATGTCGATCATGGGGGTCATGTCGATCCCCTTGTTCTCGACGGAGTATGAGGCGTATTTAAACCGCATCGGATTCTTTGGAAGGCTGGTGTTCGAGGAAGTGGACCAGTTCCGCGGCGGAATGCTCCATCGCGATCGCGAACTTCTTGATTTCTCCGGAGACGAACGCATGAGCGAGAGTCGTGGGGATGGCGACATAGAGACCGAAGGCGGTCGTGATCATCGCCTGCCAGATTCCGTCTGCCAGGACCTTGACATTGACGAGGCCCGTCGGCGTGGATGCGATCGCGGCGAAAGTCATGATCATTCCCTGGATCGTGCCGAGAAGACCGAGCATGGTCGCGACATTGGCGAGCGTGGCGAGGACTCCGACGCGGCGGTCGAGCCGCGGAATCTCCTCGAGCCCGGCCGCATCGATCGCGTCGCTGATGGTGTCCGAGTCGCGGTCCTTGTTCTTGATGACCGTCTTCAGGCAATGCGCGACAGGGCCGTGATCGGCATCGCATCGGGCGATAGCCTTGTACACGAGGTCGTCGGCGAGGAGTTCCTTAACGTCGGAAAGTAGCTTCCTGTGGTCGGTACGGGCGCGGCGGAAATGGTAGATCCTTTCCAGCGCGATCGTCATGGCGACGATGGAGACCAGGAGGATGAGGTGCATGACAGGACCTCCCTGGCGGTAGTAATCGAAGAGCGTCATCGTGCGTTCCTTTCGTCGTCAGTTCTGTGATTGGTGGATGCCGATACCCACGGCCAGGATGCCGAGGATCCAGAGCCACGGGAATTTCTTCTTCTCCTGGCGTCCGCCCATCGGCGGCTCATTCGGGCCGGAACCGGTCGGAGACACGGGCGATCGAGCCGGTTCGATCCGGGCATCCTGCGGGACATAGTCAGGGGAACCGGGATCGACGGACTGCGTGCGCGGCTGCGCCGGTGTGCCATAGGATGTGCCCGTGGGCTCGTAATTCTTCGGCGTGCCGATCACTTCCTTGACATCCTGCGGCACGGTCGGTGAATCCGTCCTGTTGCCGGCGGTCTGGGCCTTGCACGGCGAGGAAATCGCCATTACTCCGACCGCGACCATCGCCGCGATGAAGAAACCATGTCTCATCGCTGTCTCCTTCCTGATATGTGCTTCCGTTATGAGCCGATCGATTTCAGGATGTCCCGAGCTTTATCAGCCTCTTGAGGGTATTTATCGGCCACTTCCTTCAGTACTTTGAGCGCTTCGGTTTTTTCCCTGCTGCCCAGTTGAAGAAGAACCCTGCCGAGGATGAGGCCTGCCCGGCCCCTGAAGGGCGATTCGCGATACAGCTCCGAGCGGAAAATATATTGCGCCTGGGAGCGGCCCATGGAGAGAAGTTTCTTTTCAAAGTAGATTTCCGCGAGCGTGATCTTGGCTTCGGCGAGGTTGTCGCCGTCGGAAAGGTTGTCCAGGGCGCTCTTCAAGTGCGAGATCGCGGTGTCTCTGGCGCCCAGCGCGCGATTCAGGGTGCCGAGCCGCAGGTGCGCTTCGGCGGACGCGACATCGCCGGGCGCGGCCGCGATGAGAGATTCCAGGCGGGGGATCGTGGAATCGGCGGCGGGTTCCATGAGCGCATGCGCCAGGATCGAGCGGCGTCCGAAGAGGGACGCGGGATAGCTGTCCGCGCCATTGGCGAACGCGGCGCGCGCTCCGGGAGTATCGCCCGCCTCCAGCTTGATCGATCCGATCTTGTGGAGCGCTTCGGCCGCGAGGGCGCCCTGGATCAGGGTGACCTTTTCAAAGTTCAGCAAAGCTCCGGCCTTGTCGCCGATCTTCGTCCGGATGATCGCGGCCTTCAGGAGTGCCTCCTCCGAACGGCTCGGCGCCTGGAACCGGGACGAAGCCGCCTCGTACGCCTCGGCGGCTTCCCTGAACTGTCCCGCGTCCTCGAGAAGCGCCGCTTCCGACAGGAGGGCCTGCTCATAGTCGGATCCGCCCTTCTCCCAGATTTCATGAAACGCTTTTTTCGCCTCCGGTATGCGCCCCAGGCTCCGCAGCGCCTCCGCGCGGTTGAACATCGCGTCGAGTTGCGTGGTCTTGTCCGTCTCCGACGCATCGATCACTTCTTCATAGGCTTCGATCGCATCCTCGTAGCGCTTCAGGCTGAAGGCGGCGTTTCCGCCGCGGAAGAGCGCCAGGATCTTCTTGTCGCCGTTCATCCGGGCGGCTTCGCCGAAGGCCTCGATGGCGTTCAGCATTCTGTCGGTCTGATAGCGCGAGAAACCGATCCAGTACCAGGCATCGTCGATCAGGGGATGATCCATGACGCGTCGATTCTTCGTCATCACCACGAACTTCGCGAAGGACGTCTCCGCGTCGAAGAAACGGGCCTGCTGGTATCGCACCATGCCCACGCGGAATTGCGCGTCCAGGGCATCGGGGGACGAGGGGAAACGGTCGACGACGCGGGCGTATTCCCGCGCTGCGCCTTCCATGTCGCCGGTCGCTTCCATCAGCTCCGCTCCGCCGCGGATGATCCGCGCCAGCGCCGGCGACTTGCGCTCCTCCAGTTCCTTCAGGAGCCTCTTGTATTCGCCGAGGTTGTTGGATTGGCGGAAGAGATCGAGCGTGGCGATGAGGATGTCTTCCTCCAGGGGTGTGTTCATGGATTTCTGCTTGGCGGATTTCAGGTACACGAGCGCGTCGGGATAGCGTTTCGCCGCGATCTCGATGAGGCCCAGGAGGTATTCGGCCTCCGCCTGAAGCGAAGCGTTAAGCTTCAGGAGCTCCGACAATTCCGTCGCGGCTTCCCCGTGCATCAGCAGGCGGTAGTAGATCCGACCGCGTTCGAGCCGGGCTTCGGCCGCGATGTCGGGTGACGGTGCGAGATCGATCTGCGTTCGATAGGCTTTAAGCGCGAGCGTCGTGTCTCCGGCCAGATCGCTGAAGACCGCGGCCTGGCGGACAGCTTCGACGGCGCGCCGGCTTCGCGGATATTTTTCCGCGAGCTGGATCAGTTCCGCCAGCCCCACCTGCGTGTCGGCGCTTTTAACGGCGCTCCAGGCCTTCCAGAACATCAGTTCATCCGCATACGCGAGATTGCCTTCCAGCGCCTTGGAATAGCGTTTGCGCGCTTCCGCGAAACGGCCCTGGCGGTAGAAGATGTCGCCCAGGAGTCCCTCGGCCTTGTAGCCTGGAGCGGAACCCGCATGCGACCTGGCGACGGCGGAAAGCGCCTCGGCCGCATTGTCGACCTGTCCGCCCTGGTAATAAGCAGCCGCGAGGGAAAAGGAGGCTTCTCCCTTCAGAGGATCAGCCGCGGAATCCACGACGGCCTTGAAGAGGGGAATGGCTTCCAGGGGACGCTGCATCTTGACGAGAGAAAGACCCTCGTAGTAGCCGGCGCTTGTGGCAAGCCCGTGGATCGGAGAACGTTCCTTGAAGTCGGAGAAAGCGGCGCGAGCCTCCGGCCAGATCCCCGCGCCGTAGAGAGCTCTTGCAAGACCGTAGCGGGCATCCGGGATGTTCGCGTCGGCCGGATGGTTCTTCAGAAAGTCGCGATAGGCCTCGATCGCCGCGGAATCCTCCGCGAGCTCAAGCGCCCGCGCATAACCGAAGCGCGCTTCGGCGAGAAAGGGTCCGTCAGGATAGTTTTCGAGAAACGTGCGGAAGAGATCGACCGCGGAGGAAGGCATGTCGTTGGCGAGCGTGGACTGGGCGAAGCGGATCTCGCGCTCGGCTTCCCGGTTCACCTGGGCGGTGGCGGGTGAGACGAGAATTAAAGAGAGCCCGATCATAGGAAGCAGGAACCACCCGCGCGGGGCGCGGACCTGGCGGCGAGAGGCGATTGTCATGGTCTTCATTAACGGCATGATCATACACGAATGTGATCGCGATTGCGTTGCTTCATGGGACAGGATTCGTTCATGCCGTACTAAGACCTCCTGCCCTGTGGAAAAGTTCCTTCTGTTACGGGGAAGCGTGCGTGGCAAGTTTGCGGAGACTTGTGAAGGCTATTCCGTATAACACCAACGCGGCCAGGAGACAGGCGCGGAAGCCCCAGGCCTGCGAGAGCAGGATGGTCACGAGCGACCCGCTGACCGTGAATCCTGTATTGACGGCCATGGCCCAGGGAATCAGATCGGGATGGTGCGCGCCGAATCGGGATAAGCCGAGCGGGTAGAAACCTCCCGCGAGAAACCCGACGGCGGCGGCGACGAATGCGACGAAAAGGGCGCGGAGAACAAGAGGCCATGCGAGAACGCTTTCGGAGATCGCGTCATGAAATCCGTGGAGGATCGCCAACAGGATCGCCATGAGCAGGACGCAGAGAAAAGTCCATCGCTTCCAGTGGAGGCTGCTTCCATTCCAGAAGCTGCTGCCCGCTCCGAGCCCGAAGAGAATTCCGGCCAGGCACGTCACGAGTGAGTACATGGGGTGACCAAGGATCAGTATGAATCGCTGCATGAGGCTCATCTCGAGAAGGATGAAACCCATGCCGAGGCTGGCGAAATACAGGCCCCATCCGGACAGATGCCAGCCTGAAAATCCTCGAGCGTGTCCGGACAGGGGGAGGAAGAAGAAAATCCCGATGGCCATCGCGCAAGTGATGAAAGCGATTAATTGCATGACGGTCGGCCATTCCTCCCCGGCGTAGGTCGTTTCTCCGAGTCGGTTCAGGCGCCGCAGCACATCGAGCGTCCTGTACGATTTGTAGAAATAAGGCCGGTCATCGGTCACGGATCCGACTTCCACGGGATAGCCGGCGAGAAAATGATCGCGATGCCCGTCGCGGAACGAAGACATGAACTGGTGGAAAGGCGCCGTCCGCACTGAGCTCGCGTCGAATCCATCCGTTCGTCCCGCGAGATAAATGATGTGCGTCTCATCCACTTCCCTTCGAGTGGAATTGAGGCGGCTCACATAGGCGCGGATCCCGGCGAGATCGTTGTCCGTGAAGGGGGTCTTCCGCACAAGCAGGATTCCCCATCCTCGGTATTCGAGAACGATGATGGAGGAACGCGGATCGATTCCCAGCGCCGACAATTCGTCCGATGCCATCACAAAGAGTCGAAGCGTTTCGCGCGGCAGTGATTCGTAGAACCATCGGTTGAAGTTCAGGATCCCGGAATCGGAGAGGCAGGCGAGATAATCCCGGATAGCTTCCGTCGTGTACAGATAGCTTTCCGCATAGGCATATGCGCCGGACGAGAGAGCGTTGTACGAATCGACGCCATTGAGAATGATGAGATCGAGCGAACCCGGATCGCTGCGCGCAATCTGCCGCGCGAGGAATCGCCCGTCAACACAGCGCACTTCCGTCCGATCGTCGTGGTAGATATTGCCGGTCCAGTGTACCAGGTCATGGCTCATCAGCCGGAACGTAACAGCGTTGATTTCCGCACCGATCATCTTCCGGGCTCCATGCATTCTCCCCATGAACAGATCGCGCCCTCCTCCCGCGCCCAGGACCATGAGGCTGGGCTCGTTCAGGAAGAGATAGGGGGCTTCCATGGGGATGGTGAACGGCCTGGGGAGAATCGAAGTATCGGCAAAATTGTAGACCGGCGTTCCCGCCATTCCGTCCGTGGCAAAGTAAAGCGCCTCCGGCTTGCGATCGGTCGAGACATCGAAGGTACCGGGCATCTCCAGCCGTTCGATGAAATCTCCGCCGGGAAACTTAAGGAGTTCCACGCGCCCCTGCGAGTACCATTCCAGGCGCTCGACGGAGACGCGGGAATCCGTGCGCTTGAAGAGATCGCTCTCCTTGTGATGGCTGATCGAAAAATCGAGATTCGCTTCAGGCGTGAGCAGGAGTCCGGCAGTCGCCACGGCGAGAATCGTCGTGGTCAGGAGCGCATGCGTCGGGCGTTCGCCCAGAAGCCAGCCGGTGAAAGCGAGAAGGGCGGAGAGGAGCATCGTGGCGGACAGGGCGCCCAGATGGTCGATCAGGATGAAATATCCGACCACCCCGGTCACCGCTCCGGCGAGGTCGATGGTGTACAGCGTCGGAGCCAGGTCCGAACGGTCGCGGAACAGAAGGGCGAGCCCGGCGCCGATGCCGATGAAGGGAATGGCGGTCAGGATGTAGGAGAGGACAAGAGAGAGATAATTTCCCCAGGGAAGAATATCTCCGATGCGATTCGTCGTCGGCAGGTAGAGGATCGTGAAGAGAGCGGCGGCCAGGGAAAGCGCGGTGAGCGACATGATCCCGGAGACCTGGCTACGGCGGCGACCTTCGTCGAACTTGCGGTCCATCGAGATGATCGTCTGACCGATACCATAACCCAGGATCGCCACGGCGACGATGGAGTAGACCGCATGGCTCAGATACTTCAGGCTGAGAACGCGTGTCAGTAGCAGTTCGGCGGATACGCCCGTCATGGCGATCGTGAAGAGGATAAAGCGTTCCTGGATGCAGACAGCCTTGCCGTGCGCGGTCGGATTCATTCCGCTGCCGCGCTGACGGGCATCAGGTATGGGATGGAGAAAATTCTGCGGAAGATCGGTTCAGCCGACCGGTTCTGATTCCCGAACCATGTCCTTGAAGACGATCTCGTCGCCTTCGGCGGTCACAAGAACGGAAGCGAGGGATCCGCGGCGGAGGATTTCCTCGGCGAGACCGTCCTCGATACGCTTCTGGATTGTCCGGCGCAGAGGGCGCGCTCCCATGTTGGGATCGTATCCTTCTTCGGCGATCACCTGGATCGCGGCGTCGTCGACGCAGACGTTCAAGCCGCTCTCCTTCTTGATCCGGTCGACGAGCTTTTTAACCATGAGGACGGCGATCGCGCCGGTGTCTTCCTTCGTCAGGGCGCGGAAGACGACGACTTCATCGAGCCGGTTCAGGAACTCCGGCGAGAACGTGCGCTTCACTTCGTCGAGGACGCGCTCCTTCATGCCGTCGTAGACATCTTCCTCCCCGTGTCGCGAGAAACCGAGATTCTGGCCCTTGGCAATGTCGCGCGCGCCGATGTTGGAGGTGAGGATGATGACGGTGTTCCTGAAGTCGACGGTGTGGCCGAGCGAATCGGTAAGGCGTCCGTCATCGAGAACCTGCAGCAGCGTGTGGAAGACTTCCGGGTGGGCTTTCTCGACCTCGTCGAAGAGAACGACGGAGTAGGGACGGCGCCGGACGGCCTCGGTCAGGACACCGCCTTCGTCGTAGCCGACGTAACCCGGGGGAGCACCGATGAGGCGCGAGACGGAATGTCGTTCCATGAATTCGCTCATGTCGATCCGGACGAGCGCCTCCTCGTTGTCGAACATGAATTCGGCGAGCGCGCGGGCGAGCTCGGTCTTGCCGACGCCGGTGGGTCCGAGGAAGAGAAACGATCCGGTGGGGCGCTTGGGGTCCTTCAGACCGGTGCGGCCGCGGCGGATGGCCTTGGCGACGACCTTGACGGCTTCCTTCTGGGATATGAAACGCTGGCCGATTTCCTCTTCCATCCGCAAGAGCCGCGACGATTCGTTCTCCTTGAGGCGCGTCAGGGCGATTCCTGTCCAGCGTGAAACGACCTCGTATACGGCGCTGGCTTCCACGATCGGCCACTTGGCCGTGGAGGAAGCGGCGAGCTTCCTGGAGATCTCCGCGGCCAGGGCATCCTCGTCGACCTTGATCGCGGCGCACTTTTCATATTCTTCCGCGGCGGCGGCCTGGGCTTTCCTGGCGGCGAGTTCTTCGAGGCTCTTCTGGAGCCCGAGGATCTCTGGATCGGTGGCGGCGGTCTTCAACTTCAGGACCGAACCGGCCTCGTCCATCAGGTCGATGGCCTTGTCCGGGAGGAAGCGGTCGGAGATATAGCGCGCGGCGCTGCGGGCGCAGGCCTCTATGGCCGCGTCGGAATATTCCACGCGGTGATGGTCGGCATAGCGCTGCTTCAGGCCTTTCAGGATCTCGATCGTCGCTTCCACGGACGGCTCGTTCACCATCACCATCTGGAAGCGGCGTTCGAGGGCGGCGTCGGATTCGACGTACTTGCGGTATTCCTCCAGCGTGGTCGCTCCGATGCATTGGATTTCTCCGCGCGCCAGGGGAGGCTTGAGAATATTGGCCGCATCGAGGGACCCTTCAGCGGAACCGGCGCCGACGAGGAGGTGCACTTCGTCGATGAAGAGGATGATGTTGCCGACGGTGTTGATCTCCTTCAGGATTCTCTTCAGCCTGTCCTCGAACTCGCCGCGGTACTTCGTGCCGGCGACGATGGCGCCGAGATCGAGCGTCATGATCCGCTTCTCTTTCAGGATGTCCGGCACCTTGGAGTCGACGATCATCTGCGCGAGACCTTCGACGACGGCGGTCTTGCCGACGCCGGGGTCGCCTATAAGGACGGGATTGTTCTTCGTGCGCCGCGCCAGGATCTGGATGACGCGCTCGATCTCGCTGTCGCGGCCGATGACCGGATCGAGCTTGCCTTCGCGGGCGAGAACCGTGAGATCGCGCGAGAAGGTGTCGGTCGCGGGCGTCTTGGATTTCCGCTTCTGGGTCTGTGCGGCCGATTGGGGCGTGTTCTGCTGGCCCGGAGGAAGACCGAGGATGGACTGGATCGCGTCGCGTAGCTTGTCGACGTCGACTTCATGCGAGATGAGGATCTGCGCGGCGACCCCTTCGCCTTCGCCGATCAAGCCAAGGAGGATGTGCTCGGAGCCGATATAATTCTGGTTCGCGGATTTGGCTTCGCGTTCCGCGATATCGATGACGGCGCGTGCGCGGGGCGTGAAGGGAATATCGCCCTTGTGCTGGATGTTGGAGCCCGCGGAGATGTTCTCCTCGATCTCGGCCAATAGAGCCTGCGGATCGATACCGATCTGCTTCAGCGCTTCGATGCCGACGCCGCCGCCCTCGCGGAGCACGCCAAGGAGGATATGCTCGGAGCCGATGAAATCATGTCCGAGCTGACGGGAGGCGGTGGCGGCCAGGTCCAGAACGCGTTTCGCCCTTTCGGTCAGAGGCAATCTCATACAGACATTATAGAATGCATCCAAAGAAAGTCAAAAGGGCATTGGCCGGGGGATAAAAAAAGAACCCTCCCCTCGAGGTTTCGAAGAGGAGGGCCGGCGTCGGGTATGACGCCTATCCTGCAGGAGTAACGCGGAGGTCCATCGCAGCGTAAGGGTGGAAAGTCCACCAAGCCTGGCCTGTCCGTATCGTGTACCGCCTGCTCGATATTCGATTGAAAACATCCACGAAACCGGCTCCGCCTTTAAGGTCAGCGTGAAATTTTCAGCAGAACCGGCTTCGCGTCCTTCACACCATATATAGTGCGGTCTTCGTTTGAAATGCAACCCCCGGATGCGAAAAAAAGTGAAAATATTTTATGAAGTGAAAAGACTGCTAATAAACCTAATGATAGCGGTTACATCGCCTAATCATGGGCGCAATGGACGGTTTAATGACGGCGGGCCGCGAGGCGGGCGGATTTCGGGGGAGCCGTGTATAATCACATCTCAGGGGCGGTTTTCAGGGGGCTCCATCTTATTCGGATGAAAGGGGATATTCGCCATGATACCGATGCGTCGTTTTTCCGGGAGAATACTCGCCGGACTCGTCATCATTCTTCTTGCCATCGCGGCCTGTTCCGGAACCGGGCCTGTCCAGAAATCTCCGACGGGCCGGACACAGCTTCTCTTCTATACCGAAGCCCAGTTGAACGCTTCAGCCCAGGAACTCTTCAACGACATCAAAGCCAACAGCACGCTTGTCAAATCGGGCCCGCGCTTCGATGCCGTTCAGAGCGTGGGAGCGAGCCTGGCCGAAATCTCGGGACGCGCGGATTATCGGTGGGAATTCATCCTCATCGATCAGGATACCGAGGTGAACGCGTGGGCGATGCCGGGCGGCAAAGTCGCGGTCTACACGGGCCTTCTGCCGATGGCGAAAAACGAAGCCGGGCTCGCGGCCGTTCTCGGTCACGAGATCGCTCATGCCCTTGCGCAGCACTCCAATGAGCGCGCCACGCACGGCGCGATCCAGGACATCCTGGGAAGCGTGGTCGAGAGCAGTCTGGGGAGCAGCAGCAAGAAAAACGCGTGGATGACGGTCTTCGGAGTCGGTTCGACGCTGGGCTTTATTCTTCCCTACAGCAGGACACAGGAGTCCGAGGCCGATCAGATGGGGCTCATGATGATGGCGCGCGCCGGGTACGATCCGAATGAGGCACCCGCGCTGTGGGACCGGATGGCGGCATCCTCCCGGCGGGGCGTGCCGCAGTTTCTCTCCACGCATCCGGATCCCGCGGGACGCGCCGCCGCGATGCGCCAGCAGATGCCGGAAGCGCTGCGTGAATACAATGCCGCCCGGGTGAAGCGGCCTTCGACCATGCTGCCGTAGAAAGGGAGCGGGGAGCGCCGCAGGCATGCGGCGTCACCGCAGGGGGGTGACTTATGGTACTGGATCCAAAACTTGCAGAAGAAGAAGCCCGGCGGATGCGCGAGCTGGAAGCGGTGAAGTCGGGCGCGGAGAAGGAGCTTGTCGATGCGGTGACGACCGCGACGGCGGAGATTACGCAGGAGGACAAGGCTCGCGCCGAGGAATTGGCCCGGAAGATGAAGGGGAAGGCCGTCAAGGAGGTCGTGCAGACGGAGGATGAAGTCATCCGCGCGCGCTTCCTCGCGCGGATCGGGCAATTCGTTAACTACAGCTTCGGAATCATCTACGGCATCATCGGACTGGAGATCGCCCTGGAACTCCTGGGTGCGCGGGAAGGAACGGGATTCAAGGAATTCATCGACGCGCTCTCCGCTCCGTTCCTCGCGCCCTTTTCAGGCCTCATGATGGAACCGGTCGTGTCCGAATTCGCTTTCCGAACGTCGTATGTGGTGGCCGTCATCGTCTACATGCTCGTGCATGCCGCCATCACCGGCCTGCTGAAGGTCATGGCGATCCGCTCGACGGATTTTTGAATATTCAGGATCGTATTGCACGACTACAGCTGTCGTATTAGGATAGCGCTCACGCGGGAGTAGCTCAGCGGTAGAGCACAACCTTGCCAAGGTTGGGGTCGCGGGTTCAAATCCCGTCTCCCGCTCCAGTTTCGTCTCTTGTCTACCGGGCGTCGGGCGGATAGCTCAGTCGGTAGAGCATCTCCTTTACACGGAGAGGGTCACAGGTTCGAGTCCTGTTCCGCCCAGGTTCTTCTACTTCTTCTCCCGGGCATTTTGCAGGATTCGGATGACCAGTCCGTCCGGCGGCTCGTTATCCGGAGCGCCATCGTCGGGCAGCGGCATGTTCGGACCGCGACCGGCCGCCGTCAACTGTCGCGCGCTGACATGTCCGCTCTCCACAAGATACCGCACGATCGTCGCCGCCTGTTCCGTCGTCAGCGACCACGCTGTATGACCAAGCGGCGGTGGGGAAGTTCTGTACGATACGACCTCCGTCTGAAACTGGATCATCTGCAGCAGGCCGGCCAGCCTGGCAAGGAAAGGCTTGGCATCGTCGCGGATCGTGACGAGGTCGTCGGCGAAGAGGACCGGAATCGCGATCCTGATTCCCGGTTGATCCTCGTAGAATCGGATGTCGGCCTGCTTGTTCTCAAGCAGAGACGTCGCGTCCTGGAGCTGGGAAAGGAGCGTCTTCTCCTGCTGCTCCTTGGACATTCGTCCCGAGGATCGTATGCCTTCTCCCAGACCATAGCCTTCCACGGGAAAAGGAGCGTCGCTCTTGAAGGGCGAGAAGGCGGCGGCCAGCGCCAGGGCGAGCTCGTCGAGCTTATCCTTGTCCTGGCTGGCGGCGGCGAAGGCGATGATGAAGAAGACGAGCAGGAGCGTGATGAGGTCGGCATACGTCAGCAGCCATCGCATGCCTCCCGCTCCGTCATGTCCGCCGCCTCCGCCCGAGCCATGCTTGCCGTGGGCGCCCCAGCTCATGGCCCGTTCTGCCGGAGGTCTTTCACTTCCTCCTCCTTGACATCGAGGAAGACGAAGGAAATACCGGCCATCGTGCCGGCTCCGCTTTTAATGCCGACGCGGTCGGTGTTGGACCCAAGGGCCAGGGCGGTCACGCGCGAGGCGTCCACATTGCCGAGTGTCGTCATGTAGTCCGCGACGCGGGAGCTTTCCCGCGCTGTCAGGGTCCAGACGTCCGTCGCCGCGTAACCTTCCGGCATCTTCTCCGGACGGTAAGCCGCGATCTGGAGATGCTTGGAGACGGACATGCTGATGTCCGACATGCGTTTCAGGAACGGCCGCGCGGACTCCCGGATGGTCACGCCGTCGGGCTCGAAGATGTTTTCCGGCATGACGTCGACGACGAGCTGCTCGGAGAGGAAGCGGATCATGGCGGATCGATTTTCCAGGAGAAGTACGGCGTCGCGCACCTGGGAGACGAGCGTGGGCGCGCCGAGGAGATTCGCGGTGCGGCCGTGCGAGAGGATGTTCTTGCCGTAGCCTTTGCCTTCCGCGATGAAGGGGTTATCGTTGGAGAGAGGGGAGAACGCTTCGGAGATGGAGGCCGCCATGGCCCGGGATTCGGGCGTCTCCTTGTTCGCGGCCGCGTAGGCGATGATGAAGAAGACGAGGAGGAGCGTGATGAGGTCGGCGTAGGTCAGGAGCCATCGCATGCCGCCGGCGCCGTCATGGCTCACGGGATTATTCCTTGGTCAGACGTTTGCGGCCCTCGAGAAACGCGTTGAGGCGCATCTGGACAACGTGCGGGTTTTCGCCGTGCTGCAGGCCGGAGAAGCCCTCGAAGATGAGACGCATCCGGAAAATCTCCTCGTCGGATTTGAATTTCAACTTGCCGCTGATGGGCAGGAGGATCAGGTTGGCGAGCGAAATGCCGTAGAAGGTCGCGATGAATGCGACGGCCACTCCGGAACCCAGCTCCTCCATCCCTTTTTCCGCGAGGCCGGCCAGAACGCTGACCGTTCCCATGACGGTTCCGATGATGCCCATGGTGGGCGAATATCCGCCGGCCGTCGTGAAGAGATCGATGCCCTTCTTGTGGCGCGTTTCCATGGCCGAGACTTCGTTTTCCATCACCTTGTGGATGATGTCGGGTTCCGTGCCGTCGACGATCATCCCGAGGATCTGCCGCACGATACCCGGAGGCATGTCCTTGACGTGATCTTCGAGCGAGAGCAGACCCTCGCGGCGGGCTTTCTCCGCGTACGTGATGAGATCCTGGATCTCCTGTTCGAGCGATTTCATCTGCGTGTTGCCGAAGGCGATGCGGAGATAGGTCGGAATCTGTCGCATCTCGGCCATGCCGACGGAGATCATCGTGGCGCAGAGCGTGCCCCCGCCGATGATGATGAACGCGGGCATGTTCAGGAACTGCATGGGATTGCTGCCCTCACCGATGGGGTGCGGGGCGAAAGCCGCGATGCATACGCAGAGGATGGCGAAGATGGTGCCTAACGTCGTTGTTATATCCATGTGACCTTCATCTATATCGGATTATCCCAAACCGTCCAAGAGATGCAATTTTCAAGAATGGGCAATATTGTAACAGGTCAGGCGACCAGCCTGGCAATGGTTTCGACCAGGCTTTTAAGGGCGAACGGCTTCGGAAGAACAGCGTCGGGTTTCGCCGAGGGCGTGACGGAATGCGTGTCACCTGTGGCCAGGATGATCCGGACGAGCGGAAAAGCCCTCCTCAGTTCCGCGATGCTTTCTGAACCCGATCCGCCGCCGTCGAGATGTTCGTCCAGGATGATGACATCGGGCGGTGGAAAAAGAGCCGGATCCGTGAAGACGCCGGACGGCCGGGCATGCACTCCGGCGATGGAACAACCTTGCTCCTCCAGCGCCATCTTGTACACCTCCGCGAGGTCCGGTTCATCCTCGATGATGAGAATCCTCACGTTCACGTGAAAAGTATGAGGGATGAAGCATGAAGTATGAAGACAAATCTGCTTCATACTTCATGTCTCCTGCTTCATACTCCCTTCATGAGCGGCTGCGTTCGATGCGGAGCGAAAATCGGTTTTCTGGGCGGCTACATCACTTCCAAGGGGAGGATCTGCGAACGCTGCAAGGAGATCGAAACTCTTGCAGACAGGCTGGCTCCGCTCTTCAAGAAGGAACTCCCGCTCGCCATGTCGGAGATGCTGGCCGCGGACAAGGGCGTTCTCGACACGGCGCGGAAGCTGCTTTCGCTCGATCGTGACAGGCCCGTGCTCCGGGTCGCCCTCTGCTGCTTTGAACTCCGAGGAAACCTCCCTCTCGCGGAAACGGATACCTCTCTCATCGAAAAGGCGCTCTACGAACTCTTCACGGTCGACGCTTCTCCCGCGCATGTCGAGCGGATCCTGAACGTCGAGTCGGGCGCGCTCGCGGTTCAGTTCATCGAGGCCAAGGGAATGGACGCGACGGAGCCGTGGCTGGAACTCCTGAGGAAAATCGCCGCCGCGGGACACGGAACGCGCGCGGTGGCCATCGCGATGAAGGCGAAGGGAATCAAGACGCCGTCGCTCTGCGGATTCATCGCGGCGTCATTCGATGCATCCCAGGCTTCGCAGCTGGCGAAATGGCTGGAGCAATCTCCGTTTCCATCCGTAGAAGTCGTGGAGGATTTTCTCAGGATCGTCAGGAAGCGGGATGAGAACCTGTATGCGCCCCTGCTTGCGGCAGCCGAGCGGAAATACTCGGGCGGCGCGGACCGGCTCGATCTCCTGTCGGGACTCGGCGAGGACGTCCGGCTTGCCAAAACCGTGGAATCGCTCCGCGAGCTGACCCCGGAGATCGTCTCGGCGCTGGAGCGATTGGCGCGCGACGGGAAGTTGCGCTCGGTCCAGTCGTCTCTCACGGCCCTGGCCACACCGGGTCCCTATGCCGACCAGATCTGCGCGCTGGCCAGATCGCTTGATTCCACGGATGACCTTCGGAACGCGCGAGCCGTCATGATGAAGGTCGAACGCTGGGCCGCCGCCCGCGATGTGCTTGCGGAGAAGGGGCTGTTGACACCGGAACGGCAGCAGGTCATCCGCGCCGCCTGTCGCGATACGATGGCCCGCAACGACGAGGAAGGCCTGGAGCGGATCGGCAAATCTGTCATTGCCTTTCTCGGAGATGATCCGAAGCAGGCGCACATTATCCTGACATCCGTCATATCCGCGTCGACGGCGCGCGCGCCGCTCGCGCTTCTCTCCGCGTTTGCCCTCGATGCGCTGGTCGCGTCGGCGGAGCTCGACGCGGCGCTTCAGCTCGTCAAGCCGCTCGGGCTCGTGGCGACGCGGAGAAAGATCCGGAAGCCGTTGAAGGATGAAGGAGCCGTGGCCCGGTCGATCGGACTTCTCCGGCAGGCCTTCATCGACCGATGCCGGAAATTCGTGGACGCCGATGGATCGCCCGCGTTCGCGATCCTGTTTCCGCCGAGCCTCGATGCGGAGCATGTCAAGGCGGCCCGCATCGCGGACGAAAAGCGCGATAAGTTGATCGAGGATGCGTCGACCGTGATCGAAGCGGGATCGATGTCGGAGCGTGCGATCCTGCACGCGGCCCGATCGAGGATCTTCTGCGACGCTGTCGAATCCGCGACCGAGGGAGCACCGTCGCCTCGGGGCTTTCGCGCGATGGAGCGATCGATGATCTACGGGCTCCTCACCCGGCGGCTTACGACGCCCCTCGACGCGGAAGCGGAGACGCCGGACCGGACCGGCCCCAGGGATCTCTGCGTCGAATGCGCGGCACGGGCCCTTGCGTACAGGCCCGACGTGCCCGTGACGTCCGGCAACAAGTGGGGCGATTTCGTCTTCCAGTTGAGCGGCACCCTGCGGACGCTCGGATACGAATCGACCGGTGTGCCGAAGATGGAAGAGTTCTGGCCGTCATGGCGGAACACGGAGGACAAGGCCGAGCCGCCGAACAAGGTCCTGGCTGTGAAGGAGCATTTTCCTCCGCTCGATGGAATGACGCCAGTGAGGTTCGAGGAATACTATCTGTCTCCGGACCGGAACATGTATCCTGAGCGCGACAAGAAATCATGGGACGGGTCGCTGAAGTAACCGAACTTGATGGGTTTGGTGCTTACCAGGCGGCCATGATGGAGAAGGCGAAGGTGGCCAGGGCGGATGGAACCACGATGCTGCGGAAATGCTCGACGGGAGAGGGGCGAGCCGGAAGCGATCTCTCTCCCCATGCCGCGGGAATGGCCGCCAGGAACCAGGCAGAGGTCCAGCCGATGCCGGCGGACTGACCGGAATACCAGACCATCGCATTGGGAATCGCGGCGACGACGAGCCACAATGTGGCGGCGGCGGGGACGAACGCGGCGGCGGGAGCTTTTCTCAGCGCGACGAGCGCGATCATGGCGGCGAAGGCGCAGAGGATGAATTCTCCGCGACCGATGATCATCGGGGAGATTCCGCGCGCGAAGATCATCAGGAAGAGCACCAGCACCGTGGCCGCGCCGAGGGCCGAGGCAGGCAGAGTGGAACGGGCGAGTGTTCCGGTTTGAAACATCTCAATTTTCTGCAGAGTGGATTTGTCCTGCGAGGCGGATGCGGCTGTCGCATGAGCCGCCGCGCCGAGGGCGCGCAGAAGGGTGAAGGACCTGAGTGTTGCGAACGTCGCGGCGGAAACGGCGATCGCCAGGGCCGGAAGCGGCAGGGACGGCAGCAGAAGCGACGCGCAGAATATGGCTCCGACAAGAGCGGCGAAATCGCGCGCGACGAGAGCTGTCTCCATCGCAACGCGATCTTCATCTCCGCTCTCGCCTTGCTTCATGCCCGCTCCGTGCGCCATCGCCAGCGCGATGGTCGACGCGCCCGCCAGCATCGCCGGGGCCGTGCCTTCGCCGAGAAAGGCCCAGGCGTCGAGCGCGAGCAGGACGATGGAACAGAAGAGCAGACCGGCGGCCGCGCGGAACTTGAAGAGAAAAGAGCGCGCCGCCTCATCGCTTTTTCTGAGGGCGGCGGCGATGCGGCCGGGGGAGATGGCAAGGAGCACGGTCGTTCTCCGGGCCAGGATAAGCGCCAAGGTCGCGCCGACGGCGCATGCCGCGACCTTGCGGAATTCGTACACTTCGTATTCCCGACCGGCGAAGAGCGAGGCGATGGCGGCGAGAGAGACTCCGACGCGTTCGTGCTGCAGGCGGAGGGAAGACGCATTCTTGCGAAGGCGTACCGCCGCTTCCACCATGCGGGCATCGCCCGGGTTGGCTCGGCTGATCAGCAGAAAGAGGAGATGTCCCGCTCCGCCGGCGATGACGGCCAGCGCGAGGATCGTCCAGATGAAGTGCCAGTAGTATGGCACCGCGTTACCCCTCGAGCATTACCTCAGGCGGTTATCGTTCCGGAATCCGCATGGCGTAGAAGGAACGCCAGACGAAGTAGAGGGAGGCCACGAAGAAGACGGCTCCGATCATCGGCGTGAAATCGCCGCTGCCACCCGCGTGAGCCTCTTCCTTCATCTTGACCGCGATCTCGACGGCCAGGAGGCCGAAGAGCGTCGAAAACTTGATGATCGGATTCATCGCGACCGACGATGTGTCCTTGAAGGGATCTCCAACGGTATCTCCGATGACACCCGCCTCGTGCAGCGCCGTATTCTTCTGCTTCAGATCGACCTCGATCACTTTCTTGGCGTTGTCCCACGAGCCGCCGGCGTTGGCCATGTAGATGGCCTGGAAGAGGCCGAAGACCGCTATGGAAATGAGATAGGCGACGAAGAAGTTGGGGTCGAAGAAGGCGAAGGCGAGAGTCGTGGTCATGAGGGCGAGGAAGATGTTCCACATGCCCTTCTGCGCGTATTCCGTGCAGATCCGGACGACCGTGATGGAGTCGTTGATGTCGGCTTCCTTCTTGTTGAGGTCGAGGTTCTTCTTGATGAACTCGACGGCGCTGTAGGCGCCGGTCGTGACGGCCTGGATGGAGGCGCCGGTGAACCAGAAGATCACGGCGCCGCCGGAGATGAATCCGAGGAGCACCGGGGCGTCGGTCAGGGAGAGGTGAAGCAGTCCCGCTTTATCCAGGAGGAGAATGATCGAGAAGATCATGGTTGTGGCGCCGACGACGGCAGTGCCTATGAGGACCGGCTTGGCCGTGGCCTTGAACGTGTTGCCGGCTCCGTCGTTGGCCTCGAGATAGTGCTTTCCCATCGTGAAGTCGGGCTTGAATCCGAAGTCGCGCTGGATCTCCGCGTCGATCCCCGGAATGCTTTCCGTCTGCGCCAGCTCGAAGATCGACTGCGCATTGTCCGTGACGGGGCCGTAGCTGTCGACGGCGATGTTGACGGGGCCCATGCAGAGGAATCCGAAGGCGACGAGTCCGAAGGCGAAGACCGACGCGGCGGTTCCCATGATGGCGCCGAGGCCGAGCATGCTGATGCCGTAGGCGGCGGCCATGAGGCCCATGATGAGCATGCCGATCCAGTAGGCGCTGAAGGAGCCGGCGACGATGCCGGAGAGGATGGTCAGGGACGGTCCGCCTTCGCGGGACGCCGTCACGATTTCGTGAACGTGCTTGGAGTGCGATGACGTGAAGATCTTGGTGAATTCAGGGATGAGGACCGCCGCGAGGGTGCCGCAGGAGATGATGCCGGCCAGTTGCCACCAGAGGCTGGGGAGCATGGTCATCACGCCGGTCGCGTCCGCGACGCCGATGTCGCCGATCAGGAGCTTGCTCATGAGGAAGGATGTTCCGATGCAGAGGATGGCCGCGATCCAGATGAGCCGGGAAAGTGGCTCCTCGAAATTGAATTCCTTCAAATGGCCGTATTTCGCCTCGGAGATGCCCTGGTTGATGAAGTAGGAAACGCCCGACATGAAGTCCATCAGGAATCTCATGGCGAAGATCCAGACGATCAGCTTGGCCTGGATGTCGGGGCTGGGGACGGCGAGCGTGATGAAGGAGATGAGCGCGACGCCGGTGACGCCGTAGGTCTCGAAACCGTCGGCCGTCGGGCCGACCGAGTCGCCCGCGTTGTCGCCGGTGCAGTCGGCGATGACGCCCGGGTTCCTGGGATCGTCTTCCTTGACCTTGAAGGCGATCTTCATCAGGTCGGATCCGATGTCGGCGATCTTCGTGAAGATGCCTCCCGCGATGCGGAGCGCCGAGGCGCCGAGCGATTCGCCGATGGCGAATCCGAGGAAGCAGTAGCCGACGATATCGCGGGGAACGAAGAGGAGGATGATGACCATCATCACGAGTTCCAGGGAGATGAGGAAGAGTCCGACGGACATGCCGGCGCGGAGAGGAATGTTGACGACATCCCACGGCCTGCCGCGCAGAGACGCGAAAGCGGTGCGGGAATTGGCGTAGGTGTTGACCCTGATGCCGTAAGAGGCGACCCAGTAAGATCCTCCCATGCCGATGAGGGAGAAGAGAAGGACGAGCCCGAGCGTGCCGAAACTGGCTCCCTGCAAGCCCACGAAGTAGTAGCTCATGATGGCGCCGATGAGGGCGAAGAGCATGAGGAGGAACTGACCCTGTTTCAGGAGATAGGTACGGCAGGTCTGGAAGATGACTTCCGAGACGGCGAGCATCGACTTGTGAGCGGGAAGCTTGAAGATCTGGCTGCGCAGCCAGAGGCTGATGCCCAGGGTGCCGCAGATGACCCATGATCCGTAGAAGAGGAGATTCCAGCCGCTGATCGGATGACCTAAAATATTGAAATGCCCGGCGTGCAGATCCGGGATCGCGAGATCCGCTTCGCTCGCGCTCGCCGCCAATGCCGTGAGGGCCGCCATTCCGAAAATTCCCATGACTCGTTGAAACATCTTCATGAAACATCTACCTCGTCTGATCTGAATTTGGAGCCGTGAAGTATAGTGCTGATCTCGCGAGCCGCACAACTGAAAAATCGCTCATCGTCTGATTTCCGAAGTGGTCATCCGGCGGTCCGGCATTCTATACTGCGTGGATGGTCTCGATCGCCTCCCCCTCGCTCTGGTTCGGTTTCGCAGCCCTTGTGCTGATCGTCATCACGATCGACCTCGGCCTCGGGCAGCGGAAGGCGCATGCGCCCTCCATGAAGGAGGCCGCGCTCTGGACGGCGATCTGGGTTACCGTCGCGCTCATTTTCAATTACTGGCTGTATCGCACAGCAGGCCGCGAAAAGGCTTTGGAATTCCTGACCGGCTACATCATCGAATACTCGCTTTCCGTCGATAACCTCTTCGTCTTCATCATGATCTTCACCTTCTTCGGCGTCGGACCGGACGCTCAGCCGCGGCTACTGAAGTGGGGGATCATCGGCGCGGTCGTCCTCCGGGCCATTTTCGTCGCTCTCGGCGCCGCCCTGCTGCATCACTTCCACTGGATGATCTATGTCTTCGGCGCGTTTCTCGTTTTCACGGGGTTCAAGATGATGGGGCACGGAGAAGAGGAAGTTCATCCGAACGACAATCCGCTTGTGAAGCTGACGTGCCGTCTTATTCCCGTGAAGACCGATTACGACGGTGTTCGTTTCTTCTCCGTGATGAACGGCAAACGAGTCGCGACGCCGCTCCTTGTGGCGCTCGTGGCGATCGAGAGCACGGACGTCGTTTTCGCGCTGGATTCGATACCGGCGATCTACGGGATCACGAGCGATCCGTTCATCGTCTACACGTCGAATATCTTCGCGATCATGGGCCTGCGGGCTCTCTTTTTCCTGCTGGCCGGGGCGATGGGCATCTTTCAGTACCTCAAGATGGGTGTCGCGATCGTTCTCATCTTCGTCGGCGGGAAGATGGTCGCCGCGAGCATCTACGAGATCGGCATCAACGTTTCGCTGGCCGTCGTCTTCGGAATACTGGGACTTTCGATCCTGGCGTCGATCGTGAAGAACAGGATGGGGAAATCCGATCATGCATGATCTGACCCTGCGGCAGAAAATCATCCTGGCCGTTGTATTCCTGCTCATACCGGCCGGCGTATTGGCGGGCGCGGCCGCGTATTACTTCACGAGAAGCACCGATCTGGCCCGCATGGCTCCCGGTGACGCCCAGCTCGTATTCCAGATCGACAACTCTCTCGCCTTTGTCGCCTCCGCCGCCGAAAACAAGATGCTCACGGCGAACAAGCCGAACATGCGCGCCGATTTCGAGCGCGAAATGGCGACGGATTTCCGGCTCGATCCCGCTCAATTGATCGAGTTTCTAGACGGACCATCCCTCGTCTGCGTCACGAACGTCACCGCGAATCACGCTTTGGCGATCATGGAAATCGGCGACGAGGATGACTTCCGGAAAGTTCTGGATAAGCGCGTGGCGGACAAGGAGATCGTAACCACGTCGCGTCCGTCCGGTTGGACGGAATGGAATTCGAACGATCCGACTCAGCCGACGATCTGGACGAAGGACAATCTCGTGGTCCTGTCCCGGAACGACGATGCGATCGCAAAGGTGGAGCGCGTGGAGGAGGGGAAGGACAAGTCGCTCGCGGAGAATGAAGAATATATCGCGCTGCGCAGGGCGGTCGACGATCCGGCGTGCCTCATCATCAGTTCTTCGCTCTGCTCCCAGGCCCGCTCCATGTACGCCATGCTCGGTGCCGGCCAGCTCGGCGGGATGCAGAACGCGGTCGACGAGATCCAGGCGATCAGCATCGGGATCACGGTGAACAAGGAGAATGTGCTCATCAATGGTTTCGTCAAGGGCGGCCGGGACAAGCTCTCGGATGCGTTCGCATCCGCAAAGTCCATGATCGAGACGAAATTGACCGAGGGCAATAAGGCGCGGATGAAGATGGAGACGGGGCTCGAGAAGGGCGGCCTGGCGGTCCATGTTACGCTGGAGCCGAAGTAGTCGCGGAGTAAGGGCGTGACTTCGGCGGCGAAGGAGCTAAGCAAGGCGGCGCGTCCAGGATTTCTACCGGGACTTTTCATGAAGAGAATTTTTCTGGTTCTTTTCGCGATCGTCGTCTCTCTTCTGATCGTAGAACTGATCCTGGCGTGGATCTCTCCGCGCTCTCCCATCTTCGATCCGCGCCTGGCGCTGTATCCCTACTTCCGGATCGAGAGGCATCCGACGATCCGCGGCTTGGCCAGCCCTGCTTTCTACACGACGAATGCGTGGGGTCTTCGCGGAACGGATCCGCCGCTGCCGTTCCGCAACGCCTATTCAATTATCACGGTAGGCGGGAGCACGACCATGTGCGCCTTGAACGATGATGAACGGACGTGGCCGGCCGTGATGGAGCGCGAGCTGAAAAGCAGCGATCTCTTCGACCGTCCCGTCTGGGTCGCGAACGCGGGAGTCGACGGCCAGACGAGCTGGGGGCACAGGGTCGTCATGGAGCGGGTCATCGGAACGATCAAGCCGGACTGCGCGCTGCTCATGGTGGGACTGAACGACGCATCGTTGTGCCTTGCGGGGCGCGAAACCGCGGGTCCCGCCGACGAGTGGCTGGTCCTCGATCCCCGCAAGTCCGGGAAGTCGAAACTCTTCTGGAATTCCCGACTCCTGCAATTTCTCTGGCTCGAAGATCGCCTGAGAAGCCGGCGCGTTGTTCCCGGAGCCTATGCGCACAGGCAGATCAAATTCGAGACGGCGACCGTACAGCAGGGGGCTCCGGTCGATACGGCGACACCCGACTCCGATCTGCTCCGCATACTTGGACTGCCCGATACGATCGCGCACCCCTACGCGGCCAATCTCCGGGAGATTATCCGCGCCGGGCGAGCGATGCCTGTGCGGATGGTCCTTGTGTCCCAACCGGTGCTGTACGGTCACGGAGCCTGTGATTACGACGGAGCGCTTCTCGATATCGAGGCCGACGGGGCGATCCGGTGGCTCGCCGATCCGCAGCGTGTCTTCAGGATTCGCGATCTCGAAGCGCTCATGATGTATTTCAACCGTGTGACGGAGCGCGTGGCTCGCGAAGAAGGCGTGGAATTCTTCGACCTGGCCGCCCGCATTCCGCGGCGGCAGGAATACTTCTATGACGGAATTCACTTCACGGATGCCGGATCCGAATTGATCGGGCGAACGGTGGCCGAATATTTCGCTTCGAGGGACGCACGGAAATGACGGGATGTTTTGCCTTTTGCGTCCCGTCTACCTATACTCCTTATCAGTGAGGAAATTCGCTTCAGCCCGGCGTGTCCTGGATGGACGCGGTCTGTCCGCGCTCGTCCTTGTTACAGCCTCCATCCTGCTTTCCCTCCTATGGGGCTCGGTCGGGGCGGACGGCAACGCCAACCCGCTGTACGGATCCGATATCGCGACGAGGCTCTTCGACGATTTCGAGGGGACGACGCGCGCCGAGACGATCGCGTCGAGCGCCGGATTCGAGTCGGGTTATATCCAGGGACAGGCGCTTGCCTTGAAGGACACGGCGGCCTTCGCGCGATACTCCGATTCCTGGTGGGTGCAGAATGCCGATGGATTCCAGGAGTCGGGGACGATTGAATTTTATTTCCGACCGGAGACGTATATCTATTCCTCGACGAAGACGCACGGGATGCTGTTGACGATCGGGGAGCGACCTAATCCGCCGGCGGTTACGCGTCTGCCTCAGCTCTCGGTGACGGACGAAGGCTATGTCAACTGGGCGTTGTCGCGCTCCTCGTTCGGGACGACGTATTTCGAAGCGGTGACGACGGATTTTCTGAATCGAGGGCAGTGGTATCATATCGCCGCGACCTGGGGCGACGGCGCGTTGAAGCTCTATGTCAACGATACGCTCGCGGCATCGGTAACCGCGGACTCCTTCGTGGAGGCGGACACGTTTCTATTGGGAGCGACGGGCATGGTGGGTTCAGCCCTGGGGCATGCCGCGCGGGGGCGCATCGACCGGTTCCGGCTCTCGTCGCGCATCCGGACCGCGGGCGAATTTCCCGTGGCGCTTTCCGTGCGGATCGATTCGCCATCCTCCGCCCTGACCGTACCGAAGCCCGTTCCGGTGACCTACCACGCCTTCGCGACGGAATCCCGCCCTCGCGTGGTGGATCTCTACGCCGATTCGGATGACATCGGATTCAACGGCAACCTGCTGGCCAGGGGCCTTGTCGAGTCGGGAACGGCTCTCGTGGGAGGAACGCTATCGGACACCGATGTTTTTCTCTATGCGGTGGCCCGCGCAGGCGACGATTCGGCCTACTACTACATGCCGTTCTCGGTGACGCTCGTGACGTCGCCCCTGTATTCCTCCGTCATCGATCCTGTGGATTCGAAGATCACGAGCGTCACGCCGATTGGCACGGCGGAGTCGTTCGTCGCGGTCATGCTGAACGAGAACGTGACGACGCCCGCGCCACTTTCGGCGGTGGCCGATTCCACGGGAACGACGGCCGACTACACGGTAACCACCCGATTGTCGCAGGCGGGAGATACCGCGATCATATATATCTGGACCAGGGAGCCGGCCGGCGCGATCCTGCTGGGGCTCCGCGGAGACACTACGACCATGTCCGGATCTCTTCCCCGGGGCATTCCGAATTCGGAGGCGGGCCGGACGGCGTTCGGCGCGACCGTCATCTCGACCGAATTCCTGAGATCGAACGGCGTCATGATCGGCGACACGGCTTCGACGTCATCCGTGGGAGATTCGTTCGCATACACGATCGAGTATCAGCTCTCCGCCGCGACCGCGACCCGCTTCTTCAACCTCGGCTTCGATATCGCCGCGGGCTCGAAGATGTTCGCGTTCTTTTACGCGGATACGTACGGCTCCGCGTGGAAGGAAGACTCGACCGTAACGGTTACGGTCGCGAGCGGTTCCGGCGGCGGGATCAAGGTGATCGTCGCCGGCATCACGCGCGATCTTCCGGGCGGTCTGGGAGCGGCGTCTTCCTCGACCGCGACGGTCAGCTCGACATCGGGATCGGCGTGCGTTCTGGCGCGTCATGATTTCCCCGGCTGGCTCATGACGGTGCTCCGGTGGCTTCGCGACGTCCTCCTGTCCTGCGCGGCCGGCCGATGGGTGACAGATGCTTACTATCTCCTTTGATTTCCACGCATCGTAAGGGCGGCGTGTAAAAATTCGTACACCTAAAAACATGGTGATGACTTCCTCGCGAATGATATAATTTCGACAATGTCCCTCGGTCAAATCACGGAAGATAAGAGCCAAACCTCACGATCGAATTTCGCCCGGACCTGTTTTTCGCTTGTGGTATTCGGACTCGTGCTCTTCCTTCTCAATCGC
The DNA here is from genome assembly GCA_964499705.1 of uncultured bacterium. Classification (GTDB taxonomy): domain Bacteria; phylum UBA8481; class UBA8481; order UBA8481; family UBA8481; genus JBBTKW01. The sequence continues at coordinate 158,086 of CAZCME010000007.1, read as the reverse complement.
GCATCGATTTTGCCCGCTCATTCTTCCCCCGATGATCGCACCATTACCTCCATCACCACATCCCCGGATAACACGTTCGACAACCAGCTCTTCACGGCCGGAACGGATTCAGGAGTCTATGTCGAGCTCGTCGTTTCAGGCGCCGCTCCGGGCGCGGAAGCTGCCGACAACCAGGGCGGATATCGGATCGAATACTACAATCCTTCGGGAACGTTGATCCGTCGCCGCACGTCCGCCGAGGTGAACGCAAGCCCGACGGGGCGGCTCCGATGGAATGGCCAGGGCGATTCGACGATCAACGACACCCAAGTGTACGGTTCCTATACGCTTCGGGCCTACATGTCGATGCGTGATCCGACCGTGGCCGCGACGATCGAGGGAAGCGGCATTGTGATCGACAGGCCCGGAGACCTCCATGTCACTTCCGGCGGCATCCTTTCATGGACGAACACCGGAAATCGGATCTCCTTCTGCCAGGTTTCGCTCGGAGATCCCAATACCTCGGCTCCGACCTTTCTCCGCCTCGTGGATCTTCCCACGGCCATCCAGGGAACGAATAATACCGACGCCAATTACGGCATCGTGATGGACTCGAAGGATTCCGTCTATGTCACGGGCGAAACGGTCGCCGGAGTCACGATCGCGAAATATTCGACCACGGCGGAAACCTGGGTGAACCTGTACTGGGCGGGGCAGGGGACAACGACCATTGGCGATGACGATTGGCTTGGATTGACGATCGACTCCATCGACTCCGTCAGCGTCGCGGCAGCCCGTGGCGTGGTCACGGGCATGGGCCCCGGCGGGACGTACGAGGGCGTCATCCGGTTTCGGGACAACGGAGCGACGGCGACACAGGACACGTTCACAAAAGATCGGAATACGGATTACTACGATGCGGCGGCCGGCACCCATCGATTCATCGTCATGGATTATCAGAGCGGCCAGATAGACACAGCGGTGAAAGTTGCGATGAACGCGACCGTTCCCGCCAGTCTCTTCACCATACCGGGTAGCGGTGGTAACGAGGGGAGATCGATCTGGCAGGCCTCGGACAGTTCCATCTATTTTGCCGACAACCTGCGCGATTCCTTCTCCAAATACACCGCGGCCGGAAATCTCGTGTACAGCATCACGGACGTGGAACTGGACGGCGCGAGCGGAATCGCGGTTTGGCAGAAGGCTTCGACGAACGAGACGTTCGTGATCATAGGAGCGCAGACGGCGAATACGATTAGCATCTACAAGGAGAATGCGGCCGGCACGAACGCGACTTTTGTCCGCGCGATCGAGGATGACGATTACAACCTGAACACTCCGGTCGGGATAGCCGTCGCCGCCGATTCCGCGGTCTTTGTCGTCAACCGGGGATCGAACACGGTCAAGAAATTCTCAAAGGACGGCGTCTTTCAATCGCTGGCCGGAGCGGCGAACGGAAAATACATTTCCGGTACCGACGGATCCGGAGCGAACCTGACCGACACGATGGGGTTCAACACGCCGGGCGCGATCGCCGTGGACGGCGACGGGAATATCTATGTATTCGACCAGGTTTCCGGCTTCGTGGGGGCCGCGTGCATCAAGCGATTCTCCGCCAACGGCGCGCCTGATGGCACCGTCTGGTACGATCTCGATGCGAATGTGCCCGGTGCCGCCTGGAGCGGCGAGATCACGTCGGCCGTGTATTCCAATGGATATATCTACGCTTCCTCCCGTGAGAACGACGCGCGGCTTTTCCGGATCGCGACGTCCGACAAGACCGCCACGTGGATGGGAGGCGCATCCGCGCCCGTGGTGCTGGGCCGCGATGTCCTGGGATTGACTCTCGGCCCGTTCTACGACTCGTCGCAGCGCCACTTCTATCCGGAAGCGGTCTACATCTACACGGACCAGGATCGATTCCGGATCTACCGGAATGATTTCGGGCTGGAGCTGGACAGCGAAGTGCGACCCGGCAATCCCGCTCCGGCCACGGCCCTGAACGTCACCCAGCCTGTGCTCGTCGACAACGCGGGCGAAATCTACACGATGATCGACGATGGCAGCGCCACATACAGTTTTCTCCGCCACAACGCGGCCGATACGGAGACGGCGCTCGGGACGAACGGGCTTCTTCAATATGATTTCACGCAAGGAAACGGGGCGTCGCAGTTGGACGCGCCCAGGCAGATGGTCTGGACGGATAACGCCGGTGTCTTCACGCTCAATCCTGTCACGGAGCGATATGAACAGAAAATCTGGGTGAACGATTCGGTGAACAGCCGCCTGAAGCAGCTGTTGATCGCCTGGAACGACGTGAAGACGGCAACGATCGTCATTGCGCTCTCGCAGGACACGGCGGAGGTGATCTCGGCGACGGTGACGGGGGAAACGGACGCGTCCATCGCCGGAGTGGACTATGTGGGTCTTGGTATCTGCACGGTCCAGGTCAACTTCAACCATCAGATGGTGACGACCGCGGCACCCGACACGATGGTCGTCCAGATCAAGCCGTCCGGTGGATCCTTCACGAACGTCACCAAGTCGTCGTACAACGGGACGACGTGGATCGGCACGGTGTCGATCACGTCGGGCATGAGCGACGGTAACGCGATCGTGAAGGTCGAGGACGCGTACGATTCGAGCGGAACGGTCCGGTTTCTCGATCCGAATCCCGACCAGACGGATTTCGACGGCAGCGACAATTTCGCTCCGTTCGTCATCGACAAGACGGCGCCGGCGTTTTCCGTCGCCGATCCCGCGAGCGGGGGAGACACCGTCTCCGACCCGACCTATACGGTGACGGGTCAGGTGACCGATGAAGCCACGGGACTTGACGCCACGATCCAGGTCATCAACTGGACGGCCCTTACCGGCGGAACGCAGATCGATTCGAAGTCGACCTCGGGATCAGTCGGAGACGGCACGTTCGAACGCGTCATCAATCTCAAGAGCCCGTCTCCCTCGGACAATTATATCGAGGTGATCGCGACGGACGATCTCGGCAATTACACGACACTCTCGCCGCGCCGCCTCGTGAAGCGCGTCAAGGATGTCGGCTCCAATTACATCACGACCGGCGGCGGCTCGTCCGCCGCGCCGGAGACCACCGTGAACACGCTCGGGCGCTACGTCGTCGTGTACACAGCGGGGCAGACCCTGGCCGGAGACACGCTGAAGTTGACGATCCCGACGTACTGGAGCGCGCCGCAGAATTCGAATCCTTCCACCAACGGTTATGTGACGATCACGGAATCGAGCGCGTACACCGACTCGCAATTCTCCGGTCAGGTCGTGACGATCCGGAATGTGACGCTGGGCCTCGGCCAGACGATGCACATCTCATACGGAGATTCGGCGGCCAGCATGACGGGCCGCGCCAAGGCGTCGTCCGACGCGCCGCTCGACGATGCCTCGAACACGTTCCGCATGGACCTGCAGCAGCAGGGCGAGACGACATTCACGGAAGTCGGTGTCACCGCGGGATCCTCCCGCATCGTCCAGTTGAAGGACTCGAATGCGACGGTGGCCCTGTCGGAGACCCAGCCTCGGACCGGCATCGGGCTTGTCGCCAAGGGTGAGGAGACGAAGGTGCTCGTCACCCGCGTCTATAATTCGAACGTCGGCAATCACACGAACCGCGTCAGCTCCGTCATCCTCTCCGCCCAGACCGACACCGGCGGTGCCGCTCCGTGGAACAACCTGGCATCGCGGGTGGTCGTCAAGAACACGGACGAGGGCGTGACCTTCGCGGATGTCTCCACGATGCCGTCCAATTCGAACATCACGCTGACCCTCTCCAATTTCACGGTGAGCCAGGGATCTTCGCGCGACATGGAGATCTGGGTCACATTCTCCACGACGACGACGATCGACACGGCGCAGTTCTACTTCTCCGGGGTATCCGCGATCACGATGTCCGACAGCTCGTCGGGAAAATCCCTGACGGTTCTGTCGCAGGAGACCGGAGTCACGTCCGCGCTGAAGACGGGCGAATTCGACATCATCGGACTGCTGCCCGCCGACACGCTTTCCGTGAGCGCCGACACGTCCATCACGCCTTCGGACGCCGCCACCGGCCAGGTGGACGTGAACATGCTCGACATCCTTCTGAAGAACGAGCCGCTCGACACGGCGAATCCTGTCAATTCCATCCGGGTCGATCAGATCGTCCTGACCATTCGCGACACGAGCGGCGCCGCGCTGGTGCCCGCGAGCGTCCTGAAGGGGATCCACATCCGAGATGCTTCGGCGGGCACGCAGTATGGCGGCGTCGACACGCCGTCGCTGCCGACGACGGGCGATACCGTGACGATTTCCCTCTCTGGTTTGTACGTCGGATCCGACGCCACGGTCACGGCGCGGGTCTGGGTCGACATCGCCAACGACACTCTGGCGCTCGCGGCGAATAACTTCCGGATCCGACTCTCCGACACGAACGCGATCACGGCGAAGGACAAGATCCTGAACACGTCGCTCGACACGATCCGGGACGATCCGGCGACTTCCGCGCAGATCCCGTTCCAGACATCGCCTCTGCCGGTTCAGAAGAAAGCGCGCGCCGGGATCGCCTCGATCACGTTCCTGAAGACGGACTCCTCCGCCACGACGACGATCCTCGCCGGCGACCAGTTCTTCGTCGCTGTCCGCTGCACGAACGCTCCGGGCGGAAGTTCGCTTCGCGTCGTTCCGTCCGACACGGATCTGAAATTGGCGATCGGGGGATCGAACATCACAAGCGAATTCACGATCGTGGCTCCGTCGGGAAGAACCATCGCCGCCGGCGCCGAGGACACGATCACGTATTCCTGCGTCCAGAATCTCGGCTCGTCGACGGGCATTGTGACGGTTCAAATGTCCGACACGGCGACGGATACGCGAGCGCGTTTCTTCGACAACCACCAGTACACGGGGGCGAGTCAGCTTCGCGCCACATTCACCCTTCCGTCGCGGACGAAGCAATTGACAATCAATGCCTCGCCGTTCGATATCTCCGCCTACACGCTGGATACGACGTACGCGAATTCCGGCGAGACCGCCGTCCCGATCCTCCACTTCTCCGTGAAGAACAACCAGGGCTCAAACCGGACGATCGATTCGGTCGTCGTCGAGGCGATCTCGGCCGATTCGGCGATCAAGCAGGTCCGCTTGTATCACGACAACCGGAACAGCATCTTCCAGAGATCCGATTCCGCCACGCCGATCGCGGGCCTCGATACGCTTGTCGCCACGGGCACTCTCGCGGTATCCGACAGCGCAGTGACGCTCATTCTTTCGCCCGTTGTCACGATCGGGACGACTTCCACCGAAAGCTTCTACGTCGCCTTCGACTTCGATAACACCGTCACGGATGGCGACACGTTCGACGCGCGGGTGCCGGCGCTCGGCATCCATGCGTCGCAGGAAGCGTTCGCCCCGGCGGCCGCGCTGACCTCGGGAGGGACGGGGCGCCTGGAAGTCGTCGCGACGCGCGTCACCGCGACGCCGGACACGAAGATCACGTCGGCGTCCCAGACCGAGAATGTCGTCCTGAAAGCGGTGGACGCGTATGGCAATATCGACAATGTCGTCAACTATGAGACTTCGACCCAGGGGCACAACATCCAGGTCCAGGTGACGGTCTCCGACGCAATCCCGGCAACGGACACGAACTTCTCCATAACAGCCACGAGCGGCATGTCGAACGTGACACCGACGCCCGCCACAACGGGCATCTCCGCCATCAACGGCAATCTCGCGAGCGGCCAGGGGCAGGTATCCATCCGCGATACATCCGCCGAAACGGTCGCGATCACCATCTCCTCCACGCTTCTCGATTCGTCGGCGGCCATTCAATACGCGCAGCTCATCACTGTATCCGCCGTCAATCTCTCCAACGCCGATTCAGCCGCTCCCGATTCGCGCGCCTTCAACGTCGCGAAATTCCGCGTCGTCAACCAGTCGGGTATGAACGACCAGGTGGTGACCGTCGGCGTAAGGTCCCTGAACACGAACGACAGCCACGTCTCCGCGGTCATCCTCTTCCGCGACGACAACGGCAATGCGGAAATCGATTCCGGGACGGACGCGACGATCGGGACGACGTTATTCACGTCCGGATTCGCCACGTTCGACTTCCTGACGGCCGATGTCCTCGACCAGGACTCGGAACTCTTCATGATCGGCTACAATGTCTCCACGGAGATCTCGGACGCCGCGACGCTCGACGCGCGGATCGATTCCGTGGTGATCAATTCATCGAGCGCCAACATCGCCAACCAGTTGAACTCCACGCCGGATCGCCGCGTCGACGTGAAGGTGCTGAAACTGGCGCACACGCCGTCGAGCGGAACGACGGGCACGGGCGCGAGCCTCACGGTGACGGCCAAGGCCGTGGATGCGTACGGCAATACGGACATCCATTACAACGGCCAGACGGGCATCACGTGGGACCTGACCGGCAGCGCCACGTTCACGTCCTCCACGCTGGCGAGCGAGGATATCGATCCGCCGCCCGATCCTCCCTACGATTACACGCAGATCAAAGGCAAGCTTGTCTCGGGCCAGGCCGATCTCACGTTCACCGACAACACCGCCGAGACACCCGTCATTTCGGTGACGGCTTCACCCGGCGTTCCCGGAACCAATGACACGGGTTCATATGTCTTCGAGCAGGGCTACCTGGCGACCGCTCTGAACGCCGATCAGAAGATCGTCGATCCCGGCGACGTCAACGTCGTGCTGCTGGCATTCAAGGTATCGGCGACCGGGGTCTCGGACTCGATCTCGTCCATCACGATCAACTGGCAATCCGCGGATTCCGGGAACGTCAGAAATGTCCGGATCTATCGCGACCTCGATGCCAACGACACGTTCTCCGCCGTTTCGGACACGCCTTATGGAACGGCGCGATCCTTCATCGGCGATGTGGATACGTTCGTCGCGGTCTACACGAACGACACGCCGTACATCGCGAACGGCACGAACAAGTCGTTCTTCGTCGTGGCGGATATCGCCGACACCGCTGTCGGAACGGACACGCTCGACGTCCAGCTCCCGGCCGGCTCGATCACCACGTCCGCGAATATCCAGAATGTGCCGACGGGCATCCGGAACTCCTCCGGGTATTGCACCGTCGCCCGCGTGCCGGACACGTTCCGTGTCGGGCTCGTTACGACGACGAACCGGAGCGCGTCGGAGGACCAGACGGAGATCATCCCGATGACGCTCCGGTTCTCCAGTCCCAGCGCGGCGGACAGGAAATTCTACGTGGAGAGCTTCGCGATCATGGTCGAAGGGCTGTCCGGCGGCAAGGTTCCGAACACGGTCATCCAGCGGGCGCGACTCCGGAACCAGTCCTCCGGGACGGTCTACCAGGATAAAACCTCCATCGAATCGTCCGGCGATTCGATGGTCTTCTCGATTCCCTACAACGCGGCCAACCCGATGCAGGTGGGAGGCACCTCGCCGGAGACGATCACGGTGGACGTGGTGCTGACGATCGCGTCGTCGGTGACGAATAACGACACCTTCCGGCTCCGCGTCAACGCGGTCGATACGCCCTGGGCGAAGGTCTTCGATCATCCGCTCGCGACACTCGGGTTCTCCAAGCAGAAGAACAACATCCTGATGCTGAATGGCGCATCGCTTCCGCTGACGGGCTCGATCGTCACGGTCCAGAAGCAGGCGCAAGTGACGCAGACCGCGATCCGCATCACCGATCTTTCGGACGTCGACATCGACACGACGTCGCTGGGGATCGGCGAGCAGTTCAAGGTGCATGTGGGACTCGCGGCCTCTTCCGGGCGGGCGGGCGCCATGGTCCAGTCGTCCGACACCGATCTTACGTTCAAGCGCGGGGACGCATCGATCGACATCTCGAGCGAGTTCGTGATGGTCTCCCGGTCGCACACAACCCTGACCGACATCAGCGCGGGTTCATCGGATACGATCGAGTACACGCTTGTGCAGGGCAATCCCAACTTCTCCGGCGGCGGCGAATCGCTCGTCATCAACAACTATCTCGCCTCCGACACCGGTCCCTATCTGATCGACAAGAACTCTCAGAGCGACGCGACGAAGCTCCGGATCTACGCCGTCGAGAATTCCCTTTCCAAGGACACCGTTCAGCTGGATACCGCCTTCGTGACGGTCCTCGCGGTTTCCCTCTCGAACAACGACATCGCGCCCGATTCCAGGGGAGTGCGCGTCATGTCGCTCCGTCTGACCGACGTCGCAGGCGCCGACAAGATCACGGGCATCACAGTCCACCTCCTGAATGCCTCGGCGGCTTCGATGATCAAGTCCTGCTGGATCTCCCTCGACACGAACAGGAACGGGCTCTTCGACACCGGCGTCGATTCGACCTTCGGCCAGATCCGTGATTTCAAATCAAGCGACACGGTTTATTTCACGGGCATGTATTGGCAGATGAAGGGGAGCGGCGACACGCTGGAGGCGAACCTGATCCTCAACATGGAGACAGGTCCGATCACGGATTCGACGTTCCTGCAGGTGGAGGCGACGGTGAACGGCATCGGGATCGAGGGCAAGGACTCGATTCCGAAGACGGTTCTCGTTTCCGACGGCTACTTCAAGACGCGCGTCGTGGCCACGAAGATTGTCGTGACGCCGAAGACGCAGTCTCTCTCCACCGGCGCATCGGCGGTCTGGACGATCCGCTCCGAGGATACGTGGGGGAACCTGAACGTCGTGACGACCAATTTTTCCCAAGTGACGGTTAACTCCCGGATCTACGACACCTGGTCGCCCACCAGCGACAAGTCGGCACGCTGGACGGCGACGACGTACAACAACCAGGCGCCGGCGTCCCTGCCGAGCGGCGCGTATTACGATTCGTACGTGAGCGGAAAGCTCGTGAGCGGCCAGGCGACGGCGACCATGACGGATTCGCAGGCGGAGACGGTCGCGATCGCCTTCACAACCTCCTCCATTCCCGGCGAAACGGTTGTCGTCGGATTCTCCAACACTCCGAGCGTAACCGTCGTCGCCCTGTCGGCTCTTATGAAGGTCTCGCCCGATTCCACAGATGCTCAGATTCTCGTCCTGGATGTTTCGTTTCCGGGAACAGGCTCGACCGTGGATTCGATCTATCTCCGGAGCGAGAACACGGCGGATACCGCGATGAAACGGTTGAGGCTCTGGGTGGATTCCGACGCGAGCGGCTCCTTCTCCTCCACGTCGGACTCGAACGTGGACACCGCGGCGTGGTCATCCGGCGCCTGTTCTTTCCTCGTGAACAGGAATTATTTCAAGGCCGCTTCGGTCTCGACGATCCGGTTCTTCGTGACGGCGCACATGGAGACTGGTCCGCAGGTCGACAACGATTCGATCGGAGCGCGGATCGATACGGCCGGGATCCGCCTCAGCCCCGGCGGAAATTTCCCGCCGACGGGCGAGCTGGATTCACTATCCAGCGACACGCAGAACGCGGTCATCGACATCGACGCGATCCAGACGGGCGGGTCCGTCCGCTTCATCGATCCGGGAACGCAGTCGAACGGCGCGGCGTTCACGATGACGATCCGGGCGGAAGACAAATATGGGAACCTCGACCGTGTCTTCACGACGCTCGGATCCTCGGCGGGCAGGAATGTCACCTTCAGCGCCTCGCCGGCGGGATTCACATTCAACTCCACGTCGATGACTTCGGTCTCGGGCTGGCCCGGCGCCACGCCGGTCGCGCGATTCAAGAACGGTTCGGATACCGTGAATATCACGCCGAACCAGACAGGCACGATCACCGCGACAGCCGACGTCGCGACGAGCCCGCCTTCGGACACGACGATCGATATCGTCGTGACCTCGATCGTGAGCGGCGGTATCGTCGCGGATTCGTATGCCTTGACGAGCGACACTTTCGCGTCGGGCGCGACAAATGTGATCCTCGCGAGTTTCTACGTGCAGAACGGCAAGGCTTCGAACGACAGCGTCCAGACGATCACGCTGAAGAACCACGGTTCCCATCCGGACACGGGCATCACGAACATCCGGATCATGATCGACGGCAACGCGAACGGAGCATTCGACGGTATCGGAGTGGACACTCCCTTTGGCGCGTCGGGCGGCGCGTACGCGGCGGGAAGCCTGGCGCGCACCGATTCCGCGCTCGTTACATCCGGAAACACGACACGCTTCCTCGTGCTCGCCAATCTCTCCGCGACTCTGGCCGTCGACAGCCAGACGTTGCGGGCGCGGATCGATTCCAGCGGCATGGCGATGTTCTCCGGCGATATTATCTGCACGCGAGCGCTCATCTCCAACGGTGTGACGCGGACCGGCGTGATCTTCGATCCGTCCGTTCCCGGCGCTCTGGATTCGGTTGCCATCACGGGCGGAACGGGGATCGCGGACAACAGCGACACGGGCGCCGTAAGCGTATCGGTTCGGGACACGAACGGAGTGCCCGCGGCGGGCCGCGTCGTCTGGTTGACCGGGGATACCGGCGCGCCGGTCACGGTGGTGACCTCGAATCCGCTGACGACGGGCCAGGACGGTGTCGTCAATTTCTCCATCCGCACCGGAACAGCCAACACCTACAACTATCAGGCGACGGTCAACGGCGTGACGGCGTCGCCGACGGCGCAGGTCATCATGATCGCTCCCAGCGCGTCGGGCGGCGGTAATCTGGGAGGCAATCCGACCAGCAATACACAGCAGACCGTGGTCACCGGGACGACGAAGACGTTTATCGGGAATGTCGCTTTCGGCGGAAGCGGTAATCCGAACACGATGGTGTACATCAAGGCGGACGGCACGAACTGGCAGCTCGTGAAACAGGATGTCGGCGGCGCCCCGACGGCGCTCCTGTCGAAGAACGCCGCCGCGGGTTCCGAGTCGGGGCAGGTGAGCTTCGCGGCTTCAACCGCGATCCGCAACACCGCGACAACGATGGGGACCATGGAACATGCCCTTGTCGGCGTCATTCACCGGGCCAACGGCAGGAGGCCTCAGATATACGCCGTCAATCTTGCGACCGGAGATTCGGTCCGGATCACACCGAACGATCCCTTCGATCCGAATAACGGCCCGATGCCGGACAATGCCTTCCGGTGGTTCGACATGAATCCGGCGGGCGACAAGGTCGTGTCCTCCCTGGACGGAAATCTCCTCACGTTCGACAGGTCGGGCGCGACTTGGAACAATACCAACGACTCCGCCACGTTCAAGTATCTGACGGCCTTCGCGAACGGATGGGGCATGACCGGAGCGGCCGGGAATACGGAAGTGTATGCCGCGTATCCGCAGTGGTCGCCCGATGGAACGCGCATTGCCTTCACGGCCGTGTATGTCTCGGATGCTTTGCCGTCCGGTCCGGCGGTTGACCGCGCGGACATCTATGTGCTCCACGATTTCGACACGGTCACCCTGGGCACCTATCCGAATAATCCCTTTATCGCGACGCTGCAGAATATCAGCGACACCAATTTCTTCACCAAGGTCACCAGCAACCAGCAGTTCGCTTATTTTCCGCGCTGGACCCGCGACGGATCCGGACTTGTCTATTCCGTGGCGACCGGTCCGAGCTGGGACTGGCAGAATATATTCACCGGCTATCCGGAAGACAACGGAATGTACGATGTCTCCGGATTCGTCACGCGGTTCATCTATTATGATAAAAACACGGAGACCGCGCCTTATTCCGCAATCGACGTGTCGACGGACACGGCAGCCTCGGGCGGATCCCTGGACGTCGTGATGCAGCAATCGGGCTCCCAGCGTTTCGCCTATGTAAAAAAGTCCATGGCGGGCGCGAATCGCGTGTATGAATTGCGCACGGTCGATCTGAGCTCGGAAGCGACGGTCACAAGCCAGGGAGGCGTGCTCTTCGATTCCGGCCGGATCATCGTCGTGGTTCCCAGTTCGGAGTCGTATGGAGCCGGATTCAAGATCGGAGGCACGGTTCCCGAATCGACCCCGCCCAGTTCGGATTCGATCATCATCACCGGCGCCGGAAAGGAATTCTTCGCTCCTGGACAGGAGACAGCCGGATTCTACTTTGCCGATACCATCACGATTATCATCTATTACAGCGCGGAGGACTTCACCGATACGGAAAAACAGGGTTATGACTCCGATGGCGACGGGATTCCTGACCGGACCGAAGCGGCGCTCTCCGTGTATTACTACAATGGGACCCAATGGGATGATTACAAGGCCGTGCGGTATCCGGCGGAGAACAAGCTCGAATTCCGGACGCGTCACTTCTCGCACTATGCCGCCGGCATCCCGATGGAAGCGAGAGCGCTCGCCTTCTCCGGGAGCGTCGCGAACGTGATCGCGTACCCGAATCCGTGGCGATCCGACGGCCCGACCGCGAGCCTGGCGCCGACGGATGAGCGCTACGGCATCAAGCTGACGCGCATGCCGGGTCCGGATGTGCGGGTCAAGATCTTCACACTGGCCGGAGAACTGGTTGTCGACGCCACGGTGAACGCGTTGAACGGAACGTCCACGAATTCACAGTTGAGGGTGACGGCGGCGATCCTCAACGACGGCGATAATCTCGGGACGGTCTCGTGGAACTTGAAAAACCAGTCCGGCCGCGATGTCGCGTCGGGCGTGTATCTCATCGTCCTCGAAGGCCCCGGCGGCCGTTCGGTTCGCAAAGTCGCGGTGATGCGATGAGGGCGGATATAACCACGAAGACACGAAGACACGAAGAAAGGAAAATGATTTTATTCTTTTCCCAGGTTTGTCTTTGTGTCTTTGTGTCTTCGTGGTTAATTGCTCCCGCTCACTCGGTCAACATTTCCACCCGCGCCGGCACATCCACAGCCCAATTTCTGAAGCTCGAGCAGGGCGCCCGCCACGCCGCGATGGGCGGAACTTACTCGGGTTACGGCAACGATGCATTCACGGTCTGGGGGCAGCCAGCCGCGATCGCGGAGGGTGCCGGATACCAGATCGGACTGCAGCACAGCGAGCTTTTTCTCGACGTTACGCAGGAATACGGCGGATTCACCGGCGCGCTCGGCGGCCGGGGACGCTGGGGGCTGACCGTCAACACGCTCGGTGTCGACGATCTTCAGCGCACCACGGAGAACGCCGCGGGGCAATTCGGCGGGAGCGGCGGGCTGTTCGGGTCTCGGGATCTTGGAGTCGCCCTCCATTACGGATTCCGGGCGAGTGACGACGTGAGCCTCGGGTTCGCGGCGCGGTACATCGGAAGCGAGATCGACAACGAGCGCGCGACCGGATTCGCCGGCGACGCGGGATTCCGATGGAGAGTGCGGGCGATCGAGGGACTGACGATCGGCGGAAGCGTCACGAACGTCGGTTCGGGTCTGAAATTTCTCTCCCGCCGCGACGATCTTCCCACATCCTTCCGGGCCGGCGCCGCCTACCAGTTCGTGAACTATCGCCTCCTCATCGCCGCCGACGCGATCAAGTCGATCGATCGCGACTGGGACGCGGGAGTCGGCGGTGAGTGGCGCCCGATCGAAGCCGTCAAGTTGCGCGTGGGATACCGCACGCAGGGTCGCGATACTCGCGACGGCGTGACCGCCGGTATCGGCTTTGCCCTGGGCGGGCTGGAACTGGACTATGCGTATGTCCCGAATGGTCTCCTGGGCGATGCGCACCGCGTTAGCGCGGGGTATGTCTTCGGGGGAGGGAGCGCGGGCATGAACGATGTGCACGCGGATCCCATGGATCCTGTCGAGGCGGAACACTCTATGGCCGCCACCGCCGCCACGGAACGCCGGTTGAAATAGAGAAGCCTCACCACCACTTCGGATTGAATTCGATGAACTTCTGCAGAGCGTCGAATTTCGGCGCGGCCGATCTCGGCTGAGTCGGATACTCCAACGCGCCCCATCTACCCACCGGATTGAAGACGTTGCAATTGACGAAATGATTGAAGAGTCGCCCGCCCGCCGTGCGCCAGTCGTTGAGATACGTGGTATAGAGAGTTCCCATACGCGCATCCCGGTTCGCGGCCTCGAAGAGCGCGTTGATCGTGTCGTTTGCGGGCAGGCCCTGCCGCGCCAAGTGCTGGCCGCCTTCGTAGGCCGCGAGCCCCAGGTTATGACTTGCGGCGACCGCGGCGTGCGCCTGCATCTGAGTCCGTGCTCCGGGTAATGCCGTGTCCTCGAGTTCCGTGAAAAGCTGATTGAGCGTCATTGCCTGAACGCGGGTTTCCTCATTGGCGGAACCGAGATAAACCCCGAAATATGGTCCGATTGCCAGAAGATCCGCATTCAGATACGTGTTTTCAAAATCCAGGATCTGCTGGGCGCCCGTCGCGCTTGCCGCCTGCGCCGCGATGACGCGATAGAAGCTGTCCGTCGAACCGCCATGGACGGACTTCCAGATATTGAAGATTTCGCCGGAGCGCCTCGCATGATAATAGCGCCCCGCGATGGTGGTATCGGCGGAGAGTCCGAGGGCAAGGCCACGGCTCTGGATGTAGGCGTTCTGGGCGAAGATCGGATTCCAGACCTCGTTCGAGTGTTCCACGTAGCTCCTCAGGTTCTTCGCGAGGCTGTCGCGAACCAGGGAAGCATATTGCGTCACGAAATCGTCCGTGGCCAGGTGGGGAATGACAAACCAGGGATCGGCCTGAATTCGGTTGGCAAGCGAGCACATGATCTCGAGCGGTACGCCGGTCTCCGTGGTCCAGCGGGCGTTTGAGATGCGAGGACGCTCGTTCCAGGATGAGACGGGAGAGCCGGAGATGCGCGCCCATCCGATGAGGCGAATCGCGCGATATGTCTTCAGGCGGTCGAGAAAATGAGGATGAAAGATCTGCGTGGCGTAATTCGTCTCGAAGGCGACATACCCGCCGCCCGGACAATCCGTTTCGCTCGCGCACCAGCGGTACGGATCGTTCGGGGAGACTCCGCCCGGCATGATGAGGCGCATGTTGCGGAGATAATTTCCAGGTGTCGTGGCGGTGATGTTGATCGTGATGTCGCCGAGCGCCGGATCGACATCGATGACATCGCGCCCGGGCGAGGACAGAGCGGGACGATACTGGGCTGAGCCCGCATATCCGATGGTGCCCGTTCCCTCGTAGAGCATGATATATCGTCCCGCCGGGTAATTTCCGGCGAGGCTCGCGAAGATTCGCGTTCGTACGCCCTGACCCGCCCCCACGTCGAGGGAGCGGACCCAGCCGTCCGCATCGAGGTCGAGCGTGCCGCCGCCGACGATGTCCCACGCGCTGGAAGCCTTGAAGCAATCCACGAAGGGATAGTCGGTCGTGTAATACGTCAGGTCGATGAGGTTCGATCCGAGCGGCGAGTTGAGATTGAACCGCGCCGCCGGCGGAACGGTGACGGTTGTTGTGCTGCCGGATATTCCGCCAAACGTCGCGTATAGTTGCGCGGAGCCCACGCCCGTCGACCGCGCCGTCTTGCCGGAAGGCTGAAGGAGCGTTGTATCCGAAGCGCCGAGCCGGAGATAGTTGCGGATATCGAGCGTGTCTCCGTTGGTATAGGTGGCGTACGCCTGGGTGACGGTGATGAGTCCGCCGGAGGCGACGGCGGACGTGTCCCAGGTCACCGTGATGGTTGCCAAGGGAGCGATCAACGTATCGTCGAGCGACGCGAAATAGAAGCCTGATCCCGCGTCCGTATCCCCAATGAGGCCCGACGCGATGGCTCCATAGGACCGTCCGAGCGCGAGGAATTCCTCCTGCTCGATTATACCGTTTCCGTTGATATCGAAGAGCGCGCTGTCGGCGGAACGCGCTGAGAGAAGGGCCTTGAGATCGGTGACGTTCAGGAGGCCATCCGCCTGTGCCGGCAAAGCGATCAGGATGAGGGCCCAGGGCAGGAGGCGACTTCTCGCGGAGGTCATGAGGAAATGATATTTCCCGATCGCTCGAGAAACCATGCGTGAGTCGGTGCGAAATTTCACAGAATCATGGATAGAACCGTCCCGCGCGCGGAATGCCGGCCGGATCGTCGACGTCGACGAACGAGATCGGAATCGTGACCGTGCCCGACTCCACCTGGAAATGCAGATGCGGTTGCGTCGAAAATCCCGTGTTGCCGCTCCAGCCAAGTTGTTCCCCCGTTTGAATCCGTTGTTTCACGACCACGCAGACGCTGTCGAGGTGCGCATAGCAGGCGATCGTACCGTCGCCGTGCCGGACGCGCACGAAATTCGACGGACGCTTCTCCAGCGGAAGCGATCGATCTTCCGGACCAATCCGGAGCGATGACACGACGCCGTCGCGCGCGGCGAGCACCGGGGTGCCCGTCGGCATCGACCAGTCGAATGCCCACGCTCCGCTGTCCGTGTGACTGAACCTTCCGCCGACCCCCTGCACGAGCAGATGATGATTCCGGCTGTTTGCGAAGGGGAGACGATAATGCGGCTCGACGTGGACGAAGAGACCGGGATTGTCCTGGCCGAAGACGGTGGAGAAGAGCCCGGTGCATGCCGAGAGAGACAACCCCAAGAGCGCAGCGACGATTAAGTTTCTGCTCAAACTTCCGCTTCTCTCCGACAGGCTCTCCGAACGCTCCCGTCCTTGAAATTCCGCAACATGCCCGCTCAAGAATCTGCGGAAAAAATCCGAAAAGTAGTGCGGGCGCATCATGCGGATTGTACGCGGACAGGTGTCGCTCGTCACGCGCCGGGCGGCGCGCGCATATTGCGCAAGGAGAGTGGAACAATGAAGAAATCGCTGGTACGGATTCAGAATCTCTGGGGACGTTTCTCCAATGACATGGGAATCGACCTCGGCACGGCCAACACGCTCGTCTATGTCGAAGGTCGTGGGATCGTTCTCCGGGAACCCTCCGTCGTCGCTCTCAAGGACGGCGAAGTGCTCGCGGTCGGCGAGGAAGCCAAGCTGATGGTCGGCCGCACTCCGGCCGGCATTCGCGCCATCCGCCCGATGCGCGATGGAGTCATCTCCGATTTCGCCGTCGCCGAGAAGATGATCCGCCACTTCATCCACAAGGTCCACAACCGCCGCAATCTCGTCGCCCCCCGCATCGTCATCGGAGTTCCCTCCGGCATCACGGAAGTCGAGAAGCGCGCCGTCCGCGAATCCGCGCTGCAGGCGGGAGCATCTCAGGTCTGGCTCATCGAGGAGTGCATCGCGGCCGCGATCGGCTGCGATATGAAGATCGAGGAGCCGATCGGGAACATGATCATCACGATCGGCGGAGGCACCACCGAGGTCGCGATCATCTCGCTCGGAGACATCGTCGTCGCGCGCTCGCTTCGCATGGCGGGAGACAAGATCGACGAGGCGATCGTCAATTACATGCGCCGCGTCCATAATCTCCAGATCGGAGACCGCACGGCCGAGGACATCAAGATCGAGCTCGGAAATGTCTATCCCTCCAAGGACGATCTCGTCACGAAGGAAGTCCGCGGACGCGACTACACCGGCATGCCCAAGACGATCTCCATCACGGCCGGCGAAATTCGCGAGGCGATGATGGAACCGGTTTCCGACATCGTCGACGCCATCAAGCAGACGCTGGAGAACACGCCGCCCGAACTGGCGGGCGACATCATGGAGAACGGCATGATCATCGCCGGCGGAGGCGCGCTCATCCGCGGGCTGCAGAATCTCCTGCATGACGAGACGGGACTCCCGATCACCATCGCGGAGGATCCGCTCTCCGTCGTCGCGCTGGGAACCGGCAAATACCTGAACGAAATAAAGGGCAGCCTCCGCAAGGTCAGCTGAGGAATGATCCGACCTCTCGATACCGGTTATCGCGCGG
This sequence comes from uncultured bacterium, assembly GCA_964499705.1. Classification (GTDB taxonomy): domain Bacteria; phylum UBA8481; class UBA8481; order UBA8481; family UBA8481; genus JBBTKW01. The sequence goes on along the minus strand of CAZCME010000007.1, from coordinate 140,411 downwards.
ATGTCGATACACGCGCGCGATCGCTCCTGACGGCCGCGATCGTGGTGTCGCTGATCGGCGCCGCCGCGCATCGTCTGCCGATCCAGACTTCCTGGAAGGCGTGGATGCTCGCGCCCCTGCGGCCCGCCCTCATCTTCGCCGGAAGCATCCGGTCGGCGCTCGTGGAGTCGGTCTCCGGGCAGGACAACACGACACGATCCGCCACGTCCGCTCTTCTTCAGAACTCCCTGCTCGCGGCGCGAGCGGATTCCCTGGAGAGAGAACTGAACCAGCTTCGTTCCACGATCGCGCTTCCGGCGGTAATGCCGGTGAAGGGGACGATCGCGACCGTCACGGCCCAGTTCGCCGGTCTCGGCCAGAAGTCGCTCCTCATCGACAAGGGCACGGCCGTCGACGTCAAGGTCGGCAGCATCGTGCTGGCGGCGATCGGAGATCGCGCCGCGGTCGTGGGCCGCGTCGTCGAGGCGGGTCCGACAGTCTCCAAGGTGATGACGGTCCTGGATCCCTCCTGTCGTGTGTCGGCATCGATCCGCGGTTCCAGCGGGCATGTTTTTGCCGGAGCGCAGGACCGGGCGCTGGCGCGCCTCGAATTCGTGCCGCGGGATCAGGAGATCGCGACGGGCGATGAAGTTCTCACATCGGAAGACGGCACGATCTTTCCCGAGGGACTTCTTCTTGGACACGTGAAATACCTCGGATCCGGCAGCGCGGTGTTTCATGATATTTTCGTCGAGCCGGCTGTTCCCCTGGAGAAAATCCGGTACGTCTGGGTCACGAGCCCCGGCAGATCCCGCTGATGGCGAACATGATCCCGATGTCCTGGGCCCGGATCGTCACGGCGGTGATGGTCGCCATCGTGGCGTCCTTCATCGTGGAGCCCGTTCTCGGGATGATGCTCCCCATCGCTCCCGCGATTCCGCTCTGCGTCGTCCTGGCGGTGGGCGCATGCAACGGGCCTCTCTTCGGCGTCGTCTGCGGCATGCTGACCGGCTTTCTCGTCGATCTCCTCGGTTCCTCGGCGCTCGGCGTCAATCTCTGCGCGATGGCTCTTGTCGGATATCTCGCCGGTCGCCTCGTCCGCATCATCCCGCCCTGGCCCGACGCCGTCCGCGTCGTCGTCGCCGCTCCTCTGCTCTTTCTGTATGTACCGGCCACGTGGCTCCTTGCGCGCCTCGCCGGCATTTCCGCGCCGCTCGGCGGTCAGCTTTCCGCTCTGCAGCCCGCCGCGGCCTTCCTCGTGATGAACCTCATCGCGGCAGTTCTCGTCAGTCCCTTTCTATCGGTCCTGCGTTCGAGACGCTGACGTCACCATAGTCAGCGATCCGCATGGCTGAGAAATCCCGAAAGCGCGCCCTCCCGTATACCGGGCGTTCCCTGCTGCTAGCCGTCTGCGCGCTCCTGCTGATGACAGGCCTTCTCGCCCGCTGTTACTGGCTCCAGTGCGTCGAAGGCGACGCGTATGCGCTTGTGTCGGAATCGAACGCGATCCAGCAGCGTGTCCTCCGGCCCGCGCGCGGTGTGATCGTGGATCGCCGTGGAGTCCCTCTCGCGACGAACCGACCGTCCTTCGACGTCACGTTTCTACCGAAGGGCGTTCCCCGCGACGCCTTCGAGCGGATCGCGGGGGAGATCGCCCGCATGACGAAGGAAGATCCCGAGGTGCTCCTGGAATTGATGCGCGATGCGCGGAAGCGACCGTTCAATTCCGTGCTTCTTGTCCCCGACGTTTCCAACCGGATCGTCGCGGCCATCTCGGAGCGCAAGTACGAGCTGCCCGGCATCCTCATCGAGCATCGCGAGCTGAGGTATTATCCGCTGGGACCGGCCACGGCGCACCTGATGGGTTACATCGGCGAGGTCTCCCCGAAGGAAATCGAGGAGATGACGGGGTACATCCGCGGTGACTGGGTGGGGCGATCCGGAGTCGAACTCGCGCTCGAGGCGCAACTCGCGGGCGTGAAGGGTTTCGAGAACGTGGAAGTCGATGCGCTGGGCCAGATCGTGCGGAGGCTGTCCGTTCAGCCCGCGGTTGCCGGCGTCAGGGCGACCTTGACCGTCGACGCCGATCTCCAGAAATGGGCTCACGAGGCCTTCGGCGATTCCAACGGAGCCCTCGTCGCGCTCGAACCGAAGACCGGCCGGATACTCGCTCTATATTCCGCGCCCGCGTACGATCCCAATGTCTTCGTGGACCGGAAGCGGTCCGCGGAACGCGTCAAACTCTTCACCGATACGTCACTGCCCCTCTTCAACCGCGCTCTGCAATCGCTGTACTCCCCCGGCTCCACGTTCAAGACGGTGACGATGCTGGCGGGACTTCTCACGGGAAAATTGAAACCGACGACCACGTTCTCGTGCGGCGGCGAATATGCCGGCATGAAATGCTGGAAGAAGGGCGGACACGGAACGCTTTCGCTCGTGAACGCGTATCAGCATTCGTGCAATGTGTATTTCTACCAGGCGGGGGAACGGGTCTGGATCGAGCCGCTGCATGAAATGGCCGTGGCGCTGGGGCTGGACCAGTTTCCCGGGTTCGGGCTGGGGCCGGAGGAACACGGCGTGGTACCGACTCCGGAATGGGAACGGACTCACGTGAAGGGGCCGGACGGCGAGCATTGGGGAACGGGCGATGTCCGGAACACCGCGATCGGCCAGGGGTATGTTCTCGTCTCGCCCGCGCAGATGGCGCGGCTGGTGTCGAGCGCTTCAGCGGGAGGATTACGCATGCGGCCGAGTCCGGTGGAGCAACTGGAGGATGGAGAAGGTGTGGTGATTTCGCGATTCACGCCGGAGGTTCAGTCGCAGCTCAATTTGTCGGAGGAGGCGATCGCAGCGCTCCACAAGGCCATGCGACTCGTCGTGGACGCGGGCACCGGGCGCCGCGCGCAGATCGAGGGACTCTCCGTCGGCGGCAAGACCGGGACGGCGCAGAGCCCCTCGGGACTCGATCATGCCTGGTTCATCTGCGCATCGCCGGTGGAGGATCCCCGGATCGGGATGTGCGTGATGCTGGAGGATGTCGGACAGCACGGAGGCACCGTGGCCGCGCCGATCGCGAAGTATGTTCTGGAACGCTACGCGCGTCGCGAGGGATGGATCAGCGACACGGTCGTGGAGAAGCCTCGAAGGGCCCGCAGGGCGCGTTCCGAGGAATCGAGCGCGACAGGGGACGGAGCATCGGCCGAGCAGCCCGCGTCGACCGGAGCGCCGGAATGAGGCTCAGAAAACCGGAGGAGGTTTACTCCACGTCGCGCTCGTCCAATCTCCGGATGGTGCTCGATCCCTACATCGTACTTCCCGCCGTCACGATCTTCGTCTTTTCGCTCTGCGCCCTGTACTCCGTCGTGTATCACCCGATCGCCTTCGAGATCCAACCGGACCTGGCGACGGACTTCTCGACGCCTTTCGTGAAGCATCTTGTCTGGGGTCTGCTGGGACTGGCGGGCATGACGTGGTTCGCCTTTTCCGATCTGGAAAAAGTGCGCGGTCGTACCGTGGGAATCTACGCGGGCGGCATTCTTCTCCTGGTTCTCGTTCTCGTTCCCGGAATCGGCCTGAAGATCCGCAATATCCGCGCCTGGATCTCGCTTGGCTTCATCACTTTCCAGCCCTCGGAAATCGTCAAGATCGTGCTGGTGCTTTCCGCGGCGCGGTTTCTCTCGTCTCCTTCGCGCGAATCGAAGCCGCTGATATCCCTCCTCTCCTCCGCGGTCCTCGTGGGCGTACCGGCGGCGCTTGTCCTGAAGCAGCCGGACATGGGGACCGTGATCGTTTTCCTCTCCCTCCTGCTGACGCTTCCGTTCGCGGCCGGGCTTCCTTCTCAATATCTCGTCCTCATCCTGGTCTCGTGCATTCTTGCGGGCGTCCGGTTGATGACGGGAATGGCCGTGGAGAGCCTGAACATCCTGCCGGACGGATTCATGAAGATTATCGTGACCGACTCGCGACCGGCGCTCGCGCTTCTTGTGGTGATGACCGTGGCCGGCGTGGCTGTAGCTTTCGCGATGCGTCTCATGCGGATGCGCCATTCCTTCACCGCGTTTCTCTATGCGTTCCTCCCGGCTGCTTCCCTCTACGGTTCCTTTCTCCTCACGGATCACCTGAAGCCCTACCAGAAGCTTCGGCTCCTCACGTTTCTCGCGCCCCAGCTCGATCCCAAGGGATCCGGCTACAACATCATCCAGTCCCAGATCGCCTTCGGATCGGGCGGAATCTTCGGCAAGGGATTCCGCGGAGCCACGCAGTCCGCGCTCGGATTCCTGCCGGAGCGGCAGACCGACTTCATCTTCAGCGTGATCGGGGAAGTCTTCGGTTTCTTCGGAGTCGCAATGGTCGTCGGAGCATTTGCGCTCCTCGTGTTGCGGATTCTCTGGATATCCGCCCAGGCGCGCGATCGTTTCGGTTCCCTGATCTGCGTAGGCACGGCGACGATCCTCATGACGCACGTGGTCGTCAACATGGGCATGGCGATCGGGATGATGCCGATCATGGGAATTCCGCTTCCCCTGGCATCCTACGGCGGCACGGCGATGGTGACGGTTTTCACGCTGCTGGGGCTCGTGCTGGCGGTGGAGCGGGAAACGCGGCAGCTGTAGGGATTACTTCACAAGCTCCAGGATCTTCTTGAACTCTTCTCCGCCGGACTTTTCCAGCATCTGGAAGATGATCGCTTCGACCGTGGCGATCGTGATGCCGGATGCCTTCATCAGTTCCAGCGCGACATCGCGATCGGTGCATTTCCGGGATGCGATCGCATCCGCGGCCACGGTGACCTCATAGCCGCGCACCTTCAGATCCAGCGCGGTCTGCGCGACGCAGACGTGCGTCTCGATTCCCACGAGCGCGACATGCTTGCGGCCGGAGTTTTCCAGCGCGGTCACGAAACTGGTTTCGCCGACGGCGGAAAACGAAGTCTTCTCGAAGAACGCGGCGCCATCCAGGAAGGCAGCGAGCCTCTTGTCCGTGTGTCCGAGCCCCTTCGGGTATTGTTCGGTGACGAGAACGGGGACGGAGAGAATGGAGGCCGCCTGAAGCAATTTGCCGGACTGCATGATGATCTCGTACCGCTCCTTCATGGCGGTCATGAGCTTTTCCTGCATGTCGATGACGACGATGATGGATTCGCTCCGCCGCATGATCGCGGGATGGCGTTTCACGAGATCGATGTCGCTCCAGGAGATCGGCTGCTTCGGTTCCCGGGAGGGTTGCTCGGTCGCTGCGGATCGAGGCTTGCGGGATCGCGATTTCTCGGCGGGCTTCATGGCGGAAGAATACACCCTTCCCACGGGGTGTGAGAAGCCCATCAGCGCGCGGTCAGCGAAAAAATATTGCCCACGATCAGGAGGACGATCTGCAAAGTTGCGTAGAGACCGATGACGGGCAGGGTCAGATGACAGAAGATGCGTCCCGGCTTCTGTTCGAAACCGTGTGCGATGAAGCGCGACAGGACGCATGGCCAGCCGAGGATGAGAATCTCCAGGAGCTTCGGACCGACGATCGGGATGACGCCGGGAAGGAGGAAGAGCGATGACCCGAAGAAATACCTGTACAGCGTTGTCATGTCCTCGCGTTTCGATTCGATCATGGCGGCATACAGAAAGAGCCAGAGGATCGTCATGCCGGTCAGGAAGAGCGGAAATCCGAAGACACGGAGCGGATGCAGGGTCTGGAGGCCGATGCAAAAACCGATGACGAGCTGGAACGCCATCAACTTTTCGGGCTTCACGCGGTCCAGGATCGCGCATGCGTCGCGCGTCCTCCCGAACAGCACGGCACGAGCCGTAAAAAGGAACTCCTTGAGATAAATTTCCATGCGGCGTGAGACTACCACATTGCCATATTCGCCAGCATGCCTTTTCGTGAAATTGTCATTTTCACGAAAATCCCGCCGGGACAATGTGGTAGTCTGACACCATGAACTTCACACCCGACATACTCATTATCGGAGGCGGCATCACGGGATGCGCGGCCGCGCGGGACGCGGCGGGGCGCGGCCATTCCGTCGTTCTCCTGGAGAAGAATGATCTCGGATCGGGCACGACGTCCCGGTCTTCCCGGATGGCTCACGGCGGACTCCGGTACCTCGAACGCCTGCAGCTCGGGCTTGTGCGCGAATCTCTTACCGAACGGGAGATGCTCTTTCGAACGGCGCCCGAGCTGGTGGCGCGCGCCCGTTTCCGGCTGCCTGTTTCCGGCGGAGCGAGGGCGCGGTGGTATATAGGAGCCGGGCTGGCGTTGTATGACCTGTTGTCGTTTTCGAAAAACATGCGGATCGAATCAGACGGTTTCAGCTACGTGGACGGCATCTGCCGGCCGGAACGTCTCGCGGCTTCTCTCGCCGCGGATGCCGTACGGCGCGGCGCGGAGATCGCGACGTACTGCGGCGTGAAGTCGATCGATCGAGAGGGGCTCGTCGTGTCGGAACGCGGAGAAGAATTCAAGCCCCGCGCTCTGATCCTCTGCGCCGGTCCCTGGACGGACCGGTTGCTATCCCTGTGGTCTCTCCCGTTTCCCTGCCCGCTCCTGGCGCCGACGCGCGGGACGCATCTCCTGATGACTTCGCCCATCGCGGAGCCGCGCCTGTTGCAGGCCTCATCCGACGGCCGCGTCTTCTTCGCGCTCCCCGCGTTCGGCGGGACGCTCGTCGGAACCACCGACCTGGACGATACGTCTGACCCTTCGCAGGTTCGGCCGCGCGATGAGGAGATCGAGTATCTGCTGAGGGAGCTGAAAAAGCACCTGCCCGAGGCAGGAGATTCCGTTCGTGGAGCATGGACCGGATTGCGACCGCTGCTGGCCTCCGCGGGCCGGGCGTCCGATCGATCGCGCGGAGAACTTGTGGCGAGTCACCCGGCGATGCCCTCCCTGACGGTCGTTGTGGGAGGAAAACTCACGACGATGAGATTGATGGCGGAACGCGCCGTGAATCATATCGAGCGGGAGCATTTTCATGAGACGCCCCGGCCCTGGACATCCGAGGCGCGGATTCCGCTCTGCGATGAAACCGCATTCTGCACGAAGCTTTCGGATGTTCTCCTGCGCCGCGAATACACAGGTTTCTCCGGCGACGCGTCCGCTATCGCCGCCAAGGCGGAGGCCACGGCGACCCGGATGGGGTGGAATCGGGAGAGGATCGACCGTGAAATGAAGGAATTCCGGCGTGAAGCGGAAGAGTCATTCGGGCTGGCATCGCCGTGAAGCCTCCCCGGTTCCGCGCGGTCGGCGCGACGAGCGCATTGAAGGAGGAGATCATCGCGAGGGCGCTTGCCGCCGGATTCGACGATGTGGGATTTGCCGCCGCGCGACTACTGGACGATGACCTCCGTCGCCTGGAGGAATGGCTCGCGGACGACCGCCATGGCGAGATGGAGTGGCTGGCGAGGGATCCGCGCCGGCGAGCCGAACCGACGAGTTGGGTCAAGAGCGTTATTGTCTTTGCCAGGGCTTATGCGCCGTTGGAGTGGAATCAGGTTGAACGCAGATATGCCGCCTATGCCGAGGGCGGCGACTATCACCGGGACTTGAAGTCCAGGCTCGATTCCATTGCGCAATTCATCCGCGACCGCGGCGGCCGGGCAAAACGCTTTGTCGACACGAGCGCGATTCTCGAACGTGCCTGGGCCCGGGAAGCCGGCATCGGATTCATCGGCCGCAACACGATGCTTATTTCCCGCACGCATGGCCCGAATATGTATCTCGCGGAAATATTCACGGACATGGAACTGGAACCTGACGAATCCGGCACCGGCACCTGCGGCCGCTGCACCCGGTGCCTCGATATCTGCCCCACCAGCGCGCTCGACGAGAAGGGGCTCGACGCGCGTAAGTGCATCAGCTACCTGACGATCGAGCTGAAGCGCACGATGACCGAAGAGGAAAAAGCGATGACAGGACCGTGGGATTTCGGATGCGACGATTGCGTCACGATCTGTCCCTACACGCGGAGAGGCCTTCCTCCGATCCGGCCGGGCGGCCGAGGAGTGACGAGACGCTGATACATCCCAAATCCCAACATAGTCCTCCGCAGGATGACTTTCGGATTTAGGATTTCCAATGGATTTCATTACTCAGAGTATCTTCTTCCTCCTATAATCCCGGCATGTCAGACAGTCTTCCAGCGCGCCGGGATGACGCCTATGCGCGGCTCAACGAGGCGACCATATTCGCGGAGGCCTTCAATCAGCTGATTGCTCCGGAGGATACCGGCGCTTTTTTCCTCAATGTGGCGCATCATTTCCTCAATTTCCGCACCGCGCTTGTACTTTCGCTGGGTTCGCCCGCCGTGACGCTGGCGCGCCGCGGCATCGATTCTGCGGAGGAACAGGCGATGGCCGGATCGATGACGGCCGAGCATATCGAGGAGATGAGGCATAAGGTCCGGCTGAAGGTGTTGCCCGCCCCCGCCGGCGTGGAGAATTCCATCCGGATCGCCGTGCCGTTCGTGTATGGCGGAGATCTTGTCGCCTTCGCGGTGCTCCAGTACGACAGGCCGACCCTGGGCGATGACGACTCGGATATTCTCCGCGTTCTCGGTCGCGCGGCGGGTTCGGCGCTGGGGAGGATCATCCAGGCGCAGAAGATCGAGGCGGAGCGGGATTACGCGGAAGCGATCTTCCATTCGATGGTCTCTCCGATCATCAATGTCGATACGCGCGGCGTGATCGTGAAGGCCAACGAGGCCGCGCTGCAGACGCTCGGAGCCGACATCATCGGCCGGCCTTACGGAGAATCGTTCGGATTCATGTCCTTCGATCCCGTCGGCGAGTGCCTGCGATCCGGAATCGCCCAGCACCGTGTCGACGCCGCCAGCCGTAACGGCGTTCTCTGGGGATTGACAGTCTCGCCGCTCACAGTCGCGCGAAAAACGATCGGCGTCATTGCGGGATTTCGCGACCTGTCATCCCTGGATTCATTGCGCAAGCAGGAGACAGCGGCCTGACGCGGATCACCATCGGCCACAGTCCCGATCCCGACGACGCGTTCATGTTCTACGCCATGACGCATGGCCTCATCGATACGGGTGACTTTCAATTCCAGGATCACCTGGAGGGCATAGAGAGCCTCAACCGTCGCGCGGAAAAGGCGGAATTCCCTGTGACGGCCGTTTCGCTCCACCAGTATCCCTACATTGCGGATCGCTACGAGCTGATGCCTGTCGGCGCTTCCGTGGGAGATGGCTACGGCCCGATTGTCGTTGCGCGAGGCGCGCCCTGGAAGGCGGGCTCTCTCGTTGCCATACCCGGCGATCGGACTTCCGCCGTTCTCTACCTGAAGCTCCGATTCGGAGCGGATGTCCGGACCGCCGTCGAGGAATTCGATCGCATTCCCGCGCTGGTCCTCGAAGGCAAGTACGATTACGGGCTCCTCATTCATGAAGGGCAACTGACATACGCCGCCCAGGGACTGACGCTCGTGGAGGACCTCGGCCGATGGTGGCTTGCGGAGACCGGGCTTCCCGCGCCTCTCGGCGTCAACGTGATCCTGAAGGATCTAAAAGGGAAGGATGAAGTGACGGAGATTCTCCGCCGTTCCATCGCATGGGCGTTCGAGCATTCCGGAGAATCGGTCCGACATGCCATGAAGTACGGCAGGGGCCTGGATGAAAATGCGGCCGAGAAATTCGTCCGTATGTACGTCAACGACTTCACGCTGGACCTCGGTCCGAGGGGACTGGCGGGGGTGCGGGAGTTCCTGAAGCGCGCCGTGGAAAATCATCTGATCACGGCGCAGGAAGATTTTAGGATTTAGTTAAGGATTCAGGATTTGTTCCTGCCGCCCTGCGTCTCGTAGAGGAACTTCTTCTTCACGAGCTTCTGGCATCTTTTGCATGCTGAGGAAACGGTGAAGCCGCTCTCGCGCCAGTCGCTTCTTGCGGAGATGGCGAGCGGGTCGGTCGTTTCGGGGCGGCCTCCCACCTTGGGGAATTGCAGCAGGGCCGTTATCTTCTGGCCGCATTCCTCGCACTCGAACGCGATCACGCTGGAGCTCCCCGTGATGGTCTCGACCGTCTCGTCGATGACGCGGGAGAGCGACGGAGGCACCTGGAACTGGACATTGGTCGAACGGCCGCAGAGGCGGGCGGCGTTGTCGATGGCTTCGCGCGCGGAGGCCACCGCCTTGACGGCCGCGTTCAGGCGGTCTCCCTCCAGCCAGTCGGCGTCCTCCACCATGCGGGTCAGGCCATGCTGGACTTCTTCGAGCGGCGTCAATTTCGCGGCGGGGCGGGCTGTCGCGGCGGGACGGCCCCAGACGAGAATGAGGAAGAAACCGACCACCATGATGATGATGCTCCAGCAGAAAATGAAGAGCCCCACCACCATCAAGTCTATGGAAACGCCATGCACCATTGAGCGGGTCAGTTTATATGGTCGGAGGCCGGTTCGCGCTCTTTTTTTCGCGCTCCGGGGTTTCGAGGATCCGGCGCGCTTCCGCATACTTCGCCACGACGCTGGCCATGCCCCAGAAGGCGAGCACGAATCCGCGCCAACCGTCGAGGAAACCGCGGCGGAGGATATAATCCCGGGCGAAGGAGGACAGGCCGCGCCCCGCGATTTCCGCTCCGCCGATCGCATCGCGCCTGCCCGAGATCTCCTCCGCCATGAGCGGCACATACATCGTGAACTTGCGCCCCACCTCCGCGAAATCGCCCTGAGAATAATGGAGCATCCATGCGTTCAGGGTTTTCGTCGTTCCGGTCACGGTGACTTCCTCGTGCACCGGCCTGTCTTCGATATGGGCCATGGAGCGCTTGAACAGGCGCATCACGCGGTCGCGGCCCCATGACCCGTGCCGCATCCAGCCGCCGAGAAAGAGGCTTCGCCGCCGGATGAAATAACCGTTCGCGTCGAACGGGATGGAGGAGATTTCCAAAGCGAGTTCCGGCGTGATCTCCTCGTCCGCGTCCAGGAACAGAATCCACTCCGCCGCGATCGTCTCCAGCGCATACTTCCGCTGCGCCGCGAAACCCGGCCAGGGATGGACAATGATCGCCGCGCCGGCATTCCGGGCCACGGCGACGGTCTCGTCGCCGGATTCGCTGTCGATCACCGTGACGTCGCCGAGCGGGCGCGCCGACGCGACGGCGCGCGCGATGTTATGCGCTTCGTTCCGGGTGAGGATGACGGTGTGAATCCGCGTGACCAAGCTCGAAAACTATTTCCAGGAGCTCATTCGGGATAGCCGGACGTCCGCGGCGGTCGGCCCGGTCATCACGATGGAGACTCCCGCGATGCGGTCCGGATCGAAGCGGCCGTTTCCGCTTTTCGCTCCATCATAGGGATCGCGCATCATGTCGCTGTGGAGATCCCAGACAACCTGCCTCGATTTTCCCTTCACGGATTCCGCGGCGCCCTGGAACCATCGCTCCCCGTCGGCATCCTTCAGCATCACCTTCACCGGCGTGCCGGACGCATTGGATGAAAGTTCGAAGGAGAGAAATGAAGCGGTGGAAAGGTCCACAACTTTATCGAGCATGCGGGCGATGTAGATCCAGGAACCGCCGCCCTTCGGCTGGTATTTCAGCAGGAGCGATCCTCGCGCGACATCGGCCTCGATCGTGGCGTCGCCCGTATAATTTTCCTGGAATTTCTCCTGGGCGATCTTCGCGGAAGCGAGTTCGAAAGCGGCGATCGCAATTCTCTGTCGGCCGGTCAGGAGCTTTTCCGGCAGGGGATTCGGATGAATCCGGATGAAGACCTGGTCTCCGATGCGACGCTTGAGTCCACCGAGGGTTATCTCGGCTCCGGCGGCGATTCCCATGATGCCATGAGCACCCATCGTGCCGAGGGTCAGTTGAAACTGGCCCGCTGAATCCGTCACGATCTCCCGCATCCGATCTCCGCCCGACCGGTAGTCCCTCAGGCAGAGATACACGGTGCGGTTCGCGGCGGTTGCGCCGGTGAAATCTTCCAGCCTGCCTGCCACGCGGATGATTCCGCCTTCCACCAGTACGGGTGAATCGACGGCGAGCGTCAGGCGTCCCGGCGGCCCGGGCTGCGGACCGGCGGTGACGGGCACCGAGCGTATCGCCGATCCGGCGCGGAATTCCACGGCGGCCGGTCCGCTTGCCGGCGCGGGCAATTCACCGGCCCATTCCTCGTGACCGGCTGGCTCCAGCTTGATCCATTCTCCCGAACCGACGCGCGCCTCGGGTTGTCCGGACGTGGAGACCGCGCGCGCCGCGATTCGTTCATGGACCACATCGCCGGGCGCGGGCGAGAGCACGAGGAGGCGATTGGCTTCCGCGAGCGCCGCCACGACGGGCCGCGCTGTGCCGCGGAGATTCTCCGGCGAGACATCGATGAAGCCGAACCATTCTTCCGCATGCGAATCATGCCGTGATTCATTGCCGGGCCCGGCCGTCGGAGATTTCCACCAGCCGTCGACCCACATGAAGGGAAACGCGCCGGCCGCTCCGGAGGAGGCGATCGTGCGGTACATCGTCGAGACACCGTCGGCTTGTTCCTCCGGAGAGTTCCCGCCATATCCCCACTGGCCCGGTCCTTCCGGCGAAACGGAAAGGCCGAACTCGGTCGTGAAGTAGGGGCGCCCGTCCGCGCGGCGAACGATCCAGTCCGTGTAGCCGTCGTATCCGAGCGCGTAATGGAGAGGTTCGGGACCGTAGGGATAATTATTCGAGCAGAGCAGATCGAAGAGATCTCCGTCGAGAAAATCCGTGAGCGGGCAATTGGAGAACGACGCGAGCGCAGCAGAATTCGCGCTGTGCACCGCGTCCTTCAGCTCGATAAATCCCTTTCGCACGAGATCGGGATCGAGCTTCACGAGCAGTTCGGAGGAAGGTTCGTTCATGACGAGGTAGAAGAGGATGTTGGGATGTTTCGAGGAGCGCGCCACTTCATTCCGGACGTTCTCGATCCCCGCGTGATGGTAGGCCGAATCGGTCCAGAACCGGTTCCAGTCCGTCCAGATTCCCTGGACGACCCAGAGCCCATGGTCGGCCGCGAGAGCGAGTTCCGAATCCGTCATCGGGCTCCAGGTGCGGAGCGTGTTGAAGCCCGCTTTCCGGATCTGCTCGAAATCCCACCGCAGAAGTTCCGGCTCGAACTCGCGCTTCCACGGAAGCCGTCCCGGCCGGCATCCGGGTTCGTATCCGACGCCGCGGACGTAAAAAGGTTTTCCATCGAGATAGAGGCGCTTCCCGCGCATCTCGATCTCATGCTTGCCCGTGATGGGCGTCAGGGGAGCAACAGGAGTTTCGCCGGGCGCGGAAGCCTGACCGCAGGCGGATGTGATCTCGGCGATGAATACGGCCACGAGGATGAACTGAAGCGATCTGCCCGCGTTCTTCACGCGGAGATCCTATTCGGAATGCACCGCTCCTGCACCCTTGATTTTATTCCGGACGATTTCGGATGAAGCCGCTCCCCGCCTCGCCTTATACTCCCGGTCATGTCCGATTCGTCCAGAAAACAGCTCCTTGAAGATTTGCGCTCGTTCGGACTGGAAGCGCGCGCGGATCTGCACTGGAACCTGACGCCGCCGGAACTCTGCGAGGAGGCCATCCGGCGGAACGAAGGAATGCTGAGCCGGTACGGGTCTCTGATTGTCACAACCGGCGCGCATACGGGGCGGGCCGCGAAGGACAAGTATTTCGTCCGCGAGTCATCATCGCAGGACGAAATCTGGTGGAACGATGGAGCGAAATCCCTGGACGAGGAGCGGTACTCGGCGTTGAAGCGGCGGGTATTCGAGCATCTCCGGGACCAGGAACTTTTCATCAGGGATTGTTCCGCGGGAGCCGATGCGGGGCATCGCCTGGCGCTTCGGGTCATCACCCTGACCGCGTGGCACAGTCTCTTCGCGGAGAACATGTTCCTGCCCGTCGATCCCCTCGATTCGCAGGATCATCGGCCTGATTTCACGATCGTGCATGCGCCTTCGTTCCGAGCTCTTCCCGAGCGCGACGGAACGCGGTCGGACGTCTTCATCGTCATCAACTTGAAGGAACGGCTGGCGTTGATCGGCGGCACTTCCTACGCGGGCGAGATCAAGAAGTCGGTCTTTACCGTGATGAACTATCTTCTTCCGCGCGAGGATATTCTCTCCATGCATTGTTCCGCCAATACGGCGCACGACGGCGGCAACGTGGCGCTCTTCTTCGGCCTTTCCGGCACGGGCAAGACGACGCTTTCCGCCGACGAGTCGCGGATTCTCGTAGGTGACGACGAGCACGGTTGGGGTCCGGATGGAATCTTCAACATCGAAGGGGGATGCTACGCGAAGGTGATCAACCTGTCGCAGAAGGGTGAGCCGCAGATCTTCAACGCGACGACGCGCTTCGGGACGATCATGGAGAACGTCGTCATGGATCCGCGGACGCGCGAACTCGATCTCACATCCTCCGCGCTCACCGAGAACACGCGCGCCTCGTATCCGGTCGAGTTCATCCCGCATTCCTCCGTGACGGGCTGCGCCCGGCACCCCGAGCACATCGTGATGCTGACGTGCGACGCGTTCGGCGTCCTCCCGCCCATCGCCGCGCTCTCTCCGGAACAGGCCCAGGATCATTTTCTCTCCGGCTATACGGCGCGCGTCGCGGGCACCGAATCGGGAGTGACGGAGCCGAAGGCCGTTTTCAGTCCCTGTTTCGGCGGGCCTTTTCTCGTTCATCGTCCCGCGGTGTACGCGAAGCTTCTCGGCGACAAAATCGCGCGCCACCATTCCCGAGTGTGGCTCATCAATACCGGCTGGCAGGGCGGCCCTTACGGAGTCGGCAAGAGAATCAACCTGAACCACACGCGCGCGATCATCAGTGCGGCGCTCTCCGGCCGGCTCGCATCCGTCGCGACGAGCCAGGACCCGATCTTCGGCCTGCGCGTTCCGCAATCCTGCCCGGGCGTTCCATCGGAATTGCTGAACCCGCGCGCCTCCTGGCCCGATCCGGTCGCGTACGATGCGAAGGCGCGGGAACTTGCGGAGATGTTCGCGAAGAATCTCAAGGACATGACGAATCACTGAGATGGCTGATCAGCCATCGTTCGTTCGCCCATCATGATTAAATAATGAAGAATGGCGAACGAACAATGGCTGATGAACAATCCTGCGTGACGTCCTCAGGCTGAAGTGCCGCTTCGGAATCAGGCGAACCGAATCCGTTCCCCCTGAATCAATCCTGTGCGCTCTTGAATCTTCGCGCCGCGACCCGCTTCTCCTCACGGCCTGCTTCTTGCTCCTCTCTTCATCAGAGGCGAGCGCATGTTCTCGAATATCATCGCAGGGCACCCCTTACTCAGGGGACCCTTTATCGCGGTAACGATCGCGATGGTGGTCTGCGTCGTGGCATTCGTGGAGCTCGTTCCCGCCGTCGACGAAAATTTCTTCTTCGACAGGGAAGATCCGGCCCTGAAAAGCGATCGGAAGATTGTGAAGATCTTTCCCCAGAGGCCGCAGGTGATCGTCAGCGCGGCTGGCGATATTCATTCGAGCGCGTACTACCGGAAGATCGGGAGCCTGACGCGGGACCTCGATCGCGTGGAGGGCGCGGATAAGGTCTACAGCATGACGTCCGGTCCGGCGAGCGTCTCCGAGGGTTTCGCCGGGCCGTTCTGGAGCCGATGCCTTGTGGGCGAGGACAAGCGCTCCACGCTCGTCATCATGTTCCTCTCCGGCTGGGTGATGGACGGGCATGATACGAGAACGCGCGTCATCTCCGCGATCGAGAGCGTCGCGGCGAAACATCAGGACGAATCCTTTCAGGTCGCGATCTCCGGCGTGCCTTATCTCGTGGAGCTCATCCGCAGGAATCTGAAGGAGGACCTCATCGTCTTCAGCTCCGCGGCGGTCGTCATCTTCGGCATCATGATTTTCGTCATGTTTCGCTCGGTTCCCGTACTCGCGGGCACGATCACGGCGTGCTTTTTCGCCTGCGCCGCGACGCTCGGGATCCTGCACCTGGGCGGGATCAGGATCGGCATTCTCTCCGCCAATCTCATCACCCTCGTCTTCATCATGACGCTCCAGCATACCGTCTATATCGCGCACGATCTCGGACTCTCCCCGCCGGGCACGCCGCGCCGCGATGCGATACGCGAATCGATCGGCGTGAACTGGGCCGCGTCCTCCTGGGAGATGATGACGACGATGGCCGGTTTCCTCAGCCTCCTCCTGCTCGACGCCAGGCCGCTGAAGGAGCTCGGTGGGTCCGGGGCGGTAGGGGCCGTAATGGCCCTTTTAAGCGCGTATCTTGTCTTTCCATCTTTTCTTCACAGGGGAAGGATCGCGCCGGTCGTGGTGTCGGTGAAGAAGAACTCGGCGGAACCGGTATTCGTCGATCGAGTCGGAGGCTGGCTGGCGAAGCCGCATATGATCCTCGGGGCGGGACTCATCGGAATCGCTCTCCTTGCCTCTCCCGGCATGAACCGCGTCAACACCGATCCCGGGCTCTTCACGTATTTTGCGGAGAACAGCGAGATGCGGCGCGGGCTCGAATACATCGATTCCAATGGCGGATCCAGCCCGCTCTATATCGTGGTGCGCCATTCCAGCGGAATGAGGCTCGATCGGAAGGAGGCATATCCGAGCCTTTGGTCGCTGCAGAGGAGCGTGGAGGATCATCCTACGGTCGGCAATGTTCTCTCGCTGCCGCTCATCATGGCCGAGGCCAAGCGGGTGCCGTTCGCGTGGCTTCTGAATTTCCGGTTTCTCCTGGAGCAGATGGAGAAGCCGATGTATGACCGCGTCACCACGTCATTCGTGACCCAGGACCGCACGCGCGCGCTGATGTACCTGAGGATGAAGGAGAATGTTCCGCGCGATCACCGGCTGGCGGAGGTTGAGGAGATCCACGCGCGAATCCGCAAGGCCGGCTTCCGGCCTGAACTCTCGGGCGGCATGTATTTTCTCCAGGGCCAGCTGTCGCATCTCATCCAGGGCGGGCTCCTGAGCGGCATGGGCCAGCTCCTCGCGCTATTCCTCATTGTCTCGGCGTTCGTGGCACGCTCCGTCCGATGGACGCTCGCGCTTGGCGCGACGCTTTGCATCGTTCCGGCCATCGTCCTCGGAATCATCGGACTTTCCGGAATTCCGGTCGACATCGTATCCGCGCCCGCGGTCAATCTCGCGACATCCATCGGCATCGGCGACATGATTCACCTGACAGCGTCCGCGCGTCGACTCCGCCGCAAAGGCCTTTCATCACGTGACAGCTGGGCGCTGTCAGTCGACCGGCTCTGGAAGCCCGCCGCCGCGACGGCCGCGATCGTCTGCGCGGGATTTTCCATTTTTCTCCTCTCAAATTTTCCGCCGACGCACCGGTTCGGTCTCGCCGTCATCTTCGGCACAGTCGTCGCGATCAGCGGAACGCTCCTGGTGCTTCCCGCGCTCGCGTCGGCTGTCATCAGGCTTCGACGCTCCGAAGGCGCGCATATTCCGACCATGTCCGCGGGCTGATACTCCTTGCTTTTCGCGTCCGCGAAGCGCAGACTATGCGCAGTAGTGATCATTCAAAATCGTCCGGAACCCGGGACTTCTCCCGCCCTGTTCACGTCCCCGGAACCCAAGGCTCCCGAAAGCATCGCGTTTCTCGGCGGATTCGTCCCTCGGCGTTGTGGCATCGCCACTTTCACACATGACATCTGTGAAGCGGTCGCGGAAGCGGCTCCCGCGTCGCTCTGTTTTTCCGGCGCGGTGAACGACCGCACGGAAGGATATGCGTATCCGCCGAGGGTGCGCTTTGAAATCCTGGAAAAGGATCTGGATTCCTATCGCCGGGCGGCGGACCTCCTGAACTTCAACAACGTGGACGTGCTCTGCCTTCAGCATGAATTCGGCATCTTCGGCGGAGCCGCGGGAAGCCACGTGCTGGCTCTCCTCAAGGAAGTCAGGATGCCCGTGGTGACGACGCTGCACACGGTCCTCAAGGACCCGGATCCCATGCAACGCCGCGTGATGATGGAGCTTGTGCAACGCAGCGATCGGGTTGTCGTGATGGCCGCCAAGGGCGCGCGGATGCTGCGGGAGATCTACCAGGTATCCGAAACCAAGATTGATATCATTCCCCATGGAATCCCGGATATTCCTTTCGTCGACACCAGTTTCTACAAGGCCCAGTTCGGCGTCGAAGGCCGAACCGTGCTCCTGACCTTCGGCCTCCTCGGGCCCGGCAAGGGCATCGAGCATGTGATCGAAGCCCTGCCGGAGATCGCAAGGCGTCATCCGGATGTGGTCTACCTGGTGCTCGGGGCCACGCATCCGCATCTTCTCGCGCGCGACGGAGAAAGCTATCGGCTCGGGCTCGAACGGCTGGCCGAGGATCGCGGGGTGAAGGAGCATGTCATCTTTCACAATCGCTTCGTCTCGCTCGATGACCTGAAGGAATTCATCGGCGTGACGGACATCTATATCACGCCCTACCTGAACGAGGCCCAGATCACGTCGGGCACGCTCGCCTATGTATTCGGCGCCGGCAAGGCCGTCGTTTCCACTCCCTACTGGCACGCGCAGGAACTGCTGGCGGACGATCGGGGCGTGCTGGTTCCCTTTCGCGATCCGACGGCCATCGCCGAGGGTGTCTGTCGTTTTCTCGACGATCCTGAACGGATGAAGGAGACGCGGAGAATCGCTTATGAGATGGGCCGGGAGATGATCTGGCCCGCCGTTGCGAAACGGTATCTCGCCTCCTTCCAGCAGGCGCGCGCCGATCGACGTGATGCTCCCCGTCGCGCCTTTGCCGGATGGACTCTCGCGAGTCGAAACTACGAGCTGCCTCCGCTGCGGCTGGATCATATCCTCCGGATGACCGACGACACCGGGATTTTCCAGCACGCGATCTTCAACGTGCCGAATTATCACGAAGGCTATTGCACGGATGATAACGCGCGCGCCTTCATTCTCTGCAATCTCCTGGATGAAGTCGGCAGCCAGCCCGCGGTCGAATCCAGCGCGCGCGGAAATCTCGCGAAGCTATCCACCATCTACCTCGCCTTTCTTTCGGCGGCCATGAATCACGGCCGGGGACGTTCCTGCAACTTCATGAGTCATGGCCGGAAATGGCTGGAGGATTCGGGCACGGTCGTGAGCGGCAGCGAGGACAGTCATGCGAGGGCGCTCTGGGCCGCCGGCGTCGGCGCCGGGAGATCCCGCGACGACGGCCATCGGAAATTGTCCGCGCAACTCTTCGAGCGCGGGCTGCGGCTCGTGGAAACTTTCTCGTCGCCCCGCGCATGGGCCTTCACGCTCCTCGGCATCCACGAATATCTTCGAAGGTATTCTTCCAACGCATCGTTGAATTCCATTCGTGAATCGCTTTCCGGAAAACTTGTCGCTCTCTGGAGGAACTGCGCGACGGAAGACTGGCCGTGGTTCGAACCGGTCGTCACGTATGACAACGCGCGACTTTCCCAGGCGCTCATCCTGTGCGGCCAGTGGATGCCGGACAGGGACGCGCAGGAGATAGGTCTCCGGTCGCTCCGGTGGCTCGTGTCGCTTCAGAAGACACAGGAAGGCCACTTCCGCCCCATCGGTTCCAACGGCTTCTATCAGCGGGACGGCGCTCGGGCGGATTTCGACCAGCAGCCCGTCGAAGCCCAGGCGATGATCTCCGCCTGCCTCGAAGCTTTCCGCGCGACACAGGATGCCTCATGGTCGCGGCATGCCAGGCGGGCGTTCGAGTGGTTCCTCGGCCGCAACGACCTCGGATTGACGCTCTATGATCCATCGACCGGCGGCTGCGGAGACGGTCTGCACGCCGACCGCGCGAACGAGAACCAGGGCGCGGAGTCGACCCTGGCCTTCCACCTGGCTCTGGCGGAGATGAATTATGCGGAACACCTGGTCCCGGAACCGCATCGCATTTTCACCGCATCGCCGGCCGCGGTTTCATGACACTGCAATTGCGCCGCCACGATGTGATGCTCCAGCCGGATATCTCCCGCGTCATCATCCGGCCGTTCATTCCGTCCAACTCTCACCAGGTCTCCAATATGATCGGGCGGATTCTCTCGCTCTCCGAAGAGGAAGCCGGCCGCGAACTGGACATCATCCTTGCCGACTTCGCTTCGCGACACGGGAATCTGGAGGCGCGGCTCATGGATCATTTCCGGGTCATCCAGCCGAAGATCTTCACGCAGCGGCCGCTTTCGCGCACCAGGCAGCTTCTCATCGGCGCGCTCTTCTCCGGCGAGTACGCCCTCGAATCCGCCGCGCTCTTCAATCCATCCATCGTTCCGCACCCTGACCAGACCGGCGTGGCGGAAGGCTGCCTCCGGTTCATCATGAGCCTCAGGGCAACCGGAGAAGGCCATATCTCCTCGATCGAATTCCGCTCCGGGTTGATCGCCAAAGATGGCGCCATCACCCTTGATCCCGTCTCTCGCCACGTTTCGCTGGCGGAAGTCGAGCCCAACCCGACGTATCGGAAGAAGCTCTTCATCATCAAGCTGAGCGAGATGGGCTTCGACTGCAATGCGACGGAGCCGGGGTATGCCGGCGAGGTGATGAAACCGCTCGCGGAGAACTTCACGCTGCGCGAGCTGGATAATCGCGTCCGGAATGTGCGCCATCTTCACCGGCCGGAACCGCGAGACCTGAAGCACACGCTCGAATGCATCCACTGGCTCGCCGTTTCGAATTACGAGCTTCATTTCGACCCGGCTCTGAGCCTTAGCGAGCGGGCGATTTTCCCTGTTTCGCCGAACGAATCCAACGGCATCGAGGACGCGCGGTTCGTTCGCTTCACGGAGCAGGCCGGCGGCGAATCGGCAACCGGCCAGCCCGCGGGGGGAGTCATGTACTATGCCACCTACACCGCGTACAACGGCCGCGTCATCCTGCCGCAGCTGATCGAAACCCAGGACTTCCTCCACTTCCGCATCCTCACGCTGAACGGCAACGCGGTGCAGAACAAGGGCATGGCGCTCTTCCCCCGCCGCATCGACGATCGCTATGCGATGCTTTCGCGACAGGATGACGAAAACCTCTTCATCATGTTCTCCGACAATCCCCACTATTGGAACGATCCGCAACTGCTTCTCCGGCCCGCCGAGATCTGGGAATCGGTGAAGATCGGCAACTGCGGTTCGCCCATCGAGACGGAGGCGGGATGGATCGTCCTGACGCACGGCGTCGGCCCCATGAGAAAGTACTGCCTCGGCGCCGTCCTTCTCGATCTCGCGGATCCCGCGAAGGTGATCGGCCGCCTGCGCGAGCCGTTGATCCTGCCCGAGGGAATGGGGCGCGAGGGATACGTTCCGAACGTCGTTTACAGCTGCGGATCCCTGAAGCACGGCCGCGAGCTGATTCTCCCGTATGCGATGAGCGACAGGGTCTCCGTCATCGTGAGCGTTTCCATCGGCGAATTGCTGGCAGCGATGGCGGTATGAGATCTACGCGCCCGCGATTCCTTCTCGCTGTCATCTCGCGCCTGCGGTATCATTTCCCCCCGGGCCCTTAGCTCAGTTGGTTAGAGCGGCGGACTCATAATCCGTTGGTCGAAAGCAGATGGGAAGTGAAATGAGGGCGTGTTGAAAGGCGCAAGACCAAGCGTTGTCATCATCGGAGGACCCAACGGCGCCGGTAAATCGACCGCTGGGCCGCCACTCTTGCGCGATCTGCTCGGTATTCGAACTTTCGTCAACGCCGATCGAATCGCTGAGGGGCTGGCCGCTTATAATCCTGAGGCGGTCGCTTTTTCCGCAGGCCGTATCATGCTTGAAAGGATCGGCGACCTGATCTTGAAACGAGAAACATTTGCCTTTGAAACCACACTGGCCGCGCGGACATTCGCTCCAAGGATCAGGAAATGCCTCGCGGCCGGCTATGACTTCCACCTTGTGTATCTGTGGTTGCCGAGCGCCGCGTTCGCCATCGACCGCGTCGCGGCTCGGGTGATGCTCGGTGGGCACGGCGTACCCCCCGCGACGATCAAGCGTCGCTATAAGGCAGGGCTTCGGAACTTCTTCGGATTATACAGATCTATGGCAACTTCATGGAGAATCTATGATACTTCTCAATGCGGCACTCCACGCCTCATCGCGAACGGAGCACGCAATGGCATCATGAATATCCGGGATGCGGACGGCTGGAAAATGATCTGCAAGGGTGCGAAGTGATGGCGAGAAAGACTATGACAGGACCCGCTCGGCGGACAAGAACCATCGCGAAGTGTTTCGAGTTGGGAACGCCGATCGACGCAGCACTCGCGACCGCAGGCAAGGACGCTCTGCGTCGCCACAGGGAAGCCGGTCTCAAGATTCCCGTGTATCGAAACGGCAAGACGATGTGGGTTCGTCCGGACACAACCGATCATCCACGCAGGCGAATGACAAGAAGAGCATAGCATGTTTTCCGGGCCCTTAGCTCAGTTGGTTAGAGCGGCGGACTCATAATCCGTTGGTCGAAGGTTCAAGTCCTTCAGGGCCCAATCTTCCTGTGGAAGATTGGGCGGGCGCCGCGCAGGATGCGCGGATGGCTCCCCTGGCTGCAGGAGCGCCGCATGAAGCGGCGCGACAAGCCCACGTCTCTTGCGGATTGCGGATCGCGGAATTACGATTCCTCGGCCATGTCGAACTTTACAATCCTTTCTCTGCCCTCTAAAATCATCCGCGGTTTCGCCCACGTAGCTCAGTTGGCAGAGCAGCTCATTCGTAATGAGCAGGTCATCAGTTCAAGTCTGATCGTGGGCTCTTTTTCTTGATCGCGCTCTGTTCCGGTCTCTTCACCTCCTGCGCGTTTCCTCCATTCTCTTTTCTTCCGGCGGCGCTCGTCGGTCCGGGGCTCTTCTTTCGCCATCTGCGAAAGAACTCCCGTTTCTCGGTAGGATTTCTGTACGGTGTCGGTCTGCTCGCCCCTCAACTGCATTGGCTCTCTTCGTTCCATCCCCTCGCGCCCTATGGCGTCATCCTCGTTTCGGCACTGCCCTACGGTGGCGCGGCGCTTGCCGCGCGCGGAGAGCACGGGAGCTTTCGACACGCATTCCTTGTCGCCGCCGCGTTCACATCCGCGGAAGTGATCCGGTCCGTCGGCACATTCGCGCTCCCCTGGGGTATCCTCGGCTCGCTCGCGGCTGATCTCCCATTGCGCATGCTCGCGCCCTGGATCGGGCTCTTCGGGCTTTCGCTTCTCTTTTATCTTCTCGCCGCGATGATTTCGATCCGGCCCCTCCTGACTTCGCTCTGTGTCGCCGGACTGCTTCTTCTTCCGGGACAGCGATCCGATCGAGCCGGTGAATCCGTCGTCGTCGGGCTCGTGCAGGGAAATTTTTCCCAGGATGAGGACTTCGAATTTCAACCGGCCAGCGTCAAGGATCATCTCTTTCAGGCGACGCGGGAACTGGGGCGGCGAGGAGCAAAAACCATCTTCTGGTCGGAAACGGTGATACTCGAGTATCTCAATCGCTCGACTCCTTTGCGCCGGGAAATCAGCAATCTCGCTTCGAACACGGGTACCACCATCATCCTCGGCGCGCCGGGAATCGTGACACGCGTCGACAAGCGAAACTCCATCTACATTTTCGAACCCGATCCCCGTCGCGAGGTCGCGCGATACGACAAGTTCCATCTCGTTCCCTTCGGAGAATTCATCCCGGGGCTCGGTCCCGATCTCGATCACGTCCTCATCCCGCGGGGAACCGGCGATTTTTCTCCCTCCATCCTGCCGAAAGCCCTCGGCATTTATGGGCCGCTCGTCTGCTATGAAGGCGTCTTTCCGTATCTTTCACGAGCGCTTGTAAACCAGGGAGCCCTCTGCCTCGTGAATCTCTCCAATGATGCCTGGGCCTGCGTCCCCGAGGCGGCGGAACAGCACGCGGCGCTGGCCAGGCTGCGCGCGGCCGAGTTTGCCCGCCCCCTGATACGGGCCGGCAACGTGGGGCCAAGCTACATTCTCGATGCCGCCGGGACCGCCCTGGCGGAACTGGAAGCCGGTCGATCCGGAGTTCTGATGGGCGAAGTTCATTTGAATTCTGGCCGAACGGCAGCAAGTTTCCTGGGAGACTGGATCGGCTGGAGTTGCCTCCTGGGACTCCCTTTTATCTTGACAGTGCGAACCCTTCTTGGTGAAGTGTAGCCGCTTATATATGACGAGGGTGATAACTTTCAGCACGAACATCAGTGCGGGGCATCAAAGAGCTGCCGAAGCTGTCGCGCGCGCCATGATGGCCGGGTGTTCCGACGCGGAAATCGTCGAGCGGGATTCGATGTCGCTCATCGGTCCGTCGCGGCGGAGAATCCTGACCGATGCCTATCTCAGCATCATCCGCTATAAGCCCTCCTTCTGGAATTACCTCTACCACAACAAGGAAATTTCCTCCGGCATCAACCGGCTCGGCAAGGTCTTCCTCGCCCGAGCCTTCGAGGCGTTCGAAGCGGAGATCGAGCTACACGAGCCGGATGTCGTCATCTGCACCCAGGCGATTCCGGCCCGGATCATAGCCGATCTCCGGGCGTCCGGCCGCTGCAAGCCCCCGGTTCTCGCCGTCGCCACCGATTACGGCATTCATCCTTATTGGGCTCATGAAGGAATCGACCGTTACGCCGTGCCCTGCGAAATGGCCGCCGAGGAACTCATCAGGGACGGCATTCCGTCCGATCGGATCCACGTCACGGGCATCCCGGTGGATGCGATCTTCGAGCAACCGCCGACCCGCCAGATCGCCCGCCATACGCTGGGCCTTCCGATGGAAGGGCGTTTCGTCCTCGTGATGGGCGGAGGCAACGGGCTTGGCGTTACCGCCGATCACGTCGCCTCGATCGAGCGGACACCGGGAGTCGACGCGGTGATTGTCATCGCCGGCCGCAACGCAGCGCTCCAGCGCGCGGTGCAGAAGCTCCCGCCTTGCGAGAATAAGCTCCGCCTCGTTCTTTCGACGGTGACGGACATCGAGCGTTACTACGCCGCGTCGGATGTTCTCGTCTCCAAGCCGGGCGGCCTCACCATGTCCGAAGCGACGGCCATGGGAATGCCGCTCGTCATGATCTCCCCGCTTCCCGGCCAGGAAGTCCGCAATGCTCAATTTCTCTCCCGCGCCGGAGCCGCGCTCCAGGCGATGAATCCGTCGGAGCTCAGTCATATTCTCTCGGAACTTCTATCCGACGGCGCCAAGCTGTCCGCGCTGGCTTCGGCCTCCCGCCGCGTCGGCCGGTCAGGCGCTTCCCGCCAGATCGCCTCCATCGCTCTCGAAATGGCCAGGGGACGTTCCCAGCTCGCTCAGGCGATTTCTTAACCGGGGCCTTGGCCCGCCGCTCAGGATATTCACCGCTCCTTCGTCTGGCCTGTAAAGCGGCTCCGCTGCTGGGCCCGGAAATCGCGCCTCCTTTTTTCGCAATGCTTGCGAGCTTCCTTCACTCATTCGCCCCCGGTCTTCAGAATGTCCGCGCCAACTTCGAGAGATTCGGCCTGCCAAGGTCTGCTACTCCGGAAGTCATGGCGAACTTCGCGCGATACCTCGGGGAGTTTCTCGCCGTTGAAGGAGATCCAGCGCGTCTCGGGAAAATCGTCGCGAGCGTTCAGCTCGACTCGATACGCGCCGCCGTGGCGGCGGGGAGGGGAGTCCTCGCTGTGACGCCGCATTTCGGCAACTGGGAATTCGGTGCCCTGGCGATCGGCGCCGCTTTTCCCCGCACCGCCGTTCTCATCCGCACGACCGGCGATGAGAACGTCGACGCGCGGATCCGGAAATGCCGGGGAGCGAATATTCTGCTCGATGTGGATCAGGGACTGCGCGGAGCGTGGCGAATCCTCGAAGAAGGAGGCATCGTCTGCGCGGCGATCGACGAACCGCGCTCCGAAGGAATCGCCGTGGATTTTCTCGGCGGCCGGACCTTGTTTCCGGCGCCGCTCTTTCGCATGGCGGAGCGCGTCAACGCGGCCGTCATCCCGGTCCGATGCGCGCGTGATGCCGCGCGTCATGTCTCCATCGAGACCTTCGCCCCGGCGAACGATGCCCAGGATGTGGCGCGCATCTTTTCGGAATGGATCAGCCGGGATCCCGCGCAGTGGGTGATGCTCGGACGCATCTCTTCTCCCTGACCCGCGCGGCCGAACAGAACCTGTTCGGCAGTAATCCGCTCCCGCACACGTCTTTTGCGAATCCTTTCCACGACGCGGTGATTTTCCCGAGTTAGCGCTTTTCCGGGCGCGGCACAATCATTGCTCTTTCATTCTGCGGAGCCACACAGGGCGTCTTCAAGACACGTTGTGTTCTCCTGATTTTTTATTTGTCCGCCCTCCGCAAGAGGGGAAGGAGGTTCTGGTCATGTCCGGATACATGAAAGGGTATTGCGCGCTGTCCTGCATCTGTCTGGCGGCGCTGGCGGGAGTCCTCGTCGGTTCGCCCCAACGGGCCGATGCCATCGCTATCGTCGAGTCGCAGACGGAACAGGATGCGCAGGTCAATGCGACGCTCAGCCATCCGTGCAACAACGCGGAAATGGTGAACGTTTCGGGCAACACACATATTGTCTCGAAGACGAGTGTCACGACAAGCACGGCCAAGGTCGATATCACGGCTTCGTGGGGAGCCATGGCTGCGCAGAATCTGACCAATGGAGCGACTTACACGGCATCAGGATCATCGAGCGCGACGGTCAATCTCGGACCGCTGCCTTCGAGCGGCAAAGCGACTGTGGCGACGTCGTTGACGGGATCCAATGGTGAGACCATGACGGCTTACCTGGATCTGGATGTAAGCGTCGCGAGCAACGGAGCGACGGTCGTCTACGTCCATGAGGTTCGTCTCAAGTGCGGCTCGCTTGAGAACTAGAGTGGGGGAGGCCGCCTCGCGCGGCCTCCATTTTTTGTACGCCTTCCGGAAGAAAATCGGGTAGGAATTCCCGCTTTTTCGCTGGAGCATGATGGGATAAGATTAAGCCCATGTCTTTGATCGTATTTCTGATCGCATCCGCCGTGATACTCCTCGTCGCCTACCACTTCATGGGACGATTTCTCGCGCGCTGGCTCGACCTGACCGATGCCGTCCCGACGCCCGCTCATACCATGAAGGACGGCCTCGATTTCGAGCCGATCGGACCGTCGACTCTGCTGCCGCAGCATTTTTCCGCGATCGCCGCGGCCGGCCCGATCGTGGGTCCGATCCTCGCCGGTGTCTCCTTCGGCTGGCTGCCGACCTACATCTGGATCATCCTCGGCTCCATCTTCATCGGGGGCATTCACGACATCACGACGCTCGTCGCCTCCATTCGCCACAGGGCCCGCTCTATCGCGGAGATTGTCCGGCAGTACATGAACCGGCGCGCCTACATGCTCTTCCTTCTCTTCATCTGGATCTCGCTCATCTATGTCATCATCGCCTTCGCGGATGTCACGGCCGGCGCGTTCATCCAGGCCGGAGCGACCGCCGATGCCGTGGCGCCCGGAGCGGCCGTCGCGACCTCGTCGATCCTCTACCTCCTGCTTGCCGTGGCGATGGGGCTTGCGATGAAGTACGGCAAACTGGGAGCGACCGCGGCCAAGGCGATCTTTCTTCCGCTCGTGCTGGCGGCGATCGTCGCGGGCCCCTCCATCCCCTTCGATCTCTCCGCGTATATCCCGGCCGCCAAGCCCCAGCAGGTCTGGAACTATCTGCTCCTGGGATATTGTTTCCTCGCGTCCATCGCCCCGCTCTGGCTGCTGCTGCAGCCGCGCGGCGAACTGGGAGGCTACTTTCTGTACTTCATCATCGGCGCCGGAATTCTCGGCATTTTCGTCGGCGGTCTCTCCGGCGAGCTCACGATCCAGGCGCCGGCCTTCTCCGAGGCGGCCTTCTTCACGTCCTCCGGAAATCTGCCGCCGCTTTTCCCCATCCTCTTCATCACCGTCGCCTGTGGAGCCTGCTCCGGATTTCACTCGATCGTGACCTCCGGAACGACCTCGAAGCAGCTCCGGACCGAAAACGACGCGAAGCCCGTCGCCTATGGCTCCATGCTTCTCGAGGCCTTCTTCGCCTGCATCAGTCTCGCGACAATCATGATCATCGCCGCGCCCAAGGGAAAACCGGACGCGCTTTACGCGAACGGTATCTCGCAGTTCCTCCACCATGCGACGTTTGGATTTCTTTCGGTCACGACCGCCTACCAGTTCGCGCTCCTCTGCTTCGCGACCTTCGTCTTCGACACACTGGACGCCGCCACGCGGCTCGCGCGTTATATCCTGATGGAGTTGACGGGCTGGACAGGGCGATCCGGAATCGCGCTCGCGACCGCCGTGACGCTGGCCTTTCCCGCCATCATCGCCTCGCTTCCTCCCGCGACGATGGCCGGTAAGACGCTTCCGCTCTGGCAGGTCTTCTGGGGCCTCTTCGGCAGCTCGAACCAGCTCCTCGCCGCCCTGGCCCTCATGGCCGTCACGGTCTGGCTCTGGAAGATCGGCAAGCCCTGCGCGCTTCCCCTCTTCGGGACATTCTTCATGCTCTTCATGACGCTCTGGAGCCTCGGCTACACGACAACCACCATCCTGGGAAAGATGCAGGAGGGGCCGGTGCCCATCCTGAAGACCGTGGAGCTGACCGTTGGCGTTGTCCTCATCGGGCTCACCCTCTGGCTCGTCGGCGAAGCCTTCATGACGTGGTTCGAGACGCGGAGCGAGACGGGGCTCGAGCTGGAAGAAGCGGAAGAAGGCGCGACGCCTTAAGGGGAAATCCCAACATTGATCTCCGAAGGATGATTTTAGGATTTAGATTTTAGAATTTCCAAAGGCCTCATTTCAAATCCAGCGGAATTAACGTCCCTGCTTCCGCGAGCGCTTGCGCGGGTTCCGTTGTCGGAAGCCGGCACGATCCCTGCTCGCAGACATAGGCGGTGGCGCGGCCGTTCAGCATGGGCTTGTTCCTCATTAACGGGGACGTCGCCGTGTCGTCCGCCAGGGCCACGACCTGGTTGGGCAGGAACCTGCCGCGCAGGGCGGCCAGCAACGCGCGCGTGCCGGGATCCTCCTTGCGGCCCGCGATGGCGATTTCCTTCGAGCGATCGAGCCGATAGTCGAGAGCGATCAACAGGGCCGGATAGGCGAAGGCGGATCCGCGCATCAGCACCGCGGCGGCGGCCAGCGCGGAATCGGCCGTTGCGCGGTATCGCGGATCGGACAGGAGATCGGCCAGCCTCAAAAGATTGAGGACCGCCATGGAATTTCCTCCGGGCAGTGCCACGTCATCGTCGTCGCGGAGCCGGGTGAAGAGCGTTGTATCGGAAGTGTCATCGAGAAAAAATCCTCCGCGCGCGTCCGCGAAATCGCGATCCTGGATCTTCTGCAGTTCCTCCGCCCAGGAAAGCCACTGGGGATCAAAGTCGGACTGATAGAGCTCGATGAGCCCGTGGATGAGAAATGCATAGTCATCGAGCATGGCCCGGTGATCGGACCGCCACGTGCGTGTCAGGCGTCCGTCGGGGCGGGTCATGCTGTCGCGGATGAAGCCGGCCGCCTTTTGCGCCGCGGAGAGGTAACGCGAATCGCCGAGCACCTGCCAGCCCCGGGCCAGCGCGGCGATCGCGAGCCCGTTCCAGGACGCGATCACCTTGTCGTCGATCCTTGGCTTCTCCCGGCGCGCGCGCGCGCGCAGGAGCTTTGCATGCGCTGATGCGAGGAGGCGGTCTTTCGCCGGATCGGGATAAGGGGACGAGAGCGGAATATGGAAGATGTGGCGCGCGGGCGCGCCGGCGGCCGTCTCGAAATTGCCGCGGGGCCGGAGGCGATACACGGCCTTGATGCGATTGAATTCGGATTTCGTCAGGAGCCTCCGGAGCTCCGCCATCGACCATGCGTAGTAGTCGCCCTCCCTGCCGTAATCGCCGGCGTCCATCGCGGCATGGAATCCTCCCTCGGTATCTCTCATCTCCCTGATCGTCCAGTCGAGCGTGCGTCGCGCCACGCGGGCGAATTCCTCGGAGCGAGTCGCCTGGTGCGCTTCGAGGTATGTGAAGGCGAGGCCCGCGTTGTCATACAGCATCTTCTCGAAGTGAGGCACTTCCCACCCGCTATCCGCGCAGTACCGGTGAAAACCTCCTCCGAGCTGATCGTGCAGTCCTCCGCGGGCGATCGCCTTCAGCGTGGTCGTCGCGACGGCGAGGAGCTGCGTGTCGCCGCTCCGGCGGTGAAGCCGCAGGATCGCGGAGAGCGCATGCGGCCGTGGAAACTTGCTTCCAGTTCCGAATCCTCCGTGTTCCTTATCGAACTGCTCGCGCGAGTGGCGGGCCAGAGCGACGAGCGGAGCCGTATCGATCGGGCCGGGTTGTTCCGTCGAAGACATCTGTCCCTTGAGAACGGAAGAAAGCTTGTCCGCTTCCGTGCGCACGAGGTCCGTCTGATTGCGCCAGATGGTGGTGACCCTGCGGAGCAATTCCTTCAGCCGGTCATGCGAGACGGTGCTGCCGCCGTAGAAGGGTTTTCCATCGGGAGTCAGGAAGACGGAGAGCGGCCAACCTCCGCCGGCGCCCATCGCGACCACCGCTGTCATGTAGAGGTTGTCCACGTCCGGCCGTTCCTCGCGATCCACCTTGATCGCGATGAAATAGCGGTTCAGGAGCTGCGCGATATCCGCCTTTTCGAACGAATCCTTCTCCATGAAGTGGCACCAGTAGCAGGTGGAGTATCCGATTGAAAGTAAGATCGGCTTGTTCTGCCGCCGCGCTTCCTCCATGGCTTCAGGCCCCCACGCGTACCACCAGATCGGATTGTCCGCGTGCTGCAGCAGATACGGGCTCTTCTCCGCGTTGAGCCTGTTGAAGCCCCGGGGGCCGGTGTCTTCCACGTAAATCTCGGGGACCATGGAGGGATCGTTGATCCACGAAACAACCAGGCTATAGGCGGGATCGCCTTCCGCCATGAGCGACCCGTCGCGATCGAGAATCTTGAAGTGCGGGATCGATTCGAGCTGGTACTGGCGGGCCAGAGGCGAAACAAAGTCGATGCCGCGCACGCCGGGGCGATTGAGGTCGAGCCGCGCGATCATAACATCGCTCCGCGCGCGCGCCAGCCCATCGAGATACGGCGAGAGCTGGACGCAGGGGCCGCAGAACTCGGAGAAGAAATCGACGATGACGATCTTGCCGGGGATCGCGAAATTCCTGTAGTCGTACCGCTGCCCCGGCTGATGAGGTTCAGCCGCGAAGGCGCTCGTGTTCAGCAGGACGAGTGCGCCCAGGCCAGCCAGCATATACCGAACAGGATTCATCAGGTTGTTCACGACCGTCGCCGTCCTCTCCCCGATATTTTATGCGATATTTGTCGCCGGCCCAGCGTTATAGTTTACCCGTGGAGGATTTTCGATGAGATCACGTTTCTGGAAAACGACCACCCGTCTTTTCTGCGGCGGTCTGGCGCTCGTATCGGCTCATGCGTTTCTGATCGCGTGCGGCGCGCTGCCGCCTGATCGCGCTGACGGAGCGTCGACGGATCCCTCCTTCGAATCGTGGTGGCGCGACGGGCGCGCGGAGATGAACGGGTACACGTTCCGGGTCAATCGATACGGAGAAGAACGCAAAGGCGAGGCCGTCATGATCTTCGTGACGGAACCGTTCAGTCTCTCGATGCGGGTGAAGGTCGACGATCCTTCGGCGAAGCCGGACGACACGGTGGACGTGCTGAAGCTGAACTTCGTCCGCGACTTCCAGACCGGGATCTATGATTACAACACGATGACATCCCTCTTTTCGAAATCCTCCGACTTTTCTCCGCTGAAGATCAGTTTCTCGTCCGCCGAATGGTGCGGGCATGTTTATGATGAACTCCTCTTCGGGAACGCGAAGATCGACGAGCGATTCTTCAGCTATTTCGAGGGCGAGTCGTCGGAACGGGAACTGGCGAGGCCGGAGGGCGGAATCACCGAAGAGGAACTCTATATTCTCCTGCGCGGCTTGCGCGGCGCCTATCTCGAACCGGGCCGGTCGCGCACGGTGCCGTTCCTCCCGGAGGCGTTCTATCGGAGACTGGTTCATCAGCCGGCCGAATGGACGAAGGCCGTGATCTCGAGATCCTCGGCCGGCGAGAAGGTTACCGTCGCCGCCGGCGATTTCCGCGTCGATCGATTCAAGGTTCAAGTGGAGAGCGGGCGGGTCGGTGAATTCCGGGTGGAATCCGAATACCCACATCGCATCATCACGTGGACTTGGACGGACGCGGGGGAATCTCCGCAAAAACGCCTGGGCGGCGGGAGTTTTTCCGGAGAACTGATGGGCAGCGATCGACTCGCGTACTGGAAGCTCCATGGCGAGGCCGATGCCGCGGCGCTCTCTAAAATGGGGCTCCGATCGCGATAGCATTTTGCCGGAATCTGCTTGTAACGGAAGCTCCGGATTCCCGACTGATGAGAGCAAGGTGATGACAAAATAATGAGCATGGAACATGTGGTCATCGTCGGGAACGGCGTGGCCGGTATCACCGCCGCGAGGACCATTCGCCAGTTGTCGGGCCGGCGCATCACGGTCGTATCCGGCGAGTCTCGCCACTTTTATTCCCGGCCGGCGCTCATGTACATCTTCATGGGGCACATGACGTACGAATCGACGAAGCCGTACGAGGATTGGTTCTGGGAGAAGAACCGGATCGAGCTGAAGCAGGCCTATGTCGAGAAGATCGACTCCGCGGGGAAGATGGTCCTGTTCCGCGACGGGAGCCCGCCCCTGCGCTACGACACGCTTCTTCTCGCCACAGGATCGCAATCCAGCTTCTTCGGCTGGCCGGGACAGGACCTGGACGGCGTCCAGGGCTTCTACGGTCTTCCGGACCTGGAAGCGATGGAACGGAATACGCGGAGGGCCCGCCGGGCCGTCGTGGTCGGAGGAGGGCTCATCGGCGTCGAGGTCGCGGAGATGCTCCTGTCGCGGGGAATTCACGTGACCTACCTGGTGCGCGAGCCGGCGTTCGCGACGCATTTTCTCCCGCGCGAGGAAGCGGAGATGGTGAGCGGGCATGTGCGCGAGCACGGCGTCGATCTCCGGCATGAGACCGAGCTGAAGGAACTCCTCGGCGATTCCGGCGGCCGGGTGCGCGCCGTGATCACGAGCAAGGGGGAGGAGATCTCCTGCGACTTCGTCGCGCTCGCGGTCGGCGTGAAACCGAACGTGGATCTGGCGCGGACGAGCGGGATCGAGACGAATCGCGGGATCCTGGTGGATGACCGGCTGGCGACGAACGCGGCGGGAATCTTCGCGGCGGGCGATTGCGTGGAACTCCGCACGCCTCGTCCGGGGCGGAGGGCGATCGAACCGGTCTGGTACACGGGTCGGATGATGGGGGAGGTCGCGGGCCGCAACATCTGCGGAGAAAGCGCATCGTACGATCCGGGAATCTGGTTTAACTCGGCGAAGTTTTTCGGCATCGAGTACCAGGTCTACGGCGAGATCCGTCCCCAGCTTCCGGAAACGCACGAGACATTATTCTGGATGCACGGGGATCGAAGAAAATCCATCCGGATCGACTACGAAAAACAGGGCGGAAAAGTGATCGGATTCAACCTGATGGGAGTGCGATACCGTCACGAAGTCTGCGAGTCGTGGATCGCCGCCGGAACGTCGATTCGAGAAGTTCTTGCCGACCTTGGCGCAGCCAATTTCGATCCGGAGTTCTTCCGGCAGTACGAGTCGGACATGATCGAGGTTTACAACAGGACGCATCCGGAATCTCCTGTGATCCTCAGGCGAAGAAAGAGCCTGTGGTCAGCGCTTCAAGTTCTCGCGTCGAGGAAGCCATGACGGAACAGACGGAGGCTTCTCTTTCACTGGCGGACCCGCATCCCCCCGAACTCGATGCCACGGAAAAATCCGGGCTGGCTCTCCTCGGGATCGGGCTTCTCGTATTTCTCCTGTCGCTGTCGGGGAGAAGCACAGGATTCGCCTTGTGTGATCTCGCGTTTTCTGTAGGGTCGATTTTCGCGGGCGCACTTCTCTACGGAACGCGCCATCATCTCCGCCGCCCCGCCGGCATTCAGAACAACGGCATGATGTCAGGCTCCGTGACGGCACGCGGAGCTGCCGGATGGATTCTCGGTGTCGCGCTGACCGCCGGTTACATCGTTCTGTACTGGTATCCCGCGAAACTGAGCGGGCCCATACGCATGCACGATCCGCTCAGCCATTTTCTCAGGGGTCGACCGGCGGACCAATGGTTTCTGTATGGAACGCTTTACACGGTCGCGATCCTGGCGATGGGCGCCAAGGCGATCGCGCGATATCGGCATTCGAGATACCAGGTCATCCGCACCCTGGCGATCATGATCGCGCAGCTTTTCTTCGCCTACCTGATTCCCTCCGTGCTGCAACTGTTCCACGAGCCCGAGTATTACTTCAGCTATTTCTGGCCGCTCAAGTACGATTATCTTTTCCCGTCCACCCTTCACGGCCTGCGTTCGCATCCCGGGAGGCTGGGAGCCTTCATGGCGTGGTGGGGAATTCTGATCTCCTTCGTCGCCGTGCCCGTCCTGACATATTTTTTCGGCAAGCGCTGGTACTGCTCCTGGGTCTGCGGTTGCGGAGGCCTTGCGAACACGGCCGGCGACTCCTTTCGCCAGCTCTCTTCGAAGAAACTCGCGGCGTGGAGATTGGAAAGATGGAGCATCCATCTTGTCCTTGTCTTCATCACGCTGACCACGGCGATGCTCTGGGCCAACTCCTATCAACAGGGAAAGCTGCTGGGCGAATGGTCCGTCACATTCTCGAAGTGGTACGGATTCTATATTGGAGCTCTCTGGTCCGGAGTCATCGGCGTGGGTTTCTACCCGATTCTCGGCACGCGCGTCTGGTGCCGCTTCGGCTGCCCGCAGGCCGCGATCCTGGGGATACTGCAGCGATTCTTCTCGCGCTTCCGCATCACCACGAATGGCGGCCAGTGCATTTCATGCGGCAACTGCTCCACGTACTGCGAGATGGGGATCGATGTCCGGTGGTATGCTCAGCGGGGCCGGAATATCGTCCGCGCCTCCTGTGTCGGCTGCGGCATGTGCGCGACGGTCTGCCCGCGGGGTGTCTTGAACCTGGAGAACGGTCCTGTCGCCGGAAGGATCGATCGGGGCTGACGACCGCCCCCCCCTTCAGACCTTCCAGGTTCCTCGCCGGAGCAGATATTCGTCCCAGGTGAGTTTGTTCTCGGCGCGGGCACGGGCTACGTCGGAGCGAACCTGCTCGTCGAAGACGGGCCGGCTGATGGAGCGGAACACGCCCAGCGGGACGGGGAATTCCGGATGGCGCAGCCGGGAAAGAAACCAGGCGTAGCCGGGATCTTCGTTCGTCTCGTCATGGACGAGCACGCCGGGATCGTTGCCCGCGACCACTTTCGGAGAAAAGCCGTTCAATCCGATCCCCTTGCGTTCCGTTCCTCCGAACAGGAGCGGCTTTCCGTCTTCGCAATAGAGCGCCGTTTCCGCGCGCCGGGTTTTATCCTCCAGGAAATCGAAGCACCCGTCGTTGAAGATGAGGCAATTCTGAAGCACCTCCACGAAGGCCGTGCCCTTGTGGCGCGCCGCCTTCTGCAGAACGGTGGCGAGATGTTTCGGATCGGCCGCGAGGGTTCGCGCGACGAAGGTCGCTTCCGTTCCGAGGGCGAGCGAGATCGGGTGGAGCGGATTCTCGATCGAGCCGCGCGGCGTGGACTTGGTCTTCGTCCCTTTCGGCGACGTGGGAGAATATTGCCCCTTCGTCAGGCCGTAGATGGCGTTGTTGAAGAGGATGAACCGGAGGTTGACGTTGCGGCGGATCGTGTGGATGAAGTGGTTGCCTCCGATGGAGAGCGCATCGCCGTCGCCGGTAATTACCCAGACATGGAGATCCTCGCGCGCCAGTTGCACGCCGGTGGCGATGGCCGCCGCCCGGCCGTGGATCGTGTGAAAGCCGTACGTGTTCATGTAGTAGGGGAACCGGCTGGAGCATCCGATACCGGAGATGACGACGATTTTTTCGCGCGGAATGCCGAGCGTGGGGAGCGTATTCTGGATCTGCGCGAGAATCGCGTAGTCGCCGCAACCGGGACACCATCGCACGGTCTGCCCCGAGACGAAATCCTGCCGCGTCAATGTCTCCGCACTCGAATCCATAATCCTCGCCTCGCACGGCGGCGCCAGCGTTCCTGATGTCATGATCGAACTCCTTGATTCAATATCTGTCTGGCGCGCGCGCAGATTTCCGCGACCTTGAGGGGTACTCCGCGCACCTGGTTCAGTTGCTGCACTTCTTTAAGGTACGTGGAGCGAATGACGGACGCCATCTGGCCGAGATTGATTTCCGGAACCAGCACGTGCTCGAAGCGCGAAAGAATCCGCCTGAGGTTGGAGGGGAACGGATTGAGATAGCGGAGGTGGGCGTGAGAGACCGATATCCCTTCCGCGCGAAGCCGTTCCGCCGCCGTCCTGATCGCGCCGAACGTGCCGCCCCATCCGAGGATCAGCAGGCGCCCCTCCTTTTCGCCGTACACGTCCTGCGGCGGAATGAACGCGTCGAGGCGCCGCACCTTTTCCGCGCGCAGCTCCATCATCCGATGGTGGTTGGCCGGGTCATAGCTCACGTGCCCCGAGCCGTCTTGCTTTTCGAGACCGCCGATGCGGTGTTCGAGGCCGGGCGTTCCCGGGATCGCCCAGGGCCGCGCATAGGTTTCCGGATCGCGCGCATAGGGCTGAAATGTGTCCGGATCGGTCGCGTATCGGACGACGATGGGCGGCATGGAGTCCGGCTCAGGAATGCGCCATGGTTCCGCT
The DNA here is from genome assembly GCA_964499705.1 of uncultured bacterium. Taxonomy (GTDB): domain Bacteria; phylum UBA8481; class UBA8481; order UBA8481; family UBA8481; genus JBBTKW01. Next base: position 103,789 of record CAZCME010000007.1, on the reverse strand, counting down.
CCATTGCCGATGTATCCGTCGGAAAGAACGATCACCGGACCCATGATCCTCAGTGCGATGCGCACCGCCTCATAGGCGATCGCGTAGCAGTCGGAGGGCGATTGCGGCGCGAGAATGACGAGAGGAGATTCGCCGTTGCGGCCGTACAGGGCCTGCAGCAGGTCGGATTGCTCCGTCTTCGTCGGCAGTCCCGTGGATGGTCCTCCGCGCTGGACGTTGACGATCACCATCGGCAGTTCCGTCATGACCGCGAGATTGATCGCCTCGCTTTTCAGGCAGAGCCCCGGGCCGCTCGTGCCCGTGACCGCGATCGAACCCGCGAAGGCGGCGCCGATCGTGGAGCACATCGCGGCGATCTCATCCTCCGCCTGGAACGTCGTCACGTCGAAAGCGGACAGGCTCGCCAGTTCATGCAGAATGTCCGTGGCGGGCGTGATGGGATAGGAGCCGTAGAAGAGCGGACACCGGGCCGATTGCGCCGCGGCGACAAGTCCGAGAGCGATTCCTTCGTTGCCGCTCACCTGCGCGTAGGTTCCCGGCCGTACCGTCGCGGGAGCGACGCGATAGCGCGCGTCGGCGAGATCCGTCGTTTCGCCGTACGAATATCCTGCTTCCAGCGCCGCCAGGTTCGCCTCCGCGACGGCGGCATTCTTGGAAAATTTCGACCGGATCCATTCGCGCGTGGAGCCGGTATCGCGGCCGAAGATCCAGAGCGTCAGGCCCAGGGCGAAGAGATTCTTGCACCGCTCCGCCTGCTTCCGGGGAAGAAGGGATCCCGTGGCGCTGCAGGTGAGGGAGGTGATCTTGACGAGCACGATCCGGTATTCACCGAGGAGCCCGTCGTCGAGCGGATTCGATGCGAAGCCGGCCTTCTCGATGTTGCCAGGGGTGAAGGCGTCCTCGTTCAGGATGACGAGCGCGTTGGGAAGAAGTTCCGGGAGGCATTTTTTCAGCGCGGCGGGATTCATCGCGACAAGGCAGTCGGCATGATCTCCCGGCGTGTAGATGTCATGATCGGCGAGCTGAATCTGGAAACCGCTCACCCCGGCCACGGTTCCGGAAGGTGCGCGGATCTCCGCGGGATAATCCGGAAACGTCGCGATATCGTTTCCGAAGATCGCGGACGACGATGAAAATCGGCTGCCGGTCAATTGCATGCCGTCCCCGGAATCCCCAGCAAAGCGAATCGTGACGGCGTCTTTCTCAATCGTGGAAATAGTCATGCGTCTGCACCTCGTCGGTAATAGCGCTCAGGGATGATGACGGTCGCGCGAAAAACGCGAACGATTCGGCATGGAAGGGGGAAATCTCCGCGATCAGCGGGCATAAGAAATGCCGGCTGTGATATTTCTCTCGTCGGTCCGGTTCGTTTGGTAAACTTCATCCTGATGCACAGGTAATAGAGGAAGCAATCAGCGTGCCGATAGGGATCCCTTCGACGGAGGATGCCGCTCCCCGCCTGTGTTCCGCTACAATGAAACACCTGCAATCCGGAGGCTGGTATGGGAAATTCACGCGAGCGTCAATCGAGAGCATTCGTGTTCGAGGTCCGATCCCGAATGGATCGGCGCAGGATCACGTTCGCGTGAAAATGCAATTCGAGCGCGTATTCGCCGTTCCGCGGACACAGCTCTTCGCCTTTCATGAGAATCCGGACAACCTCGCCCTGTTATTGCGGGGGTGGACAGCGTTCCGCATGATCGCCAACGATGGCCACATCCGCGTCGGGAGCATTACGCGCGTGGAGGAACGAATCGGCCCGGTCCGGGTGGCCATGACGTTTGAGCATTTCGTCTATGAACCACCGAGTCGGTTCGGCGAGCGGCAGATCCGGGGGCCGTTCGCAATGTTCGAGCACATCCACGAGTTTCTGCCCGCGGAATCGGGCACGATACTGCGCGACAGGATCGATGTCCGACTGCCCTGGTATCTCGGAGGAAGCCTGACGGTGAAGCTCTTCGTGGCGCCGAAGCTCCGTCGCTTCTTCGCTTTTCGCCACGCCGAACTGCAGCGCCTCGTGCGCGAGCGCGTCGTGGATCCGCGGAAAACATCATGAAGACCGTGACCGTTCTCGGAGGTTATGGCACATTCGGGAGCCGCATTTCGTCGGCGTTGACGAGACATCCCGATACCTCGGTCCGCGTCGTGGGTCGCGATCCCGGCGAGGGGGGCGACTTCGCCGGGAGGATCGGGGCGGATTTCCGATGCGGCGATGTGGCGGACGGCGTGTCGCTCCGCCGCGCGATCGAGGGATCGCACATCGTCATTCATGCGGCCGGTCCGTTTCAGGAACATGATTATCGCGTGGCGGAAATGTGCGTGGAGTGCGGCTCGCACTATCTCGACCTGGCCGACGCCCGGCTCTTCGTCGCCGGGATAAGCAGGCTCGACGAACCGGCCCGTCGGCGCGGCTTGTTCGTCTCCTCCGGAGTCAGTTCGGTGCCCGCCATCACCCACGCGATGATCGGTGCGCTGTCGCCCGAGTTCGCATCGATTGACGAAATCCATGGGGCGCTGAGCCCTGGCAACCAGAATCCGCGTGGCGCGGCGACCATCGGCGCCATACTCACCTATGTCGGGCGCCCCATCCCGTTATGGCAGGGCGGTCGCTGGATCCCGCGACCGGGCTGGGGAGATGCGCGGCGTCTGGACTTTCCTTCGCCGGTCGGTCGCCGCCGCGTGCACAATTGCGACGTACCCGATCTCGAACTGTTCCCGAAATCCTGGGGCGCGAGCACGGTTCGTTTTCATGCCGGGGTGGAACTGAGCATCATCAACTATGCGCTCTCCGGTTTCGCATGGCTTCGCAAATTCATCGCGATGGATCGTCTGCACGAGCACGCGGGACTATTCCTTCGCCTCTCGCTCCTGCTCTCGCGGTTCGGGACGAAGAACGGCTCTCTTGCCGTCTGGCTCCGCGGCACAGGGCACGACGGAGCGCCGCTGGAACGAAGGATCGCCATCGTGACGAACGACGACGGGCCTGCCACGCCCAGTTCCGCCTCGATCGTGCTCGCGAAAAAGATCCTTCAGCACGGTCCGCCCCGCGCGGGAGCATTCCCGTGCATCGGATTCCTGACCCTCGACGAACTGATGGCTTACCTGCGCCCCCTCGGAATCTGGTGCGTGCGCGGCGATCGAGACGGCTGGGAGTCGCGCGCGCCTTAAAACGATAACGTCGAACAATCACAGTCCGCCCGTCAGGAGGAACGCCGATTTTCTCTCCTCATCGTGATCAGAACCATCTCGGCCCGGCAGAGCATTCTTACGGGAAGAAGGAACGTGCCGATTCCTTTCGAGACCCACATTGCCGTCACGCGCTCGCGAAAAATACCGTAGGCAAACCGCCCGCCATACCGCGAGGGCACAAAGATCGGACCGGCGACCGGCAGTCTCACCTGGCCGCCATGGGTATGTCCGCACAATGCGACCGAGACCCCTCGCTCCACGAATTCAGGGAACTGATCCGGATTATGCGCGAGCAGCAGACTTGTTTCCGCGGCGTTGCGGCCTTCGAGCGCCCGCCGAAGGCCATTTCCGACATCGCGGCCCGTCAGAAAATCGTCCACGCCCCCGACCCAGATCGAATCTTTCTTTCGAGTGATGCGCTGTCCCTGGTTCCGGAGCAGATGAATTCCGGCGTCCTTCAGCAGCTTTGCGATTTCGTCTCCGTTCGTCAGATTGTCATGGTTTCCAAGGACGGCGAAAACTCCGTCCGGCGCCTTCAGTCTGGATAATGCTTGGATGCAGGGTGCCGCATAAGGCAGTCCCGGCACGAACTGGTATCTGTCGGACGTGACGAAATCGCCGGTGAGGGCGACAAGATCAGCTCGAAGATCCTTGCCGCGTTCCACGACGCTCTCGATAAGCGAGAGCGGGACGGTGGAGGAATGGTGAAAGTCGGTGAGATGAAGAATCCTGTAGCCGTCGAAAGACGCCGGGAGATCCGGCAACGCGAGATCAAGCTCGACCAGTTCAGGATGGAGCGTTTCCCACCACAGAGTGTCTCCGGCAATGACTCCCGCCGCGCTCAATGCCGCCAACGCGGCGAACTGCCGACGAGTCAACCGGTGGTGTAGTAGTGACATGATCCTATGATGCCCTCCCGCCTGGTTTGTGCAAGAGACTTCACCGATCGCAAGATTTAACGCGGTTTTGCACTCCGGAAATGGACCAATGACGGCGGCGTGATCCGGGGCAATGGAGCAACTGCCAATGAGCATTCAGTTGCGCTTGGACGGCGCGGTAAGAAATATTGCGAAGAGCAATGGAGTTATGGTCGAAGCGATGCATCAACCAAGAAAATCTTCTCCTCCCTCCAGAAACGCGCCTTCCGTGGGAGTTGTTGCATGCGCGATTGACTCAGCATCGTGACTGTGAACCTTATTATTTATGCCGCCCATTACGGATATGAGCTGGAAATCAAATGGAAACAAATCGGCGATATGCCATTGCGAAAAATCTTATATAATACAGTAAATATTATACTTACAATATTTGACGCGGCCTCTTTAAACGGAAATGAATACGATTATAATGACGCTGTGGTGATTCGATATGCCTTGCCGGAGGCTTGGATCCGGTACGATCATCAGGCGATCTTCACGGAACTCATGAACGCCAAGGCCGCGCTCCTTGCGATGATGCAGATGCCCGTTCAACGGAGTTGGGCGGACAAGCTCCAGGAGGTTCAGCTCAAACGCGAAGTGGCGGGAACCTCACGGATCGAGGGCGCGGAGTTTACGGAGCGCGAACTTGACGCGGCCATGCGCGAGACACCGGAACAATTGGAAACGCGCTCGCAGAAACAGGCCGCCGCTGCTGTGGCGACCTATCGTTGGATCGCCACGCTTCCGACCGATTTTCCGATCGATCAGAATTTGATTCGAGACGTCCACCGTCGGCTGGTCACCGGATGCGATGACGACCATTGTGTTCCGGGTCAGTTGCGTGCTCCGGACGAGAACGTCACCTTCGGGGCGCCTCGCCATCGCGGCGTCGAAGGGGGCGAGCACTGCGCCGAGGCCATGCGTCAGCTTGCGGAATCCGTCCAGACATCATTTCGAGCCCACGATCCTCTCATTCAAGCGCTGACGCTCCACTATCACTTCGCCGCCATGCATCCGTTCATCGATGGAAACGGACGCACCGCCCGTGCCTTGGAAGCTCTCATGCTTCAGCGGACAGGTCTGCGCGACACGCTCTTCATCGCCATGTCCAATTACTACTACGAGAACATAACCGCGTACCTGAATATCCTCAATGACACGCGAACCGGAGAACACGATCTGACTCCGTTTCTTAAGTTCGGCCTCAAGGGAATCGAGAGTCAATGCCGAAGGCTCTTCGCCGAGATCCGGCAGCATGTCGCGAAGGCGCTCTTCAGAAACACGATGACCGACCTTTTCGTTCGCATGAAGTCGCCGCGCAAGCGCGTGATGAGCGAGCGGCATCTTCAACTGCTCAACCTCCTCCTGGCCGAGGAGGAGATGACGTTAAGCATACTTACCGAAAAGACGCGCCACTTCTATACGGTCAAGAATCCATTTAAAGCGCTGATCCGGGACCTCAATTACCTGATAAGGCTGCAAGCGGTTCGGTTTAAAAAGCTGCCTGAGGACGGAGAATATCTGCTCACCATCAATATGGACTGGGCCACTCAGATTACGGAGACCGAGTTCTTCAAGAGAGTCAAAACTATGCCGAAGGGAAAGGTTCATGGCTTTCTCTCGAAGTAGCGATCATAGGTCGTGACCGAGCCCTCCAGCTTCACCTTCCTTGCCGCTGAATAGCTGGAGGTGATGGCCCAAATGGAGGCGGCGGGAAGACGGATCGCTCCGGGCGATCCTTGATTCCCATCGGCTGCGCGGCATCCTGCCGCGCGACATTCGTTTCTCCCTCACTTCGTTCTGGAGGCGGCGGGAATCGAACCCGCGTCCGGAAAGCCGATCCGTCAGTCATCTACGCGCGTAGTTCGCGAATTTGGATCTCGCCCCGGACACGCCCACGAACGGGCGACTCCGGCGGCCAAGCCCGGGTGAAGACCTCGCCGTTTGCCCCCAGACAGGACATTCGGCCAGCCCGCTTTGTAGGTCCCGTCCGCTAGCGGACGTCGCAGCCGGAACCGCCGCTTACGCGGCTAGAGCCAATTCTTGGTTGGCGTTTAATAGTTTGTCCGGATTTGATAACGGGGGTACCGGACTTCCCCGGCGCGCCACCTGAAAGACCAAACCACCGTCGATACCTGTGCGCCCCCGGTGTGCTGACCTAATAATATCCCCGTCGGCGGAAACTTTCCAGTGCTACCTTCCGGTCCAGTTCCCGCGCGGAGCTTTTCAAATTCGGCGTGTTGTTCGCCGGTTCGCTCATCTGGTTGAAAAGCATCGTGAGCGGATCCGTCGAGGGATTCGTGAAGAGCTCCATCGAGAAACCAGCCGCTTCCAGCGTGGTGATCGCCTGCTTGCTGATGCGGGGCTGCATTCTTGTCACAGCATCGGCCGGGGAGAAGGGATCGCTTGAGAGGACATCCAGCTTCGGACCCGACTCCGATGCATACAGCGGCCCGACCGTCGAGGCGACCTTGGCGGCGATGAGATCGTCGAAGGCGGACGTTCGTTTCCGGCCGAGGCGGCGTTCCTCTGCCGCGTCGCGATTGAAATCCATCATGTTCATGATCGCCTGCTCGGGTCGGAGCTTCTCGGCCAGCTCCATTTGCGTCACCTGCTCCATCGAATAGCGTTGATTCCTCAGGGCGCCGCCGGCGCCCATTTTTTCAGCCAGGCGCGCCTGCTCGTCGACACGTCTGGCCGTCAGGATGGAATCGAGGATATCGCGGGGAGATGCGAGGGTTTGCATAACTTTGTAATCGGCGGAATTCATCCCCGGCTTGAGCTGGAATTCCGCCTTCTTTTCTCCGTTGGGGCGGCTTGCTCGACGGCATTCCTGATGAGCGGCCGAAATCAGGATGCCAACGCCGCGCTTGGAGGTTCAGAACTTCCCATCAAAAAATATTAACAGGATAAACAGGATAGGCAGGATCGAGCCAGGGTGGAATAGAAGGCAATTTAGTCCTGTTATCAGGAAGTGGTTTTCATTCCTCATAAATCCTGCCCATCCTGCCCATCCTGTTATATTTCCCGCCATCGGATGGGGGACGTCTATCCGAGGTTCTTCCCCGTTTCCATCGGCGGCGTGCTCTCATAGAATGCGCGGCATGGATGGATTTTCATGATCAGACTTTTGCCGTGGGGCAAGGCGGCCTCAGCCGTTGAAACGATCGAGACTGGGGGCGGCGTCGAGGAATTGCTGTGTGCCCGCGCGGCGCTCGCAGCCCTGACGGAGCGGCAATCAATTCCCGGGGTGAAGAAGAAGCTGGCGGAACTGGAGGATCGTTTCGTTCCGGCGCGGGACCGGATCTTCACGAACCTTCTGGAACAGGGAGATGTGGATGGGGCTCTGAAAGTGCACGAGCAATTCGCCCGCTCGGTCACGCGTGTCGAGGAGCGAATCCGACTTGCCGCGGCGGCCCTTGCGGCGGGCACGACGCCGCCTTCCCTCGCGAACATTTCCGGCGCGGATGTGAAGTGGGAATTGAGGGCGGCCTATTTTGATGCGCGGAGCCGCGAAGCCGAGCGGGCGGGCGATCAGGCGGTCATGCGGGAAATGCTGTCGCTCTGGATTCAGCATGCGCCTGAAGAGGCCGAGCCGCACGAGCGCATCACGCGAAGCTATATCATGGGCGGCGAGCTGGAATATGCGCTGCACCACCTCCAGAGCCAACCGCCACCCCTGCAGGAATCGCTCCTGGCTTCGATCATCGATGATGAGCGGCTGCCTGCCACGTCCAGGGCATGGCTGGCGCTGCAGACGTCGCGCTATGCCGATTCGCTTCGGTTGCTCGACTCCATCCTGGCCGCCTCGCCCGGCGAAGAGTGGGCGATCGGGGAGCGTGTGAGGATCGCGGAAGCGCAGCAGGATTGGGCGATGGCGAAAGATCTGTATGCGAGATGGAGCGGAATTCATCCGGGCGAGAGCTGGTATGTCCGCCGCGTTTCGGACATGGCGTTGGCGTTGGGAGATCGCGCGGAGAGTCGATCCTGCCTGAGAGACGCGTGGACCCTCGGAGATCTCGACGCGGGCTTCGCGCTTGTACGGAGAATGTTCGAGGAAGGCGATGATCACGCGGGGATCGAATCCGCGCTGGACGAGCTGGCGACGGGATCATGCGCGTCCGCGCAGAGAATCGAGGCCGGGTCGAGCTATCTCACGCTGGGCGCGACGCAGAAAGCGGCGGACTGTTTCCGGAAGGCGTTCCAGATGGATCGGCTCTGCACCGACACCGTGATCGCGCGGGCGAACACTTTTGTCCAGGGGAACATGGAAAAGCGCATCCCGCTGCTGGAGCTCCTCATCGACGTCGGTCCCGTGCGCGGATTTCCGGGCGATCCGTACCGGCTGATGATGGCGGAGGATCTCATCGCGGTGGGGAGAAGCCGGGAAGCGCGTCCGCACCTGGAGGATCTCGTCGCGACACCGCTCCGTTGGAAGAGCCTCGTCGCCCTCGCGCAGATGGTGATGTCGGAACCGAAGGCGGCGCAGGAGCAGATGTATCGCCGGATCGAGGCGACGCTATCCGAGGCGGACAAGGTGGGGCGGAATGTCTGGGCGGAAATGTCCTATACGGCGGGCGTGCTCGCGGAGTCGGCGGGACTGAAGGCGGAGGCGGTGCAGCGACTGGAGGAGCTGGTCGCGCGCGAGTTCGAATACGCCGACGCCGTTACGCGCCTGGCCCGTCTGCGTGCGTAAATCCGTTGACAGTGTCATAGACGCAAACTAGATTGAATGCTCGTGCAAACGATTGCGCCTGCCCTGCAGGCCTGCATTAGAGCGAAAGAACTGAGCAGATCGGGAGGTCGAAGATGACGAGGAAATGGAATAGCTGCCTTGGAGCAGCATTGGTATTCGTGGCAGGCATCGCGGCCTGCGGCAAGACGGAGGCTCCTGCGCCCGCGGCGGAAAAGCCCGCTGCCGAAGCGCCGGCTCCGGCGACGGCGCCCGAGCAGACCGCTCCCGCCGCGGAGGAATCGACCGCCGGATTCAAGGCTCCGGAAGAGGGCCCGGCTTTCTTTGTCTACAAGGATCTCGAAGACCCGTCGAATCATTTCATCCCGGCCGGCCACATGGGCGACGTCACCGCGATCACCGTGGATCCCGGTTCGACAACTCAGCCCCATTCTGGCACGACCTGCATGAAGTGGACGTATGACCTGGCGCAGAAGAAGGACGGATGGGCGGGGGCGTACTGGCAGGATCCGGAGAACAACTGGAACGGCGATGTCGACGGAGCCGGCTACAATCTCAAGAATGCCAAGACGCTGAAATTCTGGGCGCGCGGCGAGAACGGCGGCGAGACATTGAAGTTCGGATTCGGCGGATGCAACGGCAAGTTCGGAGACACGGGCAAGAAGGAAGTTCCGAACATCAAGCTGACGAAGGTCTGGCAGGAATTCGAGATCCCGGTCGCGGATAATATGCAGCGCGTCGTTTTCGGATTCATGTGGGCCGTCGATTCCAAGCAGAACACCGGCCAGAAAGTGATTTTCTACCTCGACGATATCCGCTACGAATTCTGACGAGTCCGGGCACGAACGCCCGGCATCGAGCGAACGCACGGTAAGAAACCCGATACTGCCGGGCTTTCATCCGGATCCTTGTCTCCTGCGGGTCGGGGACGACTACTACATCGCCGTCTCCACGTTCCAGTGGTACCCGGGCGTGCGGATTTATCATTCCCGCGACTTGGTTTGCTGGCGCCTCGCGTCCAAGCCGTTGAGGAGGCGATCGCAGCTCGATCTGTCGGGCGTTCCGGATTCCGGCGGAGTATGGGCTCCGGATCTGTCGTGGAAGAACGGCCTCTTCCATCTCGTCTACACCAATGTCGCGCATTGGTCTCCGCGTGGTGGTCCGTTCGACACGCCGAACTTTGTCGTGACGTGCGACCGGATCGATGGGGAATGGTCGGAGCCGGTGTTCCTGAACGCGAGCGGTTTCGATCCATCGCTCTTTCACGATGAGGATGGAAGAAGCTGGCTGCTGAATATGATCTGGGATGGCCGCCTGGACCGGAATCCGTTCGCCGGGATTGTCCTGCAGGAGTACGATATCTCCACAAGCACTCTCGTCGGCGAGGCAGCCGTCATCTTCGGAGGGACTTCGCTGGGTTCGACGGAAGGTCCCCGCCTCTACAAGCGCCAGGGATGGTACTATCTCGTCACCGCCGAGGGAGGAACCTCCTACGAGCACGCGGTGACGGTCGCGCGCTCGCGCTTCCTGCGCGGACCCTACGACGTTCATCCGCGTTCTCCGATCCTGACATCCCGCGACGATCCCTCCTTGCCGTTGCAGAAAGCAGGGCACGCGTCTTTCATGGAGAATCCCGACGGCTCGTGGTACATGGCGCATCTGGCCTCCCGTCCGCTTTCGTCGCGAGGCCGTTGTCCGCTCGGTCGCGAAACATGCCTCCAGAGATTGCGATGGTCGGACGACGGCTGGCCGGAACTTCACGAGGAGGGCCGGCATCCGAGGGTCGAAGTGCCGATCGCCGTTTCGTCCGCCGCGACAGGAATGTCGCGGGAAACACGCGACGATTTCGAGATCGCGGAACTCTCCGCGGAGTACGACGTGCTGAGGACTCCGCTCGAGGACGATCGATGTTCGCTTTCGATTCGCCCCGGCTGGCTTCGACTCCGTGGAGGCGCATCGCTCAGGTCGCCGCAGGGCGTCTCGATGGTGGCGCGGCGGCTTTCATCGCTGAAAAGCCGCGTGACCGCGAAGATGGAATTTTCTCCGGAAAATCATCAGCAGTCCGCGGGCCTGGCGCTCTACTACGATACGAAGAATCACTGCGCCCTTGCTCTTTCGAAGAACGATCAGGGCGTCGTGATACCCATTCTGGCAACGTGCTTTGAAGGTGCGGAGGAGATGATCGAAGGAGAAAGGTTGGTCGGCGGGAGTGATCGCGTTGTCCACCTGCGCGCCGTGATCGATCACGCGTCTCTTCGGTTCCTGATCTCGGAAGACGGCGAAACATGGATGCAAATCGGTCCTGATTGCGACACGGGCCGCCTGTCGGACGATGCCTGCGGAGGATTTACCGGAACGTTCGCCGGTCTCTTCTGTGTCGATCGCTCGCGCCGTTCCGTTCACGCGGACTTCGATTTCTTCGCGTGCGAGGAGCGATTCTGATACCGATCGGGCGTGGTTCGGACAGGCGAAGAGGTTTTCTCGGCGGATTTTGAATCGCTTTTGAGTTCCCGGGTGCCTGATGTATGCTCCCGCGGATGACCATCCTCAAATCCATGCGCATCCTGGTGACGGGAGGCGCGAAACGCGTCGGGAAGGTGATCGCGGACGATCTCGAATCCGCCGGCGCGCTCGTCTACAGGTCCGTGCGCATCGACGGCGATCTCCGGGAGGCGGAAGGTTGCCGCCTTATCGTGGATCGCGCGGTCAAGGTCCTCAAGGGGCTCGACGCCGTCGTGATATCCGCGTCGCAGTTCCGCCGCACGCCTTTCGACGAGCTGATACCGAGCGACTGGGACGACATGATGTCGACGAACCTGCGATCCGCATTTCTCATCACCATGTATGCCGCGACGAGGATCGAGACAGGATCCGTGGTCATCATCGGCGATGGAGCGACGGCGCGGCCGCATCTGAACTACCTCCCGTATCTCGTCTCCAAGGCGGCGCTCCGGCCGTTGGTGGAAACCCTGGCCCTGGAGCTTGCTCCGCGGATCCGCGTCAACATGGTCTCGCCCGGCACGATCCTGCCTCCGGAAGGAACAAGTTCCGCGACGTTGGAGCGCATCAGGGAGGCTCACCCCATGAACATGATCGGGAGTCCGAGTCATATACTGCCGGCGATCAGGGATTGCCTGACGAATTCCTTCATGACGGGAGCGGAGATCCGCGTTGATGGAGGCAAGGGAATATGAAGGATGCACATGGGATGATTGATTTCACATTTCACATTTCGAATGGAGAATCGCCGCGATGGATCTGATTCGGTTCGATGCGGTTTCGGTGATTGATCGGGTCGCCCATCTTTCCTCTTCGAGATTCCAGGCACGGATCCATGCGCGCGCGGACGGAATCTGGCGTGTCCTCGTGTGGCATCGCATCGAGGATACGGACAAGGGGAGCTGGACTGTTTCCGCCGACGACCTTGCCAACCTTCTGTTGAAGGAAGACGCAGCCGGGTGGCGGTTGAGCGCCGACGGAGCGGACGACCTCTGTATTTCTCTCGCTCCCTTCACGATTACCGTCGGGGAATTCGCGTCGACCGGTTTGACGGCGCAGCGGTGGAAGGAGCTCCCAAGGAGAAAAGATCTCCCGAACAACGCTCCGTCATGGGATCCCGTGGGGGAGACGAACGACGGCTTGCCGCTCGGGTGCGGCCTCACGATGGAAATCGCGGAGCCGGCCGGGCGAAGTTATTTCGGACTGGGCGAGCGGACGGGATTTCTCGACAAGAAGGGGAAGACCTGGACGAACTGGAACACGGATCCGGCCAGCCGCCACAGCGAGAACATGGATCCGCTGTACCAGTCGCATCCCTTTGTCATGGCCCTGGATAACGGGAAGTCCTTCGGCCTGTACCTGGATGAGACGTGGCGGACGGTCTTCGACCTGGGATCGACGCATGCCGATCGCAGTTCTTTTCACACCGACGGCCCCACGTTCGACCTCTATCTCATCCCGGGTCCGGATCCGCTGGATGTTCTGCGGCGCTACGCGGCTCTCGTCGGCCGGCCGCCGATGCCTCCTCTCTGGGCGCTGGGTTATCACCAGTGCCGGTGGAGCTATCCGACGGACACGACGATCCGCGCGATCGCGCGCGAGTATCGCCGGCGCGGGATTCCTCTCGACGCGCTCTGGCTCGATATCGACTACATGGATGCCTACAAGGTCTTCACCTTCTCCCCGACGCGCTTTCCCGATCCGGAAAAGCTCCTGCGGGAATTGAAGGAAGACGGCATCAGGACGGTCGCCATCGTGGATCCGGGCGTGAAGAAGGAAGCGGGGTATGAGGTCTACGAGAACGGCCACGTGCTGGACATGTTCGTTAGGAATTCGCGCGACGAGGAACTCGAAGGGGAAGTGTGGCCCGGGAAAACGGCGTTCCCGGATTTCACGAAGGAGAAGGTCCGCGGCTGGTGGGGCGGGCTCCATCGCCTCTACCTCGACGTCGGCCTCGACGGCATCTGGAACGACATGAACGAGCCGGCCGTCTTTCAGTCTCCAGGCCACACGCTTCCGACGAATTCCCGGCACGGCGAGCGCTATCATGCGGAAGTTCACAACATATACGGCTACCTCATGTCGCGCTCCACGTTTGAAGCGTTGTCGGCTTTTCGCCTGGAACGAAGACCATTCGTCCTGACGCGCGCGGGATTCGCCGGGATCCAGAAGTATGCCTGGGTCTGGACCGGCGACAATGCGAGCGCCTGGGAACATCTCGAGATGTCGATTCCCATGATCCTGAATCTCGGGATCTCCGCCGTCCCGTTCTCGGGTGCCGATGTCGGAGGATTCGGCGAGCATTGCGACGGAGAACTGCTCGCGCGCTGGACATGGCTCGGAGCCTTCTACCCCTTTATGCGCAACCACGCGGGGAAAGGAAGCCGCCGGCAGGAACCGTGGGAGTTCGGGTCGCGGCATGAGGATGTGGTTCGCGACGCGATCCGGTTCCGCTACCGGTTGCTGCCCTTCTTCTACACCCTTGCGGAGGAAGCCACGCGCACCGGATGGCCGCTCCTGCGCCCGCTCTTCCTGCATTATCCCGACGATCCGAAGACGTACACGATGCACGATCAGTTTCTCCTCGGCCGCGATCTTCTCGTCGCGCCCGTCACGCGTCCCGGCCAGGTCGAGCGGATGGTCTATCTTCCTCTAGGAACGTGGTTCGATTTCTGGACCGGCCACCGATACGACGGAGGTTGCTCCATCATCGCCGCGGCGCCCCTGGAGAGGATACCGCTCTTCGTGCGCGGCGGAGCATGCATCCCGATGACGGCTTCGGCGGATCACACGAGCACCGCCCGATGGGATCCGCTCGAATGGGTTGTCGCGCCGCAGGAAACTTTCGAAGGTTCCGTCTTCGAGGATGAGGGCGACGGCAACATGCCGGGCAGCAGGCGAACTCTCCGGGGTCGGATCGAGGATTCCACGATGACGATTGAAACCACGGGCGCCCTGCCCGTGAAGGTGATTCTCCTGGGATCAAAACCTCCCGAAGTAAGCGATGCACAGATTTCGGAGCGCGGCTCCGAAATCATCCTGACAAAGCCGGCTTCGTCCTGGAAGGCATGACACTCATCTGAGCCGAACGCGATCCTTCCGCATGCTATAATGGTGAAATGCACGGCGGGGGAGACAAGGCTGTGAAGGGGAGCGGGGCGGATGACTGGTACAAGGATGCCGTCATCTATGAACTGCATGTGCGAGCCTTCCGCGATATCGACGGCGATGGAATCGGCGACTTCCGGGGCCTGACGGAGAAACTCGACTACCTCCACGATCTCGGCGTCTCCGCGATCTGGCTTCTCCCGTTCTTTCCTTCTCCGCTCCGCGACGACGGATACGACATCGGCGACTATTGCGACGTTCTTTCCTCCTACGGCACGCTGGCTGACTTCAAGATTCTTCTCCGGGAAGCCCATGAACGGGGCCTGAAAGTCGTCACGGAGCTCGTCATGAATCATACGTCGGACCAGCACGCCTGGTTTCAGCGCGCACGGTACGCGCCGCCCGGAAGCGTGCACCGCGATTTCTATGTCTGGTGCGAGAATTCGGACAAGTACAAGGATGCGCGGATCATCTTCAAGGATTTCGAGCAATCCAACTGGACGTGGGATCCCGTGGCCCAGGCGTACTACTGGCACCGTTTCTATTCGCACCAGCCGGACCTGAATTTCGACAATCCGGCCGTCATCCGAGGTCTCTTCAAGGTCGTCGATTTCTGGTTTGATCTCGGCGTCGATGCGTTGCGTCTCGACGCGATCCCCTATCTCTACGAGCGCGAAGGGACGTCGTGCGAGAATCTACCGGAGACGCATGCGTTCCTGAAGCAATTGCGGCGCCACGTCGACCGGAAATTCCGCGGGCGGATGCTCCTCGCGGAAGCGAACCAATGGCCGGAGGATGCCGCCGCGTATTTTGGGGAGGGCGACGAGTGCCACATGTCATTCCATTTCCCGATCATGCCGCGCCTCTTCATGGCGCTCTCGATGGAGGACCGGCTGCCCGTCATCGATATTCTCGAACAGACACCCGAGATCCCCTCGTCCTCGCAATGGGCGCTCTTTCTCCGGAATCACGACGAGCTCACACTGGAGATGGTGACGGACGAGGAAAGGGATTACATGTGGAGGATGTACGCGCACGAGACGCATGCGCGCATCAACCTGGGAATACGGCGGAGGCTGGCGCCTCTCCTGAAGAACAACCGCCGCCGCATCGAGCTCCTGAACAGCCTGCTGTTCTCCCTGCCGGGAACGCCGGTCATCTATTACGGCGACGAACTCGGGATGGGCGACAACGTCTATCTAGGCGACCGCAACGGCGTGCGGACGCCGATGCAGTGGAGCCCGGACCGGAACGCGGGATTCTCCGAGGCCAATCCGCAGCGGCTGTATCTTCCGGTCAACATCGATCCCGAGTATCACTACGAGACGGTTAACGTCGAGTCGCAGCTTTCGAATCCCAGTTCGCTCCTCTGGTGGATGACGCGCATGATCTCCCTGCGGAAACGCCACCCGGCCTTCAGCCGAGGAACCATCGAGTTTCTCCGACCGGCCAATCACAAGGTGCTCTGCTTTCTCCGGAAACACGACAGCGAGCTTCTCCTGGTCGTCGCGAACCTGTCGCGGTTCGTGCAGTATGTGGAACTCGATCTCTCCGCGTTCACGGGCATGGTGCCGGTTGAAATGATCGGGGGAACGGAATTTCCCGTGGTGACGCAGCGTTCCTATTTCCTGAGCCTGGGACCGCATGCGTTCATGTGGTTTGAACTCAGTAAAACCAGGGCTGCCGTTGCCCTGGAACACCGGCCGATTCCGGAGGTGACATTCACCGTGGACGGTCGATGGGACGCGATCTTCGCCGATCCAGCTTTGAGAAATCTTGAGGAGGCGTTGCCGGAGTGGCTCATGAGCAGGCAGAGCCTGGCTGGCCAGCCGCGGCAGATTACGGCGGCGAACCTGGTCGATCTGTTGACACCCTCGGCTCCCGAAGCGCAATTCCGCATCGCGATCGTCGAGGTCCGGTTCCAGGAAGACGTGGCGGAGACGCACGTGCTGCCGATCGGATTCGCCGACGGCAGAGCGGCGGAAAAAATCCGCGAGCGGGCTCCGCGCGATGTCATCGGCATCCTGCGCGCTCGCGGGCGCGAGGGAATTCTCCATGATGCCGGCGCTGACACGGCGGTCTCCGCCGGAATGCTCGATCTCATCTCCGGCCGTCGGCGATGGAAGGGACGACAAGGCGAAGCTGTCGGAATCCGGCTCCCTTCCTTTAAAAAGCCTCCAGCCGGATCGAGCCTATTTCCTTCACCGCCGGTGGAGACGAAACGGTCCAATCTCTGCGTTGCCTTCGGCGAGAGGTTCATGATGAAGATCTTCTGGAAACTGGAGAATGAACCGAATCCCGACCTGGAGATCGGGCTCTTTCTGAACGATCACGCGGAATCGCTCCCGTCACTTCGAATCGCCGGCGCGGTGCAGTATCGTTCCGGACGGCAGGCGCCCCGGACGCTTGCCGTACTGCATGACTATGTCGTGAACCAGGGCACGGCCTGGGCCTACACGCTCGATCATCTCCACAGCTTCATCGAGCGCATGATGACGCGGACGGATCCGCGTCCGCTCCCGGAACCGCCGGGCTCGATTCTTCTGCCGTCGCACGTCGAGCTTCCTCCCGAGATCGAGGAAATGATCGGCGCCTATCTGGAATCCGCAAGGATGCTCGGCCGGAGAACCGCGGAGATGCATCTGGCGCTCGCATCGGAACCCCGTCTCCCCGAATTCGCGCCGGAACGATTCAGCCCTCATTATCAGAGATCCCTGTACCAGTCGCTGCGGAACACGGCCGGCAGGACCCTGGCTCTGCTGCGCGAGTCGCTGCAGGTCCTACCCGAATCAGCGAGGCCGTCCGCCGAGAATCTGCTGGGCCTCGAGTCCGCGCTGCTGGCGATCTATCGCGAGATCGTCCAGAGAAAGATCGCGGCGCTCCTGATCCGCTGCCACGGCGATTATCGCCTCGCGCAACTGCTCCACACCGGCAAGGATTTCGTCATCATGGACTTCGAGGGCGATCCGCGGAAACCGGTGAGCGAGCGCCGGCACAAGCGTCCCGCGCTCCGCGATGTCGCCGGCATGCTCCAGTCCTTTCTCCACGCCGCGCAGACGGCCCTGAGAGAGTCGATCGCGCAGGGAGCCGTGACGCCCGAAAAGGCACCCCACGTTGCGGGATGGCTCCGGACATGGCATCTCTGGATCTCCGACATTTTCCTGGAAGCGTATCAATCCGCCGCCTCGACCGGCCGGTTTCTCCCGTCCGACAAGGAGGAGTTCGATTTTCTCCTGAGGCTCTCGATGCTGGACCGGTTGATGCATGATCTCGGCTATGAGCTGAAGAAGCGTCCCGAGCGCGCGGAAGGCCCGATCAGGGCGATCCTCGATCTGCTGGCCGGGCGCGTTGAGGGCAATCAGGCGGAAATCAGGAAATCTGCCGAGGGCGGGACTTGAACCCGCACGTCCTTGCGGACACTAGCTCCTGAAGCTAGCGCGTCTGCCAGTTCCACCACCTCGGCGTGCTGCGCGATGATACGGCACAATCCCGGAAAGCTCAAATCTCAAATCGCGCCGTCAGAAGTTCCCCATCCGATGGCGGAAAATTTAACAGGATGGGCATGATGGGCAGGATTTGAGAGGAATTAAACCACTTCCCGATAAAACAGGACTACATGTCCATAATATCTACTGTAAATCGATCCTGCCTATCCTGCTCATCCTGTTAATATATTTTTGATGTCGAATTGCTGTCGTGCCGTGGTGATTCTCGTCAGGGTTTCTTGAACTGGAAATCCTGGGTCGCCGTGCCGTCGGCGGCGACGGTGACACTGGCTTTCTGGCTCCCGAGCTTCTCGTGCCAGGCCTCGATGGTGTAGGTGCCGGCCGGGAGCCCCGTGATCGTGAACGCTCCGTCCGTGCCGGTGACCGCGAAGAAAGGGTGCGCCATGACGGAGACCCAGCCGCCCATCCAGGGATGGACATCGCACTTGATCGGGAACATCGCTTCGGGCTTGTCGAATACTTTCTCGGCTTCGGTGCGCGTCTTCGGCATCGCCATGTTGAACTCGGCGTTGACCCTGGACATGGCGTGGACGTTATGGAGCGTGCCGTCGGGATTCATGATCTTCAGGGTCTGACCCGCCTGGATCCCGAAGACGTGGGGCTTGTACTGGCAGCCATCCTGGTTCAGGACGACCGGCTCGGCCGGAGCGGGCCAGGTTGCGGCGGGAAGGCCTTCGGTGACGGAGACGAAGACATTGGCCATCGTGTTGTCGGCACCGAGGACAAGCGCTTCGGAGACGATCGGATCCTTGTGCTTCGCGTTGCATAGGGGATCGGCTCCCATCTGGATGACAGGCATCTTCGGCGCTTCGCCGTCGAACTTCACGACGCCGCTGATGGAGGCGTTGCCCTTGACACCAGCCGTGACGGCGGGAGTGGTCGCCGCGGGGGGCGCCGTCGTCGGCTCCGTCTTCGGTGCGGTCGGAGTGCCGCCGCATCCGTAAAACGCCGCGCTCGTTGCGAGTGAAATGACCGTGATGCAAGATCTGATTCTGCCTGTCATGGAAAAACTCCTTTTCGAAACATGGTGATGATTGTTGCCCTGCCCCGAATGATCTTATCCCGGATTATTCCGATCGTGTCGAATAATCGCGGAACGCGAAGTATTCCAAATCACTCATATCCTTCTTTGTCACAGGCGTGCTATTCTCATTATATGAAGCGCGAACATCATGAACACAAGGGTGTCCTCCGCCTGAATGAAGGCTTCGGATACGTCGAACTCGAGGGCGTCGACAGCGCCGTGCCCGACGTCTATATACCCGGTTCCGAACTGGGCGCCGCCATGGATGGGGATCGCGTCGTCGTCGTGAAGGCCGTCCGCCAGGGCCGTGATTTCGGTCGGATCGTCAAGATTCTCGACCGCGCCACCAACTCCATCGTCGGCACGATCGATATTCGCGGACACGAGCCCGTGCTCATCAACGAACGCGCGACGGAACCGATCCGGATCGATCTGCAGAACTCCACGGTCAAGCGCGCGGAGATCAGGCCGGGCGTGCGAGCGGTTGTGGAGATCACGACTTACCCGACGGAGCATCTCTCGGCGCGCGGCCGGCTGGTGCGGATCCTCGGTGAAGCGGGAACGCCGGCGGTGGAGCTCGAAGCGTCCCGGTTCAATTGGAACGTGCCCGTCGAATTTCCCGCCGATGTCCAGGCTGCGGCCCGCGCGCTGCCGGATGAAGTCTCCCGGCGCGATATCGAAGGCCGGATTGATCTCCGCAATCATGATGTCTTCACGATCGATCCGACCGACGCGCGCGACTTCGATGACGCGATTTCCCTGGAACACCTGAGCGGATCTTCGCTCCCGCCGCGGCGGAATCCGAAGGCGGTCTGGCGGGTCGGTGTTCACATTGCCGATGTGTCGCATTACATTCCCGAGGGCACCGCCCTGGATCGCGAAGCCTACAACCGGGCGACGTCGACGTATCTGCCGGGGCAGGTGATTCCCATGCTGCCCGAAAGGCTCTCCAACGGCATCTGCTCCCTCGTGGAAGGGCAGGAACGACTGACGGTCTCCGTCTTCTTCGAACTGGACCTGGAATTCCGCACGGTCGGCGCCTGGCATGGGAGATCGGTGATCCGATCGAAACGGCGTTTCACCTATGACGAGGTCGACGTGATTCTCGACATGATCGAGGCGCAAGGCGCGCCCGCCGCCGGTTCCGGTAACCAGGCTCGCCTCTTCCATACGGAGATCTCGGGATTGAAACGTGTCGCACAGATGTGGAGCAGCGAGCGGATGGGGCGCGGCGCCATCGATCTCGATCGCCCGGAGGAAAAGCCGGTCCTGGATCTGCACGGGAAGGTCATCGCGATCAAGCGGATCGACCGGACCTGGTCGCATCGACTTATCGAGGAACTGATGATCCGCGCCAACGAATACGTCGCGCAGCAGATGAAGAAGCATGGAATCTTCCGCGTGCACGATGCTCCCGATCCGGAGAAGCTCATGCGGCTGCGGCGGATGGCGTCGATCATCGGGGGAGGCCCCACGCGGGGCAGCGTTCAGAAGATCCTCATCGCCTTCCGCGACAGTCCCGCGAAACGGATCATCGAATACCTCGCGCTCCGGACGATGCAGGAGGCGAAATATTCCTCCGAGAATACCGGCCATTTCGGACTGGCCTCGGACGCGTATTCTCATTTCACGTCGCCCATCCGCCGCTACCCCGATCTCCTGGCGCACCGGATCATTCTCGGCATCGGCACGAAGCATTCGCTTGCCGAGGCCGCGCGTCACACGAGCCGGCGCGAACGGGAGGCGATGGAAGCGGAACGCGACGCGCTCCGGATCAAGTATCTCGAATACGCGGAGCAGCATCTCGGCGAGACGGTCATGGGCTGGATCGACAACGTCTCCCGCGAGGGGCTCTTCGTGACACTGGATTTCGGGCCGCGGGGCCTGATTCCCGCCGCCGAACTGGGCCGCGAGGAATTCCGCTTCGAGCGTGACGCGCTCTCGCTCGTGGGGCGTCGCACGGGCAAGCGCTACAAGGTCGGCGACGAGATCGAGGTGATTCTCGCGGCGATCGACATCGCTCACCGCGAACTATTTCTCTCGCTATCCCGTACTGCGGGCGAATCCCGGATGCCCGTGAAGAAGTCCTCCCCGCATACTCCCGCGGAACGAGACCGAGCCCGCGCGCGCCACGGAAAGCCAGGCCGGAAGGTCGGGCGCCTGAAGATCCGGCACAAGCGAGGTCGGGGCAAGCGGCGTTGACTCTTCTTGCTGACAACCGGATCGCCCGCCATCGCTATTTCGTCACGGACACATTCGAAGCGGGAATTTCCCTGAAAGGGACGGAGGTGAAATCGGCCAAGGCCGGCCGGATCCAGCTCCGCGATTCCTTCGTCCGGATCATGCGCGGCGAAGCGTGGCTCCTCAATTGCCACATCGCTCCGTACGACCAGGGCAACATCATGAACCACGAGCCGACACGCACGAGAAAACTGCTCATGCATAAGGCCGAGATCAAGCGGCTCATCGGGCAGGGCGAGCAGAAAGGCATGACTCTCGTGCCGCTGAAGATGTACCTGAAGCGCGGGCTCGTGAAGGTGGAGTTCGGACTCTGCAAGGGCAAGGAGCTCCACGACAAGCGGGAGACGATGAAGAAGCGCGACTCCCAGCGCGAAATCGCGAGGGCGCTCCGGGGACGAGAGTGAACTTCCGCGCATCCTTCATCCTCGTCTCGCTTTTGATTTTCGCATCCACCCCGAGCGCGAACGCGGCGCGGGATGTGCGCGTCGGGATCGTCACCATACAGAGTTATCGCGGGGAGATGGCGCTGTATCAGCCTCTCTTCCGGGACTTCACCCGCGCCTCGCGGGGCGTCTTGAAGTTCCAGGTCGCGGCAGGCAGCTACGGCGAAGTCCTCGCGTGGCTCCGCAACGGCCATATCGACATCGCGGTTCTTTCGCCGGGGCTTTACGCGGAGATCATGAACGACCGCGATTCTTCCGGTCCGCTCTCGATGTATCTCGCGACGATCGGCCGCCCTTCGCCGGCCGCTTCGCCAGGCAGTCCCTATGTCTTCGAGTATCGCTCCGCTTGCCTCGTTCGCGACAAATCGAATCTCCGCTCGTCCGCTGATGTGATGGCCGGTTTCCGCGCGGGAAAACTCCAACCGCTCTTCGTCCATCCGCTCTCCGTCTCGGGACGGATCGCTCCCGAGTTCATGTTGAGGAAACTAGGCGTAAGCCTCGATCCCGACCGGATTCAATACACGTACTCGCACAGGAATTCGACGCAGCTCGTCGCGGAGCGGCTGGAAGGCCGCGAGCCGGTTGCGTTCGTCTGGGATGACGAGGGCGCGCGCGCGCGGGAGGGATCGAGCACGGAACCTTTTCGTGCCGTCGCGATCCCGGAACTGGAGGCGCTCGCCATACCGGGAGATGCCGTCGTCGCGCGCCGCGGCTTCCGCGATGCCGCGCTCGTGGAGCGGCTCCTGCTTCAGCATGAGGATGCGGAGGGCCATCATGCTTTTCGCCGCGTCGACGACGCCGAGACACGATACGCGGCGGTGCGAGGGTGGATGGACGAGCTTCACCTCGCGCCCGATATTCCGGAATACCTGACCGTGACGCTCGCGGAAATACTCGGCATGTTCGAGGAGTATGTGCGCCAGGGGAGTGAGGCGCGGCCTTTCCGGCTGGCCGTCGTGCTCGCGGGCGGCGGCGCGAAGTGCGCCTTCGAGGTCGGCGCGCTGGCCGCGATCGAGGAAGCGCTTCGAGGCTTGCGCGAATCCACGGGAGATTCGAGGCTCGATATCGCGCTGGTCGTCGGAACGTCGGGCGGAGCGATCAACGCCGTTCCGACGGCGCTGGGAATCACGGCGACTCCGGAGGGCATCGAGTCGGTCGGCAAGGCATGGGATGGTTTCGACCAGCGCGATCTTGTCCGGCTCTCGCCGTTCCTGGAAATTCTCTCCGGATTCTGGCAGACCTGCCTTGTGGTCTGGCTCGGGTTGTTCATCGGTAATCGAGCCGCGGGGCGCCGGCGGCGCGCCTTCATCGCGTGCGTCATCATCTGGGCGGGCGCGGCGTTTCTCATCCTGCTGGGCAGCGAGCTTCGTCCGTCGTGGAGCCGGCTCGGCACGAATCATACGATGCATCATCTCTTTCTTCTCCTGACGCTTGGCGCGCGTTGGGGCGGATGGATTCTCCTCGTTGCCGGCGCACTTCTGTTGGTCTATGCGTCGCGCCGGTCGCTGAAGCGGGTTGGTCTTGAAGAGGCGACCCCTCTTCTGCCCCGCCTGCGGATCGCGCTCATTTTCGGCGCCGTGGCGATTCCGCTCCTTCATACATGGACCGCGCTCTTCGTGGAGAAGACGCTCTGTTCCGGAGCGGGCGTCGAGACCGTTTATGCGGAGCAATTCAGCCGGCTTGTGATGTCGAAGGCGAGCGAAGAGGCCCGGGTGTCGCGCGGCTTGGCCGGATCCGCCGCCGAGACCTTGAAATCATTGAGCGGGATCGTGAACAGGGAAGGACTTCTGAAGCGTGATCTCGTGGTGACGGCCTCCTGTCTTTCGCGGACGGCCTCGTTGCCGAACGATCTCTATTTCCATCTGGCATCGCGCGGCAGCAGGGCCGCTCCGCCGGCCTACGGCGCGCACGGCGTGGCGCTGGCCGATCATCCCTCCCTCCTCTTCGACGTCGTGATGGGTTCGGGTTCCGTCTTCCCGGTATTTCCTCCCCGCCTCATCTCCGATTTTCCGGGCCGCGGTGACCGTGTGGAACTGATCGACGGAGCCTTCGCGCACAACAGCCCTGTCGAGGCGGCGGTGAAGTGGGGAGCGACCCATGTGATTGTCCTGGAAGTTTCGCCGGACGCGGAACGGCAGGAGATGGGTCATCTCGTGGGGAACACCGCGGGCGCGCTGGAATATCTCTACGGCCAGGCGCAGCTTCTCGACGCGCGCGCGCGCGAACGCGACGTCGCGATCTTCACGCTCCGCCCGTCACCGCCCCAGCTCTGCATGCTCGATTTCGCGGACAATCTCGTTCGCGGCGCGATCGAGAAAGGCTACCGGGAAGCGCGCGGCGAGCGTCTACGCGGTTCGAAGATCATCGCGGGGCAACCGAGCTTCCGCAAGGAACTGCATCATCCGCTCTTCGTTCAGATGGGAGAGCGCTGAAAGGTCACCAGTTTCCGCGACGCGGAGCTCCGACCGGCTTCACGGGAGTCCCGGTATCGGAACCCGACTGGGGCTGATTCGCGCGCTTGACCGCGCCGCTCATCCGCTCCACGACACCGCGCCGGGCGAGGATCCATTCGGACGCCTTCTTCGCGCCGAGGAGCTCGACGACGTTGTTCCACGTCTTGTTCTCGATATTCGCGAGTTCCACCTTCTTCTCCTGGATCGCGTTCATCTTCGTCATGAGATCCTGGTCGGTCGGAGCGCCGGTGAGCGAGGCTTCCATTTCCGTCATGAGGGACTTGATCTCAAGGTTGGTCTTCTTCTTGTCCGCGGCCTCCTGTTTCAGGATCGCCATGAGCTTCTCAGTCGTGCCCGTGTCGAGCCCGTACTGCTGCGCCATCATCTTGACCTTCATCTGCGAGAGCCAGTTGAAGACGCCGCCGCCGCTTTCTTCCTCGCTCGTGGCATCGGCCTCCGAATGAGAAGGGAGCGCGAAACCAGCGAGAAAGACCGCGATGAGGGCCGACAGGAGAAGAAACCTGGAATGAGACATGATGTGACCTCCGTGGAAAATGGGATGTGAGGAGAATAAAGCAAGAGACGTACAGCGGCAAGCAGCGCGGTAATCCGCCACGCGGTGAGCCGCCGCAAGCCGCCACGCTTGCCAGACCGGGACGGCTCTGATACAAAACCCGTATGGTGAGCAAACGGGGTTGTTGGGGCGCGGCGCTGCTTCTCTTGATGCTGGCGCCCGTGGCGGGCGCGCAGCGGTCTCCGCAGGAAATGGCCGACATTCTCCTGACCGATGTCTCCGCCGAGAGCGCGACATTCGCTCTCGGCACGCGGATCTATTCAGAGGAGGCCACGGATTTCCGCCGGCGCCGGTTCAAGATGGCCTCCACGGATCTCGATCTCAACGTGCCCATTCACATGCCGAACATTACGGACCGGATCCTCTCGTTCCAGGTGAAGGTGGGTATGCGGGATTTCGGTACACCCGCGCTTCTTCCCAATACCATCAGCGAATTCCCCGATCCGCTCTTCGATGTCGGGCTCGGCGTCACCTACAAGTGGAACACACCCGGTCACTGGAAGCTGGGATACAACTTCAGCGTGATGGCTCCGAGCGACGATCCCTTCGACAGCAAGAACGACGTCCGGGTCGGCGCGAACCTCTTCGCGAGGACGCCGAGCGGCGACCGCGACGAATGGCTCTTCTATGTCCACTACCTCTCGACGCGCGATTATCTCCACGACGTCCCCCTGCCGGGCGCGGCCTATATCTGGAAGCCCACACCGAAGTACACGTTCGTGATCGGAGCGCCGCTGGCGATGATGGACCTGCGCTTCAACGAGAAGACGTATTGGAAGACCTCCTACCTCCTGCTGAGAAAACTCTCCACGGAGGCCGGCCGCAATCTCACGAAGGAGATCGTCCAGTTCGTCGGATTCGACTGGGACCAGCAGGACTATTACCGCAGCTCCAACAAGGACCTCGACGACAAGCTGACGTACCACGAGAAGCGTGTGACGGGAGGATTCCGATATACGCTAAGCCCCGGCACGTCCTTCGAACTCGCGGGCGGTTACGCGTTCCAGCGCTTCTGGTACGAAGGGCTCGATTACGGCGACCGGCACTACAACCGCTTGAATATCGATGACGGAGGGTTTGCGCAGGCCAGATTGAACATGGCGTTCTGATCGCGTCCCGGACGCTCAAAACGCCTTCGCGCTGATGCTCGATACCTGAACAGGATCAAGGAGTGAATTTACAATGCCCATTTACGAATACGCATGCACATGCGGAAAACATTTCGAGGAGATGCGTTCGTTTTCGGCGCCGCCTCACGCCAAGTGCCCGAAGTGCGGCAAGAAGGCGCAGCGCGTCATCTCGCTCGCGGCATTCCACCTGAAGGGCAGCGGCTGGTATTCGAAAGACTCGAAGCCCGCTCATCATGTAAAGAAGGAGCCGGCGGCGGAGACCGTTTCCCCGGAGACGACAAAGAAGGAAGAGACGAAGCCCGCGGAGGCGGCGGACGCGGAAAAGAAAAAGCCGGAGAAGAAGGAGAAAGAGAAGAAGAAGAAAAAGAAGGAGTAGGTCAACCCCTGTCCTGAGCTGCGTAAAGGGCCGCCAGCGCGCGAAGCGCCTTGCCCCGATGGCTTCGGTCCGCTTTCTCCTCCGGCGACAGTTGCGCCGCGGTCCTGCCCGAATCCATGTCGACGAAGATCGGATCGTAACCGAAGCCGCCCGCCCCCGTGGGCGCAGGCGCGATGGTCCCTTCCCATGTGCCCTCGGCCGTGATCGATCTGCGGTCGGGAAATCCGATCGCCGCGACGCAGCGGAATCGCGCCTTCCGATCCGAGGCATTCTTCCAGGGAGCAAGCTCCGCGAGCATCCGCGAAATCCGCTCCGCGTCCGAATCCGCGTATCGCGCCGAATGAACGCCCGGCCGGCCTCCCAGGGCGTCGACTTCCACTCCGGAATCGTCCGCGATCGCGGGATAGCCCGTCTGCTTCGCCGCGGCCAGCGCCTTGCCGACCGCGTTGGCAGCGTAATCGTTTCCCTCCGGCGGATAGTCGATCGTGATGTCCAGCTCCGACGCGCGCACGACCCTGATGCCGGGAATGAGCGCGGAGAATATCGCGAGAATTTCTCGTAACTTCCCCTGATTATCCGAAGCGACAACGAGCATAATACGGGGACAGTATACTATTTTCCGTGAAATTCTTCACGGAAAATAGTATACTGTCCCCGTATTATCCCATCCTGTTATTCCGGTTTCTCTGTCCGCTTTATTGCAGCGTTTTCCAGCGGCGGTGGAGCCAGAAGTATTGTTCGGGCCAGAGGCGGATGGCGGCTTCGAGACGGCGGTTGTACTCGCGCATCATCGTTTCGACATCGGAGTGGGGGATGATCGGCTCGAATTTCACCGCGTAATTGCCGTCGATGACAGGCCCGAAGCAGGTCAGCATCGGCGCTCCGGTCCGCAGCGCGAATTCCGCGGGGCCCTTCATGGTCGACGCGGTGCGGCCGAAGAAGGGGATGAAGAGCCCGTTTCGACCGGCGTCCTGATCGGCGAGAATCGCGACGCATTCGTTCCTCTTCAGCGCGTCGTACACCTTCCGGAATCCGATGCCGCGCTTCGTGACGGTGGCGCCGCGCTGGCATCTGATCGTGAAGATCCATTTGTCGACATATGGATTCTTGACTCCCTGGTACACGGCCGTCACGCGCGCGCCTTCCATGGTGATCCGCGTTCCGCCGAGATCGGGGACGCCGAGGTGTCCGGTTGCGATGATGACTCCGCGCCCGGCGGCGCGCGCTTCCTCCAGGTAATGCCATCCCTCCAGCGTTATCCGGCTTCGCAGCTCCTCGTCGGTCCATTTCGGAACCGATGCCGTGTCCACGATCACCCTGCCCAGGTGCTCGAAGCATTTGATCGCCAGGTCGCTCCGTTCCCCGTCGCTCTTTTCCGGAAAGGCGGTCTTCAGGTTGGCGAGAACATCCTGGCGCCGTACTCCGGTCGCATACACGGCGCGGCCGAGCGCGGTGCCGAGCGTGCGGGTCGGCGAGCGGCGGGGAAGGGCCAGGAGACGGATCAAGTTCGACAGGAAGAGATACTCCGCGTAGTAACGAACGTTCTTCATCGGGGGATTCTTCGTTCGCAGAAATCGAGAAAGGCATCGCACGTGAGCGAAGTGGAGAGAACGGCCGTCGGGAAGGGCAGGGGCCGATGGCCCAGGCGCGCGTCGTCTTTTTCCGTCGTCACGGCGACGGCGTCGTGCGTCATGACAAGAATGTTCAGGAGATTCAGATCCTGATCCGTGTAGACGTGATGATCGGCGAAGGCGATGTCCTCCACGATCCGCGCTCCCGCGGATTTCACGACGCGCAGAAAACGCGAAGGGTTCGCGACGCCGGAAAAGACGACCACCTTTCTTCCGAGAAGCGCGACAGGATCGACCGTTCCCCTCCGCGGGCGAACGCGGTCGATGATCCGCTCCGCCGTGAAGATCGGAGCGTCCGTCCACTCCTTCCAGGCTGTCGGATCGGATTCCTCCTCGCCGACCTCCCGCACAAGGACCACGGCATCCGCCCGCTGCAATGCCGGGAGCGGCTCCCGCAATCGTCCCAGCGGTAGCATGCGCTGATCGCGCGGCCGCGATGATCCCGGGATCACGACGACATCGAGGTCGCGGTGAAGCCGCCGGTGCTGAAAGCCGTCGTCGAGAATGAGGACGCGCCCCTTCAGCATCGCTTTTCTCGCGGCCTCCACGCGGTCGCGTCCGATGAAGACGGGAACGGCTTCCAGGGCCCGGGCGAGCTCGAGCGGCTCGTCGCCCGTATCATCCGCGGATGAATCCGCCGTGACTTCGGCGCCCACGGCGGAGAGGCGGCCACGGTAACCGCGCGACACGATGGCCGGTTCCGCGCCGAGCGCCTTCAATCGTCGGGCCAGCGCCAATACGAGCGGCGTCTTGCCGGTGCCGCCGACGTGGATATTGCCGATGGAAATCACCTTCGCCGCCAGGCGCGTGACCTCGGGGGCGGGGCGGAGCTTCAACGCGGCGAGATAAGCGGCGGACAGCGGCGCCGCCGCGAGACGGAGCAGGCGGGAGCGGAAGAGGTAGTCCGTCATCCCCGGCCAGGTTTGCCCGGGTCAGGCGCGCCCGGCCCGGGCATGCCCGCGAACTGCATCTCATACAGCCGGGCATAGAGTCCTCGCCCGGACAGGAGGACGTCGTGCGAGCCTTGCTCCACGATGCGCCCGCCCGACACGACAACGATCCTCGACGCGCGCTGGATCGTGGAGAGCCGGTGCGCGATGATGAGCGTCGTTCTTCCCTCGATCAACTCCTCGATCGCCGCCTGGACATGCCGCTCCGATTCGCTGTCCAGGGAGCTCGTCGCCTCGTCGAGAATCAGGATGGGCGGATCGACGAGAAGAGCGCGCGCGATCGCGATCCGCTGCTTTTCTCCGCCGGAAAGGCGCGTGCCCCTTTCGCCGACCATCGTGTCGAGACCTTCCGGAAGCGCCCGGATGAAGTCCGCGATGTGCGCCGCTTTCGCCGCGGCCATGATCTCCGCGTCCGTGGAGCGAGGTCTTCCGAGCGCGATGTTGGAGCGGATCGTGTCGTGGAAGAGAAACGTATCCTGCGTGACGATCCCGATCAACCGGCGGAGCGAGACCAGGTCGAGCTCCTTCAAGTCGACGCCGTCGAGAAGAATCCGTCCCGAGCTCGGATCGTGGAACCGCGGGATGAGCGACAGGAGAGTTGTCTTGCCGGAACCGGACGGTCCGACGATCGCGA
Organism: uncultured bacterium; assembly: GCA_964499705.1. Classification (GTDB taxonomy): domain Bacteria; phylum UBA8481; class UBA8481; order UBA8481; family UBA8481; genus JBBTKW01. The sequence goes on along the minus strand of CAZCME010000007.1, from coordinate 74,418 downwards.
TGGTTTCGCCCTTCCTGACAGAGAGGGAAATGTCAGAGAGCACAGGCGCTTCCACGGAATCTTTCCCGCTCAAGTATGAGAAGGACACATCCTCGATCCGCAGGGCATCGGCGAAAACCGCCGGCTTGCCGCTGCCGGGGTCGGAGCGGATCGACGGAACGGTATCGAGAATCGCGTAGACCCGGTCGAGACTGGCGGCGGCCCTCCCGGCTTCCGAGAGCGCATTGACAAAGGTCTTCACCGGCTGGTACGTCGCCATCAGGATCGCCATGAAGGCGAAAAATTCGCCCGTGGAAATATCGCCGTGTATGACCGCCCGGCCTCCGTAGATGATGATCGCCGCGATCCCCAGGGCCGTGACCGTTTCCGTCGCCGGCGTCGCCAGCGCCGTCAGCAGATACGTCCGGCGCGCCCGCGCGACATAATCCTGCGCCAGGTTCATGAAGCGCGTGAACAGGGTCTGCTCCGCGTTGAACGCCTGGATGATCCGGATCCCCGAGACGGTTTCTCCGAGATTGCCCGCGATATCGGCCATTCGCGCCTGCATCTTTCCGGACCGGCGCCGGACCGATCCGCCCAGGAGCCGCACGATGAGGACGACGAAGGGGGCTACGAGGAGCGACGTCGACGCGAGCCCCGAGTTGATCCAGAAGAGAAGTGCGATGAGAAAGACGATCTCGAACGGTCTCCGGATCAGGTCCGCCGTGATGGTCGAAGCCAGGTGCTGGACGAGCCCGAGGTCGGAGGTCAGGTTCGAGACGAGTTCCCCGGAGCGATGCTTCGCGTAGAACGCGGGCGGGAGCGAGAGGATCTGTCGGTAGAGATCGATCCGGAGCTCATGCACCATCTTTTCTCCGGCGATCATCATGAGATAGCGCTGCGCGTAGAGCGAGATGGAATAGATCATGCGCGAGGCGACGAAGAACGCGGTGAGAATCATCAGCAGTCTCGTCTTCGAGGAGGTCAGAACGAACGAGGAGTACGGGACAGCGTAGACAAGAGGATCCTCCGGGGAGACGAAGATCCGGTCGATGATCGGCTGGAGCGTCACGAGGGAGATGCCGTTCGTGGCGACGACGACGACCATGGCGACGTTGGCCCAGAAGAGCGGAATGCGCGCGGGGCGAAATCGTTCCGCTGTCCGTAGGATCATGCGGGGAGAGGAGATACGACTTGTCGTGCGGCGACTTGTCGCTTGCCGAGCAATTCAAGGCAGATTTCGGCCGTGCGCTGGGCGCTGCCGCGATTCTGGAGAATATCCCGCAGGCGCGAGAATGCTTTTTCGGCACCGGACTTGTCCAGGTGCTCCAGCTTCGACACGATCCGCTCCGCCGTTGCCTGCTGCTGCAATAATTCCGGCACGGCCTCTTCCTCCAGGAGAATGTTCGGCATGGCGAAGTGCTTGATGTCGACGAGCACTTTTCCGATCATGTAGCTGATCCACGAGAGACGGTAGATGGCGACGAGCGGCTTGCCGAGAAGCGCGGTCTCCAGAGTGGACGTGCCCGACTTCACGATGGCCGCCTCGGAGGAAGCCAGGAGCGAGCGGGGACTGCCGGAGTAGAGCTCGCATTCGGCGCGCTCGAACCGCGGCAGGAAATCCGGATTCGACATGGAGATGACGGGCCGCCAGCCGCGCCGCGCAAGAATCTTCGCCGCATCGATCATGACGCCGATGTGCCGGCTGATCTCGTTCTTCCGCGAACCCGGCAGGAGCGCCACGACGCGCGATCCGTCGAATTCCGCGATCGGTTCAGGAACAGGAAGATCAAGAAGCGGATGCCCGACGTACTCCGCGTTGGGGAAGATCTTCTCCTCAAACGGAAAGACGACGGCGATCCTGTCGAGGATCCGGCTCATGACGCCGGTCCGCCCCTTGTTCCAGGCCCAGACCTGGGGAGCGATATACCAGAGCATCTTCGGACGGGGCGACAATTTGAAAATGTCCCTGGCCAGAGCGAGGTTGAATCCGGGATAGTCCACGAAGACGACAAGGTCGGCGCGCTTTGCCGCCGTCAGCGCCGTCACGTAATGCTTCAGGACATGCGGAAGATGCGCGATCACCTCCGAAAAACCGGTCACGGCTTCCCCGACGAGATTGGCGATCAGCTTCGCCCCCGCCGCCGCCAGCGCCGGTCCGCCGACCGCGGCGATCTCCTCGTCCGGCGACATCGTCTTCAACCTCCGGACCATCTCCGCAGCGTGGGCGTCCCCTGACGGATCGCCCGCTATAATGAGAATTCTGCTCATGGGGCCAGTATGAAGGATGAAGGATGAATTATGAAGGATGAAGTACTTCTTCCCTCATAAATCATCCCTTTCGAATCTGTCGCCCGATCTCCAACGCCATCTTCAACGCGTCCCTTCCTTCGGTCCCGGAGGCGGCGCGGATCTGCTGGCCGCGGCAGGCCGCGACGTAGGCCTCCAGCTCGAGCTTCAACGGCTCCGTCTTCGTGATCTTCGGAGCCACGCGCTCGATGTCGTTCATGCTTGCAGGAGTCGTGACTCCGGACTTTTTCCTGTACATCACCGCGTCCTGCTTGTGGTAATCCACGGAGATGTACCGGTCGGGGCAGAAGATGCGGAGCTTTCGCATGGTCTGGTAGGAGATGCGCGAGGCGGTGACGTTCGCGACGCATCCGGAGGCGAAGGTGATCCGCGCGTTCGCAATATCCTCCATCGTCGTGATGACGCTCGTGCCGATGGCGTCGATCCGGACGACGGGAGAATCCACGAGCGACAGCAGGATGTCGATGTCGTGGATCATGACGTCGAGGATGACGCCGATGTCGGTCGAGCGATCGGGGAACGGCGAAAGCCTGTGTACTTCGATGAATCGCGGATCGCTGATGTATTCCCTGACCGCGAGAATGGCCCCGTTGAACCGCTCCACGTGTCCCACCTGCAACAGCGCTCCCGACTTGTCCGCCATCGCCAGGAGTTCCTCGGCCTCGGCCAGGGATGGCGTGATCGGTTTTTCGACCAGGGTGTGAATGCCGCGAGAGAGAGACGCCAGGGCCACGGGATGGTGCGTGACGGTCGGAGTGGCGACGGTCAGGGCATCGACGGAATCGAGCAACGCTTCGAAGGAGGACGCGACCGGAAGCGAAAACTCCCGCGCGACTTTATCGAGAGCTTTCGGATTATTGTCGAAGATGCCGCAGACACGGCACCCCTCGATGTCCCGCAGGAGGCGAGCGTGATGTTTTCCGAGGTGGCCGACACCGACGACGCCTATCCGCAACAAGGGGGACATTCTCCAACATTCCAACATTGATAATTCAGATACTTACGATTCCTAGGGCGTAACTCCTTCATTCCGAATGTTGGAATGTTGGAGAATGTCCCCCCATGCCTCATTCCGGAAGGACTTCGTTGATACGCAGCGCCGTATCGAATGTCGTTCCCACCGCGACGCCCTTCTTTTCGAGCGCGTAGATGCGCCGCTCCAGTTCCTGCCGTTTCCTCAGTCTCTTGTTCGAATCCTTCCGCAGGATCTCCTGGAAGGCGGGCTGCTTCACGAGCCTCTGCCGGATCTCGAACGTGAACGGCACGAACTCCGCGAAGATCGTGCGCGCGATCTTGTTCAGCTTCTGGATGCCCTGGGATTCCCCCTTCACCCACATCGCATATTCCGCCGCGTACCGGTCGGCATCCATGGCGGCCTTGGAATAGATCGCGTCGAGTTTCGCCTTCTGGTCGTCGGAGAGTTCCGGATTCTTCTTATAGAAGGAGGAGTAATCGAAATAGCGCCCCGTCATGCCGCCGTCCGCGGGATTCATCCAGTCCGCTCCGGCAACCGACTTCGCGAGATCCCATCGATACTTGGCCGTCGCGAGGATGACGGTGTCGAAGACGTCGCTCTCGGACAGGAGGGGGAAGCAGATCCGGCCCGGAGTGTCCTTGGCGCGGCCTTCGAACTCCTGCCAGCAGATCGCCCGCTCGCCGCCCGAGGGAATGATGATGACATACGGCAGTACTTCCGCAGGGAGAAATTCCGAGCGTTCCTCCAGCAGCACGCGCACATCGCGGATGAAGGCCGTGAAGTCGATCTGCAGGAGCTTGACGAGCGCCTCCGCGATCCGCGCCGTCGAGACGGTCTTGTCGACGTGCTCCTGAATTTCGGCGGGCGTCCTCCGGATCGTCGCCAGCTCGCCGCGTCCTCCGGAGAAGGCTCGCGCGGCGCGGGACAGCATCATGTCGATCTCGAACCGGACGGGATCCATGTGCGGATCCGGTTCGTCCGGCGCGTATTGCGTCTGCTTGCTCTCGCGGAGCACCTCCTGCATCGTCTGCCCCAGGTCGTTCCGGGACGGCGGCGACTCGCTGCTGTAGATCTTATGCAGCCACTGATCGGCGAAGATGATGGGGCCGCCGATCGGGATGTTCAGATCCATTCCCGGCGGCTTCGACCAGGGCTCCGGGCACGCGATGCCGTACCGCAGGAAGGCCATGAGCTCCGGCATGTGCTTCCCGAGCGTGCACTGCCACAGCCGGGGATACAGCTTCCAGAAGGACGAGTAGGCGGACTTCGGCTCGGCTTTCACCGTTCCCATGCAGATGGCCAGCGCTTCCTTCTCCGCGTTGGAAAAGACGAGGCTGTCGAGAGCAGCCGGCAGGTTCATCGCCTCGGACATATCCACGCGCGTCGGCGCCGATTGCTGCGCGGACGCGGCCATGACCTGGGACGCGCCCGTCGCGGCGCTCTGGAGCGCGTTGATCTCGGTATCGAGTTCCTTCAGCTTCGGGAACGTGTCGCCCCACATCGCCGTGACGCTCTCGCGCATGTCCCGCGCGACGGTCGAGAGTCGGTTGACGTACGGCAGAGCCGATTCGCGCTGGTCCGGAGAGAGATGCGAGACCATCTGGACATAGGCCTGGACAAGGCCCTCGGTGCCGAAGAGCGCATCGACGGTCATCTCCAGCTTCCGCATCTCCACGTGCAGGATCTTGGAAAGCTTCGGGAGGATTTCCGTCAGCCGGCTCGTGATATACGTCAGCGCATGCGGCTGAGTCGGCGCTATGACCCACTCCAGGTTTCGATCGGGCTGAAAGAGGAGAATTTGGAAGAAGTACGCCAGCTCGAGCTCCGCGAAGGGCTCGTTCTGCGGCAAGGGAGAATTCTCGTCGGGCACGTTGCGTTCGACGTTCGAAAGATTCGGCGGCGTCGTCTGATCGAGCTTGGCGATGAGCTCGCGACCGAGAGCCACCTGGTTGGCGAACGGCGTGCCCGCCTCGTGGCGCGTGCTGAATATGGAGTAGAGCATAGTGAAGTTCTCGATGTAGACGCGCATGCGGTTCGTGAGGATATACACCCGATGCCATCTCTTGTGGTTGTCGAGAATGCGCGCGACAAGCGTCCGGGCGATGAGAAGCCCGGCCTGGAGATTGCCGCGCACCCAGTCCTGGAGCGCCTGGCGGCCTCCGGCGACCTCGACAAGTTCGCACCGGTCGAGCGCGCGGATGGACGCGGAACGGCCCGTTCCTTCGTAGACACCGATCTCGCCGATCGGGATGTTGGGCTTGTCCAGGAGCGCGACACGCCGCGCGTGCGAGAGGACTTCCTGTTCCGTCGGCATGTCGAGCTCGTTCGTGACGAGCACTTCCGCGATGCCTTTCTTCAGGATGTAGAACGACGCGCTGGGCTGGCCCTGGAGAAAAAGAAACTGCCCCGGTTCGACCGTGAGCGTCTGAGAGGCCATCTAATTCCTCGACGGCATGACCGGTCCGGCGAAGGCGGCTTCGCCGGAGAGTCCGTTCATGTCGACGGCGCGGGACCGGATCCAGAAGAGCGAGGACGGAAGATCGATCCGCGTCAGCGCGACGCCCGTGGCATCCGTGGGCACGGTCTTGGAGGCGAAGAGGCGCTGGTAATTTCCATCGGAGAAGACGTCGAAGGCGATGTTCTGCCCGGGGCGCGCGGCGGCGGCGAGGATGATCATCGTCGCGGATGTTTCGACGGAGAGACCCGGCCTCGGCGGCAACGGTTGAGGCACCGGCGCTTGCTCCATCGTGCGGAGCACCGCTCCCGTTCCCGCGTCCAGGTCGACGGAGCCCATCGGGACCTGGGCTTGAGCCTTTCCGTCGAAGACGGAGACGCTCGTGAATTCAGGAGGACGCACGACAAGCTGCAGCGATCCGAACCGCGTGCTGACCGCTCCCGTCGGCGTTTCGAAGAGGTAGCGGGAGAGGAAGGGGATCTCGGGCACGCTGAATCCGAGCTGGCCTTGGTCGATCCGGACGACGATGCGGCGGTCGGAGTAGGTCGCGGAGAGTTCCTGGATGACCGCAGTCGTTGACGGGCCGAGGACGAACCGTTCGCCGTTCATTCCCGACAGGAGCGCATGCGAAGCCGGAGCGGTCCTCAGGGAATCTCCGGGACGAAGCTTTTCTCCGCGCGCGATCGTGTCGACGGCGCCGCTCCTCATCTTCTCGACGTAACCCAGAACGTCTATGAGGACAAGCTCCTGTTCTTCGATCTCGATTTCCGGCGGAGGAGCTTTGACGACCGCAGGCGAAGGAGGAACGGGAATGCCCGGAGAGCGAGCCGGCGCGGTGTCGCGGACGGGCGATGCCTTTGGCGAGCCGGTGTCGGTCGGGATGCGCAGCTTCTGGCCTATGCGGAGCGCATAAGGCGCCTCGATTCCATTCGCCCGCGCGATGCGGGAATAGGCGTTGAAATTGCCGAGGTATCGTTCCGCGAGGGAAGAGAGAGTTTCACCCGGAGCGACCGTATGAGTGAGGTCCGCACTTGCCGGGAAGATGGAAACCAGGATGAGGACGGTGAGGCAGGGGATGCGAAGATGATTCATCCGGGGAATGCTAACAAAAACAACGCGTGAAGGGCAAAAAAAACGCCCCGCCCTCCTGTGGGAGAGCGGGGCGCTGTGAAGATTCAGATCAGAACGTGTAGCGAACTCCGCCGCCGAACGATGTCTCGTCGACGAAACGGCCTTCGAAGTAGCCGGACCACTGCGGGGAGAGATCCCAGCCGGCTCCGATGTACACGCCGAAGTTGTCGTCAGCCTCGTCATCGGCTGCCGCCGCTCCCGCAACGCTGTTGTAGCTGGTGCGCGCATCCGAATACTTGATGCCGACGTAGGGGAGGAACTGGTCGTACTTGCCCTGGAGCTGGCCGCCGATGTTCCAATCCGCATAGTCGATATCGTTGGCTGTCGAGCCGCCGGTGAAACTGCCGGAACCGGCATGGCCGGAGTGAGAAAGGTAGTTACCGGAGACGCCGATGTTCCATGTGCCCGCGTCGTAGAGGATCGCGCCGATGGCAACGCCCCATGCGAATTCGCTCTTTCCGTCATACTGCGTGACGGTCGTGTTCACGTCCGCCTTGTCCTCGATTTCGAGGTCGGCTCCGCCGAGACGAACCGAGACTTCCACCTTGTCGGTCAGACCATAGCTGGCCCGGCCGAGAAAGTTCAGCATGTCGTTCTCGCGCTTGTTGGCGCGGTTACCGGATGCTTCCATGTCCCGTTGATCGGCGGAGACTTCGAATTCGAGCCCCCATCGTCCCTGAGTCGGTTTGACCGGACCCATGGGGCCTGCAAGTGCGGCGGAGGCCGCGACGCCCCCGATGATTGCGATTGCCAGTACTTTCTTCATATCGGACTCCTCCTTCATCGCTCCAGATTGGATTCACGATGACACTTTGAGATTGAAAAACCGGGTGATGATAGTGTCAAAATGTACACTGTCAAAGGGAAAATCCAGCCTTGTGAAAGTTATCCACAAGAGAAGGAGTTCAGCGATTTCGAAGTAGGGCGACCTGCTTCATCATTGCAATCAGGCCAGATCCATCCTGATCGGGGTCTTCTTCTTGTCCTTGATGTAGATCGACCGGAGCGTGTGAACGATTCCGGAGAAACCGATCTTCAGGGAGTCGGTGACGGCGCCGCCCGGGAAGACGCGCACACCCTTCAGGACTTCGCCGGTCGTGACGCCCGTGGCGCAGAAGACAGCGTCGTTTGCGGAACAGAGATCCGATGCGGTGAAGATCTTTTCGCCGCGGAGGACTTTTTCCACGTCAGGTATCTTCATCCGTCGCATCCGTTCCTTTTCGTCCGGCGAAAATCGGAAGGCGTTCCGATTGTCAATGGCTCCCTCGTCGCCCTTGCCTACGAGCTCCCCGTTCTCGTTCACGTTCGTATGATTGACGTTTCGGGAGACGAGCCTGGCCTGTAGCTCCCCGCCGAGCGCATTGATCGCGATCGCGGTCAGGACTCCCTCGGGCGCGGCGCCGATTCCCATGAGCGCATGGATCTGGGAGCCTCGAATGGCGGACGCGATGCCGCGCATCAGGTCGCCGTCATCGATCAGCTTCACCGTGGCGCCGACCTCCCGGATCATCTCGATGAGCTTCAGGCTCCGGCCGCGGTTCATCACCGCGATGTTGATGTCATGCGGCGACGTCCGGCCGAGGACGCGCTGGAGTTTCCGGATCCGGTCCTCGATCGAGTCGTTGATGGAGATGACCCCGACGGCATTGGATCCGACGCAGAGCTTCTCCATGTACATATCGGGCGCATGGAGGACGGTGCCGCGCTCCGCCATCGCCATGACCGTGACGGCTCCGGCGTTGTTGTAGGCGGCGGGAGTCGTGCCTTCGAGAGGATCGGTGGCGATGTCGACGACGCAGATCCCGAGCTCGCGGAGCTCATCGTCGTTCATCCACCTCTCTTCCGGCATCTTCTGCTTCCGGAGCGTATTGAGGACCTTCAGATCCACGAGCATCTCGCGAGTCAGCTTCTCGTAGTGATGCAGGCCGTCGGGAGCCCTGTCCAGGACGCCTTTCTCCAGAAGCTCCTGCACCGTCAGACGCCGGAACTTGCCGACTTCCTCTCCGATGTAGAGCATCGGAGCCTCGTCGCGTTCGCCCTCGCCGATCACCACCGTGCCGCGGATCTCGATGTCGTCGTTCAGCATTCTCCGCATCGCGTGGACCGCGGCGGCGTCGGCGGACTTCTTGTCACCGCGGCCGACCCAGGGCCTGACCGCGATGGCGGCGGTGCGGGTCACGTCGACGGCGCGGAGATTCTCGATCGGGCCGGCCTTCAGCATCATTTCAACGGGAATGGACTGGTCGGGGTGATTCGCTTCTAGCATCGGTTTCTCCTGAGAGGTAATGAGCTGCCCCGGATTATGGGTGCTTTCGGGCGATAAGGCAAATCGATTGACGATTTACGGCGGACGATTGACGATGGAATCATGCCGGATTTGGAATGGAAAAGCGTTCAGGAAATTCAGAAGGCGGTTATCGATTGCGATCGCTGCTCGCGGTTGAGATCGTATTGTCGGGATGTCTCCCGGAAACGGAAACGCGAATTCGCCGACTGGGACTACTGGGGGCGGCCGGTCCCGGGATTCGGAGATCCCGGCGCGCGGCTCTTTGTCGTGGGACTGGCTCCCGCGGCGCACGGCGGCAATCGGACCGGGAGAATCTTCACGGGCGATTCGAGCGGCGACTGGCTGTACGAAGCGCTGCACCGGTTCGGATTCGCTTCGCAGCCGCATTCGGTTTCGCGGGATGACGGCATGAAATTGAACGACTGCTACATCACAGCCGCGGCGCGTTGCGCTCCGCCGGACAACAAGCCCTCGCTCGATGAACTGGAGGATTGCCGCGCCTACCTGGCGGCGGAGCTGGCGTTGTTGAAAAAGCTGCGGGTCATCGTCGTGCTCGGACGCATCGCGCATGAGAATTTTTTGCGCGCGGCGGGATACTGGCGGACAATGAAGGTGTCGGAGCGTCCGCCGTTTCGGCACGATAACGCGAGCCGGCTTCCGGATGGCCGTGTCCTCATCTCCTCGTTCCATCCCAGCCGGCAGAACACCAATACCGGGAGGTTGACGCGCGCGATGTGGCATGGCGTCTTTCATCATGCTCGCGTTCTTCTTGAAGGCGCGCCCGCATGAACCGAAAGAAGATTCTCGTCACCCGCCGGCTGATTCCTTCAGCGCTGGAGGCGCTTGGTAGGGAGGAATGGTCCGTTACCGTGGAGAACGGGCTCGATCGCGCCGCGCTGCTGTCCGCGATCCGGGAATACGACGCCATTGTCGCGATGCTGTCGGATCGTTTTGATGCGGAAGTTTTCCAGGCGGCGAAAGGCGGGCCCTTGAAGATTGTCGCCAACTACGCCGTCGGTTACGACAACATCGATGTGGCCGCGGCATCGCGCGCGGAGATTCACGCCACCAACACGCCGGATGTCCTGACGGACGCGACGGCGGAGATGGCGTGGGCGCTCGTCTTCGCGGCGGCGCGCCGCATCGGCGAAGGAGAGCGGCTCGTGCGCGCCGGAAAATGGACAGGCTGGGATCCGGCCCAGCTTGTCGGATCGGCCATTTCCGGCAAGACCGTCGGTATCCTGGGTGCCGGCCGGATCGGGCAGGCTTTCGGGCGGATGGGCCTCGGCTTTGGAGTGACGCTTCTCTATTTCGCGCGGAACAGGAAACTCGAATTCGAGCGCGATACGAAGGCGACGCGATGCGATCTGGACGCGTTGCTATCCCGCTCCGATATCCTCTCGATTCACCTCCCGAAAAATCCCGGGACATCCGGAATTCTGTCCGCGGAGAAGATCCGTCTGATGAAATCGTCAGCGATTCTCGTCAACACCGGCCGAGGCGCGGTCATCGACGAGTCCGCGCTCGCCGAGGCGCTGCGGGAAAAACGAATCGCCGCGGCCGGGTTGGATGTTTACGAGAAGGAACCGGTCATCCATCCCGCGCTCTTCGACCTGGAAAATGTTGTCCTGGCTCCTCATCTCGGATCGGCGACAACTGAGAGCAGGACTGCGATGGCGGGGAGATGCGCCCTTAATATCGAGGCCGCATTCCGTGGAAAAACACCCCCCGATGCCCTGAAAAACGCGTGATGTCCATCACGCGTTATGATAATGTGTTCTGCCCCATGAAACCGACGTTCGCCATCGCCCTTCTTGTGATCCTGGCCGGGATCCTGTCGTCGTGCCGCGCACCCGGCGCGGTGAAGATGCAGGCGCCGGATCCGGCACGCGAGGAGAAGATGCTGGTGTACGTCGAGCCGTTTCGGATGTGGAAGGGGACGGAGAAGCACGAATGGATGGCCTCGGCCATGTCCGAGTTTTTTCTGCACGGGTGGCGCCGGAAGGCCATTGCCGCGCCGTCCGCGCAGGATGCCCGGCATAACCTCGTCGGAGAATACTGGGTCAAGGGGAACGAGATCCGCATCAACGCGCGCCTGACCCGCGGCATCCGGACCGTCGGCGAATACCACTGGGAGGGCGCCGCCGATTCATCCTCCGTCGTTCCGCTCTGGGTGTCCATGGTCCGCGATGTGAATGAGACCCTGAAAGAAGAAGGCTACCCGCTGAGATAGGCGGGGTCAGGCTGTGGCATACAACAATCGAGTGTCGAATTTTGTCACGGCTTCATGGGGCCATGTGGTAGCCTGACACCCGATGCGCCGCATAGCGAGCATTCCTGAAATCGACCGGCCGCGGGAGAAACTCATCCGGAAGGGTGCGGAATCCCTGTCGGACACGGAGCTCATCGCCGTGCTGCTCGGCTCGGGCACCACGAAGGTTCCGGTCATGAAACTTGCCGACGCCATCCGCAGGAAAGTCGAAGCCTCGGGCGGCGAACTGACCTGGAAGGAGCTCCAGTCCGTCGAGGGGCTGGGACCGGCCAAGGCCTGTCTCATCCTGGCCGCCCGCGAATGGGCGCGCCGCCGACTTCCGACAAACGGCGCGAAGATCGCGAAGCCCGCCGACATCCTGCCGCACATCTCCTTCATAGCATCGAAGCAGCAGGAGTATCTCGTCTGCGTCTCCATGAACGGCGCGGGAGAAGTGATCGAGTGCCGCGTCGTGACGATCGGCCTCCTGAACGCGACCTCCATCCATCCGCGCGAAGTCTTCGCCGATCCCCTGAAGGATCGAGCCGCAGGAATCATTCTTGCGCATAATCATCCCTCCGGCGAAGCCCGTCCCAGCGCCCGGGACCGGAAGATCACGAAGAAACTCTGCGATGCGGGCGAACTGCTCGGGATATCCGTGCTCGATCACGTGATCCTCACGCCGAAGACGTTCTTCAGTTTCCGGGCGCACGGGCTGATCGGATGACGAGCGAGATCTGGAACCGCGTCATCGATCCGTGCCGAACATTTGTCATCGCGGAAGCGGGCGTCAATCACAACGGGGAGCTTGCGCTGGCGCAGGAACTGGTTATGGCGGCGAAGAAAAGCGGCGCCGATCTGGTGAAGTTCCAGATCTTCCAACCTGAACTTCTGGCAAGCTCGGAGGCCGGACAGGCGGAATACCAGGCGCGGAACTGCGGGACGCGGCCGCAACTGGAGATGATCAAGGAGTGGGAGCTCGATGAAAGCGAGCTTCAACAACTTGCGGATTTCTGCCGCTTCACGGGAATAGCGTTTACGGCCTCGCCCTTTGATCTGGCGAGCGTCGACGCGTTGGACAGGCTCGGCGTCCCCTTCATCAAGATTCCATCGGGCGAGATCACGCATCCGCAGCTCCTGGCGCGGATCGGCCGGTTGCACCGTCCGGTTGTCCTTTCGACCGGCATGGCCGATCTTTCCGAAGTGCGCGAAGCCGTGTCCTGCCTGAAGACGTCCGGTACGCGCGACCTGGTTCTGCTGCAATGCACGTCGTGCTATCCGACCTGCATGGAGGACGTCAATCTGCGGGCGATGCTGACGATGAAAAAAGAATGGGAATTACCGGTCGGCTTCAGCGATCACACCCTGGGAATCGACGCGGTGCTCGCGGCGGTGGCGCTGGGCGCCGTCGTCATCGAGAAGCACCTGACGCTCGACAGGACCATGAAGGGACCTGACCACGCGGCGTCCCTGGAGCCGGCGGAATTCGCGGAAATGGTACGGCGGATCCGGAATATCGAGCTTGCTCTAGGGTCAGGCGAGAAGAAACCGGCGGCCGCGGAAGCCGACGTCGCGCGCGTGGCGAGGCGGAGCCTTGTGGCGGCAAACGTAATTCCGCGTGGAACCATCATCGAAGAAAAGCACATCGCCATCAAGCGGCCGGGAACGGGATTGGCGCCGTCGGATCTGGCCCGCGTGGTTGGAATGCGCGCGCGGATTGAAATTCCGGCCGATCGGATTCTGGCATGGGAGATGTTCGAGTAGGACCCTGTCTTACTCCCCCTCCGCGTCCTTCTCCTCCTCGAAGAGGTTCAGGATCGAGACATCGAGGGATGCGGCGAGCTTTTCGATGTTCCTGAGGCTGATGTTCCGTTCGCCGCGCTCGATGCCGCCGACGTAGGTGCGGTGGAGGTCGCTGGCTTCGGCCAAGGCTTCCTGCGACCAGCCTTTTTCCATACGCAGAGAGCGGACCCGCTTCCCGAGACTGATCCGGATTTCCTGCTGCGACGGCCTCTTTTTCATGGAAAAAAGTATTCGCGAGCGGGAAAAATCGTCTACAGACTATAAGTAGCATATGTCATTACGCCAGTAATATCAGGCCTCTACTTTGGAAAGAAAAGATACATATAGTCATCACGGCGCTCGAATGATACTTATAGTGTGCATTTCTTGGGGTGGCGGAGCTAAATATCCCCCCTTTATGGGACTAGGTACCCCCGCCGCGCGATGTTCTATTTACACAAGTTTGATGAGGCGAGGCATTTGCGTTTCCGATGAGCCTGGCCCGAGGGATGGATGCGTGCCGCGAAGACAGGGAAGTTGAAGAAGGGCTACACGAATCGCGAAAGCGAGATCGTGAAGAAGCTCCTGATGGGCACGAGTTATAAGAACATCGCGACCGAGCTTTCCATAGGCATCGAAACCGTACGCACGCACGTCAAGCACATCTACCGCAAATCGAAAGTCCAATCCCGCGCCGAGCTTGCATGGAAATTGCTGGCGGTTAAGTGATCCGGGGCGGGAGCAATCGCGCGGAGCAACCAATCTGAAAGCTAGGGGATTCGAATTCTAACGTCGACTGTATTACTCTTAGTGAGGAGCGGTGGTTGCGGCGCCTTATTCGTTCTGCGCGAAGTATGCGGAGCCAAAGCGGCAACTTAGCGCAAGGGCGATCCAAGCAGCGAAGTTTGTCGGCGACGGGAGTGGATTGACGAACCTTGCGGCAAGCGCCATGCAAGACACAGACTGGATCATTGCGGGTAATACGAACTATATCCATGCGGCTAGAGTGCGGATCGGAACGGCAATTTCGGGAGAGATTCTGATCGTGCTGAGTAAGGTGACTTTTGTTTCATCGACAATTGCAGTTGATACTGTGAATTTTCGAGTAGGAACAGGTTTCTTGGCTCCGAATCCGAGCAACAACCTGACTGCATTTGGCGATGTATACGTCACTGGATCGGGACTTAATTATGCATGCCTCCGATTGAACAATCACAATTACGGATAAAAAAGCATTTTCTTCCGCCTCCTTGAAATATTACTCATATTATGTGCTGGTATACACACGTGCCCCGATAAAAGTAGTACGTCCACGTTCACGCGTGAGACACTCAACGCTCACTCCAGGGACTAAATCATCGATTCATTCTCATTCCGATGACAGTGAAATCGGCGCGACTCACAAGTCGGAACTTTACGGATGTTCGCATTGCTCCGGCCCTATCGTAGACAAGCAGAAAGTCACGAGGTTCTTCAAGGAAATATTTCCGCGCGAACCGCACGTCAGAAGCTTGTCGATGAGAGGGAATAACAGGTCGCGAGCGGCGTGTATGTATACATCGTGACGACACCGTCGGGCGAACGTAAGATGGGGAAACTTCTGGTGGTTCGATGAGGCGCGGATGAAGAAGATGGGCGATTTCACATTTCACATTTCGCAATTCGCATTTCTCATTGTGTCCGTCTGCCTCGCTGCGTTTCCGGCTTCGGCTCGCGATCGGGCGGGCTCGACGGCCGCGAATTCCCTTCTGCGAGGGACGGTCGGCGGCGCACCGGCGGCGATGGGAGGCGCATACATCGCGGTCGCGGACGGACCGCTCGCGGTTCGATACAATCCCGCCGGTCTCGCGGGTGACGACGACCGGTACCGCGCCTTCGCGCAATACGACGCCAACATTCTCGACATCAATCGGGGCGATGTCGCCTTCTCCATGCCCTTCCAGTCCGGCGGGCTCGGCGCGTCATTCTCCTACGTCGACTACGGCTCGATCACGCGGACGACGACGGTCAACAAGACCGGAGCAGGCAGCGTGCGCGCTGATGATTACCTCTTTCGCGTCGCGTACGGCCGCGCGATCCGCGAGCGCCTCAGCCTCGGCGCTTCGCTCGCCGCGTATAATCTCCAGATCGACAACGCCTCCGCTTCCGGCGTCACGGTCGATCTTGCCGCGCAATTCCGGCCCGGTCCCGAAGGCATGACGCTCGCGGTTGCGCTGCAGAACATCGGGTCGCGCGTGAAGTTCTACCAGGATGAGGAGGAACTTCCGGTCACGCTCGTCGCGGGCGCGGCGTATCGTCCGGATCCGCGATTTCTCGTGACGGCGGACATCGACTGGTCTCGCGGGCTGGAAATCGCGATCCGCGCGGGCGCGGAATACAGGATCGCGGATGCTTTCGCCGTCCGCATAGGATACGACGGTCGAAACGAAGCCGGCAGCGGCTTGACGGCGGGCGCGGGATTCCGGCTCCGCGACCTGTCCCTCGATTATGCATTCGTGCCGTTCGGAGAACTGGGGCATTCGCATCGGATCTCCGCGGAATGGGCCTTCGGCGGCGTTCGCCGCGAGGAATCTCAGGCGCCGCAACGCGCCTCGCTGCCTCCTGTCGAAGTCAGGATGAACGGCCGAGCGGTGAAGAACACGGAAGCGTCATCGGCATCTGCGGCGCCTCCGATGCCGACGCCCTCACCTTCGACACCGACCAATCCGCCGCTTGTCGAACCGGCGACAGATCCCGATGCCGTGTTGACTGCGCCTCCCGCTCCGGCCGCGACCTCGCTTCCCCCATCACCGGCACCCGAGCCACTCGCCCCGCGACGCATGAAACCCGTCCGGCCGATCGAGCGGATTCTCGAAGAGGCGCGCGCCGCGAACGCGGCGGGCTACTCGTCGCTCGAACAGGAACTCTACCGCGAGGCGCTCCGCGTCGATCCGAAGAACGTGACGGCGCTCTACAACCTCGCGACGATTCATTATCTCGTGAAGGAATTTCACCTGGCGCGCGACATGTATGCGGCCGTGACGGAGGAGTCCCCGCGTGACGCCGAAGCATGGCTATTCCTGGGATTGTCCGAGAGAGCGCTCGGTAATGCCTTCGCCTCCCGAGACGCGTTCGCGCGTGTCGTCGCTCTGGAACCCGAGAACGAATATGCGAGGAAATATCTGGGCCGATAAGGACGAGCTGTTACTCGTCGAACACATCCGCCAGGGGGATCTCCACCTTTTTCAGTGTCTCGAAGATGATCTTTTCCTTCTCGCTCAGGAGATCCGGTTCGCCATATTTGCCGTTGCGGAGTACATATCGCATCGCGTAGCGATCGATCGGGTGGACTAGAAAATATTCCCGGACGCCGTGCTTCTCGTACAGCCGCTTTTTTTCGCGCATGTCCTTCAATGTGGTCGAGGGCGAGAAAAATTCGATGACGACGTCCGGAGCGCCCTGGATATTTTTGGCGGTGATCTTTGTTCGATCGAAGACGACGAAGACGTCGGGCTGGACGACGTCGTATTTCGACAGAACAACATCCGTAGCCGCGATGAAGACCTGGCAGGGGTGGCCCTTCATCTTGAAGTAAAGAATTGCGTGAAGCCGTCCGGCGCACAATTGGTGCATTGTGCTCGGCGCGGGAGTCATGTCGTAGACCCTGCCGTCGATCAGCTCGCACCGGAAATCGTCCGGCCACTTCGCGTAATCGTCGTAGGTGTAGCGGCGGTTCTTCTTGAGCGGCAATCCCATGGGCGGATTATAGCATAGTCCAATTCGGTATTTGAATCCCGAAATCCGCAAGTTGCCTCGTCTCTTTTCATTTGCGGGGTCTTGGTCTATCCTACCGATTCGATGCGCAAGTACGTCCCTCATCTCTCCGTTTCCGCCTTTGCGGCGTCTCTCGCGCTCCTGACGAGCGCGGTCATCGCGTATCGCCTTTCTTCCGCTCAATTCAAGCGCGTGGGCGCGGCGACCGCGATCGAACCGATCTCCTCGCCGGCCCGGTCGTTCGATCCGGCGGCGAATATTTTCGGGGCGACCATGGAGGAAAAAGTCGCGGCGCAGACGGCTCCGACAGATCCTCCCGGGAAACTCATGCTTCTCGGCATCTTCGCGGGCGGTCCCAAGCCGACCGCGATGATCAGGAACATGGCGGCGGGAGCGGACTCCATCGCGCTTTTCCGGCCCGGCATGAAGGTCTTCTCCAACGCGGAGAAGATCCTGCGGATCGAGCCGAACGCCGTCGTCATCCGGGGCACCTATGGAACGCGCAGTCTCGAGCTCGGTGTTCCGCCCGAAGCGCAGCCGCAGCTCGTCGAGGCTTCGGCTCCGCCCGGCCCGGCCGGCTCGCCCA
>CAZCME010000007.1:0-56898 GCA_964499705.1 uncultured bacterium | reverse complement strand
CCTCCGCGATGAACATTTCCCGCGCCGAAGTCAATGCCTCCGTGCGGTCGCCGGAGGAATTGATCGGGCAGTCGAAGATCGTTCCGGAGGTGCGCGGCGGCCGGATCGTCGGATTCAAGGTGACGGTCGTCGCGGAGAACTCGATCGTGCGGAAGATGGGAATCCTGCCCAATGACGTCATCAAGGCCATCAACGGGCAGATGCTCGATTCGCTCGAGCGGAGCGCGCAGGTGTGGGAGCAGACCAAGAAAGCCCAGGAGATCTACATCCTGTTCGAGCGCGACGGGAAGGATCAGGTTTTGACCTACGTGATGAGAAAATAATGCGTCGCTTCTTCATCACGCTCGCGTTCGCCCTCGCGCTCCTTCTTCCGCAGGCGGGTCAGAGCGCGGCCCAGGCTCCCGCGGCGCCGGCTTCCACGGCCGCGCCCGCCGGACAGGACGGGCGCGTGGAGCAGGCCAAGCGTCTCGCGCGCGACGGGAAGTTCGCGGAAGCGCTTTCGCTCCTCGATTCCGTCGCCGCGGAGTCGGGACCGAAGGCCGATGACGCGCTCTTCCAGAAGGGGCTCATTCTCTTTTCGAAGATGAAGAAGCACGAAGAAGCCATCGCGGAATTTCAACGGCTTGTCCGGCTTTTTCCCGGATCCAATCTCGGCGATGACGCGATGTATTACGGCGGATATCTCGCGCAGTATCACCTGAAGGATAACGCGCGGGCGCTTGAGCTTTATACGACGGGATACGACCTTTATCCGCGCGGCGATTTCCGCAATGCGATCGCGGACAAGATGAAGGAATTAGGAGGCTCCGCGACGGACCTGGAGACGCTCGCCGATTCCGTCGGCGTCACGATTCTCCGCGGCGAATCCGCGGACGCGGGTCCGATGCGGATGCCTCCGGAGACCAACATCGCCGACACCGCTCCGATGCGGCCGCGCGGAGCCAATTCCGTCACGATGCAGTTCGAGAAGGCGCCGCTGCGGACCTTCATCCAGTGGGTCTCGCAGGTGACGGGCAAGAATTTCATCATCGACGACGACATCGCCGGGGAGATCACGGTCTATTCCGGAAAGCCGATTCCCTTCAATGACGTCTACAGGATTTTCCTTTCCATACTCGAGGTGAAAGGTTTCGCGGCGGTCGAATCGGGCAATGTCGTCAAGATCATCTCCCGCCAGACCGCGGTCCAGTCGGAACTTCCCATCGTCCTCGACGATGACGCTTCCGTTCCGACGGACCGGATCGTGATGCGCATCTTCCGGCTCCGTTCCGTGACGGCCGGCTCCGCGCAGCAGATCCTCCGTCCGCTCCTCCAGCCGACCGACCAGATCGTCGTGAACGTGGAGACGAACACGATGATCGTGACGGGCCCCGGCGGCAACATCGCCCGGATCGCGGAGCTCCTGCGGATCATCGACACGGAGCGCACGCCCGCGTCCGTCCGGTCCTACCGGATCCAGCACGCGCGCGCGGCGGTCATCGCGGAGAAACTGAACGGCATCATCGCGGGCCTCTCGCTCCCCGGCGGCTCGGCTCCGCCCTTCAAGGTCGTCGTCGACGAGCGGACGAACATGATCTACGTCCTGACGGACGATGTGCTGCACGATCAGGCTCGTCGGCTCATTTACGAGCTCGACTCCGATCGCGCGTCGGAACGGATCGTCAAGGTCTACAACCTTACGTTCGCCAAGGCCGATGATGCCGTGAAGCAGTTGAAGAGCCTCCTCGGCCTGGACGCTCTCGACCAGGCCCCCGACATCGGCGGCGTCCTGCAGACGGTCATCCTCGCCGATCCGCGCCTGAACGCGATCTCGCTCGCGACGTTCGCGCCCCGGGTCGTCGACCTCGTCGATTCCTTCGTGGTTTCCATCGACCGCGCTCCGTCGGACTCGCTCCGCACGATCCACATCATCCGCCTGCAGAACGCGTCCTCCAAGGAGCTCGCGGAGATGCTCTCCAAAATCTTCGCCACGGGCGGAGCGACAGGCGCGTCGCCGGGCGGAGTCGCGGCCGACGCCGGCGGTCCTGGCCTTGCCGACAAGGTCACGATCTCCTCCGACGAGCGAACGAATTCCCTTCTCGTGACCGCGGCCTCCGTGGACTGGCCGAAGCTGGAGCGGGTGATCAAGGAACTCGACATCAGGAAGGCGCAGGTTCTGATCGACGGCGTCATCCTGGAGACGAATCTTGACGAGGCCCGCGCGATCGGCGCGAGCCTCGTGACGGCGGATCAGCCGCTGGAGGGGCATACGCGGGGCTTTGTGAGGTCCGATCCCGTGGGATTCCTGCCGACTTACCAGGCCCTGGCGGCCCAGGGAGGCTTGACGATCGGCGCCGTCCGCGGCTCCATCGTCGCTGCGATGCTGAACGCGCTCCTCACCTCGTCGAAGACGAATGTCCTCCAGATGCCGCAGATTCTTGCGCTGGACAATGAAGTCGCGACTCTCCGGGTCGGCAACCTGACGCCCGTCGTGACGTCGCGCGCCGTGAGCGCGGACAACGTCCAGATCGCCGGCAGCAGTTCCATCTTCCAGAACGTGGAGTACAGGAACATCGGCCTCAACCTGAGGATCAAGCCCCACATCGGCGAAAAGGGGGACATCCTGATCGAATCGCGGATGGAGATCCAGAACCGCAACACCGGCGCGGAAGCGGGCCTGTCCCTGCCTGTCTTCACGACGCGGGAGATCGAGCAGAAGTTCCAGATCGCCGACGGCGACTATATCGTCCTCGGCGGGCTCCTGCGGACGCAGGACGACTTCACGCAGAATGAAACCCCCTGGCTCGCGCGCATTCCGATCCTCGGCACGCTCTTCAAGTCCACGAGATCGTCCGAGTCGAAGACCGTCCTCCTGATCTTCGTCCGTCCGCGGGTCGTGACCGATCCGACGGAGGCGCGCGAGATCACGGAAGAGGAGCGGCTGCAGTACGAGATCGAATCGCGGATCCGCCCCGGCGACAGTTCCAGCGAGACGGACAAGTGGATACCGCGGTGAAGTGGAATTCACCACGAAGACACGAAGTCACCAAGAAAATAAATATTTGGTATCCATGATGGTGATGAAATCGTCCTCGCCGATGATCCGATCATATGAAATATTATTTGTGTCTTTGTGTCTTCGTGGTGAAGAAAACTCGTGATCCACCGCGAGCGATTCGATCCCCGCGTCCTCACATCCTGGCCCAAGGAATTTCTCCTCACGTATGCCATCGCGCCTCTTCGGGATGAAGATGGAAAGGTGATCGTGTTCGGTTCCTCGGATGCGCGGGCCGCGGCCATGGAAATCGGAATGCTTCTCGATCGCGACGTTTCGTTTGTCGAAGCGGAGGCGAAGGATGTCCGGCGGTTCGTCATGGAGAAATACGACACCGGGTCCGGGCGGCAGGATGCGATCGAGGAACTCGAACGCGACGGAGCGGACGTGCGGGAGCTGGAGGAACTGGCGAACGATGCCCCGGTCGTCCGGCTCGTGGGATCGTTTCTTCAGAAGGCGGCGGAGAAGCGCGCGTCGGATGTGCACATCGAGCCGTACGAAGACGAGAGCGTGATCCGGTTCCGGATCGACGGCGTCCTCTCCGAGCAGGACCGGCTGCCGCGCGGACTTCATCCCGGCGTCGTCTCGCGCATCAAGATACTCGGGAGACTCGATATTGCCCAGACGCGACTGCCGCAGGACGGCCGGATCGCGCTCGCGATGGGCGGTCGGGAGATCGACCTCCGCGTCTCCACGATTCCCACTCCGCTCGGCGAGCGCGTCGTTCTCCGGCTTCTCGATCGCAGCTCCGTGCGGTACGGCATGACCGATCTCGGTCTTGACGGCGAGACCCTGACGCGCTGGCAGGAACTCCTGGGACAACCGCACGGGATCATTCTCGTGACGGGTCCGACCGGCTCGGGGAAGACGACGTCGCTCTATGCGGCGCTCGAAACGTTGAAATCGGGTCGCGTGAATATTCTCACCGTGGAGGATCCGGTGGAGTATCAACTGCAGGGAATCGGGCAGGTCCAGGTGAACCCGCGGATCAACCTCACCTTCGCGTCCGGTCTCCGGTCGCTGTTGCGCCAGGATCCCGATATCATCATGGTAGGGGAGATCCGCGACAGCGAAACGGCCGTCATCGCTGTCCAGGCGGCTCTGACGGGCCATCTTGTCCTCTCGACCTTGCACACGAACGACGCGGCGTCGGCGCCGCCCCGGCTCCAGGATATGGGCATCGAATCCTACCTGCTCTCGTCCACCATGCGCGGCGTGATGGGGCAGCGGCTTGTCCGGAAGCTCTGCATGAATTGCCGTCAACCTGTCCAGGTTGACAGGTCCGACGCGCGCGCGCTCGATCTGCCGGAGGACACGCACGTGTATCGCGCGGCCGGTTGCGAGACATGCGAGGGCGTCGGCTTCAAGGGAAGGCTCGGCCTTTTCGAGCTGATGCTCGTCGATGACGATGTGAAGGATATGATCCTCGCGCGCCGCGCCTCCGGCGAGATTCTCCGCGCGGCGCGGAAGAAGGGAATGAAGACCATCAAGGAAGACGGCCGCGACAAGGTCCTGCGCGGGCTCACGACTCCCTCCGAGATCATCCGTGTGACGGATGCGAGCGCCGGCGAAGAAAAATCCTCTCCCTGATGCCGATCTACGCCTACAAGGCGATCTCCGCGCAGGGCGGTAAATCCGTCGTGGGAGAAATCGTCGCGGAGAATGAACGCCATGCCCGGACTCTGCTCCGGGAATCAGGAGTCACACCCGTCAGCTTGCGTGAAAAGGCCGATGCCCGGCCGCGATCCGCGAGCCTCGGATGGATGGCGGCCTTCACGCGCCAGCTCGGTGTCCTGCTGCGCGCCGGATTTCCCATGGACAAGGCGCTTACCGCGCTCGCTTCATCCGCTTCCGACCGATCGATGGCGACCGTGTTGACTGCGATCAACGAGGGAGTCAGCCGCGGCCTGAAACTCTCCGACGCCCTCTCGCGCGCGATGGGAGGACGCGGCGGCGACGGCGTTTCATCCGGCGGATCGGAGCTCGTGGCGATGATCGAGGCGGGCGAAGTATCGGGGGACCTCGCCGCAGTGCTTCTTAATTACTCCGAGTTGCTGGAGAAGCGCCTGATCTTTCGACGGCGCCTTCGGGGAGCGCTCTTCTATCCTCTCATGGTGGCGCTCATCGCCGTCGGGGTGGTCTGCTTCCTCTTCATCTACGTCGTTCCGACGATCACGAAGCTCTTCGAGGGCACACGAATGGTGCTTCCTCTTCCCACCCGCATTCTCTTCGTCGTGTCCGATCTCATTCAGACGGGTTTCTGGCCGGGAATCGCCGGTATCGTCCTTCTCGCGTTTCTCGGCCGGCGCGTGATGAATTCCCAGAGGGGCCGGCGCCGGCTGGAGGACCTGCTTTATGCTCTGCCGATGATCGGGAAGATTCTCTCCAAGGCTTCGGTCGCGCGGTGGTCGAGGAGCTTCGGGTCGCTTCTCACGAATGGGGTCGATATCCTTGCGGCGATGGAAATCGCGGGCAAAGCCTCCGGTTCCGTCCGTTACCATCAGGCCTCCATGGCCGCCCGTCCCCGCGTCGCCCAGGGCGTTCAACTGGCCAGGGCGCTCCAGGAGACCGGCGTCTTTCCCGCCTTGGCGGTGGAAGCGGTGACCATCGGGGAGAGTTCCGGCGCCCTGCCGCAGCTCATGACGGAAATGGCGGCCGGGTGGGAGTCGGAAGTGGAGGCCAGCGCGGAGCGGTTCGCCGATCTTCTCGAACCCCTGATGCTCATCGTGATGGGGACGCTCGTGGGGGGGATCGTGCTGGCCGTTCTCCTGCCGATATTCGAGTTCAACGCAGCCGTGAAATAGAATTGTGCGGATATTTCGATTTTCCTGCAGACTGTGACGGATCGGCTTCCTCCAAAAAAATCATTGACATTATTTTAGTTGCGTGCATATTACGCCTTCAAATGCACCGTCGATGAGCGAACGGCTCAGGGCAGGAACGGACGGGTAACGAAATTTCGGGGGCCTTCAAGTGGGGGCCTAAAAGGTTAAAGGAGGAAGTTTTTATGTCCATGTTACGTAGGTGGTTTCTGTTTGGCGGTTCGATTCTTGCCATTCTGATTGGATTCGTGCTCGGCGTGGCCTTCATGCTGAACACGATCAAGATCTTCGATGCCGCGATCTCGACGGCCGGTATGGATCCGTCCCAGCTGATCATCAACCTCGCTCACGGAATCAAGGGCATCCTGGCTTGGATTGTCTTCGGGATCACGATGACGAACGCGCTCATCATCGCGTCGTCGCTCTCGATCGTCTCGATGCTTTCTCCCCGCTCGTAAAGCGATTCTGAACAGGGGCGGCCCAAACGGGCCGCCCCATTTATTTTAGTCACATGGGGAAGTTTAGTCACATGGGGAAGTTGGAAGGATAAATCATGTTTGGATTTAGGATTTATTCCTATATCCCCTTCATCCTGCTTTCCACCGAGGCACTGTATTCAATGTCCGCGCCCGCCTTCAGGGAGACCTGCCAGTCGCGGAAGAGCTGTTGCTTCAGGAATCCCCGGTATTCACGCTCCAGCTTCGTCTGAAACTGCTCGCGAAGGTCAGGATCTCCCCCGCGCCGCCGCTCGATGCGCACAATGTGGTATCCGTGCCGGGACATGAGGATGTCGGATGTCTTCCCGACCTCCAGATCGAAAACCGCCCTCGAGATTGCCGGGTGCAGCACGATCTCGCCGCCCTGGCCGAGATCGCCGACTTCCTTGCCGATTCGTTCGAGGCTTCCTGTATCCGGATAGAGCTCAGGAGTCATCTCGCCCGGGATGACGTCGCCCAGCCAGCCGCCGGACGCCTTGCTGGCCCCGCTGGAAAACTGCCGGGCCAGCGCTTCAAACGATTCGCCGCCCTGGATCCGCTTCTGAATCTCCTCGATATGAGCACGAGCCTGTTGAAGTTCACTCTCGCCGGAAAGGCGGGCGCGGATACTTTCGGAAACCTTGTCGTACGACTCGCGATGCGGCATTTCATGCGCATCGAAGAAGGCGATGTGGAATCCGAATTGCGTCTGGATGATCGGACTGGGGCGGCCCGTCGGATACGAGAAGGCGACGGAATCGAAGGCGGGCACCATCTGCCCTCGGGTGAACCAGTCGAGTTCCTCCGCGAGAATCATGTTGGAAGTGTCGTTCTTGGCGTCGGCGTAAAGCTTTTCGAAGCTTGCGCCGCCCTGGAGCCTGACGAGCGCGAACTCGGCGCGGGCGCGCGCGTCGGTCAGGACGTCGGCCTGCGCATTTTGGGGGATCCGGAAGAGAATATGGCGCCCCTTCACGCGCTCGGGGATCATGAAGGAGTCGGGAAAAGCCTCATAGAAAGCCATGGCCTGGTATTCAGGGATGAAGTCTCCGGGACGGATGAGAATGTGCCGGAGGCCCGCCCGCTGGTAGCGGAGATTGTAGTAGTCATCGAGTTCCTGGGGCGTGAATACGATCGCGGACGTGGTCGCGAGGAAAATTTTCGTGAGCGTGATATCGTCACCGATCATCTTCTCATATTGCATCCACTGGGCTGACGGGAGGTCGCGGCGCGCCCGGTCGTAACGGCCCTTGTCGAACGTTCCATCCTCGGTTCGGAAGAGCCTGTCCCTCGTCTGCCTGTAGATTTCGTCATCCGTGGCGGACAGGCTGAGCCGTTTCGCCTCCTGCATGGCCAGCTTCTCGTAGATGATCTCGTCGATGACGTTCCTGTAGAGATCCCGCTGGGCGGAATCAGTGAGGACGCCCGCCTTCTGGACCCTGTCCTGGACGATGCGGTCGACGACATCGTAGGAGACTTCCTCGCCGTTGATCTTCAGCGCGTAGGTCGACTGGGAGAATCCCGTCATCTGCGCGCCCCAATCGGCGAAGATCGTGATGATGAACGCGGCGATGACCGCGATGACTCCCCACTTCGTCATCTTTCGAAAGCGTGATAACATGACGCGGGAGGATAGCAGATAAAGTGCGGAGTGGAAAGTGTTGAATCAGGCATGGGTGCGATTTCGTTCGTGGCTCCCGCGGCCGGACGGTCGCCCGTCGATCCTCATCGCCGTCGTGATCGGCGCGGTCGTCGCCGTGCTCATCTACGATTATGCTCCATGGCGCACGGAGGCCGCCGCCGGCCCCCCGACGCTGGACGTGACGCAGACGGAGAAGCATCTGGCGGAGGATCCGATCGATCATGCTGCCCGGCTCGAGCTGGCGCGGTACTATCTCCAGTGGGGACTGGCGATTTCGCGGAGCAAGATGCCGATCGAGGAGATCGTGACCGACTCGGAGCTGATCGCGTATTTCGAGGAACGCCTGACGGAGTGGGAGAAGATCGGCCAGGATGTTTCTCAGCTCCGCAAGATGCTGCGGGAGGACTTTCCCTCGTTCCGGAATCTCTTCGTCAAGGAGGAGCGGGCTCTCTCCAAGGGCATGTTCGAGCGTTCCATCATGCTCTTCCGTCAATCCCGCGCGCTCGGCGCGGCCCTTTCTCCGCGCGATTTGTACGATCTCGGAACCGCGTACTACCAGATGGGACCCGAAGGATATGACGGCGCGTCGCGCCACCTCGGCGAAGCGGTCTCGCGCGGCCTGGTCTCGGCGCGCGCGCTGACATTTCTCGGGAATGTATCGGTCGCACGGGGAGACCTGGAGCAGGGCGCGGCGCTCTACAAGCAGGCTCTCCTCTCCGCGCCCGACGATCCTATTCTCTCCTTCAATCTCGCGCTGGCTTTAAAGGAACAGGGCGCGTTCGATCCCGCGATCGAGGCGTTTCGAGCGACCCTGGCGATTTACGAGGACAAGGAGAATCTCGTGGAGGACGAACTGACGATCATTCTCCAGTCCCGTCTCGCCCTCGGATGGTGCCTCCTGAAGAAACGAAGTCACGCGGAAGCGGTCGAGCAGTTCGAAGCGCTCCTGGAGTCAAAGCCGGATCTCGCCGAAGGGCACTACTGGCTCGGCGCCGCGTACGAGGGGCTCGGCCGGACGGATCTTGCCCGCGCCCATTGGCAACGTGCCGCGCGCCTGGCGCCCGGTTTCCGCGACGTCGAAGCGCGCCTGAGGAGCGTGGACGTCGCGGTGCGCCCCTCCATACGCCCGAACCGATAACGCGCCGCCCGCACGTGAAATCGCATTCGCTCATCTTTCTCGCATTCCTCCTGTGGTCGACAACGCCTGTCTTCGTCCGCGAGTCCGGCCTGCCGCTCGCGAATTTTGTCGTCTGCGCGAACGCCTTCGGAATTCTCCTGCTCTGCCTCTTCGTGCCGCGCATGGCGCGACGTCTCCGGCAGCTTCCTCCTGGGAAAATCGCCCTCCTGGGTCTGTTCGTCGCCGTCAATGTCTGGTCGTCCATCGAAGCCTTCGCTCTGACCTCCATCAGCAATTTCATGATCCTGCATTACGCCGCTCCCGTCATCGTCGCCGTCGCGGCGCCCTTTCTGCTGGGAG
This sequence comes from uncultured bacterium, assembly GCA_964499705.1. GTDB lineage: Bacteria > UBA8481 > UBA8481 > UBA8481 > UBA8481 > JBBTKW01. The sequence goes on along the minus strand of CAZCME010000007.1, from coordinate 47,450 downwards.
AAAAACCGTCCGCGCGGACCTGGGAGGCGCTGGCTGTTTCCATGGTGGGATTGCTGGCGGTCGGCGGACAGGGGCTCCGGCTGGGTAGCGAGAATGATCTCCGCGGGCTGGGCCTGGCCCTGCTGTCCGCATTCGCCTATGCCGTCTGCATCATGCTGAGCCGCAGGCTGGCGCGGGAAGGAGCGGACTCCTTCGCGGTGGCGGTGGGCAGCTCGCTGGTTCTGCCGCTCGTCGTGCTGCCGATGGTGGACTGGTCCGCCTACACGACGCGCTCCGCGACGATCGCCTGCGGCGCCGGCGCGTTTCATCTCTCCATCGCCTCGACGATCTATCTCGTAGGCCTCGCCGGCGTTTCCGCGGCCACCGCGGGCATCCTCGGTTACTTCGAAATCCTCTTCGGAATCGCGTGGGGCTCCATCATCTACGGCGAACCGGTCACGGCATGGACCTTCCTCGGCGCCGTCTGCATCGTCGTCGCGGGCTGGCTGGTGCTCGGGGAGAAAACACCTTAATCCCTCCGCTGTACGCGTCGATAGAAGAACGGTAAATGCGCGGGTCACATGCAGCGAAAGGCCCGCGCGAGGAGGCTATTCATGGCAAAAAGCGTCAACACTTCAGGGACCGGAAAATCCGCGCGCATCGTCAAGCGGGCGGAATCGAGGAACAGTCGCGTCGTCGCGGAAATTCTAAGCGATGCGTCGATCGATATCGGGCTCATCACGGCTCCGAAGGATCGCGTCGCGGAGTGCCTGGCCGCGGCGGGTCTCGTGGACTCGGAGATCGAACGGATCCGCGGAGCGATTCCGGTGTTGCCGGTCGATGTCGAGCTGATCGGAAGGGCGCGCGCGTTTGTCACGGCGAACGCATCCGGCTGGGATCATGACGCCTGGACCGGGTTTCTCGCGGAACTGGAGGCCGTCGGCTATGAAGTCGGCCCCGATCGCGCGAAATACCTGGCGACGCAGCGCTTCCTCGGCGTCATCCTCGAAACGATCCGCGCGACGGAATACAGGATCCTTTCCGAGGAAACTTTCGCTAAGGCCGCCTGAAGATGATTCCGGCGTAGCCGACGAAGTCGGAGGGAATACCTCCCGCGATTTCATGGCTGTTCGTGACGTGAGTGATGTCCACCTCCGGCCTGGATCCGCAGGCGGCGGAGCAGGCTGATCGGACCGCTTCGGCCGCGCCCGGGCAGCAGGCGTTTGCGTGTTCCTGCGCGGAATTCAGCGCGTCTCCTTCCTCCCCGGATGTGATCGCCTTGATGAAGCGATTATCGTTTTCCTTCGCCCACGCGAGACTTGATGTTCCAATACCGGCAGGCGTGAATCCGTATCCCGGTCCGTAGTGCGTCAGGTCGGTCGAGCCGACGAAGACGGTCTTTTCCTTCGCGTGCGAGAACGCCCGGCCGATTTCCATTCCCAGGGAAACGGCCAGCCGCGTCGGCGGCATGCCGATGGCGATGAGCCGCGCGTTCGGCCAGGCGGCCGCGGCGAACCCGAGGACCAGCTCGATTCCATTATCGCGGCGGTAACGGCGGTCGGTCTCTTCCGCAAAATCATGAAGCCCCGCGATGCGCTCGATACCTTCCCGGTCGATCTCCATCGGCCTGACCGGATTGTTCCACGCATCGCATCGAAGGAGCGTCGCGCGGTCGCGCATCGTGAGGTGACCTCCGAAGATGATCACGCGCTCGATGCGGGGAGAAGCAAGAGGCGCGAAGGCGGACCAGGCTGTGCGGCCGGAATACAGCCAACCTGCATGGGGCGCGATGACTCCCGAGCCCGGTATCGGCTCGCGCGAGGGCAGATTTTTCTCGAACTCTCGGATGATCTTTCTGCATGCGGAGCCGCTCTCGGGATACCAGGTTCCCGCGAAATCAGCAGGCCTCATGAATTCCACCCCCGTTCGGAGATCACCACTATTTTACAGCGAAATCTCCATGACGTTGTCGGCGATGGTCTGGATGTGCCCGTTGATGGGAGAATGGCAGCGCGCGCCTAATGCACCCTCCGGAATCTCCGCGACAACCTCTCCCGCCGACACGGCGTCGCCGGCTTTTTTCACCGGCACGGCGGGAGAACCGGCATGGCCGTCGAGCGGCAGGCGGATGCGGCCCGGCTTGAGCGGCATGCCCTGCATCGGAGCCGGGTGCTCATAGATATGGAGGCCGAGCCGTTCCATCAGGGAGGCGACGGGGATCTTTCGGTTCTGGAAGAACTCGTTGATCGTGACGTCCTCGTTCCGGAAGGGGCTCTTCACCTCGTGCTTTTTGAGCGCGACCCGCGTCTGGACCATCATCTCCCGCACCGGCAGCGGTATCGGGCACGCAAAGAGGCTGCAGATGCCGCACTCGCAGCAGAGCGATGCGTTCAGGACATCCGTGGGAATGGGCTCGCGGGAAAGGCCGGAGCGCATCACCTTGGAGGGCCAGCAGCGGTGTCCCAGGAGATAGCGCGGGCAGAAATCGGTGCAGAGGTTGCACTGGTCGCAGGAGGATCGCGCGATGTGCTGGTGCTCGTCGGGATTTTTCATCCGCCGGAAAACGTACTGATGGTCGCGCGGAAAGATGAGGAAGGACGAAGTCCGCTTCGTGACGACGGCGCGCGCGGGATCGATGAACTTGCCCATCATGGGGCCGCCGTCGAGCGCGACATAGTCCGCAACGGTCGGGCCGCCGGCCGCGGCGAGGCAGAATTCGAAGGGGGTGCCGATCGGAGCTTCCACGGTGATCGGATTCGCCACGGCGCCGCCGATCGTGATCGCGCGCGCGGTCACGGGCCTTGCGTCGTCGACGGCCTCCGCGATCTGGACGAGCGTGACGATGTTGTTGACGAGGCAGCCGACATTCGTGGGGCGGCCTCCCTCCGGGATGATCCGGCCGGTGACTTCGTAGACGATGTTGAACTCGTCGCCCGCCGGATAATAATCGTCGAGCTCGTACACTTCCACGTTCGTGCCCGATGCCGCGGCCCGCACGGCCGCGATCGTCTCGACATGCTTGTACTTGATCGCGACTCCCGCTCTGGTCGCGCCGGTCGCTTCGGCGGCCAGCTGGATGCCGCGGACGAGCCGCCGGGCGAAGAGCCGGGCGACCTGCTGGTCGATCTTGAGGAGCGGTTCGCATTCGGCGCCGTTCCCGATCACCCATTCGACCGGGGAGGCGAGCTTGACGTGGGACGGAAATCCGGCTCCGCCCGCTCCGACTATGCCGGCATTCCTGACGGATTCGACGACCGGCGACCTAGCGAGTGATGACATCGCGCTGATCCTCTCAGAATCGGGGACAATCATCAACACGCAAACTTTTCCTTCCGCGGTTCCGGGCGATCGTAATGATGGGATCTTGCGAAGCATCAGCCTATAATTCCACCATGCGGAATCCGATCACATTCAGCGCGCTTCTTCTCCTGGTGTTCTCCGCCTGCGCGGTCCAGGACACCGGTTTGAAGGTGGAAGGACGCACCAGGTCCGAGATCGTCACGGAATATTATCGCGCCATTCTCGACGACAAGCCGGTCTCCGTCGAAACGCTCCGCAGGGCCCTCGCCGGTTCCGTGGCCATAGTGGAACCGATGGGGTGGACCGCCTCGGGCCGCCCGTTCGCGAACGTCATCTCCGGCCGGATCGATTTCGAAACCCGGATCGTTACCATCCCAAAACCATGGTCCGGGAATCGCAGGCTCCGTTCGGGTAGGATTCATGTCGACATCATCCACATCCGATCGAACGAACTTCCCGAGTATTTCGAATTCACGGGCCACCCGCGCGTCGCCTTCGCTTCGATCGAGCGCGACAGGATTTTTCTCGATCATCGCGCGGAGACGGACCCGCTGCTGTTCGAGGAGGCGTTCGAGCACGAATTGCGCCACCTCCTGGATCGCGAACTCTTCGGCCGCGTCCCTCCCGAGCTGCTCGAAGCGCGCGCGATGATCCGCGGCCTGGCTCGGGGCCGGATCCCGAGGCTGAATTACGAGCGTCTGGTCTACGCGCTGGAGGAAGGGCAGCCGCATTACCGCGAGGCGTCGCGAAGGATCCTCGAATCTCTCGCGCTCATCATCGCCGGCAGATCCGATCCCGCCGCTCTCGCCGCGGCCACGGATGAAGACTTGCAATCCGCGGCGGAAGCCTTGAGAGTGCTGCTGGAGCTATAGGGGGACATTCTCCAACATTCCAACATTCAATATGATACTTTCACATGCGCCCATCATAACTCCATTATTCTGAATGTTGGAATGTTGGAGAATGTCCCCTATGATGATGAGCATGACGCAATCGACCGCAAATTGGATCGCCGACGATTCCGGTTCCGCCGGCGGAACGGGGCGATCGTCGCCGGTGGCCGGGATCGGAAAACCCGGCCGATATATCGGCGGGGAGGTCAATTCCGTCGTCAAGCCGGGAGTCCGGCCCGCGATCGCCCTGGCGTTTCCCGATATCTATGAGATCGGGATGAGCCATTTCGGATTGAAGATCCTGTATGACGCGGTGAATCGCGATCCGCGATTCGCGGCGGAACGCGTCTTCGCGCCGTGGAACGACAAGGCGGCGGAACTGCGGCGCACCGGCGAAGTTCTGCGATCGCTAGAGACGGCGAAGCCGCTCCGCGACTTCGAGCTGATCGGATTTTCCGTATCGTACGAGCTCTCCTACCCGGACATTCTCGAGATGCTCGATCTGGGTCGTGTTCCCCTCCGTGCGAACGACCGGGGCGATGGCGATCCCATCGTCCTCGCCGGCGGGCATTCCGCGCTTCACATGGCGCCGATGCGTCCCTTTCTCGACGGCGTCTTTCTCGGCGAGGCCGATGAAGCCGTCATCGAGCTTCTCGAAGCGTGTCTTCCACGCCGCTCGCGCCCGGAAACCCTTGCCGCTCTGTCGCGTGTCGAGGGGATGCATGTCTTCGGGCATTCTCCTTCCCGGACGGAGCGCCGCGTCTTCTACGGATTCGACAATTCGCCGGGAGTCGTCAACCAGATCGTTCCGAACATCACGGCGGTGCACGATCGCGTCACGGTGGAGATCATGCGGGGCTGCACGCGCGGGTGCCGGTTCTGCCAGGCCGGCTACATCACGCGACCGCAGCGGTATCGCTCCGTCGAGAGCGTCGTCGAGAACACGATCGCCGCCCTGGAGAAGACGGGCCACGACGAGGTCTCGCTCATTTCCCTTTCCTCCTGCGATCATCCCGCCATCAAGCCGATCGCATCGGCTCTGTACGATCGGCTCGCTCCCCGCCATGTTTCGATCTCCATTCCGTCGACGCGGGTCGATGCCTTCGATGTGGCGATCAACAATATGACTGGGAGCGGCCGGCGGACGGGAATCACGCTGGCGCCGGAAGTCGGCAGCGAGCGGATGGATCGGATCATCAACAAGGGCTCACCCCGCGCCAAGCTCATCCAGTCCGTCCACGACGCGTTCGACAACGGGTGGAAGAGCGTCAAGCTCTATTACCTGATCGGTCTTCCCTTCGAAACGATCGAGGACGCCCGCGCGATCGGAGAAGTGCTCGCGGAACTGGCTCCGATCGCCCGGAAAAAGCGCGGCGAGATTCGCGCCTCGGTCTCCATCTTCTGCCCCAAGCCCTGGACGCCGTTTCAATGGGTCGGCATGGAACCGGTCGAGACATTGCGGGAGAAGATCGCGGCGATTCGTAAGGCGACGCCGCGAGGCGTGAAGCTCGACATTCACGATGCGCGATCGTCTCTCGTGGAATCGGCGCTGGCGCGTGGCGGCGCCTCGATGGGCGACGTGATCGAGAATGTCTGGCGCCGCGGCGGCACGCTCCAGGCCTGGGGCGAGAAGTTCGATCTCGAAATGTGGCGCGGAGCGTTCGCCGATATCGGCACGACGCTGGAGGCGGAAGCCTCGCGCGAGTATCGGCATGACGAGGAACTTCCCTGGGAGGAGATTAACATCGGGGTCGCGCGGGAATTTCTCCTGAGGGAATGGCGCGCCGCGGAGCGGGCCGCGCAGGAGGCGGACAAGTTCCACACGGAGGACTGCTCGACGGGCAAGTGCTCGAACTGCGGCATGTCCTGCGTGGGGACGCATCCCGTCGATTACGGCTTCGACGATCCGCTCGAGTCCTTGAAGGACGATGAAGCGCTTCCGGAAACTACGACGCGGCTCGTCTTTCATTTCTCGCGGCGCGGAGCATCTTCCCTCGTCGGCCATCTTGATTTCATGCGCATCTTCGAGCGCGCTGTCCGCCGGGCGAAGATCTGCGGAGCCATGACACAAGGGTTCAATCCGCGCCTGCGACTCCGGGTGATGCAACCTCTTCCGCTGGGGGTGCACGCCGATCATGAATATGCCGAGATCGATGTGTATGACACTCCGCCGGCGGATTTCGTAGTCCGGATGAACGAGGCGCTGCCGGATTCGATCCGGATCGAGGACGCGGCCGTGGCTCCACCGGGAAAAATGCCGGTTCCCACCTCGCTCGATTATCGCGTGGAGACTTCGCGGGCCTGCGAGGCGGGAGAATGGATCCGCTCCAGGCTCGATCAGACCGTCGATCGCCGGAGAAAAGACCGGACGATTCAAGTCAAGCTGGGAGATTTTCTCGACGATCTGAGGATCAACGGGGAATCGATGTCCTTCTGCCTGCATCAGAAGGAGAGCGGGAGTCTATCGATCAACGACGTGATGGAACTGATTCGTCCCATGGATTCCTCCGCCGTCGCGGTGCGGGTCGGTGTCCGGGTTTAGGATTTCAAATGCGGGGCACCGGTTAATAACCTGTGCAAATCATGTCGACACCCGCGGCTAAATGGGCTTGACGCATAAGTTTGAAACGTTTAGAAATATGCACTGAACGTAGCTAAGAACGCAGCTCGGGCTCGAGAGCCCATCAACGCAGGAGGCAATGTGGTACTAAAGCGCATCGAGATCTTCGGCTTCAAGTCCTTTCCCGACAAGACGGTTCTTGATTTTCCCGACGGCATCACGGCGATCGTCGGAGCGAACGGGTGCGGCAAATCGAACATCTCGGATGCGATCCGCTGGGTGCTGGGCGAGCAGTCCGCGAAATCCCTGCGTGGAGATCACATGGAGGATCTCATCTTCGCGGGTACCGCGACCCGGAAACCGCTCAATGTCGCCGAAGTCATCCTCACGTTCGATAACACGCACGGGCTTTTCCCGATCGCGTTCACGGAGGTTTCGATCGGCCGCCGCCTCTATCGCGACGGCCAGTCGAATTATCTCCTCAACAAGCAGGAATGCCGGTTGCGGGATGTGTACGATCTCCTGATGGACTCCGGAATCGGCCGGCGCGTTCACGCGATCATCGAGCAGGGGAAGATCGACGAGATCGTGACGGCCAAGCCGGAAGAGCGCCGGGGGATCATCGAGGAAGCCGCGGGAATCGCCAAATACCGCTCCCGCCGGACGGAAGCCCTGCGGCGGCTGGAATCGACCCGCGACGGAATGCGCCGGATCGACGATCTGATAGGGGAGATGGAACGGCAGGAAGGTTCGCTCCGTCGCGCCGCGAAGAAGGCGGAGAAATTCCGCGAGGTCGAGACGGAACTGCGAACGCTGGAGCTGTCGCATTCCGCGGCGCGGCGCCGTGAACTGCGCGCGTCTCTCGTCGCCCTTGCGGAACAGAAACGCGCGCTGACCGACGGGATCGCGGTGCTTGAAGCGGAAGCCGCCGAGCTGGCCTTATGTATCGAGACCGAGAAAACCGCCGAGGAAGCTTCGCGCGCGCTCCAGAAATCCTGCGCCGCGGACCTGTCGGAAGCCGAGAAGGCCGTGTCCGCCGCCGAATCGCAGCTGGCGGAATTGAGAGAGCGGCAGGCCGATGACGAGAGAAGCCTGGTGCGGATCGGCGCGGAGATTGATCATGTGACCCGCAAGATCGAGGAAGGACGCGTCGCCTGCGAAGCCGCGCGTGATTCCTCGACCGCGCTCGCGGAAGCGACCGCATCCCTGGCGTCCTCCAGAGCCGAGGCACGTGTCGCCTCCGATGATCAATCCGCGAAGTTGTCGGCCGCGCGCCGGAACCTGGAGGAGATCACCGGGCAGCGCTCCCAGCTTTCGGAGACGATGGCCCGCCTGGAATCGGAATCCTCTTATCTCGCGGAATCCCGCTCCCGGCTCGAAAAGCGCCTCGCCGCGCACGAGGAATCGGTCGGACGACAGCGCGCCGAGCGCGAGCGCCTGCGGGAGCAGATTGCTCTTCACGAAAGTGAACTGGCGTCACTGGGCATCGAGAAGGATTGCTGTGTCGCCGAGGAAACGATGATCCGCGAGCGGATCGAAGGATCCGACGCGGCGCTGGGGTCCGCTGCGGATGCGATCAGCATGAAGGAACGGGAACTGGCCGTGACGGCCTCGCGCCACGCCGCCGCGATCGCCCGCGCTTCCGCGATCGGCGAGATGCTCGCGGCCGCTTCCATCGAAGGCGTCTCGATGCGCTCCGTCTCCGATTCCCTCACCTTCGACGCGGCGCATCTCTCCGCCTTCGCCTCCGCCTTCGCCGATGCCCTGCACGGCATCATGATCACCGGGGAAACATCCATCCAATACGGCGACGCCATGAATTCCTGCGGCATCGTTTCCGAAACGGACAGGGATCGCATCGCGGACCGGCTGCGTGGACGGACCATCTTCGCCTCGACGGCGTCGTCCTGCGAAAAATGGATTCCCCGCGGAGGTCTCACGGCGCTTCGGGATCTCCTTCCGCCGGACGCGTCCGCCACGATCCGTTCCTACCTGGCCGGATGGTATTTCGCCTCCAGCTACGAGGAGGCGTCCTCCATTGCCGCGGGGCTTTCCGAATGGGAGCGAGTGGTGACGGCGGCGGGCGACGTGGTCTTTCCCTTCGGAGCCGTCCGGAAATTCCGTGCGGAGGAAGCCGATGAAGTCTCGATCGGCCGTGATTCCCTGGAATCGTCCATGGAATCGCTGCGACACGAAATCGTGGCGCTCTCCTCGGATGCGGCACGATTTCGCCTGGAACGAACGACGGCCGCGGTGGAACTGGAGAGCATGCGCGGCAAGCTTCGCGGTATTGAGAATCGCCGCGGAGAGCTGAATGCAATCGTCTCCGGAATCCAGGACCGCCTTGCCGACGATGTCGAGTCGAAGCTCCAGGCCGAAAAGCAGCGCATCAGCGAGGAGCAGGCCGTTGTGGCGGCGCGCGGCATTCAATTGTCGGATGAAACCGCTTCACTGAAGGCCGCATCGATCGATCTCGATTTCCGCCGTGAACAACTGGTCGAGAATGTCCGCGCGGAAGACGCCGCTCTGGATCGACTGCGCGGTCGCGCATCGGAGCTGGAGATCGAGGAGAACCGATCCCGCGAGCGCCTGGCGGCGAAGGAAGCCGAGATCCGGCAGTTGTCGACGTGGCTGGATGAATCCTCCGCGTCACTGGCCCGTTACGGCGAGATGAAGAGCGAGATTATCGAGCGGCGCGAGCGCCTGGCCGGAGTCGCCGCCGACCTCGAAGCGCGTGTCGCCGATCTCGCCATCCGTCTCGATGGATGCAAGTCCGCCTTCGCGAATGCGGAGACAGCTGTCCGCGACGTCGCCGCCCGGCTGTCCGCCCTGGATGCGGAAGAGCGATCGGCGCAGAAGAAGAAGTCCGGGCTCGTCGAGGAAACCCACGAGATCGACATGGCGAGCATGCGTGTCACCGGCGAAGAGACGATGGTCGTGGAGCGCATCCGGGAGAAATACCACGTCGATCTCGCCGATGAACAGGCTTGCTTGGAACAGGCTAGCCTGGAAGCCGGCGCGATCGAACCAACTACCGAAGTCGGCGACGCGGCCGGAAGCGGCGTGGCGGCGCGGATCGAAGAACTCCGCGAAATGATCGAGCGGATGTCGGGCGTCAATTTCGCCGCCCAGGAAGAGCTCGACGAACTTCTGACACGTCTGGAGACGTATCGCACCCAGCGTGAAGATCTGACGCGCGCCGAGACGGGTCTCGTGGAAGTCGTCTCCGACATCGACAAGCGGACGATCTCGCTCTTCAACGAAACGTTCCGCGCCGTGAACAACAACTTCGGACTCCTCTTCAACCGGCTCTTCGGCGCCAAGGAAGGGATGCAGGGGTCCGCCGAGCTGATTCTCCTCGATCCGGAGAATCCGCTCGAATCGGGCATCGACATCGTCGCCATGCCTCCCGGCAAGAAGCCCCAGACCATCTCGCTCCTGTCCGGCGGCGAAAAAGCCCTGACCGCGGTTTCGCTCCTCTTCGCGGTCTTCCTCGTTCGTCCGAGCCCGTTTGCGGTCCTGGACGAGCTGGACGCTCCCCTGGACGAAGCGAACGTCGGGAAATACGCCCAGCTCCTGAAGGAATTCTCCCAGCGAAGCCAGTTCATCATCATCACGCACAATAAGAGGACGATGGAAATCGCGAACACGATGTATGGCGTGACGCAGATGGAGAAGGGGATATCGAAACTCCTGGGCGTCCGGATGGAAGAGAACGACGAGGTCATCCCCGAAGCAGCGGGGTGAACCGAAACATATTGCTCGTGGGGGGCCTCTTTCTGATAAAATAGACCGCATCGGCAACCGATGAACTCCCTGTGCCCTCTTTTTTCATGAATATCGTTCCGACTCCTTCCGCGTGCTCCCGTGGCTGAGCCGGAAAAGACGGTCCCTTCGCAGGAGGCCAAGCCCGCCGCGAAGGACAGCTCCGGCGCGAAGTCCCTGCTCCGAAATACCGCATTTCTTTACGGTGCCGGCACCTTTCTTCTGGTGGCGGGCCTTGCGGGAACGGTCTTCGCGGGATACCGCACGGCCCTGGCGGACGTCGAAAAAACGGACGTTGAGGAGGAACCTGTCCTTGAGGAAGAAGAGGAGATCGTCGAGTTCAGCCCGGAAGAGTACCGACCGGTTCCCGGAATCGACCTTGCGAGAGAACGTTCGCCGGATGCGGGTGCTGGCGAGCGGGTGATCGGGCTCAGCACGGCGTTGACAAAAGCACCGGCGGTAACGCGTGCGGCTACCTCGCTCGATCTGCCTCCGGATACGGCTCATGAGCTGGTCAAGCCGCTGGATGTGAGATCTCTTCCCGACAAGCGTATTGAGCGGACCATCGGCGAAGCCTCCGCCGTGCTGGCCGACGCGGGCGGTCTGGGAGCCGTGGAACCCCTCCGGAGGAAGAAAGCCGAAGCGCGTTCCGCGGACAGTACAAGTGCCCTGGTGCCCGTTCCGGGTGTGTCCCTGCCCGGCACGAGAACGCCCTCCGCGGAGCCACTTCCCGGTTTATATTCCTCGACAATTCTTCCCCCTCGCGACTATACTATTTCGGTGACCCCCAGAAGGCCGGATGATCCTGAGAAGCTGGAATTGCGTTGATTCAGGAGTAACATTCTGCGTGCAAGTCAGGCTGGGGCAGGCTCGCCTGGGAGATGCGATCATTCAAATCGTCATAAAAAAGAACTTACCCTGTCATTCCCGTGTGCCGATGCTGTGAAGGATGTTACCAGCCGATACAAAGTTATCTTGGATGGAAAGGTGGAGATTCCGGTGATGCGGTTATTCGAACGACGCGTAAGTGACTCAGGCGCGAGACGATCTCCCGGTTTGACGGGCTTTCGTCTTGCGGTTTTCATGATGGGAATGGCGCTCCTCGTCCTGGCGAGCTCCAGCTCATCGATCTCCGCTGAAGAAATCTCGATGCCAGGCGCGAGCTATGTTCCCGCCGCATCCGCGGTAATGCCCGCCGCCATGTCCGGCACGGACGGGGCGGAAGTCTATCGGATCGGGGCGAATGACGTTCTGGAGATCACGGTGTGGCAGAGCCCGGACCTGAACCGGACGGTCACTGTCCGCTTCGACGGGCGTATCACCTTCCCTCTCGCCGGCGAACTGGTTGCCGCGGGGCTTACCCCTCAGGAACTGGCGGCGGAAATATCCGAGCGATTGAGAGAATTCATCCGGAGCCCCCAGGTCAACGTCATCATCAAGGAGTTTCAGTCCCGCCAGGTGCTTGTTCTCGGCAAGATCGGCAAATCCGGCATCTATCCTCTTCGGGGTCCGATGAAGATCCTGGAACTACTGACGGCGGCCGGACTGGATCTGAACAACACGGATCTGAAGAACATCACGGTGATGCGCGCCTCGGGAGAAGTGATCAAGATCGACCTGGAGGCCTTGCTGTATCGGCACGAAGTCCGGCAGAACATCGATCTCAGGGCGGGAGACAATATCTTTCTGCCGGAGAAGCAGAGCGTGGCGATCACGGGGCCGCAGACAAAGGAAATCATGGTGCTCGGCGAGGTGAACAAACCGGGCGTGTATTCCTATCCGGCGGATCGGCCGGTGACGATCAAGGAAGTGTTGCTTTCATCCGGAGGAACGACGGCGCTGGCATCCCTGCAGGGTTCGAAAGTCGTCAGAGCGGACAAGATCCAGGAACCGGTCGATCTGAATAAGTTGCTTTTCGGCGCGGATATGTCTCAGGACCTGACCATGTACTCGGGCGATGTTTTCTACGTGCCGAAACGCAAGATGATGCGCGTTTATGTCCTCGGCATGGTGGGGAAACCGGGTGTCCTGGAAGGACAGCCCAACACCCTGGATCTGCTGCAGGCGATCTCCATAGCGAATCCCGAAAAATTCGGTGCTGTCTTGTCGAATGTCAAGGTCGTGCGCGGCTGGCCCAATAATCCGAAAGTCATCTCCGCCAATGTGGATGCGCTGCTGTACAGGGGCCGTCTCGAAGAAAATATTCCGCTGCAGGAAGGCGATGTCATCTACGTCCCCGAATCGTTTCTTTCGAATACGATCGATGTGATCACCAAGGTGCTTGGCCCCTTGAGTTCCACGGTCACGTTCGCATCGCAGACACGGTCTTTTTCAGATAGCGGAGAATAACGTCGAATGACGACGGAGATGACGCTGGGAGATTATATCCGCGTCTTCAAGCGTCGTCGCAGGCTCCTCATCGCCATTCCGCTTCTGGCTCTGGTCGTATCCTACTTTTATGCGCGTTCCCTGAGAGAGGTCTTCATGACGAAGGCGTCCATGGAGATACAGAAGAATATGCTTCGCGAGGGAGCGGGCATCCAGCGCGGTGTCGTGTCGATGTTCGAGCGTGTCACGCTGGCAAAACTTGCCACGAACAAGGAAGTGGCGAAGCTGGCGGCCGACATCCTGAGGAAAATGTATCCCGACAAGTACGGCCAATCGGATGCGCGGGCGCTCGCGGATCAGATACGGGGCTCGATCAGCGTCTCCAATGTGGATAATTCCAATATCATCGAGGTGGCTGCCCGAGGCGCCGATCCGCTCCAGATTACGGAATTCTGCAACGCGTATGCTCGCGCCATCAAGGATCATCAGCTCTTCGAACGAAGCCGAAGCATCGACGATCTCCGTCAATATCTGAAGGTCCAGATTTCGCTTTACGATCAGAAGTTCGAAGGGCTCGATAACGAACTCATCGCACTGCGTCGATCCGGCCAGGGGCCGGACGGCGCCACCCAGGTGACGCCGGAAACGTTGACCCGTGTTCAGGCCCGTATCCTGGAGTTCGGAGCTCAGCAGACGGCGTTGGAGGAGAGGGTTGCGAACTTGAAGTCGGGAACCGATTCACGCGATCTCGACGTCATCCTCGATAACCTGGTGTCCGCCGAAATTCAGCGTGACCGCGCGGAACTCTTCCAGAAGCGATCCGAGCTCTCCGTCGCCGCCAAGCAGTATACCGACAGGCATCCTGTCGTTGAAAAGCTCCACCAGGAGATTTCCACGCTGGAACAGGCGCTCCTGGAGAAGGCGATCCCGGCGGCGACGACCGAGATGGCTGCCGCCTCGGAACAAATGGAACAGATTTCGATCGAATTGGTGCGGTTGAAAACCGAGCGGGAGATGATACTGACCGCGATTGAATCTCTGCCCGAGCGCCTGAAAAGGGAGAGCAGCAAGCAGAGGGAACTGGGGATCGTCACGAGCGTGAGCCAGATGTTTCGCCAGAGGCTGGAGGACCTGGATATTTCCCTGCGCGCTCCCATGGACAGCCTGGAGATCATCGATCCCGCCCTGCCTCCTTCCGCCGCCATCTATCCCAATCGCAGAATGATCATCATGATGGGATTGACGATAGGCTGCATGCTTTCGCTGGCGTTCGCATTTCTCGCGGAGTCGCTGGACACGAGCCTGACAGCGATGCGGGATGTCGAGCGATTCATCGCGAAGCCGATCCTTGCAGTGGTGCCCTCGATTTCGATCGAGCCGGAGCGGCTTGAAAAATACAAATCTCCCATCAAGAAGGAACTCCTGGCGAAGCTCCCTCTTCTCGTGGATCATCGCTCCCCGGCGGCCGAAGCCTTTCGAACGCTGCGGGCGATCCTGCAGAGCCGTTTTTTCAGCACGGGCCGGAAAGTTCTCCTGGTCACAAGCTCGACTCCCCAGGAGGGCAAGACCACGACCACGATCAACCTTGCTTTCGCCTGCGCCGACGCCGGCCTTTCCACCGTGATTGTCGGCGGCAACATGCGTCACCCCGTGATCGGGCGACATTTTCAGATCGACCGCACGCGTGGCCTTCATGATTACCTGGAAGGAACCATCAGCATGGAAGAGGCGCTGCAGTCGACCGGGCATGCGAATCTCTTCATCGTCGACGCGGGCACGTTTGCCCGGAGACCGGCGGAATTGCTGTCGCGGCCGGAATTCGACACGCTGATCGCGGCCTTGAAGGAACAGTTCGACGTCGTTCTCGTGGATTCTCCACCGACGCTTCCTGTCGCGGACGCGGCGACGATGGCTCCCCGCGTGGAAGGCATATTGATCGTCTATCTCGTCAGCGTTGCTCCCCGCGATGCGCTCCTGCGGTGCAAGGAAACGCTGGAAGAGGTGGGCGGTAACGTGATCGGCGTGGTGTTCAATGATGTCTGGGGCGCTTCGCAGGACGATTACGCGGGATACTATTATCATCACAAGTATGCCGCGGATGAGCTGAAGAGGATCTAGGAATGGCAATCGGCTACGAAATGTCTCTGCAGGATTACCTGCGGGTCGTCGTCAAGCGCAAGTGGATCATCCTGATCTGCACTTTCACCATCTTCGTGACCTCCATCGTGTACACCAGCAAACTCGTTCCCCGATACGCCACATCCTGCCGGGTGGAACTGAGCTATCAGTCGACGCTGGCTTCGCTCCTGGCGGACGCTCTGCTCTACAAGGGAAATGAGCTTGCGACGGCCATCCAGTTCGCGACATCCCTGCCGGTCATGGAGCGCGCCGCCAAGGACATGCGCATCGTCCGGGACAAGGATAAGAAGGAGATTCCGCCGGGTCATCCGGAATACAAGGCGACGCTTCGCGCGGCAGTCGGCAGGCTCCAGGCCGGAGCATCCGCCGCGGGAGACGGGCAGACGAATTTCATCACGATCTCCTTCGTGGGAGAAGATCCCGAATTCTGCGCGGCAGCCTGCGATGGCATTGCGGCCGCATACGCCAAGGAATACAGGAATCGCAACACGAGCGAAGCGGAACAGGTGAGGCTTTTCATCGAGGAGCAGATGAAGAAGGCGGAAGTCGAACTTCTGCGCGCTGAAAACATGCTCCTTCAGTTCAAGCAGAAGCGGGATTACGTGGAGCTTGAACCGGGAGTGAGGGTGACGATCGAGCACGCGTCGACGCTGGACGCGGAATATGAAAAGGTGAAAGCGGAGCGCGCGCAGGTGCAGAGGGATCTGGATGCGGCCATGCAGGAAGTGCGCGAAGAGGAGCCGTCGCAGGAATCGAAAGACTATATCAACATGGATCCGGGCATGGTGTCGCTGAAGAAGCAACTGGTCGACGCCGAGGTGAATCTCGCCGTCAAGCTCCGCGATCTCACGCCCCGTCATCCCGAGGTCAGGATCGCGGAGGAAAACATCCGCAAGCTCCGGACCCAGCTCGAGGTTTCCATCGCGGAACTTTTCAGCGGTAGAACGGCGCAGCTGCAGGGACGGCTCGAAACATTGAAGGCGCGCGAAGCCGCTCTGGAACGAGCCTTGCCGCAGCTCCGATTCGCCATGGACGAAGTGCCGCGCGATCAACTCGAACAGGCCCGCATCCAGCGCCTCATCACCATGCAGGAAAAGCTTTATTCCTTCTTCAGGGACAAGCTGGAGGAGAAGCGATACGACGAACTGGTGAAGAAGGATAATTCCATCTCGGTCGTGGAACGCGCCAACGTGCCGTCGGTCCCCATCTATCCCAACAAGACCGCGAACTCGCTCGTCGGCATGACGATCGGGCTGATGCTCGGCTTCGCGCTGGCCTTCGTGGTGGAATCCATGGACACGTCGATCGGCACCATCGAGGACGTGGAACGAACCACGGGGATGTCGGTCCTGGGTGTCATTCCTTCGATCGCCGTCGAGGACGAGGAGGCGCTCCAGTCGGAACGTGCTGTCGTGACGTTCGATCCGGACCGGGTCAGAACGCGCGATATTCGCGACCGGTTGTCCGAACTGGATAATGCCGTCAGGCAATCCGGGGCCGGAATGGGAGCCTATCGACCCCAGCTCATCACCTACTTCGATCCGAAATCGCCGATCTCGGAAGCCTATCGCACGCTCCGCACCAACGTTCAGTTCAAGGGTTTTCTCGGGAACTCCCGGACTCTGACCGTCACATCATCGGGCCCGCAGGAAGGCAAGACCACCACGCTCTGCAATCTCGCCGTGACCATGGCTCAATCCGGCCAGAAAGTTCTCGCCATCGGCTGCAATCTCCGCCGTCCCGCGCTCCACAAGATGTTCGGCATCAAGAAGAAGCCGGGCGTCACGGATGTGCTCATCGGCCAGCGCGACTGGCGGGAAGTGGTCCAGGAAACCGGAATCGATAATCTTCACGCCTTCTGTTCCGGCCCGATTCCTCCCAATCCCTCGGAACTTCTGGCTTCCCCTGAAATGACGGAGATGATCAGGCAGGTGCGCGATGCCTACGACGTTGTCATATTCGATTGTCCGCCGGTTCTGCCCGTCACGGATGCCGCCGTCCTGTCCTCCAAGGTGGACTGCGTCCTGATGGTGTATTATGTCAATCGCGCGGCTCGCGAAGCGCTCCTGCGGGCGAAGGTTCAGCTCGAAAACGTCGGCGCCAAGATCCTCGGAGTCGTCCTGAATCACATTCCCGCGGAAGGCCGCCTCGGATATTCGTACTACTACTACCACTATCATTACTACGGTGAATCCTCCAAGGATGAATCGGGCGCGAGGATTCTGAAGAAGAAGAGCAGCTGATGGCCGTCATGTCGGGCACGGGGACGATCTCGCCGTATCGCGTGGAGGGAACCGCGTCCACACGGCCCATGGCGGGAGCGATGGGAATCGTCTTCGCTTCGCTGGGACTCGTCATGGGCCTGGCCTCCAAGGCGAGCGAGACCGGCTCCACCGGTCTTGCCATCGGCATCATCTCCCTCATCGTGGTTCTCTTCACGCTCGTGGACGTCGAATTCGGCATTTACTGCCTGGTGGCGGGAATGCTTCTCTCCCCCGAGATCGTCATCCCTTTCATCGATCTGCCTTCAAGGAAAGTCGTGATCCGAATCGATGACGTGATGATCATCATGGTGGGTATAGCCTGGTTCGCGCAGACAGCCGTTCGCGGCAAACTCGATCTCCTCGTGGCCACCCCGCTCAATAAGCCCATCCTGTGGTTTTCGTTTCTGACGATGCTCTCCACGGCGCGTGGCGCATTCACGGGCAGTGTCGGTCATCCGACCACGGCGTTTTTCTACGTCTTGAAATTCATGGAGTTCTTCCTGCTTTATTTTCTCATCGTCAACACCGTGACGACGGAGGCGCAAGTGCAGAGGATCATGACCGCCTACTTCATCACGCTCCTCGTCGTCGCGCTCTGGGCGACCTGGGAAGCCGTCATCATGAAATCGGTCGGGCGGGCGACGACGCCGTTCGAAACGGAGGAAGAACCCGGAACGCTGGGAGGATACCTTCTCTTTTCCTTCGCGCTGGCGTTCGGGCTGGTCAATTACGCGACCGGTGTCATGAGAAAAGTCTACTACCTCGGGATCATGGTCATCATCGTTCCCCCCTTTCTTTACACGCTTTCCCGGGGTTCCTACCTGGCGTTCTTCCCGATGTTCATTTCGGTGCTTCTCCTGAGCCGCCGGAAAATGGTTCCCATCATGCTCATGATGCTCTTCGGCGCCGCTTCTCCATGGCTGCCCGATGTGACGAAGGAAAGAGTGGAATACACGTTTCAGAACAGGATTGAAAATGTCGCCAATCCGACCTTCGAGGATCAAAACCACGTGGAGCTGGATCCGTCGTCGGCGGCGCGCCTGGAGCGATATGAGGGCGTCATCAACCAGTGGCAGTACCGACCTCTCCTGGGGCAGGGCGTGACGGGAGTGGGATTCGTGGACAGCCAGTTCGTGCGTGTTCTCGGTGAAGTCGGCATCCTCGGGCTTCTTACGCTCTTCTGGATCTTCAAGAATCTCTTCCACACGACATTGCGGCTCTACCGATCCCTGCCGATCGGCTACATGAAGGGACTGGTTCTGGGCTTCATCGCGGGAGCCATCGGATTGATCTGTCATGGAGCGACGTCCAACACGTTCACCGTCGTTCGTATCGCCGGACCTTTCTGGGCACTGACCGGACTTGCTGTTGTGATCTACAAGATCCATCAGCGCGAGGTGGATGAGCGTGAGGCCTAACGAAGTCGCCGCGTTTTTCCTCATCCTCGCGGTCGGATTGCTTTTTCTCGGACTGATCGGTCTCCCTTACTGGGATTCGCTCCTCCGCCCTTTCATCGAACTGACAGGCGCCTTCATCCATACGTTTTCCCTGCCGGGCATCGCGGTCGTCTTGGTCGTGATGGTCGGCACCATGGTCTACAGGATTTATCGCCCATGAAGGAGACGATCTGCTTTGCGGGAGGCGGCCGCATGGCCGGAGCCATGATCAGGGGATTGCTGGCGTCCGGCGCGGATCCGTCATGCATCAGGGTGGCGGACACCGACGAAACCGTGCGGGCGGAATGGAGCAGGATTCTGGCCCGGGAAAATATCGCGCCCGACGTCCGGGAACTCTCCGCGACAGAACCGGTGATTCTTGTCCTCGCGGTCAAACCCCAGCAAATGGACGAAGTGTTGCGGGCCGCCGGATCCGGCTCCTGGCGCACCGTCATTTCCATTGCCGCCGGAGTGACGCTGGCGCGCCTGGAGAAATCCTTCCCGGCGGGAACGCCGGTGGTTCGCGCGATGCCCAATACGCCGGCCCTGGTCGGCAAGGGGATCACCGTCCTCGCGGCCGGGGCCTGCGCTGACGAGGATTCCATGATGCTGGCGGAACGTGTCTTGGCGGCTGTCGGTGACGTGGTGCGAATGGACGAGCGTCATCTCGATGCCGTCACGGCGATCTCCGGTTCCGGCCCGGCGTATTTCTTTCTAATGATGAAGGAACTCGTGCGATGCGCCGAGGAGATGGGAATCGAGCCGGGGACGGCGCGTCGTCTGGTCTTGAAAACCGCGTCCGGCGCCGCCGAACTGGCCATGGCGCAAGATGTTCCGCTTTCTGAAATGATCGCGGCTGTTGCATCGAAGGGCGGAACGACCGAGCGCGCGCTCGCTGTATTCGCCGAAAAAGGACTGGGGGAGATCATCACCGGGGCGACCGGCGCGGCCTACAAGAGATCGATGGAGCTGGGACGATGATCGTCGCCGGCAATTTCCTCCTGGCCACGGCGAGGGTGATCGACTTCATTTTCTCCGCCTATGTCTGGATCATCATCGGCTCCGCCGTCGTGAGCTGGGTCAATGCGGATCCGTGGAATCCCATCGTGCGGTTTCTCCGGAGCGCGACGGAGCCGCTGTACCGCGTTATCAGGAGGCGCCTGCCCTTTCTCTCGGCCGGAGGTATCGACTTCACTCCCATGGTCGTCATCGCGGCAATCTATTTCCTTCAGATATTCCTGGTGCAGACGCTCCTTGATTATGCAAGGCAGATGAAATAACGGAATAATCGTGAAGTACTTCACCTCCATCCTTTTCCCGCCTTGACCCTCACTCCCTGAACTCCTAAAATCCCGCCCATGGCTAACGGGCTCATTGGCATCATCGGTGGAAGCGGTCTGTATGAAATGGAAGGACTGGCGGATGTCGTGGAAAAGCGTGTCGAGACGCCGTTTGGAGATCCTTCCGACGTTTTCGTGCTGGGCACGCTCGCAGGACGGCGGCTGGCCTTCCTGCCGCGTCATGGTCGCGGCCACAGGATCCTTCCGGCGGAAGTCAACTCCCGCGCCAATCTCTGGGCTCTGAAATCTCTCGGAGCCGACTGGGTGATTTCGCTCTCGGCGGTCGGATCCCTGAAAGAAGAGATCAGGCCGCGCGATGTCGTCATTCCCGATCAGCTTTTCGACCGCACCCGCATGAGGCCGGCCACATACTTCGGCGACGGCATCGTCGCCCATGTATCCTTCGGCGAACCTTTCTGCCCCGTCCTTCGGAAGGCGCTTCTCGATTCCTGCCGGATGTTGAAGCTGCCCGTGCACGACGGAGGCACCTATGTCTGCATCGAGGGGCCGACGTTCTCGACAAAGGCCGAATCCGCGGTCAATAGAACGCTCGGATTTTCCGTCGTCGGCATGACGGCCGTTCCGGAAGCGCGTCTCGCGCGCGAAGCGGAACTCGCCTACGCCACGGTCGCGCTCTCAACCGATTACGATGTATGGCATGAAGCGGGCGAGGTGTCCGTGGAGATGGTGCTGGAGAACCTGAAGGCGAACGCGGCCAATGTCAAAGCCGTGGTGCGCGACGTCGTGACCCGGGTGCCGACGGAACGCGTCAGTCCCGCCCACGCGGCGCTCCGGAATTCCATCATGACCGATCGGAAAGTCTGGCCCGCCGCGACGATCGAAAAGCTCAAGCTGCTGCTGGAACCCTACGCATGACGATGTATGAGAAGGAGCACCTGGGAGCGCTCCTGGTGCGCGCCGGCATCATCTCGGACAGCCAGCTCTCCGAATCCCTGAAGGAAGCGGATCGAACGGATCGCCGCCTTGGCGAGGTGCTCATTTCCAAGGGCTACACCAGCGAAGAGCAGGTGATCGAGTATGTCAGCATCCAGCTGGGATATCCGACGGTCAAGCTCGACCACACGCGGATCGACGCGGAGCTGGCGCGGGAGATTCCGGAGAAGTTCGCGCGTCGTTACGGCGTGCTGCCTCTCTATCGAACGGAGACGACATCGGGAAGCGTCGTAGTCGTGGCCATGACCGATCCGGCCAATATCATGGTCCACGACGAGCTGAACCGCGCGCTCGGCGAGATTTTCGTGACCCTGACGACGCAGGGCGAAATGTCCAGGCACCTGGACCGGATCTGGATGTCCTCGCCGCAACCCGAGCCGGCTCCGGTCAGGCCGGAAACGCATGTGCTCCCGGAGGCGGAAGAGGAAGTGAAGCCGTCGGTCGCCATGATCCTGGAGATGCTTTTCCGGCAGGCCTTCGACCTGAGGGCCACATCGGTCCATCTCGAACCCAAGCAGAAATTCGTATCGGTCCGATACAAGGTGGACGGCCGATATCATACGGTGACGTCCCTGCCGAAAGAAACGTACCAGGCCGTGCTGGCGCGCATCAAGATACTCTCCAAGATCGCGATCGCGGAATCGGTCATCGACATCGAGGAAGGCCGGTTTCATATCCGGCCTGACCTGGCCCAGCCGATCATCGATATCCGGGTGACCATCATTCCGGCGATGTTCGGCGAGAAGTGCGTCCTGAAGATCACGCGCCGCGATGAAGTTATACGGCCGCTTTCGGATCTCGGGTTCGAGAAGGAACAGTGGGAGATCGTGAACGAGCTGCTGAAGAAGCCGACGGGACTCCTGTTGATTTCAGGCAAGAACGATTCCGGCAAGACGACCCTCGCTTATTCCGTGCTCTCCCGGATCGGTGACGCGTCCAACATGGTTGTCACGATCGAGGATCCGCCCGCGTATCCCATCTCCGGTTTCAACCAGGTCACGAAATTCGGATCAGCGGCCACGGACGCGGCAAAGTGGGCGCTGACCCTTAAGGCCGTCGAACGACAGGAACCCAATATCGTCTACATGTCCTTCATCGACACGCGCGAGGAGATGAAGATGATGCTGCGCCTTTCCTCCACCGGCCGACGTGTCATCGGGACGCTTTACGCCGACGACGCCTCCTCCGCTCACTGGGTGATGCTGCAGCTGGGCGCCGATTCATTCGCGATCGCATCGGCCCTGTCGGGAACGATCCACGTCCGACTGGTCCGCCTGATCTGCGAGGCATGTCGCAAGGAAGTTCGACCCGATGCGGCCCTGCTCGCCAGGGTCGGCATTCCCGCCGCGCGGGCGTCGCAGATGAAATTCTACGAGGGCGCGGGTTGCGGAAAGTGCGGAGGAACGGGCTTCATGGGCAGGACGGGCGTGTTCGAGGTGATGGTGGCGCACGATCACGTTTCGGAGATGATCGCCTCGAAGTCGCCGTCGGACCTTCTGAGGCAGGCGGCGATCGATTCCGGCATGATGACGATGAGAGAAGCGGCGCTCGCCAAGCTCGATCGCGGCATCACGACGCTTGCCGAGGTAGCCACGGTTCTCCTGTAGGTGACCAGGGAACGAACACGGGATCTCGTGTTCCGCGCTCCACGTTCCGAGACTTCCGTCTGATCCCTTCATGAACGATCCCAGGAAGAAGTGGTTCCGGCTCGCGGCGCTCTCGTTTTTCCCGCTGATATTTCTGCTCGCTGAGGGTGCGTTACGCGTGCGAAGAGCCATGAAACCGGCGCCTCCGGCCGTGGTCTCGGTTCATACGGAACCCGATCCCCGTCTCGGCTACAGGCTGAAAAAAGGAATGTCTTCGCGGAACGGCGGCAACTACGTGAACGCCGACGGATTGAGGGGAGATGATTCCCACCTTGCGGTATCTCCCGGATCCCCCCGGATACTCGTCGTCGGAAATTCCTGCGTTTTCGGAATGGGGGCTCCGGATAGCGCGGTTTTCGAGGTGGTTCTTGAACGGCGGCTGCGCGCATCGGGTTACGACTCGGCGATTGTCTTCAACGCGGGCGTGGGAGGATACAACAGCAACCAGTGTCGCGAATATCTGGAGCGGGATCTATGGAAATTCAAACCGGACCTTGTCATTCTTTACCTGGGATGGAACGACATGGTTACGGCAACGTGGCCCTTTTACCTGCCCGGTCTGCAGCTGGGGCCGGAGCTCTATCGTCCCTCGACGGGATTCTGGCCGTCGCTTCTGAAATTTCTGAATCAATCGCTTGTCTTCTGGCATGCCAAGGCGAGGGTCGAGGCGTGGATGATCCGGTATGGACGCGCGGACAGGGGAATCGATGCGTGGAACGAGGAGTGGATCGGGAATTTCAGGACGAATATGGACTCCATGGTCCGTGCAGCCGAACAGCGCGGCGTTAAAATAAGGCTATGTCTTCTGCCCTATGACCACGGTCGATACCCGAAATATTATGCCGACAATGCTTTTCACTATACGAGCGAGGGATATCGAAAACTGGTGAATCGATTTCAGGAGGAAATCCGGGGAGCGTCGCGTGAAC
The DNA here is from genome assembly GCA_964499705.1 of uncultured bacterium. Classification (GTDB taxonomy): domain Bacteria; phylum UBA8481; class UBA8481; order UBA8481; family UBA8481; genus JBBTKW01. The sequence goes on along the minus strand of CAZCME010000007.1, from coordinate 23,917 downwards.
GGCCGGTCATCGATCTTTCGCAAGCGATCGCAGGGGTGGAACATGATACTGATGTCATTTACGACTACAACCACCTTGCGCCGGAAGGGCATCGCCGCGTCGCGGAGACGATGCTGGAAGCTGTCGCCTGCGCCATTAACGCCGCGGACTCGAAGTCGAAAAACTGCCCTTGATCAACACGCCCCTTCTGCCCTTCTTCGCGGCGCTCGTTGTCGGCGCGCTGACCGGCCTGGCGTTTTCCGCTTCGAAAAGGCTGCGGCGCGGCTGCGTCGCCCTGCTGAGCCTGGTCGTGATCGCGGCCTTTATCGGGCGCGGTATGGCCATTCTGTCTACGGAGCCGACGTTCGGGTTCGACCTGGCGTGGGTGTATAACGCGGCATGGAATCTGGCCGAGGGAAGAGGTCCCTGGTCGGATCTTCTCGGCACGTCGATGTATGGCGTTCACGGCTTCTTCCTCTTTCCGCTCTTCCTGCCGTTTTACTGGCTGATTCCGCACATCGCCGGCTTTTACGTCGCCCAATTCTGCTGGGGCCTCGTGGCCGTTATTCCGGCCTTCATGTTCGGGCGCCGGCTCTTCGATTGCGTCGAGTGCGGCATCATGGTTTCGCTTCTGTATCTTCTCCATCCGGCCATATCGGGATTTGTTCTGACGGAATCCCAACCGACGATCATCGGAGTACCATTCCTTTTCCTGTATATGTACGCGAAGGTCGCGCAGCGGCCCTGCCTGATGGTCCTGGCCGCTGCGGTGGCGGCGATGGCATTTGAAGTGTTCGCCCTGGCGATCATCAGTGCGGGGGCGGTGGAGGCGATCCGGCGCCGTAAGTATGATTCCGCCGATGGCGCCGTCGCATTGGCGGGCCTCCTCGCGCTTCTTCTTTTCGTCATGGCGAGGCCTGAAACGGGATGGATTTCCGGCGGCCGCCATTATGCCGCCTTCGGAGGGAGTCCTGCCGGAGCGGTTTCGACGCTGTTCCGCGAACCGCATATCTTTTCCCAGGTGGTGTTCACGAGGACGAAGCTCGGGTATCTCGCGCACCTCTTTCTGCCCGTCTGCCTGCTCCCCCTGATGGCTCCCTTGACGCTCGTCATGGCGTTGCCGGAAATGGTTCTGGTGCTTCTGGCCGATCCTTCGGGTGACATGCCGAAGATCAATTCGTTCTACACGCATGTGGCCACGGTCGCAATACTCTGCGGAGCGTGCCAGGTCATTTCGAATTGGCGTGAACGACTTCGTCCCGTCCGCGCCCTGTTCATCCTGCTCCTTGTCGCGACTCTGCTTCAATTCAACTATCACCATACATTCGTGCCGAAGCTGGGCGTATCATGGAGCGGCGCGCTGAATTTCGCGGCCAACGGGCCGTTCAAGACGATATCTCCCACGGTGGTGCCGGAAGGATCGACGATGACCGTTCTCGATCCGCGCTTGGCCTGGCGATTTCCCAGGCGGCGAGTCGTTGTGGTGCACAACTGGCTTTCGCCCCACCGGGCTCATCAGTTCGCCGAGCACGGAATTGAGACGGATTACCTGGTGCTTGCTCGCGGCGAACCGGCGCCGGATACGGGGGCGTGGATTACCTGGGATCGAGACTCCAGCGTGGACATCTATCGGCGGAAGTAGATGACGGCAGCGCTATCATGCTTCGAGGGATTTCCTGGCCGCGGCCAGGACGGAAGTGCCCAAAACAGGTCTTCTGAGGAATTTCGATTCAACGGCCATTATACCTCGCAGCACCTGATGCGCCGCATGGCTGGGGGGGTGAAAGCCCGTCTGAATGATGTTGACCCTTCCTCGGCCCAGCGCAAGCACGGCTTTTCTCAGGAGCAGCAGCGGGACCATCGAAAGTCCCCAATATCGCGCATCGATGATGGTGGCTCCGGCTGAACGAAGTTCGCGCGTCAGATCGTTGATCCTGTACCTGCGGAAATGCCCGGCGGCAACATCGTAATCGCTCATGCAAATCCGGAGAGCGGGCACGTTGACAAGCAGCACGCCACCGGGCTTCAAGTGATTCAGCACCGCGCGCAGGAATGGGATGGGATCCTCGATGTGCTCGATCACATCCATCAGCAGCGCCACGTCATACGATCCCGTGAACGGAGATCTCTGCTCCGTAATGTCGTAATACAGCAGCCTGCCGCGGCCCGGGCCGCATCGTTCGAGCCCGGCGGGATTCAGATCCGCGATATCGACGGACCATGCAGTGGCCCGCTCGATCTGGGCGCGAAGCACACCGTGTCCTCCCCCGACGTCGAAGACCGCTAGAGGTTCGTTCGTGGGCAGCCCCGCATTGCATATCAATTCATGCAGGACTCGGAATCGCCACTGAAACCAGAAGTGATCCGCCGCGGCGAGATCATACCACTCCGCGGTGAACGACGCGGGAGGGGAGTCGCTGATTCTCTCCACGCTGGAGCGCGAGTCGGACCTCACGGATTCGTTGGCTCTACTCAGGAGCGAGTCATGGTCCGGCACGATGGCCGTCCCGGTCGCCAATGACCTCCATGATGACATACGAAGGCCGGCGCTTGACTTCCAGGTAGGTTCTTCCCACATAGGCGCTCAAGACATATATGCAGAAGAGATTCACAAACGCGGCGAGCGAAACGACCAGGCAGATCATCAGAAACCAGATTGTGGAATCGTCCCGCGAAGCGATGCTGTTGAAGCGCGCCAGCAGAAAAAAAGAAAAGAGCAGCGCCAGTCCCGCGAAGATGAAGCTTGCGAATTGCGCCGCCTTGAGAGGGCGAATGCTCATGGAAGCCAGTCCGTCCGTGGCAAGATAATAGAGTTTTCTGAACGTATACTTGCTCGATCCCGCCCTGCGCGATTCACGCTCATAGGGAAGCGCCGCCTGGCGAAAACCGACCCATGCTCTCAGTCCGCGCGGAAAACGAAGAGTCTCCGGCAATGCGTTCATGGCCTCGACGACCTTGCGGTCCAGCAGTGAGAAATCCCCGCTGTCAAGGGGGACTGGAATTTCCGAGAAAAACGAAAGAATGCGATAATAGAGCCAATAGGAGAAGACCTTGAGGAAATTCTCCTTTCGCGCGCGCCTCTCCCCGTAGACGACATCATAGCCTTCCCGCCAGCGCTTGAGCATGTGAAGAATGATCTCGGGCGGATCCTGAAGATCGGCATCGATGATGGCGACGACGTCGTGACTGGTGTGACGAAAACCGGCGGAAATGGCGTTCTGGTGGCCGAAATTGCGGGAGAGCCTCAACAGCACGGCGGGTGCTCCGTTTTGAATCTTCTCCCCGATCATGCGCGCGCTTTCGTCCGTGCTTCCATCGTCGATCAGGATGAACCGAAGAAGGGAAATCCCGTGGAGCTTCAAGGCGTCTTTCGAAAAAACCTGCGACAACCGCTCGAAAAGCGGATCAATCATGGCGGCTTCGTTATAGATCGGGATCACGAGATCCAATCCGACTTCGCGGTTTCGATCGGAGTCCTTAACCATCAGCACGAAATCCTCGCCTGGGGAAATATCCTTGGCCGGGAAGATTTCGCGCCGGCCCCTGTGTATTCCTCGTCACGAGGATTGATTATAGCCGATAGGGAACAGGATTGAATACTCGCACAGCACCTATTTCGACCGTCGATCCTGCCGGTCGCGCTTTTCCATGCAGGATCCTTCTGACGTTTCCCGGCCGATGTTGCTTTTCATGACAAATCTGCGTAAACTTCCCTTCGGGTCGGGTGCTCGCCCGCTTTATCGTAGTCCCTGTCGCCCGCCTCCTTTTCCAGGTGCCATAAGATGATATTGCCGGAACGATACCGACCATGAAGTTTTCAAAAGCGCTCCTGCATCTCGCGCGCCGTTCGATCGAGGCGAACATACGCGATCATCTCTCCTATCCCATGAAGGTCACGCTCAACATCACCGACAAGTGCAACAGCAGATGCCTCACGTGCAACATCTGGCAGCTCAAGGCGAAGGACGAACTGACGTCCGAGGAGTGGCGAGCATTTTTCCGGAAATCGAATCGCATATCGTGGCTGGACATGATCGGCGGGGAGATATTCCTCAGGAAGGACTTCTTCGAGATCGCGGATGCGGCTCTTACGAGCTGTCGCAACCTGTTTCTTTTCCACTTCGTGACGAACGCGCTCTGCTCGAACACGGTCGAAGTGGCCGAGCGGATTTTCTCGAAGCATGCGCCTCCGCTGACGCTCATCACCGTAAGCCTCGACGGCCCGCCCGAGCTGAATGACAGGATCCGGGGTGTTCCCGGAAACTTCGACAAGTCCGTGAACGTGTTCCAGGCGTTCAGGCGTCGCAACTCCGGCCGGTTCCGCGTTTTCCTCGGGATGACGCTTTCGGGGCATAACGTGCGAGCCTTTCCCGAAACCCTGGAAGCCGTGCGGGACCGGATTCCCGATATCAGGCCTGATGAATTCCATCTCAACATCCCCCAACGGGCTTCGTACTATGTCAATGACAACGACCCGCCCATTAAACTGGCCGAAGCCGCCGAGAGCGAGGCGGCCTTCCAGGACTATCGCGCGCGCGTGGGCAGGAGCGGACTCAGTCCGATCAGCCACCTCGAATCGGAATATCAGAGGCTCGGCAGGGAATTCGCGCGCACACGGCGATGTCCGTCCCCGTGCCGCTCGATGGATGTCTCCTGCTTTATCCAGCCCAGGGGAATCGTGCATCCGTGTCTCATGTGGGACCGGCCGGTCGGCGGCCTCCGCGAGCATGACTATGATCTGAAATCCGTATGGACGTCGGCGGAGGCTCGCGCTGTTCGTGCTCAGATCGCTTCGGAGAATTGCCCCCATTGCTGGACTCCGTGCGAAGCGTATCAGACGATCATCGCCAACACGCTTCGGGCTCCGCGTGACGCGGCTTCTCGGACCTCCATTCCGGCCTGACAAGACCCTCCCATGTTTGACAAAATTCGAACCGAGGCCTGCCGCAGAGGCTTGTAATTGCGCGCGCGATGCCATGATATCCGGCGATCTCTGCTTTTTCATGCAATCCCCTTATCCCTGCCCGCTCCCCCTGCCGATATTCCTCTTGATGCCAAACCTGCGAAAACTTTTCCTCATGGCGGGCGTTCTCACCCTGTCCGCCGCTTCGTTCGCATACTATGGTCAGTCTCAGGGGCTCCTGGCCGCGGAAGGGCTCCTGGAGACCGGAGCCACGGTGCGGGCGGAGTCGCTTCTGCTGGAGACGTTGCGGAAGAATCCCTATGACATCGAGGTCTGGGCGAAGCTGGGGGATTTTTACCAGGCCAATGACCGGTTGAACGAGGCCCTGGCGGCCTATGAACGCGCGGTCCACCTCTCGGCCGACGAACCGGAGCACCGGCTGAAACGGCTGACCGTTCTGCTGAGGCTCGGTCGCGTCGACGACGCTGAAAGCGGCGCCCATGAAATTCTCTCGGGACATCCGGAAAGCGCCGATGCCTACCGGCTGCTGGGTTGGATTTCCCTGAAGAAGGCTCAGGACGGAGCCTTGCGGGTCGACGGCCTTGATCCCGATCGCGGGCTCCTGGCCGAAGCCGACCGGCGTTTTCGCGAACTTCTCCGCATCGAGCCCGACGACGCCGAGGCGCTCGTGGGGCGCGCCATGATTGCGCGGATGGAAGGACGTGAGGTCGATGCGGTCGACCTTCTGGAACGCGCGGTTCTTACCGATACCGCGCTCTACTGGGGATGGCAGACGCTGGGGGAATCTCTCAGGGCGCTCGGTCGTGATGTGGACGCGCTGGCCGCGTTCAACCGTGCCCAGGCTCTCGCCGCCGGGCGGCCGTATTCGCTCATGGAGATGGCCGGGATCGCGCGCAGCCAGGACAGGCACCAGGAAGCCGCGGAACTCACGGCTCAGATCGGAGCCGAAGGTGCGTACAATCGAGGCGTCGATCTCTGGACCGCGGGCCAGCTTCCCGCCGCGGAAAACGCTTTTCTCGAGGCGCTCGTCTACGATCCGGAGGACGATCTCGCGCTGGATCGGCTCGAGCAGGTGCGCGTTCTGATGTATCCGGCGGACGATACACGCCGGCTCGAACTGGCCGCGCGACGGCTGGCCCAGGGAACCGAAGCCGAGGCTGTGAACAACGCGCTGCTGGCGTACAAGAATTACAAGACCGCGATTCGGCTGGCGCCGCAGCTTTCCGACGCGCGGCTCCAGATGGCGCGGTTTCTCAACCGCGTCGGAACGTTCGCCTCGGCGGTGAAGGAGCTGCAGAGGGTCGAGGAACTGACGCGTTCGCAGAATGAGCGGCTGGTCGCATCCGACCTGATGGAAGTGATCACAAGAAAGGCGCTCTCGGAAATGGAGAGCGTGCATCGTGTCGAGTTCGGAGAGATCTGGGATCTGCCGACGAGCACGCTGGGAGATCTCATCGGGAACCCGGAGACCCTGGAGGCGCGCGTTCGCTGGGGAGTCAATCCCGTCGTCAAGCCCCACCTCCGGATTGCGATCCTGCCCTTTGTGGAGGCCGCTCCGCCGGTGCACATGCGCATCGGCTCCCTTGTCACGGAATGGCTCAATTTCACGCTTGGTCTTCTTCCCGGGTTCGAGATCATACCGCCCGAGACGATCCAGAATGCCGCGGTGAGGAGGATGGCCACGCGGGCGGAACAGGTTGATCCCGGACAGCTGGGAGACGATCTGAAAGCGGACGTGATTGTCGAAGGAAGAATCCTTGAGGCGCGGGAAGATATCACGATCGAAGTGAAGGCGGTGCGGATTCCGGGGGGGCGCGTGCTCTGGACGCAATCCTATTCCCTGAAGGGGCCGGAAGCCTTGAACCGCGTGCTCCTCGAGATCGCCCGCAGTTTTTCTCAGCAGGTGCCGCTGCAGGGATCTGTCATCCGGAGGCAGGGGGGCAAGACCGTCACGGTCAACCTGGGGCGCGTTCACGGCATGCAGGGCGGTGACACGGTCGTGGTCGTCCGAAACGCGAAGGATATCTTCGTGCCCGGCCTGGATTGGCCGGGACATCGCGAGGAGATCGTCGCGACGGCTCGAGTGGCGGGGATGACGGAGCGATATTGCGAAATCATCCCGGTCGAGGGAGGCGAGAAGATACGCGCCGGAGATATGGTCAAGCGCCGCCCGCTCCCATCGTCGAGCGTGACCGTGCCCGGGTTGTGAAGGATAAAATTCCGGCCTGCCATGATGCGCAACGCGTTATGGAGTTGACTCCCGAATTCGTGTAATATCCTCCCCATGCTCACCCTGAGAATCCGTTCGCTCTTCGGCGCGCTAGTGATGGCGATTCTGCCTTTTCTTCCCGCCGGAGCGCGGATCGGCTATGGCGCCGTGGGCGTCGATGACGCGACTACGCTCTGGCCGGGCGTCTTCGAGTTCAAGTTCGGAATCGACGCCGGCGCGGATTACCAGCTCGAAAGCAGCCGCATCGACGTGGTTCGGTCTCCGCTCTCTCTTCGCTATGGATGGAAGGAGCGGCTCGAGGTGGGTTTGAACGTTCCCTTCGCCTTTCAAAAATCGGAGGACCGGAAATTCGAAGGCAGCGGGATTTCGGACGTCGCGCTCGGCCTGAAATACCAGATGACAAAAGATGACGGAAATGTCCCGGCGAGCGCGACGGAGCTGAAGCTGGGGTACGGGGCGGGCACGGCGCTTTCGAGCGATGCGCTCTCCTTCGGCGTTTTCTATTCCGTATCCAAATCTTTCGGCGACGGACGATCCTCCGGCCACTTGAACCTCGGTTACACCATCTTCATGGCCAACAGGGAAGATGTCTTCATGTGGGGGCTCGGCTATGAACGCCGCCTGTATGAAACGCTCCGCTGGACCGTCGGCGCGAATTCGGGCGGCCAGATCATTCCGGGTGTCCGGAGCGATATCATGGCTGAGCTGGGCATCGTGAAGGAGATCAATCCGACGCTGGAGTTCGCGCTTTCGGGCGGCGCGGGCGTTACGAAGGAAAGTCCCGACTGGCAGGTGAGACTGGGGCTCACGAAGGAATTCGGCAACCTGGCCGGCGCCGCGAATTCCTATCGTCACGCGGAGTGGAATGTTCCTCCGGCCCCGGGCGCCGCGGAGATCATTCACAAGGGGGAGATCGCGGCGCGGCTCGGAGACTACCCGCTGGCGATCTCCTATTACCGCGAAGCGATCGCGAAGGATTCGTCGATCCCATCGGCCTGGAACAACATGGGAATCGCGCTTTTCAAAGCCGGGCGGACTCGTGAAGCTTTGGAGGCCTATGAAAACGCCGCTAAGCTCCAGGAATCAAATGCCGACATATACTATAACATGGGACTGGCGCACTATAAACTGGGTGATATCCTTTCGGCTCGGAAAGCGTTTGCGAAGGCGTTATCGTTCAATCCTGAACATTCCTCGGCGCGCTCGAACCTGCTGGCGCTGGAAGGAAGGAGCGTGTCTCAATGAAAAACTGGATCTTCATCGGCGCCGTTCTCGCCCTGGGCTGGTACTGCTACATGCGCGTGGTCCTCGATTATCTCCCCAACGAGAAATCCAAGGCGTGGGTGGAGGAACTGAGGCTGGGCATCGAGAACGGCATCCTCAGCATCAAGTTCTCCTACACTCCGCCGCTTCCTCCCGACCAGATCACGATGCCGCCGCAGGGCATCTCCCAGGATTTCCGCATCACGCGCGTCTCCGGTCCGTCCCCGACGGATCACGATACGGCGCGCTTCATCGTGTACGAGGTGAAGTTCGACAAGTCCCTCAACGCCACCAAATCGGGACTGGGAAGCTTCGAATACAGGCTTGTCATGCAGGATATGGGATCCTATTTCACGCCCGACTGGCAGGTAGTGGAGTTCCATCCCGCAGGTCACAAGGTGAGAGGAAAACGCCGTGCCGCGTGATCGAGTCATGAGGCTCGCATCCCGGGCGCTCGTTATTCTCTGCGTGGCGGTTGCCGCTCACGCGGAACCGGCGGCTTCAGCGAACACGCTTCTGAGGAACGCTCACCGCCTGCGCGAAGCAAGCCAGTTCAGCGTCGCTCTCCGCGAATACGCGAAGATCGTATCGGAGCACCCTTCGGCGCCAGAAGCGCCCGTCGCCGCGTATTTCATGGGGCTTATGAAGGAACGCATGGGTCAACGGCAGGCTGCGCTGGAGTCCTATCGAGACATGATCGCGCGTTACGGAGCCGCCTCCGATCTCGCAGCCTCCGCGAAGCAGCGAATTCGCGAGGTGGAGGCCGACGTCAAGCGCAATCCGGAAGCGCCCGCGCCGCAAGGCGCGTCGACACCCCAGCCTGTCCGGGGTGGGGCTACCCAGGAACTGGCGGATGTCCTGTTGTCGGACCTCATTCATGGCGACCGCGCCATCGCTCCCCAGGGCCGCCCCCGGCCGACTCGTGTTCCTGCCGATGGGAGACCGCGCTCACCGCGGCCGGATGCGGGCCAACCCGGAGCCAATGCTTCATGGCCCCAGGCGCCCACGGATCCCGCTGAAGCGGGCACGTGGCCGGCGGAACCCGCGGCACCCACGCAGATGGCATCACCGGCGGTATCACCGGTCACGGCGGGCTCGGAGGAAATATTTCCCGATCAATTCCTGAGGGAATCCGGCAGAGGTCCTTCGTCCGTCTCGCCGTCCAACGTCGATGTGGTTGATTTCTCCTCGGCTTCCTCGAAACCGATCTTGCCCGAGATTCCGCCTTCCGCGTCCGGTTTCCTTCCACCATCCGGTTCCGCCGTTACAGCGACCGCGGTCACCGTCACGTCACCGGCCGGGACGATCGCGAAAAGCGACGAGGCGTCTTCCTCTCAGGCCGATGAAACTCCGGGCACAGTGATCCGGCCCGCCGGGACGATGTACGGCATGCGAGCCATTACCGTTCGCCGTCCCCGTCCTCCGGCCGTATCTGCCAGCATCGGGCAGCAGAGCGCCCCGCAGCCCGAAGCGGTTGCGCCGGCAGCAAGCGCATCCGTCCCCCCGATTGTTCCCGCCACGCATGGCTTGGAAGCCGGCGCGGAGACCGCGGCCGGCTGGTCTCGTGTCCCTCCGGCGGATACGAAACCTTCAACGCCTGACGTCATGGCGGAGAAGTCGCCCTCGGATCTTCCCTCGGTTCCGCCGCCCGCGGATATCGTCGGGCGCGATCTGATCGATCCCTATCGGTTTCAGCGCACGTCGCGGATCGATGTGCCTCCGGCCCCGTCCATTCTCCGCTCAGCTGTCTTTTCGCCGCGCACCACAGCTCATGCTGACGCCAAGAAATTCATCGCTGATCGAATGGCCGATCCGGGCACGGTTTCTCAATCCGATCGTCCGCCCGCTTCCGGGGAATCCGCGTCCATCGTTCCGCCTGTAACACCTGAACCCGATGTTGCGACAACCTCGCCCGCCGCGATTCCTGAAGCGGTTGCTCCGGTGACACCGGCATCGTCGGACGCGCCGCTCCCTTCCATCTGGGAGAGCACCGGCAGTATGGAAGCCGGCATGCCTGCTTCCGGAGGCACATCCATCGCCGCTCCCGCGACGAGGATGATTCCAGCCGAGCCCGTGCCGTCGTCGATGAGCACGGAACTATTTTCGCCTCTGCCTCCTCCGGCCTTGTCGCCGTCGGTGCCCGTGACCGCCATGCCGGTCACGATTCCTCCTTCGCCCGATATGCCGCTCGAACCCGCGCGGGTTCCTGTCGCCCCCATGTCATTCGAGCCGATGCTTCCGCCGCCCGCGACGACGTCGGAATCCATGCCTCCCTCCGCGCCCCTTGTTTCCGCTCCATCCGCCGCGCCCGTCATACCCGACGTGAAGATCTCCGCCCCCGAGGTTCTTCCCGCGCCAGCGTTCGACATCATGATCGATCCCGCGCGACGGACGATCATGGAAGCCGGCGGAACGGCCTCAGCCGTGCGAACGATGCCGTCCGCCCTCCCCGCTGCGATGGCTCCGGCTTCGGCGACTTCCTCATCCCCCATGAATCCTGCGGATGCTTTCATCCGCAAGGCGATCGAATATCGCAAGCTGGGTTATGCCGATCAGGCGGTTGAAGAGTATCGCAAGGCCCTGGAGATCGATCCCGCGCATCCTGTGGCGAGGAATAATCTCGCCGATATCTGGGTGGAGAGAGGAGAACATCTGGAGGACGCCGTTCAGTTGCTGAAAGAGGCGCTGACGCTCGAACTGCCCGACAAGGCGCCCTTCTATTCCACGCTGGGATGGGCTTACGCGAAACTGGGGGACTACGAAAACGCCGAGAAGTTCCTGAATGAGGCGCTCAAGGTTCGTGTGACGGCATCGCGATTGTATCGCCGCGGCCGCCTGTACGCGGCGATGGGCATGATGTCCCGCGCCCGCGCGGACCTGGATCGGGCTCTTGTCTATTCCGAGGATTTCGCGACCACGGAGATGATCCGGAAGGCGATAGAAAGCATGGGAGCCGAAATACCCCTTCAAGGAGGGACTCCTGGCATCCGATAGGATGGGAGAGAAAGCAGCCATGAACGCAGACCAACAACGCAGCCGGCCACGCAGGTTTCACATCACCCTTTCGATGGTTCCGGCATTTTTCGCCTTGATCTTCCTCATCGCGTCGCCTGCTTCCGCGCAGGCTCCACGAGTCGCCGCCGCATCCCCGATGGCGACGATCGCGCGAACGCATTACGACCTGGGCATGCAGTATTACCGCTCGGGACTCTTCCTGAAGGCCACCGAGGAATTCCAAAGCGCTGCCGCCGCGGACACGCAGTTCGTCGAGGCGCACGTCATGGCGGCGAGGCTCCTCGCAAAATTGAACCGATCCATGGACGCGATTCCTTATTATCGTCGCGCTTCCGAACTGGATCGGAAATCCGCGGAATACCAGATCGCGCTCGGTGACATCCACTGGCGGCTTGGCGATACGGTGATGGCCAGGAAGTCCTATCAGAATGCGCTCGCCTTGAAACCGAACGATCCCGCGATTCTCATGTCGATGGCGCAGATCGCGATGAAGTCGGGCCAGTATTCCGAAGCATCGCGCCTGCTGGAGAATAATCCGGCGCTGGCGGAAGATCCGGCGGCGCTTGCCGTCCGCGCCTATTCCGAGCACCGGCTCGGCCGGCTCGAGGACGCCGCGGTCCTGTATCGGAAGATCATCGACAGGGTTCCGGATAACGGCGATGCGCGGCTGAACCTGGGAATTCTGGAGGCCGCGCGCGGGAACCTGGTCGAGGCCGAGCAGGAGCTCCAGAGGGCGATCCTGCTCGTCGATGACAAGGCTCAGGCCTATCGCTGCCTCGGCTTCGTCCAGTTCGACCGCGGTCATTACGGCGAAGCCGCCGAGAATCTGCGCCGCGCCGTCAGTCTCAACTCGTCCGACATCCTGGCCCGCTTCAAACTGGCGGCCGCCCTCTCCAAGATCGGTCGGCCTTCCGATGCGGTCGCCCAGCTCGAGTCGATCCGATCCTCCGCCGGCAATTTCCGCGAGATCTTGCCCCTGCTCGGTCAGGCCTACCTGGATGCGGGGATGCCGGACAAGGCGAAGCCGGAACTGGAACGCGCCTGGCGCGAGCATCCGGGCGATACGGAGATCATGTTCGCCCTGGCCGCCGTCCATCAGAGACTGGGAGAACATCGCGCGGCCGTGGAGATTTACGAGAAGCTCCTCAACCTCGTGAAGAACGATCCACGGCCCTATCGAGCCCTGGCGGACGGCTATGCCGCGCTCGGAAACGCGGTGCGCGCGCTCGATTACGAGCGCATCTATCGCGATGTCACGTCGCGGGACGAAGTGAAAAGCGCGGTCGAATCGGAGCGGCTGGTGTGGCAGCGGCGATTCGAGGAACTTCGCGAGGGGGCCGACGAGCGCATCGCCCGAGCCGAGGCCGATGCGCGGCGCCGGATCGCGGACCAGGAATCTTCGACCGATGCGAAGTTGCGGGAGATGGAAGAGCGGACAGCGTCGACCGTCGCGAAGATCCGGGAAGAGGCGGATTCGAAAGTCCGAACCACGGAACAATTCACCCGCCAGCAGCTTGATGAGCTGCGGGCGCGTAGCCAGCAATCGATGGAATCGGAAGTGGAGCGCCGCGCCGCGAAAAAGATCGACGATGCCGTCGCGGCGAAGATGGCGACAATGCAGGTGGAACTGGCCGCGCTGAAGGCGAATCTTGCCACCGCCATGGCGACTCCGGCTTCTGCGAATGCGCCGCTTCCAGCCGCTGCATCCGCTGATACGGCGATCGCGCGGGTTATCCAGGATGTTTTGCCGACGCCGCGGCCTTCCCTGCGCGGCGGGGATACGATGCCCGCGATGCCGTCTGCTCCGGCGATGAGCCTCGTGGACGTGAGGAAAGCGCTGGCCGCCGCGGAGATGCGCGCCGAGGTCGCCGAGGCCGCGATGCGGCGCATGCGGGTGGCCGCCGGAGACACCTCCCGGGAGAACCCGGAATTCACGGCGATGCGCCAGCGGATTACCGAGGCCCAGAAGGCGACGGACGAGGCGCGGTTGAAGCTGGCGGAACTCTCGGCGTCGATCGAGCGGGAACGCGCGCTCCGGGAGGAAGCGCAGGCTTCCGCGGAACGCGTCAAGGCCCAGTCGGATCTCGCCGTCCGCGAAGTGCGCCAGCTCATGTCGGACATGCTCGTCGAAGTCGATCGGGGCCTGAAGGAAATGGGCGCCGATTCCTACGCGCTGGCGGACAAGCCGGTCGACCGGCTCCGGTTCTTCGTCAAGAATGTCCGGACATCCGCCGACGCGCGGGTGGCGCGGAGCCAGTACGCCGCGGAAGCGCGACTGGCGGAAGTGCGGGTGAAGTCCGAATCCGAGGTCTCTCAGATCATGCGCGCGGCCCAGATGCAGGTCGACCGGGCCCGTGTTCAATCGGCGGAAGAAATTCGCCGGGCCCAGATGGCCGCGGATTCGGAAGCGCTCCGCCAGATCACGCAGGAGCGGGAACGGCTCGCGGCGGAAGCGCTCGCGAAGCGGCTCGCCCTCGCGGAACAGCTACGCATCAACATCGAGGCGGACGCGCAGGTACGCTTCATCGAGGAGAAGGCCCGGATCGAGGCCACCTTTGAAGCGGACCGGATCCGGAGTCAGCGCGAATACGACCAGCAGCTCGCCAAGTTCGAGGCCGAATACCAGCGCCGCCTGGAAGCCGCTCAACTGGAAGCCAAGCGCGCGACGGAACAGGTCGCGGCCCTGACGCGCCACGACACGACCATGCTGATGCGCTCCGAGATCTACCAGAAGGTGGTTCGGGAGAACGCGATGGTGCGGGAAGATCTGGCCTCGTCGCGAAGGAGGCTCGAAGAGCTCGGGCGCGACAAGGAGAACCTGATTCGCGAGTCCGACGATCTGCGCCGCGAGATCGCCAATGTGCAGTCGCGCATCGGCATGCTGGAAGCGGAATCGCGGCGCTACCAGGGGATCGCGGTCCTGGCCGAGCCGTTGCAGCGGGGCGTGAACATCAACGTCGCGTCGCTCGAAGAGCTCCAGATGCTTCCCGGCATCGGCGTGCAGGAAGCGCGGAACGTGATCTGGTATCGCGAAAATGTCGGGCAGTTCCGCGGCGTGGAGGAGCTCTCCAAGGTGCCCGGGCTCGACGCCGCCAAGGCATCCGCCATTCGAGGTCTCATCAAGATACGGTAAGCGGCTCCGGGCACCGCGCGGCGGCCTCTCCGCTTCACATTTCACATTTCACATTTCACATTCCCGATTTTGGATTATCATGAGCTCCTATGAACATTCCTGGTGCCGTCTTTCGGTTTCGCCTCTCCCGGTGCGCGCTTCTTCTCCTCCTGGTCTGCACAGCCGCGCGGACGCAGCAGGCGGGAACTTCCGCGACATCCGAGGAGGACGTCAGGCGCATCGTGGAGCGCGCGATGGCCGCCGTCGCCCTGGCGGAGGCCCAGGCGACGCGAAGTGTCGCGGAGATGCAGATCAAGCTCATTCAGAAAGATTCCGAGCTGGAGAGCCTGAGAACGGGCCTTCAGAAATCGAATGCATCGGGCGCGGAACAGATCCGCGCGCAGGCGCAGCAGGCTCTGCGACAGGAACGCACGCTCCTGGCCCAGGTCGAGGAAAAGGCGATGGAAGCGGACTCCGCGGAGCGTCGAGCCGGGCAACTCGCGGACCGTGTCGCTCTCCTGGAGCTGGAACTGGATCGCGCGACGAAGTGGCTGGCCGAAGCGCGGGAAGCGCTCGACCGTTACGACGGGATGCAGGAGTCATGGTCGGATTCGATCGCGCGTCTCTCCGCGATGCTCTCGCAGGCGCGGGCGGAAAAAGCGGAGCTTCAGGAGCGGATGGAATCCTACCAGTCGCGCGCCAGCATGCTGGAGGCTTCTCTCGAATCGGCGGACCTGACCGCGTCGTCCGCCCGGGACAGAGCGTGGAGCGAAACGGCCGCGGTTCAAGAGCGGCGGATCGCCTCGCTGGAAGAAGAGCTGGAGACCGGGAAGGATCGGATGATGTCCCTGTCAGTTCAGATGGAGGCGCGCGACAAGCTGCTCGCGGAATCGGCCGCGATGAACGCGGGCGATCCCGCGGTCCTGGCGGGGGCCCGCGCCGAAGCGGACGGCCTGCGCATGGAAAACGCGAAGCTGCAGGATAAGGTGACGGCGCTGCAGTCGCGAGCCCGGGTGATCGAGGACGCGATGAAGAGCGAGCGCGAGAAGATCGCGGACGAGGCGGCCGTGCTGCGCATCCGGGAGCAATTGCTGCAGGAGTCCACGACTTCGGCCGCGGGAGAAATGGCTCAGCTTCGAGGGGAGATCGACCGGCTTCGCGACCGGGGCGCGGCTCTGGATAATCGCGCCAGGGTTCTGGACGAATCGCTGCGCGCGGAGGCGATGCGGGCAACTACGCTGGATTCGGAACTTTCGGCCCTGCGGCGCGTCCTGGAAAAGGATCGTGCCGAGGCGGGAGCGCTGGCACGGACGATCGAAACCTGGAAAAACGAAACGGAGCGGGGCGCCGAGGAATTGCGGGTGACGCGGCAGGAGCGCGACGCGCTGGCGGCTTCGGTGGATCACGCCCGCATGGAACGGGATTCCGCGATCAGCGAGCTGAGCGCGAACCGGGTCGAGATGGCGGAATCGATACGCGCCCTGGAAGAGAGCGCCGCCGCCCTGAAGTCGCTCCGCTCGGAACGCGACGCCGCGATCGCCCTGGCATCCGCGCGGATATCCGCGCCGGCCGAGACACGGCCCGATCCGCGGTTCGAGGAGGCGATGCGCCGGATCGGAGAGTATGAGAAGGAACTGGCGGCACTTCGGATCGTGCTTCTGCAGGGAGCGGGAATAACCGTGGAGAACGTGCCGCCTCCGCCCGATGTTCCTCCCGTTCCTGTTCCTCCCACGCCTGTCGCACCGGTGACGGCCGTTCCTGAGCCAGCTCCTGTTTCCCCGCGTGTCGTGCCGGCCGGTTCCTTCATGCAGATGCTCAACACGGCGCCGCCGGAGGAACTTGCCGCGATTCCGGAGATCGGCCCGACGCGCGCGCGCGCGATTCTCTGGTATCGCGAAAATGTCGGTCCGCTTTCGACGGAAGAAGACCTCAAGTCCGTGCCTGGTTTTAACGATGAGAGAATCAGAATACTTCGGTCCTGGTGGGGACCCAAGGAGGAGCCGCGATGAGGAAGACGAACGGAACAATGGGGCGGGCCATGCTGATCC
Source organism: uncultured bacterium (assembly GCA_964499705.1). Taxonomy (GTDB): domain Bacteria; phylum UBA8481; class UBA8481; order UBA8481; family UBA8481; genus JBBTKW01. The sequence goes on along the minus strand of CAZCME010000007.1, from coordinate 7,346 downwards.
TGGCCGTAACGGCATCGCTGGCCGCCTGCGCGATGCCGGGTCAGCGCGAGGATGATGATATTGCGACGATGGATTCCGGCTCCACGCCGCCCGCGCAGGTCTCGCCCTCCGCGGAGGTGTCTTTCCTGCCGACGCTCCAGATTTCTCCGGAGCTCCGTATCAAGGATCTCCCGATCCCCGCCGGATATCTCTACCGTACGGACAAATCGATGATCCTGGAATACGGCCAGGTCCAGGCCGGCATTCTTCTTTACGAAGGATCAGCGACCGCCGGAGATCTCGTCGCCTTCTACCGCCGCGAGATGCCGAAATTCGACTGGAACATGATGTCGATGATCGAGCGCGAGGATATTCGCATCATGTTCGAGAAAGCCGGCAAGAACTGCGAAGTCATGATCAAATCGGGCACGTCGCTCTCCAAGAAAACAGTCATATCCATCTATTACGCTCCCAAGTAAGCATGCGGGCGGCGCTTTCCATCGGGCTTTTCCTGGCTCTGGCCGTACCCTCCGCGGGCGCCGCCGATGAGCGGTCGATAGAGAGAGGGCTCGGCTGGTCCGAGCTCATGATCGCCACGGCCAGGAACGATACGGATTCCGTCGAACGGTTGATACAAGCCGGAGCCGACCTGGAAGCCACCGATCGCTATGCCCGCCGAACCGCTCTTCATATCGCCGCGCAGGAAGGACGAGTCGAGATTCTCCGGATGCTTCTGAAGGCCGGCGCCGATCCGGCGCTTCAAGACGGCCTGGCCGGTTCGACGCCTTTGCACCTGGCCGCGCGCGCCGGGAGGATCGAGATCGTCAACGAGTTGATCTCCGCCGGCGCCGATCCCGGCGCGCTCGACGCGTTCGGGAACAGCGCCCTGGGCCTGGCGCGGTCGGCCGGCGATGCGCCGCAAGCCGCGACGATGCAGAAGGAACAATCGACGCAGCTCTCCGCGGAAGAAGTCGCGAAGAACATGGAACTGATTTACGCGGTCAGGGGAGGCGATATCGAGGATGTGCGCCGGCGTATCGCGGCGGGCGCGAATCCCGACTGGAAGAGCGTGCAGGGCGGCCTGACGGCCCTGATGGTGGCCGCCATCGATGATGACTCGACGATGGTCGAGGAACTGCTTCAGCAGGGAGCGATGCTGGACGCCGTCGACAACGCGGGATTCACGGCGATGATGCATTGTGCCGCCGCTGGCCGGGATTCCATGACGGCGCGCCTCGTCTCGCTCGGCGCGGCCGTCGACCTTCGAAATCTCGCGGGATCGACCGCGGTCTTCCTGGCGTCTCTCAAGGGCCACACCTCGATCGTTCGAGCCTTGTTGAAGGCGGGTGCCGATCCGAACGCGGTCACGGACGACAAGACCTATCCGGGCTGGACGCCCCTGATGGCTGCCACGGCCTGGGGCCACGCGAAGACCGTCATCGAGCTCCTCGACGGCGGCGCGGATTTCCGGCTGAAGAACAAGGGAGGATGGACCGCCCTGAAATTCGCGAAAGCCAACGGCAGGACGTTGATCGCTGAAGTGCTGCGGAACGTGGGGGCGAAGGAGTAGGTTACTTTACGACGGTGAAACGGCCGGTGCCAACCCTGCCGTCCGCGGTTTTAACGACATAATAATAGATGCCGCTGCCGATGATATCCCCACTCGAATTTCTGCCGTTCCACCGGATCGTCGCATCGCTGATGCCGAACAGATTGATGATGCGGCGTCCGGAAATATCAAGGACCTGAACTTCGGTGATACCGTTCTGGCTGCCCGGAATGCAGCATTCGACCTGGCCTTCGAGAGCGAATGTGACGGATCCGCCCGACGTGGGAATGAAGGGATTGGGATAGGACTTTACCTTAGGTTTTTCCGTTGTCGTCTGGCCAAGTATGATATTTGTGGCCGGATTGTAGGTGACGGTGAAGCTGTTTTCTTCCAGAAAGAGAAAATTGTCAAGATAAGTCACGGATTGATAAGCCGCGTCCCCGATATCTCCGATGAAGAATGTGAGCACAAGCGAATCCGTGCTGATGAGCGGGGCGCATGTGGTCAATACTGGTGTCCAGCCGTCCATCTCCGTGCCCGTATTCTGATTGGTGTTTTCCTTGAAAAAATTCGCATTGATGGAGATCGGCTGTCCTTGTTGATCGTAACAAATATTGTAAGGCGAATTAATTTTCGTGTTTCCGCTCGAAGTGTCGAAGGTGATCTGGGTTCCATCTTTTTCGACCACGAAGAAGTCGTTATATGCGGTCCCCACGAATTCAGGGTATTCTTCCGAAAGAAATGCGAAATCGAATGAAAATGCCTTGGCATTGTCAGGCGGATTCAGGACGAGCACGAGCTTGACAAGGTCATCTCCTCCGCTTTCGACTCCAGAACCAGATTCGGTTCCCTGATCGATGTCCGCTCCGGCCACATCATTGGAGCCAGGAATAAGCGCCACATCACCGCTCGTGATGACGGCGAATGTGGTTCCCTCGCGGGGAGAAAAATTCCCCAGAGTTCCGGTGTGAACCGCGGCGCCTCGGGCATCCACGGCGCTCGTTCCGACGGAGAATAGTGAAGCGGAGACGATATATGCGGCTGGAATACCCATCGCCTGGGCAAGCGCGGTCGCTGTCGCCGAAGTGTCGAATTGGGCATGTGTCGGTCCGGCCAGTAACACAATGAGGAATAGGCTTCGAAAGCGCATGTGAGATTCAGGCATGGATGAATACCACAGTCAAGGTGGAAATTGGAATATCAATAATGCGATGGGACCGATCGATCTCGAACGAGACACGAGGATGTGTGATAGCGGATGATTTTGGAACGGTATTGTCCTTGGCGTGATTGAGGTGGGATTGTGCTGGCTGGGCGATTGGAAAACGCTATGATTTCGCGAACCATGCAGAAGACGAAATCGATTCCATCAAGTATGCCATCCCGTTCGTTCTCTTGCGGGATCGCGACCGTTGGAGCGGTGATATGCGCGCTGCTGGTCGGTGCCATGCCGGCGAGCGCGGTATCTTTTGCGGACGATTTCAATCGCACGAACAACGAGGTGATCGGTAACGGCTGGTCGGAAGTTGAAACAGGTACGAATCTCGTCATTCTGAACGGAGAATTAGCCGACTCGCCGACATCCAGCTCAGCGGCAAGGATCGGCATGATCACCCGTCCGCTCGATCAAACTCCGCCCGTCGGATTTTCTCTTGTCATAAAGGAGGGCGCGACTTCCAATAAATTCAATCACTTTCTCTTCATCAAGGGGAACGGCTCCATTAATTCGACCAACGATCCTACGATCCCATTACCGAGCGCCTATGGATTCGAAATTGTCAGATCGGGAGCCGGAACGAATAATTCGCAAGTAATCAGGTTCGATAATGGAATCCGGATCGATAATGTGAATTCGTCATTTCAGTTTACCGGCACGTTGAAAGTGAGCGCCAGTTTCGCGTCGGACGGAGCCATAACGGGAAGCATTTTCGAGGTTGAGACCAACAATACATTTAGCTTCACTTTCCCGGCGAGAACCGCCCAGGCATCCGGCACCAATGTCGGTGTCGGCATGCGAGACATGGGCGCTCCTCCCGGCGCCACCATCGACACTATCACCATTGGTTCGGCCGCCGATGCGGACAGCGCCGTTTCCGGTGTAGGGGGTTCTTCGAGTTCCGGCGTGGCGCCGCCCTCGAAGGAGATTAATTATTATGAACCTGTTCTCTCGTATCCAAACCCCATTATCGGAATAGGAACCACCATGACATTTTCCGCCGTAATTGCCTCTACAAAGCCGGACACGGCTGACACGGTCCCTCCCAGCCCTATCATCAGCGTAACCGTTCTTGATATGACGGGCCGACAGGTTGTGAAGATCCAGAATCCAGGAGCCTCGCTGACATCCGTCCCTTGGAATACGAGAAATTCAAGAGGAGAGCCTTTAGCATCGGGAGTATATTATTATGTCGTTGATTTTCAGAACGGCCGATTTGGCCGGGGGAAATTCACTCTCGTCCGTTGATCATCCATGCCTCATTAAAGCTCGCTGACGCGAACGTTTGTAATTACTTTAATGGCTGATACAACAAGATCCGCTACGCTCAACTCGCCCTTCTCATACGTATGCTCCACCGCGATCACGCGCAATCCCGCACGCTTCGCGGATAGAATTCCTCCGACGGAATCTTCGATCGCGACGATCTCGGCCGGTTGCAACCCGAGCAGCGTCGCGCCTCGCAGATAGGGCTCGGGATCGGGCTTGGATCTGGTCACATCCTCCGAGGCGATGATGCCGCGGAAGCAGTCGGCGATGCCGCCTGCCTGGAGCGTGACCTCGATCTCCTCCCGGCGCGCGCCGGAAACGATCGCCATCGGGAATTCCTGAGCCAGGGCCCGCACTGTCTCGACGGCGCCGGGGAAGAAGGGCGGAGCAACGCCCACGAGCCGCATGTAGGCGGCCACTTTGTCGGCCAGGAATTTCGTTCGGTCGCATCCCGATAATGCGGCGGGGAAATCCAGCAGCAATTCCTCCAGTGCGCCACGGTCATCGAAGGCCAGGTATTTTTGCCAGTATGCTTCGCGTGAAAGCGTCACACCGTGCTTCTCCAGGACGATCCGGAAGGCTTCGTAGTGGATCGGCTCGTCGTCCACGATCACGCCGTTGAAGTCGAAGGCGATGGCGCGTATCACGGAGTCGGGCTCATGACGGCGATCTGACGCAACAGGGTGGGAAGGAAGGCCAGGCCCAGGTATTCCGGCACGACGAAGGTGATTCCGAACAGGAGCATCGGTTCGCGCCGCGTGGTCATGATCGCGGAGAAACCGACGTTGATGAGAAAGAGGAATGTCCAGAGTCCCAGGGCGGAACTCACCAGCAGGAATAGAGCGCAGGGAGGCCAGGATGAGAACCAGGGAAACGGCAGGAGGAGTAACGGGATGCCGACGGCGATGGTGCCGCCCGCCGGTTGCAGCACGGCATGCGGTCGATCGAGCGCTCGCAGGACCGGCGAGGCGATGTGGAGCGCGAGGGCATTGCCGGCGAAGAGGCCGGTCGCGTACAGCACCGGCACGGACAGCCGCACGTCGTGGTTGCGGATGAGATACATGTTAAGAAGCGTCGCCATGACGGCGTAGATGGTGAGGATGCTGTACGGGCGTTCGGGAGGCAGGGTGTTTCTGATCCAGACCGCCAGGGAAGTCCAGAACGCGGATGTCAGTACTCCCGTCATGATCGGAGAGACCATGATCGGTTGGCCCGCTCCGATATGGAGCGGGAGGCCGTCGGCTACGGCAAGGAACGAGAGGAAATTCATCCGGGCGGCATGGCGCCGTGCTGCCCGCCGGCGAAGGCGTAATAGAGCCATGTCAGGATCCGTCCGAAATTCGTGGTGAGCAGGAGTTCCCGCATCTGTCGAATCGGCGATGAGAGGAGTGGAACGCGGCCGAGCAGGCAGGCGCTGTTGTCGGGAGATCCGGCACTGCCGCCGGCAAAGACAACGGCGGGCGCTTGGACGAGAAACGCCGCGGGCGCATAAGCATAGGCCTTCTCGAGATACGCCTGGTCCGTCGCCACGATGTAGAACCAGTACCTGTTCCCGATCGTGAGCCCGCTCAACGGAACGCTCTCGTTCTGATCGTTGGCGAGGCCCGATGCCAGGAGCGTGCCGTCGAAACCGACAGAATCCTGGTCGGCATAGACATCCAGGAGGACCGCGTTCGTTTCGGTTTCATATGCCTTCCACCCCAGGAGCGCCGTGATGGCTTCGTTCTTCTCCGCGATGTGGCTTTCAATCCTGGCGAAGAGGGCCGCGGGAAAATGGAATAGCTGGGAATCGCCGAACGCGAGCCCTTCGAAGCGGCCGGTCGCGGTGAGCGCGGAGTCATACACGAAGGGCGCTCCGAGGAAGATCGTGTCCGTGAAAGGCGGGAATCCGACGAGGCCGTTACCGATCTCGGAGTCGCCGTTGATGTAGAGTCCCATGCCTTCGATCCCGTAGTTCAAGGCGATGTGATACCACTGGCCCGCGACGAGCGCTGTTTTCGAGATCACCTTGCCCAGTCCCTGCATGCGGTATTCGATCTTTCCATCCGTGCGGAGAATGAGATCGATGTTGCCGGCGGAAGGAGTCCTGTTTCCTTTCTGCGTCAGGATGAATCGCGTATCGCCGCCGGTCGGAACCGAATCGGGCTGGAAGTAGAACTGGATCGTGCCGGCGGGGGAGTCGTGGCGCTGGAAATATCCGATGTAGGAATCCGTTCCCGTTACAAGCACTCCGGCCCGATTCTGCCGGCCCACGGCGGCGATGACCGGAGCGGTCCTGGTGTCGGCCGTGGGGAGCGAATCGCCGTAGGCCAGCCTGGCCGTCGCGACCGCCAATAGTCGCTGAAGGTCGATCCGGCCCGCGCCCGTTTTCTCGTCCCATCCCGGGTCACCGATATCCTTGGCGGTCGATCTGAGAAACCCGAGAAACTGGGCGGGCGTGATGCCGGGACGGAGCGAGCTGACGAGCGTTCCCGCCGCCGCGACGATCGGCGTGGAGAACGAAGTGCCGGACAATGTTGTCGTGCCGCTGTTTAACGCCAGGGTCGTGATACCCGATCCCGGAGCCACGACATCGACTCCCGTCATGCCGCTGGCGGCTCCGAACGTGGAAAAGGATGACCGCTCGTCCGTGGACGTCGAGGCCCCGACCGCGATGGCCCGGGTGGAACTGGCGGGATAAATGACGGGCGATCCGCCGCTGTTACCCGCGGCCGCCACGACGATGATGCCCGCGTTCTCCGCGATGATGAGCGCGTTCTCGATGAGCGGATCGATGGCCGCGTCGTCGAATCCCAGGGACATGCTGATGACCTTGGCCTTGTGATCGATGGCCTTTCGGATTCCCTGTTCGATGTTGACGCTCGAACCGGTCGCGCCCGCGCCCTGCAGCACGCGAACGAGGAGCAGATTCGAGAGCCAGTCGACGCCCGCGACCTGGCTTGCATTGTTGGTGATGGCCGCCGCGATGCCGGCCGTGGCGGTCCCGTGTCCGGAAGCCGGGGCGGTGTCGGCCGGGATGGAGTCGCCGTCGAAGGTATCGATACCGGGCGCGAAGACGATGCGCGCCCCGAGGTCGATGTGAGAAGTGTCCGCTCCGGAGTCCAGGATCGCCAGCGTGTCCGTCGCGCCGCCCCGTCCGATATCCCACGCGAGATGAGCCTTGATGAGCGGGAGGTGGTACTGCGATGGGTAGAACGTATCGTTGGGCGTCGTCACGAGTCCGCGATAGATGTAGTTCGGCTGGGCGAATTCGACGTCGCCGCGCGCGGCTAGATCCGCCACGGCCTCCTCGACCGATTGCCCCGGCCGCGGAGCAACGATTTCGTACGGCGC
>CAZCME010000006.1:112294-237579 GCA_964499705.1 uncultured bacterium | reverse complement strand
TGAAGTTCGCGCCGCAGACGATCACGGTGCCTGAGGCGTTGACGGCGACGGGGATTAAAGACGAGTCGTATGCGATATCGGACTCGAAAGCTTCCGGTGTTGCTACCACGCCGGAGCCGGGCATGGAAGAAATCGACTTTGGGCCATCGCCCGAGGATGTGAGTGTGGAGCTGATGCCGGAGGAGGTCAGGGCGGGATCGGATCTCACGATTATCGTCAAGGGCCGCAAGGTGGAGGAGCTCTTCGGACGGACGTCCGACGAGAAGATTCGATCCGCGGCTCGGGCGGCTTTAACGCGCGAAGATGGAGAATCGATGATGAAGGTCGAACCCCTTGCTATTTCGCGCGCGGGTTCTTCCGATCCATTCAGCGTCATGTTTCTCATGGTGTTTCCCCGGGAGACGCCGTCCGGGAAATACAGGCTCTCCGCGATGGGGGTTCATCGCTCCGTCTCGATCATAGATTATTCATCCAGTGAGAAACTCGATTGGCGTTCTCTCCTTGAGACGGCGAGTCTGCGCGAATCGAGAATGGAAGCTGTCAACACATTTCGGCCATTCCGATATCCCGTTCGTGATACCAGTGCCGACGACCTGATCGCTCCGATGATCAATGCTCTGTTCGAAGCATACCAATCCGAGCGCCTGGCCGACGTGCTTTCGCAGTTCGACAACGGCTACAGCGGCGTTACGGCCGGCGGCGGACTTCTGGACAGGAATCTCCTGGCGCGGTCGCTCGCCTTCGACTTCGGCTACATGGATGGCATCCGTATTGCGCCGCAGTCGCTCACAGTCCGCCCCCTCACCGGCGGCGCGGACGTCGAGATCGGCTGGCGGCGATCGGTGAAGCGATATCTTTTCCGTATGTCGATCCCCGGCGCCGAAGTCAACGAGCGAGATCAGCGGACGGCTCTCTCGATGCGCTTCGACGGAGAACGCTGGCTTATTCTCGGCCAGGCCGGAGATCCGCTCTTCGGCCTCTCCGACCCCGTCACCGGAGCCTTTCATGTCCGGGAGGTGGAGAATGCGCTCGAAAGCGCGAGGCTTGACGCGCTGGCTCGCGAGGCCGCGCTCAAATACGTCAATCCACCCGCAGGCGAGACGCGTCCGGCGGCGGCCTGGTCGGCGGATGAATTCGCCCGGAGAGCGCAGGAGGCATCCGAGGCCATCCTCGCGGCGTATCAGCGCGAAGATGTCCGCTCGCTCATGGATCGCATATCCACCGAGTATCGCTCGCAGAGCTCCGTCGGCACGAACGTCGACCACTTCACGCTGCCGCTCTCGCTTCGGTGCGACTTCGAGATCTTCGACAACTTCTCATACTCGGCGGCATCGGAGCAGTTCCGCGTCTATCCGGAGGTAAAGCAGGCGGAAGTGATTTTCCTCTGGGACGCCCGCGCCCGGTTCCTTGCTACGAACCAGGATATCATCAAGCGCTCCCGCAGGACGCGCCTCATCTTCGCGGACGAAGACGGCGAGGCGAAGGTGATCCGTCAGGACGCGTCGTCCGTTACCAACGGATCGCTCCTCTTCGGTCGGGCGGAACCTTCGAGCTGCACGGCCGTCGTTCGCGCTGACGAAGGCAGCACGATCGGCGGCGGAACATTTGCCGTTTCGGGGACGTCGGGCGCGACGGGAGGGACGGACATTTCATCCGTCATCTCCGGCGATCAGACTTACTCCGGCGACATCGTCGTGGAAGCAGGAAGAACGATGCGCGTCGATCCGGGGGTCACTCTCAACTTTGCCCCCGGAGCGAGGCTCATCGTTTACGGAACGCTCGATGCGACCTCCGCGACGTTCCGTTCCACGTCAGGCTCGCCCGGTTCGTGGCAGGGAATTCTCTTCCATTCGGGATCGATCGGCACAATCTCGTCATGCTCGATACGCGACGCGACGGATGCGTTCCATGTCCAGGGCGGCAATGTGACGCTCGCGTCGCCGACGCTCACGAACAATATCGACGGCATCGAAGTCTCCGGCGGGACCGTGACGTTGACCAACGCGGCGATCAGCGGCAATACAGGAGCGAACATCTTCTCGACGGGCGGCATGCTCGCGTTGGACGGTACGATCCAATCCACGGGTACATCCAATATTGTCGTCAACGGCGGCACGCTCGCGATCAACTCCGGATCGACGGTTACCGGCGGCGACAACGTGTTGAGCCTTGTGTCGGGGAGCGCGACGATATCGAGCGCGACGATCCGCGACCCGAATGCGCTGGGCACCGGAATTTCGGCTATCGGAGGATCACTGACGATAGCGGCATCCACCATCAGCGACGCCGGCTCGGCTCGCCGCGGCATCGATGCAACCGGCTCGACTGTGAGCGTCACGAGCTCGACGATATCCGGTTTCGACAACGGCGCGTCGGAAGCGGGGATCCGCGCATCCGGCGGAACGGTGACCATTTCGAATTCAACGATCTCATCGAATTATATGGGTGTTCAACTGAGTCACCTGTCCACGGCAACTGTGACGCTCAACGCGACGAGCGTGCAGAACAATTCGTCGCATGGATTGAGCGTCTCCGGTGGATATTTTTCCATGACTGGCGGCAATCTTCGGAACAACGGCGGCCGCGGTCTCATCGACAACTGTGGATGCGCGACGTCGATTCTGAACGCCGTGAACATCCAGAATAACTTCTCGTTCGCCGCCGATGCTCCGTTGGGTTGCGCGGTCACCATCATGCGGCTCACGGGGTGCTACATCGCGGATAATAACGGCGCAACCGGAGTGGATCTCACGGGTGGAAATTGCGTTACCAGCGGACAGTTGAACCAGATCGAGACCGTCACCGCGCCCGCGGCGACGGCGAATTAGAAGGGAGCAATAGAGGCAGGAAGTCGAGCATGGCAGGGGCGTCAATCACAGGAGGAAGAGATGTTCAAAATGAGTCGATGTAGAGTCTGGTTATGTGGTGTGTTCTTTGTGTTGTCAGGGTTTAGCGGTTCGACTGTATCTGCCGAGGAACCGCAGTTTACATTCAAGGTGCCTGTCGTGCTTCATAAGTTGGACCCGAATGTGAAAGAAATATTCGTCAACGTGCGTCTTTATTCGGGTGAGCCTACGATTGATAACAAGTGGACCTCAGCCGTAGGCGCGGATCCGAAGTATCTCGGCGCGTCAAATTACACCAAGATCAAAGTATCGGAAGTCGATGCCGGCAAGACGGGCGAAATCAATACGATAGTCACCATATCGTATTCATTTGCCGCAACTTCCAAAATCGATCCTAACCTTGTAACGCACTATGGGGTACAGATGACCTTTTGGGGGTTTGATGGTCAAATGAATCGAGATTTGGAACCAAAGCCTGATTCGCCCTATGAGTTTGGAAAGACTTTGGCTGGAGCAGCACTCAAGACTTATTACATTGGAATGATTCCGAAGTGATGGTTCTGCCGAACCTTCGATCGCTTGAAGCATTGCTCCAATGCTGAAATGACCATGTTGCGTCGTCGTATCTTTATGATCGATGCCTTCATTGCGATGTTGTTGGTGGTCGCACCCGCGCACGCCGATATTTTCTGGAACGCTCCCATCGTCGTCGAACCCGGTTCGCCCCTTGGAGGGGCTGGACCGGCGGCGGCACCGGGGAAGCCATTCTTCCAGAAGTTCGATATGCAGTACCGGCACTCGCTCTACTACCCGGAATTCGACGGCGCGCCATCACGGCGGATCAAGACGGAGCGGCTCTACAATGAACAGAACATCACCATGCGGATGATGAAGTCGTGGAAGGATTACCTCTGGAACACGAATCTATCCATCCGGCGGACGGACGATCCGCAGATCGCTCCGTCGAAGAATCATGATTGGCAATTGTTGAATCTCCAATCGACATTGGCATACAAGGATAGATGGGACCTTGCGTTTGGAAATCTCTTTCCCAATTACCATCGATACGCGCTTTCGACATCGCTCCAGGGATTACAGGCGAACGTTCGCCTGCCGTTCCAGAACGGCCACAAGCTGGAGGTATCGTCCTCGGCCGGCCGTTCTGCGCGAGGTGTCGATGGCGTTCGTTTCACGCGATGGGTGACGGGCGCGCAGGTCGGATGGACGACGCCCGATGACTGGCTTGGTCCCATCGGACGGACGTCCCTCCAATGGACGGGATCGCGGATGCACGACGACATTGCGTCGAACGACAATCCCGGCTCGCTCGCCCGCCAGGATGCCCGCGCCATGGCTCTGCGCCTCGAGAGCCGGATCGGATCCGCTCTCCAATTGGACGCGGACTGGGGTCTCTCGCGGGGACGGATGGATCTTCGCACGGCCTCGCGCGAGCAGAACGGAGGCGCCGTCGCGTCGAGCTTGACGTGGCGAAGACCGACCACGGAGATGAAGGGCTGGAAGATCCTCATTCCCGGTTTCTCGCGCGCCTCCTTCGAGATTGTCGGCGAGGATTATTTCGCGCCGCAGGGCGCCGTCGGTCCGGACAACAGGCGCTGGGGCCTTCTCTCCAACCATCCTCTAGCGGAATGGGTTTCCGTGGACTGGTCGCTCAACCGCACCGAGGACAATGCACGCCGGAAGAAGCTGCTCACGAACTGGACATTCTCGGAAGGAACGGCCATGAATCTCTCGCTCTTTCGAGCGCCTCTCGCGATACGAGCGCTCGGTCTGAAGGCGAAGAGGAGCGATGCGGCGGGAAGCCGGCTCGAAGAGTGGCTCCAGCCGGAGAACTTCCGGATGACATTCGATGCGCGGAGGACGCGGCGTGGCCGGACGGATTTCGGGATCAACACGAAGAATGAGGATTACTCCGCGTCCTTCGGCCATCGGATGGGGGAGTGGTCGATGGGCGGGCGATTCGGCTGGCAATTGACCGACAACGACATCGACGCGACGAGCGACCGCAGGGCCGAGAACTGGTCGGTTTCGATCGGACGGCCGTTAGAATTGAAGAGCTGGAAGACGCGACTTCAGGCTAACGCAGGATACCGCGATGGCTACGACAAGCTCCGCAACGGCAATCAGCTCACAAGGACCGAAGGTTTGAATGCCAGCCTCACGGCTTTACGCGGCCCCGTAGCCGCGGGAGCGAACTGGGATCTCGGCTGGACGCAGCGCAACAACCCAGGCCAGGGCTCGCGCATCCACGCGGCGCGCGTCAATCTGGGGTATCGCCCGACCGACGTTCCCGACCTGGAGCTGACGCTTACCGGCGCCTATCGCAATGTCAGCGAGGATAACCATCTCCTCGATTTCCGCACCCGCGACGTTCGCTTCGACGCGACGTATACATTCTAAATGCGTCACTGCATTTTGCATCAGGTGCTTTGACGTGAGGTGCCGGGCATGACCGACGACCTGCCTCTTTTCAGCCTGCCCCCCCCGCCGCTTCCGCCAAGTCCCCGCGGGCGCCATCAACCAGCCGGTCAAGGCCATCGCCATCGCCCGGGGTTACGTTGCTCCCAATGGGATCGATCTCGTCTGCAAGCCGACCTTCGTCGACGTCGATATCGACGGCGCGGAAAAGACCGCCATCAAATTCTACGTGGAGAAGAAATAAGCCGCTTCGCGCTCGCGGATATTATTATTTGACAAGATACACGACGCCGATAAGACTCTCGCCCATGAAACGCGCGACATCAGCCTCACTCTCCTCAGGAACCGCACTGCATCCGCATCTGCGCGACTCCGCTGCGCGTTTCTCCATTCTCTCATCCTGCTCCTGCTGTCTCTGTAGATAGGGGCTTCTCCCTGTCGGTCACACCGCCTCAGGCGGTGTGTGCCCCGAGAGCCCCCCATTCGTTCCTTTTTAACTCGACAATCGGATCTACAGGACTTCCCGGGAGGGAACCATGAACTTCAAGCTGATTTTGAAAAATGCGTTCAGATATATGTCCGCGGCGATATTGATCGTGGCCGTCGGTCTGGTGGTTTCGCCGCCGAGAATTGAAGCGACCGCGAAGAGGAAGATTTGTGTCGCGGGTTATTCGGTGCCGGGCGAGGCCGTCATGCAGGGGATCGCTCCCGCTTTCGCGCGGAAGTGGGCTACGGAACACGGCGGAGAAGTGGTTGAGTTTGAATATTCCTGGACGGGCTCCAGCGCACAGGCTCGCAATGTTATTGCGGGCAACGGCGCCGACGTGATCTATCTCTCCGATTGGTCCGACGTCGAACAGATAGTCAAGGCCGGGCTTATCACGCAGGACTGGTACGCCGGCGGTCAAGGAATCGTGTCCCAGTCCGTGGTTGTTCTGCGCGTTCCCACCGGCAATCCCGCGAACGTGAAGCTCTGGATGGACGTGACCAGGCCTGGCGTTAAGATCGTCACGCCGAATCCGCGCACGTCCGGCGGAGCCCGATGGAACATCCTTGCGTTGTATGGCGCGGTCCTGAAAAGCGGAGGCAACGCCGCCGCGGCTGAAGAAGCGCTCCGGGCGTTCTACCGCAACGTCGTTGTCTTCGACGAGAACGCGCGCGCATCGACGCAGTCCTTCGAACGCGGCGTGGCGGATGTCTCCATCACATACGAAAATGAGTTGCTCCTGCGGCGCCGGCAGGGAAAGCAGGTTGACTTCGTGATTCCGCCCTCGACGATCATCATCGAGAATCCCGCCGCGGTCGTCGACGTCAACAGCGCGAAACACGGTGTCTCGGACATCGCGGCCGCCTTCGTGAAATACCTGCGCGATCCCGTATCCCAGAAAGTGCTGGCGGAATTCGGCCTGAGGCCGGCTGATCCCGCCGTGCATCAAAAATATTCTATGCGTTTTCCGACATCGCCCGGACAATTCGATCTCGCTTATCTCGGCGGAGGGCCGAAGATCTACAGGGAGATTTTCGAAAAGGGAGGCCTCTGGGACAGGATCGTCCGTTCGGAGCGTCGCGCGAACCGATGAACGTTCGATATCTGACGCGTTTCATCGCCCTGTCGTATGTCGGCATCATAGTCGCCCTTCCGGTCGCGCTTGTATTCTGGCGCGGTCTGGAGGGTGGCGTGGGGCCTCTTATCGAAGCGCTGACGGATGAGGAAGCAGCCGAGGCGTTCCGGCTGTCTTTCCTTTCGGCCGGAGCGGTCAGTCTGGCCAGCATGGTCTTCGGCACGGCCGTCGCGTTCGCGCTCGTGAGGCTTGATTTTCCGGGCCGCCGCGCGCTCGATGCGCTCGTCGATCTGCCCCTGGCTCTGCCGACCGCCGTCACGGGCTTGACGCTCGCTTCGATCTTCGGACCGATTTCTCCGCTCGGCGGCTGGCTGGAGGCGCATGGCATGCCGATTCTCTACAGGCCGATCGCCGTCTACATCGCGTGTCTCGTTGTGACGGTGCCGTTCGGGATCCGTTCGGTCCAGCCGCTTCTGGCGGCCGTGGATCGCGCCGAGGAGGAAGCGGCGGCCACGATGGGAGCAGGGCCCGTCCGGACATTCGTATCCGTGATCTTCCCCGCGATCCGGACCGGCATCGTTTCCGGCGCGGCTCTCACGTTCGCGCGCGCGCTCGGCGAATTCGGCGCGGTCGTCTTCATCGCGGGCACGGAACCGTTCCGCACCCAGGTCGCCTCGACGTTTGTCTATTCGCGGATCGAGGGATTTGACTTCAAGGGCGCGGCGGCGGCTTCGATCGTCGTCCTCACGATTTCGTTTCTCATGCTGACGACAGCGCGGATAGTCGAAGAGCGCACGTCTGGGAGGATACGGCCATGAAATCGCACGGCATTCGATTCGGAAGTGTCTGCCTGAAAGTCTTTACTCTTGTATATCTGGGAGGTCTCGTCAT
The DNA here is from genome assembly GCA_964499705.1 of uncultured bacterium. Classification (GTDB taxonomy): domain Bacteria; phylum UBA8481; class UBA8481; order UBA8481; family UBA8481; genus JBBTKW01. The sequence continues at coordinate 229,844 of CAZCME010000006.1, read as the reverse complement.
CGTTCCGCTCCTCTATCTTCTGAAACAGGCATTCGCTCCGGGCTGGAACGTGAACTTCACGGAATCGCGCGACCAATACGCGCTTGCGGCACTCGTCAACACGCTCCTCATCACGTTTGTCACTCTCTGCATCACGATTCCGTTCGGGATCATGACGGCCTTCGTGCTGGTGCGCGACCGGTTCCCCGGCCGCGACTTATGGAACGGCGTCGTCGATCTTCCGTTCGCGGCGCCCGCCGCCATCGGCGCCTTCGCGCTCCTCGTCACCTATGGACCGCGAGGCATGCTGGGCCCCTTGTTTGAGACCGCCGGTTTTCAGATCATGTTCGCGCTTCCCGGCATGGTCCTCGCGACCGTCTTTGTGACTTTGCCGTTCGTGATCAGGGAAGTAGCGCCGCTTCTGGAGGAGATGGGCCGCGAAGCGGAGGAAGCCGCGAGAACGCTCGGCGCTTCCCGCGCGCAGACGATATTTCATATCACGATTCCCAACCTGCGGGAGGGCATTCTCTACGGCGCGGCACAGTCGTACGCGCGGGCGCTCGGTGAGTTCGGAGCGGTTCTCGCCGTGTCCGGTAATATTCTCGGCAAGACGCAGACCACCCCGCTCTATATCTATGACGCCTATATCGATTTCAGGATGGAAGCAGCCTACACGGCCGCGGCATTGCTGGTGGCGCTGTCGCTCGGGGGGATGGCGCTGCTGGAACTTTGGAAGAGGAGGTGGCGGGCGTGAGCATCGTCGTCAGGAATTTAAGGAAGAGTTTTATCGGGCCATCGCCCGCGTCGGCGCGGTTCGTGGCCCTTGCGGAAGCGAGCTTCTCCGTGGCGGACGGGGAGTTCGTCACGATGCTCGGGCCGTCGGGATCCGGCAAATCGACGATTCTCCGTTGCGTCGCGGGCCTGGAGAATCCCGACGAGGGCCGGATCGAGATCAATGGCGAGGATGTGACTCATATTCCCGTGCAGGATCGGAAAGTCGGATTCGTTTTTCAGCATTACGCTCTTTTCAGGCATATGACCGTGCTGGAAAATATTTCGTTCGGACTCCTGGTGCGCGGTCAGGGAAAGAAGGAACGCGAGGCTCGCGCGGATAATCTGCTCGACCTCGTCGGTCTGAAGGGTTACGGAACGAGAATGCCATCGCAGCTCTCCGGCGGCCAGCGCCAGCGCGTGGCTCTGGCGCGCGCTCTGGCGCCGGAGCCGCGTCTCCTGCTCCTGGACGAACCCTTCGGCGCGCTCGATACCCGCTTGCGAAAGGAACTGCGAGCGTGGCTCCGGAAGCTTCACGATCGGATCAGGCTGACGACGCTTCTCGTGACACACGACCAGGACGAGGCGTTCGAGCTTTCGGATCGCGTCATCGTGACGAACCGGGGTCGGATCGAGCAGGATGGAACGCCGCGCGAGATCTTCGACAAGCCGGCGACGGAATTTGTCGCGGCATTTGTCGGCGATGCGAATCGGATCGAGGGCCGCGTTTCCGGAGGTCGCATCGCGTGGGGCGATTTCCGATTCGGCGCCAACGGACTGGAGCCGGATGCCGAGGCCGTCGTGCTCTTCCGCCCTTCGGATGTCTACGTCGCGTCAGAACCGGCGCGGGACACCGTGCCCGGGCTCATCCGGAGCATCCAATATCTCGGCGCGACAGCGGTCCTGGAGATCCTTTGCAGTGGGGACCGGAACATGACCGCCCAGATGCCGAAAGGCGTGGCCGGCGCGAGTGGATTCGCGGCGGGCGGCTATGTGCACGTGCAAGTGACGGAGGCGCATGTGTTTCGAAAACCAGGAGCATCTCCGTCATAGCCGCTCGGAAACGCGAAACGTGGTCCGGATCTGCGACTTCATGGGGAGACGGCCTATTTCCTTTCGCATGTCGCCGTCCACTTGCGCTTGTTGCCCGATTCAGTCCGATGATATCCTGACGGCGATAACTCGCGTGGCCATGGAGACACATTCCCCATCATCGCAGATCCTGCACCCGACTTTCATGCAGGCCTTCCGGGTCTGGGGCCGGATCGGGCTCCTCAGTTTCGGCGGGCCGACCGGCCAGATATCCTTGATGCACGCGGAGCTTGTGGAGAAGCGGCGATGGATCAGCGATGCGCGATTCCTGCATGCGCTGAATTACTGCATGCTTCTGCCGGGACCGGAAGCGCATCAGCTCGCCATCTATATCGGCTGGCTTTTGCACCGGACCTGGGGCGGGATCGTGGCGGGAATGTGGTTTGTGCTCCCCGGGGCCGCCTGCATGGGGTTCCTGTCCTCGGTTTATGTCCTCTTCGGGAAAATCCCGTGGGTGGAGTCCGTCTTCTACGGATTGAAGCCTGCGGTCATGGCGATCGTGGCGGCCGCCGTTCTCCGTATCGGAAGGAAAGCGCTCAAGAACGAGATCATGTGGGTTCTCTCCGGCCTGTCGTTCATCGCGATCTTCTTCTTTCATCTTCCGTTTCCTCTCATCGTTCTTTGCGGTGGACTCCTGGGCCTGGCCGGCGGGCACTGGTTCCCGAAGAAGTTCGAGCCCGCCGCCGATCATGGTGGAACCGCGAAGGGGAAGGTGGAAACTGTCATCAGCGATCTTGGGGGACAGACTTCCGTGAGGCCGATTCTCCGGCGCACGCTTGCCACGGCGCTCATCGGCCTTTCGATCTGGTTTGCTCCACTGGCCGTGGCCGGTTCCGCGCTCGGGATCGATCACGCGCTCTTTCGCGAGGGAGTCTTCTTCTCCAAGGCTGCTGTCGTGACCTTCGGCGGAGCCTATGCCGTTCTTCCTTACGTCGCTCAGCAGGCCGTGGAGGTTCATCAGTGGCTCTCGCCGACGCAGATGATGGATGGCCTCGGGCTGGCGGAAACGACGCCCGGGCCGCTCATACTCGTGCTGCAATTCGTCGGATTCCTGGGCGGGTGGAATCATCCGGGGGAGCTGACGCCGATGTCTTCGGCGATGCTGGGAGCAATGATCACGAGCTGGATGACCTTCGTGCCGAGCTTCCTCTTCATCTTCTTGGGCGCGCCGTACATCGAGCGGATGCGCGGAAACCTCAAGCTCGGCGCGGCGCTTTCGGCCATAACGGCCGTCGTGGTCGGCGTGATTCTGAATCTGGCTGTCTGGTTCGGAATGAGCGTCCTGCTGCCGGAACCGGGCCGCGTCGATGGATTCGTCGCGGTCGTCAGCGTGCTCGCGTTCTTCGGAATGACGCGCAGGAAGTGGGACATCATCCCCGTGGTTCTCGGTGGCGGCGCGCTGGGCCTCGTTTACAGGATGTGCTTTTAGCTGATGGGAATATCCCGGTTCCTGCCTTAACATGATCTCATGACTCCCGATCTGCCCCTGTTCAGTCAGCCGCCCATCGAACCTGAATCATCGCAACCCGCGCGGCGCGCCTCGGATCTTCTTCCTTTGCCCGATCCCTTCACCGTTTCCTCTCTGACGGTCCGCCTCAAGAAGCTGATCGAGGGCGCGGAGGATCTGCGTCATGTCTCCGTGATCGGGGAGATATCGGGATTCAAGCATCACATGGCCAAGCACATGTACTTCCAGATGAAGGATTCCGGAGCCGTCCTGAAATGCGTTTTCTTCCATCCCGCGAATCGCTCCATCGATTTCGCGCCCGCCGACGGCACGGAGGTTGTCGTCTCGGGTTCCATCCAGGTCTATCCGACGCAGGGCACGTACCAGATGTATGTCAGGACGATGACGAGGAGCGGAGCGGGAATCCTCTATAGGAAATACGAGGAATTGAAGAAGAAACTGATCGAAGAGGGACTCACAAGCGCGGATCGAAAACGTTCGCTTCCCGCATTTCCCGTGCGGATCGGAATCGTCGCATCGACGGAGAGCGCGGGCCTCCAGGACATGCTGAACGTGCTGCGCCGGAGATATCCGCTGGCGGAAGTCGTCATCGCGCCCGTGGCGGTGGAAGGGGAGGCTTCCGCTCCTTCGATCGTGGCTGGCCTGAAGCTGATGGCGGAGCGAGGAAATGCGGATGTCGTCATCGTCGGGCGCGGCGGAGGATCGATCGAGAGCCTCTGGGGATTCAACACGGAGCTCGTGGCGAGGGCGATCGCGTCGATGCCGATGCCGGTCATCACGGCGGTCGGCCACGAGACGGACACGACGATCGCCGACCTGGTCGCGGATCGCCGCGCGGCGACTCCGACGGAAGCCGCCGAACTGGCGACGCCGTCGATCACGGATCTTCGCGCCGCCGTCTCCGGTCATCGGGACAGTCTCCGGAACCTGATGATCCGGAAATTCAGCAGACATGCCGAGCGATTCAAGCTGGTGGCCCGGACGCTGCGGTCTCCGGATGCCGCGTTGAATCTCCGCACTGAACGCGTGGACAGGCTGATGGATGCGATGACGACGGCGCTGGGAGCCGGGATGGTGAGACAGGAGCGGCGGCTCGACGCGCTCCGGCACCGCCTCCTGCTCCGTTCTCCGCAGAGACGGCTCGCGGAAACATCCGCCCGTCTCGATCGCGCCGTGGTTCATGCGCGCCATGCGGTGTCCGCTCGATACGCCGACCGCGAACGATCGTTTTCGCTCGCCGCGGCGCGCCTTGCCGGAGCAAGTCCGATCGCGATCCTGGGCCGCGGATACGCGATCGCCCTTCAGGACGGCCATGCCCTGAAGGATGCCGCGCAGGCTCCGCCGGGATCGGAGATCAAGCTGAGGCTCCATCGCGGACAGTTGACAGCCGAGGTAAAAAAGGCCACGCTTTCCGAATCATGAAAAAGGGCGAAGAACCGAGAAAAAACGAGGAGTCGTTCGAAGCGCGTCTCTCCGAGCTGGAGCAGATTGTCGCGAAACTCGAGAGCGACGATGTACCGCTTGAGGATGCGATCAGCCTGTACGAAAAGGGAATGACGATCCACAAGTCCTGCGAGAAGATCCTGGCCGACGCCAAGCTCCGCATCGAAAAGCTTTCCCAGGCAAGCCTGGCGCAGAATTCATCGGACGCGGCTCCCGCCAAGTAATCGCCCGCATTGAACAACAACGTTGAAACATTTCTAGCCTCCACGGGATCCCGCGTCGAGGAGTACGCCGTCGCGGACCTGGCCGCGTGCGGTCGATCGAAGGTTACGGAAGCGGCCTTGTATGCGGTGCGCGCGGGCGGCAAAAGGCTCCGGCCGGCCCTGGTTTTCGCCGCCGCCTCCGCGTTGTCTCCGCGACGTGAGTTCGAAAACGATCCCTCGCTCCTGGCCACGGCGGCCGCCTTCGAATACATCCACACATACTCGCTGATCCATGACGATCTTCCGGTCATGGACAATGACGATCTCCGTCGGGGAAAACCATCCTGCCATATCGCGTTCGGCGTGGAGACGGCGGTGCGCGCGGGGGCGCTCCTGATTGTTCGCGCCTTTCATGCGGTGGATGGAATCGATTCTCCGGCGCGCATAGCAATCATCGAGGCGCTGACGGAAGCATCGGGTGTGCGGGGCATGGTGGGAGGGCAGGCGCTGGACATCCTAGGCGAGACGCGCGCCGCTTCGACGGACGAGCTCGTGCGCATTCATTCGATGAAGACGGCCGCCTTGATCCGGGGCGCGATCGTCGCCGGCGCTCTGGCGGCGGAAGCGGACGCGAACAGGATCCGTGCGATGAAGGAGATCGGATCGGCGACGGGGCTGGCTTTCCAGATCATCGACGATTTGCTGGATGTGGAATCGACTGCGGAAGAAATGGGCAAGCCCGTGGGGAGAGACGGCGAACATGGGAAGCGAACGTATCCGTCCGTCATGGGGATCGATGCGTCCAGGCGGAGAGCCAGGGAATTGATCGAAACCGCCGAACATGGCTTGATCGACCTGGGAAAACAGGATACCATTCTCTGGGATCTGATCCGCTTTGTTTTCCACCGGAAACGGTAGGGCGCCGCGCGATCCCCGCAGGCTTGCCTGGTACGGAGAAAAAATGAAACTGCTCGATTCTGTCAACGACCCCGCCGATATCCGTGAGTTCACGATCCCGCAATTGGAACAACTTGCCGGGGAGATCCGCGACTACATCGCCGAGGTCGTCAGGGTCAACGGAGGCCACTTCGGCGGCCCCGTCGGCGCCGTGGAACTGGCCCTGGCCCTCCACAAGGTCTTCAATACTCCCAAGGACAAGATCGTCTGGGATGTCGGCCACCAGGCTTACGCGCACAAGATCATCACCGGCCGTCGCGACTGGTTCAAGACGCTGCGGACCTACAAGGGGACCGCGGGATTCCTGAAGCGCTCCGAGAGCGAATACGACACGTTCGGAGCGGGCCATGCGTCGACTTCGATTTCGGCCGCGCTCGGATTCGCCATCGCCCGCGATCAGCAGGGCGGCGATGAGAAGGTCGTCGCCGTGATCGGCGACGGCGCGATGACCGGCGGCCTCGCCTTCGAAGGCTTGAACAACGCGGGCGATCTCGGGACGGACATCATCGTTGTCCTCAATGACAATGTCATGTCGATCGCGGAGAACGTCGGTGCGCTTTCGTCCTACTTGAACCGCCTGCTGACTGCTCCTCTCTATCACAACGTGAAGGAGCACATCGAGGATCTCTGCACGAAGGTCGACGATTCCCTGAAGGACATGCACTTGAAGAAATTGTCCAAGCTGGGCGGCGTCCTCTTCGAGAAGGCGACGCGCCTGAAGGAAGGATTGAAGCATCTCGTCCTTCCCAGCGTCCTGTTTGAGGAACTCGGCTTCACGTACTACGGTCCGATCGAGGGGCACAATCTCGAAGCGCTCATCCCGATTCTCGAGCAGATCAAGGAGATCCGGCGGCCGGTCCTGCTGCACGTTGTGACGTCGAAGGGCAAGGGATTCGACTGGACCGTGGAGCATCCCGAGAAGGGGCACGCTGCCAAGGCCGGGTTCGATCCGTCCACGGGCAAGGTCACGCCCGACAAGGACAGCGGCAAGGTGCTGCCGCAATGGACCACCGTTTTTGCGGAGGAACTGATGGCCATGGCGGCGAAGGATCCCCTCATTGTCGCCCTGACCGCCGCGATGCCCTCGGGAACCGGGCTCGACAAGTTCAAGCAGAAATATCCCGAGCGCACGTACGACGTGGGAATCGCGGAAGGGCACGCGGTCGTCTGTTCCGCGGCGATGGCGGCGGGCGGATTGAAACCTGTCGTGGCCATCTATTCCACGTTCCTGCAGCGCGCGATCGACATGATCATCCACGATGTCTGCATCCAGAAGCTGCCTGTCTTCTTCGCGCTGGATCGCGGAGGCATTGTCGGCGACGACGGTGAGACGCACCAGGGCGTCTTCGACATGGCCTACCTCCGGATGATTCCCAACATGAAACTGATGGTGCCGAAGGACGAATGCGAGCTGCGCGAGATGATGCATATCGGCATAGGCGCAGCCGGCCCGATGGCGCTCCGCTTTCCCCGCGGCACGATCGCGGGCGTGGAGAAACTTTCGTCTCCCATCCTCGAGGGAAAGGCGGAGATCGTGCGCGAGGGGCGCGACGCGTACGTGCTCGCCTTCGGTCCTCTTGTGTTCGAGGCGCTCGACGTCGCGCAGCAGCTCGAAAAGGAAGCGGATCTTTCCATCGGCGTCGTGAACATGCGATGGGTCAAGCCGATCGACAAGGAACTCATCGAACGCCTGGGCGCGGAAGTCGGCCGGCTCGTGACCTATGAAGAGGGCGCCTTGATGGGCGGCGCCAGTTCCGCCATTCTCGAAGTACTGGCCGACGCGGGCGTGAAGTGCGACGTCCGTCGGATCGGCGTTCCCGACGTATTCGTCGAGCACGGAGCCCCGAAGCTTGTCCGCCGCGATCTCGGGATGGCGCCGGACGATCTGAAGCGCACGCTCATGGAGCAGGCTCGCCTGGGTATCGATACTCCTTCGCCGTCAGCGCCCCTCGTCACGGTGTGACTCGGTATTACGCCTGGCTGAATGATGCCGTGGCAGGCCCGTTCGCTCCGGAGGAGCTTCGCGGCCTGAACCTCACCAGGGAGTCGCAGGTCTGCGTCGAGGGCTCGGATGCCTGGGTCAGCGCGTCTGCTCTGCCGGACCTGGCCCTTCTTTTCGCTCCTGCTCCGGCGCGCATGCCTCCTTCGCTCGTAACTTCCGCGCCCGCCTCTTCGTCCGCGCCGCGCCATGATACTCCCCCTGCGGATCTCCCGCCCAAGCTGCGGGAGCTCTGGCTTATCTGCCGCCATGCGCCGGATGAACTCCTCCTTGAGCAGAAGAAGAAGTACTGGAAGAAATATTTCAAGAACGAGCAGGAGATTATCGAGGCGGAAATCGCGCGCCGGCCCGCCATGAGCGGAACCGCGCTCGCGAATTCCAGGTGAGTCTCTCGGAACAGGGCATCGCCATGATCGCGACCAGGGCGGTCGAGCTGATCGACGTTTCGAAAATATTCAAGGGGCGGAGAAATCTCCGGAGACCCTTCGCGAAAGTGAACGACCGTGTTGCCGTTCGGAAGGTAAGCTTTTCGCTCGGCAGGGGAGAACTCTGCGCCATATCCGGCGCCAACGGCTCCGGCAAGACGACGCTGCTGCGACTCGCCGCGGGCATTCTGCTGCCGAATTCCGGGGAGATCCGGAGGCATGCCAGGCGCGTCAATCATGTGGCTTCGAACGAGCGCCAGTTCTACGAGCGGTTGTCCGGTTACGAGAACCTCCGTTTCTTCGCGCGCCTCGCCGGAATCGATCCGAAGGTGATCGAGCCCGCGTGCGGGATGCTGGGATTGAAATCCGCCGATGTGCATGAACCGGTCTGGACCTACTCCACGGGAATGAAGGTGCGGCTGGCCCTGGCGCGCGCCTTCGTCGGCGAGCCGGAACTTGTGCTGCTGGACGAACCGACGAGGTCCATGGACGCCTCGGGTTGCGAGCAGGTTCGCCGCGCCATCGACACGTTGCGCGCGCAGACCGGAGCGGCGATTCTGGTGGCGACGCACGATCCGGAACTGATCGCCGTGTGCGAGCGGTATGCGATCATGGGCGAGGGGGAATTGATTTCAACGGGCGCCGTTGAAGGCATCGAACAAGCGCGCCGGCTTCGAGCTTTGGGAATGCCGTCGCCGATGCACTCGCTGGACAGGTCATGAAGCGATTTTTCGCGGTGGTTCACGCGATCGGCGAGCGCGAATTCGCCGGCAAACTCTCGTATCGATTCTCCTTCATCTTCAATCTCATCTCGATGATGCTCATCTTCGTCGCGATCTTCTACGTGGGGAAGATGATCCCGCCGGAGTTCGTTCCCGGGGGAGATTATTTCACGATGACGGTGATCGGGATCGGGATCTACACCTGGATCGGGACGCTCGCGTCCGCGCCGCGGGCGGCGCTCATGATGGAGATGAGCTTCGGGACGTTCGAAACGATCATTCTCCTGTTGCCGTCGATGGAAGTTTATCTCCTGGCGTCCTCCCTGTATTTCGCCCTGCTGGCTCTCGCCCGGACAGGATTCATCCTCCTCGTCCCGTTCATCCTCGGCTGGCGTTGCCCCCCGGAGGCGCTTGTGATGCTTCTTCCCGTCTTTCTCCTCTCGGGACTCGCCGGCATCGGACTGGGTCTTCTGCAGACGGGACTGGATCTGCGTGTCCGGCGCGCGGGCCGGCTGGTCTCGCTCTTCGGCGGCGGCGGCGCCATTCTCTCGGGCGTCTATTTCCCGGTGGCGCTGCTGCCCGTCCCGCTCCAGATGCTCTCCGGCCTCATACCCGCCACGCACGCCATCGATGCCGCCCGGACGATTCTCATCGGGCACGCTCTTCCCCTGAGGGCGGGAGGAGCGATGCTCTTCCTGGCGATCGTCTTCTGCATCGCGGGCCATGGATTCTTCCGCTACGCCGAAAATGCCGTCCGCCGGGACGGATCATTTCTCTCCTGACGAGAGCCGATCATGACCGTTCGTTCCTTCTATGACCGTGTCTGGCGCACGGAATCGGGCGGGATCGATCGGGACAGCCGGCGCCGGCTGGAAGCGGATCGGGACGCGCTCGACATGCTGGAACCTCTCGCATCGGTGTTGGCGCTTGATATCGGGATCGGCGGGGGAGCATCCGTGGAAGCGCTTCTTCGTCGCGGCGCGCGCGTCGTCGCGGTCGATCTCTCGCACGAGGCGTTATTGCGCGCGCGCGCGCGGACGAGCGGAGCCCATCATGTCGTCGCCGATGCGCACCGCCTTCCCTTTCGCGACCGCCGCTTCGACAGGATTTCGGTCTTCTCCGTCCTCATGTTCCTCGATCTTCCGCGCGCCCTGCCGGAACTGGGGAGGATCATGAAGGATGCGGGGCGGATGGCGATTGTGGAACCCGTTGCCGGAAATCCCATGCTGGCCGCCTGGCGATTCTGCTCACGCCGCTACGCGAACCTTGCGCACTGGTATGATGAAGCAATCCTGCGCGAGCATCTGTCACGTTTCTTTCATGTCCGCTCCTGGCATACCCATTATCTTTTTCCTCCCGCGGCGATTCTTCGCGAGGGACGATTCCGCTCGATCTGGATGTCGTTGGAGCAACTGTTCATGGACAAGACCCTCCTGTCGAAAATGTCCTGGATCGTGACCGCGGAGCTGGATAAGCGCTCCTGAAAAGGGGAGCGAATCAGAAGTCCCCTGACTGAAGAATCTTAACCGCGAACCACACGAACCACACGAAAACGCGATAAATGCATATCGATGGGATAAAACAACACTTCTCCCCGAAAAATTTCGTGTTTTTCGTGTGGTTCGTGGTTTCAGGTTTTGTGAATGGGGACCTACCGAGGGCGAATATCACCCCTTGACGATCCACCTCCCGCTAATTACTATAGGGTAATTAGAGAGGTGTTATTTATGAAGCGAAGGATCGGAATAAGTGGAGTCATTGTGGCCCTCGTGGTGGCGGCCTGCGGACAGTCGGCGGCACCCGGCGGCGGCGGCGAGGCGAAAGGCAAGCCGAAGGTCGTCGCCACGATCGGGATGATCGCCGACGTCGCGAAGCGGATCGCCGGGGAGCATGCCGACGTGGAAGGGCTCATGGCCTCCGGAGTCGATCCGCACCTGTACAAGGCCAGCGAAGGAGATGTCCGGAAACTGGACGAGGCTCAGCTTGTCCTGTACAACGGCCTGAACCTGGAAGGAAAGATGGGGGACATCTTCGTCAAGATGAGCCGCAGAAGGCAGGTCGTGGCCGTCAGCGAGGAAATACCGCAGGACCAGCTGAGAGAACCGCCGGAATTCGCCGGGCATTACGATCCTCATATCTGGTTCGATGTCAGCCTCTGGGAAAAATCGCTGACGCCCATCGAGCGGGAATTGTCCGCGCTTGTGCCCGGGCAGGCGGCCGTGTTCAAGGCCAATGCGGAGAAGCTTCGTGCCGAGCTGATCGCGCTGGATTCGTGGGTGCTCGAACAGATCGCGACCATTCCGCCCGAGCAGCGCGTGCTTATAACAGCCCACGACGCCTTCGGGTACTTCGGCCGCCGTTACGGCATGGAGGTGCTCGGGCTCCAGGGCATCAGCACCGTCTCGGAAGCGGGTCTGAAGGATGTGGAACGGGTCGTCGATACGATCGTCTCCCGGAAAATCAAGGCGATCTTCGTCGAGTCGAGCGTCCCGCGCAAATCGATCGAGGCTGTCCAGGCGGCCTGCCGCGCGAAGGGGCACGAGGTGGCCATCGGCGGCCAGCTTTATTCCGATGCGATGGGCGAGGCTGGAACGGCAGAGGGAACCTACATCGGCATGGTGCGCGCCAACGTCAACACGATCGTGAATGCGCTCAGATGAACGGGTCCTCCGTCACGGAACCGGTCGGCGCGGAATCGATCTATACGCACGCGGGCGAGCCCGCGCTGGAAGTGCATGACCTGACCGTCGCCTACCGGTCGCAGCCTGTTCTGTGGGATATCGATGTCGCGCTGCCGGAAGGCCGGCTCATCGCTATCGTCGGCCCCAACGGCGCGGGCAAGAGCACGCTCCTGAAGGCGGCGCTGGGGCTCGTGAAGCCGACGACCGGATGGATCAAGGTCTTCGGCGCTCCCTACACGCAGCGCCGTTCGTGGGTCGGATACGTGCCACAGCGCGAGAGCGTCGACTGGGATTTTCCCACGAGCGTCATCGATGTCGTCTGCATGGGGCTCTACGGCCGCGTCGGCTGGCTGCGGCGATTGTCGCGCGAACATCGCGAAATCGCGCGCGCGTGTCTCGACAAGGTTAATATGGCGCACCTGGCTCATCGCCAGATCAGCCAGCTCTCCGGCGGACAGCAGCAGCGCGTCTTCCTCGCGCGAGCACTGGCGGAAGATGCGCGGCTCTACCTGATGGATGAGCCGTTCGCCGGCGTCGATGCCGCGACGGAACATGCGATCCTGATGCTCCTGCAGGAACTTCGCGGGCGCGGCCGGACGGTCGTCGCCGTTCATCATGACCTCCAGACGGTCAGCGATTACTTCGACTACGTCGTCCTCCTGAACATGAGGCTCATCGCGGCGGGTCCGGTAAGCACGACCTTCACGCAGGAGAATCTCCACAAGACCTACGGCGGCCGCCTTACTGTTCTCTCCAAGGCCGCCGATGCGCTCTTCACGCAGAAGGAAACGGAACCGGAATGACCTACACGCTCCAGAATGTCCTGCTGGGCTCCATCATGCTCGGCGTCAGCGGCGGCGTTCTCGGCAGCTTTGCGTTTCTCCGGCGCCAGAGCCTCCTCGGCGACGCGCTCGCTCATGCGGCGCTGCCCGGAGTCTGCATCGCTTATATCCTGACCGGAACGAAGGCGCCGCTTCCCTTGCTGCTCGGCGCTCTGGCCGCGGGTGTCACCGGATCCCTGTTCATCCTCTTCGTCGTGCGGTGGACCAAGATCAAGGAGGATGCCGCCATCGGCATCGTTCTCTCCGTCTTCTTCGGTCTCGGTATTGTGCTCCTGACGCGGATCCAGAAGATGACCGGCGGCAACCAGTCCGGGCTCGACAAGTATCTCTTCGGCCAGGCCGCGACCCTCGTGGAAGAGGATCTGAAGCTGATGGCGATCCTCGGCGCCGTGGCTCTGATCATCGTCGCGGCCGGATTCAAGGAGTTCAAGCTGATCTCCTTCGACCCGGGTTTCGGCCAGAGCCTCGGGTATCCAGTACGCCGCCTGGAGATCCTTCTGACATGCCTCCTCGTGATCATCGTGGTCGTGGGACTGCAGACGGTCGGAGTCGTCCTCATGGTCGCCACGCTCATCACGCCCGCCGCGGCCGCAAGGCAGTGGACCGAAAGGCTCTCCATCATGGTGATTCTCGCCGGAGCGATCGGAGGGCTTTCCGGCGCTGTGGGTGCGGTCGCGAGTGCGACGGCGGAACGATTGCCGACGGGCCCGATGATCGTTCTCGTCTCCAGCGCCGTGCTCGTCGTGTCGCTGCTCTTCGCTCCGGAGCGGGGACTTCTCTGGGCCCGGCTGCGGGATCATAAGGTGCGCGATCGGATCCGGCGCGAAAATCTGCTGAAGGACATGTTCCTGATGGCGGAGCGGTCGGGTGAAACCGGCGCGTTCGTCTCGTCCCCGTCGCTCATGGGTCTGCGTGGACGCGGGCACCGCGACATGATCGAGAACGTCAGGCCGCTCGTCCGCGACGGGCTGATCGAGCGAGGCACGGACGAATTCCGGCTGACCGAATCAGGGCTTGCGGAGGCGGAACGCGTTGTCCGGAATCATCGCCTGTGGGAAGTCTATCTCTCCAGCAATCTCGCGCTGCCGCTCGATCATCTCCACCGCGACGCCGAGGCGATGGAACACGTGCTCTCGGACGACGTGGTCGACGACCTGGCGAAGAAGATGGGCGATCCGCAATTCGATCCGCACGGCAGGAGGATTCCTCCGCGCCGTCGGTCGGGGCAGGGACAATCATGAGTCCGGAAGTCGTCATCATGCTCGTCGGTTCCTTCGTCGCGACGGGCTGCGCGATGGTCGGATGTTTTCTTGTTCTCCGGAAGATGGCGCTGCTGGGCGACGCGATCAGCCATGCCGTTCTCCCGGGAATCGTCCTCGCCTTTCTCTTCACCAACAGCCGCGCCGCGCTCCCGATGGTCGTCGGCGCGGGATGCCTCGGTGTCCTGACCGTCTTTCTCGTGAGCGTTCTGAACAACACGAGGCGCCTGAGGGAGGATGCCGCCATCGGCGTCGTCTTTCCCGCGCTCTTCTCCATCGGCGTCATTCTCATCAGCCGCTATGCGGCGCAGGTCGACCTGGATCTCGATTGCGTCCTGTACGGCGAGATCGCCTACACGCCATGGGACACGCTGACGCTCTGGAATCACGATCTCGGCCCGCGCGCCCTCTGGGTGACGGGAACCACGATGCTCCTGATCGCGTTTGTCGTCGCGCTTCTGTACAAGGAATTGAAGATCACGAGTTTCGATCCCGAGCTCGCCGCGTCGCTGGGATTTTCTCCCGTTCTAATGCATTACGTTCTCATGACGTCCGTATCCGTCGTCGTCGTCAGCTCCTTTGAAGCCGTCGGCGCGATCCTCGTCGTCGCGATGCTCATCGTTCCCCCGGCCACCGCATATCTTTTCACGACACGCCTTTCCGCCATGCTCCTCCTGTCCATCGGCATCGGCATTTTTTCCGCCGTTGCCGGCTACGAGGTCGCTCATAACTGGAACTGCTCCATCGCCGGCGCGATGGCCGCCGTCGCCGGTTTCTGTTTTCTGCTCGCTCTTCTTTTCTCGCCCCAGGGTCTCGTGGCCCGCGCCCTGCGCCATCGCCGATTGGCGCTTCGGCTGGCAGGTCAACTCCTGATGCTCCATCTCAAGGAAGATGCCGCGCCCCAGCCGGCGTACGATCTCGCGCATCGTTTCGGCTGGTCCCGCTTGAGGCTCGCCCGGGTCGTCGCTCCTCTCGAATACGCCGACCTCGTCGAAGTGACGGATTCCGGCTATCGTCTCACGCGCGCCGGCCTGAAGAATCTCGAATCGATCGGCACCCAATCCCTGGCGCATTAAAGGGGACATTCTCCAACATTCCAACATTCAGAATAATGGACTTGGAGATTTCATGACGTATAATTCACGCAACTTCCCTATCCTCAATGTTGGAATGTTGGAGAATGTCCCCCTGACTCACAAAGAAGAATATTGGCAACGAGTTCACGCGGCGACCGAGGACGATCTGGCTGCTGTGAACTACCCGGCGTTGCCGCGTGCTTTCAACCGGCTCGTCGACCGCATCTTCTCACAAGCGTTCGAAGAGGCGGTATCATCGCTTGTGCCGGGCCGCGTCCTGGAGGTGGGATGCGGGCGTGCGCGCTGGTTGCGGCGACTGGAGGCGAGAGGGTGGAGAACATGCGGGCTCGATATTGCGCCCGCGTCGCGCGCCGACGCGCTGGCAAGCGCTCTTCGTCTACCTGTCGCCAACGAATCCTTCGAGCTTGCCATGGCGATCACGGTCCTGCAGCACATTGCCGACCAGAAAATCGCCCTGGGGGAACTCATTCGCGTCACGAAAAGCGGAGGTCGAATTCTGCTGATCGAGCTGCTCGACAAGCCGGGCATCTCCTGGCAGCAACACGTCATGCCGAGGAGTTATTCCTGGTGGCTGGCGCAATTCAGAGACGCGGGGCTCATCATCGAGCAGGAGCAACCTGTCGAATATCTCCCTTTGCTTCGATTTATCGAGCGCATTCGATCCGGTCGCGCCGTGACGGATTCCGGCGGCTCACCGCTCAAGCCGGCTTCATCCTCCGCGTTGAAGTCCTCTCTCTGGAACCTCATCACGCTCGTCTCCCGCCCGCTCGAGCCGCTGGCGCGCACGATCGCTCCGGGATCCGCGTCGCATCGGCTATTTCTTCTGCGGAAGCCCTGAGCTTTCCTTATCGAGGCTCACGCTCTCCTCGACCTCCGCCGTCTTTCGCAGAAGTTCTTCGACGGTCGAAACGCCTTCCACGACCTTGATGACGGCCGACCGCCGCAGGGAGATCATGCCTTCCTCCATCGCGACGGCACGAATCTCCGATTCGGGCGCTTCCTTCAGCACGAGGTCCCGCAGCTTCGGCGTCATCATCATGATCTCGAAGATTCCGATCCGGCCGCGGTATCCCGAGTGTCCGCAGGTCGGGCATCCGACCGGGCGCTTGAAGTGATATTCCTTGGACGGGTCCAGTCCCATCTGCGCGATCAGCGCCGTGTCGGGCTGGTACGTCTCCGCGCACTCGCCGCAGACGACGCGCACCAGCCGTTGAGCCACGACGCCCAGCAGCGCATTCACGATGAAGAACGGCTCGACGCCCATGTGCAGCAACGCCGTGACCGCCGACGGCGCGTCATTCGTATGAAGGGTCGTCAGCATCAGGACGCCGGTGCAGGCCGCGCGGACCGCGATCTGGCCCGTCTCCTTGTCGCGGATCTCCCCGAGCATGATGACATCCGGATCCTGCCGCAGGATCGACCGCAGTCCCGCGACGTAGGTCAGCCCCGCCTTCGGATTGACCGCGACGTGATTGAGGCCCGGCAGCTCGTATTCGATCGGATCCTCGATCGTCACGATGTTGTTGCGGAGAACGTCGATCGAATGGAGGATCGAGTACAGCGTCGTGGTCTTGCCCGATCCGACGGGACCGGTGACGAGCACCATGCCGTAGGGTGATTTCGAGAGGCGCGTCAAAAGGCCATGCTGCTTCTCCGTCAGGCCGAGGTCCCTCAACCCCAGCGTCACGTCGGATTCCTTGTGCAGACGCATCACGACTTTTTCTCCGAGCGCCGTCGGCAGCGTGGACACGCGGATCATGTACTTGCCCTCCGCGCTGTCATAGACGGTCTTGCCGTCCTGCGGCACGAGCCGGTTCGCGATGTCCATCTCCGATGCGGCCTTCAGGGAACTGACGACGCGGACATGCGTCTCGGCCGGCAGCGTCAGCATGTCGTTCAGGATGCCGTCGATCCGGAATCGCACGCGCGTGTTTCCTTCCTGCGGCTCGATGTGAATGTCCGAGGCGCGGGTGCGGATCGCGGAACGCAGGATGCCTTCCAAGAGCGGTATCGCCTGCGATCCGCCCACCTCCTGCCGCGTCACAAGTCCCGCGAGATCCCGGAGGATCTCGATGCTGGCGCGCGACCGCGACGTGCTCCGCCCCTTGTCCTCCGTCATCCGGCGCATCGCCTCGCGCAGTTCCTTGAAGTTGGAGCGAATCAGCAGGCACGGCTCGATCGTGAGGCCCGTCGCGAGGAAGGCCATTTCCCGGGCGTAGGCGTCGGACGGGGAGATCATGCCGAGGCAGAGCGTGTTGCCGATCTTCTGCAGCGGAATGATGCGGTGCTCGTCCGCGAGCGCGGCGGGAATCAGCTTCACGGCGTCGGCGTGCAGAGCATCCTCGTTCACGCGCGCGAAGGACATGTCCCGCAGGTCCATGATGTTCAGGACGTCCTCATCCGTGATGGAGAGCTCCGCCTTCAGCGTGTCGATGATCGAATCGACCTTCGCGGCGCGCAGTTCCTCGGCGCGGCGCGGAACGAGAAATCCTGCCTTCTCCAATCGCTCCAGCAATACCGATGGATCTCCCGCGCGCGCCTTCTTCATCCGAAGAAATCGGCTCTCCGCGGCGGAGAGCGCGACGGAATCGATCATCTTCATCCGGATGAGGACCTGCGGCAGCGGCGAGCCCGCGTCGAGCGCGCGGTTCATCGCGACGATCATCTGCGGCCGCTCGAGAAGCCCTTCCGACACGAGGTAGACGCCGAACGCCTCGTCTTCCGCACGGCTCCATTCCGCCGACTGCACCCGGCCTGCTCCTAGTCCGCCCACGACCAGCGGACTCTGGGCGCCGGATTCTCCCTGCTGCGACATCATCGCGTTGATGATGTCGGTCGATTCCCGGATGTGCCGCGTCAGCGCCCGGAAGATTCCCAAGGTCGACTGGGGATGCTTCAGGATCACTTCCATCAGATCTTCCTTGCGCACGACGAGCGCCTCGGCGCGATCGAGCGCCTTGACCGACGCGGAACGCGGCGCGTCATCGAAGAGGGAAAATTCGCCGACGACGTGCGGAGGATTGAAGTAGGTGATGACATTTTCCGCGCCGTCTGCGCCCATGCGGTAGATGCCGACGTGGCCGGAGACGAGGATGAAGAGGCGGGAGTCGATGTCGCCTTCCTTGATGATCGCCTGTCCCGCGTCGAACGTCGTCAAGAGAGCCGCGGCGGCGAGATGATCTATCGCGCTATGCTCGAAGTCGCGAAAGAACGCGACCTGCCGGAGAAATCCGGCCTTGGCATCCTGGTCCAATCAGTTCCCGCTTGGAGTCGTATGAGCGGCCAGGAGCCCCTGGTAAATCGATTCGAAGACCGGCTTCATGCCCGGCTGGGGAGCGTAAAGAATGATGGAGTTCGTCGCTCCGTCGAAGAAGACCTTGCCCGGAAGCGGCACGAGCTTTTCGAGCGTCTGGCAGATCGCGGCGGCCGGAGCGCCGGGCCGGTAAATGGAATAATTCCCCTGGTCGTTCACTCCCGGAACGATCAGCAGCACGTCGTCCTGCATTACGTATCCGTATCCGTGAACGAAGAGGATCTTCCGGAGCGCTTCTTCGACGGGAATTCCTTCGAGAAAGACCGTGACGGTACCATGCACATCCGGCGGGAGAATGAGGTTCAGGTGATTCTGCTCCCCGATGACGCGGAGCACATTGGTCAGTTCCGCTTCGCGAAAGAGCAGCGTGACGAGGCGCTTGTCGACGGAAGGGTGCGAGTCGGACGGGGGCGCGGGAGAAGCGACAGCGGCAACCGGGATGACGGCGGGCGCCGCCGGCGGAATCGACTTCGCGGCGGTCGTCCTCGTCTCGCCGCGCAAGGGACGACCGGGTCTTGGAGCGGGCTTCATGCGGGGATTGGTCGCCTGGCTCGCTTCGGGAGGAATCTCATCCAGGATCGTGATGACCGCATCGTGACCGGTCGTATCGATGGTCCAAGCCCGCTTCGCGGGCAGATGCACTGCCAACCGTCCGGTGAGCGGCTGCGTCCGCCATTGCGAAAGACCCATGTGGAGAATCGGTGCCTGGAACGGCGAAGCGAGCTTCACGTTCCTGACGTCGATACCGGGCAGGTCCATCACAAGAAGCATGCGACCTGTTTGAGGGAGCCAATGGATCCGCGGCGCGATCGGGCCGTCCGCGCGCAGGCGCACGAGAACGGCACCGGAATCGACGGATGTTTCGACGGCTTCGAGCCGGATGGCGCGGAGTCCGGTGGCCGCCGATGAGATTCCTGCTTGAAAGAGCAAAACAAGGGCCATCGTCGAGACGAGGATCGATGCAGGCCGGGATGAAGCAGCGCCGTCGCGCGCCACGAAACAGCGCATCATCTTGCCCACGCTATGAGTATCATTCTGCCGCCTTCTCCGCGAAATTTCGCCAGGTGATTCTCGACGCCCATGAACTTGAGACCATCGACCATGGCTCCCTGCCGCACCAGCCGTCCGCCGATCATCGCGGACGGCCCCTGGCTGTTCATGAGGATTCCTTCGATGCGGGCTCCGGAGCCGGGAAGTGCCTCCAGCGTTACCGCCGGCGGTGTGACGCGTTTCGTCCGGGACGGTCGTGCATCTGCGACCGGCGCGGCATTTAACGCGGTCACCGTCGAAGGGATGGTTGTGGCTGACCAAGTATCGCCCGCAAGAGTGGACCCGCTCTTGATATAGGAGATTTGCATCTGATATGCGTTCCACACGGATCTGTCTCCGGCACGCCTGTCGCCGGTTGGGCTGGAGACGGACAGAGACCACGAACGGATGCCGATTTGAGGCCGGATGGACTCGACATTCCGAAAAAACGCGATGATCTCGTCGAGCCGCCCGCTGCCGGCCAGGTTCATGTCCTCGCACGTGAGCCCGCCGACATCCCTCGTTCCCGATGTCGATATGGTTGTGAGCCGGGCGGAAGCGGGTAGCGCGGGAGCCGCGGACGTCGCAAGTCGCGAAATCATGAATGAGGGATGGCGCGGCTCCGGAAGATCCATTGGTTGTCCCGGGGAACCCTCATGCTTTGTGGAAGCGATGGATGCCCGCAGTCGGTTGAGTTCGTCTTTCATGGCCGTTGTTTCGACCGCCTTGGCCTGCAGTGCGCTCGCTTCAGGAAGATGGTACCATCGATAATACGCGAATGTGGTGAGCAGCAGAAGAAGTACAAGGCCGGGCCGCTTCATGATCCCGTAGTTTCCGAGATCCCTGAGATTTCCAGCGTGATACGTGCAGTCAGGCCTCCGGGCCCATCTTCCATGGTGGAAACCGTGGGATTCCGGAACGGGCTCTCGCCGAGTCGGGCAACCGCCTGAGCCAGGGCGATACTCGAGGAAGCGGTGACCTCCATGTTGATCGTGGATTTCCCTGAATTGTCCGAGGCGGGGACATAGGAGACCATGACCAATCCCAGTCCCGTCAAGCGATCTCGCAAGGATTCAAGGATGACGGATGGCGCCACCGGCGGAATGCCGAGACCAAGCGGTCCGAGAGTGCGAGCGGCTTCGTCCCCCCTGTTGCGTTCCATCTCAAATGCCGCGAGCTGCGACTGGAGGGAAGCGCGTTCCAGGGACGCGGCGTTGTAGTCCGATTCCCGCTCGCGATGGACATATTCCGTCCACAGGTGAAGTCCACCGACGGTCAGTATACAGAGGAGAGTGACGAGATTGCCGAACCGGGCGAAGACCTTGGAATAGTCGTAGATTGTTTCCTTGGAGCGGACCCCGGTTTGGAATCCCGTAACGCCGGCAGGCATCCGCAGACCCGTGGCGGGAGGGCGCGGTGTATTTGAACTGGAATGGCCGTCAGGAAGCCCCATGGGAGTAGAGAATCGAATCCTGAGCAGTATGTCAAGGCTGGCGGCGAAAGTCAGCAAGGAGGATTCAATCGGGGATGCTTTTCCTGTAATCTGGCGGCGTGGCCGAGAACCTTCTCCTTGCTTTTTTATTGGCGTTCCTGCTCCTTTTCGCCCTCTTCCTGCGCAACTGGGCGAAATCAGTTCGCGATGAAAAGGCCGTGTGGGAGGCGGAATCGGCGCGGTGGGACGCGGATCGGATCGAACGGGAAGCGTTGGAGACGGCCAGGGCCATGGACTTGCCGCCTCCGGGCCGGGAAGGGCTCCTCATCCTCGACCACTTGATCCGCCGGCTCCGCGCGACAGGTGAATTCGATCCGGTAAGGACGGCGCTGGGGCTCGGAGCATACGCTGCCATGTCCCTGAAACAATGGCGGGAGGGCTCCTATCTTCATGTGGCGAATCGAATCCATGTGACCTGGGAACGGGAGGGCGAAACCTGCACGCTCGACGTTCTGCTTTTCGTGTATCTCAAACTGAAAAGTGTGATTCACAATTCATTCGAACGACTCACGGATAAGATCGAGTACGGCAGACCGCTGCCACTCTAGGAAAGGAGAACATCATGGGAACATTCAACCAGGTCGAAATCGAGGATGCGAAGAAGGCGATCGAAGCGGGAACCTGCACCATTGTGGATATCCGGGATCCGGGATCCTACGAAGAGGCGCACATCGATGGCGCCGTTCATTTGAACGACGCCACGGTCGAGGAGTTCCTGCGGCATACGGACAGGCAAAAACCCGTGCTCGTGTATTGTTATCACGGCAACTCGAGCCGGAATGCGGCGGCCTGGCTGGCCGAACAGGGGTTCGAGCAGGTGTCGAGCATGAACGGCGGATTCGAGGAGTGGCGCAGCCGGTACCTTGCCGGCTGACGCCGGCAAGGAATGTGGGCTACATGACCGAGGGGGATTCTCCCGATGCGGGGCTGGATGCGGGCGTCGATGCCGCTCCACCCATCATCGTCCGCTGGCCGGCGTGCAGATCCGGCGGCATGATGGTCTTCCGACCCGCCTGCTTGGCCGCGTCCGCCGCGGCGGCTCCGAGCTTTTCGAGATACAAATGCGCCATCTCCCGAGCCAGGTTCACTGCGTCCTTGCTCATCCTGTCGACGTCGCCCGCTCCCTTTAACACATGATCCTTCGCTGCGCTTGCGCTTACATCTGCCATGATCCGATTCCTTTCGTGGTGATATTGAAAAGATCGTATGGAAAATGGATGCCGAGGTAAAGAAAAGTTCGATCCCGTCTTCCATTGCCTGTGGATTTCCCGTGCACGCGACGGCGGACAAAACATAATAAAGCATGGACCTCTATTTCAGGTTCAGCTTGAATTCCCCTTTTTGCTGAGCGCCCTGGAAAGTACCCGTGATGGTTCCCGCGTTCAAGGAGCCGCTGGCCTGACCCCGCAGGCCCGGCGTGCGCAACCCGGTCTTGGCGTCCGTACCGGAGAATTCGACCCAGCCGTCGAGCGTTCCGGATGATCGCGTGCCCTTGAACGTGCCGCCGCAGCGGCCATCCAGCGTTACGGCCCGATCCGTCGCCGCGCCGGCGGTCTTGTTTTCGCCTCGGAACTGTCCCGTGTATGTGCCCATCTTCAGATCGATCGAGAGCGTTATGGGACCGGAGAATCCAAGCGAGTTGTTCCAGGTACCCGAGCCCTGCAGGATGTCGCCGGCCGTGCTGGACGTTGATGAAGCCGTGTTAGGATCCGGAAGGACGGGCTTGTCGAGGAGGGCGGAAAGGTCGTTGCTCGCGTCGCTCTTCTCCCTGGAATCGATAATCTCCGGATCCGACATGCCGTGAGCATGAGCGGATTGGCCCGGGGAGAGCATGATGGGATTCCCGGTCGCGGCTTCGATCCAGACGCTGCCTTCGATCACATGGACGATCGTGACGATGCCGCCGATGATCGCGACCGTGAATTTCGTTCCGCGCACCCCCGCGGTGATATTGAATGTTCTTACCTTGAAGGATTCGCCGCGTTGCAGGGGACGGACTGTGGCTGTCAGCCTTCCTTTCAAGAGCACGACTTCGCTGTCGATCGTCACCTTCGGACTGGTCAGGCGGATCTCCGCGCCGGTATCGAGGACCAATCGCGCGGGACCGAAGTCGAGCTCCCTTACGCCGTCCGGCGGCGCGGAAACCTGGACATCGCCTTCTTCGGGCACCGCGGCCTGTTCTGTCGCGGTCTGGCCGGGAGCGAGATCCCGCTTTTGAAGGATCAGGAAGAGAATTCCCGCTGTCAGCAACAGGACAATGGCCATGCGCGTGAAAGGGGACCGAAAGATTTTACGCATGAGCCTCTCGAGTGAGCAGCGCGCGAGGGATGCAGCGATGGAAAAGAGATTGGACGTCCCCGCGGATCATGATCCCAGTGTATGCGATTGGATCGCGAAGCTCAATATGCCTGATGGAAGTTGTCGTGAAGGGCGGATCGCGTTCTGCCGCGCCAGGACGATTTCTTCTTTTCCAAGCGATGCCGAGCAGTTTCGCATTGACTACGGACCGGGAACGTGGTTCTCTACTCACCCTGATGATTCGATGATGACACCGCAATTTGACGCTCTTGGCCTGTCCTCCGTGATTCTTTCTTCCCTGGCAGAAGATGGCTACGTGACTCCGACACCGATCCAGATCGGAGCCATCCCGCCCGCGCTGGAGGGGAAAGACGTGATCGGATGCGCGCAGACCGGCACGGGCAAGACGGCCGCCTACAGCCTGCCTGTCCTGGAACGGCTGAAAAATGAGACGTTTCAGCACGATCCTCGTGCGCTGGTGCTTGCTCCCACGCGCGAATTGGCCATCCAGGTGCAGGAATTTCTGGAGAACTACGGCCGAAACACGAAACTTCGGTCCACGGTGATCGTGGGTGGCATGCCGATGAGCCCGCAGATCAAGGCGATCAAGAAGGGATGCGATGTCGTCATCGCGACTCCGGGCCGACTGCTCGATCTTCACCATCAGAGGGTGCTGCAGCTTTCCAGCGTCAAGATCCTGATACTCGACGAAGCCGATCGCATGCTTGATATGGGATTCATTCCCGATGTCCGGCACATCATGCGCCTCTTGGCGCGCGAACGGCAGACGCTTCTCTTTTCCGCCACGCTTCCTCCCGAGATCCTGCGGCTGGCCAACGATTTCATGCGCGATCCCGTCCGCGTGGAAGTGGCGCCTTCCTCCACGCCGGTCGAGAAAGTCCGTCAGGTCATCCATCCTGTCGATCCGGGTAGCAAGAACGACCTCTTGGTGCATCTCCTGAAGGGGGAGACGATGGAACAGGTTCTCGTCTTCACGCGGACAAAGCGGAACGCGGAAAAGCTCGGAACGCTCATCGAGCAGGCCGGCATGGTGGTCGAGGTGATTCATGGCGACAAGCATCAGAAGGCGAGGATAGCGGCGCTGGATGCCTTCAAGGAACGGCGGTCCAATATTCTCATCGCGACCGACGTGGCCTCGCGAGGTCTGGATATCGAGGCGATTTCCCACGTGATCAACTACGACATGCCGGACAACGTGGAGGATTATATTCATCGCATCGGTCGCACGGCCCGCGCTTCGGCTCACGGCGATGCCGTTTCGCTAGTATCCGTGGAGGACTGGGACGTGGTCAAGTCCATCGAGAAGGAGACGGGTATAACGATTCCGCGCAGGGAAGTGCCTGGATTCGAGCCGAAGATATGCCGTTTTCTCGTCGAGACAACCCGCCCCGATTACAAGAAGCCCATCCGGCGAAGGCTCCTGGGACGAGGAAGACGGTAATCCGAACTGAGCCGGTCCTGATCGGTCGGTCATGAAACGAGAAGGGGCCTGGATTTTCAAGGTCGCCGCCGCCGTCGCTGTTCTCATTGGTCTGATGTTTTCCATCCGCATCATCAGTTCACTGGCGCGAACTCCTGTTCCCGTCCAGGAATCCTCGCCCGCATCGCTTTCAGACTCCTTCGCCGAAACAGGAATTCATCCGCGGTTGGCAAGCGAATATCGCAACGATTCCTTCGGTTATTCGATTCGGTATCCGGAAGATTGGACCTTGGTCGAGGCCGTGACTCGGCTCGATACGAACGCGGAATGGGGCGGAGCGATTCTCCTGGAGAGCGAACTTCAGAAAGTGACCTTTCAGGAGCAGTCCGGCGGTATCTGGCCCGGCGAATTTCAAGTGCGCGTGCTGTCCAATCCGGAGAAGCTCACGATCGATTCCTGGACTCGCGCCTTGCGGGTCCGGGATGTCAGCGGCGATGATCTTGTGACCGAGACATCCTCAATCGCGCTCGCGGGGCGGTCCGGCAGTCGCGCGGTCATCATGCTCTTCGATCACATGGAGATCCAGCTGGCGACTGAAATCCCCCGCGGAATTATCACGCTTTCCTTTGCCGACGGAGATAACGCCAATGATCCCCTCGCGCGGGAGCACGCTCGTCTCTATGCGGCGATGGCGGAAAGTTTCAAGCTGACACGCCCGGGTCCGTGATCGGAAGTGCCCGGCGCATCATTGATCCGCCAGGTCCGCTCCTCCGAATTCGCCTTCTCCCGAAACAAGGACGGAGATTCTTCCGGATCCGGGATCGAGGAGCGCGAGTCCCTGCTTGGTATCGCGCGCCCACTGAAAGAGAATCCCGTGTCTTGTCCATCTCGGAAAGGACGCGTAGCCTCGATAGTCCTTCGCCATGAGCAGTTTCGGTTGCGGTCCCTCTCCGTCCGCGACGACAGAATAGAGCTTTCCGCGCGAGGCGAATGCGATCGAAGTTCCGTCCGGGCTCCACGTCGGATAATCGCCCGAACTGGAGATACGTCGCGGCATGGTGTCTTTCTTCGCGACATCGAGCACATAGATTCCGGTCGAGTCCTTGTTCAGCCAGAGATAAGCGACCCGGGCGCCGTCGGGAGACCAGCGCGGATTGTATTTCGAGCCCCCGTCATGCGTCAGGCGTTCCGGCATTTTCCACGGCGTCGAAATGAGATAAAGCTCCATGGTGCTGGTTCGGGGCATCAAGGCCCTCAGGCGGGCATGTCGGTTGGCGACGAAGACGATGTCCTTTCCGCCGCGGACGGCATCCGGAGCGATGGACAGGTCTCCTGCGTCGGTGAGAGGAATGAAGTTATCCGTGTCGGTCATGAAGAAGAGATCGGACTTGTCGATGTTGATTTCCCCGCGCTCCGGTCCGAATCGTTCACGCTTGTGAGCGGAGAAGAGCAGCGTGTCGCCGGTGGAATCCAGAAAACGGGGCGATGACGGACTGATCCAGGTTTTACTGGAGACCCGGCGGGCCTCCCTGGATCCGGCCTCCAGCATGATGAGGTCGTTGCCGGTTACGAAAGCCAATCGGGCGGGAGGAGCATTTTCCACGAGGATGGCCTGCGCGAGGGCGGGAGCCGGTGTGAAGGCCAGCAGCAATCCGAGGGTCAGCCGAGATAGAGCACTTTTCAAAGTCGATGTTGTCATTGAATGATCTCCACAAATTCCGCGCGCCTGTTCATCTGGCGGCCCTCGGGATCGTCCGAACCGTCGGGATGCGCGTTGGGCGCGATCGGTTCCCGCTCCCCCTTGGTGACGAGGTCGAAAATCGTGGGCGACATGCCGAAGCGCTCCACGAAATAATCGCGCACGGATTCGGCGCGCCGCATGCCCAGGTCGATATTGTATTCATCCGTTCCCATCCAGTCGCAGTGTCCTTCCACAGTCATCCTCATTTCCGGGTTATTGCGCAGGAGCCTCGCCACGGCCGTCATCGTATCGACGGCGTCTGGCCGGATCACCGACTCGTCGAAATCGAAATGAATCCGATAGCGCCGGGGTTCCGTTCTCCTGATGACCGTCAGTACGGCCGAGGCCGCCGCCTCGCCGCCGGGCCCTTTCGCCGTCATGTCGTACGTCGTCGTGGCGTCGGGACAAACCTCGCGCGATCCGGAGAGAGATTCCGAATAACCGTTGATTTGGACGGTGGTTGCATTCGTCGAGTTCCAGGAAAGTGTCGCGCACTGACCCTTTTCTATGACGCTGGGTCGAACTTCGATCTGCGCGGTCGGAGCGGGATGGTAGATGGTGATCGTCGCGAATGCCGTCGCTTTCCCGCCCGGGCCCGTGGCGACAAGATCGAATCGCATCGGTTCGGTGGGAAAGACCGTTTTCGATCCCGCCAGGTCGGTCGCTTCGCCGTTCAGCATCGCGACGGTTGCGTTCGACGTTCCCCATGTGACGACGCTCGATCTGCCCACCTGCACGTGGGACGGATCGGCCTGGATCCAGGCCGTCGGCGCCGGCACGATGACGACGTCGGCGCCCAGGGGCACGATCTGATGGTCGAGGGCCCAGGAGGCGTCCGTCAGCAGCTTCTGCAGGAATGCGCTGGATGCGCGGTGGCCTTTTTCGAGCTCGTGCGCGACCAGATGCAGGTCCGCTTCGGCGCGATCGACGCGCCACTGATGTTCCGGCGCGTGCGCCGGCGAGAGAATGGCCTGGCGAATGCGGAGCCTGAGAGACGTGTATTCGGAAGCGTAATCCGGATTGTCCGAGACGGCCGAGGAAGACAGCTCCGGTGGAGGGGTCGCAGCTCCATGACCCAGCGCCCTCAGCATCGACGCGGCTTCCCTGTCGCCTCGAAGCTCCGCCATGCGCGCCGTCTCCTCGAAATAATAGGAACGCGGTGCTCCCGTGTTTGCGGCCGCCCATGCCTGTGCGGATGCGCTGAGTATAACGCATGCAAGTATTCCAAGGACTTTGTTCATGATGAAATTCCCCCTCCTGATTTATTTTCGTTATTTACTTTATACACCCAAACAAGGACTTCCGCGACTGCCGTATACAATTCCGGCGGTATTTCATCGAAAAGTTCCACAAGAGTCAACATCTCCACAAGCTCCCGATCCTCATGAACAGGCACATTGTTTGTGCGGGCGATCTCCAGGATTTTTTCCGCGATATGCCCTCGGCCCTTTGCCACGACGCGTGGCGCGGTCTCCTTAGTGGAATCGTAACGCACTGCTATAGCTTGTTTAGCGCTCATACTTTCAGATCCAATCCCTTAAGGGTTGTGACGGCGGCGGGCCTTGCGGAATCGCCGATGACATCCACCGACAGAGCATCCACCCGCAATCCGAGGGCTCTCAATCCTGTCTCCAGGGCCGGAGCGGCCGCCAGGAGATTTTTACGGGCGGCGGCCTGCTGAACGCCGATGGAAATCCCGACGGCCTTTTTTTCCAGGTCCACTACTCCCACGACTTCTCCCAGCGCTGACGTCATGAGACTGAATCGAACGTGCGTCCGGCCCCGGAACCTTTGCGCGGATATCGAAGCGTCTCTTAATCCATCGTCTTCGACGACGAACGGTATGTGAGCCCGGGGATCGCCGAGCAGGTAATGAGCTTCGAGCGTATTTACGAGATTTCTCGCGGCATCGGCTACTTCGTCATCGGCCATTCTCGCCGAATCCGCCGGCGCCGTTTCCGTGGCACGCGCCCGGTCGCGGTCAGGCTTGTCAGCGGCGGAAGAAGTGCCCAGGCCGGCGAGTTCCAGGAGAAGCCCTTTCGCGTCGCGCCGCGAGGAGGTCATCAACATTCTGGATTCGTCGGGTAAGGGAGAATCCTCCAATCCCTTCAGGAGCTCTCCAAGTTGTCGCGCGATCGCGCCGCCATCCCGATCGCCCCGCTCTGCTCTGGCCTCAAGTTGCTTCGCGGTTTCTCCGAGGAAGGAGGCGAGCGATTTCACTTTAAGCCGGGGGAGCAGAAGCTGCTCCAGTTCGATGTCGGATCCCTGCAGCAGCGCGATGAGCTCCGCGGCGGCGCCCGACCAGGGGGGGCGAGTGTCCGCCGCATCCGCGGCCCTGATAAGTTCCTGGAGCACGGCGGTCAGTTCCTGTTTACCCGGTCCCGCGAGGAGCCGGCGTTCCTGGCGAAGGGGGTGTTCGGAAAAGAGCGCCCCGATGTCTCCTCGAAAACTCAGCGACTCCCGGATCTCCGCCGCTAATTTCTCCCGGCCGCGCGCCTCCAGGGCGGTCGTGACCCGCGCCAGCGCATCCGCCACGGAGCCGGTCGCCGCTTTCGCCACTTCGACCACCCGTTCCGTCGCGGGCAGTTCGCTCGTGGCCAGCAGCGCCGCTTCGCGCGGAGGCACTCCACGCTTCATCAGGTCGGCCGCCCGCCGAACGGTCTCCCTCTCGATCGGCTCACCGCGATTCATCAGTTCCGAGACCGCGGCGCGCATCTCGTCCGACGGCTTTTCGAAACCCATTTTCGCAAGGATATGGTTCATGCCCTCCTTGTCCGAAGGGAGAATGCGGAGATGGATTTTCGGCTCGAGAGAGGAAACCTGGACGCCGATCCGGGACCCGACAGGCAATTCTGCGGAGGATTCGGCGACCATCTTCATACCGGCGAATCCGACGATGTATTTATGGGCGCCGAGCGATTCGAGGATGCGGGCGCCGAGAGTGGAGCCGACGCTCAGTCGCTTCGCGATGGTGGCGCGATCGACCTCCTCGACCGCGAGCTTGACGGTGGCCGCCAGCAGTCGGGCGGTAACCTGGGGAGAGGAGGATTTCACGGGGCGCGGTGCACGACAGGCGCGACCGGTTGGAGCGTGTCAGGCTTCCTGAGGGGATTCGAGCGCCGGGGCCGATGATGCGGCCGCTTCGTTCGTCTCGGAGATCGCGGAGGCGCCCTGCTCCGTGGCGCGGTATGCATCGCGCTCCTTCAACCTGGAGCTCTTGCCGCTGCGTCCGCGCATGTAAAGGATCCGCGACTGGCGGACCTTTCCCTGGCGGACCACTTCGATTTTCTCGACGAGCGGCGAGTGGATCGGAAAGATGCGCTCGACGCCGACGCCGAAGGAAATCTTCCTGACCGTGAAGTTCTCGCGGAGCCCGGAATTCTTTCGCTGGATCACAACGCCGTCGAAAATCTGGATGCGTTCCCGATTTCCTTCCTTCACCTTCGTATGAACACGGACGGAATCGCCCGCGCGGAAAGACGGCACGTTCTTCTTCAGGTCGGCCGATTCGATGTCTTCGATTGTCATTTTCTTCGCCACGATACCACTCCTTCAAAAAGAGCGTCTATTATGGGGAGACGTCACGGGCATGTCAAGGTTAAATCGGATCCTCGCCCGATCCGGCGGTATGGAAGATCTTCCGCGCTTCCCGTATGCTCTTGTCCATGTTCCTGGCGGTTCATAGAGCATCTTCAGGAGATCGGCCGTGACGTTCATCTCTTTCTCGCGTCCTCGATTTGACGAGGAGGAAATCGCGGCCGTGGCTGACGTGCTCCGCTCCGGCTGGATCACCACCGCCTCCCGCACCCTCGAATTTCAGAAGCTCTTCGCGGACTACACGGGATCCCGGCACGCGCTTGCGCTTTCCTCCTGCACCGCCGGCCTGTTCCTGGCGCTGAAAGCCCTGGGCGTCGGCCCCGGAGACGAGGTCGTGGTCCCGCCCCTGACGTTCGCGGCCACGGCCAACGTGGTCGTCCACTGCGGCGCGAAACCGGTTTTTGCGGATGTGATCGAGGAGTCCGGGCTGCTGGATCCGGAAGCTTTCGACCGGGTCGTGACACCCCGGACGAAGGCCGTCATTCCCGTTCATCTGTACGGCGTTCCTGTTTCGAGGAGCATCATCGAGCTGGCACGGACGCGGAGGATCTCCGTCGTGGGCGATTGCGCGCATGCTACGGAAGCGCGAAGGGGAGGGGCGCACGTGGGGGGGGAAGCCCTGGTATCCTCGTTCTCGTTCTATGCGACGAAGAATCTTTCCGTGGGAGAAGGCGGCATGGTCGTCACCGATTCCGCGGAACTGTTCGAGAGAATGTCGATGCTTTCGCTCCATGGGATGAGCAGCGCCGCGTTCGAACGCTACTCCGAGAAGGGGTTTCGGCAATACGAGGTTCTCGATGCGGGTTATAAATTCAACATGTCCGACATCAACGCCGCGCTCGGTATCGGCCAGTTGAAGCGCTTGGGCGCTCATCTCGAACGGCGCGTCATCATCTGGAAACGCTACGACGATGCGTTTCGTGACCTGCCTCTGCGTCTGCCGCCGCCGGTGCCGGCGGATTGCGTTCACGCGCGCCATCTCTACACCATGCGGTCGCCCCATCGCGACAGGATCATCGAACTGATGCAGGCCGCCGGCATCGGATGCGGCGTTCACTTCACCGCGCTCCACCTCCAGCCGTTCTATCGAAAGTTGCTGGGCGCGAAACGCGGCGATCATCCCGCCGCGGAAGCGATCTCGGACACCACATTTTCGATTCCGCTGACGCCGTATCTTTCGGAGGATGAAGTGACGCGGATCATCGAGACGGTCCGCTCCATCGCGGAGAAATGCTCGTGACCGGGGAGGACGGGGCCCGCGTTATTTCCGCGCGGCTCCCGAGCGGTTTCGTCTCCATATTTCGATCTCGGCGTGATGGCCGGAGACGAGAACGTCGGGGACGGCGTGGCCCCGGAATTCAGCGGGGCGGGTGTAATGGGGGTATTCCAGCTTGTCCCGGGTGAAGCTTTCGTCGAGCGCGGATTCCTCGTTGCCCATGAATCCCCGGACGAGCCTGGCGACGGCTTCCACGATCACCATGCAGGCGACTTCCCCGCCGTTGATGACGTAGTCGCCGATGGAAATTTCTTCCGGCCGGAAATGCTCCATGACACGTTCGTCGATCCCTTCATACCGGCCGCAGACGAGGATCAGCTGCGTCTCGGGCGACGATTCGTTCCATGCGGCGATTTCGCCCGCGCGGGCTTGAGTGAATCGTTTGCCGCGCGGAGCCGTCACCACGAGTCGGGATGGGATATCCGGGCGGCGCACCGCTTCTATGGCCAGAAAGAGCGGCTCGGGCTTCAGCACCATGCCGGGTCCGCCGCCGTAGGGGCGATCGTCGATCATATGATGCTTGTCGGTCGCGAAGTCCCGGAGATCATGGACGCGCAGCGCGATGATGTTCTTTTCGACGGCCTTGCCGAGCAGCGATGCGGTTCGGAAGCCGTCGAAGATTTCCGGCACGGTCGCGATGATATCGAATCCCAGCATGAACTATTCTTCCTCGAGTATCGCGCCGGAATCGACGGTCACGATGCCGCTTTCGAGATCGACCTTCTTCACGAATTCGGCGACCGCGGCGATCTCGCCTTCCCGGCCGTTCCCGCATGCGACGATCCACGTGTCGATCTCGTACCGGTGGTCGATCCGCGCGATTCTTCCCCGCGTCCTTCCGTCCGAATCCACGACCGTCAGGCCGATGATTTCGTGCTCGCCGTACTCCCCGTCCGGCCGCGGCGGCAGATCCCGGGCGGCCACGACGATGCGGTCATTCACGAGCGCGGCCATCTCCTCGCGGCTCAAGCCGGCGATCGTCCAGAGCCAGCGGCCGTTCTGCTCTTTCAGCTCTTCGACGCGAACGCTGCGGCCGCTCTGGAGCACGTACGTGCCCGGACCGAGGACGGATCGAGCCCTGTCCGTGTTGACATGGAGCCAGATCTCGCCTCGCAAGCCCTTGGGCCGTCCCAGGCGAGCGAGCGTGACGGATTCGTCCCGGGCCGATTCGTCGCCGGATTCTTCAGTCGATGATTTCGAGCTCGACATTCTGCCCTTCGTTCTTGGCGGCGATGGCCTTCAGGAGGATCCGGAGCGATTTGACGATGCGGCCGTCCTTTCCGATGATGCGTCCCATGTCGTCGGGCGCGCAGGAGAGTTCGTAGATCGTCGCTTTCGCCCCCTTGATCTCGCGTATTTTCACCGCGGACGGTTTCTCGACCAGCTCCCGCGCGACATATTCGATCAATTCCCGCATGGTCACGCGCTCGCTTCCGACGCGGGCGCCTTCGCGCGCGCCGCGACCGTCGCCGGCGCGGCTTCGCGTCCCGCGGAACTCCTGCGTGTTCGGCTCAGCAATCCCTTCACTGTCGGAGTCATCTGCGCTCCGCGCTTCACCCAGTCCGCAAGGCGATCCTCGTTAATCTTCAGTTCCGGCGGCTGCACCATCGGATTGAAATGACCGATCGTCTCGATATTTTTCCCGTCGCGCGGCGCCCGTGAATCGGCGACCACGATCCTGTACATCGGCCGCTTCTTCGCGCCGACACGCTTCAACCTGACTTTGACTGACATCTCACTTCCTCCTTAAGATTTCGTTCATCCCGCTTTTCACATCCCCATCATCTGCCGCAGCGCCTTGCCTTTCTTGCCGCCGCTCGTCATGGCGGAGATCATCTGGCGCGCCTGCCGGAATTGCTTCAGCATCCGGTGAACATCCTCCGATGTTGTCCCCGATCCCTGCGCAATGCGCTCGCGCCTCCTGTTGTTGATGACTTCAGGATTCCTGCGCTCCGTAGCGGTCATCGACAGGATGATCGCCTCGAAGCGCGAGACGTCCCGTTCCGACGGCACGGCCTGGGCTCCCAGCGCCTGCGCTCCGGGGATCATGGAGAAAAGTTCCGCCATCGGCCCCATCTTCCGCATCTCGCGGATCTGGTCCAGGAACATCTCCAGGTCGAGCTGGCCGTCGAAGATCCTCCGGGCCATCTTCTCGGCCTTTTCCATGTCCGTCGTCCGCGCGGCGCGCTCCACCAGCGAAACGACATCGCCCATCCCGAGAATCCGGCCCGCGAATCGCTCGGGATGAAACGCCTCGAAGGCGCCGGGTCCCTCGCCGGTGCCGATCCACTTGATCGGCACGCCGGTCACGAACCGCACCGACAGAGCCGCGCCTCCCCGCGCATCGCCGTCGGTCTTGGACAGGAGAATCGCCGTGAGGGGAATCTCCTTGTGGAACGCGTCGGCGACCTTCACCGCTTCCTGCCCGGTCATCGCGTCCAGCACGAGCACGGTCTCGTCCGGATTCACCGCGGCATGCACCGATTTCAGCTCCGCCATGAGCCCGGAGTCGATCTGGAGCCTTCCGGCGGTGTCGAAGACGACATGCTTCGTCGTCGTCGCCGCCAGTGCCGACCGGGCGGAAGCGACGGCGTCATCGAGATGGGACGGCGGTATGAAGGGCGCGCCTGTCTTTTCGGCGAGCACGCGCAATTGCTCGATGGCCGCCGGGCGTTTCAGGTCCAGGGCGACGAGCGTCGTGTCGCCGAGAAACTTGACGAGCTTGGAGGCGGCCGTCGTTTTTCCGGCGCCCTGCAGGCCGCAGAGCAGGATTTTCGTGGGAGGTTTTTCCGCCGTGTTGAGCCGGGGCGCTGGATCGGCCGCGCCGAGCGTCCTCGCGAGTTCGTCGTGGACGATCTTGACGAATTGATCCGCCGGCGTGATCGACTGCAGCACTTCCGCGCCGATCGCCCGGGCTTTCACCGCGTCGAGAAAACTCTTCACGACCTTGAAGTGGACGTCGGCTTCCAGGAGAGCGACGCGGATCTCCTTCAGAGCCGGCTCGATATTCTCCGGCGTGATCTTGCCGAAGCCCGCCAGGTCGCGAAATGTCTTGTTGAGGCGGGTGGAGAGAGATTCGAACATCAGAGCGACTCCGCGAGGCGCGCCAGCTCGGCGGATGCCCGGGCGGGCGAAGCGGACCGGTCGCGCAGCCTGCGGGAAAGGTCCAGGAGGAGGGATCGGGTCTTGATGTGGCGGCGAATGAGCCCCAGCTGTTTTTCAAGTTCCGCCATTTCCGAAAGACCCCTCTGGATGTGCCGCTGCGCGCCTTGCCGCGTGATCTTTCCTCCGCGCGCGTCCTTCCAGCGCGCCGCTATTTCCGCCAGGGAAAGATCCTCCTCGAAGTGGAGCTCCAGGGCGCGGCGGCACCGGTCCGTCAGGAGCGGCGCGTAGAAATCCATGGCCAGCCCGATCCGCTCGGGATCGGACAGGATCGCGGCCGCTGATTTTCGTCTGGTCACGGCTTCATTAAACGGCCGCCCGGGACGGCTGTCAACCATTTAAGGTTGACACTACTTCATCGGTCGCCGTGACAGAGCGTTTTCAGATTTTGGACGGCGTCGTCCAGCGAGGCCTGCCGGAACAGATGGTTTCCGGATACCAGAACGTCCGCTCCGACGTCCACGCACATCGGCCCCGTCCTGTCGTCGATGCCGCCGTCGACTTCGATTTCGAAGGCGAGCCCCAGCTCGGCGCGGCGGGCGGCGATCGATCGGATCCGCTCCAGCGCGCCCGGAATGAAGCTCTGCCCGCCGAAACCCGGTTCCACGGACATCACGAGCACGAGGTCGACGGATCGGAAATGAGGCTCCAGGGTCTCCAGCGACGTGCCGGGTCGCAGCGTGATGCCGGGTTTCCGGCCCGCCGCCCGGATCCGCGCGAGCGTAACGTTGATATCGCAGGGAGATTCCACATGAACGGTGACGATGTCGGAACCGGCCTTCAGAAAATCGTCGAGATACCTGTCCGGCCGGTTCATCATGAGGTGGACATCGAAGACGAGCTGCGATGCCGGACGACATGCCGCGATGACGCCCGCCCCGAAAGTCAGATTCGGCACGAACGCTCCGTCCATCACGTCGAAATGGATGTACGCCGCGCCGGCTCGCTCGCATCGCCGTGTCTCCTCAAATAGCCTGCCGAAATCGGACGAGAGCAGCGACGGCGCGATTTTCACCATGGCGCCGGGAACGTCGCTTTCACGGCGCCTTCTCGCCCGGCATGTCCGCGCTCGGTTCCATCCCGGATGCGTCCCGGGATTCCTTCTCGGCTTTCCGGAGCGCGGTGGTTTCATGGACCGCGTTCATTTCCTCCGCGCTCGCCACGGCCACGATGAGCCGGATGCCGACTTCCGGGCCGAGCCTGGCGCCGGGTGAAGGTTTCTGCGAGAGGATCGTGTTCGCCGGCTTCGTGGTCGTGAAATACGGCTCCACGGTGTCGGCGAGGCAGCCCTTGGAGGCGAGGAGATCGAGCGCTTCAGTGAGCATCATCCCCACGAGATTCGGCATGGAATCGGCGGCCTCGGAGACGGCGATCACGAGATCCACGGGCGAGCCGGACTTGACCATCACGCCGGCTTCGGGTGTCTGGGACAGGATCGTTCCTGCCGGGGAATCGACGGTCTGCCATGTCTTGCGGCCCACCATCAGCCCTCCGGCGCCGGGGCTGCCCAGGCCGGCGCGGCCGAGCATGTTCTCCGCGTCGAGGAGCATCAGGCCGGTGAGATCCGGGACGGCGATCATCGCGTTGTCCGCGGAGACGAAGACCGCGATCAGCCGGCCGGTCTTGACGCGCGATCCCGCGACCGGCGATGTGCGGATCACGGTCCCCACCGGCCAGGATTCGCGGTCCGTCTGCGGCGTTGGTGAAATCTCCACGGTGAATCCCTGTTTCTTCAGATCGGCGACGGCTTGCTCGAACGGCCTGCCCGTCAGATCCGGAACCGTGATTTCCGGCGTGACCGCGTTCGACAGGAGAAAGGCTCCCGACGCCAGCATGATCGCCAGCACCGAAAGGAATGTGAGCGGTCCGAGAAGAAGATGAGGATCGCGCTTGCGTTGTTCAGGATTATCGGCAGGTCGCATGGATGTCTCCGTAGTCGTGCGCTTCAGCGTCCCGAGGTCTCGCTCCTCATTCCCTCGG
Organism: uncultured bacterium; assembly: GCA_964499705.1. Taxonomy (GTDB): domain Bacteria; phylum UBA8481; class UBA8481; order UBA8481; family UBA8481; genus JBBTKW01. The sequence goes on along the minus strand of CAZCME010000006.1, from coordinate 193,577 downwards.
CGCCGGTTCCCGCGGCCGTATCCAAGACGCGGGATGGAGCTACCGCGCCGTTCGTGAGTTCTCCCATCGCGGAGGTCTGGATTTCGGATATGATCATGCGCCGGTTTCCGCGGGCGATTTCCTTCCAGAGCCCGTCCGTGTCCTTTTCGAGCCGATCGTAGATCGCGGCCGGCGTCTCCGCATCTCCAAGCATTCTCGACAGGCGCGCGATGCGTATCTCGAACGCCTTCTCGATGTACGCGCCCTTGTATTTCTCGCGGGCTCCGCGGTAATACTCCAGGGCGCCCTTCGGATCGTTCTTCATCTCGAGGCAGGCTCCCAGGGACAGTTCGGCCTGCGGTGTCAGCACCCCGCGGGGATCGCTCTCGATCATCGCCTTGTATGCCGCCTCCGCCTCGTCATATTTGCCCAGCCCGAACATCGCCGCCGCGGAATACAACCGGGCTTCGTCGCGATAACCCGAGAGCTTGTGCGCGCTTTCGATCTTCTGGAACGCCAGCCACGCGCTCTGGAATTCGCCGGCATCGAGCGCCTGGAGGCCGTTTGTGAGGAGTTCGGAGGCTTCCGCTTTCTGCTTGCGGACCATATAGGTCGCAAAGACCGCGATGATGACGAGGACCAGTACGGTCATGCCGATCCACATCCATTTAACGGGATCCGCCTCGTAATTCTTCCGGATGCGAAGAAGCCATTCGGGGATTTCAAGTTCGTTCATAGGCGGAGGAGTATATGATTTTCGAAGCGCTGTTACAACCTCGACGTCATGCCGACCTGCATTCCGGCGTCGGGTACGGATTCGGAGATGCCGGCTGTCACCATGAGATCGAACCAGGTCGCCGGCCCCACGATGAAGGACATGCCGGCGGACACTTCGAGCCGTGACGAGTGCCCCGGTTTTTCGTTCGAGTCATTGTAGATTTCTCCGAGAAAGGAGACGAATTCCGACGCCCGATACCGCGTCGCCAGGCCGAGTTCCAACCTGTCGGATTCCGCGCTCGAACCGGTGGTCAGGTATCCGAGCCGGAACGACGTGGTCCATCGTTCCGACTTCCATCCGAAGAGGGATGCCAGTCCCAGGTCAACCTTGCCGGAACCCAGCGCGCGGTCGCGATCGCCGAGCGGGAGCTTCAATTTCAGATCGAGCGAGATGTCCGGCCACGAGGCGCTCGCTTCCGCGATCCTGTGCTTATAATGGACCGCCGCATCCGTGAAACCGTCGGGCCCCGGATCCTGCATCCGGAATATGTTCCAGAGAAGTCCCACTTCCGAGCGCTCCGTTAGGCCGTAATCGAATCCCGCGAGCACGTCGAACTGGTTTCTGCTTTCGATTTTCTCCCATTCGCCCGATCCTGCCGCGATTCCGCCCTGAACTTCCCATCCATACAGCCTTTCCTGCCAGGGATCGTCGGTCTTGAACGGCCGTTCCGCTTGCGCGGGAAGGATGGATGACAGGACGAGCAGAATCGACGCGCAACGAAGGAAAGGGATCATTGTCCTAGTATCGAAAGGGATGGCCTGGAGATGAAGGAGCGATTTCAGATTTTGGATTTCAGATTCCGGATGGAGTATTCATTTCTTCCGCAAAACCGCGAAAAGTTCCACATGGGCCGTGCGCGGAAACATGTCGAAGAGCCGGACGTTGTCATTGAGCTCATATCCCGAGTCGAGCAGCAATCTCATGTCGCGGGCGAAGGTCGGGGTATCGCAGGAGACATAGGCCAGGGCGGCGGGCGACGCATGCGCGAGAGCGTCGGCCAGCCTGCGGGGAAGACCGGTGCGGGGAGGATCGAGAATGAGGACGTCCTCCCGGGCGACGCGGTCCCGCAAGCCCTTCGCCGCGTCCCATTCGCGAACCTCGACATTTCCGACGCCGGCCGCGTTATGCCTGAAATCCTCCACGGCCTCGCGGGAGATTTCGCAGCCCGTCACGGTCTGATACCGGTCGGACATGGCTAGGGCGAACGTTCCGACTCCGGCGAAGAGATCGAGCAGCCGGGGACCCGGCGGCAGCTGGTCTCTCATCGCGAGAGCGATCCTTTCCGCGATGGCGATGTTCACCTGGAAGAAGGAGTGCGGGCTGACCCGATAGGATCTGCCCAGGAACATCACCGTGATCCGGCCGGCGCGGTCCTGTCCTCCCGCGACGACCATGGCGCCGCGCGATGTCTCGATCGTGCAGAGCGCACCCGGTGTCGTGCCGCATCGGATCGTGAGGCTCTTCGGTGGTTTGCCCGCGTTCCGCGCTTTTCGGCGGCGTATCTCCTCCCGCACTTCCGGCATGGCGATGAGGCAGTCGTCGATGTCGACGATTTCGTTCGATTCTTTTCTGCAGTATCCGAGATAACCCGCGCCGCCCTGGATCCGGATCGAGTTGCGATATCCATGCGGCTCCAGCGCCTCGACACGGTCCGACACGGGCAGATCACGGCCGACGATCCGCCGGAACGTGTCGCGGGTCATCAGGATCTTTTCGGTCTTTTCCCGCTCGTATGTCATATGGTGGAAATCGCAGCCGCCGCAGTCCGAGGCATAGGGACACGCCGGTTCCGTCCGGTCCGGAGAGGGTTCCACGATGCGGACCTCTTCCGCCCAGAACACTCCTCGTTTTCGCACCAGCTGTCCGATCGTGATCAGTTCACCCGGGATCACGCCCCGCGCGAAGATGATGCCGTCCGGCGAGCGGATGAGCCCGAGTCCGCCGGAGGCGAGCGACTCGATCCGGTAAGGGCCGTTCCCGCGCTTTTCTTCGTTCACGAGGACTCGGACGGATGTCAGGCGTCAGGCGCGCCGGGCGCGAACCGTCAGGAGGAAGGGCAGGCAGAGCAGCAGGGAACAGGACGAGAAGGAGTAGTATATGCGGACGCCGAAGATTCCGAGTGGTGCTGTCAGGAGAAAGTCGCGCGCGGCGCGGAGCCGGGGGAGGAATCGAGGGATTCCGATCGAGGACGCGGCGGCGCTGAGGACGCAGGCGTGGGAAATATCCGCGTTGGGGTCCGGGGAAATGGATGTCGCGACTTCGCCCGCGCCGAAATCGGAAAAGTGCGGCGGGCGGAACGAGATGATTCCGATGTTCTGGGCGGTCACCCGGGTTTCCGGAATCCTGGTCCAGACTCCGGATTCCTCATCGAAAATCATGGCAACGATGTTCACGCCGCCGGTCGAGTCCGCGGAGCCCTGGATGTCGATGGTGACGATCACGGAGTCGACCGATACCGTCGTGTCCGGCACGATCGTCACGGCTCCATGGATCGTGTCCACGTTCAGATTCCGCAGAGCCGTGTCCCGGAAATCGCGGAAGGAACGGACGCGCGTGGAGGACGTATCGAGCGTGGAGATGAGAAACGTCGGCTGCCCGACGGAAGCGCCGGAGTCGACGCGAAGTCCGATCGCCAGCCGGCCGCGGCTGATCGGCGTGTCAGTTGTGTCGAAAGCGAGTCGTCGGCGCAGGCTGTTGGCCCTTCGAGCTCCGAGCCCGATCGCCCTGTCGGAGGACCTGTATCCGCCCATCGTGAGAAATCTCGAATCCGCGGAAAGATAGGCGCGCAGCTGAATTTCGGCGCTGTCGCGGCCGGGGCGGAATGTGATGAGGTAGAAGGAATCGCCCCGCGTTGCGCCTCCGAGGGTGTCGCTGGAGAGCACGACGGTGCAAGTCCTGGAAGAATGATGAGGAGGTGGAGCGCCATTCTCGAAGAGGCCGGTTCCATTGAAGCGGAATTCGAACTGTCCCGGGATCGCGGTGAAAGCGGAGGATTCCGGCAGGAGCATGGTCGCCTGCCACGGGCCGGCAAGATCCGCGAGCGCCAGGGGCGATCGCCTCCGGACTGCGAAAGCGATCGCCTGGGCATGGAAGGAATCCGGAGCCGCCGGAGACGAATCGCGGAGCAGGACGGCCAGGTTGGAATCCGCGGTGACGAAAACGCGGTACTGCGAGAAGGTGTCGCTGAAGTGTCCGCTCGAACCGGCAATGCTTTGCGTCAGCGCGATCGTAGGATTCCAGAGCATCTGTCCTCCGCCCGCGGCCAGCGAAACGCTGCAGCCGATCGGGACGCGCGCGGCCGTTTCGCCGGGCCGGAATGTCCGGAAGGAAACCACGGTGTCGGTCACGCGGCCGAAAGCGAAGGTCATCGAAGTGGAACTCGTCTCGCTTTCGCTCCGCATCAGCCCCGCGCCGAGAAAAGTGTCGATTCCGGACGCGCCGAGCATCTGCGCGGCGGAGAGAGCATTGCTTTTCAAGGCCACGAAAAAATCATCCGTGGCGGCAGGGAGAATGCGCGCTCCGAAAAAGAGGGCGGCGGATGAGGTGTCGGAGAGGGATCCGGCGATGCGGTCCACGGGGCCGGTTTCGACCAGGTCGGCGGCGAGACCGGCGGAGGTCGATTCCGCGGAAAAGAGTCCGGAAGGGTGGACGTAATAGGATTGGAAGAAGTTATGGAAGCTCGTCGACGCGTTGTTCGTGTCCGTGATTCCCGAGAGATAAACGATCGTGTCGGTTCCCGACGTGAGACTGCCGAAGGGCGTGCCTGCAGCTAGTGTCGCCGTGCCGTAACCGGCTCCGTCCGCATGGGCGATCACGATATTCCAGGTGCTGGCCATGTCCGCATTGGTGAGGATGAAGGAAGGGAACGCGAGCGTTCCGCAGAAGATTACCATGACTAGCGACGGCAGGATTCTCTTCATGAAGGCGCGATCGATTTTTCCGCGTCTGCTACAGCCATTTCTGCCTGAGCGTCCGCTTCAGGATCTTCCCGGTGATGGTCTTCGGGAGGGTGTCGCGGAATTCCACGCCGCGCGGAACCGCGTAGATAGGAAGGCGCTCCCGGCAGAAACGGATCAGGTCCGCCGGATCCGGAGGTGCCGCGGCGGAAGAGGCTTTCAAGCGGACGAAGGCCCACGGAGCTTCGCCTCCCGCGCCGTCCGGAATGCCGACGATGGCCGCTTCCGCCACGTCCGCATGACGATTCAGAATATGCTCCACGGTCTGAGGCAGCAGCGTGATCCCCTTGACCGTGATGGCGTCGGTGAGCCGGTCGACGATGAAAAGCTCGCCGGCTTCGGATACATACCCGAGATCGCCCGTGTAGAACCATCCGCCCTTGACCGAAGCCTTCGTCGCGGTGGCCAGGTCGTAGTATCCGGACATGAGCCCTGAAGTCCTCACGACGATTTCGCCTGTCGAGCCGAAGGGGAGAGCATCGCCGTCGCTCGATCGGATCTCGATTTCGACGCCCGCGATCGGAAAACCGACGCTTCCCGGAGCATTGATGCGACCCGGAGCCTGGGACGTGATAACTGGTCCGCATTCGGTCGTTCCGTATCCTTCGTAAACCGCGACGCGAGTCGCCGCCGCCACGCGGTCCCTCAGCTGTTCCGGCAATGACGCGCCGCCGGAGACGGTGAAGGCGACCTGATCGAGCTTTCCCTGGGACAGGAGCTCGATCGCTTCCAGGACGCTCGGTACCGCCACGATGATTCTCCGCCGTTCCAGCTTCGGCACTGTCTCCACGAATCCCTTCGGATCGAGCGGCGAATGGAGATAGGTGCGCGCTCCGATGATCGCCGGCAGAAACAGGCACACTGTCGCCGCGAAGGCGTGGAAGATCGGGATGGGGCAGGCGAATGCCGCCGATGAGTCGAGTCCGTACGACTTGGCGCAACCGATCGCGTTCTCGATGAGGGCGCGGTGCGAGAGCATCGCGCCCTTGGGGCGGCCGGTCGTGCCGGACGTGAAGAAGATGACGGCGATATCCTCGGGATCCACGTAGTGCGGCTCCGCTTCGGTATACTCCGACCATGGTTCATCGTCCGCGGCGACCGCCTCGATGCGCGACCCGATTTCCTCCGCCCAGCGCTGCGCTTTCGGCATGAACGGCTTGTCGGCGAAAATGAGTTTGGCTTCGGACATGCGGAGGATGTATGCGATCTCCTCGTCCGGAAGGACGGGATTGAGGGGAACGACGGAGATCCCTTCTGTCAGCAGGCCGAACCAGATGATCGCGACCGGAGCGGAATTCGACATGGCGACGGCGACCGTGTCGCCGCGCGTCACGCCCCGCTTCCGGACGTAGGAACAGATCCTGGCGGCGGTGCGTCTCGTTTCCTCGAACGTGATCGGGGAATCTTCCGCGCCGGTCCGGTCCAGGAAGACGCCGTGGTTCTCCTGGATCGCCTGGCCGAGGACCGAGGGTTTACGGAAGGACAAGGATTACTTGCTGATCGTGGAAGTGGTGCGGTTCTCGTCCAGCCAGCGCTTGTACTCGGCGTCGCTCCGCTGCATCTCCTGTTCGAGCGACTGGATCGTCGGAGCGAATTCGGAATCGGGAAACTTCTCCCTGTGCCGCATGAATGTGACGCGCGCGTCGTGGTACGCCCGGACATCGTAGTACATACGCCCGACATAGTAGAGCGCTTCGTCGCCGATCCGATCGCTGCCGTGGTTTCCCAGGAGATCCCGGAATTTCGACTGGACGACGATCGCGCTCCGTCCCTCGATTTCGGAGCGGGACGCTTCGTATTCCGCGACGAGCATGCGCAGTACTTTCCAGTCGGGGTGTTTCGCCTCGGGAATCATGTTGGGATCGTTCTTCGCCATCAGGGGATTCTGGCACGCGGTGATGATGAACGCAGCCGCGATGAACGCCATGCTCGCGGCGCGCGATTGTGCTGGCTTCTTCATTGTCGAGATCGAATCCTGTCGTATCACGTCTGGTCCGCCCATGTGTTCCTCCGTCGGGTATTGAGAGCCTTCGAAGTCGATTCTAGGACGGGTGAAATCAAATGGCTAAGGGATTTTTCACGCCTCGGCCGAATGGGGCGCTTCATTCCCGGTCGGTCCCGGCCCCTGCCGCGTTCAGGTCGGCGGCCGCGGTTTCAGGCATGACCGGATTCAGGTAAAATCCCGTGCCCCATTCGAACCCGGCGATCTTGGTGATCCGCGGCATGATCTCGATGTGCCAGTGGTAATGGCTCAGCTCCCCTTCCTGGCACGGAGATGTATGCAGGATGATGTTGTAGGAAGGACGGTCGAGAACCATCGTGAGCCTGATGAGGAGATCTCGCAGGAGGTGCGCGAGATCCTTGATCTCCGCGTCCACGGCCGCGTGAAAATGAGCCTGGTGCTTTTTGGGCATGATCCACATTTCATAAGGAAATCGCGACGCATACGGCGTGAAAGCCGTGAAGTGAGTCGTATCGGCCACGGTCCGGATACCCTGCATCTCCTCCTCGTGGATCATGTCGCAGAAGACGCAGCGTTCCTTCCATTGCGAATATTGAAGCGAGCAGGATATTTCCTGCATCAGTAGCTTGGGGACGATCGGAAGGGCGATGATCTGGCTGTGCGGATGTTCCAGCGAGGCGCCGGCTTCAGGGCCGTGGTTCCGGAAGAGCATGATGGAGCGGATTCGCGTGTCACGGGCCAGGGCGATCAGGCGATCATGCCACGCCGCGAGAACATGCTCGGCCTGCGCGACCGGGTAGGATGGAAAATCCGCGGAGTGATCAGGCGACTCGATGATGACTTCGTGGATGCCGAATCCCCCGAGCTTGTCGTAGATTCCGACCGTCGAGGGATCGGGCCGGGCTGTCGGATCGAGCACGGGGAAGCGGTTCGGAACGACCCGCAGCGCCCAGCCGCGCGATGGGGCGCCCGCCGGGCCGGGATTCGTGCGCGTCAGGATGGCCGGGGGAGTGCTTTCCTCATGCCCGGGGCAGAAGGGGCAGAATCGCAGCGCCTTCTGGTCCTGCGGATGCGGGGGGGCGTCACGGTGCGGGGGAACGAGCGAGCGATCCGGTGAAAGAATGGTCCACCGGCCCGTGACGGGATCACGCCTGAGAATCGACAATGCGGAGCGTCAGAGCTTATTCTGCATCTTCAGGAGGCGACGGACTTCGCGTTTCAATTCCTCGAGGTCGGCGGATTTGGTGACGAGATGATCCGAACCCCATGTGCCGAAATCCTGCCTGTAGGACCCGTAAGCGGTGCAGAGGATGATCGGCAGCTCGAGATCGACTTCGCGGATCTTCGCCAGCACCTCCAGGCCGTCCATGCCGGTCATCTTGATATCGAGCGTGACGAGGTCGGGCCGCCGTGCCCTGATGCTCGCCAGCGCCTCTTCGCCGCTGGCGACCGTCTCGACGTCGTACCCCTCGTCGCGGAATTCCTCCTCGTAAAGGCGTCTGATGTTCAGTTCGTCGTCGACGATCAATATGCGCGCGGGCATCGGCTCCTCTTATTGCGATCAACTCACTCTAAGATATGATGCCTTGGAAATCAAGATGAGCGCGGATATTCCATCGGATAAGGGCGGGGCCTGCCCGGTTTCGGAAAGCGATTTCCGGATGTGCGAAGATGTGGCGCGCCGCGAGGGAAGGAATTTTCACTGGGGATTCCGGTTCCTGAGCCTGCCCCAGCGGCAGGACCTCTCCGCGCTGTATGCCTTCGCGCGCATGACGGACGATATCGTCGATGAGGAGAGCCGCGCGATTCCGGAGCGTCGCCGGATCCTTCTGGAATGGAAGGACGATCTGCGATCCGCGCTGGAGTCCGGCCGGTCGCATCTCCCCATTCTCCGCGCCATGGCCGCCGCCGCCACGCGCAGCCGCATGCCCCACGACGAGATGTATCTCCTGGTGGAAGGATGCGAGGACGATCTCTCGATCCGGCGATACCGGTCCTCGGACGACACGCTCCGGTATTGCCGGAAGGTGGCTGTCACGGTGGGATATCTCATGCTGGCGATCTTCGGAGTCCGGACCGCGGGCGCGAAGGACTCGATGACCAGTCTCGGGTATGCGTTCCAGCTGACGAATATCATCCGCGATGTGGCGGAGGATCTTCGGCGCGATCGCATCTACATGGCGGAGGAGGATCTGGTTCGACACGGCGTCACGGAGTCCATGCTGGCGGCCGGCCGCGCGACGCCGGAGACGAAGGCACTCCTGAAGGATTACGCGGATCGTGCCGCGGGCTTCTATGCGAAATCGGAAGGGTTGTATGAATTCCTGGAGCCCGGTCAGAGAAAGACGATGCGCGCGATGAGCAGGATCTACGGGGCGATCCTGGATGAAGTGCGGAAGCAGGACTTCGATGTCTGGTCCCGCCGTCCCCGCGTTTCGACTCCGCGGAAAATCATGATCGTCCTCGCGACGTCGGTGGGCTTGTGAGCGGATCGGAAAGCGTCGCCATCATCGGCGGAGGCATAGCCGGAGTCGCGGCGGCCGTACGGCTTGCGGATGCGGGCGTCACGTCCACGATCTATGAAAAGAGCGCCCGCATGGGCGGACGGGCCTCCTCATTCGTGGATAATAAGTCCGGGGAGGAGATCGATTGCGGGCAGCACATCCTCATGGGGTGCTGCACGGAGCTCATCGAATTGTACCGGAAGCTGGGAACGCTCGAACACGTCCGGTGGCAGAAGAAGATCCTCTTCGTGGATGAATGGGGAAACCGGCACACGATCTCCGCCGCCGATTCTCTTCCCGCTCCGCTTCATCTCGCTCCGTCGCTTGTCGGCGGAAGCCTGGTTCCGCCGGAAGAGCTGTACGGCACGGCGCGCTTCGTGGCCGGCATCGCCCTCTCCTCGATCATGCCACCGCGCCTGAAACTCATATCCGCCGCGCGGTGGATGGAGGAGGAAGGGCAGCGGGGGAAGGCGCTCCATCGGATCTGGGAGCCGCTCATCGTGAGCGCGATCAATGCGGCGCTCGAAAGGATCGCGGCCTCGGAGGCGTGGTTCTTCATTAAGGAAGCGCTCCTGGAGGACGCCGGTAACTTCGCCCTCGGCGTTCCGACGCTGCCGCTCTCTGCGATGATCGCGCCCGTCTCCGGCCGGTTTTCCGGGATCGAAGTGAAGTTCCGTTCTCCGGTATCGGCGGTGTCCGGGGATGGCTGGAGCGTCACAGTCGCGGGCCGAAAACATGACCATGCGGCCGTGATCTCCTCGTGTCCTCCGTGGAGCCTGCCGGAAGGTATCGAAGTTCCGGGGGAATTCATCGCGGAACCGATCGTGGGAGTGCGCCTGAAATACGACGCGCCCGCCATGGATGTGGAGAATATCTGCGTGATCGGAAAGCCGACGCATTGGTTCTACGCCCGACCTCACCCGGACGGCTCGCAATCGATCACGGCGGTCCGCTCCGCCGCCACCGCCTCGATCGCGCATCCACCCAAGCGTATCTTCGAGGAAACGATCGAAGATCTGGAGGACATTTTTCCCCGCGCGAGGGAATGCGGATTACTGAATCATACAGTGACGAAGATGCCGCAGGCGACGTTCCTGCCCTCGATCGGGCTGGAACGGCCGAAGGCCGTGACGGATCGGGAGAGGATCTTCCTGGCGGGGGAGTGGACGGATACGGGCTGGCCATCCACGATGGAAGGCGCCGCGCGGAGCGGAAAGAACGCGGCGGAAGCCCTGCTCAGCCTTCGCCGTGGTCCTTGATCTTGTCCTTCAGATTTTCGCCGTAGCGCTTGTACTTGCTGAAGCCCTCCAGTTTATGCCGCATGCTGATCATGCGGCCGAGCCAGGTCCGTGTCGTGTCGTAATCGCCGAGGTGGTAGCTGAGGACGCTGATGAGGTACAGCGGCGTCGCCGAAACGGAGCCGATCTGGTAGAACTTTTCGAAGATCGGAATCACCTGCCGGAACATGTCGAATTCCTCGTCGGACCGGTCCAACTCGGAGTACAGCCGCGCCGCGCAGAGGAGCGCCTCGCCGGCCTGGTAATGCCCCAGCGCGTCGAATTCGGCCATAACCCGGGCGCTCTGGGCCGCCAGGAGGAATGAGGCGATCGCCTGTTCCACCCCCCGCGTTTCGCCCCAGGCGTCGGCCGCGGCGAATTCCGCCGAGATCGCTTTCCGCCGGTCCTCGACGCCGTTCATCATCGCTTCCTTCAGCGCCGCGAATTTCCGGTCGGGCACACGGCTCTTCATGGTCTTCGGCCCGGCGCCCGCGTCGTGCACGAAATTGCCCATGATGGAGCTCGCATACAGGCAGCCCGGGCAGACGATGATGTTCCGCAGGAGCGGATCCTCCAGCTTGTAGCCCTTCACGGTCCCTTTGGCGCTGGGGACCATCAGGGGATACTGCGGATCCTTGTACAGAAAATCGAGGATGAGCGATTTGGATCGGAATATGGCGGCGGAAAAATGCGTGTCACAGAACGCGCAGGACACATCCGACTGGTAGTAAGGGCTCCGTTCCGCATGATCGCCCTCCTCCTTTTTAGCCGGTCGTTTCGCCGCTCGTTCCTCGGCGGCAGGACGGGCCGCGACGGAAATGCTCCCGTTCTTCACCTTCTCGAAAAGCTCGTTTCGTTCCTGAGCTTCTCTCCGGATGATCCTGATATTGGGCGCGACGACCTTGGAAAAGCCGAATTTCTGGAGATAATTCTTGATGAGCTCGCGGTCGCCCGAGAATGCGGTATTGAGTTCCCTGATGATCTCGAGTTTTTCCGGCGGGAGACCCTGCGGGCCCGGGGACGATTCCACTTTATCGGACATGAGCGGATTATAGGAGCTTGTCCGAGGGGAATGCAATGTGGCGTTCACCTGAATTCGCCTTGCTTTGGCGTCATCGCGGAACTATGATTTTCACCCGCAACAACCCGGGGGCGTAGCTCAGCTGGAAGAGCACCACAATGGCATTGTGGGGGTCAGGGGTTCAAGTCCCCTCGCCTCCAACGGGTTGATGACTTTGGAATATCATGATCCTCGATTTGGTTCCCCGCGTCCGAGAACGATGCGGGGACTTGAACGGGCGCTCCCGCAGGATGCGGGAGCCCGACCGATGAGGGAGGGCGAAGAGAGCGCCCCTGCCTGAGGAGCGGCGCCGGATGCGCCGAGACGAAGGTCAAGTCCCCTCGCCTCCAACGGGTTTTGCTGAATCGCTCCGTCATACTTCGGTTCCCATCGATCCGACCGTTCTGTATCGCATATCACGGCTTATCGCGCTCATCTTCACCATGATTAATGGTGAGGGAGAACCACATTGAATATCGTCGAAGCGGGGCAGGGGGGCCGGCCGGCACCCCGTAATATTCCTCGGACACTTTTTGTCCATAGCGTGCCTCTGACGCGCGAGAAAATTCCGGCTGTGCCGGTCGAGCCGATTACGGTCGAGCGAAATTTGTTGGATCGCGCGCCTTCATCCGTGGAGAAAGTCGATGACGCGAATCCCGTGAAGGCGGACGCGGAAGTCGCGCCCGCGGAAATTCTTTTGCAGGAAGCGATCGACTCCGACGAAGCTCCGCCGGATTCCAAGGAACAGTCCTTTCATGATCTCGGCATGCAGATCATCAAGACGTTTTCGCATTGCCATGAGGCGGAAAGCATTTCGCGGATGAGCGAGGCCGAGGCTCGCGAGTTTGTCAAGACTCAGCTCGAATCCCTGCTCATGAAAAAGCTCGAGAGCGAATCGGCCACCATGACGAGCGCCCGGCGCGCCGACCTCGTGCACTGGATGATGGATGAGATTCTTGACTTCGGGCCGATCACATCCCTGTTGAGCGATCCGGCGGTGAGCGAAGTGATGGTCAACGGACCCCGGCAGATCTTCGTGGAGAGAGCCGGGCACCTGGAACGTTCCAATATCCGCTTCTACGACGCGGATCATCTCATGCAGATCGTCTGCCGCATCGCCAACCGGATGGGGCGCCAGATCGACCTGGCACACCCGTATGTGGACGCCCGGCTGCCCGACGGCTCGCGCGTCCATGTCATCATCCCGCCGGTCTCCCTGGACGGCGCTTCCGTCACGATTCGCAAGTTCAAGAAGGAATCCCTGCATGTGGAGGATATGATCACCTCCGGAGCGATGACGCGCGTCATGGCGGATTTTTTGCGCGATTGCGTCCGTGCCCGGCTCAACATCGTGGTCGCGGGAGGAACCAGCACGGGCAAGACGACGCTCCTGAATCTCCTCTCGTCTCTCATTCAGCCCGCGCAGAGAATCGTGACGATCGAGGATGCGGCGGAGCTGAAGGTGAAGGAAAATTACCCGCATGTCGTCCGGCTGGAAACGAGGACGGCGACGTCGTCGAGCGCGTCGACCGGGATCAGCATAAGAGATCTCGTGAAGTGTTCCCTTCGGATGCGTCCCGACCGGATCATCATCGGCGAGTGTCGCGGCGGCGAAACGCTCGACATGCTCCAGGCCATGAACACGGGCCACGACGGCTCCATGTCCACGGCGCACGCCAACTCCGCCCGCGAACTCCTGCAGCGCATGGAAACCATGTGCCTCATGGCAGGCGTGGAGATTCCCGCCGTCGCCATCCGGCGCCAGATCGCCTCCGCCGTCAATCTCATCGTGCATCTGAAGCGCTTCGCCGACGGCAGCCGGAGAATTTCCGAGATCACGGAGGTGGAGGGATTCCGGGAGGGTGAGATCGTCCTGCGGCAGTTGTTCTGGTTCGAACCCTTCGGTCGTGACGAAACGGGACGAATCATCGGGGAATTCAAGACGACGAACATTCCTCCGTCGTTTGTCTTCAAGTTCGACCAGGAAGGAATTCCCTTTCCGTATCAGTTGTTCCGCCGGAGAAAAAGCTCATCCCTTAATCCGGACTCTCCACTCGTCGCGACGCGCTCGGTCCCCTCCTTTGACGCGGAACGCCAGGCCCTGATCGCCCGGCAGGTCTTCTCGGCCAATCCGGACCGCCTGAGTTATGTCTCGGCCTGGATCATGGGCGTGCTGAGCGGATGGAGCTTTCCCGCGGAAAGGGTGCTGGAAACCGAAGCTGTCCTGGCGAACGCGGTCTCGGGTATCCTCCTCAGTCTCGCCGCCCAGGACACCACTTATACGCTCGACACTGAGATACGGGCCACGCCCGAATCGTTCGACATCACGCTGAACTACCCGGGGACTGCCTTTGATCCCGTCGCGCTTGGCGCTGCCGGTTCTCTTGCGGGGACGCCGCAGCAGGAACCGGCCGAAAGCGAGGACGAGCCGGGTGTCGGGAGGATCGACGAGGCTTCCGCACCGGCGCGGTCCGCGATCGATTACGTCTCCTATGATTTCAGCAACGGATTGAACCGGTTTACGATGAAATTCCTGCGCGAGGAATCCCCGGGCTGAGCGGCACTTCGCGCGTTTGACTCGATTCGCAGATTTCCAGGAGCGATGCCCGGTCCGATTCCCGGAGAAAATCGAAGAACAGGACGAGGCTCAATCCGTTCTCCATGCGGTCGACGCGGCTGATCGTCGCGGTCGCGGTCGTGGCGGTCAGGTTGCGAAATCGGAACGTCACCAGTAATCGAGCGCCCACCGAGAAACTCTCGCAGGGGATCGACTCGTCGGGAAAACCGACCTTCACGGCACGAGGCGTCAGGTCCATCAGGACGCCGCTCAGCTGGATCGGCGCGCCGAACTGGCGCACGAGCTTCACCTGGATCCAGTCGGAAAGTTCGGCTCTTTGTTCGACATAGCGCGGATCGCGCCTGTGTGGCGTTGCGCCTGCTTCGACCGGCTTATCGCCGGGAATGATTTTCCGGTCCGTGCCGGCTTTCGTTGAGTGCGCCGGAATATCAGCGCGGGACGGGTGCATCGTCGGTCGCGTGCCGGGTCTGCCCGCGAATCGCGGCCAGCGTCTCGAGAATCGCCTGGTGAGAGAGAGGATGAATCGTCTTTCCGTCCGCCGAGAATTCGGGGCCCGGCTGTTTGTCCTGCGGCGATGACGTCGCGGCAGGCGTCGCCGTGGACGCGGCGACCGCGGCCGCTACTCCTTTCTGAATTTCCGGTTGCGCGGAATTAGGCTGCAACTGCATCGTGGCCGCCTGAACACATCCTTTGGGTGTCATATATATGATGTGGTCATGTGCCACCATGATGAAGGCGGTTTTCATGATCTCCCGGCCCGTCGAAAGACTGAAGACCGCGGCGTCCTTCAACGTGATATAACGGCTGAACTGCCGTGCTTCCGCGTTCAACGCGTCGCTCAGGCGAACATTCTCGTTGTGGAAAAGCGTCCCTTCGATCAGCTCCCGCATCGTCACCACCAGCATCTGCTCGGTTGTAATGGGGCTCTTCATGGTTTCGTCCAGCATCGCCGCCCTCCCAAGTTCTCGCGCGTCTGTCCTGCTGTTGAATGCGCCTAAGAAAGTATAGAAGCAACCGTTTGTATTGTGATGTGACGGATCTTACGCCCGGCGGAGCTCGTGGATAAATGCCGGCGTATGATCCGGGCTGTCTTCCATATCACGGTTTCCTGAGTTGCCGATCATCATGATTTAACAACGGGAAAGTTTCCGGGAGTAATGCGGATGAAGCGGAATGGAAACCGCTTCGTTCGCCGACGGGCACGAGAAGCCGGGGGAGCACCTTGCGCGGGGATGAGATGAAATCGGGAGATTCGACCCGGATGATAAAACTCATCCTGGCGTTCCTGGCACCGCTCCTGGCCGTGGTTCTGCTCGTTGCGACGCCCCTGTACTGGACCCAGCACTGGGCGTACCTGGATCTACTCCGATTGAACGCGACGGAGAATATCACTCTCAATGCCCGCGCCATGTTCTCCGTCTTCGACAACATCCGGGCGGATCTCCGGCTCCTTGCGCGGGATCCCGCCGTGACGGCCTATGCGGAACACCCAGGAAAAGCGGAACGGGAAGAGCTCGTGGAACAGGCGATCACCTATTGCCGTCAGAAGACCGGTTACGGATCCATCCGCATCCTGGATCTCAACGGCAGGGAGCTTCTGAAAGTAGTCTCTCCGGAAACCGGCGCGATTGTCGTCGCCGGGGCGAAACGTGATGCCGCGGAGGACTCCTGGAATCGCGCGTTGGCGAAGAAGATGGAACAGGACGGCACGATCCTCCTGCCATGGCTGCCCGATACGACAACGGAGCCGGGCGTGGCGGACACGTGCTTTGCATTGCGGTGCGCGGCGCCCATCCTGGACCGCCGCGGTATGCGGCGCGGTATCGTCATCCTGGATTATCGCGGCGGCCTTCACGGAAAAACGGGGCACGGCGGGGAGCCGATCATGGCGCCGACGATGGGGCGGAGCATGTTCGTCGACCAGGAGGGGAGGATTATCACGCCTGACGACGGCCGCGGATTTCTCGCTCCGTCGCGCCTTGCCATCGCGTTTTCGGAACGCTTTCCGCTGGCGTGGGCGCGCGTATCGCGCGATACGGCGGGCGACTTCGAGAATGAGGAGGGTTTGTTTTCCTTCCTGAGCCTTCCCTTGAATCCGGGATCCTCCTCGCTCGATTTTCCGGACCGCCTCATCCTCGTGCACCACCTGCCCCTGCCGATCCTCGTTTCCATCCGCCATGTATCCCTGATGCTTCTTTCGCGCAGCATCGTGCCGATCGTCCTGCTGTTCACGCTCCTCTCTGTCTTCGCTTCCTGGCTCTGGCTGCGCCAGCGAAAGGCCATGGATGTGGTGAAGGAGGCGATGAGGACCGCGGAAGCGGCGAACAAGGCGAAGAGCGAGTTTCTCGCGATGATGAGTCATGAGATCCGGACGCCGATGAACGGCGTGATCGGCATGACGGAGCTCCTGATGGAGACCGAGCTGACGGACAAGCAGCGGCATTACGCTGCGACGATCGCGTCCTCTTCCGAATCGCTCCTGACCATCATTAACGATATTCTGGATATATCCCGTCTTGAGGCCGGGAAACTGACGCTGCAGAGCGCCGCGTTCGACATGAAGGAGCTGGTGGACCAGACCGGTGAATTGATGGCGTCCCGGGCGAAAGCGAAGGGGATCGAGCTCATCGTGAGCCACGCGGCGGGCACGCCGCGCTCCTTCGTGGGCGATGCGACGCGCGTCCGGCAGATCCTCATCAACCTCGTCGGAAACGCCATCAAGTTCACCGACAAGGGGCAGGTCCGGGTGAACGTGGAGCTCATGCCGTCGGCCGGAGCTTCAGCTCCGCTGGTGCTTCGCGTATCCGACTCGGGAATCGGGATGTCGCGGGAGGCGCGCGACCTGATCTTCGAAAGATTCGTCCAGGTCGATACGTCCTCCGCCCGGCGTTTCCAGGGTACGGGCCTGGGGCTTTCGATCTGCCGGCAGCTGATCGAGATGATGGGCGGCACGATCGAGGTCGAGAGCGAGCCGGGCAGGGGATCCGTTTTCACGGTGACGCTTCCACTTCCACAGGCGGTCGAGGACGAGCCGGCGGCGGAAGAGATTCCCGCGCCGATCCGGGCACGCGCGGGAGATGCGCTACGCTCTGGAATACTTGCCGGCCTTCGAGTCCTCGTGGCGGACGATCACCCCGTCAACCTCATGATGGCCGAAGCCATGCTCTCCGGTCTGGGCTGCAGGGTGACGACGGCGAAGAACGGAAGGGAGACCGTCGAAGCGGCCCGCGACGGGACATTCGACCTCATTCTCATGGATTGCCAGATGCCGGAGATGGACGGTTACGAGGCGACCCGGCTGATTCGCGCCTCCGAGAAGGACCGATCCGTGCGCATACCCATCATCGCGCTGACCGCAAGCGCCGTCGGTGGAGTGAAGGACGATTGCCTCGCGGCCGGCATGGATGATTTCCTGTCGAAGCCGTTTCACAAGGAACAGCTCCTGGAGATTCTCGGAAAACACGCAGCGGGGAGGAAGACGATGGAAGCGGACGAACATGTGCTCGACACGAGCGTATTGCAGCATCAGCTGGGAGGGGACGTCTCCATGATCAGGCATATCCTGCGGAGATTCCTGGAGACGAATGTGCAGGACCGGGTGGCCCTGGAGGACGCGGCGACCCGCAGTGACATGGCCGCGGCGAGGGAAACGGCGCACCGTATCAAGGGCGCGTCGGCGACCGTGGGCGCGGAGAACCTGTCCACCGTCTGCCGGGACATCGAGATCGCTGCGCGAGCGGGAAATAAATCGGTCGTGGTTTCGCTCCTCAGCCGCTTCGAGGAAGGCGAGGAACAACTCATCGCCCGGATCCAGGGCGAACTGCGTGACGCTCATGGATAAGACATGGCATGCGCTCGTCGTCGAAGATCATCCTCTGCAATGCGAATATGCCGCGACGCTCCTCCGGAACATGGGGCTCGTGGACGTCCGGACTGCCTCGGATGGCGAGGAAGCGCTTCACATCATCCGCGATTCCCTTGCGGGAGGCGAGCCCGTCAATCTCATCCTCGTCGATCTCAGGATGCCCAACATGGATGGTGCGGAATTTCTCCGGTTCATCAAGGAGGAGGATCACCAGGCGGGCATCATTCTGACAAGCGCGCTCGACAGCCGGATCCTGTCAGCGGCGGAAAGCCTGGCGCGTGCCCGCGAGTTGAATATCCTGGGCGCGCTCGAAAAACCACTGAAGGTGGAGGAACTCCGGCACCTCCTGAACAAGGCTCATTCCCGCGAGACGCGGCGGAAAAAGCTTCCGCCGTGTTCGCTTCGGTCGCATGATCTTGCCAGGGCGATTCAGAACGCGGAGACGTTCCTGTACTACCAGCCGCAGGTATCCACGGAGAATGGAAGCATCAAGGGCATTGAGGTGCTGGCGCGCTGGAAACATCCCGATCTCGGTTTCATCAGTCCCGAATTCTTCGTGCCGCTGGCGGAGGAGGAAGGGCTGGTGAGCGAGCTGACCGAGAAGGTGCTGCGCGTGTCCCTGGCCCAATCCGCCGACTGGATCCGCTCGGGCTGCGACCATCGGATCGCCGTCAATATCTCCGTCGACCTCCTCTCGGATGTTCTCCTGCCCGACAGGGTGGAGGAGATCGCCCTGCAGGAGGGCCTCTCCACCGAGTCGATCATCCTGGAGATCACGGAGAGTCGCGGCATCGTGCACCTGGCGGACGCGCTGGAAGTTCTGACGCGCTTTCGACTGAAGGGCTTCGGCCTCTCGATCGACGATTACGGCACAGGCAACTCGACCTTGGAACAACTGAGGAGATTTCCTTTCACGGAATTGAAGATCGACCAGGCGTATGTCACCGGCGCCGTCAACGAGCGGAGCATCCACGTGATGCTCGAATCGACCATTTCCATGGCGCGCAAGCTGGGACTCCGGGTGATCGCCGAGGGAGTGGAAACGCGCGAGGAGCTGGAGCTGGTGGTGCGGATGGAGTGCGATGAAGTGCAGGGATTCTACTTTGCCCGCCCCATGCCCTCCCAGGAACTCATGCCGTGGATCCGCGAATACCGCGCGCATGGCCCGGTCATGGAAGAGCGTGTCCTTGCGTCGTGAGCTTCAGGATCTGCCTGTGAATTTCATCTTTCTCGTGCATGCTGAGATTCTCGAATCGGCATCGTATGTCGTCCTTCCCCGCTGAAATGACGCGGGCCGGCGCCCGAAGCGGGTGAGCCCGATCGGCCATCGGGATGGAGACGATAAGCTCGTCATCCTCGCGAATGCCAGGTATCGGCAGAAAACGGGCTCCTCCTTCCGACAGGTCCACGACGGTGACGGAGAGCGGATCGCCTGAGGGGATCGCGGTTCCTGGGCCGCTGTTTCCGAACACACGGTTTACCTTCACAACTTTCGCCTCCCAGTGAATTTCCGCCCGGAAGGATTCCCGATCCTGCCGGCGGTCCATGGACTGCGGATGATCGATGTGAATCAGCGCGAGTGGATGTGTTTCCTGCTCCCTCACGTTCGTGCGGAAATGGTAATGCGCGTCGAAATTACGCCAGAAGCCCACTTTAATCTCCGCGCCCGGCTTCACGAGCGTCCGCGCGGCGTCATCCGGAATCCGCAGCGTGAGGAAGCGTTCGTCCACGGTGAAGATGCTGCCCTTCCAGACGTGGCTGCCGATGGAAATGGTGACATCCTGCCCCGGTTCGCATTCTCGGGTGGAGAAAAGCCTGTGGCCGGACTTGGGGATGTTGAAACCGAGCTTGAAGCGGAGCCGATGAATCGTGTCGGCCGATTCGCCTTGTTGAAGCAGGAGATCGACTTCGCGTTCGAATGTACGGAGGCCGGGGAAGATGCCCTCAGCCAGCGTTATCCTCTCGAGGAGTTCCGCTTCTTCATGCGTGAGTTCCGTCTTCGCGGCGTGTTCCGACACCAAATGCAGCAGCTGCCGACGCCGGTCGACTTTCCTCTTCAGCGCATCCCACGCCATCCAGGCGAAGAGGAGCACGAAGAAGAGGACGAAGAATATATAGCCTGCCTCCATTTCGAATGGGGTGAGAGGCCGCACTTTGAAATCCGGCAGATTCATTCGTCATCCTCCCCCGACGAAGTGAAGTACCTCCAGTTCGTCGCCGTCCGCCAGAGTGGTCTCGGGCCAGAGCGCCTGTTTCACGATCTCGCGGTTCCGTTCCACGGCAACGCGCCGTCGCGCGAGATCGAGGATCTCGATGAGCCCGGCGAGCGTTGTGCCGTCGGCGAGCTCCCGCCGCTGCCCGTTGATCGTCAGAGTAATCATAGCATGGAGTCTGCCGCAACCGCGCGGTCCCGGCAAGGACCGCTAGCTTCCTCCCATCGGCTTTCGCGGGAAGGCGACTCCGCGGAGTCGCAGCGGAATATCGCGGTGTGACACTTTCCACGGGTCGTCGATCAGGCGGCCCTGCAGAACGCGATCGATGTTGGCGAGAGCGATCGGATCGCGGGGTGTGTTCGGCGCGCTCGCCCGGATCGCGGCCCAGTATTCGCGCTGGGCGCCGACGGTGTCGCCGGAGAGTTCGAGCGCGACACCGTAGTTGTTGGAGAGAGCGGGATTGTTTTCCATGGAGATCTTCAATTCCGAGAAGATCTTCAGGGCCGTGTCGACCTGGCGGTCCATGAGGCAGGCGTTGGAGAGCGACCACTTGGCGTCGTTCGCCGCCGCGACGAATCGAGGCATCGAAGCAAAGGCATCGATCGCGCCGGGAAAATTCTTCGTGAGATAGCGCGTGGCTCCGATGTTGTACCACACGAACGGACCATCGAATCCCTCCTTCACGCTCGCCTCGAATTTCTCCAGAGCCTGAGATTTCATATCGAGGTCGTAAAAGAGAATGCAACCCATGTCGTAAAGCGCCTTGGCGTTCGATGGTTCGATCGTCAGCGCCTTATTGAGATCGTTGATGGCTTCGCGGAGCCGGCCGCGTTCGTAATGGATTTCCGCGCGCAGGATATAGCCGTCCGGCGCGGCCGGAGCGATGGCGACGGCGGAATCGGCGAAGATCTGCGCGCGTACGACATCGGCGTTCTCGATAGCGAGGCGTCCGAGCGACACGAGCACTTGCGGAATGGTGCGCCGGTGCCGCTTGGTGATGTCGATGAGGAGCTCTTCGGCCCGCCGCAGATCGCCGTTGCGGGCAAGCAGATCGGCATAACCCAGGAGCGACGTGATGTCTTCGTCGCCGGCCTGCCGCGCCAGCAGCAGATAATCATCCTGCTCGCGGGCATCTTCGATGCGCCCCATCTTGAGATAGGTTTCCCGGAGATAGTACCGGGGTGTGAGGGAGTTCGGGCTCCGTTCCAGGGATTGGATGAAGGCGATTTCCGCTTCCTCGAATTTCGACTGCGCGAAAAATACGCGCCCGCGGATGATCAGGGCGTCCCTCTGGCGCTGGTCAATTTCGAGAATAGGAATAACACGCTTGTTGGCTTCGTCCAGCCGTCCCAGCTCAAGGAGGATTTCCGCCGCCCGGATCGAGGCGGTTGCCATCAGGGAAAAGTCGGCTAGCCGGGAGTGTGCCGCGGCACGATCGAAGAATTCAACGGCGGAATCCGTTTCGTTCATGTCCATCATGGCATTCCCGGCGCGGATGAACACGACGCCTGGATCGGCCCCGAGAGAAATCGCCCGGTTCATTCGTTCTATCGCCGCTTCCACGCGACCCGCCATGATGTGATTCACGGCATCGTTCATCGCGAGCGAGGATCGGGTGACGGATGAGGCGAAATGAACAAGGTAGAAGAAGCCGACGATGAGGACGGGGCCGACCGTGAGAATCAGCGCCCAATGCCAGGGGCGAAGGGCATAGATGCCTTCCCGTCGGAATTTCCTCAGCCGCCGGATGACGAGTTTGTCGCGCCGGACATCCTCCCTGAAGCGCGCGACCGCGGTCTTGAGTTTCGCCCGTTCCTCGGCGGCTTTCTCCTCGGCCGATGGTCCGGTCTCCGGTCCGGGCACGCCTTTCGTGTCCGCGTGGACCTGTTTCAGAAGTGTCTGGATGGAGTCGAACTGTTTAGCCATGAGCTCTATACGCTACATCGAAAGATAAGCAGGAAGTATGAAGTATGAAGTATGAAGGAAATGGCACCCGGTTTTTCAAACTTCGACTTGGTTGAACATATCTCTCATGCCCGCTTCATCCGTCATTCCTCAACCTCTTCTATTCCCTCGCCTGGAGCACCGCGCACTTCAGGTAGTCGGTCTCGGGAACTTCCATCCGCACGGGATGATCCGGCGAGGCGCTGCGGAGTTCGATGAGCTGCATGATGCGGCGGGAGTCGCAGGCGGCCTCGGAGAGCGAATCGATGAAGCTCTCGCGGTCGGTATGGAACGAGCAGGAGGAAGTGAAGAGGATCCCGTGCTCCGAAAGAAGCCGCATGGCGCGGAGATTGATCTCCTTGTAGCCACGTTTCGCGTTTGAGGAGGCGCCGATCGACTTGGTGAAGGAGGGAGGATCGAGCGAGATGAGATCGAAGCGGCGGCCTTCGGATTCCAGGAGCTTCAACGTGTCGAAGACGTTGGCGCGCATCAGCTCCACCGGCCGCCCGTTCAAGTCCGCGTTGTCCTTCAGTTCGCGGCACGCTTCATCCGAGGATTCGATCGCCAGCACTTCGCTCGCGCCCGCGCAGCCGGCATAGACTCCGAACAGCCCCTGGTAGGCGAAGGCGTCGAGGACACGCCCGCCGGCGGCGAACTCCGCGAACCTGCGACGGTTGAACCGCTGATCCAGGTAGCATCCCGTCTTGTGTCCGGTCTTCGGGTGGACGGCAAAGCGGACGCCGTCCGTCGAAAGTTCGATCCGTTCGGGAATGCTGCCGATGAGGTCGCCCTTTCGCTCCGGGAGCCCCTCGCGCGACCGCGATGTGACATCCGATCTCTCGTAGATGGCGTCGGGCGCATAGACGCTCATGAGCGCTTCCACGATCCGTTCGCGTCGCAGGTCCATGCCGAGCGTGAGGATCTGGACGACGATCGCGCTGCCGTACATGTCCGCGACGACGCCGGGCAACCGGTCGCCTTCGGAAAAGACGATCCGTCTCGGTTCGTCCTCCGGCAGGAAACTCTTCCGGGCGTCGCGCGCCTGGACGATGCGCTTCATGAAAAAATCCGTGGTCAGCGTGGCACGGGAACTGCGGGTGAAGAGGCGGATCGCGATCTTGGAAGCGGGGTTGAAGTAACCGCGCCCGATGAACCGTCCCCTCGCATCGGCCACGTCGACCTCGGCCCCGGGATCCAGGTCGTCGGGCTTCTTGAATTCGTTGTCGAAGATCCACGAATGGCCGTACAGGCACCTGTGGGTGCCTGACGGATTCAGCTTCACGAGCGGAAGTTTGGTGTGGCGATTTTGCACGCGAAAATCATATCAGCAATGCGCCTTCCGGATA
Organism: uncultured bacterium; assembly: GCA_964499705.1. Classification (GTDB taxonomy): domain Bacteria; phylum UBA8481; class UBA8481; order UBA8481; family UBA8481; genus JBBTKW01. The sequence goes on along the minus strand of CAZCME010000006.1, from coordinate 170,114 downwards.
TCGACTTTTTGCCCGGCAGTCCTCGGTTACGTCCGCCCTTGCTCCCGGGGAGGGATTTTCTTTTCTCTCTTCAGGAGAATTAATGCTGGACATGCGCCAAAATCGCATTCGCAATCGCGTCCTACAACCCAATAAACCTGCTCCTCTTGCCCATCCTGTTAATTTCCCGCCACTGGGTGGGGAAGTTCTAGTCCGTGGGAGCCGCCTTTACTTTTCTCCCTGCCTGTTCTACATTTTATCCATGCGCTACAAACAGATCGTCTCCGTCATCATGGGCGGCGGCAAGGGTGTCCGGCTCTTTCCCCTGACTCAAGGGCGATGCAAGCCCGCGGTGCCGATTGGAGGGCGCTACAGGCTGATCGATATTCCCATCTCCAACTGCATCAACTCCGGGATCAACAAGATCTTCGTCCTGACGCAGTTCAACACCGCGTCGCTGCACAGGCACATCGAGCGCACCTACAGGTTCGACAGCTTCTCCGAGGGCTATTGCGCGATCATGGCGGCGGAGCAGACGATCGACAACACGGACTGGTACCAGGGAACCGCGGACGCGGTCCGGCAGAACCTCCGGTACATCCTCGCGCCCGATCCGGAACTCGTCATCATTCTCTCCGGCGACCAGTTGTACCGCATGGACTTCGGGGAGCTCATCAAGTTTCACCGGGAGAACCAGGCGGAGGTCACGATCTGCGTGCACCCCGTGTCGCGCGAGATCGCGCCGTCGATGGGGCTCATGCATGTCGACGAGAAGCTCCGCGTCGTCCAGTTCGTCGAGAAGCCGAAGGAACCCGCGCTCCTGGACCAGATGAAGGCGGATCCGAAGGCGCTCGAGCGTTGCGGCTTCAAGCCTGAATCCCACAAGCTCTACATGGCCAACATGGGGATCTATCTCTTCAATGCGGACTCGCTCCGCAAGGCGCTCGACGATCGCAGCCAGATCGATTTCGGGAAGGAAGTCATTCCCGCGAATATCGCCAAGCACAGGATGTTCGCGTACCCGTTCGCGGGTTTCTGGGAGGATATCGGGACGATCAAGGCGTTCTACGATGTGAACATGGAACTCACTCGTCGTCCGCCGCCGTTCTCCTTCTTCGATCCGCAGGCGCCGATCTACACCCGCCCCCGGTTCCTGCCGCCCACCAAGATCGAGAACGCCTCCATCATTTCATCGCTCATTTCGGAGGGCGGCTTCTACGAGGACTGCAAGATCAACAGGTGCGTCCTGTCGGACAGATCGATCGTACGCGAAGGCGCGATCCTGCGGGACACGTACATGATGGGCGCCGACGACATGGAGGGCAGGCTCGAGCGCGAGGAGAACATCCGGATGGGCCGGCCCGATATCGGCATCGGTCCCGGCTCCATCATCGAGGGAGCGATCATCGACAAGGGAGCGCGCATCGGCGAGAACGTGAAGATCAGGAAGCAGTCGGACAAGCCGGACCGCGATGGAGCGTGCTACTACATCCGCGATGGCATCACGATCATTCCGAGGCGCGCCATCGTTCCCGACGGAACAGAAATCTAACTTTTCATGCTCGCCTTCACGTTCCCCGATGATTCCGTCCGCGAATTTCCCGACGGCGTCACGCTGGCCGGCGTGGCTGAAACGCTCGGCCCGCGGTTTCAGCGCGCGCTGGGAGGAGTCGTCGGCGATACGCTCTATGACATGCAGACCGGGCTGCACGCATCAGGACCGTTGAAATTCGTCTTCGAAAAGGACGAGGAAGCCCTGGCTCTCCTGCGGCACACCTGCGCTCACATCATGGCGCAGGCCGTCCGGGAGGTCTTCGGAGGCACGCCCGGCGGAAAACCGTATTTCGCGATCGGGCCGGTCATCGACGACGGATTCTACTACGACATCGATATCGACAAGCCCTTCACGCCGGAAGACCTTGAGAAGATCGAGGCGCGCATGGCGGAGATCATCAGGGGGAAATTTCCTATTCAGCGGCGCGTCGTGCCGCGGGAGGACGTCCTCGAGTTCTTCAAGGGGGATACGTACAAGGAGGAGCTGATCCGGGATCTGCCGAAGGATGCGGAACTTTCCACGTACACTCAGGATACCTTCACGGATCTCTGCCGCGGCCCGCATGCTCCGGATACCGGCTGCGTCAAGGCCTTCAAGCTTTTGAAAGTGGCGGGCGCCTATTGGCGCGGCGATGTGACGAGGCCGATGCTGCAGAGGATCTACGGAACGGCATGGCGGACACGGGCCGACCTGGATGCGTACCTGGCCCGGCTCGAGGAAGCGAGGAAGCGTGATCATCGCGCGCTCGCGACACAGCTCGATCTCTTTCACATCGCGGAGGAGGCGCCGGGATCCGTTTTCTGGCATCCGAAGGGCTGGACGATCTGGCGCGTCCTGGAGGATTATATCCGCCGTCATCTCGCGGACGCGGGATACAAGGAGGTTCGCGGCCCGCAGATTCTCGACAGGTCGCTCTGGGAACGATCGGGCCACTGGGAGAAGTTCCGCGAGCTGATGTTCACGACCGAGACGGAGAACCGCCAGTATGCGGTCAAGCCGATGAACTGTCCCGGCCACATCCTCATCTTCAATGCGACACACCATTCCTACCGCGATCTCCCGCTTCGCCTCGCCGAGTTCGGCTCCTGTCATCGGAACGAACCTTCCGGCACGCTGCACGGCATCTTCCGCGTCCGCGCCTTCGTCCAGGACGACGCGCATATTTTCTGCACGGAGGATCAGATCGGGTCCGAGGTCGAGAGCTTCGTCCGGCTGCTGCAGAAGATCTACGCCGACTTCGGTTTCCACGACGTGATCGTCAAGATCGCGACCCGTCCCGAGAAACGGATCGGAGCGGACGAGGTGTGGGACAAGGCGGAGAAGGCGCTCGAGGACGCGATGCATCGCATCGGCCTGGAGTTCAAGATCAATCCGGGCGAAGGCGCGTTCTACGGCCCGAAGATCGAGTTTTCGGTGCCGGACGCGATCGGTCGCGTCTGGCAGCTCGGCACGATCCAGGTCGACTTTTCCATGCCGGAACGGCTCGGCGCGACATACGTGGGCGAAGACAACGCGAAGCACGTCCCGGTCATGCTCCATCGCGCCATTCTCGGCTCGCTCGAGCGTTTTATCGGGATTCTGATCGAGCATTACGCCGGCGCGTTTCCCTTGTGGCTGGCTCCGATACAGGTGCGCGTCCTCACAGTGACCGACAAGTCGATTCCGTACGCAGAAGGCATCGCCGAGGGATTGCGGGGACACGGATACCGCGTGGAGATCGACACGGGGTCCGAGAAGATCGGGAAGAAGATCCGCGAAGCGGAGATGATGAAGATCCCGTACATGCTCGTGCTGGGCGAGCGCGATGCGGAAGCGAGCACGGTGTCGGTCCGCAGGCACAAGGAAGGCGATCTCGGAGCGATGTCAATCGAAGAGTTTCTAAAAAAGATGCAGGCGGACAGCCGCGTGGATGAACTGTGATGGATGCAGCAGTGCGATCAAGCCTCGAACGTTTCTTTCATTCTTCATGATTCATCATCCATCCTTGTCTTGCAGCGTCGCTCCCGGACGCCTATGATCCCCCGATGATTATAGGAATTCCCAGGGAGTCGACGACCGGCGAAGCGCGCGTCGGGATTGCGCCGGAGACGGTCGCCAAGCTCTCGAAGAAGGGTCACAAGTTCGTCGTGGAACCCGGCGCGGGCGTGCTGGCGTCGTTCACGGATGAGCAATATCGGAACGCGGGAGCGGAAGAGGGCGATGCCTGGGCGGCCGAACTCGTCGTCAAGGTTCGGCCGCCGTCGGATTCGGAAGTGGCGCGCGTGAAAAGCGGTGCCGTCCTCATCTCCTTCCTGTATCCGCTTCTACAGCACGATCTGGTCCGCGCGCTCGCGGCCCGCAAGGCGACGGCCATCTCCGTCGACATGATTCCCCGAACCACCCTGGCCCAATCGATGGACGCGCTCTCTTCCCAGGCGAACCTCGCCGGCTATAAGGCGGTCCTCATGGCGGCGGAACGCCTGCCGAAGTTTTTCCCGATGCTCATGACCGCCGCCGGCACGATTCCTCCGGCCAAGGTCCTTATTCTCGGCGCCGGCGTGGCCGGGCTCCAGGCGATCGCGACGGCGCGCAGGCTGGGCGCCGTGGTCGAGGTCTTCGATGTCCGCGCGGTGGTGAAGGAGCAGGTGGAATCGCTGGGCGGGAAGTTCATCGCCGTCGAAGCGGCGGAGGACGGCGCCGGCTCGGGCGGTTACGCCAAGGAGACATCCGAGGATTATCAGAAGAAGCAGAAGGCTCTCATCGCGGCGCACATCGCGAAATCGGACGTCGTCGTGACGACGGCGCTGATTCCCGGGAAGAAGGCGCCGACGCTCATCACGGGCGATATGGTCCGCGCGATGCAGCCGGGCTCGGTCATCGTCGACCTGGCCGCGGAGCAGGGTGGCAACTGCGAGTGGACCAAGCCGGGCGAGGAAGTCATCGCCGACGATGTCACGATCATCGGCCACATGAATATTCCCTCCACCATGGCGTTGCACGCGAGCCTTCTGTATTCGCGCAACATGGAGAAATTGCTGACGCACCTTCTGACCAAGGAAGGCGCGTGGAAGTGGGATCTCGCCGAGGAGATCGCCGCCGGGTGCGTGATCGTGAAGGATGGTGAGATCGTGAACGCCAAGGTCAGGGAAGCGCTGGGTGCGAAGTGATGTCTGAAACGCTCATCTTCGGCCTCTATGTTTTCATGCTCGCTGTCTTCGTCGGCTACCAGGTCATCTCCAAGGTGCCGCCGCTCCTCCATACTCCTCTTATGTCCTTCACGAACGCCATCTCCGGCATATCGCTCGTGGGCTCGCTTGTCGCCGCCGGCGGCAAGTACGGCGACCTCGCGACGACGCTCGGCTTTGTCGCCGTCACGGCCGCGACGATCAACGTGGTCGGCGGATTCCTCATCACCGACAGGATGCTCAAGATGTTCCGGAAGAAACCCGGGTCGCTCCGTCCATCCGTGGACTCTCGCGACACTTCCCCCATCCCTGGGGGTCGCAAAAAATGAACATCACGCTCATCCATCTCGCGTACCTGACCGCGTCGCTCCTCTTCGTCCTCGGGCTTCGCGACCTGACGCATCCGGATTCCGCCCGCCGCGGCACGACGATGGCCGCTGTCGGAATGCTCATCGCGGTCATTGGCACGCTCCTGAACGAGGAGATTATCCGCTACGAATGGATCATCGGCGGACTCATTCTCGGCACCATCATCGGCGTTCCGATGGGCCTGAAGATTCCCATGACCAAGATGCCGGAACGGATCGCTCTGTCGCACGCCTTCGGCGGCCTGGCGGTCGCGCTCGTCGGCGTCGTCGAATACATCCGCCATGCGGGCCATCTCGACAAGCTCCACATGACGGCCACGGGCTTCGAGGTGCTCCTGGGCGCCATCACGTTCACGGGAAGCCTCATGGCCTTCGGTAAGCTCCAGGGCATCCTGCCCGGCCGTCCGCTGACGTTCCCCGGCCAGAACCTCGTCACGGTCGGGCTCATGCTCGCCGGTGTCGCCATGACGCTCGGTCTCATCTTCGTCGATTCGAGCATGACGACGCTCTTCTACATCATGTCCGCGATCGCGTTCCTTCTGGGAATACTCCTCGTGCTGCCGATCGGCGGCGCGGATATGCCGGTCGTCATCTGTCTCCTCAATTCCTACGCCGGGCTCGCGGCGTCCGCGTCCGGATTTGCCCTGAACAACAACGTCCTCATCATCTGCGGCGCGCTCGACGGCGGCTCGGGATTCATTCTCGCGCTGCTCATGTCGAAGGCGATGAACCGGAGCTTCACGAATGTCATCTTCGGCGCGTTCGGCAGCGAGCCGGTCGCGGGACAACTCGCAACCGCCGCGCCCGGCGCCTCCGTCAACGAGGCCACGCCCGAGGATGTCGCGGAAATCCTGCAGCATTCCTCCTCGGTGATCGTCGTGCCCGGTTACGGCATGGCGACGTCGCAGGCGCAGCACGTCGTCCGGGAGGTCGCCAATCTCCTGGAAAAAAACGGCGCGCAGGTGCGGTACGCGATTCATCCGGTCGCGGGCCGCATGCCCGGCCATATGAATGTGCTCCTGGCGGAAGCCAACGTCCCGTACGACCAGCTGTACGATCTCGACCAGATCAACGACGATTTCGCCAACACCGACGTCGTTCTCGTGGTCGGCGCGAACGACGTCGTCAATCCCGCCGCGAAGACGAACACGAAAAGCCCCATCTACGGCATGCCTGTCTTCAACTGCGAGCTGGCGCGCGCCTGCGTCTGCCTGAAGCGGTCCATGAATCCCGGCTTCGCCGGGATCGACAATGAGCTCTACGCCGCGCCGAAGACCATGATGCTCTTCGGCGACGCGAAGCAGTCGCTATTGAAGGTCTCGGCGGCCCTGAAGGACGGCGCCGGACACTAGCCTCAATCGCTTTTTATCCGCGTGTCCACTTCCTCACAACGGACCTGAGTTCCCCCTTGCTATAATCAAGCGTGGAATTAAAAAATGGATCCGACCGGCAATTGTTCCGAAATAGAAAGCCCGCAAGCACCCGCATCGGCAAGGCATGAACCCGAGGACCTGTACGACCATGACGACGCGCTCGAAGGACTGGGCCGCGCTTCCAGCCTGAACGAGAAGCTCTCGCTCATTCATGGCGACCTGAATCGCCAGTTCGATTTCATCGCCAGGGTCGCCGTGTCGCTTTACGATGAAAAAGCCGGGCTTCTTAAAACCTTCATCGCGAGCAATCTGAAACGCGATAATCCCCTGGTGCATTACGAGGCTCTCATGGACCACGCGCCGGGATTGGCCGAAATCCTGCGGCGCGGCCGGCCACGGGTCGTTCATGATCTGTCCCTCTTCGACGAGGGATCGCATCTCCATACCAGGCGGATCCGGCAGGAAGGATATCGCGCGAGCTATACCGTTCCCATCCACTCGCGGGGAATCAACTTCGGTTTCATCTTCTTTGATTCGGAGAAGCCGGGATGTTTCGCTCCGGATGTTCTCGCCCGCCTGGACGTGCACGCGCACCTGATCGCGGAAATCGTCGTCTCCGAGATCATCCATGTGAGAACCATGATGGCCGCTCTCAAGTCGGCGAGCCGGATGGTTCATTTTCACGATCCGGAGACGGGCAACCACCTTGAAAGGATGGCGCGATTCGCGCGATTGATCGCGCAGGATCTCTCGCGTAAAGAGGCGTATTCGCTCGACGACGAGATGATCGAGCGCATCTACCTGTTCGCCCCGTTGCACGACGTCGGCAAGATCGCGATCCCCGATCTCATTCTCCTGAAACCGGGCCGGTTGAATCCCGAGGAATTCGAAGTGATGAAGACGCATACCCTGCGGGGGCGCGAGATCATCGACTCCATCATGGCCTCCTTCGGCTTCGAAAACCTCGAAGGCGTCAACCTTCTCCGGCATATCGCGGAGGATCATCACGAGACGCTGGACGGTCTGGGATATCCCCATGGTCTGCGGGGCGAGGAGATTCCCATGGAGGCGCGGATCGTGGCCGCCGCCGACGTCTTCGACGCCCTGACGAGCGCCCGGCCCTACAAGGCGGCCTGGAGCAATGACGAGGCCTTCACGGCGTTGAAGCGCATGGCGGAATCGAAACTGGATCGGGATTGCGTGGCGGTGCTGATCGATCGCCGGGAATCCGTGGAGGAAATCCAGCGCACGTTCCGGGACGAGGAGGGGCTCTCTACACCCGCTTCAGCTTGATCGTCATGAAGAGACCGAAGAGCTTGTGCAGCCCCCCCATCAGGCTCTCCGTCGTCCTGATGGCGCCGGAAAAGGACGTGGGAAGAAACTGCCGCATGGAGACGCCTCCGGAGAGAATGTAACCCAGGGAGGAGTGATGCCGGACGAAGCGGATCTTCAGCTCGGGGTGTTTTTTCTCGAAGAGAGCCCGGTCGCGGAAGAAGATGATCCAAGGGATCGCCTGGTTCGCATTGGACATCGGGCCGCCGCCGGGCGGGAGCGTCCAGTCCTTCGACGTGTCGAAGTCCTCGTGATGAAAATTCCGGAAGATGAAGGAGCTCATCGGCGTGTTCGCGGGCTCCACGAGGACGATGCCGCCGCCAGGTTTGACCGTGCGGACCAACTCGCGGAAGAACGCGTCGGGATCGGGGATATGGTGGATGACGTTAAGGGAATAGAGTCCGGCGAGCGATTGCGACCGGAAGGGGATCTTCATGCCGGATGCGACGACCTGGGGATGGGACGATTCCATCACGTCGGTCTCGATGACGCCGGGGATGACCTCGCGGATGAAGCCTCCGCCCGAGCCGATCTCGATCCTCGGTCCCGCCGGAAAATCCGTCGATGCATCGCGCAACTGCAGATAGCAGTTCTCGTAGAATTTCTTGAGGAGCCCCTTGTCGCGGATCATGCGCGCGCGCGCCTGGACTCCTTCGGGGCTGTCGAGGTCGAGGCTGGCGGGGCCGGCGGGAAGGTGAAGCCAGCCCGGGATCTTCATGGAGAAGGAGAACTCAGCCCTTGGGATGAGTGGCGGCAAGCTTGCGGTACTGCTTGTTCCATTTGTGGCGAACGACGAAGATGTCGTTCAGCCACTTGGCGAAACGCGTCGATTCCACGCCCTGCATGACGTTCACGACCGATTCCACGAATCGCCAGGGGCGCCGGAGCATCGAGATTGCGTAGAAGTTCATGAACATCTCCATCATCGTCCAGTACAGGTAGCGGCTGGACATGCCGTCGACGAACGACGGCGCGTTCTTCGTGTAGAAGTCCATCGGCATGATGAAGAATTGATCGTCGAGCTCGATGTGCTTCGACTCCTGCAGTTCCTTGAAGAGCTGAGAGCCCGGATACGGCACGAACTTCGTCACGGCGATGTCGTGTACTCCCAGAAGAGCCATCTTCCGGACGAGCGACATCGTCTCCGCGATCGATTCCCGCGTCTCGCCCGGGAAACCGATCACGATGAAACAGGAGAGCTTCAGGTTGGCGTCGATGGCGTGCTGCATCGCGCCGAGCATCTTCGGGAGGTCGACCTGCTTCTTGATGAGCTTCAGCATGCGCTCGGAACCGGACTCGGGAGCGAACGACAGCAGGCGCAGTCCCGCGGCATACAGGCGCCGCGCGACTTCCGCGTCGAAGACCTCGGCGCGCGTCCCGGACGGGAGCTGCCAGGTGACGCCGAGCTTCCTGTCGATGAGCTCCTGCGTGAAATCGATGATCCAGCTCCGCCGGATCATCGCCGTCAGGTCCTGGAAGTCGAAGTTCTGGATGCCGTACTTGTCGCGATAGTGCTGCATCTCGTCGACGACGTCTTTTGGATTCCGGGGGATCCACCTCTGCGTCCACATGCCGGGATTGGAGCAGAATGTGCATTGGTACGGGCAGCCCCAGGTGGCCAGGAGCGGCATGGAGCGGCCGATGTTGGCGCCGTTGATCTGGTGCCGCTCGATGTATTCCCGGATCGGGAAAGATTCCCAGTCCGGCCACGGAATCTCATCCACGTTTCTCTTGCGCGGCGACAGACCCGTGTCGATGAACGTGCCCGCGCCGTCGAGATAGGCGATGCCCTTGATCTCGTTCCAGCCGTCCTTCGATCCCGGCTTTTCGCGGACGACCCGGCAGATTTCCAGGACGGTCTCGACGCCTTCTCCGAGAGCGACTATGTCGAAGACGCTGTTGCGGAGCACGTTTTCAGGGACGGCGGTGCCGTGTTCGCTTCCCAGGACCAGGACGGCGTTCGGGAAGTTTTCGCGGATCTTGACGGACAGTTCCCGCGTGATGGGCCAGAGCGTGGAGAACATGCAGGAGACGCCGATGATGTCGGAATCCTTCGGGATCCGCTCGACGATCTGATCGTACGTGAGCCCCTGCATCTTCATGTCGGATCTCTGCGAATAGGCGGTGATGATGTCCATGCCTTCGCCGACCGCGTCGATGCACTTGTAAGGAATGCCGGCTTTCTTCAAGGATGCCGCGATGTACGCCGAACCGATGGGAGGATTGGGCGTCTGCATCTGGATTGAGGAGAAAGTCTTGATTCCCGGAGGATTGACGATCGTGAATATGCTCATGAAATCACGTCCCTGGTGAACAGATGGTGTACGAATTCAAGGGTTTGCATCCGAAATATTGTATTCCCGGTCCTGTTTCTTGTAAATCAATACTTGATCCGTTCCTTGGCCGGCCGGATGTTCAACTGCTCGCGGTACTTCGTCACGGTCCGCCGGGCGATGTTGTAGCCCCGGCCCGCGAGGAGCTCGGACAGTTTCTGGTCGGAGAAGGGATTGGATGTATCTTCACTGGAAAGAATCTCCTGCAGGACGGTTTTCACCGCCCGGGAGGACGCGTCCTCGCCGCTGGAGGTCTCGATCGAGGATGTGAAGAAATATTTCAGCTCGAACGTTCCCCGCGGAGTCTGGATGTATTTCTGCGTCGTGACCCGCGAGACGGTCGATTCGTGGATTTCCAGGTCCTCGGCGACCACGCGGAGCGTCATCGGCTTCAGGTATTTCTGCCCATACTCCAGGAAGTCGATCTGGTGGCGCACGATGGAGTCTGAGACGCGGTAGATCGTGTTCTGTCTCTGCTCGATGGAGCGGATCAGCCAGTAGGCCGATTCGAGCTTCTGCTTCAGGTAATCGCTGACCTCCCCCTTCTTCCGCTTCTCGCGCTCGAAGAGACGGCGGTAGTAGTCGCTGATCCGGAGCTGGGGGATGCGGTCGTTCCGGAGGGAGACGATGTACTCGCCGTTGATCTTCTCCACGACGACGTCGGGGACGATGTAGGTCGTGTCCGATGCGCCGAAAGCCCGGCCCGGCCGGGGTTCGAGTTTCTTCACGCTCTCCAGCGCCTCGGTGATGTCGGAAATCTCGAGCATCAATTTTTTCGCGATCGACGGGAGCCGGTTCCGGGCGAGGTCGTCGAAGTGATCGCGGATGATGATGTACGGGATGGTGTCCAACTGGCCCAGCTGTTCGAGCTGCAGCAGCAGGGACTCCTGCGCGTTCCGGGCGCCGACACCGGGCGGATCGAACGTCCGGATGAGTTCGAGCGCTTCCCGCAGGGCCTCCGGAGTCAAGCCGTCAGGCAGGGCCATATCGAGCGTTTGGTCCGGCTGCGCGGAGGTTTCGACGGGAGCGTCGGCCAGAAACGCCGGTGCGGATTCGGATCCGATGGGCGTATCGCCGAACAACGCCGGGTGATCGTCCGAAAGAAAGCCGTCTTCGTCCAGGCGCGAGATGAGATACCGCGCGGCCTGCTCGATATCATGCGGCGGCGTGGACAGGGCGAGCTGTTCGAGCAGATGTTCGGAGAGAAGCTTCTCCTGTGTCGTCGTCGCCTCGATGATGTTCTCGCCGGTTCCGTCGCCGCTTCCGCTGTGCGATTCCGGCAGCGGCTCCGAGGAGAAGAGGTTCTCGAAATCCAGTTCGCCCGTCGGTTCCGATTCGGGCGCCTCCACCGGAGGCTCCGTCTTGGGCGGAAGAGTCAGATCGAATTCGGAGTCGTCTTCGGCGGCGCTTTCCGCTTTTTCCTGCGTCTCGCTTTCCACGGTGGCAGGTTCCTCCGGCGTCTCCCCGTCGGCGGATATTTCCGGCTCGTCCACCGGCTCCAGCGTCGGATTCGTCTCCAGCTCCTGGTCGACGTGCTGTTCCAGTTCCAGCGTCGACATCAGAAGAATCGCGACGGCCTGCTGCATCATCGGCGTCATCATGAGGCCGGTGCGCTGGGAGAGCTCGAGCCTGGGACCTTGCATGATCAGTCCACCGGCAGCGGGAGAATGTCGTCCGCCGGCCGCGCTTCGCCTTCCCAGCGGAATCGTTCGCCCAGGTAGTGCTCGCGGACTTCCGGGTCGTTGACGAGATCGTGCGCCTGGCCGGATTTCAGGACGCGCCCCTGGAAGATGATCGTCGCGGTATCGACCACATCGAGCATCTCGTGGACATTGTGATCCGTGATGAGGACGCCGATGCCGCTCTGTTTCAACTTCAGGATCATCGTCTGGAGATCCTCCACCTGCTTCGGATCGATGCCGGCGTAGGGTTCATCGAGGAGCAGGAACTTGGGGGAGATCGCGAGCGCGCGGGCGACTTCCAGCCGGCGGCGTTCTCCACCGGAGAGGACGCGCGCCTGGGATTTCGTGACGTTATTCAGGCCCATCTCCACGATCAGCTCATCTGTCTTCGCGCGGATGGCGGTCTTCGACAGCGGCTGAAATTCCAGGACCGCCCGGATGTTTTCCTCCACCGTGAGATCCCGGAAGGCCGAAGCCTCCTGGGGGAGATACGCAATTCCCTTGCGCGCGCGCTTGTCGAGCGGCAGGTGCGTGATCTCCTCGCCGTCGAGCGTGACATGCCCGGAGCGGGGGCGGATGAGCCCGACGATCATGTAGAACGTGGAGGTTTTGCCCGCGCCGTTGGGACCGAGAAGGCCGACGATGGAGCCGGGGCGGACCGCGATGGAGAGATTATCGACGGCGCGCTTGGAACCGTAATCGAGGCAGAGATTATTTCCCGAGAGACCGGCTTCGCTCATGGCAGTATGAGAAGGATGAAGGATGAGGGATGAAGGATGAAAATAAAAACGTGAATCTTCATCGCGGAAATCATGCGAACTTCATCCTTCTTAAAACGTCGCGCCGGGGACGAGAATACCGCGGACCCGCCCGGAGGCGCGCATGGTCCGCGCATTCAGGTTGTACACGATCGAGTCCGCGGCCATTTCGTTCGGGCCGTTCCGCAGCTTCGGATTTCCCGTCAGGATGATGTCCTGCGACGCCTCGATGAATTCGGCGCGATCCGCGCGTCCGCGCCGTTCCCCGTCCACGAGGTCGACATGGCCCGTCGCGACGGCGCTTTGAACCCGCTTCTCGTCATCCGTCAGGTGTATGACGACGTGATCCGCCTTGATGGACATTGTTAGGCGCACGACGTGGACGGCTCCGTCGAGCCGGATGAGCCTTGCCTGGCCGTCGTAATCCACAGTCTGAGCATGCCGGATCTCGATCCGAGGCGGTTCGGTATCCTTGACCGCGGCGCGGGCAAGGGACGGGGAAGGGGGAGCCTGGAGGAGGAAGAAGAGCGAGAAGGCGACGAGGCCGTTCACAGCGTCAGATCCCCGATCGAGCCGGTCACGTCGTGCAGGATGATGCGATTACGCGAGGGGTGGATGACCGCGTCGCGGCCGTAGATCCTGGAGCCGGGACGCGAGAGGGTGACGGAGTCGCGTGTCACGATGGAGCTTCCGTTCCACCTTGCGAAGTCGCCCACGGCGCTCCAGCCGTTCTGCATCGTCATCTCGTATCCTTTCTCAAGCGTTGCCTCCGGCGTGTCGGCGGCATGCGCGTAGGTTCCTTCCGCGGCGAAGGCTGTCAACCCGCGGAGGTTGTCACGGCCCGATCCCGGCGGCACTACCAGGTGGATCGAGTCGCACCGGACGATACCCGATTCCTGTTCCACCTTCGCGGCACGCAGTACCCATTGGACCATGCCCGTGTCATCGCGTTCCTCGAAGACCGCTTCCCTCGCGCGTGTGACGGCCGGCGCGGGCGCGGGGGGCACGGGGTCCGTGAAGAAATCCGAGCCGCAACCGAGGACGGCGAGCGCGAAAATCACGAGACCGAACTCGAAGAAGCGTTGAGGCACGGGTCTATTTTAGCAAGATTCGGGCCCGTAGGGAAAGGATGTCGTCGCCCGATTCCCGGATGGGTCAGAACAAAAGGCTTACGGGAAGGATCAAGTGTAGAGATCGGAGAGGGAATGAAGCCGGACGGATCTGTCCGGGAGTGCCGAACGCGCCGGATCGCGGAGAAAAATTCTCGGATGGACGGTCGCGTTCGACTTGTTCGGATAGCGCGGAATCTTCCGCATGAGGTCTCCGGAGGTCTCCTTCAGGGAGCGGACTTTCCCCCATTTGCATGCTCCGAGATCGACCACGCCGTCTTCTCTCAGGCCCGCCACGTCGATCTGGATGTTCTTATCCCAGTAGGAGCCGACCTCGAAGGCGCTGGAGACGCCCTCCCTGTGATAGAGACGCGGCAGGGCTTCCCTGCAGAGCGTCTCAAAGCACGAGCCGAAGTAGGCGTCGAGCCCCGGCTTGACGATTTCGGTGAGTGAAGCGCGGGGACCGATTCGAAGGATGGTGCTGATGTGGGGATAGATGAACCGGAACCAGAACTTCAGAAGCGCATCGTCGAGAGTATAGCGGACATGCCGCGCGGCTTTCGCGCCTTCCATGAGTGGATAGTGGCGGGTGAGATAGCCGAGCTCCACGAGGTTCTGGAGATAATAGGGGAGGCTCCTGTCGCCGATGCCGGCCGCGGCCGCGATATCGCGGCTGGGCCTGGAACCCGAGGAAAGCGTCATCAGGATGGCGTAATATTTTTCCAGGTCCCGGAGTTCTTCGCGCAGGAGGAAATCCGGCTCGCGAAAGAGTGGCGCGAATTCGTTGAGAAGGCAGCGTTCGATGTTCTGAAGGATCGATTGATCGCGGGAGAAGTTTTCGAGATAGAGCGGAATCCCTCCGCAGAGGAAGTACGTCATGGCCTTCTGGGGCAGCGAAACACGGGGATGAAACAGGGCCGCCTCCCGGAAGTGGAAGGGCTTGAGAAAGATCTGGCCCGTGCGCCGGCCGAAGAGCGGGCTCTTCTTGCCGAGGATTTCGCGTTCCATGAAGCCGAGATAGGACCCGCAGAGAATGAGAAAGACCTGGCCCGAAGCCTTCCACTGGCGGTCCCACAGCTCCTGCAGGACCGACGGCAGTTCCGGGCTCGACTCGACCGTCCACTGGAATTCATCGAAGACAAGGACGAACTTGCGGGGCTTCTTCCACCGTGAAAGGACATTCTGCAGGGCGCTTTTCCAGTCCGTCGCGGCGAGGGACGCGAGGAGCGGATCGTCCATGGCGCGCGCCGCGACCTCCAGGAATTCCCGGATCTGCAGTTCCCGCGGCGCGCGTTTCCCGAGGTGATACAGACCGGGACGCGACTTGAGGAAATGGAGAATAAGCTCGCTCTTGCCCACCCGGCGCCGGCCATAGACGGGCAGAAACGCGCTTCCGGGGGATGCCCAGGCGTCCGTCAGAGCTTTCAGCTCGTTGACCCGCCCGATGAAAGAATCCGCCATGGAAAAGCCTCCCTTCCGCCGGCCGGAATCCGCAAGCCCGGCCGTCTACACCATAATGTAACTTGACGAGTCATGACTTGTCAAGTCTAGACTAGTTTAATGTGCTCCCCCGGAGCGTCGCTCCGTTTCGCGCTTCCGCGGACGCTCCTGAGCGCCGCCGCCGCCGTCCCGGCAGCCGCTGTTTCCTGTTGACGCTCCCGCCCGCCCCGATACAATTCCCACCATTCCAGCTTCAGGAGACGAAACCATGAAACGTTTGATCGCATTGGCCGTGACGGCTCTCTTTTTATCGCCGATGGTGTCGGCGCAGACGGACTCGGCGGGAGAGATGGAAGCGCTCCGGAAGGCCCTGGAACAGGCGCTGCGGGAGAATATCACCCTGCGCGCCGATCTCGAAGCGGCCAAGTCGGAGATCGACCGGTTGCGGGGCGGCGCGGAGCGTCCTCTCGCGATGATGGCTCCTTCGGCTGCTTCCTCCGCGGCCCCCTCCGCCGTCACCTACATGGTCAAGGAAGGCGATACGCTCGGCTCGATCGCCGCTCAGCACTACGGCACCCCTTCGGCTTACACGAAGATTTTCCAGGCGAATCGCAGGCAGCTCACGGATCCCAATCGCATCAAGCCGGGACAAGTACTGACGCTGCCCTGATGGCCTCCTCACCCGGAAAACAGAAGCCGGCGACGGGAGGACACCGGAAGTATTCCTCCATCGTCGTCGACGGTGTCGACCGCGCTCCCAGCCGGGCGATGCTCCATGCCGTCGGCTTCAAGTCCGAGGATTTCTCCAGGTCGCAGATCGGGATCGTATCGACGTGGAGCATGGTAACGCCCTGCAACATGCACATCGATCAGCTCGCCCGCGAAGCCGCCGCCGGCGTCGATGCCTCCGGAGGCAAATCCGTCATCTTCGGCACCATCACGATCTCCGACGGCATCTCCATGGGCTCCGAAGGCATGAAGTATTCCCTCGTCTCGCGCGAAGTGATCGCGGACTCCGTCGAGACCGTCGCGGGCTGCGAAGGCTTCGACGGTCTTGTCGCGGTCGGAGGATGCGACAAGAACATGCCGGGCTGCCTCATCGCCATGGCCCGCCTGAACCGTCCGTCCGTCTTCGTCTACGGCGGAACCATCCTGCCCGGATGTTTTCTCGGGCAGAACGTGGACATTGTTTCCGTCTTCGAAGCCGTCGGATCCCACGCGAATCACCGCATCGATGATGGAGAACTTTCCGCGATCGAGCAGTGCGCCATTCCCGGTCCGGGTTCGTGCGGCGGGATGTACACCGCCAACACGATGGCCTCGGCGATCGAGGCGCTCGGCATGAGCCTGCCGAACAGCTCGGCCCAGGCCGCGGTTTCTCCGGAAAAGGCGGCCGATTGCCGCAACGCCGGCGCCGCCGTCCTGCATCTCCTCGATCTGAACGTGAAGCCCCGGGATATCATGACGAAGAAGGCCTTCGAGAACGCCATCACGGTCGTGATCGCGCTCGGAGGATCCACGAATGCCGTCCTGCATCTTCTCGCCATGGCCGACGCCTGCGGCGTGAAACTTTCGATCGACGATTTCACGCGCGTCGGGAAACGCGTTCCGGTTCTCGCGGATCTGAAGCCGAGCGGCCGCTACCTGATGATGGACCTCGTGAAGATCGGGGGCCTGCCGCCGCTCATGAAAACGCTTCTCGACGCGGGTCTGCTGCACGGGGATTGCATGACGGTCACAGGCAGGACCGTGAAGGAAAACCTGCAGGGCGTCTCCGCCTATCCCGCGGGCCAGCAGGTGGTTCGATCCCTGGCCGATCCCATCAAGAAGAACAGCCATCTCGTCATCCTGTACGGTAATCTCGCCGCCGGCGGCGCCGTCGCGAAGATTTCCGGCAAGGAAGGATCCCGTTTCACCGGCCGCGCCCGCGTCTTCAACTCCGAGGAGGATGCGCTGAAAAAAATTCTCGACGGCACGATCGTGAAGGGCGACGTCATCGTGATCCGATACGAGGGGCCGCGCGGCGGACCCGGCATGCGCGAGATGCTCTCGCCGACGTCCGCCGTCATGGGCAAGGGACTGGGCAAGGATGTGGCGCTCATCACCGACGGCCGTTTCTCCGGCGGAAGCCACGGCTTCGTCGTCGGCCACATCACGCCGGAAGCCTTCCTCGGCGGCCCCCTGGCGATTGTCAGGAACGGCGATCCGATCACGATCGACGCGGAGAAACGCGAGCTGAATCTCGACATCCCGGCATCGGAAATCAGGAAGCGCCTCAAGGCCTGGAAGGCTCCCAAGCCCCGCTACACGCGCGGCGTCCTGGCGAAATACGCGCGCAATGTCACGTCGGCGTCTCTGGGAGCGGTGACGGACAGGGAAAAAGATTAATATATAATATTCAATGTCTAATATTTAATGTGTAATTTTATCGTGAACGTCAGGGAAACAGGATATTGCAAATTACAAATTACAAATTGCAAATTACAAATTACAAATTACAAAATAGATATTGAGGAGTATCAATGTCCGACTACAAATCACGAAAGGTTCTCGTCACCGGGGCGGGCGGTTTCATCGGGCGGGAACTGGTGCGCCTGCTTCTGGCGGAAGGCGCCGAGGTCACGGCGTTCCTCCGATACAATTCCCACAACGTCGCCGACTACACGGCGCTCTTCGAAAACAACGCCGACTTGAAGATCATCCGGGGCGACATCGAGGACGCGGCCGCGATGCACCAGGCGGTCCGCGGGCACGAATACGTCTTCCACCTCGCGGCCCTGGTCGGCATTCCCTATTCCTACGTTCACCCCGGCGAGGTCTTCAACACCAATCTCCTCGGGACCATGAATGTTCTCATGGCGGTGAAGGATCATCCGGATGTGAAGCGGCTCGTCGTCACTTCGACGAGCGAGGTCTTCGGATCCGCGCAGTACGTGCCGATGGATGAGAAACATCCGAAGCACGCGCAGTCGCCTTACGCGGCCACCAAGGTCGGCTGCGATGCTCTTGCGGGCAGCTTCCACTGCTCCTTCAAGACCCCCGTCGTCATCCTCCGTCCCTTCAACACCTTCGGCCCCTGGCAGTCGATGCGCGCCGTCATTCCGTCCATCATCGTCCAGGCGCTCGTGAAGAAAAAGTTGAAGCTCGGCAACACCGACACCACGCGCGATTTCACGTATGTTTCCGACACGGCCAGCGGATTTCTCCGCGCGGGCATGGCCGGTGAGGCGGCTCTCGGGGAGGAGATCAACCTGGGGACGGGCGTCGAGGTGAAGATCTCCGATATCGTCCGGAAGGTTTCCGCCTTGACCGGCGTCGCTCTGGACGTGGAGCCCGACCAGCAGCGAATCCGGCCGACGGCATCGGAAGTGACTCGGCTCTGTTCCGAAAATTCCAAGGCGAAGAGAGTCCTCGGCTGGGTTCCGCAATACGACTTCGACGCGGGGCTCGCGAAGACCCTGGAGTGGTTCCGTTCGAACCTCACGCAGTACAACCCGGAAGAATATTCCGTCTGACATGGGGACTCATGCCCTGATCCTGGCCGGCGGCCTCGGGACGCGCCTTCGGCCCCTGACGTTCGCGATTCCGAAACCGCTCGTGCCGGTCGGGGAGACGCCGATCATCGAGCTCATCATCCGCCATCTTAAAAAGCACGGCATCCGGCAATTCCACGTCTCCACGAACTACAAGTCGGAAATCCTGAAGCTCTTCTGCGGAGACGGCTCCAAGTGGGGCGTCAGGATCGGATACATCGACGAGGAAAAACCTCTTGGCACGGCCGGCCCGATCGGGCTCGTCGATCTCCCTGAGGGCGAGGATCTGCTCTGCATGAACGGAGACATCCTCACGGACTTCAACTTCCGGAAGATGCTCGCCTTCCACAGGAAACACAAGGCCGACTTCACCGTCGGCACGGTTCAACATGAGCGACAGTCGCGCTTCGGGGAGATCGAATCAGACGAGAAGACGCACCGGATCAGGAACGTTCGTGAGAAACCGATGTACACAGCGACGATCAGCGCCGGGATCTACATCGTCAACACCCGTATCCGCGGCGTCTTCATCCCCGCCGGCAGGCATCTGGACATGCCGGACCTCATGATGAAGCTCGTGAAGTCCCGGAAGCGTGTCCTCGATTACCCGATCCGTGAGCATTGGAACGCCATCGAAAAATTGTCGGATTACGAAAAGCTGTACGACGAGGAGTAGTTAAGCTCATGCGTCGATTCCTCTTCATACTTCATACTTCATACTTCATACTTCTCCCATGATTTCTGTCGTCATGCCCGCCTATAACGAGGTCAATACGATCGACCAGGCGATCAACGCCTTCGCGCATCATGAGGAAATCGGCGAAATCATCGTCGTGGACGGCCTGTCGGAGGACGGCACATACGAACTTCTGCAGCACCTCGACAAGAACATCGCCAAGCTCCGCGTGATCCAGGAAGTGTCCCGCCAGGGAAAGGGAAACGCCGTCTCGCTCGGTGTGAACGAAGCCCGCGGCGACGTCATCATCATCCAGGATGCCGATAACGAGATCTCCGCGGAAGATGTCGCCACGGTCGCCAACGCGGTCACGGACGAGAATCCGGTCGTGTTCGGCTCGCGGTTCATCCTCGACCAGGAGTGCGCCTATCCGTCCATGACCCTCGCGAACAAGCTCTTCACGCGCCTGTTCAACCTGAGGAACGGCACGCGCTTGACGGATGTCCTGACCGGCTGCAAGGCCGCGAAAGCGTCGTTATGGAAGGAGATCGACCTGAAGGCGAAGGGTTACGAGATCGAGATCGAAGTCGCGGAACAACTGGCGCGCCGCTCGCACATCATCGAGAAACCCGTCGTCTTCAAGCCCCGCAAGAACGAAGAAGGCAAGAAGATCCGGTTGAAGCATGCGTTCATCATCCTGAAAAGAATGTGGTTGGGATAGGGCTAACCACGAAGACACAAAGACACGAAGTTTTATAAGGATTTACGCGTGGGCTGAAATGAAAATGATTTTTCCCTTCGTGTCTTTGTGCCTTCGTGGTTAAAAAACGGACTTACTTTGCTCCGGCCTTGGAGGCCACGAGATTTCGCAGCTGCTTGGTTGTGAAGCGCAATTGCGCGGCGATTTTGGCGTCGGGGATCTCTTCGTCGGCGGAGTCCTCGTAGTGTTCGGGCAGAACCTTTCGCATGTCGAAGCCCGCGTCGACGGACTCGATGTCGAAATCCTTGCCGGTCAGGTAGGCGTACTTAAGGACGGTGTTCGTCCAGGCGAAGAGCCAGAACTGAAAGTAGCTATAGGCGTTTTTAATGCGCCGGCGCCTGGCCAACATCAGAAGAAATCCCTTGATCGAATAGATAAGATTACCCGGAGTCTTGAGGAAGCGGATGAGGCGCTGGGCGAGCTGGAACATGGCGGCCGGATTCCGCAGCACCATCGTGGCGAAACGCTTAGGATCGCCGTAACCGGTCGCTTCCAGGGGAACGAACTTGCCTGTCTCGAAACCGTCGAACATGGTCTTCAATCGGCCATACTGATACGCGCCGTCGTTGTACTTCTTCACGAAGTATTCGTAGCCGCCGATGATCTTGTCCTTCGGCATCAGATATTTGATGTTGGTCTGATACTTGTATCCGCCCAATCCATATCGCACCTGCCGCAGGCGTCCGGATTCCTTCATGCGGCGATAGAGCGGAGTCCCCGGCAGCGCGGTCAGGAGAGACGGGTCGCCGGAAATGAGACCGCTGTCGCGGAGCCCGTCGAGCGTCACGTCGAAACATTCGTCACCGTCGGAGTCGAAGCCGAAGATGAGGCCCGCGACGATGATGAATCCGTACGCCTGGATTTCACGGCACGCCGCGGTCAGGTCGGATGCCGTATTCTGGACCTTTGCCGTCTCGAGAAGTGAATTCGAGGAGAAACTTTCGATGCCGATGAAGAGCATGTCGAATCCGGCCCTGCGCATCTTCGTCAGGAGCGTGGGATATTTATTCAGATTGATCGTCAGCCACGTGTAGAGGCTGGGGCGGGCGCCGGAACGCTCTTCCCATGCGACGATCGCGTCGACGACTTCTTCCGCCCATTTCAGGTCGCCGATGAAGTTGTCGCACGCCAGGAGAATCTGCCGCACGCCCAGGCTGTGCAGATGCTCCAGTTCGCTGACGATGATGTTCGCGGGCTTGTTGTGCGCGCGGTTGTTGTCCGGGAGAATGCGGATGTCGCAGAATTCGCAGAGGAACGGGCAGCCGCGCGAAACTTCCAGGACGGCCCCATAGTAGCGTCGGACGGTCGAATCGAGAAACGGCCGGAAGAAGGGGCGGGCTTCATTGATCTTGAAGCGTTCCTTGTTGTTGATCACTTTCTCGAAGACCTGGCCGTTGGCGATGCATTCGAGAATCGGCGCGATGATGTCCTCGCCGTCTCCGACGAAGATGTGGTCGAACATCCCGAGCTTGTCGATGTCGCCGGCCATCTGGAAGCTCCAGCAGATCGGTCCTCCGATCAGGAAGACGGCGGCGGGGTATTTCCCTTTCAGGAGCTCCTGGAACTTGACGATCGCTCCGAAGTCCTGGTTGATGCCTGAAAAGAGAAAGATGTCGGCTTCCGCTACGGTCTCGATCGGCTCCAGACGCGTGTCGTACAAACGCAGGTCGTAGGCGTTTTCAGGAAGGTGCGATGCCAGAGTGTAGGCCCAGACGGGCATGAACTGGGCGCCGTAGTTCTGCGTGTCGGCGTAGATCGGGTTCGGCGTGTGGACGAAGGCCACGCGCGCGGGCTTTGGAAACGGAGCGCGCGTTGGAGATGGCTGCGGCTTCAGGAGCTCCTGGATGTTGATGCGTTGTTCCTTGGGAGGGGCGATCTGCACTTCAGGCCAACCGTGTTTCGATCCACTGAAGCGCTTTCCTCGTGGCGCGCTTGGAGAACTGGTAGACAAACTGCTGAGGGCTCCGCGCGGACCGGTACATCTCCGGGATCGTCTTCTTCAGGTGCTCCAGCGTCGTCCGCGACTTGATCTCCGCGCACGCCTGTTTCCATGTCTCGAAGACGCGGTCGGGATCGAGCTCGTAATACGCCGGGATCGAAGGGTAGGGGAGATTCGGATGCCGGATCTCCGTCCAGTCCTCCACTTCCTGCGCCCACATCGTCTTCAAAGGCGTGTCGGGGTAGATGCGCGTGATCTGGAACTCGGTGGAGGCTCCGTAAGCCTGCTTCATACGCTTGGCGAAATCCAGCGTCGTCATCATGTCGTCGTAGGTTTCGCCGGGCAGCGAGAGCATGAAGTACAGGTGCACGTCGAAGCCCTTGTCCGCGGTCATCTTGATGACTTCCTCCGCGACCTTCATGTCCGTGAACTTGTCGATGTTTTTCAGGACCTTCGGAACGGCCGACTCGACGCCGTAGTCCACCTGGTAGCATCCGCTCTGCTTCAGATAGTCGAGCGTCTCCTCCTTCATCACGTTGAACTTTCCGTTCGCGCGATGGCGCATGCCGAGAGGACCGACGAGCTCCGCGAATTCCTTCAGCCAGACGAGGTTGAAGACGAAGGTGTCGGAGACGGGCTCCCATTCCTTCATCCCGAGATTTTCCTTCAGGTAGCGGATGTCTTCCGAGACCTTCTGGGGCGAACGGGCCCGCAGAGTCGAGCCGTACAGGTATTTGGAGGAGCAGTACGAGCAGGTGTAAGGGCAACCGCGATGGACTTCGACGAAGATGACGGATGTGGAGTAGGGCGAGTTCTTGCCCGATTCGAGGAGCTCGTATGCGGGACGGGGAAGCTCGTCGAGGCCTTTCAGGTAGCGGCGCGGAGCGGTCCGACCGTGGCCGGGAAGGCAGAGTCCCGGAACCTGGGTCAGGTCCTTGTTGTTTTCGATGGCATCCAGGAGTTCCTCGAACGTTTCTTCACCTTCGCCGACGACGAGAATGTCCGCGCCGCACTGGTTGACGCTTTTTTCAGGTTCGAGCGTCACGTGCACGCCGCCGTAGATGATCTTGCCGTCGAAGTTGTATTCCTTGCGGAGCCTCTTGATGAGCATGACGGCGTCGCGGTAGTTGGTGGTGAAGGAGGTGACGCAGATGATGTCGGGGGAGAACGTGTTGACGGCCTTATTGAGCAGGGTGTCGCGGCCCATGATGTCGAGGATCTGGCAGAGGTGGCCGCGCTTCTGGGCAATGGAGGCCATGGCGGCAAGGCTGATGGGAGGCACAAGGCTGTAGACGTCCTTGCACTCGGCATCGTGGTAATATGTGGGTTGTAGGAAAAGCAGTTTCATATGAAACTCGTCGAATTATAGTAGTGGAAAATAGGACCGGTCAAGGTGGATTTACGCGTTAAGGGCGCTTCAACACCCTGACTCGCGACGCGCGGACAGGTTCGGGTGTCTCCGGAGCGGCGCTCCCGGCCGGCTCGATATTCTCTCGCCCGCCTCCGAAGAGATAGGCCGCACTGACGCGGTGCGCATCGCCGAGGACACCGTAGGGAACGTAGGCGTAGTCGATCTCCAGGCCGGCAAGATTGACGCCAAGGCCCGCGGTCAATCCTTCGCCGACATCGTCGCCCTGGGTGCGATAACCGACCCGGAGCTTCAGGATCTCGACGGGACGCCACTCCGCGCCGACTCCGCCGTCAAAGTCCCGGTCGAGCGACTTCACGGCGTCGGCGGCGAGGAGAAGTTTCATGGAGCGGATGCGATACGCGGCGCCGAGGCGGAATGTGGTCGGGAAGTCGTCGCGCGTCCGGATGAACTTGAGGCCCGTGCCGACATTCGTGACGGAAGCGCCGATCGTCAGGTCCTCGATATTACGGAGCCGCATCTGGACTCCGAAGTCCGCCGCGAATCCCGATGCGCGGACATCGTCGATCTCGCTGCCGACGTATTTCGCCGCGGCGCCCAATGTGATGTACTCGCTCATCTGGATGCCGTAGTTCAACGCCACGGCGAGATCGCGCGCGCCGAACGTGCCGCCCGTTCCGGTCAACTGTCCACCCGCGTTTTCCGTCGTGCGAAGCAGATCGTCGATGCCGACGGTGTTGACGACGAGGCCCACTCGCGAACGATCTCCGAAACCTCCGGCGATGCCGAGATATTCCTGCGTGACTCCCTGGAAAAGTTCCGCGTGCTGGAATCCGACCTGCCAGGCGCGCGGAGCGGAACCGAGCGCGGCGGGCTGGCCCCAGAGGGCGAAGACGTCGGAGCCGTACGCGGCGTAGGTTCCTCCCATCGCGGATTGCCGTCCGCCCGGTTCGAATTTCAGAAACGTTCCGGTTTTCGTTCCGGCCTGTGACGAGATGTCGGCCGCCCGGGATGGAAGCAGGAACGCGAAGAGGAGTATCATCGCGATGAGGAAGAGGAACCATGCATGTTGAGGTTGAACCAGAGCGATTGCGGAAGCGCGAGGATAGGATGGAGGCATTCGGCGCATCATCCTTGATTTTCGGCCTGTTCGGGTCATTACACCATCCCTATCTTACCATAAGGGGCTTGGGAATAGCGCGGACGAGTCGCGTGTAAAAACTTACACAAAGGTGAATAAATCAAATCCCAAATCCCAAATCCCAAATCCCAACATTCGCATTCGCGCTTGTTTTTCCTCATCGCATCACCGCCACTTTTCGGACGGCTTTCCCTCCCGGGCCCTCCAGCACGATCAAGAAGACGCCGGAGGCCACTTCCCGGTTTCGCTGATTCCGCAGATTCCACGAGACGGTTCCGCCGACGGTGCCGTCGTTGACGATCGCGGCCGTCACCCGGAGCGACGAATTGTTCGAGGTGCCGTTCGCCGCGTTCACCGTCGCGTCGTTCACGAGCTCGCCGTTAATGGTGTAGATCCGCACGCGCACATCCGGACCCGGCATCCGTGTGAGCTTGATGCCGTATCGTTCGTCCGTCGACGCCAGGCCCGCGGTCGCGCCGTCCGCGCGCCATGGATTCGGATACGCGATCACGTCGTTGACGCTCCCGCCGAACGCCATCGCGCGGGCTTCCATCGGAAGCCCGGCGGCATACGTCGAGAAGTGATCCGTCCAGAACTGGATCTTGTTCTCCGCCGGGAACCGCACGGTCGGATAGGCAACCCAGTTCGCGGTGTTCCAGTAGTACGCTCCGATGGAATTTTCCGTGCGGTCCGGAATACCGTCCCCGTCGCCGTCGTAGCCGATGAGATCGGTATCGGTGAAGTGCTGCTTCTTGTAATAGAGGTAAACGACCACGGATTCAGGGAAGTAGACCGGTGCTGTCGGCGTGTCCGGATTGAAGAACCGCTTGGCGACACCGGAAATGATGATCGAGTCGTTGCCGGGAGCGGTCGGGGTGTCCGGTGTGTGGCCGGAGATCGTGAAGCCGTTGCCGAAGCTCTCATTTTCCCGGATGACGACGGAGACGCGGCCGGAATCGAAGAGGATCCCGCCGGACGTCGTCACGTTCGCCTGCGTTGCGACCCGGACAGTCCGGACTTCCTCGTAGTTCGGCGAGGGCGCGCGCATGATTGCGAGCGATTCGCCGGTGGCGGACATCTCGCCGGCGATCTCGTCCACGCTCGGCTCGTGGGACACAAGGATCGGCCGGTACGGAACCGTCTCCGCCGCCTTGTCGTAGTAGACCATGTAAGTATTGAAGTCCACGCCCGTGGCGCCGATGGCGTTGTGAGGATTCTCCGTCTGGTTGAAGACCTCGTAATCGAAATTCAAGTTGTTGTTGCCGCTGAAGAACAACGCCGACCCATCCCGGCTCCACTGAGGCTGCCAAGCGAAGAGGATCGAATCGGCGCTTGTCACCTTGACAAGGTAGGGATTGGTCGTCGCAGGGAGCGTCGTCACATTGCCGAACCGCTGGTAAGGAATGGGCGTTGTCGTGATGCCGCCCAGGTTGTAGAGGACGAAGATTTCCGCGGTGTCGCTCGGCCCGGCGAAGCCGTTGTTGCGGTAGACGACTGTGAACGCGATCCTGTTTCCGTCCGGCGACCAGGACGGATACTGGATGTAGGCTCCGTTCCAGCCATATCCGCCGAAGAGCGACATGTTGGAATCCCGGAGCGTCGTGACGAACTGGAACGTCCTGGAGTCGGCTCCGGGATTGAAGGCGCTTCCAACCGCGCGCCACCACGCGAGTTGTCCCGTATAGGAGCAGACGATCGTCTCGCCGGACGGGGAGACATCGAACTGATCGAATTCGGCGTCGGTGTCGAAATTCAGGTTGGATGTACCGGACCGCGTATCGTTGGGAGAAATCCGGGTCGTCACGCCGCCGCCGTCAAGCTGCCGATAATACAGTTCGGATCCAAAGTGGGTGTCGGTGGAGAAGCCTCCGAAGAGCACAACGGCGCCAGCGACGCCCTTGATGTATCGGACTTTCGGATTCGATGTCCAGGTCGGTGCCGGGGCATCGAGCCCGATTCCGGGAACACCGGCGCTTGAAACGATCGCCGCCGGTGCCGCGGGGAATGTTCCTCCATAGATCCGATAGTTGCTGTTCTCGTAATACCCGTACGCCATGTTGTTCGGATTCGCCGAATCGAACGACGGCGCCGTCAGGTGCTTTCGATTCACTCCTGTGATCGTCGCGTGCTGCGTGTTCGAGGTGAACTGAGTGTCTCCGACGGCCAGCAGCGAGATGAAGTTCGCGTAACCGGTGGCGGCCGGCTTCGCCGACGGCGGAGAACCGGTATCGATCGCCACCGTGCAGGAAATGACCGCGGCGGTCGCCGACGTGATCGCGTACTGGGCGTAACCTTGAGTGTCCGTGACGACGGGATTCGTCGTCAGGATCGTCGAGCCGTATGCATACAACGTCACGGCTCGTCCCGTCAGGGGTGAACCGAATGTGTCTCGGACCGCGACGGAGACGAAGACTGTGTCGGTCGCGGCGGCGCTGCCGGCCGAGACGAGAACGGACTCGCCGAGAAAGACCGTTCCGACGAGGTTCGTCTTGACGGTGCCGCTCGACCGGAGGAGAACGGATTCGCCCGTGTCGGAGGATCCGTTCGTCACGAAGGCCGTGAAACCGCCGGTATCGATGTAAACGCGCAGGTATTGCGAGTCGACGGTCAACGTGTCGGAAAGATCGAAGAGGACGAGGAATCCGACCGTATCGCCGCTCAAGCCGATCCGCGCGGAATCCGTCCGGCTGAAGACGCGGTTCACGAAAAGCCCCGCCGATCCGAACGGAGTATCGACTCCAACACCGTCATACACGCCGTCCGAATCTCCGTCGATGAAGATCTTCACCCGGATCCCCGTGTCGGGATGGGCGCCGGTGTCGTTTTTAACGACGATTGTCTGGATCGAGTCGGCATTGGAGCGCGTATTCCGGACGAAGAAACTGCCCACCAGGACATTGTCGGCGCCGGAAGTTGCATTGGCATCCGGGACCGAACGCGCGTAGGCGAAGAGATTGCCGGTCGAGGGCACAGAGTACGAAACGCTGTCGGTGTGAGTGACATCCGCGGTCGGGATACGGCCGAATCGAGCGGTGGAGCAGGTCTGCGTGACATAGCGGATGTTGATCGTGTCGCCTGCCGAGCCGGCCGGCGCGGCGGCGATCGAGACAACGATGAAATAGGTCTCGGCTTTCAGCGACCCGATCGGCCGCACGATGTCGAAGACGGCCGTCTCCGTCGCGGTGAACGTCGTGTTGCCTAGGAATGTGTCCGTGCCCGTGTCGAAGGTATTGTTCACGTTCTTATCGGCCCAAAGCCCGACGTTCGTGACGTCCGTGTTGCAGATGAGATTGCCGAGGTCGGCGACGTCAATCCTTGTGAGCGTGTCCGTGGAAACGTCGAGGTTCTTGAACACGACGCGCGAAACGACCTGTCCCGAATCGGCCGCCACGAACTGGCCGTCCGAGAGCGACATGGCCGTGACCGACCATCCACCCGCCACCACCACGATCGTGATGGTCGTGTCGGCGGGATACTGCGTATGAACATCCGCCGTCAGCGTGATCGTATCGGCCAGCGACGGGGTGATCGTGATCGTGTCGAAGCCTCGCAGGAATCGCGCGCGCATCGTGGACGCCGGAAGCGGCACGGTTTCCGTCATCGATGTGGAATTGATTGTGAAGCCCGCCGGAGAGGCGCTGAAGGTGACATCCTTGGCGCTTGATGAACCGAGCGTCGTGAAGACGCGATCCACGTTGCCGTTCTTGTCGCAGGCTCTGATGGACAACGTGAATGGTATATCCTTGTTCTGCTGGCCGGGGTGGAGGATCTGTAGGAGGCCGTTCGTCTGGGTCGCATCCACGTCGATGATCTGGTTCTGCGTATCGGTATTGATCGAGTCCAGCTCGCCTGTCGGCGGGAAGAAGCCGTTCGGGAAGGCCGGCGGATTCAGTCGGATGCCTCCGCGCTCGATCCGACAGCCGATCGAGTCGTTGTCGTTTTGCGGAGATGTTTCCATCTCCGCGGTGACGAACAATCTCTGCGTGGAGATCGTGGCGGGCTTGACCCAGTTCCTGTTGACGAGGAAGGAGCAGCCGCCGGCGGACCACGCCGCCGTGTCGATGTTCGAGTCGGTCGCCGAGGAGAAGGACCCGTTCTGGTTGGAGTCGACCCAGAGCCGCAGGCGCTTGATCGAAGTGTCGAAGGTATTCTCGGAGACGAGGTAGATCGAGTCGACGGTCGTCAATGTGAATGGATACGCGACGTCCATCTGAAGGATCACGGCATCGGTGGAGTCCGGCGAGACTTTCCCCAGATTCGAAAGCGTTACCGCCGTGACATTCGGATCGGCGTTGAAAGCCACGGTGCAGCGCATGTCCGATATGCCGGTTGCGGAAAAGACGATCACGACGGTCTCCGTCGCCGTATCGGTCATGGTCACCGTGGCGATACCCGCGGTCGGCTTGCCGGTGACGAGCGTGTCGTAATTGTCCGCCGGGGTCGGCAGCGACGCCGGCGACTGGCTTGTGAGCGTTGTGGAAGTCCACCGCGCGGATTTACTGTCATACGACGTTCCCCCCGCGATGGGTCCCCACGTATCGCGTATGAGGCAGCTTGTCGTGGCTTGCGCGTAGTTCGTCGTCCGGATATTGCGGTTGCCGTACGTGTCCTCCATCGTGATCGTGATCGTCGCGCCCGCACCTACCGCGATGGTCTGCGAGTCCGGATTACCCACGATCCTCGTCGCCACTATGATCGTTCTCATCAGGACGCTCGACGTGAGAAGAGTCTTCGGAATGGAGTCCTGGTCCGCGGATGCACCACGGAATCCGATGCCGTCGATCGGGATCTCCACACGGATCTGAACGGAATCCGTGATGCCCGCGGTCTCCAGGTTGATGCAGACCCAGAACTCGCGGGTATCGCCGGAACCATACAGCCGGAACGTGTCGATGAAGAAGACCGTGTCGGACGTCAGGAAGTTCTGGACGGCTCCGAAATACGTGTCGCCGCCGGTGGCGACGGAGTCATAGGACCCGTTCTTGTTCGTGTCGATCGCGATCCAGACGGATTTGATCATCGGAGCCAAGGACGGTGTCGCGAGATGGACCCGGATCCCCGTCATCGTGTCCCGCGGTCCGCCGTCCGTGATCTTGAATCCGAAGATGCGCGTGCCCTGCGAATCGGGCGCGATGTTGTTGGCGGCGAGCGTCACGACGGAGACGGAGGCGTAGGTGGAATCGATCCGGACGGCGTCCGTCGAGACGGCGTCCTCCACGGCGTAGATCCGAAGCTTCACGCCGTCCGCGTTCGAGTTGTAATCCTGGAGATAGGGGCCGGTATCGGAGAGGAGATAATTATTGATGACGAGCGTCTCGTTCGCGCCGGAGAAAGGCGCGCCCTGCGCGACCGTGTATGTGATCGTGTCGACGGTACCCGCCGTGATCGTCGTGAGCGTCGAATGCGTGCGCGACGCGATGGTGAATTCGTTCGTAATGTCCGTGATGCCATTGGCACGGTAGAACGTCAGGTCCGTGTCCGCCGACTTCACCTGCGCGTCCGCGCGGCCCGCCGATGCCCGCAGTCCGAGCTCCACCTTGAACTGCTCGCCCTGCGTGATGCTCGTGGGATACGTGATGTCGTTCCCGGAGGGATCCGTGATCCGGATCGCCTGCTGTGTCACGAGCGCCTGCTTTTGGACGGTCACGACCGAGCCGAGAATCGGCGCCGCCGCCCCGTAGAGGCCGGAGACGTTGCCTTTCTGATCTTTCGGCGAGAGCACGTTCGTCTTATGGTCGAAGACGCGGAAGCTGTTCGTGTCGAAACCGTTGATACGGAGTCGGAAGGTGTCGTTGTTCGTGACGGTGGATGCAATCTGCAGGACGACGTCGATCACGACCGTTTCCGGAGTCGCGCCGCCGATCGCCAGGGGATTGGCCGTATCGAACGGGATCTTCACGACGATCGAGTCGCCGGCCGCCGGCACCGATGTCGTGTCGGCATAGATCGTTCCCGAGCCCTGGTTCCGCAACTTGACCCGCCGAATGACGGATGACGGAACTTTCCCGCCGGTCAAACCCTCCACCTGCAACGCGACGGTCTCCACGTAGAACTTCCGGTCGGCCGCGCTCGGGCTGGAAAATCGCAGCGTCATCGAGACGATCTCCGTCTGATCCTCCGAAGCCTGCCGATCCGACGTCGCGATCGTCCCGATGCGGAACGTGTCCGGCACACGGGCGACGGTGCAGTTGCCGGCGGAATTCCGGACGGCAAGAGGCACGTTCGGGATCTGCGTGTGAGTGGCGATGTAAGCCTGCGGAATCTCCATGTCGAGCGTGTCTCCGCCGATTGCGGTGTCGGCGATATCGGCCACGAGGTAGTACGAACGGTTACCGCCGCTGGCAAGATACTTCGTGTCATTCGTATACACCGCGACGAAGGTGCATGTCGTTCCGACAATGGAGACGGCCTCGGCATATCGCGTGTCGGCGGACGCGGAGAACGTGTCGTCGCTCGTCGAACCTCCGGCGTTGTCGAGGTCGGTGAAGAGCCGGAGGTTCCGGATCTGGCGCGTGTCGGCCGAAGAACCCCATACGAAGCTGAAGGATGCGGGCGAGTCAGAGACGCCGTTGGCGGAGAGATTGAACGCCAGAAGGACGATGTTCGTGTCGCCGGGATTGACAGTGATGTTATCGGCGCCGATTGCGGTTCCGAGGTAGCCTTGCTGGAAGACGAAGGTTCCCGAATCGTGCGTCGCGGTAAGGCCGGGGGAGGTCTGGACCGTCAGAATCGGCGTCTCCGCCGAGTTATCTGTGAACGTGAGAGTCGCCTGTCCGCTCTGGAGAGTTCCCTTTATCTGCGTGTTGTCCGGAAGTCCGCCGCCGGGCCCAATCGTGTACCCTGCGGTTAGAGTAGCCGATTGCCAGAAGGCGCTTCCGGTCAGATCCCAGATGATTCCCGTTCCGCCGTTGTAATGGATATCCGTGTTGCCGTACGTGTCGACAGCGGCCACGGACGCAACGACGCTGACGCCTGTTCCGTTTGTTCCCGAGGTCGGAGAGAGAGAGAGCTTTATCACCTTCACGTCCGTCCGGCGATTCGGCGTAGAGTTCAAGGTCGATGCGATGTTGGCGCTCGACGAAGTGATGACGACTGTGTCGACCTGCGCGTCGAGAAGGGCGGCGTCGGACACAGTTGTCGAGACGTTGTAACCGACCATGAAGAGCTCGGAGTCCTGGTCGAAGATATCGAGCGGCAACGCGTCGAGATTGTCGAACGTGACGAATCCGGACGTGAAGTTCCCGGTCGCCACCGTGAGATCAGTTCCGGAATCGATCGCTTCATTCCCGTTGTCGTCCCGGTAGAGGATGACGGCGTTGATGTGAGCGTCGTTCGCGTTCAGAGACCGGATGCCAACTGTCTTGACGACGTCGTTCTGGCCGGATTGGTTGACGACGCGGAATTTCGCGACCTGGAACGCGCGTGAGTCGGGACTGGCGGAATCAGCGGAGGCGAGATTCACGGCGGATACGGTGATGAGGTTGGCGAACTGGATCGCAGCGGTCGAGTCGATGAGTGTCGAAGAAAGCGTGATCGCGACCGTCTCCGCGGAGGTGTCGCGGATCGTCACCTGGCCCTGGCCGCTCGTCAGCCGGCCGCTGATCGATGAGATTCCCGTGGCCGCCGGCGTCGGCGTCACGCTTGTCATGCCGCTCGTGCCCGTGATCGAGAAACTCGAATCGCCGGGCGGGAGCACTTCCGTGCATGAGACCTGGACCTGGACGTTGTGCCCTTGAGTTCCCGTTTCATAGTTGATCGCGTTGTCGAGGTTCCCGTACTCGTCCACGGCTTTCAATGTGATGTTCGGGCTGGAACCGACGGCCACGGTCTGCGAATCCGGCGTGATCGTGATCCTGTTCGCGACAACCTCCAGCCGGCCCGAGCCCGCGGAGTTCACGAGGCTTGTCGGATAGAAGGCTTCCTGAACCGTACGGAGGCCGCTTGCGGGAATCCGCGCGTCGAATGTGTCGTTGTCGTTCACCACATTGTCGAAGTCGAAGGCGATGAAGAAGGATTCCGTCCGCCCCGCGCCGATCGTCACGGAGCATCGGAGAATCACGGAACTGTCGCTTACCATGAGCGTGTCCGTGGAAACGAGCGTATCAAATCCCGCGATGGCGTACGGCGAATCCGATCGCTTGAGCGTTCCTGTGTCGGTCGTCTTGCCGTCGTGATAAAGCCGGACGAGCCTGATCGCGGAATCGGGAGAGATCGCTTCCACGACTACGGAATCGAGCCGCCGCGCCGTACCCTGGTTGTTCTTGATGCTGAAGTGGAGGATCGGGACGGCCGTCTCGGCGGCGTTGGCGTAGGTCGTATCGAGCGTGTGCGTCGTCGTGACGAGCGACTGGGACGTGAACGTGACGCTCACGGTCCGTGTCTCGTTCAACGACTCCGCGCGGATCGCGTCCGCGCCGTCATAATCGTGCGCGTCGAAGAAGCGCGGCCGTGTGTCGGCGCTTGTCGAGCCGGCGCCGCCCGTGTCGGAGAACTGGAAAACGAGCGTGCCGGTGGTGTCGCCCAAGTTCTGGACGACTCCCCAGTAGATCGTGTCCGCGCTGCCCGCGGTCAACGTGAATTCCGGCGTCAAGGCGTCGAACGTGAATTGGCTCGTGACGTTCCTGCCCTGGTTCGTGACCTTGATGTCCGTGTCGGACGGAATGACGCGAACCGGCCCCTGTGTCGGCGTCGCGGTGCAGTGGAGCGCGAGGAAGAATTGCGACCCGGCGACGATCGTGCCGGGAACGACACTGGAATCCGTCTGCAGGAGCGTCCAGTAGGCGATGTTCACTCGTCCCCGGCGGATGATCTTTATGCCCGCCGTCTGGAACTTGAAGTCGTCGGGATCGCCGAGCTCGTCGAGGATCTTGACGCTGAACTGCGAGATCTGATCTTTCGCGATGATCCGGCTGTCCTGCGCGGACGTGGCCGGGCTGTCGAGGAAGATCCGGAAGCTGTCCGGTGAAACCGTGTCGTTGACGATGTCGACGAGGAGCTTGGTGTTGACGGTTCCGCCCGAACTGATGACGAGCCCCGAAAGCTGGAGCGCCACGGTATCGCCGACGTAGGGAATCGACGGGGTGTCGACGCCTCCGTACGACGTGCTCGTCGTCGCGTCCTGCAAACGGATGCCCTTGAGAATTCGGGCGGGGATGATGCCGGTTCCGTAGGAGTCCCGCACGGTCAGGATCAGCTTGTCGACGCGGATCGAATTGACGGGCGTATCGACATACGGCGTATCGTTACGGAACGAGAAGTCCATGATCCGGCGGTTCTGCTGTCGCGTGGAGACGTCCGTCGGCGTCAGGGCGTCCGTGTCAGCGCCGACATAAAGCGTATCGGCCGCCGCCAGGCCGATGATATCGTATTCTCCCGTCCTGAGCCCCACGAATTTCGTCTCCTGCTCCACGGTGGACAGCGACTTGCTCGATGCGCTGTCGACTATCGTGATGGCCGACAGCGACGACAAATAGAATCGTACGGTATCGGGAGTCGCTGAAGGCGACATGGTGATCCAGAACTCCATATCCCGCGTCGCGCTTTGGTCAATCGTGAATCCGCTTGGATTGATCGTCAGTGAGTTACTGGCGGGGAGCGTCGTCGCGGTGGCGAATGTCGTGCCTTCGTTTGTATTGATCACACGTAGCTGGGAAGCGGTGTTGACCCATGTGACGGACGCGCCTGTGTCCGATTCAACCGTCATGACCAGTGAGGAGACTCGGTTGGCGTGAGCGCCGACGTTGGAGTTGTAAAATCGGAGCTGCATCACCTTGGTCTCCGCGCCTTTGGAGATGACGACCGAATCGGTCAGGACCGCATTGCCGCGCGGACCGGTTTCCACGATGGCGATCGCCGCCGAGGAGTCCCTCAGCGGCACCGTCAGCGTCAGGCCGGATGCGGGCGAAACGGTCGTGAATGTCGTCTCGCCAACCTGCTGAAGCTCCACGAGGAACGTGTTGGAATTGTCGTCGAGCGGCGCGTCGGTCGTCGATTTCGCCAATGCCGTCTGGTTGCCTCCGCCCCCCGCGCTCGTCGAGTCGCCGTACACCAGCCGGATGTTCTCCCCGATGCTCCGTGTCACCCCGGTCACCGTCACGCTCTGGCTGCTGAAGCTGGAGTCCGTGTACGCGCTCGGCCCTTCGAGGATCGTCACATAACCTTCGGTCAGATCGTTGTTCTTCTGCGGCTGGCTCCATGCGGACGGCATGGTGAACCGGAGCGTGTCGTTGGAGAGCGCCTGAGCGGCAGAATACGTGATGAGATAACGGCGCGGCGACGCCACGATCGTCTCGGAGTTGGGCGCGATGCCGGCGTTGCCGACGTTCTTCTGGCGAATGACGAGCCGGCGGGGCGAAAGAACCGAGCGGTTACCGAGCACGTCGACGGCGGTGACCTGGATGTAGTTGTTGGATGGCGCCGGCGACTGGAGATCGAGCGTGCCGGCAAACGTTCCGTCCAAGGCGTCCGCGATGGTGGAAATGGAATCGAATTCGGTGCCGCCCGTCAGCGCCGTGTAGTTGCTGAAGATGATGTTGGCGTCGAGACCGGTCACCTCATTCGTGATCGTGCCGCCCACATTGTACGTGGAGAGCGCGGTCGTATCGCCTGCCGAAGGCGGTGTCGTCATGGTCATGGAAGGCCCGGTCTGGTCGATGTAGAAGGACTTGAAGAAGTCGGAGAGATCGTAATCCGTCTGGTCGGGATTCGGATCCTGGTATCGGACGGAGAACGTCGTGTCGTAGAAATCCTCCGTTCGGATCTGGACATCGCCGTCCTGCATGGCGCTTGTCACGACGAACGTGCAGCGGAAATTGACGCCATTCCAGAAGATGGAATCCTGGTTGATTCTCGTGAAGCTTCCGCCCGTCGGCTTGATCTGAATGGTCGGCGTGTCCGGGCTGTACTTGTACGCGCAGACGTGATTGAAGTTGACCGACATCGTGCAGACGCCCGCGTTGACGTAGTAGATGCCGTCGATCAGCGCGCAGGCCGCCAGCGCGCCCGAAGAATCTCGTTCTTCGAGCGTCGCGGAGGAGATGCGCGGGGAGTCCTCCGACTTGGCGATGTCCACCGTCGTCGTCGCGACGTCGTTCCAAGCCAGCAGGAGTTTTCTCAGCCTGTTGTTCGTGCTGTCGTTGACCCAGAAGCTCTGCTCGTATCGACCCGTCGCGCCATTCAATTGGTAGACCCCCGCGTTGTCGGCCCAGACCGCCTGGCGCGGATCGCTCAGTTGGAGAATTCCGCTGCCTTCATTGAAGGTGTAGCCGAATGTCGCATTCGCGCCGAATTGACTGAAAGAATCGGCTCCGTTGTAGATCCGGAGCGGGAAACTGGTGAGGTTATCGTCGTCCGGCATCATGTAGATCTGGCCGAAATTGTCGACGAGAAACGGCTGGGGAATGTTGGGTGAACCGCCCCAAGGGTAGTCCTGCGTCACCGTGATTTCGCCGCTCGTTCCCGCAAGGCCGACCAGCTCTTGATTAATATCGGTTGTGTACACGCGAATCCGGAATTGGTCCGTGAACACATAGAGCGCGCTCGCGAAGAAGCGATTGGGGAGAGTCCGGTCGAAGTAA
Organism: uncultured bacterium; assembly: GCA_964499705.1. Classification (GTDB taxonomy): domain Bacteria; phylum UBA8481; class UBA8481; order UBA8481; family UBA8481; genus JBBTKW01. Next base: position 134,027 of record CAZCME010000006.1, on the reverse strand, counting down.
GGGCCATAGCTGAGCGAAAGGAGATCGCGGTCAATCGCGGGCGTCGTGACGGCATTCTTGAAAGTCGAGTCCTTGCCGAGCCCGACACGGAAGAGACGACCGTCGTTCTCCCGCGACAGGCCGAAGATGTTCGAGTTGGCGAAGATGGCCATGGTGATTTCGCCGTTCCAAGCCAGGCCGGGAACGCTGTAGCGGAGATTGAACCAGGTCGTATCGTCCGGCGTTCCGTCCGGCGCAAAGCGCTTGATGACGGCCGCGCCGCTGAATCCGGAAACCTGGTCGAAGACGTAGATATATCCGTCCGTGTCGATGCAGATGGCTCCGGGATTTTGGAACCCTTCCGTGTCGCTGAGGTCGGTCGTCGCGTCGCGTCCTTGGAGGAAGCGGCCGTTGGGGGCGCCGCTCAATGGAACGAATATTCCGTCCCTGTCGAACTTTTTGACGCTGAGAGAAGTACGGGAGACGACATACACGGCGCCTGCCGAGTCGGTGGCGATGCCGGTCGGACCCGAGAGCCGGTAATCGTCTTCCCTGATGCTCCGGACATACGTCGCGGAAAGGCCGTCAGCGGCCTCTTTCCAGATGGATATTTCATTGGCGATCTGCGCGCCGACGATGACGAAGGTGTCATTCGTCGTGCTGTCATACCAGACGCAGATGCTGACGGCGCCGTCAAGCTTGGGGTCGGTGATCGTGTAGAGCGATTGCCGGTTCTTGCCGTGCTTGGCAAAGGAATCGAGATCCTCGTAGGCCGTCCAATAGAAGGAGTTTCCGTAGGTCCAGATACCGCCCTTCATGTTTTTTGGAACATTGGCGTCGAGTTCCTGGTAGATGACGTCCGCCGCGGGGGTGAACCGGAACGAATCGATTTCGTTGTTCAGATAATCGATCGCGAAGACGCACGAATCGGATTTCTGGCTGGGGAGTTGCGTCTCCATCGGCGCGACATCGTAATAGTCATCGGCCGTGTTGTTTGACGTGCGGAAGGTGTAGCCCTTCGTGCCGGTGTCGCGGAGCATCAGGATGCATTCGACGGCGCCGCCGTCTCCACCTCCCGCGATGCCCGACGCGGTTGCGGCGTAGATCGTGTCGAACCACGGACCCGGCTGATCGCAGATCCCCAGCCCGTAAATCTCGTCGATGTAACCGCCGCTCGTGTCGTACCAGCTCCTGCCTTTCGGATCGACCAGCTCCGTCATGGGAATGGCCGTGTCGTACTTGATGATTCTTGTCCGCGACGTGTTGGTGCAGTAATTGTCGGAGAGAAAGATGTACCCCTGGGAATTGACCGTCAGCCCGTAGGCGTAGTCATTGTTGGCCAATCCCGTCGTGGCCGTGTCCAGGATGAGCCTCTTGATGAAGGTGGGATTGTCCTGGGTGGGATCGTTCAACGCCACCTGCACGATTCCGGGATTGGTTCCCGTATTGACCCACGTGAGGATTCCGGTGGACGAGACATGCATATCGCCGGGGCGGTCGATGTAGATTCCGTCGACCGATTCCACGTCAACGATGTCGCCGGAATTGAAGTCGCGCATCGATTGGTAGGCTCGGATGACATACGTCCCATAGGGCAGCGTATCGGCGTTCGCGCGCTGGGTGTCGCCGTGACCTTCCCAGAACATGAGCGCGGCGGCCACGTTCTGGGACTCCGTGGAAATGATCCGGGCGACGATTTCACCGGTCGCGGAATTCTCGATCTCGACCCTCTGACCCCCTTCGCCGTCCGGATCCTCGTCGCCGCCAACATTGGCGCCGGCGATGTTGATCCGGATGTAGATCGCGGAGTCGCTGTAGGGCGCTGTCGTATCGTTGTCGAAGACATTGTCCGGGGTGATCCTGATCGAGGATATCGTTCGGTCGTCGCCGGAAGCATGCGCGGGAGCGGAATGCAGGAATAAGGCTATTGTTAAGAAGATAAGGCCGAAAAAGGTCGCGCCAAGACGGCGATTTTTCATCGGCCCCCTGCCCGGCGAGGTTGTCGCATGATGTGGAAATTATACTCGGCTTTGGACAGTTAGCTATGAAAATGAAAGGTAAGAATTTTTACACACACCGGACAATCGAACTATAGCGTGTAGTAGATTTCCGTCGCCCATCTTCCCAGCGCAAGGCTCATGATGAAATCCCTCAGGGCGCGCAGGAATTCCAGCGCCCAGCCCGCCAATCCCATATGGTAGAGGATACAGAAGCCCGGCTCGTCGACCTGGTTCAGAACGACGCCTCCATTCGGTGCCATGCCGAGGCCTCCGGGGAGATCACGCGTGATCCCGGCGACCCGGACGAGGATGCCGCCTCCGGAACCCGCCAGTACGGAGACCATGACGGAGGAATCCCAAATCCAGGGGGATCCATACGTGTCCGAAAAATAGAACGCAAAGGAACCCGATCCCGGGGATAAATCGAATCCGAGTGACTGATATGCAGAGGCGGTGGCCGCCGAGAGTTGATACTCCAGCGAGTACGAAAACGTATCGCGAAGCAGGTGTGTTGAAGTCGTATCGCCGATCATCGAGCCGTTCGAACGGAGGAACTCGAGCGAGACGACCGTCGCGCCGAATGTCGCACGTCCGAGTTCGGAATTGGGGATCCCGGCGGGAAGCGTAGCGCTTAGATTGCCGGTGTCGCTCCGGACGCCTAGGAGTATCGACGGCGCGGTTTCGGTGGTCCAGATAAAGATTCGGACGGAGTCGGCCGCCTGGAGAAGGCGCGCCGCGATGGAGTAGTTGGCGTTTGTGCCGATCGAGTCGGCGGAGGCGGTCAGCGAACCGGACGTGATTCCTCCGCCATTCAGGAGAATGAGCACGAACGAGTCGCCGGTTGTCGGAACGTTGGCGACCGTCGCCGTCGTGTCCAGTGGATCCGTGATCATGGAGTACTGGGTGGAAGCGGTGACGTGGATCGGCGACGCGGTGTAGAAAAACGCGGAATCTTCGCCGGAGTGAGCGATGGCATAGACGTAGAACGTGCCGTCCGGAATTCCCGCGCCTGTCAGGACGACGCCGGATTCGGGGAGGTTGCGCGCCATGACGATTCCATCGAAACCGGACGAATTCGTGTCGACGCCAAGGTCCACGAGTCGCGAGCGATACACCGATTCGAACGCGCGGTAAGCGACGGGAAACGGCGGCGTGAGATCCTCTCCATTCACAGGAGAATCGATCCTGACGTCCATGGCGGATGGAAGCTCGTCGGCGCTTCGGGCTCGGTTGGATATCCTCAGCCGGTCGAATCGGGCCTGAACACCGATTCCTTGCGCCAACGGCAGTACTCCGGTGGCGCCGAGGAGAAACGTGTCGGCGAGGACAAAGGAATCCGAAGTCCCGTTTCCCACGAGAGTTCCGTTTCGGTAGAGGAAAATATTCTTGCCGCTCCACGTCGCCGCCACGTGATACCACTGGCCGGGATAGAGCGGAGGGTCGTTTGCCGCGGCGGTGTTGTATGTGATGCCAGTGGGAGACCGGGCGATCTCCCAGCGGAGTTGTCCATCTTCGAAAACAGAGAGGTTCGGCTCGCCGAAATTCGGAAACGTGCTCCGTTCGCCGATCGTGAAGAGCATGCCGTAGGGCCTGGCGCCCGAGTAGATGAAGGTCTCCGGCCGGTAGTAGAACTCGATCGTTCCCGACTCCTGGAAATCATCCTCGCCGTTCGGTTGCCAGAATCCTTCGCTGTATCGGATGAAGGACATCGTGTCGGGGAATCGCACGGCGTTGCCCGAGAGATAACCTGTTTCGTAGGAGATGCCTGCGGAAGCGGCAACGCCCTGATGGGAGCCGTCAAAGTTATCGAAGAGGAGTGTGATGGAATCGGCGGAATAATGCGCGGGGGCGGACGATCCGGCGGCGCCGCCTGCAGGGAGCGCGGGATCGAATTGCGTCGCAAGGAAAATTACGGTTGCAAGAACGACGAAAGACGGCAATGACATCCAGTGAAAACCAGATGCTCGTTTTGAACCGGGCGGCGACACGTCAAATAGTATAATCGGAGTGCGGGTCTACTGTCAGCGTTTCCTTGCGGAGCTGGAATTGACATATTTGGCAATCCTTCGAGGTCTGATATAGTAGCGAAGTGATCTTTTATGAAGTGTCATAGGGGCAGGTGGACTGGGGCGTTTACGCCCCTTGTGTTGCTGTTTTGCATCATGACAAATGTTGCCGCGAGGACGCCGGCGCGACCAAAACCAATTGCCAGCGATCCTCTCCTAAGTCCCATGGTTGCGCTGCGCACTTCGCATGCCCATATCGTACACCTCCGGACTCTACGGTCGGATCTTCTGACTCAGCTCGCAACGGACGGGACATCGGACAGCGTTTCGATCTATCTCGAGGATCTCAACAGCGGCGTCAACATCGGGATCAACGAGCGCGAGCCGACGTTTCTGGCGAGCCTAATCAAGGTCGGTGTGATGATCGCGTGGTTCAAGGCCGAGGAACAGCAACCCGGTATTCTGCAGCGGAAAGTCGTCATGACGCCCGAGATGTCCGCGCTGCCGAACGACCACTTCGCCCGCGCGCAAGATTCGCCGCTCGCACCGGGGGAGTACACGATTTCATCGCTGATCGACACGATGATTCTATACTCGAACAACAGCGCCAACTCCGCTCTCTGCTATTACATCTCCGATTCGCACCTCGCGCTGGTCTTCGACGATCTTGGCGTGCCGAATCCCTTCCAGGTTTCCAATCCCGCCACGGATCCTTTCAAGCTGGGAACGAAACTGACCGCCAAGCAGTACAGCAACATCATCCGGGCGCTCTATAATGCGACGTATCTGAATGAGACTCATTCCGCCAGGGCGCTGAGACTACTGACGCAGACGAAGTTCCAGCAGGGAATCCGCTCGGTTCTGCCGTCGGGAACGATCTCCGCCATGAAGTACGGCGTCTTTCACGGGGCGTTCTACGAATGCGGCATCGTTTATATGAAGGACAATCCCTACCTCATCACGATCTTCACGCGTGGCCCCGCGAATAACAGGCATCGGATCCAGCTGTCCTGGATAAGGAAATACGCGGGGATCGTTCATCAGTACATGAGTCGGCTCCATGCCGGAGCGTCCCCCTGAGCCGTCTATAGAAACGGATTCTCGATGGTGGCGCCCGCTATCGTTCGGCCGTCTTGCCTGTCCCTGTGAGGCGCGTTTCGCTTCGTGTTGCGGGAACGGTGAAGGCAGAGCGGATCGTACCCGGAACACCGACTTGAAAAGGTGGTCTGAAACTACAGATACCCTTTCAACTTATACCGTAGAGGATAAATACCCGGCGTGTCCGGCAATGGAGGGGGATCGATATCGAGCAGTTCGCGATAGGGAACATCGGGATACTTCGAGAGGATCTCCCGGTTTACAAGAAGCTCCCCGTTCTCATACCGGATGATGATGACAGCCTCCGAGTCCGTGAACATCCGGCCTGTGCCCGGATGACGGTGCGCGAACACCCGCTCCAAGTCCCTTGTCGTCTCCCAATACATCGCGGACCCGGCCATGTAATTTCGAAAATCCGCGGGCGCCGCGGATGGCGCATACAGGATATTGAGAGAGAACTCGAGACAGTGAGCGTAGGCGTTGTGATAAGGTTCATCATAGAGATTGTGGGGATGTCGGACATCGAACAGCACGGAAGCTTTTTCCGGCAGCGTGGGAAATCTCTTCACGAGCGCTCTCCAGAAGGGACGCGCGGAAATTTCCGCATCAAGGAAGATATCGTGATTGAGATTGTGGAAGAATACGCCCGTTCCCAGGAAGAGAGCAAGAACCAGAGGCGGCCAGATCGTCCGCCCCGCGGCCATCGCCGCCGTCAAGATGGCGTCGAGCGCCGTGCCCCAGATGATGGAAAATCCGATTACAAGCAGAGCGCCATTGCGAGATCCAAGGCCGAATTCCACGACGCGTCCCGCATACTCATACAGGAGAACCGGCAGGGCGTAATAAACGAGCCCCAGCAGAAACATAACCTTCCGCTTCCTGCAGATTTCGATAAACGTTTTCGCGATCTCCGATTTTGCGGCGTCTTCCTTTTCGAATTTCAGCAACCATCGAGCGCATATCCACCCCGCCAGACCGCCGCAGATTCCCAGTAACACAGTGGAAAAGGAGAGAAGGCCATCGTTGAGAAAAGTGGAAAACATGAACCAGTTGAGGAAGAAGAAGGAAGCTACTGCCTGCGCGTGCATCTCCAGATTCATGAGAAAAAGCGGTTGGGGAGCATAAACTCCCTCGTAGATTCCAAATGTCGGAAAGAGGATTTTGTAGGCCACGAGCGGCAGGGTTCCGAGAAGGAACATGAGGGAGATCGGCAAAAAAAAGCGCGGAATTTTCCCGACCTCCATGGATGGAGGGAGTGCCGCAGAGCGACAGGGATGTCGCGAACGGCCGACCTCCATGGATGGAGGGAGGCGGTGACCGCCGTCATGGCGTGCCGCAGAGCGACAAGGATGTCGCGTATGGCCGCGCATGTCCCCGCGTGACGCCAGGATCATCCAGATCACCATGACGCGAGCCGGCTCCAGCGCCACGGCCCCCTCGACGCAGAATATTTGCGCGGTCATGGCGGTCGCCAATGACAGAAAAAGCCATGACCACCGGATCTCCGGGGTTAACCCTCGTATCATCACATAGAGGGAAGCCAGGCTCAACAACAGTCCCCACGGGTACATGCTGAAGATCGGAGTCGTTGTGTCGATGGGGTAGACAAGAGCCACCAGCGCGATCAGAAATGCGAGGCCGGAATCCTGGAAGAGCTTCTGGATGCAGAAATACAAGAGCAAGGGCGCGCCGATCTGCGTGATGAGATTGAGCGAATGAAAAATGAGATAATAGAAATCCGTATTCTTATGAAGACCGATCAGATGCCATGACAGTATTCCTCCCGGAATCCGGCGCAACTGCTCGAACCCCGTGCTGAGGTATTCGTCGAGACTGGACGTGGAGTAATAGGACAACAGCCAGCACTTGTCGTCCCAGACCGGAGTCCGGATGAGATACAACCGCGCGTAGCAAAGCAGCCCCAAAGCCAGGAGAAAAAAAAGGCGCCGCCGGGCGAGCGGATCGAATTCAGAGGAAAGAGGACTTTTCGGCGCATGTTTCGATGGCGGATTCATGCCTCGATGATACAGGAACCATCGATCTCGTTCATCGTGGGATGGTCGCCGCGGTGTTCCGCGACGAAGATCATGTCGTCGAGATCCATGAAATCAGATCTGCAAAACCCCGCAGAGATTCAAGGTCGCGCGCATCCAGTCGCCATTGTTGTTGTAGTGCGGCGATGTGACGAAGTTGCCGTCCACCACGACGGGCGCGTCGACGTAGATCGCTCCCGCGTTCTCCAGATCGTCCCGGATCGCCGCGTACGCGGTGAGTTTCCGGCCGCGGACGATGCGGGCGGAAATCATGATCCAGGGCCCGTGGCAGATCGACGAGATGATCTTCTTAGAATCGTTCATGGCGCGGACAAATGAAAGCACCTCGGGAATCTGACGCACGCGGTCCGGCGCTTCGTGGCCGCCCGGGAGAACGACCAGGTCGAATCGCGCGGCATCGAGCTGATTCATGGTGATGCTGGGTTTCGCGGTCAACCCGTATTTGCCCTTCGCGGGCGCGTCGTCCTTCGTCGCCACGTCCACATGAAAGCCGGCTTCGGCGAGTCGATAGAACGGATAGATATATTCCTCGTCCTGAAATCCCTGTGCCGTGATGATGACCGATCGCATCATGCGCGGATTATACAGGAGAGTGGGGGGAGGGTCGAGCGGGACCCGGTCCGAATCCGGAATTATCTATTTTTCCATTTATCTATTTATTAAGGCCCAGCGCCGCCTTCAACAGTCCTATCATCTTCGACTGCAGGAACACGGCCTTGCGGCGGACGCGGTAGGTTTGTCCGTCCCTTTGCAGATACCCGGCTCCGACCAGTTTGCCCAGACGAATCTTCAGGATCGTTTCGTCGTTGTAGGCCTCATGGATCTCCTGGAGCGTTGCCGTCCCCTCCGGCCTTCGTTCCAGCTCCAGGAGGATCCGGATGCGGATCGCCGCTTCTCCCATGCCGAAGACCCAGGAGAGGTAATGCATCGTGACGAGGGAATACACGGCCAGCGAGGCCGAACCACCCAGCCACCGGGCAGCCTCCGAATAAGAGGCGAAGGCTTCCGTCGGGTGTAAGACAAGCATGAGCGCCGCTCCCGCATCGGCGAGGAATCCCGCGGCAAAGGAAACGATGAGCGGCGGCGTGATCCGTCGAGGACGCCCATAACGAAACACCGCCACGTGGACCGCCAGAAAGAGCCCGAAGCTGACGAGGGCGGTGCCGAGCACATAGGCGTCCAAAGGATCGATCAGGCGCGGCATCCTCTATCCCCCCGCTTCGCGTCTGAGAATGCCGCGGTAGGCTTTCATGAGACGGGCTATGCGGAGACCGCGCGGTTGAAGGCGATAGCGCGCGCCGTCGAAATGAATGTAGCTCCCGGCTATAAGATCTTCCAGCCGGGTTTGAATCAATTTCTCTCCGGCCAGGAATTCTCTCAGTTGGCCGTGTGTGGCTTCCGCGTCCGCCTGCCGGCTTACCCACTCCAGGATCTTCATCGACGGGCTTCCGTAAGGCACGAGGCTGCATTCGACGATGTAGGTGAGGCAGATGAGAAAGTAAAGGGCCTGGGACGTGAACAAGAGCGGCGCGCTTCGCATGCCGGGTCCGGCGGCGACATCGAAGAGTTGCACGATCGCCGCATAAACGACCAGCCAGAAAATGGAAAGGAACAACAACCGGGAAAGTTGCACGTTCATGAGGCCGCATCGGGCGCATAAGATATGGGAGATCACGAAGACGCAGAAAAACACAAATCCCAGAATCAGGTAGATCATTTTCTCCCACTCATTTTTCCCATGGCCCTTGTCCTATCGCCATTTTTCGATGGAAAATCGAACGGCTCGCAGTATCATCGATGATGGAAGAAAGTTTACAATGACATTGGATGAAATCGAAGTCACGTTTTTCGTCCCCTGCCTGAACGAAGAACTGAATATCATCGGCGCCATCGAAACGATCCTGTCCGCTGTCCGCATCGCGGGATGTTCCTATGAAATCATCGTGGTCGACGACCACTCCTCCGACCGATCGGCGGACCTGGTTGAACAATACTGCTGCCGGCATCCCGAGTTGCCCCTGCGATTGATCCGGAACGATCAGCGGAAGGGATTGTCCCGGAACTACACGGATTGCGCGTTCATCGGAAGCGGAAAATACTTCAAGTTCTTCGGCGGAAGCAATATGGAGTTCGTCGAGGACGTGGTGGCCGTGCTCGAAAAGAGAGGCGAGGCCGACATGATTCTTCCCTATCTGGAAATCGACGGACGGGAACCCAGGAGACGAATGCTTTCCATCCTGTACACGAAAATAGTCAACGCGCTCACCGGTTATTCCTTGCGATATTACAACGGGTCTGTTCTGCATAAGAGGTATAACGTGATGAGGTGGCATGCCGACACATACGGGTATGCCTATCAGGCCGAGATCGTGACTCGATTATTGAACGAAGGCATGAGCTATGAGGAAGTCCCGACAAAGGTGCAGCACCGAACCGTCGTCAAGACCAAGGCCTTTTCATTTCAAAACATGCTTTCCGTTGTTCACAGCCTGGCGCAGATCTTTTTTCGCAGCTTGCGAAGAAAGCTGTACAAGGTGTGATCATCGTGAATACCTCTACGAGGCTTCTAGATGGCGATTGCTTCCGTTCAAGCGGGGATGAGAACGACCGGTTCAAGACCCATCTCGATTCCATCAAGAAGCGCTTTCCCTCGGAGAAATCCATCGCCCTTATCCATTGTCCGACATTCAGTTTCGACGCGTTCAAACCCGAGACGGCCGTCAACCGCGGCTACTATGCTTACCCGCCGCGCGGCTTGCAGTGCCTGAGCGCCTCGTTGAAGACCATCGGAGTGGAATCGCGGATTCTGGATTTGAATCTGATTCTCCTGGAAAAATCATCCCGGTCGCGCGGCGCGCCGCTGGATCTGAACACGGAGATGATGCATGTCCTGGATGACTATTTTAATGAGAATGCCGGGATACGGATCGTGGGAGTTTCGTCCGGAGTCATTGTTCCCAATATATTCGCGGGCAAGGATCATCCGTTTCTCGCCGTCCTGCGGCATCTGAAGGAAGAGGACCGCTTCGTGGTGCTTGCCGGCGGCGCCGTGCCCACCATCGAATGGCGGAATCTTCTGTCGAAAAACCTTTGCGACTTCGTCTTCAAGGGCGAGGCGGAAGAACGGATCAAATATTTCATGAGCGTGTGGTTTGACATCGGGAATATCCCCAGCACCGCGGGAATCTGCTTCCCTTTCGGCGGGGAACTTTGCGAGTCCGCGGGAAGCGCGGAGATGGTCGACTTTCAGGAGTCGTTGATCCATACCTATGATTCCGTCGACGTGGATCGATATTATCGAGCGGGATGCCTGAGTCCGTATTCCCGAATGGTCGGTGTCGACAGGAAATTCGGCAGCATCCAGCTCAATCGCGGCTGTCGAATGCACTGCACATTCTGCGGGCTTTCCCAATATCGCGGCAGCAACGAAGTGTGCCAGTACCCCGCGGACGTATTGATGGAGGAAATCCGCTTTCTCGTGAAAGACAAGGGGGTAACGCATTTCGAGTGGTGCGACGAGGATTTCCTCGCCAACCGCGACTCGCTGGTCGGAATTCTGAACCGCATCATCGAAGAGAATCTGAATATCACATGGGCCGCCAACATCGGCATCATCGCGGCATTTCTGGATGAGGAAATCCTCAGCCTGATGGCCAGGTCCGGCTGTGTCGGGTTTCGTATCGGGATTGAAACCGGCAACGCGGATATGCTGAAAAAGATCAGGAAGCCGGCCACGCTGCCCAAGTTGAGAACAGTATCCCGATTGATCAACCAGCATCCGGACATGTTTGTCGTGGGATGTTACATGATCGGATTCGACGGGGAGACGTACGGACAGTTGTTCGATACCGTTCACTTCGCGATGGAGATGCGGTTGTCATGGGCCGGGATCGCCGTTTATCAGGACATACAGGAAACGAACCTCGATCCGTCGGACAGCTGCCATGAGTACGAGCAGGTGGGCAGCGCTCTTAATGCGCGGGCGCCTGAATCGCCGGACGCCGGAAAGAACAGCTCATCGATTCGGGATTTCATCCCCTCCCCCGAGAAGGTGGTCGGATCCACGTCCAATGCATTCGGCGCGAAGGAGCGGGAATTTCTGAGCCCGAAGGAGATCTTCCAACTGCCCCGTGACCGGCTGCACTCCAAGGATCACGTCTTCGACATCTGGTTCACCTTTAATCTTCTCATCAACTACATCTCGAATAAGAATTTGTCGCCGGGAGGGAATCCGGATCATTTTCTGAAGTGGGTCGGAGCCCTGCAGTTGAGCTATCCCGACCATGCGCTCATCAGTTTATTCCTGTGCCTCGGGCATGTGGTGAAAGGGGAACACCGGGAGGCGGAAATTCAGCACATAAATGCGCTTGAGAATCTCGGGAAATCGGACTTCTGGCAGGAGCGCGTGAAGAAATGCGACCTGCAGCCGTTGTTCGATCTTCCTCCGAAAAACGCCAGGCAGGTCTATGACGCTCTCGCCGGCATCAAGGAAGGATATCTCGGATGTCCCTGACCCAGGCGCTCCTGGAGAAATACCAGGCCATCGGCCCCTACTATTCCAGTTATCCCCCGCTGGGCGAATGGAAGGAGGAATTTTCACCCGGCGCATTCGAGGATGCCTTAAGCCGGTTTTGTTCCGAAGCGAGTCCTGACGAGCCGAATACGTATGCTCTCTATGTTCATTATCCGTATTGCGTCAAGTTGTGCCATTTTTGCATCTGCAATCTGCGCGTGACGGGGGACAAGGCGCTGAAGCTCAGGGCGCTGAAGAACATTTCGGATGAAATCGGATACTTCAGGCGATTCATGGACTCCCATCCGCACCGGCCCGTCTGCAGGGAAATCCACCTGGGCGGCGGCACTCCCTCTTACATGGACAATGAGGATTTCGACCGGCTGATCGCCGATATCGAATCGCTCGTGGACATCTCATCGGTGGATGAGTTCGCCATGGAGATCGATCCGAGAACCGTGACGCCGGAATCGATCGGATATTACGCGACGAAAGGAATCAATCGGATCTCTTTCGGCATTCAGGATTTCAACCCGAGAGTCCAGGAAGCCGTCAATCGGGTTCAGCCCATCGAACACGTCCGGGCCTTGCTATCGCCGAAAATCAGGAGCATCTACAAAAGTGTCAACTTCGATATCCTGTATGGATTACCTCTTCAAACCCGGGATACGTTCAGGGAAACCATTGATAGGGTAAAGGAGTTCATGCCGGACCGCATCACGCTGATTCGATATGCGCATGTCCCGAATATCAAGAAGCATATGAAATTGCTCAACGAGGACGACATCATCAGCGAAAAGGAAAAGATACTGATGTTCATGGAGACGACGAAGAGCCTTTTGAACGCCGGCTACGAGCATGTCGGCATCGACAATTTCGCCTTGCCGACGGATTCGCTGGGGAAGGCGTTCCGGAACAAGACGGTGTGGCGGAATTTCAGCGGATTCACTCCCGGTCGGGTCAAGAACATGATCGGAGTGGGACCGTCGGCGACGAGCATTTTCAGCGGCGTTTACTCCCAGAACATCTACGACATTTCGGAATACTACCTGGCTGTTGAACGCGGGCAGTGTCCTCCCATCGAGCGGGGCTATGCGTTGAACCGGGACGACTTGATCCGGCGCGAAGTCATCCTGCGGATCGCATGCGACAACTTCCTGAAGTATGAGTCGATCGAACAGACGTTCGAGATCGATTTCCAGGCGTATTTCAAGGATGAGATCCAGTCGCTGGACGAATTCGTGCGGGACGGCCTGGTGGAGCGTACCGATGAAATGTTGAGCATCACTCCGCTCGGCCGGTTCTTCGTCCGGCACGTTTGCAAATTGTTCGACGGATTTCTGAAAAGAAAAGAGTATCGAATTCACGGGACATGAAACTTCGCCGGTTCAGCCGCCCATGTTTTCCTTGAATTCCTTTTCGTCCAGATAAGGATACAGATCCTCCAGCGGCGTCGGAATCGCCGAGCCGTCCGCTTTTTTCCGCGGAAGGTATTTAGGAATTTGCGCCTGATCAGGATCCATCATGATCTCGCAGACGACCGGGCCGGAATGCTTTAGAACCGCTCTTACGATCTCCTTCAGGCGTTTATGATCCTTCACTTTGAAATATTTCATTGCGTGGGCATCGGCGATTTTATTCAGATTCGGGAAACTCAGACCTGACTCTCCGTTGCATCCCATCAGCCTTCCTTCAAAGGCGAATTCCTGGGTCTGCTTGATGGTCATGTAGCCGCCGTTGTTGTAGACGAAAAGCTTGATCGGCAACTTGTGGTGCATGATCGTGGCCAGTTCCTGAATGTTCATCTGGAGCCCGCCTTCACCGGCAATGCAGATCGTCCGTCTATTATCGTGGCCGATGCACGCGCCGACGGCCGCCGGGAGCCCCCAACCCATCGACGCAAACCCGGAGTTGGTGAAGAGTCTCTGGCCTTTTTTGACTCGAAAAGCCTGATGCGTACCCTGGAAGGCGATTCCCATGTCGGTGACGACGACGTCTTTGGGGGCGAGGAGGTCCGAAAGGACGCCGATGAAATAATAGGAATTGACGCTTCCCTTCTGATTTTCATATTCCGCGAGAACCACCGGATATTTTCGTTTCCATTGCCGGCACCGGTCGATCCAGTCTCCGGTATCGAGCGCGACCGCGCTCAACTGTTTGTTCAGTTCCGATAAAAATAATTTCGCATCCGCATGAATTTTGAGGTGGATCTCAAGCGTGTCTTTTTCAAGTTCCGTTCGGTCGATATCCACCATGACCCGCCGGGCATTTCGAGCGTAATCCCTCGAGTTGTATCCCGTCTGCGTCATCGTAAGGCGAGTTCCGACGGCGAGATAGACATCCGCGTTCGCGACGGCAAAATTGGCGCCTCGCTGAGCGAACGTTCCCGGGCGACCGACATACAATTCATGATCTGTCGGCACGATATCATTGGCGTTTCGCGCGGTGACAAATGGAATGCGGTGCGATTCGACCAGTTTCAGAAAATCCGGTAACGCTCCGGCGATTCGCACACCCTGCCCCACATGCAGCAGGGGCTTCCTGGCCGCTCTTAGAAGTCTCACCACTTGTCGAACTTTCGCTTTCAATTCCCGATCCGGTTTGATCGGCGGAAGTTCCGAGGGATCAAATCCTTCCAGGCTTGCAACTTCGATCCGGGCATTCTGAACATTGGCGGGAATGTCGAGCCATACCGGTCCCGGTCGTCCGGTCCGGGCGATGTGAACGGCTTTCTCGAGAAAATATCGTATCCGCGCAGGATCTTCGATCATGACGGCGTACTTCGTCATGGGCCGCACGATATCGATGATGTTGATCTCCTGAACTCCGATCTGCCGCGTGCCGGTATTGCGGATCGTCTGATTCAGAAAAACCTGGCCGGACAGCACAAGATGGGGAATCGAATCCATCCATGAACCTGCCACTCCCGTGATCGCGTTGGTTGCTCCGGGGCCGGTGGTGACGAGCGTGACTCCGATATCGCCGCGCACTCTTGCATAGGCTTCCGTGGCCATGGCGGCGGCCTGCTCGTGGTGGCAGGCATAATATCGAACTGTCTTGTTGATCGCCAAAGCATCGTCCAGAAAGATGGAGCCTCCGCCGGAAACGGTGAAGACGGCTCGGACGCCGATGCGTTCAAGAAAGGAAATAATAAAATCCGCCACGCGGATCGCCTTGACAGCGGTGTGTTTGCGTTTCCGTTTCATTCTTCTTCGACAATCCCGATCAGCATGTTATCGGCAAATTCCGTCCGGTCCAGAAATGGATGCATGTCCTCCAGGGGTTTGGACAGCCACTTACCGTCCGGCTTCACGGTGAAGGCGATCTTCGGAACGATCTTCTGACTTTTATCGATCTTCACTTCACACAGGACCGGGCCTTTCCATCCAAGGATGTCGCTGAACGAAGCCGCGAGTTCGCGATGGCTGCTGATTGTCCAGGTCTTCAAGTTGTACGCTTCTCCGATGCGCTTCATGTCCGGCGCAATCCTCTCCGTCTCCGGCTCGGATGCGACGTATCGACCTCCGAAATATTCCCGCTGGGTTTCGCGGATCCAGGAGTAGCCGCCGGTATTGAGGATAAAAATCTTGATCGGCAGATTGTATCGGATAACGGTCTGGAGTTCCTGAATGCTTTTCTGAAAGCCGCGATCTTCGCAGATGCAGATGATTTCCCTTCCGGCCCCGCCAATGCAGCTTCCGATGGCGGCCGGGAGCGCAAAACCCGTGTTCTCCAATCCGGTAGCCGAGATCAGGCGCTGTCCGTCCTTGAAGGAGAACGCCTGCATGAAAAAAACAAGCGGCGAACCGCCGTCGATGGAGACGATCGCGCCGGCGTTCAGCAGTTGCGCCAGCGTTTTCATGAAAAAGTAGGCGTTAACCTGTCCCGCCGGACCCGAGACTTCATCCGGCGACTCGGCGTACTTCGATTTCCATATCCGGCACCGCTCTATCCACGGCGTCCGCGGTTCGAATTCAATATTCGATCTCGAAATCTCGGCGATCATCTCGCGGATAAATATCCCGGCGGAGCAGTGAACGGCAAGGTGCGGGGTGATCGTGCTCTTTTCCAGTTCGGCTTTATCGATATCGACCATGATCCGCGTGGCGGCTCGAGCAAACGCTTTGTAATTGCGGCCGATCTGGGGCAGCGAAAGACGGGATCCGATGCTCAGCAGGAGGTCGGAATTCTGGATGATAAAATTGGCGCTTCGTTGACCGTACGCGCCAGGTCGCCCGTAATAGTGAGGATGATCTTCCGGGAGAAGATCGGCTCCGCGACGGGAGGTCAGCACCGGAATAGCGAGTAGGTCAATCAATCGGAGCAGATCCTCTTCGGCATCAGCCAGGCGAATTCCATTTCCAACCAGAAGAACCGGCCTCTCCGACTGTCGGATGAGCCGCAGGGTTTCGGTGACTTGCTCATGGATTCCGCCGGGCGCGCCGAAATCTTGATCCGGCTCATTCAACTTCTTGAGTTCGGACGGATCGAAAGATTTGAGTTCCTCCTCATCGATATTCATTCCCTGGATATCGATGGGGATATCGATCCATACCGGTCCGGGTCTATTTTCCCGCGCCAGATAAAACGCTTTTTCCAGATGGTACCGGATGGAATTGGGGTCATCGATTTTGACCGCGTACTTGGTGATCGGCTTGACGATGCTGACGATATCCAGTTCCTGAATACCCAACTGTCGCACCCCGCCGTCCGTGGTTTCGTCCGAGCGAGATTGTCCGGACAGCACCACAAGAGGAGTCGAGTCCACCCATGCGTCGGCGACCCCGGTCATCGCATTGGTGCCGGAAGCTCCGGAAGCGATCACGGCCACCGCAGGGCGCTTGGTTAATTTGGCATACGCCTCCGCGGCCAGCGCGGCGGCCTGTTCCGTTTGGCTGCAGAAATGGCGCAGACCGGTATTTCTCCCGATGGAATCGAGCAGATGGACATTCGGGCTGCCGGGTAGGATGAAGAGATCCTTTACGTTCGCCTTCTCCAGAAAATCCGCGACGTAGTCGGACAACTTAATCATGCTGTCTCTTTTCTTGATGATGATGACCTCGATCGCATCGTTGATCCGAATATCGGGCAAGGACTCGACGGTCGCCAGATCGATTGTATCACCGATGTTCAGGATGACTTCGTCCCGGTCGTTAAGAATCTGTCCCTTCAAAATACTGACAGCGTCCCATCCTTTCAGCTCGAAATTCGCCTTGAAATCCTCGGCATCTTTAAAGCAGGCGAGGGAAAGGCCGCAGGCGCCGAACTTCTTTTTCACGTTATAGAAGATAGAAGGCTCGATGAACGTGAGGTAATTATAGTTCTGGATGTTGAACGACATGTCGCTGACCGATTCGTATCCTTTATGAACTCGCCCATATTTGTCCTCCAATCGAACCAGATCCCGCTTATTGTTGGGTGATTCGATCTCCATGACGAAGATTCCATTTTCGGAACGAGATTCCGTGCAGTGAAAAACTCCCTCTTCGATCATAAGTCCTTCACCGACGCTTCTTGATATCCGTTCGCCGAGGGACGAACAGATGGCCGTGCCGGACAACATGACCAGGGATGTTTTCTTGTTCGGATGACAATGCAGGGAGGTCTGGAATCCTTCTTTGATGTAGAGAATCCAGACCGCAACGTGTTCGTTCTGATACATCAGATATTCGTAACCCCATGGCTTTTTCACGACCGCTTTCGAATAATCAAAGTGATCGTCGGCCTGAGTCAGAGGATCGATTGCGATTTTCTCGTATGCCAGCCGATCAAGCTCGCCGCGGGGTAACTTTTTAATCATGTCTGATCCTCGAGGCGGCGCCGGCTTCAGCTCAGCGTCGTTTATAAAAAGCGCGGATTTGTTCGACGACGTACTCCAGTTGCTCCATGGTCATGGCCTGGTGAACGGGAAGGGTCAGTATGGACCGAGCCTGGGCTTCCGTGATCGGGAAGTCACCTTCCTTGTAACCGAGGTCGCGGCTGCAGCGATGAAGATGAAGCGGCAGCGGATAGTGGACTTTGACGTCCACGCCTTTTTGCAGCATGAAATCCTTGAGCGCGTCGCGATCGCGAGCCTGGATGACGTACGTATGGTAAACCTGCCTGATGTTCGCGCGGCGCGGAGGAAGGATAACGTCCGGCGCCAGACCGGAAAGCCCCTCGTCGTAGAATGCCGCGTGGCGGATGCGTGTGTCGTTCACGGCGTGCAGGTCCTTGATGACGTGGAGCCCTACGACGGCCTGGAGAGTATCGAGCCGGCTGTTGGTGCCGAAGATCACGGCTTCGTCCCGATTGATGAGCCCGTGATTGCGGAGAAGCCGCACCTTCTCCGTCAACTCCTCGGAGTCGGTCGACACCATGCCGCCGTCTCCCCAGACGTTGAGATTCTTGAGGGGATGGAGCGAGAATTCGGCGGCGATTCCCCAGGAGCCGACCGGCTTGCCGTTGATGGCGCCTCCGATCGCCTGCGCCGCATCCTCAACCACCGGAATATTGTGCCGCTTCCCGATTTCGCAGATGGCTTCCATGTCCGCGGGGCAACCGGTCAGATGAACCGGCAGGAGCGCCTTGGTTTTTTTCGTGATCGCCGCTTCCAGTTTCGCCGGATCGATATTGTAGTCATCGCCGACATCCGCGAAGACAGGTTTGGCGCCGGCCATGGCAATCGTGCCCGCAGAAGCGATGAAGCTGTTTGGAGCCGTGATCACTTCATCGCCGGGGCCGATGCCCAGGGCGCGGAATATCAGGATGAGCGCGTCGGCGCCGGAGTTCACTCCGGTGGCAAAGCGCGTGCCCGAGAACTCGATGAATTTTTTCTCGAAGGCGGCGACCTCGGCGCCGAGGGTGAAGTCTCCGCGCAATACGAGCTTTCGAATGTCCTCGAGGATGAGGCTCGGATCCTTGAATTGCTGGCCGAGATAGGAGTAATCAACCTTCATGGGATAACCGTCCTTTGTGTGATCTCAAGGTCGCAATCGTGGCATTAACGAACCCGAAGCATGACAATTTATAACCGGACCCCTGCATAATGTCCAAGATGTCAGAACGTCGTCAGAACTGGTGAACGTATTCCAGCGGCAACCGCCGGATTTCGTCCCAGTTTTCGTCCACCCAATGAATGACTTCGTCCACGCCCTGATCGAGCGAATACTTGGGAGCCCAACCGAGATTGCGGCGGGCTTTCGTCGAATCGATCACGTATGCGGCGTCCTGGCCGGGTCGTTCGGAAATGATACGGGTGTTCGCGCCGAAGTCCTTTCCCATCTTTTCACAGATCTTCCGGACGAGGTCGTGAATGGAGATGCTTTCATCCGGCGAGAGATGATAGATATCTCCGATATTGCCATTTTCCATGATTCCGAGCTCGCCTTCCGAGACGTCGCGGATGGAGATGAAGGACTTGATCGCCTTGCCTCCACCATGGAGCTCTATTTCTTTTCCGAGTCGCATGAAGATGATCGTTCGAGGGATGATCTTGTTGATGCGCTGCCTTGCTCCATACACATTCGTGCTGCGCACGGTAAGAACCGGAAAACCGAATTGGCGGCGATACGTCTCCAGGAGCAGATCGGCGGTCGCCTTCGAGACGGCATACGGCGTGCTGGGATTCAATACCGTGTCCTCCAGGACCCGTCCTGAGCAGGTTCCGTAAACTTCGGGCGTGGAAATCTGGACGTATCGTTCCAGGAAATCCCGGCGGCGGAGGTGATTGACGAGGCATGCCACCGCGAGCGCGTTCGTGGCGAGCCATTGTTCCGGGTATTCCCAGCTCAACGCCACTTCGCAGAGAGCGGCGAAATTGACGATGTATGGAGGTTTCTCGGCGTCCAGAAGGGCCAGCAGTTTCGAGACGTCCTTGTTGAGATCCATCTGGCGATACGAGTATTTCGAAAGATCCCGGCGGCTTTTATAGCGCAGGAAGGCGCCGGTCGATTCGGGCGAGCGGGCGACGCCGATGACGGTGTAACCGCGGTCCAGGAGAAGATCCACGAAGTCCTGGCCCGAAAAAGATGTCGCTCCTATGACGACGACTTTTTTATCCAAAGGTTATTTCAACCCGATCGCCTGCATGGTCTTGACATTATAGTAGCGGATGTCATCGAGCGGATGCGGCAGTTTTCCTTCGCGAAATGCATCCACAAGGTCGCGGACAGCGTCAGCAATCGTCTTTTCGGTGGAGAGGCCGAGCTCTTTGCCGATCTTATCCGAGCAGATGTGGTACGATCGGAGATCGTCCGTCGGCTCGACGGCGATCGACACGTCATGGCCGGGAATCCGGAGCATGACTTCGGTTCGAACGATCCGCGCAATTTCGCTCACCGTGTGATTCACGCTTCCGATGTTGTAGATTTTTCCGGCGATTTTCGGATCTTCGAATTCCAGAAGGCGATGATAGATCCGCGCCATGTCATCGATGTGAATGTTCGGGCGTTTCTGAATTCCTCCTGTCACGGTGATGCGTCCGCGGTTGACGGCGTGGTTGGTCAGGATGTTGACGATGACGTCGAGCCGCTGGCGAGGAGAATAGCCGCAGACCGTGGCGGGCCGGACGATCACCGGGACGAAATCCGCAGCTTGATGCTCCAGGAGAATGTCCTCGCACAGAGCCTTGAACCGGCTGTAGTCGGTCAACGGCTTAAGCGGATGTTCCTCCGTGACGTTTTCCGCAACGCTAATGCCGTAGACGCTGGACGTGGAGGCATAGATGAAGCGCCGGACGCCGGCGTCGCGGCAGGCTTGGACAAGGGGCCGGAAGGCATCATAGTTGATCGACCGCCCCAGATCCGGGTTCAGCTCGAAGCTCGGATCGTTCGAAATGCAGGCAAGATGGATGACCGCGTCGCAGTTCTGAAGCGCCTCGGCGACGAGCGATCGGTCCCGCATGTCGCCCTTGACTATCGTA
This sequence comes from uncultured bacterium, assembly GCA_964499705.1. GTDB lineage: Bacteria > UBA8481 > UBA8481 > UBA8481 > UBA8481 > JBBTKW01. The sequence continues at coordinate 113,475 of CAZCME010000006.1, read as the reverse complement.
AGTCCGGGATTGTCCCTGACCGGATCGAGGACGTGGTCGCCGTAGAGAAAGAGATCCAGGACAGTCAGGACGTATCCCGCGGCCAGAAGTCGCGGAACCAGGACGGCCCCGACATATCCCGCTCCGCCGGTGATGAGGACTCTCTTAAACATTTCGCTGACTCTGCCGAGCCGCCGAGGCCCGATCCGTAAGGTAATGCGCCAGCGTCGCATGAGCAGTCTCGACAATGCTGTATTGATGGGACGGCACATAGAAGTTCACGTCGCCGAGGGAGCGGAGCGGATTGTCCGGATGGAACCCTGAAAACGTGATCATGCGGCATCCGCGCTCGCGCACCGGAGCGGCGGCGTTGACGATATTGGGAGAGCGGCCGGAACTGCTGATGGCGATGAGAAGATCGTTCGGAGAAGCCCAGAGCGAAAGAAGCCGGGGAAAGGCTTCCTCATAGGCGAAATCGTTCGAGAGCGCGGTGAGGAGCGAAGACGCGGTGAACTCCATGGCGCGCACGCCCACGGTGTGGCAGAGATCGGTCTGGAGGTGCGCGGCGATGGCGGCGCTTCCGCCGTTGCCGATGACCATGACCTTGGCGTCCCCGCAGGACAGAATCAACGCGGCCGCCCTTGTCATTCCTTCCTCGAGAGATAATGCTTCGCCTTTTCCGTCCGAGGCGATGGTCTGTCGCAGGAAAGCGTTCAGTTCGTCCAGGTATTTTTCAGGACTGATCACTTCAGGAGTGACTCGATGGTCTTGTAAAGGCTCGCCTTATTGATGGATTCACGGTGGCCCACGGTAGCCACGGCCTGCGCGGCAACGGCATTCCCCAGAAAGCAGACCAGATCCGGCGGCACATGAGCAGCCACGGCGGGTGCGGCCACGGAAAGAAACGCATCGCCGCCGCCGATTCTGTCCGTGACCCGATCGGCCAGAGCGGGCGCCGTGAAGCGAGGACCCGACTTGTCCTGATAGAGGGCGCCCATCTTGCCGTGCGTAATGATGATGTTCTCGTAATCGCACTTCTGATGAAGATCCTTAACAAGATCCTCCACCGGATCGACGCGATTGCGGATTTCCTGCCGGAGTTCCTGGCTCGCGATGCATACGAGATCGGCCCGTGGATACTTGGAAACCGATTGATAGCCGATGTTGCCGGCGTTCGATTGAGCGTTGACGGCCAGAAAGCG
>CAZCME010000006.1:84319-112284 GCA_964499705.1 uncultured bacterium | reverse complement strand
AGCGGGCGCGGCGGCACAGAATTTCGACGGCCGAGGACGTCATCATGGAGTGGCCGTAATCGACAACCAGAACGATGTCGTGATTCTCGATCTGCGCGCTCAAGGCCTTGCATAGAGCGCGGTCGTCTTCCTGGTCCAGCGGCGAGTCGTTCCAATCGTAAAGCGAGATCATCTTCGTGAAGGAATAGTGATCGATGATGCGTCGCTTCAGAACGGTCGGCGAGTCTTTCCTGCGGAGAAAGATCGGCTTGATATCCGGATGAAGACTCCGCTGGATGAGATCTTCCTGGGAATCACGATCGCCCAGAAGAGACAACACCGTGGGAGCCTCGCAGAAATTCGCCAGGTTATTGGCCACGGCGAGAACGCCTCCCGCGAACTTCTCGGAGTGAAGAAGCTTGACCGCGAGGATAGGATCCTTGGCTGACTTGCCGAGCGCGGTCGCATACTGGTATTCATCGATGATGGCTTCTCCCACGATCAGGACTTTCAAGGCGCGCAGCTTTTCAAGATATTCAAAGACGCGATCGGGCGTATACCGGGACGCGAGTTCGGACAGGTAGAGCTGGGTTTCATCAGAATGCCGGGAGAAATGGCGGTTGATGAGGTGCGACGAACTGTGCGTGATATCCGACGTAAAATGGAGGACGCCGCCGCCCGCCTCCACGGCCTCGCGTTCCCGCAGAATTCCCCCGGTTACATCTTTCCCGGCATCCTTGTAATCCGATCCCTTGACGTAGAAATCAGGCCGAAGAAAACGGATGGTCTCTTCGGCGGAAGACGACCGATTGATCGCGACGTAATCGACCGACTCCAGATCCGCCAGGCATTCGGCTCGGACATCTTCCGGAAACGCCGGTCGAAACGGTCCCTTGTTGACGAATTTGTCCGCGGTCAGCGTCACGACGAGGATATCGCCCAGGGAGCGCGCCTCGTTGAAATGACGGATGTGACCGATGTGAAGCAGGTCGAAGACACCGTGACATTGGACGATCTTCCTCCCTTCCACTCGAGCCGCATCCAGGATGGGCTTCAAGAGTTCGAGGGAGATGATTTTATTCCGGGTTTTATTGTTCGTCCCGGTCATGATTCGATCGCAGTCCGCGCCGGTTGGGCATGGGGAGAAAGATGCCGAAACCAGGATTCCGTCGCCTGGGAGATGGATGCCTCGTCCCAGACCGGAGCTTTGCGCCAATCCTCGATATGCTCCAGCATGATCCGAACCCCATCCTGAAAATTCACCTTCGGCTTCCATTCCAGCGCCCGGGCGATTTTCGAGATGTCGGCCCAAGTGCAGTCTGGTTCGCCCGGCCTCCTCGCAATGTACACGATCTCGCCTCCCAATTGCCCTGTGAGATCATTGATGCTGCAGGGATGGCTCGATCCGACATTGAAGATGTCTCCCGTGAGATCCGACTCCGCGGCGCGGACGAATGCGTCGGCGACGTCGGTCACGTAGGTGAAATCGCGTGTCTGTTTCCCGTCGCCCACGACTGTAAAAGGCTTGCCGGCCAGCTTCTGCGCCAGGAAAACCCCGAACACCGCCCCGTAGGTGCCCGTGGTCCTCGATCGCGGCCCGAACACATTGAAGAGACGCAAGGAGACGCATCCCATCCCGTAATAGCGACTCCACCGCAGGACATACTCCTCGCCCAGGTATTTCGTCAGCGCGTAAGGATACATGGGACGGATCTCCGCCGTTTCCGGCGTGGGAACGCGGTCGGGTATTCCGTAGCAGGAGGATGACGCTGCGTAGACGAATCGCTTGACGCCGGCTTGTCGGGAAGCTTCCAAAACCGATATGGTTCCGTTCACGTTGGCGTGATGATAATCGAGAGGCTTCTCGATGCTCGGGACGATATCGGCCAGTCCCGCCAGATGGAAGACCCAGTCGACTCCGCGAAAATATTCGCTGATCTTGTCGGGCCCGCCGGCCACGTCGATCTCATGCATCGCGAAAGCGGATGAGTCGATGACGGCCCTGAGGTTTTCGCGGCGTCCGTTGCAGAAATTATCCAGGACCGTCACATGATGCCCATCCCGCACCAGGCGCTCCACGAGATGGCTTCCGATAAAGCCGGCCCCGCCGGTCACCAGCACTTCTTTTATTCTCAAGGCAGAATTCATATCGAAGAGGCGCGTATGCTACGGCTTTTTTCGTGACCGTTCAACGGGCGTTCACCCCGGAGAATTGCGATGCTGGACATTCCTCGTTTCCCCGGAATATAATTCCATATTATTCAGAAGCCCGTCAGAAACGTCGCCCTCGAGGAGACTGCATGAGCCGCATCAGGAAGATCGCGCTGATTCAACCCAACATGAAGTGGATCAATTGGAATTGGAAAACGAGCTGGGACGTTCATCCGATGAACCTGTGCCTTCTGGGGGCCATGATCCGAAATGATTACGATGTCACGGTGATTGACGCGAACGCCTCTGATCAAACTCCCGAGCAATTCAAGAAGATCATCGAAGACCTGAAACCGGATCTGGTCGGTTTGACGCTCCTGACGAACGAATATTGGGAATCGGCGCACCTGGGAGCCCAATACGTCAAGGAAGTGAATCCGGATATCATCAACGTCATCGGGGGCGTCTACGCGACTGTTTCCTATAAGACCATTTACGCCGACACCCATTTCGACTACATCTGCGTCGGCGAAGGCGAGCATGTCTTTCCGGAACTGTTGAAGTATTTGAACGGGCTGGGAGAATTTCCTTCGGCGGGTTTTCTGGGCCGCAAAGATGGAGAACACACGCAACCGGACAAGGTCCGGAGAGCGCCCTTCATCCAGGACCTCGACATCCTTCCGTATCCGGCCTGGGACATGGTCAACTACCACGAATACGTGAACCGGGTCGGAAAAGTCACCGTGGATCACCCTTATGTCTATCCGTATACCAGGATGATGACGTCGCGAGGCTGTCCGATCGGGTGCACTTTCTGCGAAGTCGAATTGATCACCGGCGGGCCTTTCCGATACCGCAGCGTCGATAATGTCATCAAGGAACTGCAGTGGCTGAAGAAAGATTACGGCATCAAGTCCTTCATGATGGACGACGACAACTTCTTCATCAACCAGAAGCGCGTGAAGGAATTCTGCATGGCACTGATCGACCTGAAGATGGATCTGAGTTGGAAGGCGCACGCCGTCGCGGTCTTTCACATGAATGAGGAAATCATCGAACTCATGGCCCGGTCCGGCTGTTGTTCCGTCGCTTTGGCGGTCGAATCGGGGTCCGCGCGCGTCCTGAAGGACATCATCCACAAGCCCGTGAAGCTGGATTCCGCGCGGAAAGTGGCGCGCAAGATCAAGGACGTCGGCATGGATCTGATCTGCAATTTCATCATCGGATTCCCCACGGAGACGTGGGAGGAAATCCGCCAGACATTCGCGTTCGCGGAAGAACTCGACCCGGACTACTGCAAATTCTTCATCGCGACGCCGCTCGAGGGCACCGAGCTTGCGAAGATGGCGATCGAGAACAATCTGATCGCCAAACATGCCGACACGACGGGACAGATGAAGGACATGGACTGGTCGACGAGCCAGATCGTTTCCAACGAGTGGACGGTCGAGGACATCACGATCGTGCGCGCCTACGAATGGGAGCGGATTAATTTCAGGACGCCTGCCAAGCGGGAAAAGCTCGCGAGAATGATGGGCATCACGCTCGAAGAATTGGAAGCGCTGCGGAAGAACACCTTCAAGAGCGTCCAGGATAATCTCAGGAAACTAGCCCGGAAGAAGAACGGGAGCGGTCGGGACGATCTCGTGGAAGCCGTGGTGGAGCATCACGGCGATCATCGTTCTCCCGGAGCTCAGACCTATCCCGGGGTCCAGCTCGTTCAGGAAAAAGCGCCCGTCAGCTTCGGTTTTTAGCGGAGAGCCGGAAAAAGACAGATGGCGTCCGACCGACCGGATGGAGCAAGCTTGCCTGGCAGAACAGCCTTGGCTGGTAGTGCGGCGGGCGCCAAGGATCGCGCAGGAGCCGCCGCGGTCTCGACCGGCTCCCGCAAACCTTCCATATATCTCTGCCAGTTCGCGACCGGGTTCTCGAAAAACCTCATGCCGCTCGCGGCCGGAAGGCTGTACTCGGTTCTGCGGAGAAATCCGGAAATCGCCCGGGGATTCCGGCTGGAGGAAATTCTTTTCCTGAGGGAGACGCCGGCGAAAATCGTATCCCGGATGGATCATCCGGACATCGTCGCCTTCTCCGCCTACATGTGGAACATCGAGCTGAGCCTCGCCGTGGCGCGCCTGGTGAAGGAGCGATATCCCGAATGCCTGATCGTCTTCGGCGGCCCGTCCGTCCCGGATCTCCCGGACCGCAAGACCTCGCTCTTTCGCCGGAATCCCTGCCTGGACATTCTCTGTCACAGCGATGAAGTCCTGATGGCGGAGATTGCGCTGGCGTGGCTGAACAATTCCAGGCCGGATTGGTCGGTGGTGAAGGGGATTTCGTTCCGCGCGAACGACGCGGGTTCTGGAAATGGAGACCATGTCTTTACCGGAGCCAGGTCCTTCGTCGATGACCTGGCCGCCATTCCTTCTCCTTTTCTCGACGGCACGTTCACCGACTTGTATGCCCGCCACAGCGACTGGTTTTCCGGCGTCATCTGGGAAACGAACCGGGGTTGTCCCTTCTCCTGCACGTTCTGCAACTGGGGCGCCGCGATCGGACAGGCGGTCCGGGACTTCGATCTCGACGTGCTCCGCGACGAACTGGACTGGATGGGCAGGAACGGCATCTCCTACATCAACTGCGCGGACGCGAACTTCGCCATCCGGAAGCGCGACCAGGAGATCACGGAGATCCTCGTGTCGACGAAGGAAAAATACGGAAATCCGAGATACCTTTCCGTCAGCTGGGTCAAGAACAGCTCCCTGAAAGTCCTGCATAATGCCCGGACGCTCCGCGACGGAGGCATCGGTTTCAAGGTCGGGCTTTCCCTTCAGAGCACGAACGAGTCGACCCTGAAATCCGTCAAACGATCGAATATCAAGCTCAGCACCTACCGCGAGCTCAAGGAAGCTTTCAGCCGGGAGGAGATGCCCACCTTCACGGAATTGATCCTGCCCCTTCCCGATGAAACGTATGAATCCTTCCTGAGCGGGATCGAGGAAATGCTCACGAATTCCCTCGATGACCACATCTTCGTGTATCTCGCCTCGATTCTCGAGAATACCGAGATGGCATTGCCGGAGCAGATCAGGGAGCACGAGATCCAGACCCGGAGAATTCCCTTCGGTTTTTACCGGACCGCCGGAACCGACAAGGTGGTCGAGGAATATGAAGATGTGATCGTGGCCACCAGGACCATGCCGCATGAAACCTGGAGAGCGGCCTACAAGACGAGCTATCTGACCCTGGCTCTTTATGACCATCGGAGCTATGTCGTTCCGCTCATGTATCTGAAGAATGAGCATGGAGTGTCGATCACGGGCTTCGCTGATTTCTGCCTTTCGGCGGCGGCCTCCGGAAATCATCCCTGCATGGAGGGGATTGTCCGATACCTGGATGCCCGGATTGACGGGCTCTTGAACGACAACAAGAACTATCTGCGGATCATCCCGGGTTTCGAGGAAGACCACTGGACGGCTTCGGAAGCGGTCTATCTGATCGCCCTGGGATTCCGGACGGATTTCTTCCATGAAATGGACGCCTTGCTCCGCCTCTACCTGGAGAAGCGCGGCGTCGACGTCCCGGAGGCGATTCTGGCCGATTTCATGAGAACCCAGCGCTTTTTCCTGGCGCACTGGGATGGCCCTCCGTCCGAACATATCACGCTTCGATATGATGCTCCAGAATACGTGGAACAGATTTCACAGGGGAGGCGGCTTTCGCTTGTGGAAGGGAACTTCACCTATGAAATCGAGGACATGCTGCCGTCTCACGGCGAGAGAGATCGATTCCTGAGATCCTATCTGGATGTGCGCGGGAGCCGCGTTTTCAACGCGATGCGAAAAGGAGCGAACGGTTCCTGCGTCACGTATTTCGCTCCGAATATTCAATCGGCCGCGGTGCGGGCATGAAAGGCGACGCGTAACGATGGCCGATCTCAGAACATCCCGGAAGTATTGGACAGGCGGCGGGAATAAATACCTGGAGGAGATCGAGAATTCCAGCGACGTCCCCTGCGACGGCAAGGCCCCGTCCCACGCTCCGCAATTCATGCGGGAACTCCGCTCCATCACATTCCCGGAATTCAAGAAACTCGTCGACAGCTACGACAGGGAATTCACGGATTCCATGTTCGCGGGCGACGCCTATATCATTCGGGGCGTCGTGAATCCCGATTCGCTCCGGAAACTGAAAGCGGATCTGCATGCGTGGGGGCAGAATTGTCCTCCGTCGTTTCACAAGGTGCAGGACGGTGTTCCCAATTTTCACAGGATCATCACGGACGACCTCGTCAAGAAATACGCGTTGAAGTATCCGCGCCACGATTACTATTTCTTCCGCCATAACGCGGATCCGTTCGGCGTCTGGCCGATGATCAATGAATTCTGGTCCTATACCAAAAAATGGGGAGGCTTCGCTCCGGACGAATGCATTCAAAATGTCCCGAGCGACGGACTCGTCGATCGGATCGTTGTCGCGCATTATCCCGCGGGCATCGGATATATCGAGCGTCACCAGGATCCCTGGGGCCATCAGCGCACGATCATGAGCATCCAGATGACGCAGCGGGGCGAAGATTTTCAATCCGGCGGTCTCTACTTCATCGATCGAGAAGGCCGGGAAATCACATCCGAGGGAATAACGAAGATCGGGGATGCCGTGATCAATTACCCGACGGTCGCTCACGGTGTACATCGGATCGACGAGAATGCGCCTCGGCCGGACTGGAACAGCATCAACGGCCGGTGGTTTTTCGGCCTCTACACGATGGAAACGGATTGCCTCGTGCATGCGCGGCATACCGGCAAACCAGCCTGAGCGTTCGCTAGCACTTCAGACGCCGCTCCATGAGCTTCTTCACGGTATCGGGAATGTAGGATACGGGGATGACCGGAAACATCGCGTTCAGCATCCTGGAATATAATGCGCCGGATGCGATCTCTTCCTGTGAGTAGAGCCCGAAGTCACGCCCCTCCCTCAATACGAGTTTCTCCAGGGGCAACGTCAGGGAACAGGAAAATGCGTGGGACACCAGGTGATCCAGCTCGGGAATCCGATCCGTGGAGAGGGGAAGGAGAACAGAGGGCGTGAACTCGATTTCCTCGGCGATTTCCCTCCTGGCCGCGTCGATGGGAGCCTCTCCCGGTTCGACGGAACCGCCGAAAAATCCCCAGCCTCCCGGATGAACGATATCCGGACGGATATCTCTCAATTGCATCAATACCTTGTTTCCGATCCACGGGAGGACGACGACGACATCTCCACGAGGTGACGTCATGGACCGTCCTTTAGAGGGACTGTTTCCCCGACATATCGATCACGCACCGCAGCGCGGATCCATCGCGCATCGCATCGAGAGCGTCATTGATTCGTTCGAGGGGGAATTCATGGGAGATCATGCCATCCAGATTGAAGCGCTTCAATTGCTGAAGGCGGATGAGGCGCGGAATGTCGTAGGACGGATTGCTGCTTCCGCCGTAGGAAGGGATGAGTTTCTTCCCGAAATGAAGCGGGGTGGAGTCGATGCTCACTTTTTCGCCGGCTCTTGTCACGCCGACGAAAACCGTGCGGCCGATGGAACTTGTGATCTCGTAAACGAATTCCTTGATGCTGTTCAGACCGGTCGTTTCCACCGCGACGTCGACTCCGTCGGGAAATAGTTCCGCGATCCGGCCGCCGACGTCTTCCTTCGCTGAATTGATCGCATGCGTCGCGCCGTATTCCAGGGCTTTTTTCAACTTGAAGTCATGGACATCAACGGCCACGATCGGCCATGCCGAGACCAGGGACGCGGCCTGGACGACGGCCAATCCGACGCCGCCGACGCCATAAACGACGATGGATTCCCCGCTCTTGAGAAAAGCTTCGCTCTGAACGATTCCGAAACCGGTGGTGATGGCGCATCCGTACAGAACCGCCGTTCGGAGATCCGCGCCGGCGGGAAGAGGAGTCACCCGATTTTCGGATACGATGGCGTACTCATTGAAGGTGGTGATCCAGCCCGCGTTGAGCGGCCGACCATTCCATCGGTATTTGGGCGTGTCGGACTGAATTCCGTCCCCCTTTCTCCAGTGAAGGACCACGGAGTCGCCGGGTCGCGCCCTCGAAACTCCGGGCCCGCATTTCTGAACGATGCCGGATCCCTCATGACCGAGGAGGTGAGGGAGAAATTTATCGGGCCCCTTCATTCCCAGAATCTCGTTGATCTGGGAACCGCAGATACTGGTGTATTGGATCTTGACGAGTATTTGCCCGAACTCCAATGTCTCCGGAAGTTCCACGTCGCCGATTACAAGAGGCTTATTCAGTTCAACGAGTATGGCTGCTTTCATCTAAGCCTCCGGAGGAACGTCGGCGAGATTGAGGTACTCGGACGTCATGAAATGATAATCGCCCGTATAGCCGGCTTCCTTCAGGACCTCGACCCAGTCATCCACATGGAGAATCGTCGCACCCAGAACCGTCCACATCCGGAAGAGCCTCTCCCCCTCCGCATCCCGAAAGGCGCCCAGCGTGATGAAACTCCTTCCCTTGCCGACGCGCTGGATCTCCTTCAGGCAGGAGATGGCATCCGCCAGTGTGAGCGTATAGACGACTCCCATCGCCATCACGAAATCGAACTCATGGTCCTTGAAGGGAAGAGAGCCGTATCCGCCGCAAGTGATCATCGGTTTCACGGAAGGCATGGCATTCTCGATGGCGTAGGACGAGATCTCATGGCCGCGGATCTTCATCCGGGGGAACCGCTCCATGTAGTCATGCAGCAGAAATCCTTTTTCGCATCCGATCTGCAGCAGGGAGGTTTCTTCGGAGACACCATAATCTTTGATCGTGGAATCCACGATTTTTTTCCAGCGGCCATCGTATCGAAAACCGCCGTACCCGTTTTTCCGATCTCCATCGTAGTATTCGTGGCCCCGGTACGAGGCAATGATCCTGCTGTGAATGGTGCGAATATGGGTTCCCACATGCCGGACCGGCGGTTGCGGGTACGCTCGCAAGGCATTAAACTCTCTCATACGCCCTTCCTTCTCCGGCATCGATGGGCACCAGGCATCCGCCCATCATGGAAGCCGACTCCGAGCACAGAAAGAGAATGAGCGGAATCAATTCTTCCGCCTTCGCCAGGAATTTCCGCGGGAGCCGCTCGTCCACGAACTTACTGACGACCGCCGGCTTCTCGGCCGCGAGCCTTTCCCAGGAATTGCCCGGAGCGGTGAAACCGCCGGGCGCGATGCCGGTCACGACAACCCCGGCGCCGGCCAATTCCCGGCCCAGTGACCTCACGTAGGCTGCCAGGGCCGATTTAACCGTGTTGTATCCGACGGATGCCGTGGCCTCGCCGGAAGCGATGGAGCAGACATGCACCAGGTTGCCGGTTCTCCTCTCGATCATCGAAGGAGCCACCAGCCTGTTGATCTCCGCGGCCACCGCGAGATTGAGCGTGAAGAGTTTCATGAGATCGGCGGACATCAAAAGCGGATCACGTAAACCGAGTCCGCCGCCCGCCACGTGAAGCACCACGTCGACCTGGCCCAGAAACGCCGTTGCCTCTTCCACTCCCCGGCGCAGTTCATTGACATCTGTGAGATCGGCGGCGACAGCGAGGTGCTTCTCCGGGTTCTGGCAGGAATCGACCACCGCGCGCAACCGATCCTCCGTTCTCGCCATGAGGACAAGCGTCGCGCCGGTGGCGGCGAGGGCATGAGCGCAGACCTGTCCCAGCCCGCGGGAAGCGCCGGTGATCAATATATGTTTCGAAGTCAAATCAGCCTTTTACTATCACAGGCTTCCCTGCAAATCAAGCCGGGCGGGTCAGAAGCAGAAGTTCCCCATCCGATGGCGGGAAATAAACAGGATGGGCCGACTTCATATCGGATCATCCCTCCGAGCCGTCTATAGAAACGGATTCTCGATGAGAACGTCCGCGATCGTCTGGCCGTGTTGCATGTCTTCGGTCAGAACCTTCGCGCATCGCGCGCTGGCAGCGGCGGCTAGGATCAAGCCGTCCCAGAAGGAAATCATGTTGATGATGCTGATGTCGATGGCGTGGACGATGTGGCTGGGGGTCATGAGGACGGTTTCGATATTCTCCCAGGATTTCATGATTTCTTTCGCCCGGACAGGATGCATATTACCTTTCGATGTGACCGTGGAATAAAATTCCTGCAGGATCTGGGTGGATAGCACCGGATGATCGTGGATGATTCGTTCACGCTGGATTCCAAGACTGATATCGCGTTTGCGTGGATCGCGGTCATCCACGCTGTAGACAAGAATGTTGGTATCGAGAAATACCCGGGTCACTTTTCACGATTCGGATTCGGATAGCGCTGGATTTCTTCTCGATTCCATTTCCATCCGCCGAAATCGCAGCTCGCTTCTTCCATCAGTCGAATGGATTCCGCAGTAAACCCTTTGTTCTGCTCCGGCAAGACAGTTTCCGCGACCAGCTTTCGAACCAGCGCATTGAATGACATATGCATTCGTCGCGCATAGTCGCGGCCGGCTTTGAGGAGATCCTCATCCATGGAAAGAGTAACGTTCTTCATTTACACAGTGTACGTGCGCACAGCTCCACATGTCAAGGTTATCTGATTCCCCAATGGACGGGGCAACCCTCCCCACTTCCGCAGGACGGCCAATGGCAATTAATGTCTAACCGCAGTGATTTCAATGTGACTTTGCTTGGCATCGCCCTTGCTCTTCCATGAAATGACTAAAGTCGATGTCATGTTTTCAAAGGGGAAATGAAAGGGAGCGTGCTCCGATGGCGATGACGAGGATGAGCGGAAAGTTCGAATTGAGCGAGTCGAAGGAGGACGTTTTATCCCGGCACCATTGCCACCAAAGGGGCGCAACCACGGTTGAATATGGCATCATAGTCACTCTTGTATCGGCGACCGTCTTTGTCGTCTTCCCCGCGTTGAAACCACTCTGGGCGGAGCAATTCGGAATCGAGGGTTCCGCCGGCCAGGGGCAGGCGACCCTGGCCGGTGATCTTGCCGTTTACGATGATGATGCGCCTGCTGACGCGGCCGCGCCTCCTGCCGGCGATGCCCCCGCCGATGAGGACGGAGCTCCGGCGGATCAGCCTGTCGCGGAGGATCCCGCACCCTATGTACCTCCCTTCACCATCCTCCCCAGCGGCGCGCTCCAGTTTGACGCTCCGGCCGCCCCCAAGATCTCCATCCTCGGATCCGCCATCCAGTATGGCGCGGGCGGGCCGGAAGTGCCGGTGCGGCTCGAGACGATCATGGGCGGAGTTCCGGCCACGATCTTCTACGGCAAGGGTTCCGAAGTCACGCCGACATCCGGATCGCAATTGACGACACTGCCCGCGGGAACACAGATCGATTTCCGCGGAAAGTCCTACAACCCGACGTCGGGCGCCACCCTTTACACGAAGACTACGACGACCAGTAATCCCATGATCATTCCTTTGAAAAACGGAGATTACGTGCCGGACAAGACGCCTTTCTCGCAGCAACCGGCGATCAAGGCTTTCCTGGAGAGCGTGATCGATCCTGTCACGAAGCAGGTCACGATCGGAGAAAATGAAGTTCTCTACCTGATGGAACTGGGCACGAACAACACCTCTTCATCCGCGGCGGATTTCCAGGATCTCGTCTTCAAGGTGACGTTCTGATGAAGGAACGTCTCGGACTCTGGGCGGCGTTCGCCGCCGGAGTCCACTTCTTCGTCGTGCTCTCCTTCACCGTCATGCAGCCGCATGTCGCGAGAGCGGAATATGCCGAGAAGGGCGTGGTCCTGGCGCGCCGATACGAAGAGCGCGGCAGAATTTCCGAAGCGGCGAAAATTCTCGACACATTGAACGAGCCCTCGTACAGATCGTCGCCGACGGCGCCCGAGGCGATGATGGAGATGGCCCGGTTCGACCTGCGGCATCGGAACGACATCGGGAAGGCGCTGGCGGGATTGGACGAACTGATGACGGTATTTCCCGGCCACCCTGAATCGTTGACGGCGAAAACTTACGCGGACCTCATACGTGCGGAAGGAGGACCCGGCTCCCCGGCGATTTCGCTCTACTTCACCGCGGTGGGCCTTAGCCGCAGGGGAGAACATTCGAAGGCCATTGCCAAGATCGATCAGCTCCTCTGGCAGCACGCATCCGACACGATCATTCCCTTCGCCCTGTACCAGGGATACACGATCTCGGCATCGCGGCTCCATGAACCACAGCTCGCGAATAAGTATCTAAGCCGGCTCCAGTCGGCCTATCCCGGCGCCAACTGGCGCGCGCTGTCGAGCCTCCAATGACCACCGCCAGCCTGTCGGCGACGCTGGAGGATCTCCGCTCACACGGCGTGGAGGAGCGGAAGAGGATCGAGGAAGTGAACCGGCACTGGACGATGCCGATGATCTGGGAGCTTGTGGCGCTCGTCCTCAACGTGGCGGGAATCATGATCTGGGTTTACGCGCCCCCCGCCGAGCTCCGGATGCAACACGCCCGGACGGCGTACGAGATCGCCGTTCGGGCGCTCCGGGACCATGATTACGTCACAGCGCGCCATTATTATCGCTACATCGGGACGCAGTTGCCGGAGGATTATCATGCGGAGGAAGCGACGTATACCGCCGGATGGATCGCGCTGAACCGGATCGGAGATGTGGAAGGCGCCCGCGCCCTGTTCGCGCAGTACATCGCGCGGCATCCGGACGGAAAATATGCCGACCAGGTCCGCGAGAACCTGGACTTTCTCTCGATGATCAAGCCGGGCGGAGAAGAACTTGCGCGGCTCATTGTCGCCGCGAAGATATTGCGCGATCGTGGACAGTTCGCGGAAGCGATCGCCTTGACGGACCGGCTGATCCTGACGACGCGCGGCACGGACCTCGAGCCGCATCTGCTCGCATTGAAGAAAGGAATGGAGGACGATCAGATCGAAGATGTTCAGTTCAAGACGAGCGATTCGCCTCTGAGGAACCGGCGATGAAGTGGACGCTTCGCAATCACATGGCGATCTTCTACACCCTGATCGTCGTTTCCTTCTCCGCATGGCTCTGGTATCTCTGCGTCCCCGCGCCGTATTCGCCTCCGCTCGCCGAGATCGAAACGGGGATGAGATATTCTCCTCTGCCGGAGCTCCTGATGCCGAGGCTGGAGAAGCAGTATGGAGCGCCGGCGAAGAATCCTTGATCGAGCTTGTCCTTGCCCGCGGCGGCCCGTTTCGCTACCTTCGCTCCCGTGCCTCCGGAAAAAACACCTGATACCCTGATCGCCTCCGTCATCATCCCTTCGTTCCGATCCGGTGCCACCATCCGGCGCGTCCTGGAGAGCGTGGTGGCGCAGGAGATCGGCCAGCCCTATGAGGTCATTGTCGTCGACAGCTCCGATGACGGATCAGATTCCATCATCCGCGAATTCGGTCCGCGAGTGCGGCTCATTCGCCTGGAGAAACAGACGTCCGCCGGAGAAGGGCGGAACATCGGAGCGAAATCCGCGCACGCGGAGCTCCTGGCCTTCATCGATTCCGATTGTGTCGCAGGCGCCGACTGGTTAAAGCTCATGATGCAGAATCTGAAGGAGGATGCCGCCGCGGTGGGAGGACCTATCGAGAACGCGAACCCGGAGTCGATCGTGAGTTGCGCCGGGCACATTCTCGAATTCAGCCAGTTCTACACGCGGCGCGGGAGATTTCCGGTCGAGCATCTGCCGTCGGGGAATATCATGATCCGGAAGGCGGACTTCCTGCGTCTGGGCGGGTATCCAACGGAGATGTTTCCGCAGGAGGACCGCTACTTCAGTTGGAAGTTTCTGCGGGATCGTCACGACCGGAGCCTTATCTTTCACGAGAAGATCCGCGTCCTGCATTATCACCGTTCGACGTTCCTCGGATTTCTTCGACATCAGCGCAGGATCGGAAAAGCAGGCGCGGAGTTTCTGCTGCGTACTGACGTCCGGGGATCCCGGCTCGTCCGCCGCCCCTTCTTCTTCAATCTATTGCTGCCGATATTTCCTCTCGTCAAGCTCGTGAAGAGCATCCTTCGCACTGTACGACGCAAGCCCGCGGATATCCTCCTGAAGCCTCAAGTGCTCCCGCTGATCGCCGCCGGCCAGTTGGCCTGGATGATCGGTCTGGCTGAAGGCGCCAACTTCTCCGCCTCCCGCATCATGCCGGCGGATCCTCCCGCTGGTGAGGGGAAAACTTGAACCAGGATCATCCATGGACTCCTCCACGTAGGGCGCGAAGTCGTACCGCGCCGTCGCGAAACGCTTTCGCCGGAACCCGCAGGACGGTCAGATCCGTCGCGCTCTCGATGGAGCACGACTCAATGCTTCCTTGGATCGAACAGGTTTCGATTGCGCCTCCGCACCTGAGAGAAATGAACGGGAGTCCCGGCGGCAGGGAAGGATGGGACTTCGGAAGCGTTATCGACAGCTCGATCGTATCGTTCTCCGCATACACGTCGAGTTCGCACGCGAGGAGGCCGGCGAGCTCCTCGATGGATATGAAGCGGCGTGCGCCCCGACGGCGCATTTCGCCGATCATCGTCACGAGCCAGGCATGATCGTCGTCACGAATGTCATAGTCGTGAAAGACGAGTGTCGGACAGTATCCGGCTTCCAGGAAGGCGTGTCCCGCGCGCGCATCGGGAGGATAGAAAGCGGCGATCTTCCGAAGAGACGCGTCGCTTCCGCGGGCGACCGGATAGAAGGCCCTGCTGGCCACCCCGAGGCATCCCGCTTCCCGGGCGAGCACGCCGAAATCCGCGTCATGTTCATGCGCGGATGGAACAATGACGGTCGGACGCGTTCCAAATGCCTCCTGGATCCTGTCCATCCCGAGACGGATTCTATCCAGCAGTTCGCGGGGAGTGGCCTTCCGGCCGCGGACCATCGTCCGGAATTCGCGGAACCATTTCCCGTTGCGGTGCCTGTCGGGCGCGCTCAGCCACGCCCCCACATCCGGCGCCAGGTGCGTCAGACCGTGCGAAAGAATCGTGACGGCATTCCCCTTCGCCCCACGCGCGATCGCTTCGTATTCCTGCGCGTAATCATGAACAGCCGCCGAACCTTTCTTCCTGTAAGCGATCTTCCACGAGTCATAAGCCGCGCCCGGGATGCGCTGTTCGATTCTTTTGCCGCCGACTTCCAGCGTCCCGCGCTCCTCTTCGCCGTCATCGATCCATTGGGGAACGTAGGCGACATTCAGGTGAGCGTGCTCGCGTCGCAGCATCGCGAGGAGGGACTCCCATGCGCTCCTGGGCAGCACGCGATCGTTGTATCCGTCGAGATGCGCGCGCTCGCAGGAGCCGGGATCGTCGATGCGGAGACAGGCGGCGTCCAGCAGATGAAGCGCGACGCCCGGGCACGCGCCTTTCTCTTCCAGAAAATTTCTCAAGAACACATGAAAGGGATTCGGCTCGCGAAGGACGAAAGCCGGATGAAAATTGAGAAGCAGGTTGCGAGCTTTTCCAAATCGATGTTCCAGGATCGCCGGGAGACCGTTGGCATGATGCGCGGTCGGAACGGCGTCGCCGGGCCGCAGGGAGCGGGCATGGAAACCCTGGAGAAGAAAGCGCAGGCAGGGTTTCAGGCCGGTATCCGGACCGCGCGCGGAATACGGTCCCGGCTCGATTTCGTAAAGCGTTCCGCCATTGTCAGTCCTCATTCGTCCGCCGGCGAATCTCCAACCGCCGACCGACGCGTTTCCGAAAAGATCCACGGCGCCGCGCCGGGACAGCAGGAAAGAATCGGCGATGAGCGAGACGCCCTCTTCCATCGAGAGACGCCGCAGCTCCGTCATCGCATCGCCGGGTATCAGCGCGGGAGGACAGGCCAGGATCACGGCGCTGCAGGGGATGAGGTCTTTCCGTTTCGCGAGCGTGAACGCGAGTTCGTGCGCTTCGACGACGTCATGAGGGAGCCCGAAGGCGGCCAGCAGTTCCCGGTAATTCCTGGAACGGGATCCCGGGAAGAAATCGTGCGCGTCAAGGAAGCGGTTCAGGAGGCTCCGTTGAAACTTGTTCTCCTCCACAAGGAGTATGCGGAATCTGCGTTTCACAAGACGGAATCCAACCGTCTGGCACGCGATATCCCGCGATCCCGGTATCCGCGCCGCGGTTCGTTTTGCATTCGCATGGAACGGATTATGATGACAATTGAATTCCGAACAATGAAAATGAGCGCCATGCACGTCGACGCGACGGCTTCCGCCGGTAATCGTTCATGAATTCCGGCGAAGAAACATACGGCCAGCGCTGCGTCCGGATCTACACGATCGGGCTCCTGGTCCTGGCTCTGCACCTGGGCGTCGCTCATCTCCTCTTCCCCCGGTACACATGGGGACAGGGACGGGACTCCTGGTTCAACTTCGATAATTCCCTGACGTTCGCGTCCTGGCTCATCGCGATACTCCTCGTCGTCGCCGCGATCATCGCGCGATGGCTTCACGTGAAGTCCTGTTCGCCTGGTGAAGCGGGGGGAGCGGAAAATCGGATTCTGCCCGTTTGCAGCGTCCTGCTTCTCCTGCTCTCCATCTGCGAGATCACGAGGCTTGCGACACGGCTGGAGTGGATGGGGCTCAACTATGTCGATGCGTGGGGAGGATTCCACTGGTTCCATTTCCTGAGAGGGCCCGCGTTTCTGATGGTGGTTGGTCCTCCTTTTCTCTTCCTGTTTCATGATGAAATCCGGAAGCGCGAGGAGACCGCGCGTGTTTCCCATACGCTGAGCGCCGCATGGTTTGCGACATGGACCGCCTCCCTGCTGCTGCACCTGGCGCCCTACCATCTGCGCGGCGATGCGAAACTCTATTTTTCGCTTCTGAAGGGGGAGACATTTCTGTGCGGCGCGATTCTCCTCGTCGGTTCTCTCGGACGCCTCGCGGCGGCTCCGCGGGTCGCGGTGCCGCCGGAGGAAAAACCTGCGGGATCGGCGCCGATCGGAATCGCAATTCCCGATCGGTCGATCCTGGCCGGCATATTCGCCAGTGCCTATACCGTCGTATCCCTGGAGCTCATTCTCGCCCAGATGCTCCTTGTGTCAGGCAACTACGTCAGCTCCAGCGCCGCCATCTCCATCGCGCTCCTCGGTATCGCCATCGGAGGGGCCGCAGGATCCCTGGCGCCCTTCGTGGAATGCGACCTGTGGCTGAGGCGCGCGGCCATGGTGACGCCGATCATGCTGATCCTGGCGTTGGGACCCGCGGCCGCGCATGGAGAATGGCCTTTCATGGCGAGCCTCTTCCTGATGCCGGCCTTTGCGCTGCCGAGCATGGTCATCACTCTTGGCCTGAGGCGTCTGCCGGCGCACCTCGCCTACTTCACGGACCTGGCGGGCGCCGCGCTTGCCGCCGCGACCACCAACATCCTGGTCGCGAATTTTCTGGAGGAAGGAGCGGTGCTGGCGCTGGCCGCTCTCGGCGCCTTCACCGCTCTTGTTTTGTCTCCCGCGAACGGCCGGCCATCGTTCTCCAGAAAGCTGATGCGTGCCGCGGTTCCCGTCGCGCTCCTGGCGCTGGCCTTCCTGGTTTCGCAACATTCATTTCTCTCCATGACGAGGGCACGCATCGCGGAACGCTATCCGCGCGGCTCCATTCTGCACACGGCGTCGACGCTCGCCGGCCGGATCGATATCGCGCGCCGAAAACCGAAGGATGACTACCTGAAGGTCCTGGAGAACGGCCGGATCATCGACACGATCCGGCCCCTGGAACGAACTTCCTACGAGATCGATCCGCGGCTGCCCTACGGATTTTTCGATTCCCCGTCGGTTCTCATCGTCGGTCTCTCCGTCGAAGGAGTGACGAAGACGGCGGTGAACGCGGGAGGGATCGTGGACGGCGTGGAGATCAATCCGGCGGTCGTGAGGCTGATGGACGGACCCCTGGCGCGCGCGTCGCGGCGTTGCTACGACGGGATCAACGTGTCCGTCATGGACGGGCGGACATTTCTCGACCGGTCCGACACGCGCTACGATTTCATCACCCTTCTTAACGCTCACTTTTCGCGCGGCACGACGCGGGGGCGCGAGCCCGTGCCGGAATACCTGCACACGGTCGACGCCGCTCGCGCTTATTTCTCTCATCTGACAGATCGCGGCTTTCTCGTCATCGAGGAGCCCATCGGGATGACGGCCGCGCGGGAGGCTCCGGTCTGGAAAATCCTCTCGACCCTGCGGCAGGGACTGCTGGATCGCGGCGCGGACGATCCCGCTCGGCATGTTCTCGCCTTTCTCTGGACGACTCCGACGAACGCCTACGTCCAGATTCTCGTTAAGACTTCTCCCGTGTCCGATTCGGACGTCGTGAAATTCGACCGGTGGATCGAGGCGTGCAACGGGATCTCCGCGGCCGGTGACAGCGCCGGCCGCCGGCTTGGTCCGCTGAAGGACATGACGCTTCTGCCCCTGTACGTGCCCGGGCGGCCGGGCGGAGGGCATGTCGCCCGCGCGCTGCGCGGCGATTTCCCGGACACATTCTCGCGCATGTTCACCATGCGCCCCGCGACCGACGATCGACCGTTCCCGTTTCACATCAGCCCGTCGCTTTCATATCTCAAGAATGCGTACGCCGAAGTGCTCGGCCTCTCCGCCCTCGCGATGCTTTTCATCGGCGCGATGTTCCTGAAGCGGCGAGGCGCGCTCCTCAGGATTCCGTTCCTGGCGGCCGCGTCGCTGTCGGGCCTGGCCTACCTGATTCTCGAGATTGTTCTCTACCAGAAATTCGAGATCTTCCTGGGGTCGCCGCTCACGTCGCTGGCCGTCGTCATCGGCGGCATGCTCGTCTTCTCTTCTTTCGGCAGCCTTATCGGAGGACGATGGGGCTGGCGCGGCGCGGTCGGCTCCGTCGTCGGCATCCTTGTTTTCGGCGGATGCCTGATCCATTTCTACCCGCGACTCTTCACGCTGGCGGCGCCTCTGCCGCAGGCGGCGCGTATCTCGTTCGCCATACTGCTCCTTGCGCCGGTCTCCTTCTTCATGGGCGTGCCGCTGGCCCTATTAATGTCGCACGCCCGTTCCCGGCTCGACGACGCGGCGCCCGCACTTCTCTTCTCCGCCAACGCGGCCGTATCCGCGCTGGCCGTGCCGCTGACGCTCAACCTCACTCCCGTCCTCGGATTCTCGTCGACGGTTCTCATCTCCTTCGCCTTGTATCTCATCATTCTCCTCATCTTCCGTCTGCTGCAACTGGAACAGGGTTCGCTGGCGGCGGGCGCGCTCGGGTTGTGCGCGCTCGTCGTGGTGGCGATATTGCCGTGGAAGCTGGCCGCGCATGCCGCGCCGGCGACATCGGAAGGAATCCATGAGATATTCGCGCTCCGATACGGCGAATCCAAGATTGATCTTTCGAGCATCATCGAGAAGAGCGGCGCGGCGAAAGGGAGGTTCGCATGGTACTCCTGGCTTGTGCGGGATGGGCGGAGAATCATCCTTGTGGATTCGGGATTCGAAGACGAGGAATTGGAGAAGCGATGGAAACTTTCGTCGCATACGCCGGTTCACAGGATTCTCGCCGGGTTCGGCGTCAAGCGGAGCGACGTGACGGATCTCGTCCTGACCCATTTTCACTGGGATCATGCGGGCGGGATCGCGCGTTATCCGCGTGCCGTCGTCTGGATGCAGAGGGTGGAGTATGAGCATGCGAAGGCGGTTCTCGCGGAGAAGCCCGAAGGAGCGCACGGAATGCGGCTTTCTGATTTCCACGCGTTGGAGCGCGTTCGAGAGGAAGGCCGGTTGCGATTGATCGACGGCGATTCGGGAATACTGCCCGGCGTGCAGGCCTGTTTCGGGGGAGGTCACACTCCGGGATCGCAATTTCTCGTCGTCAAGACTCCGGAGGGCGACGTGGTGCTCGCGGGGGACGAGGCCTATCGCTATGAGAACGCGTTCCGGCAGGTGCCGGTCGCGAAGGCCGCGAACCGCGATAGGAACATCGCCGCGCTCCGTCGGATCATGGCCCTGGCCGATGCTCCGACGTTCGTGATTCCCGGTCACGATCACCGCGTGTATCGCGAATTCCCGAGCGCCGGGTCCAACATCGTCCGGATCACGGCCGCGCCATGACGACGATCGTGGAGCGCGGGGACGGTCGACGGTTCATCACCGGGCTTGTCCTAGCGACGATCGCGTTCGGGATCCTTCATCTGGCGGCGTCCGACGTGAAGGCCGGCGGAGTGTACTGGTTCAACCTGGACAAGGAGCGCAACATTCCGACCTGGTTTTCAGGAGGCCTTTTCGCGCTCTTCGGTTTCTTCGCGCTCCTCATTTTCCACGTCGAAGATGGAATTAACCGGCGCGCGCGCGCCTCGGAGACGCCGGACACGAAGGCGTGCTTTGCGATGCCGGAACTGTGGCTGGCGGTGGCGCTTGTTGGATTTGCGATGAGCCTCGACGAGATCACGGTGCTTCATGAGAATCTGTTGTGGAGAGAAGTGCGAACCACGACGAGGGCGATGGGCGGATTCTGGGTGTACATGACGCAGTGGCAGATTCTCTACGCGCCGGCCATCATCTCGGTCTTCGCGTTCTTCACCGTCTTCTTCACGATGAGGCTGCCGCTGAGTCCCGGAGCGGCTGTGCGCGCCTTTTGCGGATTATCCTTCTGGGGCGGATCGATCTTCGTGGAGGGGATCCGCGAACTGTTTCTCGGGTCCGGCCGCTTCGCCTATCTTTTATCCGTTGCGGTTGAGGAGACGGCGGAGATGATGGGCGCGGTCCTCCTCTGCGCCGCGCTGCTTCGCTATATCGCGGATGTTTCCGGCGGAGACGCGGTCAGGTTGGCGGAGGAATCGAGAACCCGGGTCAGGTTTCTTTCTCCCGTCGTATTGAAACGGCTGGGCGCCCTGGCCGTGGCGCTGGCCGTCGGCGCGACCATCATGGTCTTGGTGGCTCGAACAAGGAGTTCGGACGGTGAAAAACTGCCCGCGATGCAGGAGAGGATCGAGAAGGAAATGGAATCGGAAGGGATGACCGAATGAACCGGAAATATTTCATGGCGGCCGTCGCGTGCGCCGCTCTGCTGCAGATCGTCTTTCTCCTTATCTTCACGGGCGTGCTGTTTCCTTCCGATCGGGCGCGGGAACAGGATCGGCTCGCGAAGTGGGAGACGCTTGCGGAATTGGAAGGCGAGTTCACGCGGGAACGGCTTCTTGCGATGGCGGAAGCGGGGGGGCGGTGGATTCTCCGGATGCAGGTGCGCGAGGGAGAAAATACCGGTCGTTTTGTCTACCGGGTGGATGCGGAGGACACGGTGATCTCGGCCGTTTTCGACGAGGATAATTTCCTGCGGCAGGCCGGAACGGCATACGCGTTGCTGGTTCTTCACGAGGCGACGGGAGACGCGACTTTCCAGGAGGGCGCGCGAAGGGCCATGCAGTATCTGCTCAGCCGCTATCGCGTGGACGATCGCGCCCGCGATCGCGGATATTTCGAGTTCGAGGGCGAGGTCAAGCTCGGAGGTTCCGCGCTGCCGATGCTCTCGTGCGTGCATCTTGTCGCGCGCGGGGCCGATTCATCGCTGCCGCAGTATATCGGACCGGTGGGGCGATTCCTCTTCTTCATGCAGAAGGAGAACGGGCAGTTTCGCAGCGTCGACATGTACAAGAACAGCCGCGAACACAAGCGCACGAAGTGGAATTCCGCCATCTACCCTGGCGAGGCGATGCTGGCGCTCATCAGGATGTATGCGGTGACAAGGGACACGGCTTATCTCCGATCGTTTGATCGCGCGTACCGGTACTATTCCGCGAAGCCGGACCGGCATGGCTCGGCCAAGTTCATGCCGTGGACGACCACCGCGATGGCGGAGGCGTTCGTACTGACGCGTGACGAACGATACCGCGATTTCGCGTATCGATTGAGCGACGACCTGATCGCGAAGGAGCAGCACCTGGAGATCGACGATCCCGTGTTCGGCGCATTTCACGAGTCGCCGTCCATCAATACAGCGACGTATCTGGAAGGACTCGTGGACGCGTGCCGGATCGCGAAGGCGGAGGATGATCACGTGCGGCATCAGAGATACCGGTATTCGATCTTCGCCGGGTTTCGTTTTCTCTCGACTCTTCAACTTAAGAGCGGCGACTCGTCGGGACAGGATGACGACTTGCGTGCCGGCGGATTTATGTCCTCTCCGAAGAACGCGGACATCCGGATCGACAATACTCAGCATGCATCCAGCGCGCTGGCCAAGGCCGCCATGACGATGTTCTGAATCCAAAATGCACATGGGGCATTAACGACCCATGTGGGTATTGTATTTCCCATGTGGGTATTGCATTACTCATCCCAACTCCGTGACCTGAAAACAGCAATTTATTCAGGCATATAACTCATATTATTTCAGCCGAAGTGATGGCAAGCACAATTGGCATGTCATTTGCTCTCCAGTGCCGAGTGCGCACGAATTATGGTCCAGGACAGTTGTAATGGCGGAGCTGTCCATCGATGCAGGGGAGATGCCACCCCTCGTTCCACCCAACATTGCGCTCCTGATTGGCGCTGTTTCCGTGGTCTATTCGCTGGCCGTTTACTGGGCGGTTCCCGATCCGCCCGAGTGGGATACTGATGTGACCCTGGCGGAACGGGAGAATACAGCTCCGCGATTGAGCGTGGAGGATCTGACGACTGGGCTGGGCCTTACGAGAACGTCGCGCTCGTGGGAACTGCTGGCGACTGTCGCGGAAAGAATCCTGAACGATCCCGGTCGCGTGCCGGACGTGATCGATTTCAGCAAATTCCCGTATGGCGTATCGCGAGATTGGACTTTCCTGACGACTCTGGACCAGGGGAGATGGCGGCTGGATAAGCGGCAGGTCGTCGTTCATGATTTCACGCGGCCCAGGTCGGAACTTCAGCTTCCCTATTCCGGAAATCTGCGTGCGTCGCTCTGGAACGAGGGTGTGGGAAGCACCGGCCGGTTTGCCGGCACGAGTTCCTCGATGCCGGGCTACGACATCGCGGGAGCGAAGCGGACGGTCGTGGTGTCCGCGGCGGAGCGGGAAAATGAAGCGAGAATGCTCGCGGATGCGAAGCGCGCATCCGGTTCCGCGAATGCAGGCAGGAGGGACGGCCGGTTCGTCGGCTCCAACGAATCGATGCCGGGTTACGACATGACGAAGTCCGGGGCCGAGAAAGATGTCTTGACCGGCGTGGAGAGGGAAACCCTGGAGAGTCCGGGAGCGTGGTCTTCAAGAGCGGAGCGCTCCTCCCGGTTCGACCGTGGCACCGGGCGATTTTCCGGAACGGATGCGTCGATGCCGGGCTTTGATATTTCCGGAGCGACGCGCGAGGTGGTGACGGAATGATGCGCATCGCGATCTTCCAGCGGAATCGCTCCTTCATGCTGGGCACATTCGTCGTCTTCGCGCTTTCGTCGGTCATCTTCGGATCCCTGGCGGCATCGCGCGGATACGGAGTGGCTTACCACCATGTGCTCGCCGTTGCCGCGATCGTGCTCGTCGTTCACGTCATGGCCCTGATCGCCTACGAGCGGCACCCGGGGATGTCCGCCGCGTTTCTGCTGATGTCACTCTGCATGATCGCGACGGTGCTGAACTCCTGGGGAGACGAAGTGATCTCGCCCGCCGCATGGCTCTTCACGGTCCTCGTCTTCATCGCGGCGAACATCTTCGGCCGCGTCGGCGCGCTTGCTTCCACTCTTTTCATCGGCGCGATCGCCGCGTATCTCGGGGCGCTCTCCTCCGGCTTTTCGCTCGCCATCGGAACATCGATCCTCGCGCTCACCCTTTTATCCGCGAGCTTCGGCTCCATGGTGGAGGATCAGGCCGGGCAGCACGAGCGATATCTCGCGAGCGTCGCGGAGCTCCGGAAAACCAACCAGGCGGCGGCGATGTCGCTTGTGGCCGCGGAGATGGCCCATGAGATCAGGAATCCGGCCGCCGGGCTTCTGAGCTTCCTGGACAACTGGAAGGAATCATCCGGCGGCGCCGATGCCGCGGACAAGATCGCGGTTGTGGAGAGGGAAGTGGAGCGCATCATGGAGATCGCATCCCGGCCGGTTGTCGACGCGGATTCATCGGACGATGTTCGCGGCGAGGACTCCGTGAACCTCGCCGGGCTTGCCGCCGAGGTGATCGGGCTCTGTCGCTTTTCCCCCGGCGCGCGCGAGGCGGTCATCGAGGAGTCGCTGGAGAATGCGTGCGTGATGGCCGATGCGGGCCGCCTGAGGCAGGCGATCCTCAATCTCATGCTGAACGCGATGGAATTTGCCGGCAGCGACGGCGTGGTGCGCGTCACGACGCGGACGGGCGCCGATGACAAGGCGGAAATCATCGTGGACGATTCGGGACCCGGCGTGCCCGAGGCGGAACGCGCGCTCATCTGCCGCCCACTCTTCACGACGCGACCGAAGGGCACGGGGATGGGCCTGGCTGTCGTCAGCACCGTGGCGGGCGAATACGGCGGCCGGCTCTCGATCACCGATTCGCCGCTGGGCGGCGCGCGATTCACGCTCCAGCTTCGGCAGGCGAAGAGCGCGAATGCGGTCCGCGATGCTAAGGAGCTCGCGTGATTCCCGCGACGCTGCTCCTCGTGGAAGACGAGCCATTGCTCCGCGAATCACTCGCCGCCTCCCTCAAGGCGGAAGGTCATTTCGTGCTGCAGGCGGCGACACTCTCCGACGCGCGGAGCTGCATCGCATCCTCGGATCCCGAGGTCGTGCTTTCCGATATCCGGCTCTCCGACGGCAGCGGCCTCGAGCTTCTCGACGATGCGCGGTCCCGCAGTTCCGCGGCGCACTATCTCTTCATGACCGGCCACGCCAACGTGCAGCAGGCGGTGGACGCGATGGAAAAAGGCGCGTTCACGTACCTGACGAAGCCGGTTCGCCGGAGAGAAGCCGCAGCCTGGATCGAGAAGGCGCTCACCGCGCGCAGGAAGGAACGCCTTGTGGAGGTCGACGAGGACTCGACGCATTTCATCGGGGAATCGACGCCCGCGAGAAAGGTCCTCGACCTCATCAATTTTGTCGCGACGTCGCCCACGACAGTTCTTCTTCTTGGAGAGACCGGCACGGGCAAGGATCTTCTCGCCAGGATGGTTCACGCGCGCAGCGGGCGGAGAGGACGGTTTGTTCCGGTGAATACGGCGACCTTGTCGGAGACACTCCTGGAAGCGGAGCTGTTCGGATATGAAAAGGGCGCTTTCACGGGAGCGGTGGGCCGCAAGATCGGCCTTGTCGAAGCGGCCAATGGCGGAACGCTTTTTCTGGACGAGATCGGGGAGCTTTCGCCCGGGCTCCAGGCGCGCCTCCTGCGGCTCCTGGACACGGGCGCGGTGCGGAGGCTGGGCGGAACGGTCGAGATGAAGGTCGATGTGCGTTTCGTGGCCGCCTCCAACCGGGATCTCCGCGAGGAGGTCCGGCAGAAGAGATTTCGAGAGGATCTCTATTATCGACTGTCCGGATTCACAGTGGAGATTCCGCCGCTCCGTGAACGCCGCATGGATATACCCGCGCTGGCCGCTCACTTCGGATTTCTGCACGGCCGGCGGCTGGGACGAACTTTCATGGGGCTGACCGAGGAAGCGCAGGAATTTCTCGCCAGGGCGGACTGGCCCGGCAACATCCGCGAATTTTCCGCCGCCATCGAGCGCGCCATCCTGCTGGCGTCCTCCACGGGCCAGACGGAAGCCGCGCTGCGCGCCGATCATTTTCACGGGCTGACGATCCAGGGCGAGGATGAGGATTCGCTGGAGGCCGTGATGGAGCGATTCGCAGGCGAGCATGAAGACTGCACGTTCCGTGAAGCGCGGCGGAAACTGGTGCGAGCCTTCGAGACGGCATTCCTTTCGCGCGCCGTGGGAAAAACTCAAGGGAATCTTTCCGAAGCCGCCCGACGCGTCGGGCTCGATAGGAAGCGACTGGCGGAAAAATTGAGGAGGAAGGGCGACGCCGCGTGAAAGCGACCGATTGGCTGATGCCCACCAACGCCTGGGTGCGCTGGATCCTGATCTTCTCCTTCCTGAACGTCGTCCTCGCCTCTTATCTCCTGCTCGGCCGGCCCGACCTGTCGCGCCGCGAGGACGCTGAGAAGATTTTCGCCCTCGCCGAGGAGATCGAAAAGGCGGGCGATTACGGAAAGGCGGAGGCGCTTTACACCCAGATCATGACGGAGATGTCATGGTCGGTGATGGCTCCGAAGGCCGGATATGCTCTCGCGGAAATCCATAAGCGGCATAATTTCGACATGGAGAAGGCGCGCACCGTCCTCCGGCAGGTCGCGGACTTCGAGGAGAGCGAGATCGGCGACAAGGCTCAGTCGGATCTCGCGTTCATCGAAGCGCATTGGGGAGACGACAAGGGAGAGGCGTTGAAGAGATGGTTCCAGGCGAGCGAGCAATATCGCGCGGAACGTTATGCGGAGGCGATCAATCTTCTGAGCGAAATCGAGAGCCGGTATCCCCAGTCCACTCTTGTGCCACATGCCATGTTTCGCCAGGGGAGCGCGGCGGAGAAGAGCGGTTATAACAGCAGGGCCATCGACTTGTACAGATCGGTGGCGATGAAGTTTCCCTCGCATTCGGTCGCGAACAACGCGCGCAAGAGATTCACGGCGTTGACGGGCGTGACGCTCGACACCGGGACACAGGCGCCACGATGATGGGGCGCCTGCGCCACATCTCACAGGTGAGAGGTTATTCCCTGGGAATATGGAAGAAGCGGATGATGGGGCGATGCGACCGTATCTCCTATGTTGTCAGGATCTGCGAGATATCGAAAAACGGGCGAACATGCAGACGTTGAAGTCCATGACGTGTGGCACGGAAAGTGCTCTTGATGTTGGCATGTTCCGATCAGACCGGATGACCAATTCAGAGACGGAGGCGGTGACGCGATGAATAAATTCACGATCGCCGCCGCCGTGCTCGTCATCCTGAATCTCACCTGCATGGGCATGTGGGCGGAGATGCGTCCGGAAGCCTCGTTTGAGATGGGCGTCGATCGCTACTTTCAATCCGCGGATCGAGCTTATCGACGCGGGGATTCAGGGAAGGCGTACATGCTTTTCCGGATGATCGCCGACAGCTGCCCAACGTCAGTTCTGGCAGCCGAAGCGACATTCGAGGCCGGGTGGACGGCGTGGCGGAGACTGGGCTTGTTCGATGAAGCCGAGGATCTGCTGACACGCAGCGTGAACGACGATCGGACTCCGGACAGCAAGAAGGAACGCGCGCAGGACGCGCTGGACATCCTGAGGACCCGGCATGATCTGCCCGGCGACGGCGCCGCTCACAACGACATCATGTGGGAATACCGGCAGGCACTGACCGATGAAAATCACGGACGATACGCCGTGGCGATCACGAGGTATTCCTGGATAGAAAGAACCTACGGCGATTACGCCCTGGGAAAGCTCGCGGCGAAACGATCCGCGAAATTGCAGAAGAAAGTTCGTGAAGACAATCTTTATTTTTAGTCCGGAAGGAGGAAAGTAATCATGTTGCTATTCTTGAGGAATTCGATCGCCGCGAAGGCGGCGACGACTGTGGAGGAATCCGCCGCGGAACCGGTGAGCGGGAATTTGAGGTGGATTCGCCGCCTGAAGGAACTCGGCGTCTCACTGACGGAATACGTACTGGTTGTTGTCATGGTTACCGCGACCGCTTTTTGGGTTTTCCCGTTCGTGCCTGGACTCTTCGCGAATATCAACATGGACAAGTCGGCGGGTGAAGGGCGCGCTACCCTGGCCGCCATGCTGGGAGTCGACCTGGGCGGTTCCGATGACGACGACGATGATGATGACGATGATGACAATGATGATGATGATGATGATGAAGAAGAAGAAGAAGAAGATGCGGTCGAAGAATCAGAAGATGAAGAAGAAGCAGAACAAGATGAAGCTGAAGA
>CAZCME010000006.1:33338-84309 GCA_964499705.1 uncultured bacterium | reverse complement strand
GATGATTATCAGGACGATGATGACAGCGATGACGATGACGACGACGATGATGACGATGGATTCTAGTCGCACGGAAATTCTGACGTTCTAGATTCAACACGACCGGCTTCGCCTTCCGGTCGAGATGATGTAGCATGGCGGGATGAAAAGGCTCATCGTGAATGGAGATGATTTCGGGCTCTGTGAGGGTGTCAGCCGGGGAATCCTGCAGGCATGGCGCGACGGCATTCTGACGTCCGCGACCATGTTGACGAACATGCCCGGTTTTTCCTCATCGGCCGCGGTGGCCCGCGAGAATCCGGACTTCCCCCTCGGAGTGCATCTCAATGTGCTCTGGGGGGAACCGGTCTCTTCCCCATCCAAGGTCGCAAGCCTCCTCGATTCCAACGGTGAATTTCTCCGATCGCCCTTCCGGTTTGCGATGCGGCGTTTTTCGGGACGCATCCGCGACGAGGATCTCCGCCGCGAATTTGAAGCGCAGATTTCCCGGTTCATGGACGCGGGTTTTTCGCCCACGCACCTCGATACGCACAAGCACATTCACGCGCTGCCGGGTGTGTTGAAAGTCATGATCGAATCGGGCCGCCGCTTCGGCATTCGCAGGATCCGGTATCCCCTGGAGCGCCGCCTCTGGAGAACCATGGGACGAAACCCGTCATCATGGGCGAAGCGAATCGTCATTTCCGCCGGCGCGAGCTGCGGCGCGGGCGAGCTGCGGCGCGCGGATGTTCGTACGACCGATGATTTCTCGGGTGTCGATCCGGTTACCTGCGCGACGGCCTCGCGCCTGCGCGCCTTCCTGCGTGACCTTCCCGACGGCACGACGGAGCTGGTCTGCCACCCGGGAGTCGACGACGATGTTTCAACTCGGTATTCGCTTCATCCGCCGGATCGGCGCGCGGAACTGACCGCCCTTCTGGACCAGTCTGTCATGGATACGGTGAAAGAATGCGGTATTCTCCTTATATGTTTTCGCGAACTGTGAAGCCCGCCGCGCGCCCGGCGCGGATTCCCGACGAAGGCTTATCGCCGTCTTCCCGCGATGACTTGGAGACTCACCTCTCCATCATCGTGCCGGTTTTCAACGAGGAAGAGAACATCGAGGTGCTGCATGAAAAAATATCCGACTGCATGTCATCCGCGGAATACGACTGGGAGCTCCTCGTCGTCGATGACGGCAGCACGGACGCGACCTATGAGCGGCTCGCCGGAATTCGCGCGCGCGATTCTCATCTCCGCGTCGTCCGGTTGCGGCGCAATTTCGGCAAGTCCGCGGCCTACAGCGCGGGATTCGATCACGCCCGGGGCGGGATCGTCGTGACGATGGACGGCGACCTGCAGGACGATCCGGCGGAGATACCTCTCCTGCTTAGCGAAATCGCGAAAGGGCATGATCTCGTGGTCGGCTGGAAGCATGAGGGAAAGGGCCCGATCGGCAAATCCCTGCCGTCGCGACTCTTCAATATCGCCGTCCGCTTTTCGACCGGCATCACGCTCCATGATTTCAACTGCCCCTTCAAGGCCTACAGGCGGGAAGTGCTCGACGAGATCGATATCCATGGTTCTTTATATCGCTACATTCCGGTCCTCGCCCATGCGCAGGGTTTCAAGCTGACCGAAGTGCCGATCTCGAATCATCCTCGGATTCACGGCCGGTCGAAGTACGGCGCATCGCGTTACATGCGCGGCATGCTGGACCTCCTGACCGTCACGTTCATCACGCGCTTCGCCCATCGGCCTCTTCACCTCTGGGGAGGCAGCGGCATCGCCGTCGGAATGATCGGATTTTTCATTCTCCTTTTTTTCGCGGGCGCGCACGTGTTGCATGGCGCCGGTTGGCTTCCCGATAACACGTGGAATATTCACGACCGCCCCGCGCTGAGCCTCGGCATTCTCCTGATGCTGATCGGCACCCAGTTCTTCTCCATCGGTCTCCTGGGAGAACTCTTCATCTCGTCGGGCGGCCGGCGGCGGCGCGACCCGGAGTACAGGATCAGAACGATCCTGGAGGATTGATCCGCGGTGGCGACTCCACGACGGGTGAGGATCGCCCTGCTCGGCGTGACACATCCCTTCCGGGGCGGCATCGCTCATTACACGACGCTCTTGTGCCGACATCTCCGCAAGAAGCACGACGTCACCTTCATCTCGCTCTCGCGGCAGTACCCCGGGCTCCTGTTTCCAGGCGTGACGCAGCAGGATCATTCCGGCGAGGAGATCAGCGAGGACCATGACGCGTGCCTGGATTCGCTCAATCCCGCGACGTGGTTTCGGGCATACCGACGTATCCGCGCGTTCGCTCCGGAGCTCCTCGTCATTTCATGGTGGCATCCTTTCTTCGCGCCGAGCTTCGGCACGGTCGCGCGGCTGGCGCACCGTTTCGCAGGAATCCCGTGCTTATTTCTCTGTCACAACGTGCGACCGCACGAGGACTCGGTCCTGGATCGGGCGCTGCTTAAGTATGCGTGGAGCCGCGACGCGGGATTCATCGTTCATTCGCAGCGCGACCGCGCGGAACTCCTGGCTCTCATGCCGGACGCCCGCGTCCTCGTTTCGCCGCATCCGACGTACGAGACATTTGGCGACCGGGGAGTCATGACGCGCGACGAAGCCCGCCGGACATTGGCGATGGAAAGGCGACGCGTCGTTCTTTTTTTCGGATTCATCCGCGCTTACAAAGGGCTTGAATTTCTGCTCGAGGCTGTACTCCAGCTTCCTCTTCAGGACGACTATCATCTGCTGGTGGTCGGAGAATGGTACGAAGGCCGCGAGGCGTATGGCGACCAGATGGCGCGGCTGAGCGCGCGCGGGCAGTTGACGATCGTCGATCGTTATGTGGCGAATGAGGAAGTACCTCTCTATTTCCAGGCCGCCGATCTTGTGGTCGTTCCATACGTCAGCGCGAGCCAGAGCGGCGTGGTGCAGATCGCGTACGGATTCGGCAAGCCCGTGGTGGGAACGACCGTGGGCGGATTGCCCGAGGCGATCCGCGACGGGAAGACGGGATTCCTGGTGCCGCCGTGCGATCCTCCTGCTCTGGCGGGAGCGATTCGGAGATATTTCGAGGCGGAAGATCCGGAATCTTTTCGGAAGGAGATTGCGGCCGACCGGGACCGCTATTCGTGGGACAGAATGGTGGAAGCGATCGAGAGCTACATCTGACCGGGTGCCGGCGGAGCCGTCGAAGCCGGCGTATCCCGTGATGGTGAACCGGTTCCGGTGCGGTCTCGATCGGTCGAGTCCTCCGCATCCGGATCTTCCAAAGGAATCCGATCGGCCGCGGCTGAGATCTCCCGCTCGACAACGGATGTGTCCGGTTCAGGCCAGGGCCTCCCGATCCGGCCTCCGATCAGGTCGTAGTCGTCCACCTCGGCGGAGAGTTTTTTCCAGTAGTGCTCCGTCTTCCTCTTCAACTTCTTCCCCAGCGCAGTCGTGAAATTGTCCTGGACGATGACATACACCTCGGGCTTGTCCCGGACAAATTGAAGGAACGAGTCCGTCTCGTCCTCCTCGAAGTTTGTCACGTGCTTTCTCCCCGCGTAGTAATAGGCCGAGTAACGCATTTTTCCGTACACGACGAGT
Organism: uncultured bacterium; assembly: GCA_964499705.1. Classification (GTDB taxonomy): domain Bacteria; phylum UBA8481; class UBA8481; order UBA8481; family UBA8481; genus JBBTKW01. The sequence continues at coordinate 80,727 of CAZCME010000006.1, read as the reverse complement.
TCGGCGCCGTTCTTCATCCGTTCCGAAACGAGCGAAGTATAGGGAGTGACATTGCGCGCGTCCCGGACCGTGTGGCGGGGGAGAACATGGAGAGAAAAGAAGCCGGCATTCAGGACGGCGATATAGATGCAGGCGCCGGCGACGAAGCGCGAGCCGCGGGCGACCGTGGCGCCGGCGATTCCGGTGAGCGTCCATGCCGCGAGAACGAAGATCAGCATGCGGTTCAAGCCGTCCACATGGATGGAGCGGCGGTTTGTGAAGTTGCCGAGGATGTCCCGGTTTCCTTCGACGATGAAATCGCGGATGGGCAGGTAGAGAAAGAGAATGGAGAGCAGGAGGACCGTGATCGCCCAGGCCGGACGTTTCTTCGCCTCGTAATCCTCCCAGAAGATCGCGATCAGCACGGCCATGGGCGCCACGGCGGGCAGGAGATAGTGCTGGAGCTTCGTGCCGGCGGCGGAGAAGAGGAGAAACGCGGCGAGAAACCACGACATGAAATACCAGCGTTGCCGCGCGTCGGGATCTTCGACCGATTTATCCGCGAAGAGAAACATCATCGCTCCCGGCAGCACGGCGCTCCACGGATACATCCCATGGCAGATGGTTCCGATGTAATACGTCACCGTCCCGTGATGCTCGCGGATCGGCTCGACAAACCTCTCGATATTCTCATAACCGATGAACTCCGACCAGAAGCCGTGCCAGTGGGCGACCATCATGTAGAGATACCAGGGAAGGGCGATGATCCCGGCGAGCGCGAGACCGGGGAGGATATGAAAGCGGTTCATGGTGCTCTTCCAATCCAAGGTAAAGCTGCGGATTCCGTTTTCGCCGTCGGAACCAAGTTCCATGAGCAGGGAAATGCCGATCGCGCCGAACGCGAGGACGATCGTGACAGGCCCCTTCGTCATGAAGGCGAGCGCAAGAGAAGCGTAGGCGAGAAGAAACCATCGGCGCGAATCCCCGTTGCCGAAACGCGCGACGGCGAAGAAATTCATGGCGGCGAGGAGACAGACCGCCATGAGCATGTCGGGCATGGCCTGCCGCGCGAGGTAGAAATATTGCGGAGTCGATCCCAGGACGAATGCGGCGATGAGGCCCGTGCGCGGCGTGCGGATCCGCGAGATGCAGAAGTAAGTTACAAGGAGCCCCGCCAGCGCGGCGAGCGCCGACGGCAGGCGCATCGTCCACTCGTTGACTCCGGCCGTCATCGTCAGCGGAAGAATCGTCCAGTAGTGAAGGATCGGCTTGGTCCATCGGATTTCATCGTCGAGATAAGGGGTCAGGTAATCGCCGCGCGCCATCATTTCCTGGATGGCGAGGGCGTATTTCGGTTCCCAGGGTTCCCAGAATTCATACGAGCCAAGACCCCAGGCGAAGATGACGGCGCCATAGGCCATGATCGCCATGAGCCCCGCGATCCCGGCTTTCTGCATCTTCGGTGGAGCGGCGGGTGCCGCGGAATCGGAATTCGGGATTGCGTCATTTATCGCCATGAGAATTCCTTTGCGCGTGTCGTTGATCCGCCCGACGGATCGCCTATCCGACTGTTTTCCGGGGACGGTCGGATCATATCAGATTCCTGCGCCTGTAATAGTCCACCGTGTCATGGATTCCCTTCGTGATGTCTGTGCGCGGCAGGAACCCGACTTCGCGGACAGCCTTCTCGATCGAGTATCCGAAGTTTCCACTCATCATCAGCACCCTCGAAGTCGTGAGGATCGGCTCGAAACCAAGCACGGATCCGAGCGCCTCCATACCCCGGGCGGCGGGCCGTGCCGCCCAGCTCGGAATGGAGACTCGCGGGCGAGGCGCGCCCAGGGCATCGGCGATGGCGAAGACGAACTCGCGCTTGGAGACGGGGCGCGTGCCTCCGATGATGTACACATCGCGATTTCGGCCTCGCGCGGAGACGAGCAGCAGGCCCTCGATTACATCGTCGATGTACGCCGGATGGTTCACGCTCATGCCGCCGTCCAGGAAGACCATGTGTCCGCGCCGCACGGCGCGGAAGAGCGGAAGCTTGTGCGGATCGCCGGGGCCGTATGTAAATGTCGGTCGAGCCACGACGAGAGGGATCCCCATGTCAGCCGCGCGGGACAGTGCCAACAGTTCCGCTTCATACTTGGTACGCTCGTATGCCGTCACGGGGCGGCATGGAGTCTCTTCATCGGCCGGCACATGATCCATTGGACCCGTCACGCCGCCAGCGCTCACGTGCACGAATTGCCTCAGCGAGGAGGAGGATGAGAACCGGGCGAGCAGCCTCGCCGTGCCCCTGACATTCACTTCCACGAGATCGGCGTCGGGCGTTCCCCAGGTGCCGAGGAGCGCGGCGGCGTGAAAAACATGGGTCACGCCCTCCTCGATGCCGGCAAGGCTCGCCTCGTCCCGAAGATCGCCGATGAAGATTTCCGGAGCCGCGCGGCCGGCCAGCTGTGACGGGGCGCGCGAGAGGACGCGCACCCGCAGACCGGCGTCGAGAAGCGCGCACGCGAGCCTGCCCCCTATGAAGCCGCTGCCTCCGGTCACCAGGATTGTTCCTGCATCGCGGAAATCCGAGAAAAGACTCACCTGTCCAGTCACCGCGGTTAAGACTATACTTATTGCCTCCCCAGCGACAGGATTCGTTCGTCGCCGCGATACATCCGGCGGCGACGGCGACGCTTCCTGCGCGGGATTCCTGCGAGGTCGGACAACGTGGTTGAGATGGAAGGCAAGGGACTGGATTTCGAACGCTACGCCCTCCGCAAGCTCTTCCGGCGGCTGGTGCGCGAGCGCGGAATCCGGACCGTCCTGGAGATTCCGGCGAAAGGGGAGAAGGCCATGCCCTCCCTCTATTCGCTCGCGTTCGCCGAGGCCGGATGCGAAGTGACACTTGTGAATTCCGAGCCGCGCTCGCGACCGGCGTGGACGCGGCTGAATCTTCCGGTTCATCATATCGAGTGCGGGCGCCCGGACGCGACGGAACTGGCTTCCGGGTCCTACGACCTGGTCTGGAATTTCATGTCTCTTTCGCAGCAGGCCGACAAGCCCGCGCTCCTGAAGGAAATGATCCGGCTCAGCCGCCGGGATGTGCTCTTCATCGCCGTGAATCGCTTTAATCCCGGATTTTTCTCGCACCGCATGGCTCATCGGATCTTCGACGTGCCCTGGAACCATGGCGATATCCGGTACATGAATCCGTTTTTCGTGATGAACCTGTTCCGTGACCAGGGGCTCCACATCGCGGAACGCGGCGCGGTCGATTGTCCGCCTTACCCGGACTCGCTCGGGATCCGCGACATGAAGCTCCATCGCAAGAACGTCGACCTGAACAGGATCGAGTGGGACAGTCGTACCCTGGAATGGATGAAGACCGGTCGATATCCCCTCAAGATCAGGGCGATGTATCTCTGCGAAGCGGTTCCGCTGCCCTTCCTGGTGAAACTGTTCTATGCGCACCTGACGTTCGTGCTGGGGGAGAAGACCACGTGAAGATGCGGGACTACCTGACGACCGTCGCGCCGCGCGCGATCCTGTATGAGGCGGCGCGCCGGGGTTGGATCCGGACGACGCGCCCGTTGACGCTCACGTTCTCGGTGACGGCGGCCTGCCAGAGCCGGTGCCTGACCTGCAATATCGGAAACCGCTTTCTCGCGAATCCGCGACTGGCGAAGGAAAACCTGACGCTGGAGGAGATCGAGAAGGTATTCCGGTCGCTGGGGCCGGTGTATTTCTTCAACATTTCCGGTGGAGAACCGTTCCTGAGGCGGGATCTCGCGGAAATCGTTCGCCTGGCCCTGGTGCATCTCAAGCCTCGCCTGATCCATATCCCCACCAATGCCATCTCCCCGCTCACGATCGGGCGAACCACGGAGCAGATCCTCAAGTACATGGATGAACTGGCCGACATCTCGGTTCCGATCTCCATCAAGCCGTCGATCGACGGCGTCGGAACCCTGCATGATCACGTGCGCGGCTACGCGGGGAATTTCCACCGGCTCGAGCAGACGCTCGACGTGCTGCTGGCGCTGCGGCGGAAGAATCCAAGGCTGCACGTCGATCTCGGCACGGTGATCTCCAATCACAACATCGATCATCTCGATGCCATCGAGGATTGGGTGCACGAGCGCGGCGTGGAATCGTACCGGCACGAGATCGCGGAGCAGCGATCGGAATTTTTCAACCTGGGAGATCCCATCACGCCGCCGGCGGACGTGTATGAGGCGTTGACGGAAAATTTCAAGCGCAAGATCCTGGAGAATGTTTCCGGCAAGGCGCTTCTGACGCGAACGACGGAAGCCGTCCGGCTCGTGTATTACGACGTGGCCGTGCGGATCCTGAAGGAACGCAGGCAGGTGACACCTTGCTACGCGGGGCACTCCAATATTCATATGAACTACAATGGCGAGATCTGGCCATGCTGCGTCCTGGGAAGCGACCAGGCGCTTGGCAATGTTCGGGAGTGGGATTTCGACGTCTTCCGGTTGCTCGGTTCTGATCGCGCCCTGGCTTCCAAGCGCTACATCGCGGAGGGGCGATGCGCGTGTCCGCTCGCCAACCAGTGGCTGAACAATGTCCTCCTGACGCCCCGCCACATGATGAAGGTCTTGTTCACGCTCTTCGTCCGATTCGGGCTGGGCTCCTTGCGGAGAGCAACCAGGCATGCCGGGAGCGGGGGAAGCGGGAGAGAGGCGGCGCGCGCGACCTGGAAAATATCCGGAACGCGCCGGGCCCGGGCTCTCGTGATGGACAGGCTCGGGACGATCCCCGCGGAAGAACGGGAGTTCGATGTGCCCGTGATGGAGCGGATCGACCGGAGCTCCGCCGTCGATCCCGCTTCCTGACCGCTTATTGATCCATGGACAAGAACATCCTTCTTCGCTTTCTCGAGAGGATTCGCGAATCGCTGGTCTCTTATGGTTTCATGCGTCCCCGGCCGACGACGCTAAAAGAAGGGATCAGGCTGGGACCGGTCTGCCTGATGGGGCAACTGGAATGCGAGGAACTTCTGTGCTCGCCCGTGAAGCATCGGATGTGCTGCGCCTATCATTATCGCGCCTGGGGACTTGCCTCCAGACGCAGGACTCCCTGGCGGAAGAGGCGCCTGATCGATATCGTGGCATACGCCAAGGGACTGCGGATCCGGCTTTCGGATGGCGACGTGAAGCTGGATACGCCTCTTCAGGAGGTCGATGAGGAGGGCTTCAGAAATCTGCGCGCGAGACGGTACGAGGGATTCAAGGAACGCGAATGGCGGATTATTCCGGGTCAAAACCTGGTCGTATGGGGGAGGGCACGAAAAGGGGCGGACGGAGAGTGGATCATTAGCAATGTGAGTCTGATTCCCTTGAAATGATGGTTCGGTGAATGGAGCGCCTTTTTTGCAGCGAAAACGTGAAAAATAAGTTGGACTGAGATCGCCGTTATTGTAGGATAAACGCATGGTTATTTCGAAACGGAAAATATTCGTTTACCTGTTGATATCCATGTTTGCCTTCTTTAACCTCTGCTTTGTGGGCTCGTGGGCGCTTTCGCAGTCCCGCGTTTCTCCGCCGAAGCGGCACACGCAGCCGATCGTTTCCGCCGACGTGGAAGGCGTGCTGCGAAAAGCCTGTTTCGACTGCCACAGCAACGAGACTCGATATCCGTGGTATTCCGCGCTGCCCTATGCGTCTTCCGTCATCGACCGGGATATCGAAAAGGGCAGGAAAGAGCTGAATCTCTCGAATTGGGATGACATGTCGGCAAAATCCCGCCGGAAAGTCTTCAAGAAAATGCTGGCGGAGGTCGCGGACGACGAAATGCCTCCGGCGCAGTACGTGACGCTCCATCCGGATGCCGCGCTCACGGCGGACGATATCGAGATTCTCAAGGAGGGCTGGAAACAGCTCCGCGGCAAGAAACCCGCCGACACGTCCGTCGAGGCGGCCCCGAGCCCCGCGCCGGAAACACCGAAGCCGGCATGGCCCTTCAAAGCCCGGGCTACGTCCAAGCCTTCGCCGGTCGCCGCCCCACGGCAGTCTGAACACCCGCCCGCCCGCTCCGCCGAGGCCGCGTCCTCTCGGGCCGAACAACCGCAATCCACCCGCTCCGCGAATCCCACCTCATATTAAAGGATCGGGGCTGCGCCGTGAGTGAGCCGATCCAGAAAGCTGTCATCCTGGCCGCCGGGATGGGAACTCGGCTCATGCCCATCACGAGCCAGATGCCGAAATCGCTGACGGAAGTGAACGGGAAGCCGCTACTCGACAACACGCTCGAAGAGCTTCAGAAAGCCGGCATCAGCGATTGCGCGATCATTGTCGGATACCTTAAGGAAGCGATCATGAAGAGATACGGAAGCGCGTTCGGTCCGATGAAAGTGACCTACATCGAGAGCGAGGTCTACCGGACCACGAATTCGATGTATTCGACATGGCTGGGGCGGGAGTATCTCGCTGAAGGAAGCCTCCTCATCGAGGCGGATTGCATCTTCGGGCCGGATGTGCTGAAGGCGGTATTCGCGATGGGCGCATCCCGAAGCTGCTGGGCGGGCGTACGGTTCACGCCCGATATAACGGGTTCCATGATGGTCACGGATCCGTCCGGACGGATCGTCGAGCTCCGCGTCGTGAAGCAGAAGCTCGACGAATATCGCGCCAACTATTTCAAGTCCGGCGGCGTCCTGCTTCTCCACGCCGATTTCGGGAAAGCGCTCGGCCGCTGGCTGGGCGACGACGTCGGCGCTGGAAAGACGGGGACGTGGTTTGAGCAGGTGATTGCGCGGCATTATGAGGAGTCGCCCATTTCCATCTGCGACATCACAGGACTTCCCTGGTACGAAATTGACGATCTGAACGATCTCCGGCGCGCCGAGGAGATCTTCCGATTCGATCAATCGACCGCGGGTATGGCCGTGACCGAGCGTTCATGATCGCCGGCAGGGTCCTGGGCATTATCGGGGGCATGGGCCCCGCCGCCACGGCCGACTTCTTCTCCGAACTGGTGCGGCGCACGGACGCCGCGAAGGACTGGGACCATCTCCACGTGATCATCGACAACGACGTGACGATTCCGAGCCGCACGAGAGCGCTCCTGTACGGGGAAGAGAGCCCGGTGAACGCGATGATCCGTTCCGGAAAAAAACTGGCCGCGGCCGGATGCGATTTCATCGCGGTGCCTTGCAACTCCGCTCACTATTTCTATCCCGACGTCGCGCCCGCTCTGGAGATTCCCTGGATCGACATGGTGGAGACGGTCTCCGCGCACCTCGCGGGTTATCGGAGAGTGCTCATCATGGGCGCGTTCGTGACGGTGACGCGGCGCGTCTACGATCGGTTCCTGCCTCAGGCCTGCTACATGGAGAAAGAGGACAACGACCTGGCCGTGGAGCTGATCGAGAAATTGAAGACCGGCTCGCCGCATGAATCGGAGAAGGAACGCTTGCTCAGCCGGATCGCGACGAAGTATTCGAGCATCGACTGCCTCCTCCTGGCCTGCTCCGAACTGCCGATGGCATTTTCCGAAGGAAAGCGGGCGGGATACACGATCGTGAGCGCGAACCGGGTATACATCGAGAGATTGATCCGGATCGGGAAAGGCCTGGAAGAGCCGAGGCGATCTTCTTGATCCACAGGAAGCCGTCCGTCGCGTACACGGAATTTCTCGGACGTCAGCCAATCCTCGACGAAACGCCGCGGAAATTCGCGTATGGGCGGACAGCCCTGAAATACGGCCTGCAAGCGCTTGGCCTGGGGCAAGGCGCGGAAATCCTTGTGCCCGAAATGACGTGCCGTTCTCTTCTGGTGCCTCTCCGTGAAAAGGGCATGAACGCGGTTTATTACAGGATTCGTCGCGATTTCACACCGGACTGGGAACACCTGGAATCCGCCGCGACCTCGGATACAAAGGCGCTTATCATGATTCATTATTTCGGCATACCGCAGGACATCGATCGTTTCCAGGCCTTCTGCCGTGCGCGTTCGATCTTTCTCGTCGAGGACAACGCCCATGGTTACGGTGGACGACGGTATGAATTATTGCTGGGGCGCTTCGGAGACATCGGATTTTCGACTCCGCGGAAAACGTTCGGCGTCGTGAATGGCGCATATCTCTACGCGAGGGATGGCCTGGTTCTCCCGAAAACGGCGCTTTCCGGACTGGAACCGATGAACCTGATCCGGGAGCAGATGAGATTTCACAAGAGGCGATTCCTGGAACAGAGCAACTGGCTGCGGAGAAAATTTCTTCCGCCCCTGCCGTATGATTCGCAGGATCATTTCCGTGACACCGTGAGGAGGGATTGGAACATGGACATCAAGACGGATCAGTTTCTCGAGCGCCAGGACCTGGACGATGCGGCGCGCCGGCGCCGGGAACTCTACGGGATCTGGCGGGAGTGGGCGGAGCGGCAGGACATCGAACCCGTCCACCGCGAAATCGACGGCACGTGCGCGCCCATGGTGTTTCCGGCGTGGACGCGTTCGGCGGACGAGAGCCGCGCATGGTTCGACTGGGGGTATCGAAACGAAATCGATGTCCATTCCTGGCCGACATTGCCCCGGGAGCTTGTCGAGCGGGGCTCGGACGCGCTTGAAAATTGGAAGCGCACGGTCTGTTTCCCGATCCATCAGGAAATCGATCCGGCGGCGCTCAGGGCCAGGATTGGTTCCCTCTCATGACGACCAAGACGCGGCTTTTCCGGCAAATGATCGAATCTCCGTCCACGGAATTTGTCTGCCATGCCTACGACGCGCTTTCCGCGCGGATCGTGGAGGAAGCAGGATTCAAGGGCATCTGGGCGGGAGGGCTCGGGATCTCCAGTGCCATGGGCGTCCGGGACAACAATGAGCTGAGCTGGACGCAGACGCTCGAGATCGTCGAGTTCATGTGCGACGCGACGCAGGTACCGATCATGCTCGATGCGGACACGGGTTACGGAGACTTCAACACGGCCCGGCGTCTCGTCGCCAAGCTGGAACATCGCGGGGTCGCCGCGATGTGCATCGAGGACAATCTCTTCCCGAAGACCAATTCCCTGCTTGAGCTTCAGATGCCTCTCGCTTCGTCCGCGGAATTCGCCGGCAAGATCCGGGCCGTGAAGGACACGCAGAAGGATCCCGACTTCTGCGTCATCGCCCGCGTTCAGGCCTTCATCGCCGGCCTTGGGCTCGAAGAAGCGCTGAGGCGCGCGCACGCGTATCGCGACGCGGGCGCGGATGCGATCTTCATACACAGCAACAAGCCGGGGCCCGAGGAGATCCTCTCGTTCCTCACGGAATGGAAGAATGCCCTTCCCGTCATCATCGTCCCGACGATGTTCTACAGGACGCCCACGTCCGTCTGGGAGGAAGCCGGAGTCAGCATGATCATCTGGGCCAACCACATCCTGCGGGCGAACATCCTCACCATGAAATCGATCGCCGCCGAACTCTTCGAGAAGAAATCGCTCCTCTCGATCGAGGAGAAGGTCGCGACCCTGAAGGAAGTGTTTCGACTCTCCAACATGCCGGAGCTGCGGGAGGCGGAAAAACGATATCTGCCGGAGATTTCTTGACCGCGAAGGGGGTGTCTTTGCCCGTCATGCTCCGGCGTCCGTTCAGGAAGATCGCGGCTCCGCGAGCTTTTCGTAGAGGCGCGTCATGCGCTCGACATGGATCCGCGAGGTGAAATGCCGATGGACATGTCGTGAAGCCTCAAGGCCGATCGCGGTCGCGCGCGCGGGATTGTCGAGGAGCCGGACGATGGCATCGGCGAGCGCGGCCGGGTCAGCCGGAGGAACGAAGACGGCGGGCGGATCCGGAACATCCTCGAAGATTTCGCGCAGGCTCCGCAGGTCGGACATGATGACCGGGAGTCCGGAGCCCATGGCTTCCAGCACCGCCAGCGCGCATCCTCCTTCCGAAATGGAAGGATGGACAAGAATGTCGATGCCCTCGTGCATCGCGATCCCGTGCGGGAGAGCGCCTCGAAGCTCCACGCGCGGTGCGAGGCCGCCCGCGCGGATGAGGCGTTCCAGATCCTTCCTGCACGGCCCCTCGCCGATGATGGAAAGACGCGCCTCGGGACGAATCGCGATGACCTTCTTCATGGCCTCGACGAGATGACGGTGACCCTTCGGCGAATTCAGGCGCCCCACGGATCCGAGGACGCAACCCGCGCCGCTGCCGCGATGGTGCTCGGGACGAAACGCGAGTTCGTCGAAGGGAGCATGAACGATTTCGAATCGGGGATCGTCCGGATCGGGAGCGTGGAGATCGCGGCAGGCCTGCGAGACCGCGATGACCCGGTCGTTCCAGCGGTTCATGCGCACGTTAAGCCAGGGGTAGAGACAGCGCGCGGCGAAATCGGGCGGGGAATCATGCACTTCCCGTTCGTCGCGTCGCATGGCTTCCCGCGCGTAGGCATGCGGCGAAAATCGCGCGTCCTTCATATCGTGATGCGTGGTCACGATGCGGACGTTGCCGGCCAGCCGGCCGGCGACGCGACCATGGTAATTGCCCTTGTTTCGATGAGTGTGGACGATGTCGGCGCGGAATCGGCGAAGGACGGAAAGAACCGCGCCTGTCGTGGCCGGATCGAATGCATGAGCGGAACGCCCCAGCGCGAACAACTCTATGGCGGGCGAGCGGAAGGCGTCGAGGACCTCGTCCTCGCGCTCGGTCAACGTGCAGATCCCGAGACGGAAGCGGTCCGGATCCAGGCCTCGGAAGAGGACGTCAAGAATGGCGGAGATGCCGTCCCAGGCGGTCAAATGCGCGAGGATATGAAGGACCGCGATCTTCTTTTTTGTCGTGCTCACCGCGCCAGCATAGCCCGGCGATGAGCGGGACAACGTTACAGTGTTGCAATGTTGAAAGCGGCTGGAAAAAGAGGCCGCGCGTCAGTCGACTTCGGCCATCTCCGCCATCCGCCTGTATTTTTCTTCCTGGAGAATATCCGCGACCCTGGCTCGCAGGACGAGAACATCCTCGGTCGTGAAAGGCTTCAGGTGGCCGCTGTAGATCGGATGCCCCTGCGGCATGATCGCGAGATGGTGGCCGCGGATCTGGTGGATCTGCACTTTCGCGCGGCCGATGAAGTGAAGATGCATCACCGATCCGCCGGGCCTGTCGAGTCCCCAGTTGCCAAGATCTTCGTAGTTCATCCGTTCCACTCCGACGACTTCGTACATCGCGCGCCCGACGGCCATGGAGATGCGCATGAAATCGAGCGCCTCCTGCCACGTCAGGTCCGACCTGTCGTGTACCGGAACTTTCTTGATGAGGATGAGATGTCCTCCGTCGTCCCTGCAGTTATACGGAGATCGGGGAGCGATCACCTCGTAGTATCGATCCTCGAAGACAACGTTAGGTTCCATGGTTTTCTCCTCCTGCGCATTCGTCCGGCGCGGTTCAATCCGCGCTGGAAGCCCCATCCGGGGCATTTCCGATTTTGACTCAATCGCTCCGAGGTTATACATTTACCTCAGGTGGTTCAACCTTCGCAAATCCAGGGGAATTCATCATGGCGATCATGACGCGAGCGCATCGAGCCGGGTACCTGCGGTGATCCTGGACAAGGAGAAGCCCTGCGGAATCGTCCTGGGAATGGAAAATGAAACCGGGCTCCAGACCGCGCGGCTCCTGGCGTGGCGTGGCGTTCCCGTCGTGGGAGTCGTCAAGGATCCGACGACATGGGCCTGCAGGACGAACACTCCCCGCCGGATCATCAGGACGGATATCGACGCCGGAAACGACGCGATGACCCGCGCTCTCGTTGAATTCGGCTCGACTCTGACGCGGAAGGCCGTCCTGTTTCCAGCATGGGACGAGACCGTGCATATCATCTCCCGCGATCGCGCGGTGCTGGCGCCTTATTTTCACATCGCCGTGCCCCCGCATGACATGCTGGAGATGCTGACGGACAAGTCGCTCTTCCACCGGCACGCGCAGAAGAACGGCTTCCTCGTGCCGCGGACTTTTCACATCTCCTCGCGGGAAGACGCGGAAAAGATTCTCGACGAGGCCCGATTCCCGTGCATCCTGAAGCCGTCCGTGAAGACGGCCGTTTGGCTCGAATCCTATTTCGGCATCAAGGCGCACAGGATCTCCACGAGGGATGAATTTCTCGGAATCTACGATCAGTGCCGGGACATGGCGGAAAATTTCATTGTGCAGGAATGGGTGAGCGGCGGGGACGATTCGCTTTATTCGTTCATCGGCTATTTCGACGCCCGATCGAAACCGCTCGCGACGTTCGTCTCGAAAAAGCTGCGGCAGTGGCCTCCGGGAATCGGCAACACGAGTCTGGGCCAGGAATGCCGGGACGATGTCGTTTTGCGGGAGGGATTGCGGCTCTTCACGGGAGTTCCCGGATTTCACGGGCTTGGATACCTCGAGATGAAACGCGACGACCGGACGGGCGAGTATTTCGTCATCGAGGCGAATATCGGACGCGGCACCGGCCGCTCCATGCTCGCCGAGGACTGCGGCGTGGAGCTTCTCCTGACGAAGTACTGCGACAAGGCCGGCCTGCCGCTTCCGGAGAACCGCACGCAGCGTCACACAGGGCGCAAGTGGATCCAGACTGTCAGCGACATCCGCGCGTCGTTCTACATGTGGAAGTGGGGCGAGCTGACGATTCCGGAATGGATCCGGTCGATCCGGGGTTCGAAGACGCACGCCATTTTCAGCTGGAGGGATCCGATGCCCGCGCTCGCCTACGTCTTCGGAAAGGTCATCCTCCTTCTCCGGAAGATCCTGAACGGAAAATTCAGGATTCACATGAACTTGATGCGCGGCATGAACCTGACACACGACGATGGAAAGGTCCCGTCCTGAGGCCGGACGGATCGTGACGACGGACTCCAGGACCGGATTCGGCCGGAAGGCATTGAGCGGCCTGCTCTGGGGCCAGTTCGGCATGTCGGCCCGAACCTTCATCTGCTTCGCCGTCTCCATCATGGTCGCCCGATCGCTCGGCGTCGAGAACTACGGAGTCTACGCCGCCATCGGCAGCATGCTCGACATGCTGATGATGTTCTCGGAGATGGGTTCGCAGCCCATCATCTCCACCTGGCTGCCCCGGCTCCAGGCGGAACAGAAACCCGGCGAACTGAGCTACATGATGCGCCGTGTCCTTTTCTGCAGGCTCCTTCTGATGGCGGTCATCCTCGTCCTTGTCCATCTCTTCGCGAAACCGTTCGCCGACACGATCGGGAGCGCCGGGATCGCGGAGAACATGCTCGCGATCTCGGCATGGTTCATCATCCGGAGTCTCATGGATCCTTTCATTTTCATGGTGATGGCGAGACTGGACATGCGTTTCTACTCCGCCGTCGAAGTTTTCGTCTCCGTCGTCCAGTTCGCCGGCGTCGCCGCGATGATCTTCACGGGGACCATGACCGTTCCGCACCTCATCGTCCTGATGATGATCGTGCACGGAAGCCAGCTCGTCGGTTATGGATTCCGATCCCGCGAAATCTTCCTGACCGCGCCCGTCGCCATGGATCTCCGTCGCGTCGCGCGATTCGGCGCGCTCATGTGGCTGGCCAACAGCCTGCAGTTCTTCCGGCTGAAGAGCATCGACATCTTCATGATTCTCTACTACGTCCACGACTCCGCGAGCGTCGCCTATTACGAAATCGCCTACCTGCTCGCGATCACCGGCGGCTCCGTCCTGCTGGCCGTCGTCCAGCTTCTCGTCGTGCCGATCTTCTCCGAGGCTCACGCGCGATTCGGGATGGATGGGCTCCGCGATGCCTGGACGTTCCTGACGAAGGTCTCCGCGTTCCTCTCCGTCCCCATCTATGTTTTTCTCGTGATCCACGCGGAGAACATCATCCGGATCTTCTACACGGATGCCTACATGGGATGCAGGCCCCTCATCGTGGCCTTCTCGCTCTTCACCGTCTTCGGGATCGTTCTCGGCGGCAAGGTTTCGGTGTATGTCACGTTTCCCCTGCGGATGGAGAAAACCTATCTTTTCATACGCGGCGCGAACGGCATCGCCAACCTCCTCCTGAATATCCTCCTCATTCCCCGCTACGGCGCGATCGGCGCGGTGATCTCCACGGGCGGCACGAAATTCCTCTCTTCGCTCTTCGAATACGGAATCGCGCGGAAACATATCGGAGTCCGACTCCCCGCCGCGTTCTTCCTCCAACTCATATTGATTTCAAGCCTGGCCGGCATCGGGACTCTCCTTCTCGGATGCACGAACGTCTTCGCTCTTGTCGGATCCGGCGCTCTTTACGCGGTGGTCGTCTCCTACTTGACGCTCCGGCTTCACAGGTTCAGCGAGCAGGAGATGAGCATCGTGAGGCAGATGAGCCCGGCGGCGCACGCGCTTCTCGTCCGCCATGTCCTCCGGGAATCCGCGGTTTCCGGCCGGAGCGAGCTTCCGTGAAGAAACCGGACATGTCCGGGGAGAACCACGCGGCCCGGAATCAGCGGGCGTTCGAGACGCCGCTCGCGGTCGATCACTATCGTCGGGAGGGTGTGAACGAGCGCGAGGAGATCGCCTTCTCCCGGATACCGCCAGGCTCGCGGCTCCTCGATATCGGCTGCGGCGCGGGGCGCACGACGCGATATTTCGAATCGCGTCCTCTCTCCGTCGTTGCGATGGATTACTCCTTCGGCATGGTCGCCGCCGCGAAAGCGACCGCGGGAGCATCCCGCTATTTCACGATGGACGCCGTTTCGCTCGCGTTCCAGCCCTATTCCTTCGACGTCGTCGTCTTTTCCGCGAACGGGATCGACTACATTCACCCGTACGCGAAACGGATCGAAGCCATGCGCGAAATATGGCGCGTCGTCCGGCCCGGAGGCCTCTTCATCTTCAGCTCCATGTCGCGTTTTCTTCCCCGCAGACCCCGGAACATTCTTCCCTTCGCCCGCGTGATTTTCCGCGACCGCGAGCGGTCCTACGTGGAGAACAGGTCCGAGTTCGGAGCGGTCCTGCGCTACGCGACGACGCCGGCCGGCGAGAAGGAAGCCCTGGAGCGGGTCGGTTTTCAACTGGAAGAGATCGTCACGATGCGGAAATTCCGTTGGGTCCGCTCTCTTTCGCTTATCGGACTTCTCGACATGGCTCCTTATTTCATCTGCCGTCGTCCTCCTCGATGACATCCTCGTTCTCGGTCGAGATGAAGCGGGGCGGCGTGGAGATCATCGAGTCTATAAAGGACGAGTGGAGCTCGCTTGCGTCGGAAGGTCCCTGCGACGAGCCCTTCTATCGGCCTGAATGGTTTGTCGCACAGGCGCGGGCGTTCCGGCCGGGATGTGAAATATGCCTCGTCCTGCTGCGTGAGGAAGGGCGACTGCGCGCCGTGCTGCCGGTCGGTTTCGAATTGACGTGGCGCGGACCGTTGCCGGCGCGGACCATCCATAGCCTGACGAACGGCCATTCCGTCCGATACAACGTCATCCACGGCGCCGGCGGCGATCTTGCAAAGATCCAGCAGGAGCTCTGGAATTTCCTGAGGACGCTGCGAGGCTGGGACATCATCGAACTTCAGAATGTTCCGCGTGGCACTGCCGCGGAAGGACTGCTGGCGCTTGCGCGCCGGGACGGTCATCCCGCCGGATTGAAGCCCGGCTCCCCGAGCCCGTATATCCTCCTGCCGGACAAGAAGGACGGAGTGGACGCGGTGCTCGCGCGCGCCACGCCGAGCTTTCGGGGCAATCTCCGGAACCAGATGCGCAAGCTTGAAGCGATGGGGCCGGTCCGGCTGGAGCGGATCGATCGAGCGGATCCGGAAATCCTGCGCGTCTTCTACGAACTCGAGCACGGCGGATGGAAAGGCCGCGCGAAGACATCGATCGTCAGCGAGGAGCGGACCAGGCTTTTCTATGACATGGCGGCGGAAGCGGCGGCCCGAGGGGGATATCTCTCCCTCTATCTCCTCCGCTGCGGCGACCGCGTCGTGGCGATGCATTATGGCTTCCTCCATGCGGGCCGCTATTTTTCGCCGAAAGTGACGTACGACGAGGCCTATCGCAAATGTGGACCAGGTCAGCTCATCATGTTCGAAATCGTCCGCGACCTGATCGGGCGCGGCGCGCGGGAATTCGACATCACCGGATCGTCGGCCCCGTGGAAGATGGAGTGGACATCGAATCTACGGGAGAGAGGCGACTGCCTCATCTTCAGGAGATCCGCGTACGGCGGACTGCTGCATGCGCTGCTTCTGCCTCTGAGAAGCGCATGGAAGGCATGGCGGCGGAGATAACAGCGTCTTCCTGCGGATCACTTCAGCCGCGGCTTACGGCGCCCGACCTCACGAGGCGTCAAGTCGGGTTTCAACCCGCGAGACCGGGCTTTGGCGGAGCGGATGGCGGCGTCGATCAGGTTTGCATACCGCTTGAAAAACGCCTTGTCCTTTTCCCGGCCCGCGAGGCGCTTGGACTCGAGGATCTTATGAAGAGCGGCGACGCGCATCGGAACCGTCCGGCGGTCGAAGACCACGGAATCTTCTTCGAGCTCTTCGAACGAAAAACCGCTCACGTCGATGACGGTCTCGACATGGTAGCCCCAATTCGGCATTTCGATGACCAGTGTCCAACCTCTGAGGGACAGCCATCTTGCCCATCGGCGCCGCTTGGCCAGGCTGGAAATATCAATATGCTCCGCCTCGAGACTATTCGTCGCGACAACGACGAATTTTTCTCCTGACTCAGGGTCGCGAACTCTGGCGATCGCGCCAAGAAGAGCCTCCCAATTTCGCCTGTCATCGGCGATCGCCATTTCCATGTCGGTAGTTTCCAGCGCGCGTTGTCCATCCGGCACCCATTGATTGAATCCTTCGACGCCAACGAGGACATAACGAACGCTCGCGCGATTGAACTCCTCAAGAAGCCGATGATAAGGAGAACGCACGGTCTAAAATCGAATGGACAGGCCGCGGTCCCAGGGTCGAACCACGGCCCATTCGGTGATGGGGCGAAAGACCGTTCGGAATGCATCCACACGAGCCGGTCGCGGCGGGACATCGACAATGTCGCGGGGTTCGAGAAGGAGCGCTTCCGCGTAATCCTTGATCCGATCGAATTCCCAGACGCGTCGGCCGTCGAGCGAGCGAGAGACGTCCGCGCGGTCGCGCCCCGAACGCCGAGCAAGCTCCGAAATCGACATGCCGCGAACTTCGAGCAGCAATCTCATCCATGTCGCCAATTCGCGGGCGGCGCGCCGTCGTTTCCGAACGGACGACGCCGCGCGGCCTCGAAGAACTTTAGCCATGTGTTATTAATAGCATAAAATGCACGATACCGCAACGGAGCATCAGCGATGGAAGGCCGGCTTGCAAAATCCATCGATGCTTGTGGAAAATGGCCTCTGCCTCTGAGAAGCGCATGGAAGGTATGGCGGCGGAGAAAATCATGACGAAGAAAGGATACATTGCAAGACTGTAACGTTCCACCATGGGAGGAGCATCTATGCTGGGATCGTGATCATCACGAGAACCATCCGGCGCTTTCTGCACGAACTTGTCAAGGCCCTGAGGGCTCCGCTTAATATCGCGCAGGATTATCGGCACGTGGGCGAATCCCTGGCAGGAATCGTCGCGCCGGTAGACGCCGAAGCGCGCGCCTCGGAAAGCACGGAATACAGCGTGCTCCGGAGAATCTTCGATGATATTGATGTCGGCGAACAGGAAGTCCTGGCCGACATCGGGTGCGGAAAGGGCAGGGTCATTGCCTGGTGGCTGAAACGTTATCCCGGGAGACGGATCGTCGGCGTGGAGATCAATCCCTCGATCGCCGCGGAGACGCGCGCGCGATTCGGAAACAGCAGAAACGTCGCTATCCTCCGTGGAAACGCGATGGATCTGTTCCCGCGTGAAGCGACGCTCGTGTATCTCTATAATCCGTTCGGTCCTCTCACGATGGAACGTTTCAAGCGAATGTTGCTGACCGAAGCCAGACACGACATCAGGATTCTCTACTACCACTGCCTGCACGTGGATGTCTTCACGAGCGACGACGCCTGGAATGTCGAGTTCAAACGTATCAACATTCCTCTCCTGGGCATCTTCAATTACCGCCTGGCGATCATCACAAAGAAGAGCGCGTCAATCGATCGGAAGGCGGACCGTGAAGAGGCTTCCGGAGCCGGGCAGGGAATCGACGCCGATCTCGCCGCCGTGCGCGACGACGATAGCCTTCGCGAGACTCAGGCCGAGGCCGTTGCCGGGCGCGGAGCGGCTGGCGTCTCCGCGATAGAAGCGATCGAAGAGGCGAGCCCGGTCGGATTCGGAGATACCGGGGCCGCTGTCCCGCACGGAAATCGCGAGCCGGCCCTCGTCCCGTGACAGAGTCACTTCGACCGAGGAACCGCGCGGAGAATACTTGACGGCGTTGTCGAGCAGGTTGGCGAGGAGCCGCTGGATTTTCTTCCGGTCGCCGCGGAACGGCAGCGACTCCGGCGCCCTGCATTCGAAACGGATCTCCTTCTCGTCCGCCGCCGGCTGAAAGATCTCCACGCCGTCCCTGACGATCACGGCGGCGTCCACCGTCTCCCGCGTCATGCGCGAGGCGCCCGCTTCGGCCTCCGAGATATCCAGCATGGTATTGATCATTTCCAGGAGCCGGTCGCATTCGTCGACGATTTCCCCGAGGGCGGCGGCGGTTTCGCCGGAGGCATCCGGGGAGACGATGGCGGACTCCGCCTGTGCGCGGATGCGCGCGATGGGGCTCCGGAGATCGTGCGCGATGTTGTCGTTCGTGTTGCGCATTTCGGTCATGAGCGTCTCGATGCGTGCGGCCATCGCGTTGAAGCTGGCCGCCAGCGTGTCGACCTCCGCGCCCTGACCTGCGATCGGAACGCGTTCGCTGAAATGCATGCCGGCCATCCGCGTCGTCGCGGCCGTGACGGTCCGGACACCCGAGAGCGCGCGCCGCGCGATCAGCCATCCGAGGACGGAGGCGGCCACGGAGAGGACCGTTCCCAGGGCGAGAAAGACGGCGATGAAGCGGCGCAGGAGCGATTCGGAATCTTCGAGCGACAGGCCGATCTGTATCCACTTCGCATCACCGAGCGGCGCGACGATGAAGCGGGCGGAGGATCTTCTTTGCTCATTGTAAGCCGTGTAGAACCGCGGCGCGTTTTCCAGCAGAGGCCGGACTCGCTGCGTCTTCAGGACGGTCCAGGCGGACAGGTTGGACGACGAGACCATGTCGCCGTCGCCGCGGAGAACCGCGAATACCGCCTTGCGTGTGCCCCGGAGCGAGGCTTCGCGGATGAACTCCTCCTCCATTCTCGCGATCCCGTGATCCGTGGAGATTTCGCCCAGTTCCTTCCAGAGATGGGTCAGGTCATCGTCTTTTTCCTGGAGCGCATAGGAGGCGACGAAGAGATAGGCCACCGTGAGGCCCGCCACGGTGAGCAGGACGCTGGCGGTGGCATACGCCAGCGCGAGGCGGCCCACGACGGAGCCTTTCAGCTCAAGGAATTTCTTCCAGGACATAGCCGACCCCCCGAATCGTCCGGATCAGCTTCGCGTCGAAGCCGTCGTTGATGCTGTTCCGAAGCCGGCAGACATTCGAATCGACGACGTTCGTCCGCGGATCGAAATTATAATCCCACACATTCTCCATGATCATCGTGCGCGACACGACGCGCCCGGCGTTGCGGAGAAGATATTCCAGGAGAGCGAATTCTCGCGGCTTCAGGTCGATCCGACGCCCGGCTCGATGGACGGAGTGTTTCAGCAGATCCATGTCCAGGTCGCCCACCCGCAGGGTCAAAGGCTCGCTCGCCCCCGCGCTCCTGCGGAGCAGCGACTGGACGCGCGCCTGGAGCTCGGCGACGGCGAACGGCTTCACCAGGTAATCATCGCCTCCCGCCCGGAGACCGCGGACGCGGTCCTCCACCTCGCGCTTCGCGCTCAGAAAGAGAATGGGTGTCGCGCAATTTTCCTGGCGGAGCCTGGCGACGATCGAGAGACCGTCGATCCCGGGAAGCATGATGTCCATGACGGCGGCGTCGTAATGTTCATGACGCAGGCGATGGTAGCCCTCGTTCCCGTCCAGGACCGTCTCGACAACATGGCCTTCCTTGCGAAGCGAGCGTTTCACAAAACCGGCAAGCTCCGGGGAATCCTCGACAACTAGAATGCGCACGGGCGGACCTCTTCAGAGGGGAGCATAATCGATTCCCGCCCTGCTGGGGAGCGCGGCGCACTCCTCATAGACCCGGGACATTTTTTCGAGGAAGACCCGGGAGGAAAATCTCGACAGGCTCCGCTCATGCCCCGCCTGCCCGATCGCGGCCGCCTTCCCGCGGTCGTCCGCCAGCGAGGCGATCGCGGAGGCGAGAGATTCGGGATGGGCCGGAGGAACCAGGAGACCGGATACGCCGTGCTCGATCAGCTCCGTCGGCCCGTCGATGTCGCTCGCGATGACCGGGATGCCTGAAGCCATGGCCTCGAGGAGCGTGATCGAGCAGCCCTCCGCGAGCGAAGGCTGCACGTAGAGATCGAGTCCTTCGTAGAGCCGCGCGTCGTGCGCCTGGAATCCGAGAAACGTCACGCGATCCGCGATGCCTTCCTTCTCGACCGCCGCCTCCAGTTCCGCCCGAAGCGGGCCGTCGCCCGCGATTCTCCACCGGATGTCTCGTCCGGCATCGCGAAGAATCCGCATCGCGCGGATGAGGTGGATGTGCCCCTTCAGGAATCCGAGGCTCCCTGCTGTTCCAATGACAATTTCCGGATGGCGAAGGCCGTGCCACGATTTCGGAAAGAGCGATTCGTCGAACGGCGCGTGGATCGTCTCTACGCGGGTGTCGGCGAGGCTCGCGGCGTGGATCCGGCGGACATGATCGGAGACCGCGATCACGCGGTGATTCATTCGATCGAGCTTCACATTAAGAAACGGAAATATCCATCGCTGGACGAAATCGGGATGCTCGTTGGAATGGATGGAGTTCATGCGGCGGCCGGAGAACGGGGACCGTGAGAACTCCAGATCGCCCATGTCATGGTGCGTCGTCACGATGGGAATTCCAAGGGCTTGCGCCGCGATTCTTCCGTGGAAATTGCCCTTATTCCTGTGCGTGTGGACGATATCCGCGCCGAATCGGCCGAGGATCCCGATCAGCTTCGATGTCGTCACGACGTCGATCACGCTGCCCCGCCGATGGATGACGTGAATCTCCACGCCGGTCGCTTTCAGCTCTTCGACCGCGGCGCCGGGAGGATCAACAATGGAAGCGAGCCCGATCCGGAACCTGCCGCGATCGAGCCCGTGGATGAGAATCCGGATGGTCTCCTCGATTCCGGAGAATGCCGCGAGCGACGTCGTGACATGGAGGATGCGGATGGTTCTGGATCGCTCCTCAGGCATTGCCGCCTCCAGGAGCCGCGACGCTCGAATCCTTCCTGATTTCCGCTTTTCGGCGGAGACCGCGGATCAGGGAATAGCCTTCCATTGCCGAGGACAGGGTTTTCCACTTGTGGCGCCTGTCCAGAGCCAGCTTTTCATGAAGAGCGGGCATCCATTCATCCTGAGCGATGATGTAGACGCGGGATTTTTCGTGGAGGGATGCGACCATCGTGTCCAGCTCGTCACCTTCGTAATGGGCGACCTTGTCCCTTCCGATGTAGTAGTACGCCGAATATCGAACGCCGCCAAAGACCACGAGCGCGGCGCCCTTCTGCAAGCGCTTCTCGATCTTCGAAGTGTACACAGTCACGTTCCGGCCTCCCGTCGTCGTATGACGCGGGATGACATGGAGCGAGAAGACGGCGGCGTTGAAGACGGCGGTCATGACGCAGATCAGGGCGACGCGCCGGGAGAGCAGGGAAGCGCGTTTCGAAAGGAATGCTGTCGCGCAGGCGGCGGTCCATGTTCCGAAAACCATGAGGAGCGAGAAGGGGATGCCCTCGACGTTCAGATCGCTTCGATCGATGAAATTGGCGATGGCACGACCGTGGCCTTCGTCAAGGAGATCACGGCTGATGATGTAGAGGAATGGCACCGAAATCAGGACGGTCGCCAGCTCGGTCGGCCGCTTTCGCGCGGAGAAGTCTTCCCAGAATGAGGCAATGAGAACCGCGAATGGAGCGGCGGCGGGCAGGAAATAATGCTGGAGCTTCGTGCCGGCGGCGGAATACAGGAGAAACGCCGAGAGAAACCATGCCGCGAAATACCATCTCTGGCGCATCTCCGGCGCGGTTCTCCCTGTTTTCTTCATCAGGAAGATCAGGACGCCCGGCAGGAGCGCGCTCCAGGGATACATGCCATGAAAGATCGTCGAGAAATAGTACGTCACCGTGCCGTGATGATCGCGAATGGGAAGTACGAAGCGCGCGAAGTTTTCGTAGCCGACGAAGATCGCCCAGAATCCGCGCCATTCCGTGGCCATGAGGAAGAGATACCACGGGACCGCGATGGCGCCGGCGATGATCAGCCCGGGAAGCACGTGAAAACGCTTCGCGTGGATTTTCCAGTCGCGGGCGAAAGTCCTAAGGGGCTGCGCAACTTCTCCTCCCGGCTGGAACAGGAAGCAGATTCCGATGGCGCCCAGCGCGAGCACGAGAGTTACGGGGCCCTTGGTAAGAAAGGCGAGACCAAGCGACGCGTACGAAGCCTGGAACCATCTCCGTGGATCCCCCTCTCCGAATCGACCGGCCGCGAAGAAACACATGGTGCTGAGGAGAAAAAAGGACATGAGCATGTCGGGCATGGCCTGTCGCGCCATGCAGAAATACTGGGGAGTCGTTCCGAGGATCATGGCGGCCAGGAATCCCGTTCGTCGGGAACGGATCCGGCTGATGCAGAGGTACAGGACGATCATGCCGGCGAGAGCGGCCAGCGCGGACGGCAGTCGCATCGTCCACTCGTTGACGCCCGCTACGGCGGCAAGGGGGAGCGCGGCCCAGTAGTACAGGATCGGCTTTGTCCACCGGATCTCGCCGTTCAGGTAGGGGATGAAGTATTCGCCCCGGTCCAGCATCTCCTGGATAGCCAGGGCGTACTTAGGTTCCCAGGGCTCCCAGAATCCATACGAGCCGAGCCCCAGCATGAAGACGGCGCAACCGTAGAGAATGATCGTCGCAAGATCGGCCGTTCGCGATCCGGTCGAATTATCGGGGGAAATCAAGATGATGGCGCCCCGGCGGGCTACTTCTTATCCGACGAGACAATGTTCAGTTCGCGGATGCGGTGCGACAGGGTTTTCCGATCGATGCCCATTTCCCGGGCCGCCGCCGAGATGTTGAAGTTGTTTCTCCGCATGACTTCGGCCAGGAAGGCGCGATCCGTCTCCGCGAGCTGGCTGGTGCGATGCTCCTTCCACGAGTGCGCCGCGGCGGGCGGATTGGTTTTGACGGACGAAGACTTCGGCAGAAGTTCGGAGGCCATGCCGGCTTCGATCTCGGGTTTGTCGGAATAGGTGAAGAGCATCCGGTCGATGAAATTGCGGAATTCGCGCACGTTGCCGGGCCAGGTATATTTCATCAGCAGATCGTTAACTCCGGGGGCGAGCGTGGGAGCGGGCCGCCCGGTCTTGGCCTCAAAGAGCCGGATGAAATGGTCGATGAGAAGCGGGATGTCGGTTGTTCGTTCACGCAGGGGTGGAAGTTTCAAGGTGAACGCGGCGAGACGGTAGAAAAGATCGGAGCGGAATCCTCTCGCGGCACCCGCGTCGGAGCTCTCCAACTTCTGCATGTCGGCAATCGATTGTTCCAGGTCGCGGTTGGTCGCGGCGACGATCCGGACATCCGTCTCCACTTCCCGAAGTCCTCCGACGCGCCGGAATCGCCCGTCGTCGAGGAACCGCAGGAGCCGCGCCTGGACCTGCGGCGATAGATCGCCGATTTCATCGAGAAACAGCGTGCCGCCGTCGGCGACCTCGACGAGGCCAAGCTTCCTGCCTTTCGCTCCGGTGAAGGCTCCGGGCTCGTATCCGAACAGTTCCGCCTCGAAGAGATTTTCCCCGAGAGACGCCGCGTTGACCGCGACGAAGTCCCCGGATCGACCCGACTTGCAGTGAATCTCCCGCGCGACGAGCTCCTTGCCCGCGCCTGTTTCACCGAGGATGAGGACGGGTGACGACGACGGAGCGATTCGCTCGATGACCTGGAGGATCCGGAGGAGCACTTCCGACCGGCCGATCAGGCCGCCGTCGCGGCCCGCGAGCTGGGCGTTCTCCGACTCGAGCCGACGCACGCGACGCTCGAGGACCCGGTAACGGAGAGCGCGGTGGACGGATCGCATGAGCGTCACGCCGTCGACCGGCTTGATGAGGTAATCGGCCGCGCCGTTCCGGATGGCGTCGACGATCTCGGGAATCGCGCTCTGGCCGGTCGACTGCTCGGAGACGAAGATGAGGGGAGTGCGGCCGCCGTACCGGGAGAGGAGCGTTCCAGGCTCCGCCCCCTTCACGGATGTCGCGATGATCATGCAGTCGACGTCGAACGTTTCCTCCGTCTTGTCGAAGATTTCCTTCGGCAGGTCCGCATAGCCGTGGACCTTGTACCCGCCCGCGGAGAGATGTTCTTCCATGACCGCGCGGAGCACGTCGTCCTTTTCGACGACGAGAATGGCGGCGCGGGGCATCTAGGCGCCTTGCTTTTCGGGACGCTCGGTGCGCGGCCGGAAGAAGACCATCTCGATTTTTCTGGAATCGGGCGACCATGTGACTTCATCGCAGAAGGAATGGATCAGGAATTTCCGGCGGCCCGGTCCTGAGGCGTCGTCATGGTGCGCCGAGAGGTGCGCCGGGAAGAGAGGAGACTGGCCGGCAATGGTGATGGCACACCGCCGCGGATCGAATTCGGCGGAGATGTCGAGCGGCCCCGAGTCATTGCCGGCCAGGTGATCGAGGCCCAGGAGGACCGCTTCATCGAGAGCTCTCCTGATCGCGAGGCGCCGACGCCGCATCCCGGCGGCGAGAACGGCGGCGTCGATGCGCGCGAGAATCTCCGTCACAAGAACCGGCGACTCCGCGAAACCTCTTATGGAAGAAGGAACGGAAATCCTGATTTCCTGATGCGTGTTCTTATCGAGAAGCCGGACCGACGCATGAGCTTTCGCCCCGTCGATGGCACGCTTGACGGCCTCGACGA
Source organism: uncultured bacterium (assembly GCA_964499705.1). Classification (GTDB taxonomy): domain Bacteria; phylum UBA8481; class UBA8481; order UBA8481; family UBA8481; genus JBBTKW01. Next base: position 55,715 of record CAZCME010000006.1, on the reverse strand, counting down.
GGACGGCGTTCTCGAAAGGTTTCGCGATGAAGTCGTTGGCTCCGGCCCGCAGAGCCTCGACGCAGTTGTCGAGCGAGGCATAACCCGTCAGGATGAGAATGGGAGTCTCGAAATCGAACTCGCGGATCTGCTTCACAAGGCCGAGGCCTCCCATCTTCGGCATGATGATATCGGTCAGGATCATGTCGGCGGGATCGGCGCGGAACGTGGAGAGCGCATCCTGGCCGTCGGTGGCCCAAGCGACCGTCAGGCCGTGCATGGTCAGGAGCTCGACGATGGATTCCCGGAGAATGCGGTCGTCTTCGACGATGAGAACCGATCCGGCGCCCGTGGAACTCTGGCGCAACGATGCCTCCGGGATCTGCGTCAGCGTGGCGAGCATGCGCGTCTCCTCATGCGGGCAGAATCCTGACCGGAAGCCGGGCGATGAACCGCGCTCCGCCTTCCTTCCGTTCCTCCGCCCAGAGCCTGCCGCCGGCGGTTTCGCAGATACGGCTGCAGATGGCCAGCCCCAGCCCGGTTCCGAAGGTCTTCGTGGAGAAGAAAGGCTCGAAGACATGGTCGAGGTTCCCGCCGAAGCCCGGTCCGTCATCCTCGATGACGATGTCGGCCTGGTCACCCATCAGAGCGACCATCATGGAGACACGATGCTTCTTCTCGGCGGCGACGTTTTCGTGCTGGCCGTCCGCGACTTCGTCGTGGAGACACGCTTCACGGGCATTCTCGAGAAAGTTGACCAGAAGTTCCTGGAAATCGTCCGCATCGCAGGAAACAGTATAAGGAGCATCCGGGACATCCACAATGAGTTCGATCCCCTGGGATTCGAACGAATCGCGGAAAAGCCCCTCGACGTTGCGGACGATCCTCGTCATCACGACCTCGCTTCCCGGCAGTGTTCGCATCTTGGCGAAACCCAGGAGCTCCTTCACCGTTCGCGCAATGCGGTCGACCTGGTCGAGGACGACGCGCAGATGCGACGCCCGCTCGGGAAATCCGGCTTCGAGGATACCCAGCTTGCACTTGATCGCGGCCAGCGGATTGTTGATCTGATGAGCCACCATCGCGGCAAGCCGCCCCACCATGGCTTCACGAGTGAGGCGCAGGCTTTCCTCGTAGGTTTCCTTCAGGCGGCGCGTCATGTCGTTGAACGATTGCGCCAGGTCGCCGAGCTCGTCGTCCGTGACCTTGCCCAGGTTCTGTTTCCAGTTACCGTTCGCAACTTCCCGGGTGGCGTTGGCCATGTCGACGATCGGCGCCAGGAGCGTGCGCGCTTCGCGGAAGCTCAGGATGATGATGACGCAGAAGGCGATCATCATGAGGATGACGAGCGACCGGAAGAGCGTCCTGGGGAGTTCCGCGACGACCTCCTTGTTGCGCGCGGCGACGATGCCCCACCGTTCGCCGCCGAGAGCGCCGCGCAGCCAGAGATCGGTGAATCCCCAGAGAACTTCTCCGTGGCCCATGAGGTTGCTGTCGCCGGAGGCACGCGAAGCGTCGGGCAGGCTTGTCATGACCTGCTGAAAGCCTGAGATCTCCGGTTGAGAAGCGACCAGCGCGCGTCCGTTCTCGTCCAGCACGAAAAGTGAATCGCGCGGTCCGAAATTGCTGGCGCGCGTGACGTTCCATAATTCCACAGGATCCATTTCGCCGGCCAGGTATCCTCCCGCGGGACGGCGAATGAGAAGGGCGACCGTAGCGCCTTCTTCAAGGGGGTAGGGGCGCGTGATGACAACACGGCCCTCCTTCAGGAAGGCGATGCGGCCGTCGTCGAGGGGAGGCCAAGGCGCGAATTCACCGGAGGCGGGTATGAAATCCTCGTTGAGGACGATGAGCCGCCGGAAGGGAAGAGAATCCGCGACGGCATCGAATTGGCTGGGAGGAGTCCTGGCCGACGTCAACCTGTCGAGCCGCGTGGCGGCGCGTTCCAGCGTCGTGAAGATCTGGCCTTTCGCGAGCTTCGCGTACGATTCGAGCGTGGCGCGCGCGTCGGCGTTCAGGATGTCGGAGGTCTGAAGATAGAGCGGGACGCCGAAGATGATGATGGGGAGAATGCCGACAAAGAGGAAGCGAAAGACGATCTTACGGCCGAGGCGTGACCGGAGAATATTCCTGGTGTCATTCGGCGAACCGGAGGTCAAGCCGGGTTTCACAGGGGGAATTTCAATATTTTTCGGCGATGTCAATGAAGCCTCCGTCATTCGCAAACAGGATGTCGTCTTTTCCCGGCCCCGAGTTCGTCGGGAAACTCGATGTCCCGTTCGGACCCTCGCTGAAGATATCGTACTGCTTGTTGATCGGCACGAGCGCGCCGTCCTTCCGTCTCCAGCCGGGAGGTATGTAATCGAAGTTGTTGTATACGTACGCCTTGCCCCAGGGATCGAGCATGGTCTGAGGGATCTGGGCTGGAATCATCTGGCTCATGTTATCCGGGAGATCGCCGGAATGAAGCGCCTGGTAGGTGATGACCGCCTTGTTGATCGTTGAGATATCGGCGATCGCTCGGGCGACCTTCGCTTTTTCAGTCGCGGCGAACAGCCTTGGGAGGGCGATGGAGGCGAGGACCGCGAGGATTCCCACGACAGCCAGCAGTTCGATCAGCGTGAAGCCGCGTTGAGACGCGGCGGGCCGGTTCATGGGGCTATTTTATCGGGATACGAGCGCAAATAAAGGATTGTCATCATGGTGTGGAAGTTCTCCATACGATGGCGGGCAAGAAACAGGATGGGCAGGATTTGGACTGATAGAATTCGCGATCGAAGGGATTTGGTTCGTGGATGCAGAAGGAAAAGAGAAATGAGAAAAGAGAAAACCACTCCGCGAAAACGCTGTTACATTACCGTAAATTCCACCGTAAATCGATCCTGCCCATCCTGCCTATCCTGTTAAAAAATTGATGGCGAACTTCTGATCGGGGTGTGGAATTGCGGTGGGCGCATGCTAGGATACGACGCTATGAACGGAATGGGTGTCACATATCCGCTGGGCTTCCGGGCCGCGGCCGTCGAAGCGGCCGTCAAGAAGCCGGGCAGGAACGATCTGGCGATCATCGTCTCCGATTGCCCCTGCGCCGCCGCGGCTGTTTTCACGCGGAACCTCTTCGCGGCGGCGCCTGTCCTTTATTCACGGAGAATCATCGAGCAGGACGGCTCGGTGCGCGCGATCGTCGTCAATTCCGGCAACGCGAATGCCGGCACCGGCGAGACGGGGCTTCGCGATGCGGAATCGATGGCGACGTTGACGGGGAGCGGACTGGGTATCGGCAAGGATGAGGTTCTCGTGGCCTCCACCGGCGTCATCGGCAGGCCCATGCCCATGGATCGGATCGCCGCCGGAATCGGGAAGGCATGCGCGGTCCTGGCGCGGGATGGGGGAGGAGCGGGCGCCGATGCGGGACTTGATGTCGCCCGGGCAATCATGACCACAGACACGGTGGAGAAGATCGCTTCCCGCACAGTTTCCGGTCGGGAGGGCGAGATACGAATCGGAGGCATCTGCAAGGGAGCGGGCATGATCCATCCGGACATGGCGACAATGCTCGCGTTTCTCACGACGGACGCTGCCTTGTCTTCGGATGTGCTGCATCCGATGCTGCGGCGGGCCGCCGACAAAACCTTTAACGCCGTGAGCGTCGACAACGACATGTCGACGAATGATTCGGCATTTCTCCTGGCCAACGGCGCCGCGGGCGACGTCGATCTCGAAGCCTTTGAAGCAACCTTGACCGATCTCTGTCGCGAGCTCGCCCTGAAGATAGTCGCGGACGGTGAAGGCGCCACGAAGGTTGTCATGATCGAGGTGACGGGCGCCCGGACCGACGCGGAAGCCGCTCTTGCCGCCGATGCCGTCGCGACCTCGATGCTCGTCAAGACCGCCCTGAACGGAAACGACCCGAACTGGGGCCGGATCCTGGCGGCGGTCGGTCGGAGCGGAGCGGTGATCGATACGGGCCGGATCCGGATCGAGCTGGCCGGTTTCCCCCTGTTCGAGAAGGGGCTGCCGACGGAGGCCGATCTCGCTGAAGTGTCGACCCGGATGAAGGCTAAAGAGGTCCGGATCCGCGTGGAAATAGGGCTGGGCACCGGTTCCCGCACCGTGTATACTACGGACCTCTCACGTGAATACGTCTCGATCAACGCCGATTATACAACCTGAGAAACCGCTATATCTTTGCTCAGAATTTGCCGAAAAATTAATGACCCCATGCGCCGCCTGACATCCCGATACATTCGTCTCAGGACCCACCCTCTCGTGGAGGCTTCCGAGATCGTCTTCTGCGCTCTCGCATTTTCGTTTCTGCTGCGCGTCTTCGTGGCCCAGGCTTTCTACATCCCGACGCGGTCCATGGCGAATACGCTCCAGCCGCTCGATCACATCCTCGCCGAGAAATTCTCGTACAGGATTCTGAATCCGAGGCGCGGGGAGATCGTCGTCTTCAACTTCGGCGACCAGGAACTCCAGCCCGACTTCACGCTCCGCAGCACCGCCGCTCACGCGGCAAAGCCCGCCGGTTCGGACGCGTCGGGGTCTCCGCTTGCAAGGTCCGAGGACGCCAACGACGGGAAGCGGGATTTCGTCAAGCGCGTCATCGCGACGGAAGGGGAGGAGATCGCCTTCCGGAACGAAACAATCTTTATCGACGGCAAGGCGCTCGAAGAGCCGTACCTGATGGCCGGGGGAACTTCATCGCGCGGTTTCGGTCGCGTCGGGGAGTTCGCTCTCCGGATCCCGGGACGGCGGATCAAGGTCACCGACAAAGGTGTTCTCATCGACGGCAAGCCCCTCGACGAAGCTCTTCCCTCGTCCGTGCCGCCCGAAGCCGTCGTCGATCGGACCGCGGCGAACTTCGTCCGCCTGGACGGCGGATCCTTCGGGATACTCTCGCTGCGTGTGCCGCGCGGCCATGTCTACGTGATGGGCGACAACCGGCTTGAAAGCGCGGATTCGCGCTATTTCGGTTTCGTGCCCGTCTCGCGCGTGGAGGCCCGCGCGCTCTTCACCTACTGGCCGATCAAGCGATTCACCCTTCTCTGATACTAAGTGCTCTGACCTCAGATGCCTGACTTTCTCCCATGAAAGGCCGCGTCTATATCCTTCTGCTGGCGACGCTGGCCGGATTCACGGCGGTGATCGTCAAGCTCGCGTCCGTCCAGATCGTGGAGCATTCCCGTTATGTCGACCTGGCCGACCGCAATGTCCGGCAGGCTTCGGCGCTGGAGCGGCAGCGCGGCACGATCTACGACAGGCGCGGCCGCGAACTGGCTCTCTCGGTCCGGATGAAATCGCTCGCCGCGAACCCGGGGAAATTCCTGACGGACGAGGCGCGCGATAACGCCGTGGAGAAACTGGCGCCGCTTCTCGCGATGCCCGCGTCCCTCATACGCGCCCGCCTGCAGAGGCCGGGCGAGTTCGCCTGGATCGCCCGGAAGCTTCCGGAGGAAAAAGCCGCGGCGATCGCCGCGCTGAAGATCCCGGGGCTCTTCTTCGAAACGGAATTCAAGCGCTTCTATCCGCATGACAGCGTCGCCGCGCATGTGCTCGGCTTCGTGGGCATCGAGAATGAAGGCCTGGAGGGCATGGAGCGGGCGATGGACGCGGAATTGCGCGGGCCCGAGCCCGAGGGGCAGTTCGTCAACGACGCCTACGGGAATCCGGTGCCGGTCCACGGAGAGATCCGCTATCCGGATTTCAACGGCCACTCCGTTCACCTGACGATCGACCTGGCGATCCAGACGTCCCTGGAGCAGGCGCTGGCGCGGCAGGTCGAGACCTTCGGAGCCAAGAGCGCGTCCGGGGTCGTGATGGATCCCGTGACCGGAGAAATTCTCGCGCTGGCGAACTGGCCGACGTACGATCTGAACGACATCGTGAGTTCCGACGGCGAAGATCGCCGCAACCGCGCGGTCACGGACGCCTTCGAGCCCGGCTCCACGTTCAAGGTCTTCACCGGCTCCATCGCGCTCGATACGGGCGCGGTGACGTCGACCGACATGTTCTATTGCCCGGGCCACATGAAGGTGAGCGGCCACACGATCAAGTGCCATCATCCGCACGGCCAGATCGATTACCGGAAGGCGATCGAGGTTTCCTGCAACGTGGCGGCGATGACGGTGGCGCAGAAGATCGACGCGCATGAATTATACGACGGGCTCCGGGGATTCGGATTCGGCCAGAAGACCGGCATCGAGCTGATCGGCGAAGCTTCGGGAATCCTCCGGCCGGTCTCCCAGTGGTCGGGCCTCTCGAACTCGATGCTCTCGCTGGGCCAGGAGCTTGCCGTCACGACCATGCAGCTGGCGACGGCTACGGCGGCCCTGGCCAACGGCGGCCGGCGCATGACGCCGCGCCTCATCGCGCGCATCACCGATGCCTCCGGCCGCTCCATCAAGTCCTTTCCGCCCGACGTGAAAGCCCAGCCGGTGAATGTCCGGTCAGTAAGGCAGATGACGTCGATCATGGAAGGCGTCGTCTCCCGGGGCACCGGCATCCTGGCCGCCGTTCCGCCCTTCCCGGTTTCCGGCAAGACGGGCACGGCGCAGATTTCAGGGTCCCAGGGAGGATATATCGAAGGTAGATATAATGCCGTCTTCATCGGGTGGACTCCGTCGGAAGCGCCCGTCCTGGCGATGGCGATCGTCGTGCACGATCCCGATCCCTCCAAGGGTTATTACGGCGGCGCCGTCGCGGCTCCCGTGTTCGGACGAGTCGGGACGGAAGCGATGCAGTACCTGGGCATTCGACCGGCGTGGGGTCGCGACACGGGCGCGTCGGGCCGGCCCGTCGTGGCCGCCCTTCCGTCGCGACGCTCGGGCGCGGTCCGCGGCGGCAAGGTCGTGATTCCCGATCTGCGGGGCATGACGCTGCGGGAAGCCAACGAGTTGATGAGCTCGCTGCCGCTCGTCTTCCAGCCTTCCGGTTCCGGGATCGCGTCGACACAGTCGATCCCTCCGGAGACACTGGCCCCGATCGATTCCGTTCTCCGCGCCGAGTTCATCCGTCCCGACGCCGCGGAAATTCTCGCGGATATGTAGCGTTGATGACCGGGGCTTACTCCGTTCAACCGGCCCGAAGCGGCAGGCCCGCCCTGGTGCGGCCGGACGGATCGTGGGCCGAGAGCCGTTTTCATCCCGAGAAGGACGCATCACGACGGGTCGCGGATGCGAAACTGGAACCGGGAGACAAGGTGCTTCTGCTGGGAATGGGAGCGGGAGAACTGCCGCGCGCCATCCTCGGAGCCTGCGGTCCGGATGGGCGACTTGTGATCGCGGAACCGGAGGGACGGGCGATCGATGCGGTGATGGCATCGGGCCACGGCGAGTATCTTTCGGATGAACGCGTCGAGGTCATCACTTCGAATGTTGTGGTCGGCGTCTCCGGGACTACGCGCGCCTGGAAGATCTGCCGCACTGCCCAGGAATTCTATCGCGCTCTCGCCGCACTGGACTCGGATCTGAAATGCCTGGCTCATCCCGGCCTCACGCCTCCGCCGGGCTACGAGGCGCTCGTTTCCGTGATCGAGGATTTCGAAATACGTCGCCGCTCCTCCTTCCGATTCGCGGATGACTTCGAGCGCAACATTCAGCTGAACCGCGAATCATTCGCTGCCGCGTTGCCCGTGTCTCGCCTTCGCGGCATCCTGGCGGGCGAGGATGTGATCGTGGCGGGCGGCGGTCCGTCCCTGGAATCGATCTCTCGCGCCGTCGGAGCGGATGCGAACTGGATTGCCGTCGGAACGGCGCTGCTGCCGCTCCGCGCTCGCGGCATCATCCCTCATCTCGCGGTCATCACCGACCCTCAGCCCTCGGTCGGGATCCAGTTGAGCACGCTCGATCCCGACGATCGTCCTCCCGTCGTGGTCTTTCCATCGACGGCGCATGAGGTTATTCTGGCGGCTCGCCGGCTGATCGCGGCGCATCCGGAGGCAGGCTGGCCTGGAACAGGCATGCCTGGTAGAGGAGCGAACCATGAGAACGCATTACCGGCGGGAGGAACCGTTGCGACGACGGCGATCGGGCTGGCAGTCCTCGCGGGCGCTCGTCGGATATACCTGGCGGGAGTCGATCTCGCCGAAGTACCGGAGAGAACTCATACGCGCGGAACGGCGAGCGAGCAGATGATGGTCGAGACTATGGGCCGTTTCGGCACGATCGAGGCTTCGCTCCAGCGATGCCGGGGAGAATTCATCGAGGCAGTCTCCGTGACGGGAACGCCGATTAGAACGCGGCGGAATCTGCAGCTGTATGCCCGGGCCATCGAGGGATTGGCGACACGGCACTCTTCCGTCGAATTTCTCCAGCTTTCCCCCATGGCGCTTCCGCTGCGCGGGATTCCGTTCGTGGACGTCTCGAATCGGAACCTCAGCAAGATCTCGAAATTTCTACTACCGGAACCGACATGATCGAGGTCATCCCTTCCCGTTCCGGAAAACCGACCCTAAAGATCGACGAGCGCCTGCTTCATTCCGCGTACGATCCCGTGAAGGAAGCCGAGCGGGAGGTGGAGACGATCGCCTCCGACCGTCCGGCGCTTGTCGTCATTCTCGGCATGGGTCTCGGTTATGCCGTGTCCGCGGCCCGCCAGAAATTGCCCGAAGCGAAGATCCTCGTCGTCGAATCCGACCCGGAGATCTACTCGCTGGCGATGCGGACCGCGCAGGAGCACGGCGCGCCGTTGCCGACTGACGAAGGCGTCACGTATGTCACCGGCCGGAACCGCGACGCCAATTTCGCCGCGATCACGCACTGCGTGGGCGCGGCCGAGATCGCGTGCATCCGGTATCTTTCGCGCCTCGTGGAGACGGATCCCGTCTATTACTCCGAGATCGTCGACATGATCGGCCGGATCGCGGCGATGCAGGTCGAGGGGCTCCTGTCGACGGCGCATTTCGGATCTCTCTGGTGGGAGAATTCCGTCCGGAATTATCGGGAGTGGGCCGCGCTTCCCGACGTCTCGGACTGGTTCGGTTCCTGGCGCGGCAAACCCGTCCTCATCTTTGCCGCGGGCCCGACGCTCATGGACGACCTCGATCTCTTCGCCTCCTTTCCAGGCGCGCTCCGGTTCGTCGTGGACACGGCCTACCGCACCGTCCAGAGCTCCGGGGCGCGTATCGACGCGGTCTTCTCGATCGACGCCCAGGAGGGGACGCTGGATCATTTCGCGTCCGCGCTGCCCCGTCGCCTGATCGGCGCGCCGGTCGTACCGCCCCGGCTCTGGCCGCTCGCCGACGAACGGATCCTGATGTCACTGGGAGGCCCGCACTTCGACTGGTTCGACGAGACGCTGGGGAGAAAGGTCGCCCGCCTGAAATCCGGCGGCTCGGTCACGACATTCGCCTTCGACCTCGCCCGGCGGATGGGCGCGGATCCCATCGTTCTCGTCGGTGCCGACTTCGCTCACCGCGCGGGGCGGAGACATGCCGACGGTACCGCCTATGAGACTCACGAGATCGAGGCCTTGACGCGCTTCTTCTCCCGGGAACGGAAGGCATTCCGCGGCGCGCTCGTGAAGGATGGATGCGAGACCGAGCAGAACCTCGCGCAGTACGCGCAATGGATGCTGTGGGAAATCCGCGACACGCCGTCGCATGTCTTCCGCGTTTCCGATTTCGGATTATTGAAGGGTGTGCCCGTGCTTTCCCGGTCGGACCTCAAGAAGCTCCTCGATCATGAACCGTCGCGGCTCGCTCCGCTCACCGCGCATCCGGTCGATCCAAGGAGGATCCTGGAGGCATTCAGGGCCGAGCGCGTCACATTGCAGGCGGCATTGTCCGGAGAAGCGGCCGCGTTCGGAGTTCTCTCCGGATTCTTCGATCCGATCATCCGTCCGGCCGCCGTGGCGTCCACGCGCGAAGCGCTGCAGGGCGAGCTCCTCGAGATGGTGCTGGGCCAGCTTCGGAAGGCGGATAGAGTGTTGGAAGAGATCCTGTGAAAATCCCGAATCCTGAATCCAAACACACACGTGTTTTCGGATTCAGGATTTAGGATTTCTTCCATGCATCCCTGCAACCTCCCCTTCTTCCGCTCCCGGCCGGATTTTCTCGCGCGGATCGCGAACGCGCCGGACGCATACCGGATCGAGCTGTCGAAGAGCGGCGCGCCCGTTCCGGTGCGCGCTTCGGACGGGAAATGGCTCGGGTCGCGTTACGATCCCGCCAGGGAGGCCGCGCGCTGGCTGGAGTCGCAACCGATTTCCCGTGGAGATCTTCCCGTCCTTTTCGGGCTCTCTCCCGCTCATCTCAGAATCATTTCCGCGCGGCCTCTTCTTGTCGTCGAACGGGACGCTTCGCTTGTGAAGGCGGTGCTGGAGGAAATCGACCTGGGCGGCGTGCTGGATGGGGTGACCATCATTCTCGATGACGACGGATTCCGGATGATGTCGGCGATCCGGAACGCGCAGGATCCGTTCCGGCATCTTCGCGTCCGTATCCTTGCTTCTCCGTATGCGGACGATGAAAAATGGATCCGCCGGCTGGCGTCGTCGGCGCTCGATATCCAGCGGGAGATGTCGCTGAACGCCCTGTCGTACGCGCATCATTTTCCGATCTGGATGCAGACTGTCCGCAGCAATCTCGAAGCGTGGGCGTCCTCCCCGGATGCGTCCGGAATCATGAATGCCCTGGCGGGGGAGACGGCCGTCGTCGTCGCGGCCGGGCCGTCCCTCGATCGGAATGTCGCGGACCTGGCGCTCGTGAAGGGCAAGGCCATCATCATCGCCGTCGATACCGCTCTCCGTAAGCTGGATGCGGCCGGGATCGTTCCGGATATCGCGGTCGCCGTCGATGCCAACCATGCGAACTCTCTCGACGTGGTCGGTCTCTCCCCGGAGGCGCGGTCCGCGATGCTCTTCGTCGATCACATCGCCTCCCCGGAAATCATCGAGGCGTTCACGGGGCCGAAGGCATTTCTCCGCACGGTCAACTACACGTACGACATCGAAGACAAGCCGGTGCGGATGGTGACGCCGCTGGATCGGCTCCTTGCGGAGATTGCCGGCCGCGAGGATCTGTTTTCCTGGCAGAGTGGCGGATCCGTCTCCACGAATGCGTTTTCCCTGGCGCACATCCTGGGCGCCGGGAGGGTCATCATGGTGGGGCAGGATCTCGCCTACACCGATGGCCGTTCGCATGCGCGCGGAGTGGGCTACGAGGATGACGCGGCGCGGGGCATCTCGCGGTTCCTGGGCCGTGAGATGGTGAACCGCGTCTTCACGGCCAACGGAGATGTGCTCGTGGATGCCTGGGACGGCGGGAAGGCGAGAACCAGCACCGTGCTCCGCGAATACCTTCACTGGTACGAGATGACGATGGAACGCGGATACGGAAGAACCTTCTCGGAAGTGATCGACGCGACGGAAGGCGGAGCGAGAAAAAAGGGGATGATGCCGATGCGGCTCCGCGATGCCGCGAAGCTGCTGGGGAGCGTCACGGATCCCGCGGGGAAAATCCGCGGCATCCTGGAGCGCGCCGGTCCGATCGTGCGGCCGGGATGGCGGGAGCGGACGCGCGCGATCGCGGACCGCGCCGGCGTGCTGGCGAAGACTCCGGAGCGGATCGCCGACGAACTGCCCATGGCGCGCTGGATCGCGCTTCCGGCATACATCGGCGGGGCCGATCTTCCGGAGGAACAACGGGACGCCCTGGTCCTCGCGGCGCTCCGGTCGTCCGCGGAATTCCTGGCGAAGGTCTGGAGTTGAGCGAGCTCTACGCGCGCAATCTCGAGGCGCTGGCGCGGCGGGATGCGGAGCTTGCGCAGAGCCTGGCGAGCGTCGAAGTGTCCCTGGCGGGAGTGACCGTGGAGAAATCCGCGACCGGCCGCCCGCACTTGCGCCTCGCGACGGGTTCGGCCCGGATGGCCCTGGAGGATGAGACCGATCCCGCGGCCGCGGCCCGCCGAAAGATCGGCGAGCTCGACGAGAAGATCAAGCTGGTCGTCGTCAAGGGCGCGGGGCTCGGGTATCTCTGGAAAGCGGCGCAGGCCCGGAGAAGCCTGGAGCGCATCGTCTGCATCGAGCCCCAGAAGGCGCTCTTCGCGCTCATGCTCGGCTTCTCCGACATGCGCCGCGTCTTCGATGATCCGAGGGTCGAGATCCAGGTCGGCGGAGATCCGGGCGCGTTTCCGCGGAGCTGCCGGAAGAGATACGATTGCGGCACGGAAGCGGGGCGTCTCCTGGTCGTGCTGCCGCACAACGCCGTCCTCCGGCATCCCGTCATGCTTCTCTCCGCCGAGTTCGATCACGCGTTCGATGCGGAATGGAACTCGGTCTCGGTCGTGTCGGAGCGGAACCGGACGACGCTCGAAACGTTCGTGCACATCTGGCGCGGCAACATCCTGGCGAATCTTTCGTCCATACTCGCGAGCTCTCCCGTCACGTCGCTCCGATCCGCCGCCGCCGGCCGTCCCGGGATCCTCGTGGGCGCCGGACCATCGCTTGACGTGAACGTGGCGGAGCTCCGGAACGTGAAGGACCGCGCCGTTATCGTCGCTGTCGACACCGCGTGCCGTACTCTTCATCAGCACGGCATCACACCGCACATCGTGATCGCGGTGGATGCGACGGAGGAGAACGTCGGCGATTTCCACGGTGTCGAGATTCACGACGATCTGACCTCGCTCGTCATGGTCCCTGTCGTTCACCCGTCGATCCCTCCGCTGTTCCGCAGGCGGTATGTCGCGAGCTACGGGCATCCTCTGCAGAAGGAGCTCGAGCGCGTGATCGGCGCGGAATTCGGATCGCTCCTCGTGTCCGGGAGCGTCGCCACGATCGGATATGATCTGCTGCGATATATGGGAGCACGCCCCGTGATCCTCGCGGGGATGGACCTGGCGATGGGCGCGAGAACGCACACGAAGGGCGCGAGGAACCAGAGGGAATTCGGATCGCGATTCGAGACGACGGAACAGACCGTGTGGCAGGCCCGAAAAGGCGCGACGGTGCGGAAGGCGGGCTGGGGCGGGCGGACCGTCTGGACGACCGAGCAGATGCTGCGGTGGGCGGAATGGTTCGAGGCCGAATTGGCGCGGGAAAAGTGGCCGACGATCAACGCCACGGAAGGCGGCATTCACATCGCGGGCGCGAAGGAGATGACCCTGGAGCAGGCGCTGGACCGTCATCTTCGCGCCGGCTTCGCCTTGCCTTCCCATCGCCCGGTTGGGGCCGCGGATCCGTCGACCGTGCGCGCCCGACTCCTGGATGCTTGCGGCAGCGAGGACGGGATGAAGCGTCTCCTGTCCTGGGAACGCGCGGTGCTGGCTCCGGACGCCGTCGCGCTCGCCCGGCAGGAACTCCTGGGCGCCGTTAAGAAGCTGTCTGAGCTCTCCGATGCCGGACGTACTCGATGAGGATGGGGAGCACGCTGATGAAGATGACGACCAGGACGGCTTTCTCCAGGTTCTTCGCGACCCAGGGAATGCTCCCCAGCTTGTAACCCAGCGCGGTCATGGAGAAGACCCAGAAGATCCCGCCGAAGATGTTGTAGGAGATGAACTTCGCGTACGTCATCTCGCCGACGCCCGCGACCATCGGCGCAAACGTCCGGACGATCGGAACGAACCGGGCCAGGATGATCGTCTTGCCGCCGTGCTTCTCGTAGAACGCCTTCGTGTGGAGCACGTGCTTTTTCTTGAAGAAGAAGGAGTCGTCGCGCGTGTAAAGCGCGTGCCCCATCCGCGTTCCGAACCAGTAGCCTACCGTGTCGCCGAGGATGGCGGCGGCGGAGAGGGTGGCGTTCAACGTCAGGAATCCGCAATCGAGCGCGCCGATGCCGGCCATGAAGCCCGCGATGAAGAGAAGCGAATCCCCGGGGAGAAAAAATCCCACGAGGAGACCGGTTTCCGCGAAGACAATGAGGATGAGGACCGGCAGGCCGAACGAGCCGATGAGCTGCTGCAGGCCTTCGGGGGTGAAGAGCGTATGTTTGGCGGTGAGAAGAAAATCGATCATGAATGGCCGGTCAGGGAACGGAAGCGGTATCCGCGGGAGAAAGCGCGGTTTCTGTGTCGGGAGGAACGGGCGGCGTCGTTTCCGCGTCGGCCGCCTCCTGGGCCACGGCCTGGACGTCACCGAGCATGGAGTGACCCGTATAGAACATGCCCGCGATGCACGCGATCATGTACGTCGCGAGCGCTCCGCCGACCATCGCCTTGAATCCGAGGCGAGCGATATCGTGGCGGCGCGACGGGGCCAGGGGCGCGATGCCTCCGATCTGGATCGCGATCGAGGCGAAGTTGGCGAATCCGCAGAGCGCGTAGGTGAGGATGACGATGGAACGGGGATCGAGAGCCGCGGCGTTGCCCTTGGCGATCTCGCCGAGATGGCCCGCGAGATGGAAGTAGGCGGTGAATTCGGTGAGGATCAGTTTTTCGCCGAGATACTTTCCGATGGTGAGACAGTCCGCGGCCGGCACTCCCATGATGAACGCGATGGGCCAGTGGATCCAGCCCAGGATGAGCTCGATGGTGAGCGTGGAACTGGATTCCAGGGGGCCGATTCCGATATAGGCGAGGTTGGAGACCGCGATGATGCCGAGGACCGAGCCCCATCCGCGGAGGCCGATGGTCTTCGGGCGGTCGGTCTGGAAGAACATCGGGAGCCATGCGGAGAGGCCGACGAGGAAGAAATAGCGGACATGCTGCGGCGCGAGGAACTTCGCGGCCATGCAGACGACGGCGAGGACAGCGAGCGTTGACCAGGTGAGAACATCCCGGGGCGAACCGAATTTCTCGATCGCGATGAAAGACAGGATCGCCGCCGAGGCCATCGCGTTGATGAACGCGAAGCCATGCCACGTGCGGAAGAAGTCGCCGTACCAGGAGACGCCGAGATTCATCATCGCCAGGAGCGCGACGAAGGAGACGAGCATCGCGGCGACGTTGATGGCGAGCTGCCATCCCACGGTCGTTCCGTTCGCCGCCGCGTCGATGACATTGGCGTCCTCGATCTCCACGTCCATCTTCACTTCTCCCATCGTCAGGGGCGTTTCCTTTTCCGGGACGAGAATCTTGGCGAAGATGAAGGCCGCGGGCGCGGAGAGAAGCGACGCTGAGATGAGATGGGACGCGATGTTGGGGAAATACCCCTTCAGCATCGCGATATAGGCTCCGAGGACCCCGCCGGCCGTGTTGGCGAAACCTCCCACCATGATCGCCATGATCTCCGACCGCGTCATCTTCTCGATGTAAGGCCGGACGACGAGCGGCGCTTCCGTCTGGCCGACGAAGATGTTGGCCGAGTTGGAGAGCGATTCGGCGCCGGAGACCTTCATCGTATGCGCCATGATCTTGGCGAAGAGGAGGACGATCTTCTGCATGACGCCGAGGTAATAGAGGACGGAGAGGAGCGCGCTGAAGAAGATGATCGTAGTGAGGACCTGGAAGGCGAAGAAGAAGCCCATCGATCCGGGCTGACCGGGAGGAATGGAGAGCGCGTTGAAGACGAAGACGGCGCCCTGCTGGGAAAAACCGAGGAGCGCGTTGAAGACATCGTTCAGCTTCAGGAAGAACCTGTTCCCCGGCTCCCACCACAGCACGAGAAATCCGAAGACGACCTGGAGCAACAAGCCCCAGGTGACGACACGCCACGGAAACCGCTTCCGATCCTCCGAGATCGTCCATGCCAGGAAGATGAGAACGAAGAGGCCGGTGAAGGAGACGAAGTTCTGCATGCGTGTAGTGTCACACTGCTGCATTGTTACAGTCAAGCAACTCCGGCGGAGTTCCCCATCCGAGGGCGGGAAGATAACAGGACCACATCACCTTGGCTTTCACAAAAATAGATCCTGCCCATCCTATTATTACTTCTTGATGGGCATTGGCGGATGGCAACGGTCTGACGCCGTGTATACTGCGGCGATGCGTCCCTATGTCGTCATAATCGCCGGCGGCATCCTGATCGCGCTTCTCTATTTGCCGGCCGTCAACCGCGTCTTTGTCGCGGATCAGATTCTCTACATGGCGGAGACGTCCCGGATGGAATCGTTCGAGGAGAAACTTTCGCTCCTGGATTTCGAGCTTTCGAGGAAATACTGGCGGGGAGAAGAGAAACTCTTCCGGCCGCTGACCTTCCTGGCGCTGGCTGTCGAGCGGCATTTCATGGAAGGGGATCACCGGGCCTGGAACATCGCGAATCTCCTCTTTCATCTCGTGACGACGCTGCTGCTGTACCGGCTTCTGCTGGGAATCGACGCGAAGGGATTCGCCGGGCCGCTGGCGCTCCTGTTCGGCGTGATGCGTTCGAACGCGGAACTCGTCACGTGGAATCATCTCGGCGGGTATGTTCTTGGATTCGCCTGCCTCCTGGCTTCATGGCGCCTGTTGCTGGATGCGTGCCACGAGCGAACGGGACGCGCGTGGGCGATTAAGTATCTACTCGGCATGACGGCGGCCGCATTTTTCTATGAGCCAAATGCCGTCTTCTGTTTCATCCTGGGGATTTCCGCATGCTGGGTCATGGGAGCAAGCGCGGCGGAAGGATCATCACCGCGGCCGGCGATCCTCCGGATCAGCGGAAACAAAGGGTATACGTTCCTTCTATTCCTGCCGGTTGCATTTTTTACGATCGCCTACGGGAATCATGCCATGAAGGCGGAACGGTTCTTCGGTGGAGCCGCGGCGGCGCGGCCGGACGCGGTGACGCTGGCCGGATTACCGAAGGCGATCGGCGTGATGGCATCGAGTTTTCTCGTCGAAGGCGTTCTGCCCTCGGCGGTGCGAATCCGAGTCGAGGCGTTCCAAAGGTTCGAGATTGCTTTTCCCGGAGCCGACCGGTCGCCTGAGTTCATCCTCAATTCGACGATCCTGCTGTTTCTCCTCGTAGCTCTTGCTCCCGCCCTCGGAAGGGGAATCTCCCGTGCCCGCCTGCTGACGGCCGCTTCCGCGGTGAGCATGATCCTGGCGTTTCTGGCGATCATCACGCTTGGCAGGACGGTCGATAACGCGCGGGAGAACACGTATTACGCCTACCTCTTCAATCTGCTCTCCGTGATCGGCGTCTGCGCTCTTATCAACCCGGAAAAACTGAGCGCGCGCCGCGGAAAATTCGTCGTCGCCGGCATTCTCCTCTTCGCGCTCGTCCAGACCGGACAACTTCTTGACGTGACCGGCCGGATCCGCGCCGCGAACGTCGATGCGGATCGATACTATTCATCCCTGAATGCTTTCGTGAATGAGCATCGCTCCGAGCGCGGATTTACATTCCGACTGGAAGGCGAGCCGCCGGCCAGGCTCGATCCCGCCTTCAAGCTGACGATCGGATATTTCGACGATCCCTCGGCTGAGGTGGAAGAGAAGAGACTTTCGCGGATCATCCATGAGACGTGGTGGAGAGACGATGCCGCGCGGTATTCGCTCCAGTGGCGCGGGAATCAATGGGACGTGTCAGCGCGCGAGTGAAATCGGATCGAATTCCGGATCCGCGAAGACTCCCCTGAAAAAATCCACGAGATGCTTCTCGAATTTTTCCGGATTCGCGCCCCAGCTGGCGACATGATCGCCGGCGGACGTCACCATCGCTTTTTTCCCCTTGGCGGCATCGAACAGGGCCCGGCCATGGCGGATCGGGATCGTGCGGTCGTCCGTCGCGTGATAGAAAAAGCAGGGAACATTCAACCGGGCAAGGCATTCCGCGGGCCGGACCGCGGAGGGGTGCGTTCCGCTGAGGAGATGATAGGAAGGATTCCCCATGGCGGCGATCCAGCGCGGCACGCCGTAAACATGGACGCCGACGTCGACCATCAGATCGTCCAGTGCCGCGAAGCCCGAATCGAGAAAGAAGCCGCGGACATTTTTATTGTCGCACAGGCCGAGAATGGCGGCGGCCGTTCCCATCGACTGACCGTGAACCCCGATGCGTGTCGTATCGATCCCCGGCCTGCGGCAGGCCGCTTCGACGCAGAGCCTGACATCGTCGGCTTCCCGCAGGCCCATGGTGATCCGCGCGTCCCCGCTCTCGCCGTGCCCCCGGAGATCCGGCAGAAGGACATGGAATCCGGCCTTATGAAGGGGGCGCGCGTAATTGAGCATGCCCATTTTGGAGTTTCCCTTGCCGTGAACGACGACGACAAGAGGAGCGTTGGTTTCACCGCGCACGAGCCAGGCTTTCAGGAGGACGCCGTCGGGAGCGATGACGTCGAGCGTTTCCGTTTCCAGGCCGTAATCGGAAGGACGGGGTCCGGATTCCGGGCCGCGAAAGGGAGTCATGTTGAGCCATGTCAGCCAGAAGGGGATGAGCGGAATAAGCGCCGCGACCGTGGCCGCGGTGACGAGGGCGAGGATCATGAGCCGTTTCACTTCTTGACATTATCGCGGTTGGATTTAGCCTTGCAATGGATGATTTAGCAGATGAATGACGCCATGATAAGCAGCGTGGTCGACGAAGTTGTCCGGACCATCGCCGGCAAATCGCTCGCGAATCACAATCCCTCCAGGATCGTCCGGGTCGGCATATCGAACCGGCACGGCCACTTGACGAAAGAACACGTGGAGATTCTATTCGGCCCCGGCCGGAAGCTGACTCCGATGCGCGCCCTGCTGCAGCCCGACCAGTTCGCCACAAACGAGACCGTCTCCATCGCGACGAGGAAAGGCGTCTTCCATAACGTCCGCCTGATCGGTCCGGAACGAAAGTACACGCAGTTCGAGATCTCCCGGACCGATGCGTTCACGCTCGGGATGAATCCTCCGATCCGGCAGTCCGGCGAGCTGGACGATACCCCGGGCTGCGTCGTCATGGGCCAGGCGGGATCCGTGGTGATCGGCAGGGGCGTCATCATCGCCGGAAGGCATCTCCACTGCCACACGACCGAGGGCGCGGCGCTCGGGCTGAAGGACAGATCCATCATCAGGGCCAGGATCGCCGGTCCGCGCGGCGGGATCATGGAGAATCTCCTCGTGCGCGTGGGCGACATTCACACGCTGGAGGCGCATCTCGACACGGACGAGGGAAACGCCTTCGGCTTGAAGTCGGGGGACGAGATGGAACTTCTGTTGAGATGATGTATGCGGTCCTGTTGAGCAATTTGAAGTTCCCCATCCACAAAACCTGAAACCACGAACCACACGAAAAACACGAAAATTTTGGGAAGAAGCGTCGCTTTATGGACGCTTGAGGAGAAGACCGACTAAGGCGAAGACCCTCCGCGACCGCTGACTCTATTTTATCCCATTGAAGGCATATTTTCGTGTGGTTCGTGTGGTTCGTGGTTAAAGATTCTTCAGTTGGGGAACTTCTGTTGAGCAATATTTCGTCTTGTCATGCTCTTCGCTCGGGAATAGCATGACCCGCTGAAAAGAATTTATTCAAGGAGGCTCGTGTGGAAGCTCTGGGCATGATCGAAACGAAGGGGATGGTAGGCGCGGTGGAAGCCGCGGACGCGATGGTCAAGGCGGCGAAGGTCATTCTTTGCGGCTACGAGAAAGTCGGCGGCGGACTGGTCACGACCTTTGTCCGCGGCGACGTGGCGGCCTGCAAGGCGGCCACGGACGCGGGCGCCGCTGCCGCCGAAAAAGTCGGCGAGCTGATCTCGGTGCACGTCATTCCTCGACCGCATCCCAACGTGAAAGATATTTTTCCGATCCGCGTTCCTGAGGACGACGGTAAGAAATAACGCGTGAAGCTGGGACGGGTCATCGGCACCGTCGTCGCCACGAGAAAATCTCCGAAGCTGACCGGAACCAAGCTCCTCATCGTCGAGGAGTGCGACATCACGGGCAAGCCGAAAGGCTCCTTCGTCGTCGCGGCGGACACGGTCGGAGCCGGCGCGGGCGAGACGGTCCTCCTGGTCGCGGGTTCATCCGCGCGGCTGGCCTACCCCAAGGAAGGCACGCCCATCGACGCGGCGATCTCCGCCATCATCGACACCGTGGAATATGGCGGCAAGGAACTTCATCCGAACGCATGGAAGCCGGGCGAATCATGAGCATCGTGAGGTACATGGAACATGGATGATTCCCAGATCGCCGATATCACCCGGAAGGTCATGACCCGCATCGGCCGCGAGGCGCCGACCGCGGCCCTTCCGGAAGCCTCCGACGGGATCTTCACGAAGATGGAGGACGCCATCGCGGCCGCCGAAGCGGCGCAGAAGCAGTGGGGCACGATCGAGGTCGCGCGTCGTGAAACTATCATCGCGGCGATGAGAAAGGCCATCGTCGACAACGCGCGTTCGCTCGCGGAGCTCGCCGTGCAGGAAACGGGGATGGGCAACGTCGAGCACAAGGTGAAGAAGAATATTCTCGCCGCGACGAAAACTCCCGGCATAGAGGATATTCCCCACGATTCCTTCTCCGGCGATTATGGCGTCACACTGGAAGAATACACTCCCTTCGGCGTCATCGGTTCCATCACGCCCTCCACCAATCCCTCGGAGACGATCATCTCCAATTCCATCTGCGCTCTCGCGGCGGGCAACTCGATCGTTTTCAATTTTCATCCGAGCGCGCGGCGCGTCTCGCAGACCGCGATGACGCAGATCAACCGCGCGATCATCGATAACGGCGGCCCGCGGAACATGCTGACGACGGTCGCGTATCCGACGCTCGAAGCGGCCAACATCATGTTCGCCTCCCGCTCGGTCAAGCTTCTCGTGGTGACCGGCGGCGGCGGCGTCGTGAAAGCCGCGCTCGCCGCGGGAAAGCGATGTCTCGCGGCAGGCCCCGGAAATCCGCCCGTCATCGTCGATGAAACGGCCGATATCGATCTGGCGGGCCGCAAGATCGTCGAAGGCGCTTCGCTGGACAACAACATCGTCTGCATCGCGGAGAAGGAAGTCTTCGTCGTCGACAAGGTGGCTGACGAATTGAAGGGCGCCCTCAAAAAGCACGGCGGCCACGAGCTGGCCCAGTTCGAGCTGGACCGGCTCCTGAAGACCTGCCTCGACGGATACGACGGGCCGCACGGTCCGCGCGCCCGCCCGAAGCGGGACTCCGTCGGGCGGGACGCTTCCGTTCTCGCCGCGCGCATCGGGATCACGGTCCCGAAGTCGACGAAGATCCTCTTCTGCGATGTCGGTTCCAACGCCGATCACCCGCTCGTGCAGTCCGAGCAGCTCATGCCGGTCCTTCCGATCGTCCGCGTCCCGGATTTCGACGCGGCGCTGGCCGCGGCTTTGCAGGCGGAGCACGGCTATTCCCACACCGCGATGATGCACTCCCGCGACCTCGGCCGCGTCACGCGCTTCGGCAAGGCCGCGAACTGCTCCATCTTCATCGTCAACGGTTCCTGCGCCAACGGCCTCGGATACGAAGGGGAGGGGCCGACCGCCTGGAGCATCACGACGCCGACCGGCGAAGGATGCACGACTCCGAGGAACTTCGCCCGCAAGCGGCGACTATCCATCGTGGGAGCCCTGCGGATTTATTGATGGGGACATTCTCCAACATTCCAACATTGTGAATACAAGACTTACAAGGTTCGAAATTCGCTTCCGAGTGTGGTGATGTCTAAGTCGTTTATCCCCAATGTTGGAATGTTGGAGAATGTCCCCTATGACCCTCGCTGACGCGGCCCGGACCTCCGGTGTTGTCGGGGGCGGCGGAGCGGGATTTCCGACCCATGTCAAAGTCGCCGCCCAGGTTGAGATCGTCATAGCCAACGGCGCCGAATGCGAACCTCTCCTGCGCGTCGATCAGCAGCTCATGTCGCGATTTCCCGAAAGGCTTGTCGAAGGAATGCTCCGTGTGAAGGAAGCGACCGGCGCGCGGCGGGCCGTCATCGCTCTGAAGGAGAAATACAAGGAAGCCTACAAGGCCTTGAAGCCGATCGCCGACCGCGCGGGCGTCGAACTCTTCGGGCTCGGCGCTTTCTATCCGGCCGGAGACGAAGTGACGCTTGTGTACGAGGTGACGGGCCGCGTCATCCCGGAAGCCGGTCTTCCGCTTCACGTGGGTTGCCTCGTCCAGAACATTCATACGCTCCTGTGGCTGGACGACGCCACGCGGGGAACACCGGTGACCGAGCGCTATCTCACGGTGGGCGGCGCCGTGCACGCGCCGCGCACGGTCCTGGCTCCGATCGGCACTTCCGTCTCCGACGTCATCGACGCGGCGGGAGGCGCGACGGCCGAGGAGATCGTGATCCTGGACGGTGGGCCGATGATGGGAAAATTCGTCTCGCCCGGGACGAGCATCACGAAGAAGACCTCCGGTATTCTCGTCTTCCCCGCGGATCATTATTACGTCCAGAAACGGACGGAGCATCCGAAGATCTCCTGGCAGCGCGCCGCGTCCGCCTGCACCGTCTGCGAGGATTGCACGAAGTATTGTCCCCGCTTCACCCTGGGGCACCGCGTGCTGCCGCACAGGGCTGTCCGGCAGATGGCCGCGACGATGGATCCTCCTCCGATGAACGGCTACGCTCTCACCGGCGCCATCTGCTGCGAGTGCGGAATCT
>CAZCME010000006.1:0-33238 GCA_964499705.1 uncultured bacterium | reverse complement strand
CCTCCGATGAACGGCTACGCTCTCACCGGCGCCATCTGCTGCGAGTGCGGAATCTGCACGCTCTGGTCGTGCCCGATGGACCTGCGCCCGCGCGAAGTGATGCAGATGGTGAAGCGGAAGATGATCGCGACGAAGACGCCGAATCCGTTCCGCGGTTCCACCGGCGAAATTCATCCTGCCTACGACGAGAGAAAGATCCCTGTCGACCGGATCATCAAGGGTCTGTACCTTACGGATTGGGACGTTCCCGCGCTCCTGGTGGAGACACGGCTCCGTCCCCGCGTGGTCCGGATTCCGTTGTCGCAGCACGTCGGCACGCCCGCCGCGCCCCGCGTCCGCAAGGGTGACCGGGTGGCGACGGGTGACCTCCTGGGAGAGGTTCCGGATAACGCTCTCGGATCGCGCGTGCACGCTTCGATGGATGGCGTCGTGGTGAACGTGGGAGACCACGTGGAGATCGTGAGAGAAGGATGACGAAAGAAGGATGGAGGAGGCAGCGATGACGGAATACGCCGTGGGTATCATGGAAACGAATTCGATCGCGCTGGGAATCCAATGCGCGGACACGATGTTGAAGGCCGCGGAAGTTCAGCTCATCGACGCCCATCCGATCTGCCCGGGAAAATACCTGAGCGTCTGGCGCGGCGACGTCGGTCCGATCGAGACGGCCATTGAAGCCGGCAAGAAGAACGCCGGCTCCACGCTGGTCGACACGACGATCATTCCGCGCGTTCACGCGGATGTCTTCACCGCGCTGGCGGGCGCCTGCACCGTGGATCAGCTCGAAGCGGTCGGGGTCCTGGAATCCTTCTCCGTGGCGTGCCTCATCCGGTCGGCCGACGCGGCCGTCAAGAAAGCCGAAGTGAAGCTCATCGAGGCGCGCCTGGCGACGGGGATCGGCGGCAAGGGCTTTTTCGTTCTCACCGGGACGATCGGCCCCGTGAGAGACGCGATGGCCGCGGCGACGGACGTCGCGAAGGCGACCGGGCTCCTGCATTCCTCTATCGTGATTCCTCAGCCGCACAAGGATCTGCTGCGAGCCATCTTCTAGCGTTCCATGAATCTCGATCTCATCCGTAAAATCGTCGAAGAGGAGGTCATGAAATCGCTCTCCTCGGCAAAATCGTCCGTGCGGATCAGGCGGCCGGTCGTGTCGGAGGCCATGATCGTCGCGGCGCGGAGGCGTGGCTCCAGGAGCCTGCAGATTCCGCCCGGAGCGATCGTGACGCCGGCCGCGCGTGAACGGGCGGGCGCGCTGGGGATCGCGATCGAGGAGACGATGCGAACGAGGGAAACGCCGGAATCCCGCGCGGTGACGGAAGCCGTGATGGCGGCCGTCGTCGGAGCGCTTTCGAAGAGGCCGCACCCCGCCGCCTCCCCGGCTTCGCCCGGCATGATCGTGAAAAAACTGGTGACCGCCGCGGACCTTGAACTTTGGAGATTTAATACTAAAGTAATCACCGTGGGGAGAAAGACGCTCGTGACGCCGCTGGCTCGCGAGCTGGCGGGGAAGTACGGGGTGCGGATCATTGCGGAGTAACAGGCGAGAATGTACAAGGACGGTGCGGGTCGCCGTCCTTTTTCTATTATTATTCCCCTGTGTTTCCTGCGCGGTCGTCGATCATCTCTACGAGATTCATCCGGACGAGATCGTCATCCTCCACACCAACGACGTGCATGGAAATATCCGGGGGATGAAAGCCCGCTGGATCAGCGCGGATAATCCTCCGCCCTACGGCGGTTCCGCGTCGATGATGACGTTCATCAAGGAATGGAGGCGCGCCACTGGCGGCGACACGGGCATTCTCCTCTTCGACGGCGGCGATATTTTCCAGGGAACTCCCGAGGGCAATGAAACAAGGGGATCTCTCATGATCGCCCTGATGAATCTCATGAAGTACGATGCCGGCCCGCTCGGCAACCATGAATTCGATTTCGGCGTCGAGAACGTCAAGCGCCTGCTGGCGGAATCGAAGGTGCCGCTGATGGCGGAGAACGTCTACCTGCCCGGAACGGAACTGCGCCCGCCGGAAATCCCGGGACCGATCATCATCTCGCATCGAGGGATAAGGATCGGCGTGGCGGGGCTCGTGACGGAGGAATTGAAGCGCGTGACGAGCATCGAGAACGATCCGTCCGGATGGCATGCCGATTCGGAAATTCCCGCAGCGCGCCGCGCCGCCCAGGAGCTCCGAGCGCGGGGCGCTGACATGGTGATCTTCCTGACGCACTGCGGCGTGGAGCATGACACGCTGATCGCCGAGCACGCGGATGACTTCGACACGGCGCCGGGCTCGCCCATCCCCGCCCGCATCGATCTGATCGTCGGAGGTCATTCGCATACGCGGCTCGAGACGGCCATCGTGCAGAATGGCGTTCCGATCGTCCAGACGGGCTGCTACGGCCGCGCCGTCGGCGAGCTCCGGATCCGCTGGGACCGCGCGAAGAAGAGGATCCATTCCTTCCAGTACCGCCTCGTGGACATGATGCATTCCCGCTATCCCGAGGATACCGTCGTCGTCGAATTCCTGAAGCCCTGGTTCGCGGACATCGACAAGCGGATGAATCGGATCGTCGGACGCGCTCTGAAGCCGATTGGCCGGGGTCCGCGAAAACCGGTATCGAGCCCCCTGGGGAATCTCCAGACCGACATCATGCGGGCGGCCTCTGGAGTCGACATCGCGTTCCAGAACAAGGGCGGCATCCGCGCCGATGTGCCCCAGGGTGAGCTCCGTCTTCGCGACCTCTACGCCGTTTCTCCCTTCGGCAATACGCTTGTCACGATGAAGCTGCCCGGCTCGAAGATCCGGATGATCGTGGAGCAGTCGCTCGGATACGGCACGACGCCGCTGGAATTTTCCGGCATGACCGTCTATTTCGACGCGGCCCGCTCCGTGGGCGACCGGATCGTGAACATATTCGTCGCCGGCGAGCCGCTCTACAAGGAGCGGCTCTACACGGTCGCGACGAATTCCTTCCTGGGAGGAGGCGGCGACGGATACCCCTGGTTCAAGGAAGGACTCGATTTCCAGGAAACGGGCAGAAACCTCCTGGATGTCGAAGTGGCGTACTACGAGAGCCATCCCGAGGGAGTGACGGGTCCCGAGGATGCGCGATGGAAGTCGGTGGAGGAACTATGACGCTCCGCCGGAAATTGATCTGGCTCGTGACGCTTCTCGTCATCCTCCTGCTGCTGGCGAACCTGGTCCTCGTTCGTTACGAATACAGCCAGGTGCTGGCGAAGAATTTCGACGGCCGCATGATCGCGATCGGATCCTCCGTCAGCCTGATGATCCTGCCGAGCCTTGTCGCGGGCGGCGGGAGCCTCGACATGAAGCTTGCGGAGGTCGATTCGCTCCTGCGGAAGATGATCGAGGAGCAGGACGACATCGTGGAGATCTCGATCTTCGACGCCGCGATGAGACCCCTGCAGAGCAACATCAACCAGACGTCGGCCGTCTCCCCGGAGAACCGCATCGAGAAGATCCTTCCGATCCGGATCCGGCAGAACGGCCAGGTGTACGGATTCGTCAAGGTCATCTTCAACCTCGCTCCTCATGCCGAGCAGCAATTCCGCCTTCTCTCGCGCCTCGTCATCCTGGGCATCGCCTTTTCGCTCTTGGGCCTCATCGCCTCCTTCTTCATGGCGCGCGCGATCACGAGCCCGCTGGAGAAGCTGCGCGACGGCGCGATCGAATTCGGGCGGAAAAACTACGACGTCCGGGTCCAGGCCGGAACCGCAGACGAGATCGGCGTCCTGGCGGATACGTTCAACGACATGGCCGGCTCCATTCAGCGCCAGATCGGAAGGATCCTCCAGTTGCAGGAATGGAGCCAGAAGATCGCGGGAGAACTGGATCGGAGCCGCGTCATCGATACGGTGGTGAAGGCGTTCATCGAGCTCGGCGGCATCTCCAAGTTTTCGCTCATGTTCCTCGACGAATCCTCCGGCCAGCTCGCCATCGTCGCCGGCGTCGGGCTTTCGCCGGAAGCGCACAAGATGCGCCTGGCGGTCGGCGAAGGCATCGCGGGGCGCGTCATGGAATCCGGCAAGGTCATGCGCGTGGAAAAGATCGCGGACTCGCCCGAATACAAATCGCTTTCGGGGGAGACGCGCCGCGGCACTCTCGTCGCGATCCCGCTCGTGGCCAAGGGCCGCTGCTTCGGCGTGATAAACCTCCATGAGAAGACCGACGGGACGACGTTCGATTCATCGGATGAATCGATCCTCACGACGCTGGCGGAGATCGCCTCCGTGGCCTTCGAGAACGCGCGGCTGTACGATCTCGCGATCACCGACGGACTGACGAAGCTCTTCATCGTCCGCTATTTCCACCAGCGCATCGCGGAGGAGATCACGCGGACGCACCGCACATCGCGGCCCTTGTCGCTCATCATGGCGGACATCGATCATTTCAAGTCCATTAACGATACGTACGGACATCAGACTGGAGACGCGGTCCTCGTGACGCTGGCGCAGATCACCAAGCGCGTCTTTCGGGAGATCGACATTCCCTGCCGTTATGGCGGGGAGGAATTCTCCATCATCCTGCCGGATACGGACATGAACGGATCCATGATCGTCGGGGAGCGGTTCCGAACGGCCGTCGAGAAATTCAAGTTCTCGACCCCCGCCGGCGAACTGTCCGTCACCATCTCCATCGGCATCAGCACCTATACGCTCGGCAGGTCCAAGGACGAGCTGATCCACGAGGCCGATTCGGCTCTGTATGTCTCCAAGCGCAAGGGCCGCAACGCCGTGACGCATTACACGAATGTGACCTGAATTTATCTGCCGGAGTTGAGCCGTATTCTCCCGAGCGGAATGATCCGCTTTTCCAGGGATGTCGTCAGGCGCAGCTCCAGCGTGAAGCTGTCGTCCTTCTCGTCCGCATGCGATGTGGGAATGATCGTCTGAACCGGTTCTGAATACTGTTTCGCGGGATCGAGATCCTGCGGAGCTGTGTTCCAATGCAGAAGGGACAGCGGAGTCGACATTCTCACGTGGCCACGGCGGCGGAGTACCAGCATGCCGGTTACCGTGTCGGCCGCGGGCATGGTATCGCGGCGAAAGGTAATGTTCGCGCGGATCGGTTCGCCGGGAGTGACGTTCGCGGGCCATTCAATCTGTTCGACCCTGATGCCGCCGATGCGTTCATCGATGCGAGGATCGCCCGGGTCGACGGGCACCGTCGCAGCGTGTCCTTTCGGCATGACGTGCCACTGCAGATCGTCCATGATAAGAGCGTACTGCGATCCCAGTTCGGGAGACGCGCGCATCGTCCAGGTCCGGCCGGGAAGGTAAACCGAGCCGGGAGATTCGGACGTGCTGTCGAAATCGAGAAGGACATTTCGGCCCAGGCCATCGACAAGCTGGAAATACCGGAGCGTCGGATAGAAGCGCCAATCGGTCCAGATCACCTGGGACTCGGGACGGGACTCATGCGAGCGCAGGACCGCCCGTGCTACATCGGTCGGCATGGTGTCGTATGCGGTCGCAAAGAAATTCCCGTCCGCAAGTCGCCCCGCCATGCCGGTCGCCAGGAGAGCGGTCACGAGAAAGACGCGCGCTTCGACGCCGAGGACATGACGTCTGCTGAGATGATGAAAGCCGACGCCTGAGAGCCACGCGAAGGGAACGACCGCGGGCAGGAGAAATCGTTCGGGATCGAGGACGTTGTAGTTGGCGGCATGGAGGATCGTGATTCCGATCCAGGCAAGGATGAGAACCGTGAATGCGCGCATCCGCCGATAGCCTGTCCACATCCCCGCAACGGCAAGAGGGATCGAGAGGTAGGGAAACCAGATCGCCAGCGCAAAGGGGAAATGTCCTAAGTTAAGGAGCGCCTGGTCCGGCGGCACCGCGAAGAGCAGTTTCCGGAAGCCGGCGCCCCCCATGACGTTGAGGAGCTGGGGAAACGACCGGATCGGATCCCAGGCGATATACGCGATACCGGCGCGCGTCGACAGAAGCGGCAACGCGCCGTACAGCGCGACTCCCGCGATTCCATTGCCGGCCGCGCGCGACCAGTCTCGTAAATCTCCGCGCGCGGTACAGCCGACAAAAAGCGCGATGGCGGGGAGGAGGATGGTCAGCCCCATGTGGTGAGCGAGCGTCAGGCCCGTCAGAAAGCCGAGAAGTCGCTTCGCTTTGCCGGAACCGGGATGATTCTTGAGCTGCAGGAGAGAACCGAGAAGTCCTGTCAGGAGGAGTGACTGGATCGTATACACCTCCACTTCCGTGGCAGCCATCCAGAATCCGCGGCAGAAGATGAGGGAAACGGCAGCGATCGCCGCCGACGTCTCGTCCAGCTCCCGCTTCACGATGAAGTGAAACAGTCCGACCGTGGCGGCCCCGGCGACGACGGATAGGAGAACCAGCCCGCGACCGGGATAGAGCGACAACGCCGCGGCGAGGCGCCCCAGGAGGAGATAGAGCGGATATCCGGGAGCATGCACCATGGCCAGGAGGCGCGCGCCCGTCGCCAGTTCCCCCGAATCCTCGGTGCCGATTCCGGGCGCGGACGTGAGAAGAAAGAGCGCGAGGGCGAGAGCAGCGAAGAAGAACGAGGAAAATCGGATCATCGGCGGGGAGCGACGGGCCTGTTCGTCGAAGGACGCCGGATCGGAACGCGCGGCTGAACGGTGCGTTCGGATGGACTCGATGATCTTTGCGCGGCGAAATGGAGCTTGTATCGATCGTATGCTTCGAGAAAAGTCATGACGAATTCCCGCGTGCTCCGGAAAGGAAGTCGCGCGATCTGCTCGACCGCGCCCGCGGTTCCTCCGGATGGCCTGTTGCCTGGCCCGGCCGAGAGGGCCGAGGCAACATCGATCGGCGTGGTATCGCCGAACGTCCTCCCGAGAAACCGGATCCACCAGGCGCTGAAGGCGATAGCTCTCTCCGGATCGAGCAATTCCTCGGGAGCGGAAACCGGCGCATCCGGGAATTGTTTCGCGAATCCGACCGCTTCGACATCGACGCCCGTGATGCCCAGCCGATAGCCCTCATGGAAAACAGGATCGAACCGCGATCTCGTTCGCGCCAGGGCGGCGAGCAGTGCGGGGTCGACGGAGAACGACTCCGCCGCGCGAAGAATCTCGTTGCGCCAGGGCAGGGGAAAGAGCGCCGCTCGAAAATTGTCCGACAGGTCCGTCGCATCGACACGCCCGTCTTTGCGCGTCATGAACAGTTCCATTTCCCGGATGACCGCGGGCCATAGTTCCGACCGCGTGAGCGCATCCATGCGCAGGTTGAAGGCCTCTCGCGTTCGTGGCGCCTCATCGAGTTCGGCGGCGGCTTCCCTCCATGCGCCCGCCGAGGCAAGCAGTTGAGCCGTGCGCAGCGCATCGCCGGATCCGCCGCCGTGGTCTTCGTCGGTGGAATTCATGGCGACCTCTCGAAGCACGCTCGTGGCGCGTGCGGCTGCCTCCGTTCCGGGATAGCCGTACCGCACGACACGCAACCGGTGGATGCTTTGTCCGACCTTGCCCTCGGCGAGCAGTCTCATGGCGGCCTCATGCAGGACTTCCGCTTCGGAGCGCGATCGCGCAGCCGCTGTCGCGCCGGTATCGATCGCCGGGGCCGTCTTTATCCGCGTGTGCCGCGCAATCTCGGCCGCCGCCCGGTGAAACAGCCATTCCTCTTCGGCTTCCAGAAGAACGGTTCGCCAGAGATCGATCCGATGAGCCGTGTCCTGCTGTGCGCCGAATCGCTCCGCCAGAATTGCGGCGGCCAATCCACGGTCGGAACGATTCTCCAGCTGTTCCGCGATCGAGAATGTTGTTCGCCATGCGGACTGTTTCGCCGTCGTTACATCCTTCGAATCCGTTTCTCCCCCGTCGGAAATAGCCTCCTCCACGGCGAGGAGAAATCCCGTGAGCGTCGGCTGATCCAGCAGCGCGAGAAGCGCCTTGGCGCCGTTGCGGTCGCCTCGCGCATGTCGTAACGCCGCGATCGTCTCAATCGCCTCCACGATCCTGGAACGGCGTTCCACGTCGCCGGCTCGAATGAGGCGCGAGAGCGTAGGCGCATGGGGCGTATCTCCCAGGTGGAGCTTATTGAGCGCGATGCCGAGCTCGGCTGTCTTCTCGTCCGCCCGGCCCGAAGTCACCAGCCGCGCTTCCCGATATGTCGCGAGCGATTCCTCGTAGCGGCTGAGGCGGAAGAGCACGTCGCCGTGCAGGAGCAGCACATCGTCGCGCAACCTCCGGTCGATCGGGCGTCGCTCCATCGGCCCGAGAATATCCTCCGCCGTGAAATAGTCTCCCGCCGCCGCAGCGCTCTTGGCCATCGAGAGCAGCATGTACTCATCGATGTCCTTGTGGCCGGGATGGAGCGCCAGCTCGCGCAGGACTGCCTTATGCGCGAAAGCGGAGGCGGGATGGAGCGAGAAGAGGTCGCTCCAGATCCGCTCGGCGTCGCCCGTATCGCCGTGCAGCAGCGCGATCTCGCCCGCATGATACAGAGCGCGCGCGCCCTGTCGCGCATCGTCCGACCACGGAAGGAGGAGACTGATGCCTCCATACACCTCGCCGCGCCCGGCCAGGATCCGCGCGGCGCGGAGCGAGGCGTCGAATGCGAGGCGCGACGAACCGTCCGCGGCGAGCCGCCGTAACGATTCCAGCGATTGATCCGTGTCGCCGACTTCGTGTCGGGAGAGCGCGAGAAACCAGAGCGCATGATCGCGGGGAGTCCCGGGATCATCCAGCGAAGTTTCGAACGATCGGACGGCGGAATCAAAGAGGCCGGCCCTGTAGAAATCGTAACC
Organism: uncultured bacterium; assembly: GCA_964499705.1. Lineage (GTDB taxonomy): Bacteria > UBA8481 > UBA8481 > UBA8481 > UBA8481 > JBBTKW01. Next base: position 24,467 of record CAZCME010000006.1, on the reverse strand, counting down.
ATCCACGAAAGGAGACGATGATGCGGGTGGCGGGTGGAGAACCAGCGAGGCGAGCAGGGTGAGGAAAGCCGCCGTAACTGTGATATTCGATGAAAGGCCGTCGATCCGGAGGATGAAAAACTTCTTCAAGAGTTCGGAGCGATGCGCCTGATGATGGATTCGGCGATTTCGTCGAACCTGACATCCAGAGCCGCCGCCGCCAGCTCCCAGTACCTGTCCGGATTGATGTCGCGTGCGGAGAGGCGCTCCACGGATTCCTGCGCGAGGATCCGGTTCCGCATCCGCAGGTGGCTCATGGCTTCCGCCAGGAGACAATCGACCGAGCGGTCCTTCAGGGGAATGACCTCGATGTATTCGAGCGCTTCGCGATACAGGCCCAGCTTTGCGGCGGCGATGGCGGCCGCGACCATCGCGGAGCTCGGCTGCCCCCCGAGCGCGGTGGCGCTGCGCCCTCGGATCGGCAGCAGGGCGTGGCGCAGGGCCTCGTCCGAATCATGGCGGTCGGATGCTCTCATCTCGGATGAAACGGGCGTCCCGCCGGATCGTCTCTGGAGGAGATTATCCTTGATCCGTTCCACTTCCTTTCCGGCCGCGATGGCGCCTTCCCGGATCGCATCCGCCGTCCGGTTCAGGTCAGTCATGCTGATCGCGGCGCAGCGCGGTTGGATGATGTCGTCGGCGCCAAGCCGTTCGTCCGCGGAGAGAGTGCGTCCCTGGATCTTGATGATCTGGGCGAGAACCTCCACGAGCCCGCCGATCTGGGAAGGAGTGTCGCTCTCCAGGTCGATGCCGATCACGATGCCCGCGCCCAGGTCGCGGCAGAGGGAGACCGGGAGGTTGAGGATGACGCCGCCGTCGACAAGGAGCCGGTCGCCGTAGGGCGCGGGCTCGAAGAGGCCGGGAATGGAGCAGGACGCGCGGATGGCCTCCGCGACGGAACCGGTATCGAAGATCACGACGGACCCGGAGTAGAGATCCGTGGCGGTGCAGGCGAAGGGGATGCGGAGCTCGTCGAAGGACAGGTCATTAAGATCGGATTCGACATATTCGTCCGCGGCATTTTTAGAGGGGAGCCTCAGGATGTCATTCTGGAGAAACTGGAGGTGAAAATTGATGAAGCGTTCGAGGCGTCGCGTGGAGAAAAAACCGATCCGCGACATGCGAAGCTCGATGAGGTTGGACCAGTTGGTCTGGAGCGCGAGGTTCTCGATCTTGTCGATGTCGGCGCCGGTGGCATAGAGCGCGCCGATGAACGAACCGATGCTGGTGCCGGTCACCGCCTCCACGGGAATTCCGGCTCCCCGCAGCGACCGCAGGACGCCGATGTGCGCCATTCCTCTCGCGCCCCCGCCTCCGAGAGCGACACCGATGAGAGGGCGGGATTCCTCCGAGAGAAACGCGCGCCAGGCGACCGCGCGATCGTAGTCGGCCTTGCCCGCGGCGTCAGCCTGGGGCATGGTGACGGCCGCCAGCAGCAGGGCGATCAGCAGCGGAGATTTCATGGATTGCTGCTGGTCGCCGCGATGGCACGCACGGCTCTGCGGAAATGTTCCTCCGCCTTGCTCCACTGCTCGCGATCCAGATATATCCTCCCGATCCGCTTCTCGATGACCGGATCGCCGGCCGGTTCGAAGGAGGAGGCTTTCTTGAGGCAGAAAAGGGCGTCCTCCGTCTTTCCGCCGGCGAGATGTTCATCAGCCAGCTTCAACCAGAAGGCCTTGTCGGGCGGTGGCGTCATGACATCGATATGGAGAGCCGCGGTCGCGCCGCCGGCAACAGCGACCAGGCGCGTGTTTTTTCCGGCGCGAACGATGACGAGCGTGTCTTCCAGCAGACCGTTAAGCCAGCGCCGGGATGAGATGACGGGTATGATCCCGTTCAGGCACTCGAACGTGACCGGTGCTGAAAAATTCGCGGCGGGAAGACCGAGCGAATTGTAGGCGCGGAGCAAAATGCGGAAGGGACGGTTGACGGAGATCGTATCCGGAACTTCGAGGCGGAGAATGACATCGGACTGACGAGCCCGGGAATCGGGAGCCGGACGAGGTGGCGGCGCAAAGATTGTTGTGACGGGTGCGTGCGTGTCGCGATCCGCGGAACGTGCAGCGGATGAACTTCCGTCCTCGCGCCGGATTGCCGGACGCACTTCCACGACTTCCGCGGCGGCGGAGGCCGACAGCAGCAGGCAGGCCAGTATGACCCGCGTGGATTTCACTTTGATGATCATCACTCTCCCTGAGTCAGACGGCTTAACTCTAAGCCAAGTTCCCCCTAAAGCAATTTGAAAGTGACGTCGCCGTCACTCGGAGACGCCGGCGCGCTCGTAGACGATCTTGCCGAGCAGCCCGAGCCATTTTTCCGCCTCGTTTCGGTCGGTCACGTTGCTGATAAGACCCGCGACGATCACGTCGCCCGAAGGCGTGCTCACGATTCCCGCGTCGTGGACGATATCCCGGAGCGTGCCCGTCTTGTGTTCCACGCTGACCGTATCGGGCAGGTAGCGCTTCAACCTCATGGCGTTCGATGCGCTCCGCAGCAGCGCGCGCGCCAGGAGCGCGTCGGCGTCCGGCAGGATCGCGCGGCCTCCCGCGGCCACTCCGGCCTTGCGCGAAAGCGCGGACAGGAGCCCCGCGATCTCGCCGGCCGTCGTGGGATTATCCGCGCTCGACTCGAGAATGCGGTTCGTCAGTCGCGTCCGCTCCAGGCCGAGCCCCGGAAATTCCGCCGCGATCGTATCCAGCCCGACGATGCGCAGAATCGCGTTGGTTGCGGTGTTGTCGCTCTCGGAGATCATGCGCTCCAGGAGCATCGACAGGGTGAAATCATGAGGAAGCGGCGAGTATTTCAGCGATCCCGATCCTTCGGTCCTGTCGGCGGGCAGCACGACGACCCGGGTTTCGATGTCCAGTTCACCGCGGGCCCTCAGGCGGAGAACGGCGAGAAGAATGGGTAGCTTGATGACGCTCGCCGCCTTGATGCTTGTGCTCCCCCTGCGCGTGATTTTCCACGATCCGTCCGCGGCCTCCAGGACAATGCCGGGCCTCCCGGGACAGAGCGAAATCAAGGCATCGAGTTCGCGTTCCAATTGCGCGGGTTGGAAATGAGGCGTTGCGGAATCGAGGATAGCGGCGGCTGAAGCCTGTCGAAGCGCGACCACGGGCGTATGCGCGGGTTCCATGGTGAGAAGGTATGCCGCGACCAGTACGGCCGCGGCGGCCAAGGTGGCGATGCCCCGTCGTTGCAACGTGTGCTCCTGCGTAGTAGTGCTGCGTATGTTGTGTCGTGCCCCGCCAGAGGCCGGGTCGGGGAAATACTATGGAGGAGGGAGGAGAAGAGCAAAGGAAATTCGCGGGAAAATCCTAAATCTAAAATCTGAAATCCTAAATCCGAAAACCTAACGAAATCCTAAATCCTGAATCCCAACATTGTCCTCCGCGGGATGATTATATTACAGTCCCCGATACTTCTCATCGATCTGGAGCCCCAGTACCAGCTCGATCCTTCGCTCCAGTCGTTCCAGCTCCCGTTCCACTTTCGCTTTGTCGAGGATGCCGGGATCGTCGGCGAGGGCCTGGAGCTTCTCCAGTGACTGGATGAAATCGCTGACATGCACCGCGTCGACCGTGACGGGCAGGCGGACATTGGAGAGCGTCACGTAGGCGCTGCGCCATTGCGCGACGAGGAGCGCGAGCTGATCGCGGTAGGCGACGCGGCCGAGAGAGGTCGTGTCGTTCCTGAGTGCCTCCATGTCGCGCGCGGGCTGAGGGGAGACGGGAGCCAGTTGCCAGGGAACGAGAAATTCCGTCGCGCGCATGGCGAGTTCGCCCATGCGGAGATAAAGAGACTGTGGCCTTGCCGGCGGAGTGTCGGGGCTCCATCGGACCGATCCCAGCCAGTCCCAATCGGCGCGCGTCGGCTGGTCCGCGATGTCGGCGATGTCCGTGGAACGCCTGTCGATCAACGTGCCCTTCCTCTGATGATGCAGCAGCGTTTCGAAAAGCGAGACGCGGATCGAATCGCGTTGCGCGGGCGTGAATCTGATGCCGCCGAAATATCGTTCCCGCGGCGCCTGCTCCGGAACGCTGACCATGCCGCGCAATATCCCATTCACTTCGTAGTATATCCGCCCGGCGGGAAGCGGTTCCGCTCCCGCGACGCGGACGAAGCGAATGACTCCGGCCTGCTTCGTCGGGAGAGATCCTCCGAAGTCGATGAGGCGCACATAGGGAGGCGACGGCGGATCGCCGGCCACGTTCACCGACTGGATTTCCGTGTAGCCGTAAAGGAGATGAAACCGGTCGGCTGATGGAAAGTAGAAAACGGCCGTCTCGCTTGCGGGAACGGTCGGGATGCGGAATGTGTCCGATCCGGTGCCGGTCGCTTCGAGGTCGGGCGCGTCGTTGTCCCGCACGGAGATGAGTGCCAGCAGCCCCGTCTCGCCGTCGGCCGTTCTTGTCGCGGAGATGGATTCCAGCCGGATGCGGGGCATTGGCCGCGGAGCAACGAACTGCTCGAGATGGCGCGGATCGGTGACGGCGGAGAAGGGCATGGAGAGGCGGAGGGCGTGCCTGCCCGGCCGGGGAGGCTTCATGGGCAGGAATACATTTCGCGCTTCACCTTTCCTTAATTTCACGATGAAGGTGCTGTCGTCTCCGTTTCCGTACGCGGTCGCCAGAGTGACCTGAAAGGCGTCGAACCATGAGGACGCGTTTTCAACCCGTGCGTAGATACCCGTGTCCCGGAGATGCAGCCGCGTGATTCGTCCGTACTCCGGCGCGGCGGGCGCGGCTCGCAGGAGCGGTGATCCGATCAGCCAGGCGGGCGCATAGCCGACGAGTTCGACGCGCAGTGTGACCGTGTCGAGGAGGCTCTGCTTGGAAAGGGGATAGGTCGCGACCGATTCCGTGGAGGCGATATCGAAGCGGTCGGAGAAACCGGAGCCTTCGACCCAGACGCGCAGCGACGGCCGCGCGCTCTCGTCGCGCGAAGATGCGGCTCCGCTGGAACTCGGCCATGTTCGCGAGGCGATGATGAGCGTCACGCTCGAATCGAATTCGGCCACATCCGCAAGCGGCGAGAAACGGAAGAGGAGAGGTTTCGTGACGCGTGTGATCCTCGGAGTGGCCGTTTCGTCGATCGAATGCAGGAAGACGGTGTTTTCGGATCCGTTCGCGGTCGGAGGAATCCAGGGCGGGACGTCAATTTGCGAAAAATCCTCGATCCCATGGCCCAGCACTGTTCCCCGCAGGAGTCCCTGTTCGAAGGGGAAGACGTCCGTCGTGAATTCCGTCGAACGTCCCGCGCCGATGTCGAATCGCAGACGCCTGGTGATAATCCGCGTATCACGGACCGGCGCCGTGACATCCAGGAGGAATGACGCTTCGCCGGCCAGGTCGCCCGCGTTCCGGATGCGGGCCAGGAACCGGCCCGGCATGCCCTCCTGCCGCTCGCCCACGAATTCCATACCGTCGAGCACGAAGCGCGGCTTCGGCCGCGGCCTGCGCTGCACGGGAATCACGAGCGTCGTTTCCCGGTCGCTCTCATCGGAAAGATGGACCGTCAGATCGAAGTCGAGGGGAAAACTGTCAGGCCAGGAAATCTGGATAGGAACGGGACCTTTGACGGGAAGAGGTGGCAACTGCACCAGGGTGTCTCCACCTTCATGCGAGAGGCGCACGGATGCGGCTTCCGCCGGGCCGCTGCCCGTGTTCGAGATCATGAGAAGAAGCTCCAGCGGATCGTCCGAAATCCTGGATAGCAGCGCGGCAGAATGCAGGTTCAATCTCGGCCGCTTCAGCGGCTCGATCGCCGCGCGGAAATCCCGCGGTGGCGATGCGCGGAATGCGCCGGGCCGGGGCGTGATCCGCAGATGGATCTCCCGTTCGTCCGCGGCCGCCTCCACCGCCCATTCGAGCCGCGTGCGCGCGCCGCCGGCCAGCGCGGGCAGAACGCCCCGCCTCGTTGCGTCTCCATAGGACCATTCATAATCGGCCGTGTCGAAGTCGAGCTCCCCGGTGTTCTGAAGCAGGATGACGGCGTCGAACGAATCTCCGACGAAGGGCGATTCCGGATGAACCGTCAGTCCGGCGCCCTCCACCTTCAGGTTCGCCGGTTTCGGAGGTGTGCCCGGCGGGATGCGGGAGCGAAGCGCGCCATCGGTCGCGCCGGGCTTCCAGATAAATGTGCCCAGGCCGCGCGATTTCAGCCGGGGAATCTCCGAGGCGCGCGCGTCATCGACGCGCGCGTGCACATGGAAGAGTACCTCGATATCCTGCCAGCGCGCCGTGGGAACGCCGGCCGTGACCGCGAACGAAGTGCGCTTGCCGGAGAGGCGTTCCGAGCGCCCGCCTTCGCCGGGAGCGAGAAGCGCGATCGTCTTTCCGCCTTCCCGAATTTCGACGGACTCGACATCCAGCGCCGTCGAGCCGATCGGGCGCGCATATGGAACTTTCTGCATGTTCAGGAATCCACCCTTTCGGACGGCGGGTTCGTGGCGCGCCGGTCCCGGCCGGAAGCGCGCGCCGACTTCGAAGATCATCCTCCTGTCCGCGCCGGTATCGACGACGATGAAGGGAGCGAAGGCGAAGACACCGAAGTTGAGCGTGATCATTTCTTCACCCTCCCTGGCCTCCTCGCGATGTATGGAATATGTTTTCTCGGGGAGCTCGATGCGCCGGGTCGGCACGGTCTGCGCCAGGACGGGCGTCATGAGGATGGCAGCCGCCAGGATGAGAAGCAGCCCCGCGGACGCGCGGGCGAAGTGCGATGGAGGCGGCGCGGGCGCGCCTGGAAATTCAGTCACGGCATTATTTGATTTCGTCCAATAGACCTTTCAACTCGGAACTTAGTTCCGTGGAAGAGCCCTGCTTCGATTTTTTCGCGGCTTCCGCAGCGGTCTCGGCTGCCGTGGAATCGGGTTGCGTCGCATCATGCGAGGGGTCGGAAGCGGATGCGGGCGGAGCCGACGAACCGGCCCGCATCTTCTCGAGGTAACTGAGCATATTACCCTTTTTCGGAGTGCCTATGGGAGCGGCCGGCTGCGCGGGAGGGTACGAAACCAACGGAGCGGACTGTGGGCGAGGAGCTTCGCGCATCCCGTCTTGATCGGAGAAATCGTTCAACGCTTCACGACCGGCCTCGCGCGCGGCGCTTTCCGCGCGGGCGACGCTGGGAATCACCTGTTCCTTCGCCTGGGACTGGACGCTCTTCAAGAAGGAAACCATGCCGGATTGGGAGGCGGCATCCTGGCGCCTCGGCGCTGGTCGCCTCTGTTCCTTCGTGACCGGAGGTTCCGCGAACCTTCGAGGGCGCGGTATGGCGCCTTCCGGCATCTGCAGCCGCGAGCGGGATGGCGGCGCGGCTGCGGCCGGAAGAGGAGCTGGTGGTGCCGGTCGCGATGGAGAGGCAGTCGATGGCGAGGATGCAGGCCGGGCGGTGTCGGTGACGGATTTTTCCGGCGGAGCCGAAGGCGCGGCCGTGCGTGAAGGAGTGGCGATGGCGCGATACGGCCGGAGGGCTTCGGCGAACCGGGAGCGCGCGGCGATGAGCGTCTTCTGGTCGACGGGACCGGGCTTGCCGAGCGACAATTGTTCGAGCTGCTTGTTGATCGCCTCGATGCGCTGCTCCAGAGCGGTCTTTATGAAGAGATCGGGATCCAGGACGCTGTCATCGATCCTGAGGTCCATCAGATGTTGTAGCGGAGCGACCAGTAGGCGATGGCCATCAGGGCGAAGGCGAAGAAGAGGAGCGTGATGGAGATGGAGAGGAGAAGCGTGAGAGGGAACTGGAAGTAATCCATGATGGCCGACGCGATCCGGACGACATTCGAACCGAATGTTTCATTGAGGTGACTCTGCACTTTTCGCTTGAAGAGATACATGATGTAGGAGATTCCCATGAAGGTGATGAGCGGCACCATGAATCCGATCAGCACGAAGATGGCGTCGCCCCGGCCGGCTTCCACGCCCGCGATGACGATGGTGAACCCCGAACCGACCGCCACGAAGGCGATCGCAATCAGGATGTTGCGCATCATCGGATTCTCGTTCTCGTCCATCTCGTTCACCCTTGTTCAGACTTGACTGCGAAGGGCCGCGTGACAGCCTCGATGCGGCGTCCTTCGCATTCCCGCCGATGTTTCGCAACGTCGGAGCGAGAGGAATGAAACCTCCGCCTCCCTGCTCCGGACGCAGCAAAGGCAATGTACAGGGTCAAGTCGAGAAATTCCAGCGAAAACGTGAGGCCGTCCCTCGCGGGCGCATGGAGACCTGCCCCTGGGAGGCCCGTTTCAGGGATAAATATTCCACTATAATGCGTAAGAAGTAGGAGCCCTACGCGGCCGGCGAATTCGATATTCTTTTGCCGTATTCGGAAATCAAGAGACTGCGTTCGCGACCTGCTTGTGGATCCTGGACGAGTTTCACAAGTTTCTCCCGTGATCGCCGGGCATCCTCCAGCATTCCGGAAGTTCTTCGCACCTGCCCGATGGCAAGGCGATCGATCGCAGGCATTCCCGTATCTGATCCGGAGTACCGATGATTCTCTTCTCATCCTGGAGGAAGATCGCACCTCCGCGGTGAACGTGCGCGCGGCCGAGTTCGGCAATAAAGAGGCCCCTATTGCGATTCCCCAGACTCTGGGCGTCCAGAATGGAAAATTCCGGAAAGGATTCCCGGATCAGGTCAAGGAGGTCTAAGAAGGCGACATTCAGGACGGAGGAACCGTGAGGCGACTTTTTCCCGACGCGCAGCAGAAATTCCCAGATCAGCACTTCACGCGAGGCTCGCGACGGAGCCAGTTGGCATCCGAACACATCCTGGCGTTGGGTCCGCACGTATCCGAATTCGTACTCCGGCAGGACGGTAAAGGCCTGCTTCTCTTGTGGTGCGCCGCCGTCGAGCAGGAGAGAAATGGGAATGCGCGAGGAGAGGATGGCACGCGGCGCCTGGGTGGGATCCCGAAGGAGCATGGAATAAAGTTCCGCGGTTTTCCGGAATTCGTCCGACATGCGCGAATCCGTCATCCCGCGCGTGAAGATCTGGTCCAGATCCGTCACAAGATCGCAGCCGGATCGGAGTTCTCTTATCTCAAGCGCGGTGGGATAGATGTACGAGGCGTCATCCATCATGTCGCGCGGCCCGCCAAGAATGCATAAGCTGTCGTTCTTCAGGAGGACGGTTGATCCCCGTGAGTTGAAGATATTCCGTTCCCGATAAAAATCCGAAACGCCGGGCATATCGTATGCGCGCCCGCTCGAACTTCCGTTCAAAGCCCAGGGAAGGATAAACGAAAAGTGCGGAAAGAAGGTCTTTCCATAGAGCCGGTCGACGACGAGACGGTGCTGATTTTCAGAATAGGCCTTGAAAAAACAACAAGGGCGCTCCACGGTCCGCCGAGATTGTGCGTTCGGCCTGCTCGGTTCATTCACGGCTTGGCTCCTCCTCGCGCTCGACGGGATCAAAAATGCGGATGTGGAATACAAGTCTAGGCGGGTTTCGTCCGATCTCGCCAGTGCCCGTTGCAAGGATAGTCATACATGTAATACATTATCCGGCATGGATCAGCGACGGAGACACGGTAAAAATCGTTCCAAGGGAAAGCGGTTCTGCATCTATCTTCCCGGCTACATCGTTGACCGGCTGGAGGATTTCCAGAAGCGCTTCCGTTTCAAGCCGCCGGTGTCGCGACTCGTCGCGGAATCGCTGGAGAAGATGTTGAAGAGCGAGGAACGCAGGGAGACGAGAAAATAGGGCCTGGCTCCTGTCCCAGATGCGGAAAAGTGCCGCGCGGGAGTCGTACACGGGTCGAAAGGAGACGGCATATGGCGCAACGCAAGCGGGATGAGCTAATCGTCGGGGCGAGAGGATTTGAACCTCCGACCCCCTGCTCCCGAAGCAGGTGCGCTACCGGACTGCGCTACGCCCCGAATTGACGGACAAACCTTATCAGATCGCTAAAGCGATTTCCATCCCGATCATCGGGCGCCGATCGGAATCAGCAGGATCTGGATACCTTGCGAGGATGCCGGAATAGGGGCAGGAGTAGATGCGATCTGGAACCTCGTTTTCTTCAGTTGAAACGTCGCTGCCAGGAAGTTCCGGGCGCCGGTCGCGGCTGCCTTCAACCTGGCCCTGGCCGCGCGCGTTGTCGTGTCGCCGGCCGTCACAGCGATTCTCATCCGGAGGCGGGGTTCGTTGCGGAGCCTTTGGGCGACGGCGAAGGCGGCAGCCCATGCGGCGGAATCGGCGGGTCTGCCGGTCGAGTCGCAGGCATAGATGAAAGGCGCCGGTTGCGGAGCAGCGGCAACAGTCTCCGCGCGAGTCAGGGCGGACTTGGCGGCGGGCGCCGGAGAAACCCGGGGCGCCACCGGCGCGGCAGGACTGCCGGGCGCGGATTTGGTTTCCGGTCCCGATGCCCGAGCAACCTTCACCGGTGCGACGACTTCCACCCTGCTTGTTGCCACGGCGATGCCGCCCGGTCCCTCCGCGATGATTTCGTAGCGCTGACTGGTCTCGGGAGTGACGAACATCGAGCCGGTCGGCGGCACGATCTTTCCGTCAAGGCGAAGGGTTTTCGCGTGTCGGGATGTCCATCTCAACTTCGTGGCGCGGCCCTGGAGTATTTTATCCGGAAGAGCATGCAGCGTGACGCGTGGTGACGGAGCCGGCCTCGGGCGGATCACTTCGATTACCGCGCTCGCCTCCATGGTTCCGCCCGGCCCCGTGGCCGTCAATCCGTAATAGGTGGAGGATTCCGGATGGATGTCCATGCGGCCTTCCGTGTCGAGCATCTGCCCGTTCAGGATCACGCGACCGGCCCCGGAGGTTGTCCAGGACAGGATCGCCGTCTCCCCGTGCATGATCCGTTCCGGCACGACCCATATCTGCGCATCAGGCTCCGGTTGACGGTTGGGTCTGACCACGGGATCCTCGTGGAAGAAACCTGACAACATCCATTCCGCGTCGGAAAGAAAGGCGCGGACATCCGCTTCGTTCGCGGAGATACCCTGCTCCAGTTCATACCCGACGAGATGAAGGGCCGCTTCCGCCCTGTCCACCCGCCACATTTCTTCCGCGCGATACCTCCGATGGAGGATGCCGTCGCGGATCTTGACGCGCGATCTGTCATATCGTTCCGCATATTGAGGATGAGCCGCGCTCGCGCCTTCGGATAGTGTCCGCGGAACGATGCGCTCGCCCAGCCCCAGCTCGCGGATCCAAGCCGCGCCTGTTGCGTCATTCCTGCGGTCCAGGGCCTTGGCCGCGCGCTCGAAGTATTGAGAACGCTCTCCCGACTGCGCGATCGATGGACTCGGCAGAGCCATGAGGAGCACATGGGCCAGCGCGCAGCAGCAGAGAATGGAGAATGTTCTTGATCGCATCTGCAGATGTGTACCCGAGGCCTCGCGGCGGCGCAATGGGATTCGAGTCGAGCGCGTTATTTCGTGGGAGAAACGGCTTCCGGCGGGCGTCAGCCGGAGGATTTGCCGTCGCGGATTCGCAGGATGCGGAGCGGTTTGCCGGGAGTTTCGGGAAGCGGAGCATCCGACAGGCTCGATTGCGTGGCGTATCTCCTCAGCTCGGCGGCGTTCGAAAGATGGAGCTTCCGGCGGATATGATCGCGATGGGTCTCCACGGTCTTGATCGAGAGATGAAGTTTTTCGGCGATCTCCTTGGCGCTTATGCCGTGGCTGATCATCTGGAAGACTTCCAGCTCCCGTTCGCTCAACCTCTTCTTCGCGGACGCGTCGGTCCGTCGGGCGTAGTGCGATTTCAGAAGCCGGGATGTCTCGCTCGGCGAAAGATAAATGCTCCCGGAAAGGACGGTCTTGATCGCGTCCACGAGGTGATCGGTCGCTTCCTTCTTCATGATGTATCCGAGAGCGCCGGCGCGGAGCACCCGGTCGGCGAAGAGCGATTCGTCGTGCATGGAGACGACGAGGATCGGCAGGTTCGGGTAGGTTTCCTGGATCTGCTTCAGGATGTCGAAGCCGCCGCTTCCCGCGGTCAGGATGAGGTCCATGAGGACCATGTCCGGCCGGCTTGTGGAGATGCCTCGCATCGCATCCTGCGCATTGTCCGCTTCGCCGCAGACTTCGAGACCCCTGATCCGGCGGATCAACTGGATCAAGCCGAGCCGGACGATGGGGTGGTCTTCGATGATGAATATCTTTTTTATCGTTTTCGTTTTCTTCGCCATCACAAATGAGATTGCAAACCGCCGCTGCGCTGTTCGCTGTTATTACGCTCGTATCATGCAGCGATACGCCGCATCCGTGAATCGGGACGTCGCCTGATTTTTAGGCTCAGGGAGCCCCTATATGCAGGCTGTCGGGGGATTCACGCGCGGGAGCCGAAACGATGGCGGATTCTGTGATTGTTTTTGACGTTGCAGGCCAGCCGGCGAACCGCCGCGGCGTCTTCGAGGTCCAGCTTCTGGCGGATGTGATCGCGGTGCGTCTCCACCGTCTTGATCGAGAGATGCAGTTTCGCGGCCATTTGCTTCATCGTCAGGCCCTGCCCGATCAGTTGAAAGACCTCCAGCTCCCGGAGCGAAAGCTCGGCCTTGATCGATTCCTGGGAACGTGGAGCGAAGTGGGATTTCAGGAACTTCTTCATGAGGTCGGTGGAGAGATAGATTTCATCGTCAAGAACGGCCCGGATCGCCTTCAGGAGCTCATCCGTCGTGGAGCGCTTCATGATGTAGCCCATGGCGCCGGCGCGAAGGATCTTGTTGGCGAAGAGCTCCTCGTCGTGACCGGAGATGACGAGGATGGGAAGGTTCGGGCACTTTTCCACGAGCGATCTGATGATCTCGAACCCGTCTCCGCTCTTCAGATCGAAATCGAGGATCAGGAGATCGGGCCAGCATGTCTTGAGTTGCGAGAGAACGTCGGTCAATCCGGTCGCCTGGCCGGATATTTCCAATCCCTTGTTGCCGCGAATCATCTCCTTCAAGCCGACCGCGACAATCGGATGATCCTCGACGAGAAGTATCCGCCGTTTGTTTACCGAGTTCTTGGTGCGTTTGCTGGCCATTTTCTTCCCCTGTGTGACGTCCGGCGCACGCCGGAGACACGCCATCAATAAATTATGGCTCTTCTCGGACGACTATTTCAAGTGAAGGCGCGAGATGGCGCGGAAATGGGCGCCGGTTAAAAAAATAACCCCGCCCCGCTGAGCGGGACGGGGTCTGTGATCCGTTTGGGATTACAGGAGCTGTACGTTCGCAGCCTGCAGGCCTTTTTCGCCCTTTACGATGTCGAACTGCACTTCAGCGCCTTCGTTGACGGATTTGTACCCATCAATTTTAAGAGCTGAAAAATGCACGAAAACATCTTCCCCACCGTCCTGCGAAATGAATCCAAAGCCTTTTTGGGCATTGAACCACTTGACTCGTCCAGTTGTCATGATTTGCTACCTCCTTTCTGATGCAGAAGGAGATCGCGAAAGACATGGACCATCGGCCGTGCTGTTCCTGGCTCCTCGTTTTCGGCGTGAACCGAATCCTTCAGAGCGCAGTTGCGGGTACTCCTGTGCTAGATTGCTGAGCCAGTATCGCAGTGTCATACCGGAAGGTCAAGCATTATTTCTCACAAAACGAGCTATTTAATCGGGGCGGCGCGGAAGCTTCGTGCGGTCAGCAGCGCCGATATCAGCTCGAAGATCACCGCCATTCCCAGGACGGTCCGGGGCAATCCATGGCCGTAAAGCATCGCGGCCGGGATCATCATCGCGGCCGCCACGATTTGTCCTGCGGCGGCCGCGGTACCGAGCAACCTGCTGCGGTCCTCGGGCGGCAGTGTGTTCACCCATCGGGCGTGATGCGAGGTCTGCTTGATCGCGACGCCGATCGCGCCGCACGCGATCCAGATTGGCAGGAGCGACGTTGAGCCCGTGAGGAGCGCTAATCCCGCGGTACCGGCGATCGCGCCGCGCGCAATGATCAGCTTCCTTTCGACTCGACGCGACAAGCGGGGGAAGACCAGCAGATTCATGATGAGGACGACGACGGCCGACATCGACTGGAACGCGGAAAGCCACGCGGTCGCCAGTCCCATCCGACCGACGATGTAGACCGAGGCATACGTTCCCATGATCGCTTCGGCCGAACCCAGCGAAACGCCGGCCAGAAAGAGCGGGAGAATTCCCGGGCGACGGAGAATCCTGTGCGCGGGAATATTCGCCGTCACCATCGTCCGGGGTTTCATCCGGAAAGTTTTCAGGCGGATCAGGATTCCGAGCGCCGTGAAAAGACAGAGCGAACCGTAGAGAACGTGCATCGCGGGCACGATTCCTGTGCGCGCGACAAGCCACCCCCCCACGGACGGCATGAGGATTCCCGGGATCAGGTTGAAGGCCGTATGCGCCGCCAGAACATAGCGGCGGCCCGTGCTGGGCGCGCCGCCGATCAACACCTGCTGGAACGCCGCGAAGCAGATGCCGTTCGTGGCGAAGAGCATGGTCGCGATGACGGCATGCGCCGGCGTGCTCGCTGTCGCCATGATCGCCGCCGGTATCACCCAGGAAAGGATATCGCCGTAGAAGAGGACGCGCGTCGGGCCGAAGCGGTCGGAGACATAGCCGCTCATCCAGATCATGAGACACCGGAGCATGAAATCGAGCGAGCGCAGGTAGCCGACTTCCGACTCGGTCATGCCGAGCTGGATCCGGAAGAGCTGGTCGTACGGAGCCAGCGGCACGAGCGAGACGACCCACAGCAGTCCCGTCAGTGTCGCGACGCGGGAATTCCCCCGGAAAGCATGCCAGATGTGACGCATCGGGGCATTATAGAGCGCGATGGCGCTGGCTCAGGGAATGTTTTTCGGTAGACTGTGGAGAACATGTCTCGGGAAGAATGGGAGATCGGCATCCAGGAGGGGCGCCAAGCGTCAGGAGAGATGGCGCGTTCCGCGGAGACGTTCAGGGCGGCGGAGCGCCGCTATTACTTTCTCCTCTCCTCCTTTCTCGTCGTGGCTTTCTTCGTCTTCATGGGTATCTTCATCGTGTTTTCCACGGGGTCCTGGTGGTGTCTTCTCGTCTCGACGGTCTGCCTGGCCACGCTTTCGCGATTCCTGCGTGTCGCTCGCGCCAGCCGGGATGAGGCGTTCGAGGGCCTCCATGTCTCTCTCTCCCACGCCGCCCTGTCCATGGAATCGCTCCAGCAGGAATTGAAGCGGACATGGGAAGAGGAAGAAAAGGTTCCGCCCGCGACGTGAAATCGAAAGTCATGAAGAACGGCTCGAAAATGGATAGTATTGTGGTGAGGAATCATTCATGGGCAAGAGGAGGAATCAGATGAAGAGGCTTTCGACATACAGCGATCATGTCTACGCGATCATGAGGATGGTGGCCGGTTTCCTGTTCTCGTTTCACGGCATGCAGAAGATCCTGGGAATTCTCTCGGATAAACCCACCGCCGAGCCGGGCACGCAGATCTGGCTGGGCGGCTTGATCGAACTCATTGGCGGCATCCTGATCATGATCGGCTGGCAGACACGCTGGGCCGCATTCCTCTGCAGCGGAACGATGGCGGTCGCCTATTTCCAGTTTCACTGGAAGTTCGCCTTCGATCAGGCCTTCTTCCCCGTCGTCAATAAGGGCGAGCTCGCGGCGCTTTACTCCTTCGTCTTCCTGTACATCGCCTGCCGCGGCGGCGGCAAGTGGAGCATCGATAAGGAATAGGGGACATTCTCCAACATTCCAACATTGAGAACTCTGGTAGTTACGAAGTGGTCAGTGATAACTCTATTATTAACAATGTTGGAATGTTGGAGAATGTCCCCTATTCATATCTGAGCGCTTCGACGGGATCGAGCCTTGCGGCCTCGCGGGCGGGCCAGACGCCGAAGACGATGCCGATGATTAGCGACGTCACGACCGCGAGGACGACGGCGTAAATCGGGACGATGGTCTCCCAGCCTCCGAAGTGCGAAACGAGCGCGGCAATCCCGTAGCCCGCGCCGATGCCGAGGACTCCTCCCGCGGATGAAACCAGCGTCGCCTCGATGAGAAACTGCAGGAGGATATCGCGTTTCCGTGCTCCGACGGCTTTCCGGATTCCGATCTCGCGCGTTCTTTCGCGGACCGAGACGAGCATGATATTCATGATGCCGATGCCTCCCACAAGGAGCGACACCGCGGCGACGCCTCCGAGGAGTGCCGTCAGAGTTCCCGTCACCTCTCCCATCCGCGCCATCATCTCCTTCTGTGTCCGGATCTCGAAATCGCTCGCATCTCCCTCGCGGATCCGGTGTCTCGCGCGGAGAAGTTGCTCGAGATCTTCCTGGATCGGTTCGGTTGCGTCGCCGGCGGCGATCTGCAATGCAAGGCCGGTGAGATAGTCGATTCCGAAGAGAACTTTCTGCGCCGTCGTGATCGGGACGACAATTTGCTTGTCCGGATTGGACCAACCGGCTTCGCCCTTGGCCACGAGCGTACCGATGACGGTAAACGAGAGCCCCTTGATCTGGATGCGCTCGCCGATCGGGTTGGAGCCTCCGAAGAGTTCCGTGGCGATATCGGCGCCCAGGACGGCCACTCGGCGCTGAGCGGCGATATCGGCCTCCGTGAAGAGGCCGCCTTCGGCGAGCGCGAACGCGCGCGCCGGAAAATAATCGGGCGTGCTTCCCATGACGGACGTATTCGTGTTGGCTTCGAAATATTTCACCTGCGCCGAGCGCGATACTTCCGGAGCGGCCGCGGTGACGCCCGCGACTTCCGCCGCGGCCATCGCGTCATCGAACATCAACGTCTGAACCTGGCCGGAACGGACGGCCATGCCGCCCGGGGTGCCGGGCCGCACGAAGATGAGATTCGTGCCCATCGACATGATCGATCGCTCCACGCTCGACCTCGCGCCTTCTCCCAGGGCGATCATCGCGACGACCGCGCCGACTCCGATGACGACTCCGAGCATCGTGAGGCACGTCCGCAGCCGGTTCGCGACGAGGGCGCGGATGGCGGATCGGAGGATATCCCAGATGAGCATTACGCGAGAACTTCCGACGGCGGACCGTCGGCCTCGATGCGGCCGTCACGCATCGCGATCACACGGCGCGTCCGGCGTGCGACTCCGGGATCATGCGTCACGACGACGAGCGTCGTGCCGTCGTGATTGAGGGACTCGAGAAGCTCCAGGATTTCCTGCCCGGTATGCGTGTCCAGCGCGCCCGTCGGCTCGTCGGCCAGGAGCATGGCGGGTTTTGTCACGAGAGCGCGCGCGATCGCAACGCGCTGGCGCTGGCCGCCGGAGAGCTGGTTCGGCAGGTGGCTTTCCCGATCCTTCAGGCCGACGCGCGCCAATGCCTCGTGCGCTTTCCGGCGATGCTCCTGGTCGCCGGCATACAGCAGAGGCAGCTCGACATTCTCCAGGGCCGTTTCGCGGGGAAGAAGAAAGAAAGCCTGGAAGACGAAACCGATGCGGCGGTTCCGCACCTGCGCCAGTGCATCCTCGCTCAGCTGGGAGACATCCTCGCCGGCCAGCTTGTACGTTCCGGACGTGAGATGATCGAGACATCCGAGGATATGCATGAGCGTGGACTTGCCGGATCCCGACGGCCCCATGATGGCGACGGACTCCCCCGGGTGAATGGTGAAGCTGACGCCGTCGACGGCGCGAACGGAGAGCTCCTCGCGATGCGGGTTGTACACCTTGACGAGGTCGGCGACTTCCAGCGCGGGCTGATTCATGGAGATAGGAACGGCTATCGCCGACCGCCGCCGCCGCGCGGCATGAAAGGATTGCGGGGTGCTCCGCCGGCGTCGCCGTTCGAACGTCCGCCCGAGGAGAGAATCACTTCGTCTCCCTCCGATAATCCCTCCAGTACGATCGTCTTCATGCCGTCGGTGGCGCCGGTGACGATCGGTTTTTCCTCGCCGTTCGCCATCTTCACCAGCCCTCTGCCTCTCCGCATCGCGCGGCCTGAAGGCGGAACATCGGCGGGCGGAGCATCGCGCTTCATCGCTTCCGTCCGCCAGGCCGGCGTATCCATCGCCTGGGCGAAACTGTCTCGACGTTCGTATCCGCCGCCCCGCTCTCCGCGGCCACGCCGCGATCTGTCCAATCCGCCTTCGCCCGAGCTCCAGCCGCCTTGGCGCCTTCGACCGGTATCCGTGGTCTCGTCCTCGCGAGGTGCGGCGGCAGCCGCCGTATCCGGAGCGGGCGTGGCATCTGGCATTGATCGATCGGTTGTCTGCTCCTGCGCCCTGCCTCCTTCTCCCATCCGCTCGGTCGCGACGCGCGATGTGTCGCGGCGGATCGCGGCGTTGGGCACGAGCAACACATTCTCGAATCGACCCGTTACGATCTCCACGTCCGTGCTCATCCCGGGAAGCAGCAGGTTCGCGCTGCGATCCGTGATCCGCACCTTCAAGTCGAACGTCACGATGTTGGCCTCGGCGACCCCGAGAGGCGTTACGCGCTCCACGCGCCCGGAGAATGACCGCGTCGGAAACGCATCGACGCGGATGCTGACATCCTGCGCTTCCCGGACACTTCCGATCGAAGCCTCGTCGAGCTTGACGAGGACGAAGAGATTGGAGAGATCGGCGAGCGTCATGAGCGTCGTGCCGCCGCCGACGTTCGTGATTCCCGAGGAGACGATGGAGCCGCGCTCCGCGGCGACCGAGAGAACGGTGCCGCTGACCGGAGCCTTGATGATCGTCTCGGAGAGCCGCTTGCGCGCTTCCTCGATCGCCAGCTCCGTCCGCGAGAGATCGGCTTCCGCGGCGGTGACGTCGGCGCGTCGCTGCTCGACCGCCTCGCGCGCCACTTCCGCGGCGGTTTTCGAGGCCTGCAATTCTTCGCCGGAAACAAGGCCGTTCTTGTACGCGGAGCGTCGCCGCTTGTAACGGCTCTCCTCCTGGATCATGTCGGCGCGCGCGGATGCAAGCCCCGACCTTGCCTGAGCAAGCCGTGCTTTCGAGGTCGCGACCTGCATCTCCGCTTCGCGCAATCGACGTTCCTCGTCGGCGGGGTCCAGCCTGACGAGCAGATCTCCCATCTCGACCTTGTCTCCGGCCTGCACGTTGATCTCGATCACTTCTCCGGAGGCGCGCGACTTCACTTCCACCTGGATGTCCGCCTCCACGCGGCCCGACGCGGCGGCCTTGATCTCGAGAGTGCCTCTTTCGATCCTGGCCGTGGCGACGGGTGCTACTTCTTCGCCGTCGCCGAACCAGGTCCACCCGACGGCGACCGCCGCGACCGCGACGGCGAGTCCCCAGAGGACTTTCTTTTTTCGTGGGGTCATGCGGATAACTTCCTGCGGGAATTCAGTCTGAGCATGGCATGATCATCTCTTAGATAAGAGCGTTCGTAAATTGTTTAGGGCGACTTTAAGTCAGGCGCTCATCCCCATGAATTCCAGCAGGTAATCTCATCAATATCATGGTGCCGCGCCTCCCAGAGCGGCTCGCAGGCGTGCCGCGGCCGCCGCAAGCCCGTAACGCGCGCGCGCTTCCGCCAGATACGCGGAGGTCGCGTCTTCCTCCGTCTCGAGAACGCGGATGGTGTCCGTAAGACCGAGCTCGAGACGCTCGCGGTCCGCGCGAAGCCGAGCGTCGGCCAG
Source organism: uncultured bacterium (assembly GCA_964499705.1). Classification (GTDB taxonomy): domain Bacteria; phylum UBA8481; class UBA8481; order UBA8481; family UBA8481; genus JBBTKW01. Next base: position 4,897 of record CAZCME010000006.1, on the reverse strand, counting down.
CTCGCGGGATTCCTCGGCTGCGGCGAGTCGTTCGCGGCCCAGCACGACATCGAGCCGCGCGTTGCGGGTCGCGAGGCGGATGGAGTTTTCGAGATCGACGTAGGCGAGACGCCGGCGTTCTTTCTCGATGCGCGCCGCGTCGTATCGCGCTTCATCGCCTCGATTGCCGATCGGGAAAGTGAGAGCGAGCCCGAGCGACCAGGATGGCTCGTCGTTATCGAGGGCGCGATCCATGGCGCGGCTGAAGCTTCCGGCCGTTCCGCCGGTACCGACCGAGCCGACGAGATCGAGATCCGGGAGGAGCGCATTCCGCGTGGAGCCCAGGGTGATGCCGGCCGCGACGAGATCTTTTCGGGCCGCGACGAGATCCTCGCGCCGCTCGATCGCCTGTCGCTCCAGCACGTTTTCCGCTTCCGGTTCCGCGGCGGTCGCGGGCACGGTGACGGCCCAGGGCCGGAGGGATTGCCTGAGAGCTTCTTCGCCGTAGACGGAGAACAGTAGAGTCTCCGAGGCCTTGCGCCGATCGGTGATCGCCGCGACGAGCGCTTCGCGGCGCGAGGCGACTCCGGCGCGGGCGGTCAGGACTTCGACCGCGGCGAGGAGTTCGTTCGCGAGAAGTTTTTCATTCCGGACGAGGAGTTTCTCCGCCAGCGTGAGCGAGGCGCGCGCGATCTGTTCCGCGGCCTGGGCCGTGGCGAGATTCCAGTAGGCCGCTTCGATGTCCGCCCGGACCGTGGAAGTCAGCCGGCTGGATCGCTGCTGCGCGGCCTCGTATCGCTCCCACGCCGCATCGACGCCCGCGTAGGCCGAGGAGCGTCCGAAACCATCCAGCAAAGGCTGCGTCACGCTGAGCGTCAGCTCCTCGTCGTGCGATGGATTCAACGCCGAGCCCGTGGGGCTCGTGCGGTCGCGCGAGCCGGAAACGGTGACATCGTATTCCGTTCCGACGGGCAATGATTGACCCACGCCCGCGGACCAGGAAGTTGTGCGCGCGTCGGAGTAGGTGCCGACAGCCGAAGCGGGATTCGTTCTCGTCCTGCGCCAGTCCTGGTCGATGGATGCGGCGAGGATCGGATCGAATTCGGACCGGGCGACTTCGAGATCGGCGTGGGCGGTTCTCGGGGCCAGGCGTCCGGATTGGAGTCCGATGTTCCGGGAGAGGGCGACGGAGACCGCGTGGTCGAGCGAGAGAGAGAACGTCGTGGATTCGCCCGTGAGAGGAGCGAGATAGGGAGCGAGCTGGGGTAGGGCAGGCGCATCGGCGGGTGTAGCCTCCTCTTCCACCGCGTCGGGGGCCTCGTCTGTCATTTCCGATGGTCGCGTCGACTTCTGCGGTGTTGCGTCACTTCTTCCGCTCTCACGAGGTCGAGCCTCGGCGGGATTCTCCCGAGGGAGAGCGTTTTCGGGAAGTTCGAGCCGCTGGCCCGGGGAGATGGAGTAGGGTGGTGCGATCTGGTTGGCGTCCGCGATCTCGTTCCAGCGGTGACCGTTTCCAAGCTCGCGGGCCGCGATGCTCCAGAGCGTCTCGCCCGTCTTGACCTCCACGGTGGCCGCTGTGGCGCCGAGCGCCAGATCCGCCATCAAAGCCAGCGCGGCGCAGATTTTCAATCGAGCCATGACATGATCATCTCTTAGATGATCGCATCGGTAGAAAGTTGAGGCGTTCTGAGCTTTTTTACTCCGTTTGCCAGCTTCCTGACATGCCCCGGAAGCTTGTCCGTCAATATTGTGCAATCTGGAAACGCCCCGAAAGCAGCGTCATAAAGGGAATGGACGATGAGGATGCGATTCGAGTGCAGTTGACGTGGAGACTTCCTGGAATCCTCCTCGTGCGCTTGATCAACGGGCGCCATGGCGTTCGCTGAAGACGTGGAGGTTTTCTCCTGATTCCATTCGATTCCTGTTGTAGAGTTCGATCATGTATTCGCGTGCCTGTTCCATCTCGCTGGTGGTTCTAGTCGCCCTCACTTCGGGAGTTGCCTCCGAGCCGGACACCTCCTCGGAGGGATTCGTCGACGTTCACATGCATCTCAACGGCCGCGCGGCGTCATCCGGTCGCGGTAGCCCTCCCCAACGCGGGCGAGAGAACGCGCGGCGATCTTCTCCACGGAGTCCCACACCCGCCATGGATTACGAAGCGGCCGCCGATCATCTGGTGGAAATGATGGATCGGGCCGGCGTCGCCCGGACTGTTGTGATGCCGCCGCCCCAGGAATTGAATCAGGCTGGCGGGTACACGTATCACGCGTTACTGGGCGCCATTCGAAAATACCCGGGACGACTCTATCTCGCGGCCGGTGGCGGAGAGCTCAATCCGCTCATTCAAGGCACCGACTCGGCCGCCGTGACTCCGGCTCTGTGGCGGCGATTCGAGAACCTTTGCGACGAGATGATTCGCGACGGAGCACGCTCCTTCGGCGAGATGACTATTCTTCACTTCGGCCTGGGACAGAATCACCACTTCGAGCAGTCACCGGCGGATCATCCGCTCTTTCTGCTCCTCGCGGATATCGCGGCGCGACACGACATGCCGATCGATATTCACTGGGAGGCGGTGCCGGAGGATCAACCGCTCCCGGAAGCGCTGGTCGGCCTCTCCTCCGCGAACCCGCCGACGGTTAAATCGACGATTCCCGCGCTGGAACGGTTGCTCGCGCACAACCTCAACGCGAAGATTGTCCTCGTGCACATCGGCTGGGACAACACGGGGCATGCGGAAATCCCGCTACTCAAGCGATTGCTCGATGATCATCCCAACCTCACATACGGATTGAAGTTTGTCCGCAAGCAATACGAGCCTTTTCAAAGCGATAACAAGATCGCCGATGAAGACCTCCGGATTCGGGCCGCGTGGGTGAAGTTCATCAGCGACTATCCGGAACGCTTCGTCGTCGGCGCTGATGAGTTCGTCGGCATTCAGCGATCGTCCTCCGAACGCAGAGGGCCGCCTCCGTCGTTCGACGATACATGGAATATCATTCGCCAGCTTCCGGAAGATGTCCGCGCGAAAGTCGGACGAGACAATGCGCTGCGAGTTTACGGACTGAAATGACGAGGTGCGAATCGGATGGCCTACAGTGAGCCATTGGCGGCGAGGGTTCGTGCGATCGCCGGGAAACACGGAAGATTGACCGAAAAACGCATGTTCGGAGGCCTCGCCTTTCTGGAGCAGGGCAGGATGGTCTGCGGTGTACTTGGCGACGAACTCGTGGTGCGGGTTGGCGCTGATGCTCATGCCGCCGCTCTTTCTGATCCGCACGTGAAGCCGATGGATTTCACCGGTCGGCCGATGAAAGGTTTTGTCTACGTCAGCGGCGATGGACTCCGCACGGCGAAGGATCTCAAGCGGTGGTTCGCCGCCGGCCTTGCCGGGGCCTCGGGCGCGAAATCGCTCAGGCGGAAGAAATCCAGATAGCAGAACGATTCCCGCCTTCGTCGGAGAATACTTGTAAAACCCCCGAATATTTTTCCTTCCCACTCCGTCGCATGTCGGAGGGGAAAGGAGCAAGACATGCGGCGCGGCAACGGAATCCTGATGGTCGTGGCGTTGTCCCTCATCGTCGTGATTCTGCCGGGGCGAGTCTTTCAGCGCTCATCGACTCCGCCACCTGATTCGGATGTCGCCGGACCCGTCTGTGAAGCGCATGGATTCATTCACGCCAAGGCCGAGCTATCGCAGGGAGCCGTCCTGGCGCACGGCGTCACACCTTTCACTGTCCGGTTGTCCTGCGAGGATTCGCTCGACGAACGCGATCGGAACCGAAGATTCGGCCTGACGCGGAAGAGGCCGATCATTCTCCTCTTCCTGGAACCGGGCGTGCGGTTCGTGAATGTGATCGGGAGCGACTACTCGATCACGGCCGCGCATGTGGAAATTCCGTCGCGGTCGCTCCTGCCGGCCGAGGATGGAATTCTGTATATCGAGCTCGAAGCGGAGCCCGCGGTTTCGGAAGTCGAGCGAAGCATATCCATGCCGATCGTCCGGATTCTCATGGTCCGCGAGCCGAACTCCGACGCTGCATCCCATCGCGATGCCGACTCGATCGCTCTCCGGCTCGGCGCGCGCCTCACAAGCGACGAGGAATGGGCGCGGGAGAGCAGGAACAACAACATTATCGAGGAGGCGAATCGCGCGCGGGCACGTGAAGAATCGAATGGCGACCTGAACGACTCACCGCCGCACGGACAAGATCGAGCCGCTCCGGCGGCGGAAGGAAATCCATGAACACACTGATCGCTTTTCTTGGTGATTCGGCGCTTCGGTTTCTCGCTCTGCCCGGGCTCGGATTTGTCGGCGGGATGTTCGAGAATTCGATCCGCAACCTGATGCTTGACAGTCTCGAGTCCCTGTATATCGCGCGCATGGCATACGCGACTGTTCTGGGGCTCGGTCTCGCCTGGCTCGGCGGGGTGCCGCGGCACCGGATGAATTATGCGTTCACGTGGAGCCTCCTGGCCGGGTTCGTCTGTGTTTCGTTTTACCTTTTGAGCCCGCTCGCGGGCCGGATTCTTTTCGGAGTCTTTCTCGGCTTCGCCTCGGTCGCGGCCGGCCCCGTATATCCCGTGCCGTGGTCGAGTCTGCTGAAAGGCGCGCTCGGCACGTGCCTCGGGTCCGCCGTTCAGCATTACGCCGCTGAGAATGGCGCTCCAGGATGGCTTTGGAGCCCGCTGGGCGCACTGATCCTCGGAGCGTGCCTGACACCGTCGCGGACGGAGGAGATTCGCGCGCGTCTGGCGAGCGAGATCGAGGCGGTGCAGTTCGAGGCGGATGCGGATATGCGGATGCGCGCCGGAGAGATCACCCGGCTCGCGGTCAAGACGATCGACGAAATGGAAACAGTAAGCGAAGAGATGGGGACAGGCTCGGTATCATCGCGCGATGAAATCGTGGAGACCA
>CAZCME010000005.1:0-247425 GCA_964499705.1 uncultured bacterium | reverse complement strand
GGTAGAGCAGAGGACTGAAAATCCTCGTGTCGGCGGTTCAATTCCGTCCCCAGGCAGTTTTCAGGTTTGACAATCCAACGGCGCTTATCATGCCATTCTCGCTGCATCGGCGGGTCGGAAACGCGAATCGCAAGATTCTTTTGCCCAACTACAATGCTACTTCAAGTCGATGGGAGCGATCCATTTCGACGGTCCTCGCGCGCTCACGAATGCATCGTGACAAGTGAGCACGCATAGGATTCGTCGAAGATGCGTGACTACTCAGGAGGTACGAGCCACGAATGGACACGAATAGGATTCGTTCAAAATATTTTTATATGCAAGGCAATTCGTGTCTAGTTGTGTCCATGCGTGGTTCGGAGGGAGCACTTTGACGGGGCGGGCCACCTGAGTAGTTACGAAAATACCGCGATCAGCTGCTCCCGGTCTTGCGGTTGTGCATGGACTTGTGATACGCGCTCTTGTTGGCGGCAGGAGGAACAAGCTTGCTTCTGAAGGATTTATCATGGGCGGGGGAGGTTTCTTTCTTCGCGGCCCCCGCTTCGAGCGCGGCTTGAGCTGACGCCGACTGGTGCAGCTTTCTTTCCTCGGCCTCATCCTGTTCGAGGTGGCACTTCTTGTATTTCTTTCCCGATCCGCAATGGCAGGTTTCATTGCGGCCCGGCCTCGCTGGCCTCGCCGCCTGTGAAGTTTCAGGGATGGTTTCCCTGGTGTCTGTGGTCATGAGCACTCCATCCTCTCCGGAACGTTTCCGAACCTGGACTCATGATAACATGATTTGATGAGGAGCCGCAGCGATGAATCGCAGACAACTTGAATCTTGCGGAATTCCGCGTGACGCGGCGCCGCTCGCACACGAAATCGTTGCGAGGATGTCCGGCCGCGGGATACCCGTAAACGCCATAAGTGAAGCGCTTTCGCAGGTGGCGGCTTGTCCGGAGGATTTCACGGATCACGACGAATACGGCGCTCTGGCGGAGAAGATCATCGCTCTTGCGGTTCCGTCGTCGGCGAGCCGGGAACGCGCGATGCCGGCGCGATTCGAAACCTGGGGAAGCGGGATCGATCCGGCTGCCATCGAGCAGATGAAGAACGCGTGCAGACTTCCCGTCGCGTGGCGCGGGGCATTGATGCCGGATGCTCATGTTGGATACGGGCTTCCGATCGGTGGCGTTCTCGCGGCCGAGAACGCGGTGATTCCCTACGCGGTGGGCGTGGATATCGCCTGTCGCATGAAACTGACGGTGCTCGATCTTCCCACGGCCCACCTCGACACGTCGCAGGAGCGGCTTCGCCATGCGATCACGACCGAGACGCGCTTTGGTATCGGCACCGAGTTTCGTGATCGCCGCGAGCACAGTGTCATGGATGAGGATTGGAATTGCACTGCTGTCACATCCCGCCTGAAGGACAAGGCCTGGAGCCAGCTCGGGACGAGCGGGAGCGGAAATCATTTCGTCGAGTTCGGCACGCTGACGCTCGATCGGGACGAGCTCGGATTGAAGAGCGGAATCTATCTCGCGCTCCTCACGCACAGCGGAAGTCGAGGCGCGGGCGCGCAGGTGGCGGATTATTACAGCAAGCGGGCGAAAGCCGCTCACGCGGAATTGTCGCAGGAGCTTTCTCGCCTCGCGTGGCTCGGGCTCGACAGCGAGGACGGCCAGGAATACTGGCATGCGATGGAGCTGATGGGCCGATATGCCGCGGCGAATCACGCATTGATACACGGACATATCGCGAGGCATCTCGGCGCGGAAGTGCTCCTCGATATCGAGAACCATCACAACTTCGCGTGGAAAGAGAATCACGACGGCCGCCAGGTCGTGGTACATCGCAAGGGCGCGACACCCGCCGGAAGCGGTGTACCCGGCATCATTCCCGGGTCGATGGGTTCCCCGGGATACGTCGTGCGCGGCAAGGGCGAGCCGCGCTCGCTCGATTCGGCTTCTCATGGCGCGGGCCGCGCCATGAGTCGGACCGCCGCGCGGGCGAAATTCCGCTGGGACGATGTGCGCTGGTATCTTATCGAGCGAAATGTTTCCCTGATGTCAGCCGGACTGGACGAAGTGCCCATGGCTTACAAGGATATCCACACAGTGATGGCCGCTCAGGACGACCTTGTCGAGGTCTGCGCGCGTTTCGATCCGAGGCTCGTCAAGATGGCGCGGAGCGGTGAGCGACCGGAAGACTGAGTGGCTTCATACCGCGCCATACCTCTCTCACTGACCCGGCCCGTTGAATGGCAGCAACCTTTCTATGCCGTTCTACTTTCCGGCAGCTTCTGAAGCGGCGGTCCACCGCGGCTGTATCCCGTCGAGTGCAGAACAGCCAGCCAGTCGAAATTCGTGATGCTTTGCGGGGAGAGCGCCATATAGCTCGGATTCATCGTGCTCCCCGATCGCGTCGGCAGCGCGGCGATTTCCGCGACCGGCAGGCCGTCCCCTTCACGCGTTGGAACGAGGAGCGCCGGTTCCGCGCGCGAAGTCAGCCGGGCTTCGAGCGTGCCTGACTCGGGAACCCCTATGCCATTTTCATCGGAAACACCCACTCCGGAACCGATGACGGCATACCGCTTTCCGAAGATCTCCCTGAGATGAGAACCCGCCGGCCAGAAGGAATACCATGGCAGGATCGCCTTTCCGCGCTGCAGGTGAGAGTTGTGCGCGAAGGCGAACACTTTTCCTCGTGGACGCTCACGATTCACGATGTACGCCAGGTTGTCCGCCATCAACGCATCGCGGATGCCGAGAAGGACGGCGGCGTCCGATTTGCGCGCCAGCGCGGCGTGATAGTTCAACAGCTGCCTCGCCAGGAAAGCATGCTGCATCGCCTCCAGATATCGCTCCTCGTCGCTTCGGGCCACGAGTTCGGGCCGTCGCGTACGCAGTTCGGAGATGAGATCCTCCGTTTCGATGCGGAGCGCGGCGGCATGGGGGGAGAGCCCCACCCACTTTGTCGGATCGGCGTATGCCGCCGGATTTTCCCAGTCGGAGTCCGGGCCGAGCAGCTCTTCGATCCGCCTGCGACGATCCTCTCCCTTATCGGAGGAGGCCGTATCCGACGAGGAGATGTAATCGAGAACAACGTGAAGCGCCCGGCTTGGACTGGCGATGCAGTATCCCGCCGTGGGAATATCAAAACCGTAAAACCGGATCTGGACGCGATGGGAATCGCCCCGGCGCGGAAGGTCGGCATTGTAGCGCCGCATCCACTCCACAAGTTCGCGGTTCGCCGCGAGCTCGCGAAAGCCCTGGCCGAAACCGGAGTTTGCCGCAGCCTCGTACGATATCGAATCCCGACCGGCCACGTAGTCGTCCAGAACGCTCACGCCCGGCATGCTGCATCCCTCCAGGGCGATGGCGCTGTAACCGTGCTCTTCCGCCAGCCGCTGGAAGAGCCGGTTGCGCAGCATGAGAATCTCCTCGCCGCCGTGAAGAGCTTCTCCGAATCCGAGCAGCTCCACTCCATCCCCCATGGCCGCGATCACCCTGTCGAACTGGGCATGCGTGCTTTCAGGCGAACCGGTGATGGAGAACGGGATCGCGTCCTGCGCGATCCAGTCATCCAATGTTGCGCGTTGGGGAGAAGAGCCGACCATGAGAGCGACATGATATGACATGGCATACGAAATGTAACATCATCCATCCTTCCGGTTTTTCCCGCGACGGCTCCGCCGCGTTCCGATAAAATTTCCGGATGCCCTCGGAAGAATCATCGTCGCCCTACGGGTCCATCGAGGTTCGCGGCGCGCGTGAGAATAATCTCAAGGATGTTTCGCTCGACATCCCGAAGCGGCGCCTGACCGTCTTCACCGGCGTCTCGGGTTCGGGCAAGTCTTCGCTCGTCTTCGATACGATTGCGGCGGAATCGCAGCGCCTCATCAACGAGACATACACAGCCTTTGTCCAGATGTTCATGCCGCAGGTCGGCAGGCCCGAGGTGGATTCGCTCCGCAATCTCTCGGCAGCGATCGTCGTCGACCAGCAGCGGATGGGCGCGAATTCCCGCTCCACGGTCGGCACCGCCACCGACGCCTACACCATGCTCCGCATCATCTTCTCGCGCCTGGGGCAACCTCATGCCGGCGGCGCCGGCGCGTTCTCCTTCAATCTCCCGGAAGGTATGTGCAGGGCGTGCGAAGGGATCGGCCGGGAGACGAAGGTCGACCTCGATGCGCTCATCGATCGCGGGAAATCGCTGAAGGAGGGAGCGCTGCTGTTTCCGACGTTCGCGGTCGATTCGTGGTTCTGGTCGATCTTCGTCAATTCCGGATTTTTCGACCCGGACAGGAAGCTCCGCGATTATTCCGAAGAGGAGTGGGAGAAACTTCTTCATTCGGGCGAGGTCAAGATCCGGAACGGAAAGTTCCATTCCACATACGAAGGGCTCATCCCGAAGATGAAGCGCCTCTACTTTTCGAAGGATCCGGAGTCGATGGCGCCGCATTTTCGCCGCGCGGTCGAACGCGCGGTCACATACGCGCCCTGCCCGGCGTGCGGCGGCACGAGGCTTAGCCAGGCCGCGCTTTCATCCCGGATTTCCGTGGGCGGCGGGCAGGGCCGCAACATCGCGGAGTGCGCGGCGATGCAGGTGAGCGATCTCGCCGCATTCGTACGGAAGATCGATTCTCCGGGTTCTGAACCCATCATCGCCGGTCTCTGCGCTTCTCTGGATAATCTCGCCCGCGTCGGACTCGGTTACCTGAGCCTCGACCGTGAATCATCGACGCTCTCCGGAGGCGAGTCGCAGCGCGTGAAGATGGTGCGGCACTTCGGATCAGCGCTCACCGATCTCACGTATGTCTTCGACGAGCCGAGCATCGGTCTGCATCCGCACGATGTGAACAGGCTAGGTGAATTGCTCCTCTTGCTGCGCGACAAGGGCAACACGGTGCTCGTGGTCGAGCACGAGGCGGAAATGATCACGTTGGCCGATCACGTGGTCGACATGGGACCGAATGCCGGAACCGACGGAGGACGGATCGTCTACCAGGGTAATGTCGAAGGACTCATCGCGTCGGGCACGCTCACCGGCCGGCATCTCGGCAGGCACCAGTCGATCAAGAATTCGAGCCGGCCCGCGAAAGGATACCTGCGGATCGAGAACGCGAATCTTCATAACCTGCGGGATGTCACTGTAGAACTGCCCGTCGGAATCCTGACTGTCGTCTCGGGAGTCGCCGGCTCGGGTAAAAGTTCTCTGATCCGCCATGTCTTTCCCCGCCAGCACGAGGGCGTTATTCTCATCGACCAGAGGCTGACCAGCGGATCGAGCCGATCGAATCCCGCGACGTACACCGGAATCCTCGACGCGATCCGGAAAGCCTTCGCGAAGGCGAACCAGGTGGACGCGGGCCTTTTCAGCGCGAACTCGAAGGGAGCCTGTCCGCGCTGCGAGGGGCTCGGTCTCGTCTACACCGAACTGGCCTTCATGGGATCGGTGTCGAGCGTCTGCGAGGAATGCGCGGGAAGGCGCTTCACGGCGGAAGTTCTGGAGTTCAAGCTGCGCGGGAAGAATATCGCCGAGGTGTTCGCGATGACCGCCGTGGAAGCGCGTGAATTTTTCACGGAGAAGGCGACCCGGCCGATGATCGAAGGATTGGTCGACGTCGGACTCGGCTACATGACCCTCGGGCAGGCGCTCAGCACGCTTTCCGGCGGTGAACGCCAGCGCCTGAAGCTTGCCATCGAAATGACGAACGGCCGGAAATCGGGCCGGCAGGAGGGCCAGGTGTATGTTCTCGACGAGCCCACATCGGGGCTCCACATGAACGACGTCGACAACCTGATCTCGCTCCTCGATCGCCTCGTGGACGACGGATGCACGGTGATCGTGATCGAGCACAATCTCGACGTCATCGCCCGCGCCGACTGGGTGATCGATCTCGGTCCGGGCGGAGGCCACGATGGCGGCCGCGTGATCTTTGAAGGACCGCCCGCCGGGCTTGTGTATGCGGAGCAATCGGTCACCGGCGAATATCTGGCGGCCCGCGTCGGCGCCTCCGCGTAATCCTCTACCGATCCAATCCCACAAGAACAAACGGCGCCCAGAAGGAAGGATGCGACCATCGCGGATCCGATCTGAGTTCGCGCCGGGCTGTTCGGAGCGCTTCTCCCGGACTCTCCTTCTTCTCGATCAAGGCCCGATAGAACGAGACCATGAATTTCGCGGTCGCGTTATCCGACACGGGCCAGAGACTGACGACCACGGCGTCCGAACCGGAGAGCAGAAAAGCGCGCGCCATGGATGCGACTCCGTTTCGCGGAAGCCGCGGCGCGGAGAGCCCGGTCTGGCATGCCGAGAGAACCGCGACGCGCGCGGTGTTCGGCCGCGAGACGATTTCGTCGATCATGAGAAAGCCGTCGTCCGGCGGAACGTTTCCGACGAGTCCAAGCACGAGGGCGGGCGCGCGCCCCGGCCCGTCCTCGAGGGCGCCATGACAGGCGAAATGGAGGTATCGGAACCGGCTCCAGTCGGCCTCGTTCAGGCGTTTCTCCGTCGCATCGGCGCCCAGGAGCACGCTCTTCGCACTGCCGCGGAAGATCGCGGCGATCGATCGAATCTCGTATTCCGTTCCCGGCAAAGAAGTCCACCGTGCGCGCAGGGAATCCGAATAGCGAAGAGCGGCGCGGGCGGTCGCATCCGCCTTGCGTGAAAGCACACCCTGCACGGCGGAATCGTAGACCGCGTTACCAATGGCGAGCAGCTCGTCGTCCTTTGTCGTGCCGCCGGAGGTGTTCCTCCGGTTCGGAGTCAGGCGCAGGAGCCGCAAGATCGCCAGCGAGGGCTGGTAGGATATCGAGACTCGATCTCCCAACACCACGCCTGCCGAGTCGATCAACCCTTCGAAGGGAACACCTTCCAGGATTCCCGATGCCACCAGGGCAATGCGTCGCGCGGAGCGCGCAAGGCGCACCGGTTCGATCAGCATCTCATGCAGGCGGCGCATCGACGGCGCGGCATCCGTGCCGTCCCGCAATGCGTGGCGCAATGCCTGAACCGCGTCGGCGAGCACGGCTTCCTCCGGTAATTTCTGGAGCGAAAACGTATCGGCTCGGATTGCCAGGATCCAGGAAGTCTGCGGGGAGACAAGGTAGGAGAGCACGACCTCATCATCGGACAACACGCTCTGGATCGATCCGAGCGTAGCCGGTCGTGGATAGCGGAGCGCGGCGAGACGCGGATACACGATGTGCAGACGATCCGCGAAGCGCTGGAGATCAAGCTCGGCCGCCAGCAGTGTCGCGGCGGCATCGGCTCCGGTTCCTGAAGCCGGCCTTTCCAGGCGTTCCCGGATCTCCTCCTCCTCCATCTGCCAAGCACTCGGCAGCGCCCCCGCGAAGTCGACACGCGCCTCGGACATGCGCTCCAGGAACGCGAGCGCATTGGCCATGTCCGCGATGCGGCAGACTCGATCTCCATCGAGCCCGTCCCCCATCGAGGCGCGCCGCGCGAGGAGAGCGAGGATATAGGGAACGGCGGTATCGAGGAACGCGTCGCCGCGCTCACGACCCGCGCGCGAAAGCGATCGACGGTAACGGGCATGCAGTTCGAGCGTCAGCTCGCACATCGCGAGAAGCTCGTCCGCATCTTTCGGCGTGGCCAGGCACCGGCTGAGACCGCCGGCCGCGAAGGCGCTGTTGAAGTGCGGCCTGAGCTGCCGCGAATCCGACCGCCACGGGACATCGCCGACCTGCATGGCGTCCAGCGCGCGTCGAAACGCCGCCGTGGCCGCGGGCGTTTCTCCGGCCGAGAGTTCGAGCTCACCGCGCGAACATTCGATCCGGGCCACGCGGGGACTTCGCGCCCCCTGCTCGTCCCGCATAGCCGCGGCGCTTTGCGCGAACCATGATCTCCCGTCGTCGAAGTGTGAGGAGCGGAGAGCAAGCTCGCCGAGGAGCATCATGGTATTGGCCTCGTACGTCTTCGAGCTCATCCGCCGTCTCAATTCGAGAGCCTGCTCCAGGTATTTCCTCGCGGCGTCATGCCTTCCGTCGTCGGAGCAGATCGCGCCGAGTCCATCGTAAAGAGACGCCCTGATCTCGTCGAGCCCGTGCTCCTCCGCGACGGCGAGCGTCGCGAGCCATATCTGTTCGGCCTCGCCCGCATCGCCCTCGAAGCGACTCAATTCACCCAGGTTGAATCTTGTCCGGCATGTTTCGATGACCGGCTCGCCGATCTCCGTGCCGACCGCCAGCGCGCGATCGAGGCACTCCCGTGCCCGTGGCAAGTCACCCATCTCCAGGCGAAGTACCCCGAGTTCCCGCCATCCGTTCGCGACTTGCGCATGCGTCTCTCCGCGGAACCAACGGAACTGGCTCAGCGATTCCTCCAGCGAGTTGCTCTCGGATGTGTAATCTCCCAAACGCAATTGAGTCAGGCCGAGATTGGCGAGCACTCCAGCGACATCGATGTGTCGCCGTCCGAGCAAGCGGACGCGGAGCGCGTGGCACTTCTGCAGGAAATCGAGAGATTGCTCCAGGTTCCCGAGATTACTGTGAGCCACACCGAGGTTGTGAAGAGCCGTCGAATAGTCCTTCGTCCCTTCGGCGCCGGACCGGACCAGGAGTTCGGCCAGAGCTTCAAAAGATGAAAGCGCCGCCGGGTAATCCGCGCGCTTCAGGGCGTCCAGTCCGGCGTTATTGAGATCCGACGGTGTGGACGCGGAAAGCGGGGTGGCGGACACCAGAATCAGCACCAGGCAGAGAGCGAGAGAGGAGGACATCGTCTATCAACCTACCATATCGGGTGCCCGGATTTAACTTCTTATCTGCCGAAGGAATTCTTCTCTAATTCGAAGATCCGTATCGCCATCAACCGTAAAAGAAAACGCCCCGCCGCAGTGCGGGGCGAATGGGCTGCTGCTCTTTGTGTATCAGGTCGCCTTCGGCCTCGGGTGACTCGGATGAATCGGAAAATGCATCTGCTCGCCCCACTTCATCCATGCTCCGGCAAGAGCGATGCCGATGCCCAGAAGGGTCCCGATGATCTGGTAGACGCCGAATGCCAGGCCGTCCCCATATCCGATGAAATCGGCCAGGGCCGAAACGAGGGCGATGAAGGTTCCCGTCACCAGCAAGGTGATCTCCATGCGTAATCACCTCCCCACGAATCAACTATACTGCGATGAGGCGGTTTTTTCCACATCCCGCACCCGATAGGTGCGTCCGCGGACGGCGTGAACATGACCCGCTGGTCTTCGGATTTTCCGCGACGAGCGCTGCATGAGGACCATTGCCGTTCACCCGGTTTGACGCTGCGGCTAATCCTCCCGGGTGAAGACGCCGAGTCCGCGGGATCCCTTGCCGCTGCCGATCAGGACAACCCGGCCGTCGGGCAATTTCATCGCTTCCGCGTCGCCAAAATGCTCGATTCTTTGTCCGACCGGATCGTAGAAATCCAGCCAGGCGACGGGAGTAAAGTTCCGGCCGTCGGCCGAGTCCATGACGATGAAGTTGTCTCGAAGAAACGTCGTGAAGAGAACGATCCGGTCGTCGACATTGAGGACCGTCGGATCGTGGCCGCGTTCCAGGATCGGCGCCGTATCCATGGTCCAGTTCCGCCCGTCCGGTGAAGACGCTCCGAGGATATCCGCGGGCCCGTTCTTCCCGATGAAGTTCGCCGAAAAAAACATGCGGTAGCTTCCGTCATCGAGACGGATGATGCGGCCGTGCGCCGCCTGGCGGAACCCGGTGGAGGATCCGATGTCGATCACGACTCCCTCGCGGCGGAACGTGAGCCCATCCCGCGAAAAAGCTCTGAAGATCCTGAACTCGGGCTCCTTGCCGCTCCGGTCACCGTCCGTGCGCGCGGCGGCATCGCCCTGGTAGTACATGAGGTATCCGGAATCGAGCGCGATCACCCAGGGATGGGAGGCGATCGCGTCGGCGGTGCCGGCGCCGCCATTGGCGAGTCGCAATCCGCGCTCCGGTTTCCACGTCAGACCGTCGCTGGAAATCGCGCTTGCGATTCCTCCCAATCCCGCCGCATTCCAATAGATCCGGAATCCACCCTCGCGTCGCGCGACCACGCCCGGCGCGAAATTTCCCGGTTCGGAAATCGTGGCGATCTGCTTCCATCTCTGCACGCCCGTGACGGAAGAGAGGAAGCCTCGTTCCGCTGAGCGGTCGGGTGGAGGCATGCGCCGGCCTGCCGAACCGCGCGGTGATAAGGGAGGAAGCGGCTCGGCAAATGACCGGGCGGGCTGGAGTAAAAGAAGGATTACGAGAATGAAGAAGAGGATCTTCACATCCGCGAATATAGCAGACTTGAATCAAGGCGGGAGCGCTTTTCACAGGGGAGCGCAGGACACGAAGATCTCGGGCCGACCGCTGGCGGAAGGATACCGACGGAAGGAAAGAGCGTTGTTGCTTCCGGGGATGAAACTTCAATATACTGAGCCGGCACCACGCTTCTCGTCGTGGAAACGTTTCGAAAGAAAAGGCAGGCTCTTGGCTAAGACCGACAAATCAGATTCTTCCGCACCCTCATCAGGACCTGTGCCTGTTGACCGGGACGCCGACCGGCTGAGCCCCAAGTGGATCCTCGGAGCCTTTCTGGCCATATTCGCTTTTGTCTGCATCGCGATGTGGGGAGTTTACGTCCCGTTCACGCGTTATGTCTCCACCAAGGCGATGGAACGAGGGGATGCGTACTGGGCGCGCGCGGCGCAGTTGAAAACCGACACGTCCGCCTCCTTCAAGGACGTCGAAGAATTGAACGTCAGGGTGAACAAGATCTACAGGCTGGTTGAAACATATTTCGAGTGGAGCCGGAACAACCCGGAAGATCCCTACGATCCGAACAGCCGGTTGAACAGAACGCTTGTCCATGGCCTGCAGGATCTCGAAAAAGACATTCGCGAGATCGACGATTTCGTCCTGAACATGACGAAGGACGATCAACTGGATCAGCCCGGCCAGTTCCAGTTTCTCTTCGACAGGCTCAGAAACCGCGCGGCCAATATCGAGATCCGTTTGAACTCGACGGTAGGCAAGCCGCTCGTTCTGCAGACCCACACGGAAGAATATTACAGCGGCCTGTATTACGCCGCGCTTCCCGATCTCCTGACGACCGTGAAGAAGATTCACGATCTGTACATCGTGGAGCAATGCTTCGATCGCGCGATGACGGAATATGTGACCGCGATCGGTTACAGCAGGCTCTGGGCCAGGCCGCGCCGCCGCATGGGCGACCTGTATCGCGAACGCGGCTGGCCTGAATTCGCCATGTCGGAATATCTCCGCGCCCTGAAGCTCGATCTCGACGGCGAGGAAGGCCAGTTGGCATTCGATCAGCTGCAGAAATATGAAGGTCAGAATGTCGAGGCTGATTTCCACATCGGCCTGGCGCACCTTCTGAAGAAAAATAACGAGGCTGGACTGAAATACCTGCGCCGTTTCGTGGAGCGGTATCCAGGCGATGTTCTTGCTCCAAAAGCCTCCCAGGTCATCAAGTTTCTCGAAGCGGGCGAACAGATCTATATCGATCAGTATCTCCGGAACGAGATCTGGATCTGACGGGTCCTCACGCGCCGGTCTCGCTGACGGAGCCGCCCGAGCTTCGACGCGATCCTGTCATTGGGCGATGGACGATCGTTTCCACCGAGCGCATCAAGAGACCGCTGGATTTCCCTCACGCGGCTTTGCGGGAGGACGCGGCGGCGTGTCCCTTCTGCCCCGGAAGCGAGGCTCTGACGCCTCCGGAAATCCTGTCTGTTCGGCCGGATAAAGAATCCCCCTGGAGAAAGCGTGTCTTCCGCTCGGCGGCTCCGGTCGTCTCTGACGACGAGGAGCTCATGCGGCGCGGTGAAGGCATGTTCGACATGATGTCGGGCTACGGCGTTCACGAAGTGATCGTCGATGCGCCCGATCACGGGATGACCATCGCCACGATGCCGCATGACGATCTTACGGAGCTGATACTCCTCTGGCGCGACCGCTACCGCGTGCTGAAGGAAGGAAGGCTGATCCGCTACATCACGCTTTTCGCGAATAAGGGATTGGCGGCCGGAGCGGCGATCATGCATTCGCACTCCCAGTTGATCGCCACGCCTATCATTCCCCGTCGCATTTCGGAGGAAGTCGCCCAGGCCTATTCTTATTTCCAGTTGAAGGAACGCTGTGTTTTCTGCGACATCCTCGAAAGCGACACATCCGGCGAGAGAACCGTCTTCACAAACGATGAATTCGTGGTCGTGACTCCCTTTGCTTCTCGCGTGCCGTACGAAATGGTGATCCTTCCCCTGGAACATGCCTCTCATTTCGAGGAAATAACCGCCGAAAGCGTAAGCTCTCTTGCCGCGGCGTTTCGCGCGTCCCTGGGTTCCCTGAGCAGACTTCTTCAGGAACCTCCCTACACGTTCGTCCTCCATACGGCGCCCACGCTCGAACGTGGCATGGTTCATTACCACTGGCATTTCGAGATCATGCCTCGCCTGACGAACCTCGCGGGTTTCGAGTGGGGAACGGGCTTCTATATCAACCCGGTGCTGCCCGAATATGCTGCGGCCCGCCTGAGGGAGGCGGTTTAGAATTCGATTGCCGTTCCGTCGTTTCCGGAGGATCGGGCAGCCCGATTGCGAGACGGCGTCGCTGTGCTATAATCCCTCCCGGAGGTAATGATGATCGACCCTGAACTGTTGGAGATACTGGCCTGTCCCGCATGTGATTCTCGGCCGCCTGTTAAACTGGATGAGGCGGGCAGCTGCCTTGTGTGCACCGAATGCGGACGGCGATATCCGATCCGCGATGGAATTCCCGTCATGCTCGTCGAAGAGGCTGAACTGCCAGCCGCAGGAGCGTCCGGCAGTCGATGAGCCTTCTGAAGTTCTCCGTCCGGCCGCGCCTGGTATCGCGCATCGCGCGCCCCGCCGCATCGACTTCACCCACCGCGTCCCTGCTGCACAAGCAGGCGCTTCGTACTCCGGGCGATCCTGTCGCCTGGAAGGCCGTCTATGCCAAGGCTCTCGAGGAGCGTGAGTTTGAACTGGCCGAGTCCGCCGCGCGGGCTCTGGGCGATGAAGCGCCGCTTTATCTCGCCGATCTCGCCATCATTAGAGGTGTGCCGGCGGAAGCCGTCCTGATCCTGAAAGACCGGGACGACATGGCGTCGCGGCTTCGCCTGGCTTGGGCATGTTTCTCCCTGGGACAATACGGTCGGGCCGCCGATCTCTGGTCCGCCAGCAGCGATGCGGATGCGGCCGCCATGGGGCAGGTGCTGCAGGCGGTCACGCGGAAGAAGATGTCCAGGGAAATGGTTCCGGTGTTGAAACAGCTTTCCACGGCGCGCGCCACGCCGGTCGTCGCCGCCGCGTCGAAGGTGCTGGCGGAATACCTGGCGCAGAGCGGAGCGCACGCCAAGGCGTTGCCCTGGGCCCGGCGCGCGGAATGGATCATGCCGTACGATCTTTCATTGAAGCGGCTCATCGCTCACTCCGCGTCGCACGCCGGAAATCCGGAGATGGGGCTGGCGAAGTGGCGGGAGATTCTTTCGATTCATCCCGACGACGCGGAGTCGCATGAAATGCTCGGCCACGCCCTTCTTGCCAAGGGCGATACCGCAACGGCCGTCCGGCACTTCGACCAGGCTCTTGACAGCGATCCCTTCCGGACGAATCTCCGGATCATTCTCGGCGACATCTCGATGGATTCCAATCGCGTGGAGGAGGCCGTCGATCACTGGGAAACGGCGCTGCGGGTCAATCCGCGCGACAAGGAGGCGATGTCGCGCCTGGCGGAACTGGCCTGGGAGGACGGCGAGCTTCCCGAAGCGCTCCGGCTTTTTCTCCAGTTGAAAGCGCTTGGCCTGCCCCGCGAGGAAGACGAGGAAAACTGCGAGATCATCGGGTACCTGTACGGAGAGCTGATGCTGGGAGGCGGCGGCGAGTACGACAAGGCCGCGATCGCATTTTTCCAGGAAGCCCTGAAGGCTTATCCCACCAATCCCTTTGTCCGGATCTACGAAGCCCGCCGCCTCATTGCCGGAGATCAGTTCGCGCCGGCGCGCGTGATCATCACGTCCGTCCTGCAGTCGAATCCCTTCATGCCGGAGGCTGTCTTCGAGATGGGAAACCTCCTCATCCTGGAAGGCCAGTTCGACCAGGGGATGACCTATCTCCTGAAGGCCGCGCAGCTCGATCACGACGCGTTCTACAAGAAGGAGATCGGGAAGAACTACCTGGAGCACGAGGACTGGAGTCGCGCGGAAAAGTGGTTCAAGAAGGCGTTGTCCTCCGGTTCGGAAGACGAGGAGATCATGCTGGGCCTGCACCTCTCCTGTTTCAATCAGAAGAAGTTTTCGCTCTCCGAAAATATCCTTCGCCGCGTCCTGTCGCTCCTGCCGCGCCACATGCAGGCTCAGATGTATCTCGCGGAGACCCTGATGCACATGGCCCGCTTCGACGAAGCTCACAAGCTGATCCAGGGTGTCGCGGATCACTGCATCTCGTACGAGGAATTCATGGCGGGCAAGGGAGAAGGCGATCTTGTCGTCGATCCGGCCGGCGCCGTCGTCTGGCTCATGGGCTTTTCATGCGCGTTTCTCGGGAAATTCCGGAGCGCCAATCGTCACTTCACGCTGGCGCGCGCCGAATGCCCGCAGGTGGAAGTATGGTTCGACGATCTGAAGATCCGCCTGAAGAAGGAATTGGAATCCGGGAGCAGGCGGTCGTCCAGGACGGGGGCTTTGATCATTTTCCAGGCCTGAAGCAGCCGTGTTGCGCGCCCGCGAGGGCGGAGGATTCCTCTTTTCCACCGTTGTAAACCGGATATGATTACTAAGATTGATTCGTCGTTCGGAACCCGCCGTTCGTCCCGGCGGTCTAAGCTCGAAATTGCGAATCAAGGAGTTAGAGATGACTGCAGATGAAAATCACAGGATTCCCGCCCCCGCTTTGAAACGTTCCAGCATATTAATGGTCGGGCTCCTGATGGCCCTGGTGATTCTTGCTCCCGCCTGTTCCCAGCGGGATCAACTGGCGCCGCGGCAATCGAACGTCTGGCTGGTCTCGGAGCGGCGCGAAATTGCGATCGGCGAGGAAGTCGCCAAGGAAGTCGAGAAGGAATACACGGTCTACCAGGATGCGGAACTGGGAGCCTACGTCGACCAGATCGGCCAGAATCTCGCGAAGAATTCCGACCGCCCGAACATCGCCTACAAGTTCAAGGTGCTCGATTCTCCCATCGCCAACGCCTTCGCGACGCCCGGAGGGCACATCTATATCACGCGGGGGATCATGGGTGTCTTCGACGACGAGGCGGAACTGGCCGGCGTCATCGGGCACGAGATCGGGCATGTGGCCGCGCGTCATTCGGCCAAGCAGATGCAGAATTCCACGATCGCCTCGATCGGCCTTGTCGCCGCGGGCCTTCTTCTCGGCAACAAGGTCAACGACGACATGATGCAGGCGGCCAACGCGGCGGTGACGCTCTTTTACCTCGGGTATTCCCGCGGCGATGAAGACCAGGCGGATATTCTCGGAGCCAAGTACCTGTATCGGACGGGATATGATCCCAACGGCATGCTGGGAGCAATGGAAGGGCTCCTGGAGCTGGAGGAGCGGAAGCCCTGGAAGGCCGAGCAATTCTTCCGGTCGCATCCGCTGACGCGCGACAGGCTGGAGCATATCCGGAGCTGGATACCCCGGATACCGCGCGAGGATGTCTGGGGAGGCACACCGCCGCAGACGAACCTTCGCGGCGTGGAGACCTTTCGGAGCATCGTGGTTCCGCATGCCATTTATCCGGGCGGTGACGAGATGCAGTCGATCCTGGAGAATTTCCGGATCGCCGTCGTGCGCGGCAACAAGGAACAGGCCGACAAGGCCCTCTCCGACAGCTACAAGGATGAGCGCGGCTGGTCGAAAGGCGACTATCTCGCCTACCTCGATCAGCTCTGGGCCAATTCCAAGCGGATCGATTACAAGATCTCGAAGATCGAGACGGAGCCGAGACGGACGGGCGGCGCCGCCAAGTTCGACTTCGTCATCGAAGTGACCGGCAAGAACGGCGCTGTGTCCCGGGAAAAGGGCAGGGCCTACGCGGAGTTTGCGAAGAGCGATCCGCAGATCTGGAAGATCAGTTCCATCAGGACTGTAGCCAGCTGATGCTCGCCAAATGTCCAGCATGCGGGGATATCTTTTCGCGCGATAAGTTTGCGATCTGTCCGAAATGCTGGGAGAAGGAGACCCAGGTTCTCGAGAATCTGAAGCATCTCTCCCAGGACATGCCCAACGCCACGATAGACGACCTGGCGACGATCTCCGGCATCGGCCGAGAAACGATCGTCAATTACGTCAGATCGGGCCGGCTTTTTCTGGATACCCCCGCCGCGAAGCTCCGTTGCGAGGAATGCGGCGCTGATATCGAGGGTGGCCGCTTCTGCAAGAAGTGCCGTGACAAACTGGCATCCAGATTCTCGAGCGTCAGCGACACTTTGAAGACCCGAAAGAAAGAATAAGTCCGTTCAGATTTGAGGATTCCCGGCCGATAAAAGAATCATGGCCGCGGAACTAAATACCTTCACAAATCTGATTTCCGAGCAGTCCACGCTTTTTCAGTCGATCAGGAAAATCCTTAATTCTCTCATCGACGCGGCGAAGCAGAAGAACAGCGCGCTTGTGCTGGAACTCTCCACGCAGCTCACGAAATCGCAGATGGATGCCGCGGCGCTGGACCGGCGGATGATCGAGCTGATCGCGGAGACCGCTCCGCGATATAACGTCGCTCCGCAGGATTTCAAGCTGAGCATGATCGATGCGAAGAACGTTCCCACGGCGGAGATCGACGCGCTGCGGCTTCTCGTCAGCGAAACGGCGCGCCTGTCGGCTCAGGTCGGAGGAATCCTGACCGCGAATATCGATGTGATCGAGCAGACGATCAAGGTGCTCGAAAGCATCGATGCGCGCGGAGTCGGATACGGATCGGACAAGGGGTATGGAGGTCCGGCCCGGCCCTCGAAGATGATCGACAGGACCGCCTGATGGCCAACGGCATGCTGGGGCTTTCGATCGGACGATCCGCGCTGGGCGCTCACCAGCGCGCGCTGGAAGTGACATCCCAGAATATCGCGAACGCGAACACGGAGGGCTACACCCGCAAGATCGTGACGATGCAGGCGTCCACCTCTCTCAACCTTCCCGACGTTCAGGGCGTTTCGCAGGTGGCCCAGGTGGGAACCGGCGTCGAAATCTCCCGCATCGAATCCGTCCGTGATCTCCTGTTGAACGACAAGATCCGCG
The DNA here is from genome assembly GCA_964499705.1 of uncultured bacterium. Lineage (GTDB taxonomy): Bacteria > UBA8481 > UBA8481 > UBA8481 > UBA8481 > JBBTKW01. Next base: position 230,186 of record CAZCME010000005.1, on the reverse strand, counting down.
ACCTGACATCGGACTTCAAGGACAGCGAGAAAACCCGGCAGATACTCGACCAGGTCGAGGCATTGTTCGCCGGGGAGATCGACATCGCGGAGAGCCTGGACAATTTCTTCTCATCGCTTCATGACCTCGCCGGCTCGCCGGATTCCCTGACGATCCGCGCCGTCGTCCGTTCGCGTGGCGTGGAAGTGGCCAACCGGATCCAGATCGCGGCCACGAGCGTCGAAGAACTCCGCGTCGACATGGCTTCGGAGATGGCGGACAAGGCGACGCTCATCAATTCCATTTCCGCCGAGCTTGCGAAGCTGAACGAGCAGGCCTCGGCGATGACCTCGAACGACCTCCAACCGAACGACTTCGAAGACCGCCGGCAAGTACTTCTGGAACAGCTTTCCGAGCTGGGCGATGTTCAGACGACGCCGGGCTCGGCCTCCTCGTTGAATGTTCTCCTGGGAAGCCAGGTCATCGTGCAGGGATTCCAGTCCTTCGATGTGTCCACGGTCAGCAACGGTCCGGATCTCCTGCCCTCGCTCGCGGTCGGCGGTTCGCTCCGCGCGATCCTGCAGCCTGTTTCCGGCCAGCTTCGAGCCTTCCAGGATCTTCAGGACGGGACGCTCTCCACCCTGCGCGGAGATCTGAACGAACTGGCCGTCTCTCTGACGGAGAGCTTCAACACGATCCACAGCACCGGATTCGGCCTGAACGGAACGACCGGCGTCGACTTCTTTACGCTCGGCACGCCGCCATCCACGGAATCCCGGCTCTACAGCGTTCTCGGCACATCCTTCGTCGAGCGACTCGATGTCGCGCTGGATGGCGACGCCACGACGGTTCAGACGGAAAACTTCGAGTCGAATCCGATCGGCACAGGGAGCTTTGTCATCAACGGCATCGGAATCTCCTACAACGGTTCCACCGACACGCTCCAGACCGTCGTCGATCGGATCAACAACTCCGCGGCGAACGTCACCGCGACGGTAACGCCGGAGAACAGGCTGCTGCTTTCGGCGCGGCGCGGCGCGGACTTCGTGATCTCGAACATGTCCGACAGCCAGGGCACATTCCTGTCGCGCATGGGAATTCTTCCCGCGTCCTCGGCGTATCCTCCGACGAACGGCGCGAATCCGCCGACCTCTGTTTTCACAGGCGAGGTCGCGCTTCGACCTGCCGACGATGCGGCGCGGCGCTTTGCCGTCACGGACGAAATCATCGCCGACCTCGGCAAGATCGCCGCGGCCAAGGGAGACGATCTTTCTTCACCGCCGGATGGTCGTGGAGATCGCTCGCGCGGCCCCGGAGACGGCGCCAATGCGCTGCTTCTGGCCGGGCTCCGCGAAACCGATACCATGAGCGGCAACACGTCGACGTACAACGAATACATTGCGGGCATGCTCGGCACGATCGGCGTCGAAGCCGGCGCGGCGAAGCGGACGGAAGAGGGGCTTGAGGCACAGATCGACCAGTTGAAGAGCCGCCGCGAGGAGATCCAGGGCGTCTCGCTCGACGAGGAGCTCATCAACATGATCAAGTACCAGCGCGGATTCCAGGCCGCCTCGCGGATCATCTCCACGATGGACGAGGTCCTCCAGACGCTCATCGCGCTGGGACAGTGACGATGACGCGGGAGATCATCTGACATGACGCGCGTCGCATTCGGCAATCTCATTTCATCCGCCGTCGATCGGACGAACGTCCAGACCGACAAGCTCTTCCTGCTGCAGAGGCAGCTCGCGACGGGAAAGAAGATCGAGCGGGCGAGCGAAGATCCGGAACTGGCCGCGCGGACGCAGAGAATCAGCACGAAGATCCGCCGCGATGAGCAGAGAATCCGGAGTATCGACCTGAACGGACGGATGATCGCGGAAGCCGAGAGCTACATGACCTCCGCCATAGAGCAGCTCCAGCGTCTGCGGACGCTCGCCCTGCAGGCCGCGAACGGCACTTACACGACCGGCGACATGCAGGTGATCGCGTCGGAAGTGAATCAGCAGCTCGAAAGCCTCCTGGCTACCGCCAATTCCCGCAGCGGGGGCCGGAGCATCTTCGCGGGAGCGGAGACGGACAGCGACGCCTTCACGGCGATCCGCAACGGCATCGGCGAGATCACATCCGTGAATTACTCCGGGGATTCCGTCGAGCTGGAGCTGGAAGCGGGCATCAATGTTCCTCTGACATGGCCGGGGGACCGGGTTTTCGCGGCCGGAGCCTCCGTCCTGCGGAGCACGTCGACGAACTGGGACGGAACCGTCTCGTCCGAATACGCCGATCGGGAGATGGCCGCGGCGTTTCTACCCAGTTCAGGGGTGACCGAAGGCCAGTTGAGGATCAACGATGTACTTGTCGGATACGACCTGGACGGCAATCCGACGACCGCGGAAGGAGACAGCCTTCTTGACCTGTCCCGGAAGATCAACGACGCGAATGCGGGGGTCACAGCGAGCGTGACCGGAGTCATGCGCGGCAACAACACCTTCGCGCTGCCGCTCGGCAATCTTTCCGCCCTGGCGGGATTCACGGCCGGGACCATTTCGGTGAACGGGCAGAGCGTGAGCGTCAGCGGCAACGATACGCTCTTCACGTTCACGGATCGGCTGAATGCGCTCACGTCGTCGACCGGAGTGACGGCGGAGATCTACGATGCGGCCGGACAACTGGTCGACGGCACACCGGCCCTGTCGGGCGCGACCTCGCCCTTGACGCTCCGTCTTTCCGGCGGAGTGGAGATCGGTGACAACGCGGTCGGATCCAGCAACATCATGCAGCTCGCCGGCATTACGCGGGTTCCCTCGCAACCCACGGGCTCGAATCTGGCGGGTACCGTCCTTCAGAATTATGCGCTTCAGCTGACCAACCAGCGGCCGGGGACGATGACGATCGAAGACGCGAGCGGGAGTCTTGCGGCCGACCTGGGATTGACGACCGCCGCCGCCGAAACCGGAGGAGGCTCCATCTTCCAATCGCTCATCGCGATGCGCGATAGCCTGCGGCGCGGAGATGCCGCGAGCGTGCGCGACGCGAACCTGCCGGAGATCGATGCGGCGCTGGATGCGGTGGCGCTGACTCGTTCCGAAGCGGGCGTCCGGACGAATGAGCTCGAATCGCAGAAGGATCGACTGACGAGCATCGTCTTGAATCAGAAGGAAGTTCTTTCGGACCTGGAAGATGTGGACCTCTCGGAAATCATATCCGAGCTTAAAACGCAGCAGACCGCCCAGAGTGCCGCTCTGAAGTCGATTTCCGACCTCCTGAACCTTAGTCTATTGAACTTCCTCTCCTAGTCGGGTATCTTCGCGGCGATGGAGAACAGGGAAAACGCGGAGCAGAAACGGACCATCCGGACCAAGACCGGCCGCGACGTGGAGATCACCGAAAAAAACATCATCCTCGTCAAGGACGGGCTCCTCGGATTCGACGGGCTTGAAAACTACGCCCTGATTCCGCATGGCGGAGACGACAGCCCGTTCCTGCTTCTGCAATCGCTTGACGAGCCCGACCTGGCATTTATCACGATCGACCCGCGATTATTCGCGGCGGATTATGTGCCCGATCTTTCCGCGGAAGACATCGCGTCGCTGGGGATTCCGGACATCGCTCAAGCGGTCGTTCTGGCGATCGTCGTGATCCCCGACGATCCGCGCCGGATGACGGCCAATCTGCAGGGGCCGGTCATCATCAATGTCGCGACGCGAACCGGGCGCCAGATGATCTCGCGCTCCGTGAATCACAAGGTGAGGCACTACATTCTCGGCGATCCTGCGGCGGCCTTGACGGGGAATGCCTGATGCTTGTCCTCGCCCGACATCTGAACGAGTCGATCATGATCGGCGACGACATCGAGATCATCGTCGTCTCCGTGCAGCACGACCAGGTCAAGCTCGGCATCAAGGCCCCGCGATCCGTCGCCGTTCACAGGAAAGAAGTCTTCGAGGAAATCCAGCGTGAAAATCTCCTGGCGGCGCAGGCGCGCGGCGATGCGACGGCCGGCGCCGAATTGCTGAAAAAACATCTCAAGAAGCCCGAACCTCCCAGAAGCTGAACATAATATCTTCCGAGAATTCAGTTAATAATTTCGGCTCTTCATCCGAAGAGTAGTGTAGAACGAAATCACGGCCGACGTCCGGATACTTTCATAATGAAAACGGCGAGGCGCGAAAAGGAGGTTTGCAGAATAGCGGGGCGGACCGGGCGGGTCCGATAAGAAATATCTTTTCCAACTAACAGAGGGTCTGAAAGTTCCTGATCGGACAAGGATGTCCGAAACCAAAGTTCATGGAGGAACTTATATGTCAGGCTTTCGAGTCAATACCAATATACCGGCCTTATTCGCTCAGCGTCAGCTGGGCATCAACAACAACCTTCTTCAACAGAACCTGGAGCGTCTCTCCTCGGGACTCCGGATCAACCGCGCCGCGGACGATGCCGCGGGCCTTGCCGTTTCGGAGCGATTCCGGACGCAGATCAACGGTTTGAAGCAGGCATCGAAGAACATCCAGGACGGCATCTCGATGATTCAAACCGCCGAAGGCGGCATCGAGACGATCTCGGATATGCTCCAGAGGCTCCGTTCACTCGCCGTCCAGGCGTCGAACGATACGCTCACCACCAATGACCGCGCGCTCATTCAGCTCGAATTCAACCAGGTGCTCGCTGAAATCGACCGCCAGGCTTCCACCGTCAATTTCAACGGCAAGCTACTCCTGACCGGCACCTTCTCGAAGGTGGGGGGCACATCCCTGTCCTTGCAGGTCGGCGCCAACAAAACCGAGACGATCGGATTGAACATCCTGACGTCCTCGAACGCGGGACTGGGGATCAACGGTCTGAAGGTCAACGGCGTGCAGACGCAGAGCACCAGCCTGATCAGTTCGATCATCACGCTGGCCACAACGGCGGGTTCCGGCACGCAGGGAGTCGTCTCGAGGACGGGCGCCGAGTCGGCGATCACGATCCTGGGAAATGCCATCAACGAAGTCAACGGACTCCGCGCGGAATTCGGTTCGATCCAGAATCGTCTGGAGAGAACTTTAAACTTCGTCGGGATACAGATGCAGAACCAGGCGGCTTCCGAGTCGAGAATCCGGGACCTGGACTTCTCTGACGAGATCATCTCCTTCACGAAGAATCAGATCCTGCAACAGGCCGGAACATCGGCGCTGGCGCAGGCCAACGTCGCACCCCAGAGCGTTCTCCAGCTGCTCCAGTAAGAACATACTCACCATCGGCCGCGGCCCCGCATCGGCGGGGCCGCCGGCCCGGCGGAGCTTTAAGCTATTCCGGGGCTGGAGATCGGGTTCCCGGAGTGGAAGTTGCAGGAAGCGTTGACAGGAATAGGAATCGAGAATGGAAACGATGACAGGAATGTTCCAGAATGAACAGCACAGCGTCGTGACATGTCGAAACACGACAAGTCAGGCCGCGATACAACGCTTGGTGGTGCCTCGTGAAATGCGACGGCGCCAGGGCGCAGGACCGCCGGTTCATTGTGAAACGTTCCCGACAAGACATGCGGGCGGGAGAGAGGAGATCATCCGGTGTTAAGGAAAATCGACATGCGAAGATCCGCGGAGCATATCTGCCGCGCCAGGTCCGACACCGAGGCTGCTCCGACCATAAAGAGCCCGCACATCCCAGGACTTGCTCGACGTGCCGGGACGGCGATTGCCGCCTTCGCGCATCCCTGGGGGGCGACGGCACGGTCGGATTGCGCCGTCATGATCCCTTCGGGCTCGCGCGGCGATCCTGACCTGTCGTTGAGCCACGAAAATAATCCATGCAACCACGCCTATGATGGGCAGATGGGCCGTTCCCACGGATTCCGTGGCGGAACCGCGAAGTATTCCCGCGGGCTGACCGGTCGTGGTGACCCTGCCAGTCCCTTATTGCGCGATGGCTCGATCCGTCGATGGATCGAGCGGTGCATGCGCGGCCGGCCCGGTGAGAACCATGTTGATTCACAACGGGACATTATTATTGTTCCCGACGCTGTCGCGCGGTCCGCGCCATCAGGAGGTGTTGCGTTCATCGCGACGAGACAGGCCAGTCTGTCCGGCTGCGTGCCCGGTTTATCGGGTGCGCGATCGATCCCGTGCGCGCTGGATCCAATCCGATTTCCGGCCACGCGCGGTCCGACTCAGGCCAGCCAGTCCGGCTGCGTGGATGTTCGTCGACCGGGAATGCGGGCGCAGCCGACGCGCTGTGACGGGATACGTGTCCTTAAAAATGAGAGGAAGATGGAAATAATAAAATCAAACGCGACGGAGGCGGAGCCACCATACGTTTATCCTACAGGCGCCGCAACCGGGAAGGAGGCAAGTCGGTAACTGAGACAAGAGCCTGGCGGGCTCGGCTTCATACTTATATTTTCCGTAGCAGTTGAGAGGGTAGAGGGTTTCCTAGCACCTCGGACAGGGATGTTCGAGGATTTATCAAGGAGGAACCCATATGTCAGGATTCAGAGTCAATACAAATATACCAGCTATATTCGCTCAACGGCAGTTGAACGTTACAAATCGGGTGCTTCAGACGAACCTGGAGCGATTGTCTTCCGGCTTGAGGATCAACAAGGCGGCGGACGACGCGGCGGGACTGGCTATTTCGGAGCGGTTTCGCACACAGATCAACGGATTGAAGCAATCGAGCAAGAATATTCAGGATGGGATCTCGCTGATTCAGACAGCCGAAGGCGGCATCGAGTCGATCAGCGACCAGCTTCAGAGACTGCGCACACTGGCGGTTCAGGCGTCCAACGATACGTTGACGACGAACGACAGGGCGCTTATCCAGCTGGAATTCAACCAGGTCCTTTCCGAGATCGACCGGCAGGCCTCGACGGTGAACTTCAACACAAAAGTTCTCCTGAAGGGCACGTATTCAAAGGTAGGAGGCACCTCCCTGGTGTTCCAGGTCGGCGCCAACAAGACCGAGTCCATCGGCGTCACGCTTTTCACGGCGACGACGAGCGGACTTGGGGTCAACGGCTTGAAAGTTAACGGCACGCAGACGGCCACAACCTCGCTCATCAGCTCGATCATTTCACTGGGCGGCGGCGTGGTAGGTCGAACCAGCGCCGAGTCGGCGATCACGATCATCGGCAATGCGATCACGAAGGTCAACGGATTGAGGGCGGAACTCGGATCGGTGCAGAACCGGCTCGAACGGACGCTCAACTTCGTGGAGATTCAACAGGAGAACCAGGCGGCGGCGGAATCCCGGATCAGGGATCTCGATTTCGCGGATGAAATCGTGGCCTTCACCAAGAATCAGATTCTGCAGCAGGCGGGAACCTCGGCCCTGGCCCAGGCGAACGTTTCGCCGCAGAGCGTTCTACAGCTCCTGCAGTAAACGGTATCATACTCGGAAGGACGGCCCCGCCATCGGGCGGGGCCGTTCCCGGGGAAGGACAGTTGAAGCATGCCGGATCTCCAGCGACGTGATGTGCGGACGTTCACGGTGAATATTCCTTTATGATTTTACAGGCATCTCACATATTCGGCAGTGCCCCTGATCCAGTTCCGCTGGAGCTTGTCCGGATCAAGACCGGGAAAAGTGGTTTCAAAGAGCGGAAACAATTGAGCCTTCGCCAGATAAGTTCGCATCACTTCCATCCTGGCATCATCAAGATCCGAATACATGATTCTCATGTCCTCGCGTGGCCGCAAGCGGAGCGTCGGCTGGTCAGGCAGATGCATTTCCACGAGGTCACAGAAAGCCCTGGCCCTGGCCCACGCAAATAACGGCTGCGGTCCGCCTTCAAAGGATTTCGATGGTAATGGAAAATCGGAACGACAATCCCAGGAAATGCATTTCTCCGGATTCGACGATTCCTCCCGATGAAAATCCAGAATCGCACGGATGATTTCGTCCGCGGAGAGTTGATCCAGGGTCCGGTCGTCATGCGATTTCCATGAAGGACTTTGCCGGGGCGAGATGGCGGCGGCTTTTTCTCCCGCTGAATGCGCCCGCGGAAAGACGCGCGTGGGCCCGAGTATGCCGAAGACGGGAACTCCGGCGGCCGATGCCGCATGAAGCGCCCACGTGTCGACGCTGACGACCAGTTGAGCGGCCAGAATGCTGTCAAAGGCATCCTGCATTGAGCCCGGTGAAAAATCTTCGGGAGTCGACTTCATCAGCCCCCTGATCCGCATGATGAATTCCGCATCACCCGAGGAACCCAGGAACCTGACCGGGCCGAGATCCGCAAGCTGATCCGCCACGGAAGCGGCGACTTCCGGAGACAGGGACTTGGAGGGCCATCCGGCCGCGGGAATGAAGAGGATCGATCCCTGGTCCGCATGCGGTCTTCGATCGAAATGCGGCCACGCCGGTTCTTGCAAACATGCAATCAAGGAGAAGCGTGCCACGGCGGATACTTCCGGCGCGCATCCATGGACAATGGACGCCATGAAGAAGTCTGACCATGCGTCGGAGATCACCGTTGAGCCCAGAGCGGGGCCGCGAAATTGCGCCGCATCCACGGATCCCGCCATCAGCGAAGCCGGCCGCGATAGATGAGGATTCAAAACGAGATCGTACGGGCCCGTCGCATGGAGCGAATCCAGGAAGTCCTGCGTCTGTCTCCAGAGTGTCTCCGTAGGGGCTCCCAGCCCGGCGCGACGCCTCACGGAATCGGAGGGGGGAGTGACGCCATGAAAGCCGAGATGATCCACGAGCCCTGCCGCGGACTCATTGACAATCCATGTCAGTTCTCCGTCGCGAGCGAAATGCCGGGCGATACCCACGCCGCAGATGACGTCACCGATGGCGTTGGGAAGGACCAGCAGGGTCTTCATGAATTCACCGGGAGCCGGTCCGGAGCCACTCGCGAAGGAGCGAGAGCGCGGGAATCCCGGGAGGACCGATCTCGGGTTCGCCCGCGAAGAGGGCACGGAGTGGATCCGGATCATCCGTATCCAGGCAGGACGTCCAATATCGCATACCGGCCGATCGCAGCCGTTCCGCGATAGTCAACCGATCGAGAGGTCTGTCCGCGTTCAGAAACGCGACGGCGTCGCCGATGATGCGGGGGGTGAAATGATGTGTGCAGGTTCTTTCCGGACAGGGAATGCGGCAGCCGAAATAGGCGCACGGCATGTCCGCCTGGAGAATGATCGTGCGCGGTCCGACCGGAGCGTTGAGAATCGGCGACGTGAAACCGAAGAGCGCCACGGTCGGCACGCCGAGGGCGGCCGCCAGGTGCGTGGGGCCGCTGTCGTGACCGATATAGAGCCGCGCGCCGGCGATAAGTTCGGCGAGTTCGCTCCAGCTGGTTCGGCCGCAGAAATTGTTGTCCTCGGCGATACCACCGTCGCGGGCCCTGTCCCGTTCACCCTGAGAGCCCACGGCGATCCATTTGCCTCCCAACTCTCTCAAGCATTCCCCGATGATACCGGGATCGACACGTTTCGGATCCCACACTTCGGCGCCGCTTCCCGCTCCGAACTGCACCACCGAATAATCCTTTTGCTTCGCGGTGATTTTAAGGAACGGAGGGTTTAATGTCGGCGCCAGGCCCATGATGGCATGGGCGAGCGCGTATCGGTTCATTCGATTCCGTATTTCATTCAGCTCGGCTCCCTGATCGGCTCGCCGGTCGTCGACCAGTTGAATCCCGGATTCCGTTTCCGCATATCCGGCGGAATAAACCGGCTCCATTGATTTCATAAGCGCGCATGCGGCATGATCTCCGCCGAAATTAAACGCGATAAAAGGCCGGGGCAGATCGATGACTGATGGCGCACCAGGATCAACCTCGACAATGCGATCGATTCCCGTCGCGAGCGACACAAGTTCTCCGTACGGTTTTTCCGTCACGAATGTGAGATCCACCTGCGGGAAATTATTCTTGTAGGCCTGTACCGCTGCAAGGCATCGCAGAACGTCACCGGCGGTCTTTAAATGAATCACGGTGACGCGCGGGCGTTTCGCGATCATGGCGATCAGATCTTCCAGTCTCGCCTTCAATTCAGGCGACACCCCCAGGGAGGGATCGAGAACGGGAGTTTCACCGGAATGACAGCATCCGGCGAGGGCGCGCTCGAGATGCAGGAGCGAGCCGTAGGAAACGGTCAAGTTCCTGAGCGCTTCCGCCGCGTCCGGCCGGCTTGCGGTCAGCCTCCCTTCTTCGCCTTCGATCGCGAGAATGCCCGCCAGGCGGCCGCTGAATGCCTGGGCCAGGTAGCCCAGCCCCAATCCGACAAGCCGAATGCGGGATTGGGGGTACGCCTTGGCGAAGCGCGCCGCTTCCCGCGCCGGATCATAGGTGCTCAGGATGGCCTGGCCTCCATGCATGAGCGTCGGAAGTCCGGATCGGGAAGAGACAATTTCGGCGCCGGCGAGGCCGAGATCCATGAGGAGGGACATTCCAGCATGACAACAGACGGAAAGCCGGGTGTCAATCAGGCGTAACCGCTGAATGATGCTCAATTATTGAAGAAAATGAAATTCCGTGAACAGATAAAAGATAATTGAAAAAAGAGGTTAAGTTTGCCATTCCCTCAACCGATAAAGGATATAGCGGTCGTCTGCACTCCGGACGGAACCGGAGGAGACTGCTACAAGGCGAAGGCTACATGGAGGTAGGAAGCGCCTAAGAAACCCTTCCCGCCCCGGTTCCAACCGGGGCTCTATCCTCCCTTGCCAGTCCGCGAGATACATGATTCGTGCGGCCTGTGAGCTTTGTAATTCAGAGAAAGGAGGTGAACCATTATGGCCGGCAGCATTGATCTTTCCACACAGGGCATCACCAGTCCCTTTCGTGTAGAGACACAGACACCGTCGCCTAGGCCCAGGCCGGCGGTGGAAAAATCTGAATCAAAAGCTGCGAATGAGAAGGAATCGAGTGGAGTCGACAAGAATGCTCTCCAGGGTGTCGCGGACAGTTTAAATACCGCCGCATCCATCGTTGATCGGGATTTGAAATTTTCCGTGGACGAGGAGACCGGGCGCGTTGTAATCAAGGTAACCAACAGCTCGACCGGAGAAGTGATTCGAGTCATTCCGCCTGAAGAGATTTCAGCAGCGGGCGATTCAGCAGGCAGCCTCGTCGGCCTATTGTACAGCGCAGAAACATAGGTCAGACAGGGCAATGTAACAGGACGAGCGATCGGGTGGCTCCCGAGTCGCTTCGCGGATTGATGGCGAAATAACAACCAACGTGACAGGGATGTCGCGGGACGTTGAGCGATCCGCGTTGATGGATAATACCTTTTCCACTCACCAAGGAGGGTGAAAATATGGCAGGTTTACGGGTTAGAAACAACATACCCGCCCTGTTCGCGTCGCGTCTTTTGAACGACACGACCGGCAGGCTCGGGAAAAATATCGAAAAGCTTTCATCCGGTTTGAGAATCAACCGGGCGTCGGACGACGCCGCCGGGTTCGCGATTTCAGAACGCATGCGGACCCAGGTCAACGGTCTCAACCAGGCCAAGCGCAATTCGCAGGACGGCGTATCGATGATCCAGGTCGCCGAAGGAGGACTGTCGCAGATCTCGGACATTCTCCAGAGGCTCCGCAGTCTCGCGGTGCAATCCTCGAACGATGCGTATTCCACGGCTGACCGCCGCGTCATTCAGGTCGAAGTCAATCAACTCATCGCGGAAATCGATCGTCAGGCCTCGGCAACGAGCTTTAACGGACGTGTTCTCCTGACCGGGACATTCGCATCCGGAAAAGGCTCGCTTACGTTCCAGGTCGGAGCGAACAAGGGCGACAAGCTGGTCGCGAACATCGCATCCATATCTTCGACGGGGCTGGGCATCAAGGGCCTCGTGACCGCGACCACGACCACGATTACGTCCGGCGGCGTTGTAACGCGTCTTTCGGCGGAGTCGGCCATCAATCTCATTCAAACGGCTGTCGACCTCGTTTCGAAACAGCGAGGCGATCTTGGAGCTCTGCAGAACCGGCTGGAGAATGTCATCTCCTTCGTCGGAGTGAGCACCGAGAACATCACGGCCGCCGAATCCCGGATCCGCGACGCGGACTTTGCGGAAGAGATCACGGCATTTACAAGAAACCAGATCCTGCAGCAGACGGGTATTTCCGCTCTGTCGCAGGCCAACATCGGACCGCAGATCGTCCTTTCGTTGCTCCAATAAGGCTCCGGTACCGTCCCGCCTCCGGGCGGGACGGTCCGGCTTTTTTCAAGGGATTGGCAAGGGGTCGCGTTTTTCCGATGGAAGGATCCGCAGGAAGGCGCGACGGAGGACTGATACTTACTTGATAACTCACCAAGGAGGGTGAAATGTCAGGATTACGAGTCAGAAACAACATACCCGCGCTGTTCGCCTCGCGTCTTCTAAACGACACGACGGGACGGCTCGGAAAAAACATCGAAAAACTTTCTTCGGGATTGAGAATCAACCGGGCGTCTGACGACGCGGCCGGATTCGCGATTTCAGAACGCATGCGGACCCAGGTGAACGGGCTCAACCAGGCCAAGCGCAATTCGCAGGACGGCGTATCGATGATCCAGGTCGCCGAAGGAGGACTGTCGCAGATCTCGGACATTCTCCAGAGGCTCCGCAGTCTCGCGGTGCAATCATCGAACGACGCCTATTCCACGGCCGACCGCCGTGTCATACAAGTGGAAGTGAACCAGCTGATCGCGGAAATTGACCGCCAGGCCTCGGCAACGAGCTTCAACGGACGCGTGCTCCTGACCGGCACGTTCGCCGCCGGAAAAGGCTCGCTTACGTTCCAGGTCGGCGCGAACAAAGGCGACAAGCTGGTCGCCAATATTTCATCGATATCATCGACCGGACTCGGCATCAAGGGCCTGGTAACGGCCACGACGACGACCATCACCTCGGGAGGAGTCGTGACGCGACTGTCGGCGGAGTCGGCCATCAACCTGATTCAAACGGCCGTCGACCTCGTCTCGAAACAGCGCGGCGACCTTGGAGCTCTGCAGAACAGGCTGGAAAACGTCATCTCCTTTGTCGGAGTGAGCACTGAAAACATCACGGCGGCCGAATCGCGGATTCGTGACGCGGATTTCGCGCATGAAATCACGGAGTTCACCCGGAACCAGATCCTGCAACAGACGGGAATTTCCGCCCTGTCGCAGGCCAATGTGGGACCGCAGATCGTTCTTTCACTTCTGCAATAGGACACGACGCCGTCCCGCCTCATGACGGGACGGCCCGTGGTCCTGCAGGATGTTGCATATCGTGAACAGGTCATCTAGTATCAAGCTGTCCCGTGGATATATTTCTCAATGGAAAGCCCGTCGAATACGAGATCGAGACGGAAACGACGATAGGCCAGGTCATCGATTATGTCGCCAAGTGGCTCCTCGGGCAGGGAGCGGTCCTTGTTTCGGGACGCCTGGACGGGCAATCGTTTGATCTGCTGGAAAATTCCGAAATCCGTTCCACTTCCATCAAGGAACATCACAAGCTCGAGTTCGAATCGCAGAATGCGCGGCTTCTCGTCATCGAAACCGTCAATGAGCTGGGACAGTATCTCGACCGTGTCGCGCGCCTGGCTCCGGGACTCACGGAGAAGGAGATCACGGAAGAGACGGTCACACAGCTCGTCGACGGACTCTGGTGGTGCGAGGATGTCTTCAAGCGCGTGGAAGAGATTCTGCGGCTGTCCTTCCGGGAGATCGAGTTCGAGGGCGAGAAACTGCACAAGAGGATTCTCCGGCTTGGAGATATCCGCGATCACATCGGGGCCGCCTTCAAAGGAGGCAACCACGCGGCGCTCCGCGGCCTTCTCAGGGATTCCGTCGGCCCTCTCTGCGATACCCTGGTTCGCGCGATCCCGATCATCCTGGAAAAGGGAGAGCTGAACTATCCCACCGACGGATTGAAGGAAGAGCTGGAGGAACTGCTGCCTTCGCTGCAGCAGCTTCCCGAGCGACTGGAGGCGATTGCCGTGAAGATCTCGATCGGCGACTCGGCGCGGGGCATGCAGGAATTCGCCGAAGCGGTCAGCGCCCTCGAGAAGGCGTTTCTTTTCGTGGAAAAAGGTCGCAAGCAGCTCGCCATCCCGGATGAGGAACTCGTCATGGATGGCAAGAGCTTTGAGGAACGAAATCAAGCCCTGTCTGGGATCCTCTCGGAATTGATCGAGGCATTTGAACGGCGCGACCGCGTGCTTATCGGAGACCTGATCGAATATGAAATCGCTCCCGTAACCCAGGCCCTCGTTCTGATCCTTGAAAAAATAGGTAAAAATGCAAAAGGTTCTTGCCATTGATGAGGAAAACGCTGTAATCTCCATGGAATCGAAGTATCGAGCGTTGCGCCCGATACAGGCAAACGAACGCAGATTGTACGAGGCAATGAACGATGCAGAGCACGCGCAATATTTCCGATGCTATAACGTCCGTGCTGAAACGCGCCCTGGCGGAATCAGGGTTCGCCGAACATCCTGAAATCATTCTGGGCCGCCCCTCGGATTCCTCTCACGGGGATTTTTCATCCAACATCGCTTTTCAACTTGCCCGATCAGCCCGCAAGAAACCCGCCGAGATCGCATCCGCGCTGGCGCCCCGGATTTCAGGGGACGCGACTGCGGAAGCCGCCGGCGCGGGATTCCTGAATTTCCGGATCACTCCGTCTGCACTTCGCGAACATCTCGTCGCCCTGGGCGAACCGGGATGGGGGAGCGACACGCTCGGTTCCGGGGTGAAAACCATCGTCGAATACGTGTCCGCGAATCCGACGGGACCGCTGCACGTCGGACACGGCAGGGGCGCGATCCTGGGAGACGCCATCGCGCGGCTGCTGACGAACGCGGGATTTTCAGTGACGCGCGAATATTATCTCAACAACATTGGGAAGCAGATCGAGCTACTGGGAGAATCCGTCCTGCATATCGCCCGCGTCATGAAGAAAATGGACGACGGAGGCTTCGAGAAGGTCTACGGGGGAGATGTCGTGGAAGCAGTTACACGGCGCTACATCGAGGAGAAGCGCCCGTTGCCTTCGCGAACGGAAGATCCGACGGCCGCTCGCGCGGCGGCTCATTATGCCTCGGAACTAATCTTCGAAGGGATCCTCGAGGATCTTCGGAGGCTGGAAATTTCCTTCGATTCGATCGTTCGCGAATCGGCGCTCGAAGAGAAGATTCCGGGACTCATGACCGAGCTTCGCGGAAAAAATCTTGTGTATGAAGCGGAGGAGGCGGAAGGCACCGGGGAGCAGGTTCGCCGGGAAGGATCGAAGGCGGCGCAGCATCGCGAGGACATGCAGGGCGGATCGTTTCTCCGCACGAGCCGCTTCGGCGACGAAACGGACAGGATCATCCTGCGCGCCAACGGAGCCTTCACCTATTTCACGACCGATATCGCGTACCACCGCGAAAAATACCGGCGCGGGTACGCGAGGATCATCAACATCTGGGGAGCGGATCACGGCGGCCATGTGAAACGGATGAAGGCCGCCATGGATGCCCTGGGACTGGCTCCGGACAAGCTGGATGTGGTTCTCTGCCAGATGGTCAGGCTCATACGGAACGGCCAGGAAGTGAAGATGTCGAAGCGAACCGGCCAGACCGTCAGTCTCGCGGAATTGACGGAGGAAGTGGGATCGGACGCCGTGCGATTCTTCTTTCTTTCGCGCTCGCCCAACTCTCAGCTCGATTTCGATCTCGATCTCGCCGTCAAGCAGTCGAGCGACAATCCGGTCTTCTACTGCCAGTATGCGCATGCGCGCACGTGCCAGCTCCTGTCGAAGGGAGCGGAACACGGATTGACGCCGTCCGCCGAGCATCTCGACAGGCTGGATCATGAATCGGAGATCGAGATCATGCGGAAGCTCATTGTCCTGCCGGAAACGCTGCGCGCGGCGGCATTGCGATTGGAGCCGCACAGGGTGCCGGAGGCGGCGATGGACCTGGCGCAGACTCTGCACCGGTACCAGACGCGGGGAAAATCCGAGGACACACTCCGCATCGTGAGGCCGGAAGATCCGGCGACAACGACCGCGCGTCTATTTCTTGTGGAACGCGTGGGTCGCGCGATGAAGGTGCTCTTCGGGTTGATGGGAATCAGCGCGCCGGAGCGGATGTGAAAAAGGCGGGGATGAGGGATGAAGGATGAAGGATGAGGGAGGCGGTGACATGATGAAGAAAGCAGCAGGGTTTGCGGCCATCGTAATTCTGGTTTGCGCGGGCGGAATGAGCGCCCGGGCGGAAGAGTCGATGGAAAATGTGAAGCGTGTGGCTTATGGACAACCGACGGGGGAAGCGTCAGCCGGTTCCATCGCGGCTAACGACGCCATCTGGCCGTCCGCGACGCGGACGGAAGCGGCTCGCCCCGCCGCGCCGGTTCGCGCCCTCCCGGTCATTGCGCGTCCGGCTCAGCCGATGAAGCCCCGCGTCTCGGCCGCTCCGCCCGCGAGCGAGCGTTCCATTGCGCCGGCCCAGGCGATCCGCAGAGTTCAGGATCTCGCGGGCGTGACTCCCGCCGCAGCTCGAACGGAAGCTTCGTCCGCGCCCGCGCCTCAAACGGTGGCCGTGCCTTCTTCGGCAACCGAAGCCACCGTATCCGATCCGACCGCGTCATCGCGAACGGCGACGGCAACCGATCCCCAACCGAATCTCCGGAGCCCGCACCTTGCAACACCCTCGCTGGCGGCTATCTCCTCCGAGCCGATCGGCCCGCCCCAGTTCGATCCGATTTCCGCGAGCGCCAGCGGCGCTGTGACCGCGGAGGAGCCAGTCTCCGCGGAGATGAACGCCGCCGGCGATGCCGCGGAAGAGGCAGTAGAGCCCTTCGTCTCGCGCCGGGACCTCCTGGGAAAACCGAAGACGACGGTCGTTCCCGATGTCGCGCAACCGGCTCTGGCTCCGACCGGTCTTGCCGCCGCCGCCGCCGCGGGATATTTCAAGCTGGCGGCAGGCGCACTGTTTCTCGTTTCGCTCGGGCTCATTGGATACCGGCACAAGCAGAAGACGAAGACGGACGACTTCGATTATGTCGGAAGCTGGCTGCCTCCCCGGAAAGACGGCGGTCTTGGATACGCGGCCGCCGGCGGCTACGGCGGAGGGCGCCGCGCGGGACGATCGATGGCGGCATCCGCGACGGTGAACGGGAGGTATACGACCGACCGGGACCGTGCCATGGAGAACGATCTGATCTGGAAGGAAGCTTCGCCTCGGTCGGGCCGATTCGCGGAAGACGACCACGAAAATTCAGATCCCGGTTTTCATGACGCGGTGGAACAGAAGATTCGGAGAAGGACCGCGGAACGTGAAGAACAGTTTGCCGAGACCGGCACTCCCGCCCGCGCGCGGCGCCGCGTGGTTCTGAAGGAAAGCGACCAGGAGGCGATTCTCGATCTGTCCGCGAAGGGGCATCCCCTGCGGGAGATCGCGAAACGGTTGACGCTTCCGCCTGCGGAGATTCGCGCGGTTCTCGCGGCGGCCGGCAGGCCGGCGCCGGGCCGGGTCAGTTCCGCCCGTGGCGGTTCAACCTTCAGGAGCGCTGGAGCCTCAGGTAATATCCCGATAGAGATCCAATAATCGCGGGAACGATCCAGGGGATGAAGATCGCGCCCGTTCTCAGCGCGGGCGAATGAGCGGCGAGCTCGCTTAATCTCAGGGCCGTCTGCACGAGGATCATGTAACCGAGCGTGCAGAGAAGCGCGTTGCCGATCGCGGCGCCGATCCCTCTTCTTCGCCCGACGCGCGCTCCGAGTCCCGCGCCCAGAAGCGCCAGGAACGGGACGGAACAGGGAAAGGCGAGCTTCGCGCTGATGCGAACGTAACGCTCGAAGATTTCATCGTCCAGTTTCTCGAACGTGCGATTTTCGTCCAGGCTTTTCAGGTCCGCGATTTCCCTCGCCATGGTCGAGATGCTGACCGCTTCGAGCGGTTTATCGGAGAGAAGCTTGACTCCTCCCGACGCCGCGATCAGCTCGATCACCTTCGGCACTGGCAGGTTTCTATAGACGCGACCTTTCGCGCCCGGCGCTTTCCATCCTTCTCCGGGCGTGTAATGGAGCTCGCGGTGGAACTCGACTTCCGACAACTCCGTCTGTTCCGCATCCGGCCAGAGGATCGTCACATTCTTCATGGTCCGCTCCTGCGGCACGAAAAGATCCGTCATGATGAAACAGGCGCTCGCCGTCTCCGCGCCGCTTGCCACCGTGCCTTTGCTCGCGACACGGGCCTGAAAGACGAGGTCGCGGAATTCCGTCTTCGGCGGAAGCTTCTTCTGAATATTGACGCGGCGCATGTAATCCGCCCTGTCCGACCATTGGGGGATTTTGAATTCCGTTCCCAGGAGCAGAAGTATCGTCAGGCAGGAAGCGGCGGCGAGGATCGAAGCGGCCAGGCGGATGATGGAAATACCTCCGGCCTGGACCGCGACGACCTCCGAGAGATGCGCGCGCGAGGCAAAGACGAAGATGGTCGCGAGGATGACGGAGATCGGGGCGGACGCGTAGGCGAGGAAGGGAAGACGGAGCGCGAGATAGAACATGAGAAGGGGAAACGAATCGCCGCCGAGGGAGATCTTGTCCTTCAGGTCGAAGAGCTCGGCGAGAATGAAGAGGGATGTGAAGAGGAGGAAGAAGACGAAGAAGGACGCGGCGAACCGGAAGAGAAAGAAACGATCGAGCGTCTTCACAGGCGCCGTTTCCAGAGAGAGGCCGCGAGCACGGCGAGAAGGACATGAGGGATCGCGAGCGCCAGGGGAGAGAGCGAATACTTCGCCACGATGGAATCGGATCCGAAGTTGAAGATCCAGTAGAGAAAATACAGCAGGAGCGTCACGAAGATGGCTCCGCGTGTCCCGCCGCTTCGAGCCGCAGAAGCGCCGCTCGGAATGGCGAGCGGAATGGCGCAGAGAACGAGGAGCGGAATTGCAATTGCCTCGAGCGCGCGCCGTGCGAATTCGATGTCATGCTCGCGCTTCGGTTGCGTCAGGAGCTGCATCGCGGTAAGGCGTTTCGGATGGGTGGACCGGTCGCGGGGGAGGGGCAGGTGGAGCGAGTATTCGCTGAACTTCATGACATGCCAGGGGCCGCCCGTGTCGTTCAGCTCCCGGATGCTGCCCGCGCCGAGGAAGAGCTTGATGCTGCCGCCTTCGATTTCCCAGGAACCTTCGCGGGCGAGGCAGACGAGACGGCTGCCTCCTTCTTTCCGGCCGACGTCCTCGGAGGGAATGACCGTCAGGAGCTGACGGAAGGTCTTGTTGTCCGGATCGATGGCGCCGACGAGAACATGCCGTCCGGCGATGCGCTCGACAATGCCGGGGCGGAGCGCCTGCATGGGATCGATGCCGACGCCGAAGCCGATGGAGTCGAAACGGACGTATCCGAGAGGCATCAGTACCATATTGTTCAGGAGCGCCAGAATGGCTATAATCGCGGCGAATACGGTCGGGTAGAGAGCGAGTCGTTTCCGGCTGATTCCCGCCGCCATCGCGGCGTGGAGTTCGGAGTCTCCCGAGAGTCGTCCGAAAGTCAGCAGCGTGCCGACGATCGAGGCAAGCGGAAGAGAATAGAAGAAGACCAGAGGCAGCGTCCAGAGGATGAGGCTTACGGTCTGAAAGCCGTCGAGCGATCTCGTGATGGCCAGTTCTATGATTTTATAGAGTCTTTGCAGGATCAAGAGTCCTGCGACGATACCCAGCGCCGCTGAAAATCCATGCAGCAGGATTTTCAGAAGATACCGGTCGATGATTTTCATCATGGGAATCGTAGCACGGCAAAGGCCAGAAAAAAATGAAGTATGAAGGATGAAGAAATCCGCGTTGTCGCGAACAAGGAACCGAACGCGCCAAGGAGAGAACACTCGTGCTTAATCTGAGACGGATTTCCGCGGCGCTCTTCGTGATCGCGCTGGCGATCCTGCTTCCCGTCGCCGCTCAGTCGCCTTCTTCCGAATCTCCCGCGACATCCTCCGAAAGTTCTCCGCCGCCCCCGCCTGTGGCGGCTCGACCGGCATCGACGACCCCTTCCCCCGCGATCGTTCCATCCTGGGCCGATACGGCGCGGTCATGGGAAGAGACCGCGCGCCGCTTCAGGGAACTGGGCGATACGGTCGCGGCGCGACAGGCCTGGGCGCAAGCTGCGATCGCATGGGAACGCGACGGGAAGGCGCGCGCCACGGCGGCGGTGCTTCCGACGGCGCGATTGAACGAGCTGGAGCAGGTTGTCCAGTCGCTGACGGCGGAACTGGCTTCCTGGAGGAGAACCGCAGTGGCATGGCGCGAGGCGGCGAAGACGTACGGCCTGGCAGGCGATTCGCCCGCGCAGCAGCTCGCGATGCAGCGATCGGGCGCGGCGCTCATGAAAGTCGCGGAACTGGAGCCGAGGCTGGATGAATTATCGGCGCAGCTTTCCGCGCGGCGGAGCACGCTCATCGACAGACCCGTCTCCATCGAGCTCCAGACGGAACTCGTCGATCGCTGGGCGGATGTGGCGATTTCCTGGGAGGAGACGGCGCGGACGTGGGACAAGTCGGGCGAGCCCGCGAAGGCGCAGGTGGCGCGGATCAAGGCGGAGGAAGTGCGCGCGCGGATCAGGGAGATCAGGGCCGACCTGGATACGGCGTGGTTCCTGAGAAGAACGTATCCGCAGAGCGAAGAGTCGGGCATGGAGATCGTGGAGGAAGAAGCGGGAGAGGCGGTTGTCGCCGAGCCCGTCATGGACCAGCCCGTTGTCGAGACGGTGGAAGTCCCGCCTGTTACCGAGCCTGCTCCGGTCGCGGAGCCCGCGCAACAGATGGAGATCCCCGAGCTGCCGCCGCGAAAGACGATGCCGCCTTCGTGGCTGATGATGAAGGACGAGCGGGAAGCGGAGCGGAATTCGCTGACATGGCGGCAGGGAGCGGAGACGTGGAGAAAGACGGCCCTGACGCGCCTGGCCGCCGGCGAGCTGGAACAGGCCCTGGAAGCGGTTGCCAAGACGCGGGAAGCACTGGAGAAGGCGATCGAGCTGGAGGAATTCGTCCGGAATTCCTATGCGAAGCGCGAAGCGGAAATCTCCGCGCAGATCTCGAAATCCCTTGGCGAGGAACCGCGCTCGGAAGAGCAGATCCTCCGGACGCTCGATGCCGCTGCGCAGCTCGAACCGCTTCCTCCCTCCATCACCGGCGACGCCATCGCGCTCGCTCCGCCGGATCTTCCCGAAGCGGAGGAGGAGCAGAAGTCGCGCGGCTTCTTCGATCTCGAGATCGGCGGCCCGCTCCCGTCGACGCTCCGCATCCAGGGCCGGAAGGTGGTGGATGTCAGTTACAACGTGACGCATTACACCAACCCGTCCGCGACGCGCGTGGGCGGAAACACGCAGTCGAGCTTCAACCTGAACCAGGAGCTGCAGGTGACGGTGGCGGGCCGCGTCGGCAAGGAAACGACGGACCATATCACGATCGACATCCGGTACGACGACACGCAGCGTGGCGTGAATTCCGTGAACAACCGGAGCATTTCCGTCGACTTCGTCGGCGTGCCGCACAAGGCGAGCTGGGGGACGTATCAGTACGACGCGGAGTTCGGCGATATTTCGGTGAGCCTCCCGGGCAGCGAATTCGCGTTCTACAACAAGAGCCTCTTCGGCGTGAAGGCGAATCTCTCGGTGACGGATCTGAACCTCGGCTTCCTGAAGGCCGATCGCGTGAACCTCATTCTCCTCGGATCGCAGACCAAGGGCGTTTCGGCGTCGAAGGAATTCACGCTCTCGGGCGAGCGCATCCTCCAGAACCGGGTGACCAATCCCCTGACGGACGCCGACTTCGCCAAGAATATCTACTTTGCCGCCGAACCAGACTCGCGGTTCTGGCCGATCTCGGCCATCACCGTCTACAAGGACGACCAGCTCTCCACGAACGACGGAGGCACCGTGGAGTTCACGGCGCAGAGCGCTGGAACCGCGGCCGGCGTTTCGTATGCGGGCAAGTGGAATGTCCTCGTTCCCGGAACCGACTTCATCGTGAACCAGGTCACCGCGGAAATCGAGTTTCTCTCCGGGATCTCGACGAAGGACGCCATCGCGGTTTCGTATAACAGCCTGGCGACGGGAGGCGGTTCCTTCGGCAATTCGACGACGCCGCCGCGCCTCATCCGGCTCGGCGATTCCGTCACTGCGGAACCCCTGCTGCGCGCGCATGAGCTCCGCAACCGCTACCGGCTGATGAGCCGCCGGATCAAGAAGGACGATCCCGGCTTCATATTCCGGATCCTCGACAGGGACGGCCGGGCGCAGACGACGGTGAACGGCGTCGCAACCACGTACCTGCAGCTGTTCGGATTCGACCGGGATGGGAACGACAAGGTCGACGTGGAGCTCATCGATTACGATTTCGGTGTCATAAAGCCCGCGGAGACGGCGCCCTTCGCCCGCTCGGGCAATTCCGACACGGACAACAACGCCATCTATACGAAGAGGATGGAAGACGTCACAAGCGCCGACCAGAAATACACGTATGAGCTCTCGTATCTCTCCGACCAGCCGAGCGAAATCTTCTCCCTCGGCTTCGACATCATCAAGGGATCGGACATCGTCTATGTCGACGGTGTGAAAGTGGCTCGCGATGTCGACTACTTCATCGATTACGAAGCCGGCATCATCACCTTCCTGAACCGGGCCATCCTCAAGAACGATTCCAAGATCCGCGTGGATTACGAGTTCCTGCCGTTTGGCGGGCAGTTCGAACGTACGGTCGCGGGCACGCGGCTCGACGTGAACGTCAACCCGCGCCTCTCGTTCGGCACGACGCTCCTGTACGACGTCTCCGCGGCGGCGACGGAGATCCCGAGCATTCTGGAGGACGCGCCGAACCAGAACACGATCGTGGAGATCGACGCCCGGCTCCAGCTGGCACCGCTCTTGTACGACTTCCTGGACAAGGACGGGTCGAGCGCGATCATGAACAGGATCAAGCAGAATTTCCGGCTCGATCTCGGCGGCGAATGGGCCTGGACGACGCACGCTCCGAATACGTTCGGCTCCGCGATGGTGGAAGATTTCGAGGAGATCGAGGAGATCGTGGGTGTCGGGATGTCGCGGACCTCCTGGCAGCCGGGATCGAAGCCTCCGGGCGACACGGCGGTGAAACTCTCGGGCACGACCGACGCCACGCGGGGGCTTGTCGGATTCAATATCCGGGACAATTTCGGGCACCGGACCGAGGCACAGAACACGAACAACGAGCGGCAGCAGTCGCTTCAGCTCGATCTTTCCTTCGCCGCCGGCGAGACATGGGTCGCGATCCGGCAGCCGCTCTCATCATCGGCGATCAGTTTCCAGAACATCACGACGATGGAGCTGTATGCGTCGGGTCTGCCGGGGACGATGCGGGCATATGTCGATGTGGGCCTCATATCGGAGGATGCCGACGGTGACGGCGTTTTCGAGACCGAGGATAACGGCCTGGACGGAAATCCGGCGACCAACGACGCGGGCGAAAACAACGGGACATTGAACACCGGGGAGGATGTCGGCATCGTCTTCAATCATCCCGTCCAGGCTCCGTACCGGTACGGTGTGAACGACGGCGCGCTGACGACGGAAGACATGGACAACGACGGCAAACTCGATCAACTCGAGGCGTTCTTCAGGTTGGGAGAATTGAATCTCGCGGCGGATATCGAGCGGAAGAATTTCGCGGGACTGGACAATTCCGCCTGGACGGTCTTCCGCGCACCCTGGCGAACCCGGACGCCGTTCGGTTCCGCGGACACCTCGGTCATCAAGCATATCCGGCTCGTCTTCGTCCGGCAGGACGGCCAGGACACGAATGTCACCCTGTTCATGGACCAACTGGCTTTTCGCGGCAATAAGTTCAAGGGATCGTCGTCCGATTCACGCGTCGTCCTTCTGCCCCGGAACAACGAGAACGATCCGAATTATTCCAGTCCTCCGCGGACGGAGATCAAGGGGAACGCCTCGAAGACGAAGGAGCAGGCCCTTGCGGTCAAATGGCAACTGGCGGCCGGAGATTCCGCAACGGTCGTCCAGAATTTCAACTCCGCCGTGGGCGCGGCCCGGAAAGTGAATCTCGGCGACTACAGGAGGCTTTCCTATTTCCTGGCGGGCGACGCCCGGAACGAAACCTTCTCGCTCTTTCTTGTGCAGGATCCGAAGAATTACATCGAGATCAGGAAACGCGTCACGACCGGCAGCGACATCGGCGGACTGCTGGGCGGCGCGGCGGCGCCTGTATGGGAGCGGATCGATGTGCTCCTGGATCCGATCCGGCAATCGACCATCACGGCCATTCTCGTCGGCGTCGATTCGCCCGTCGTGATTTCCTACACCAATTACGAGGCGATCATCGTCGGAGAATTTTCCCAGAACCGCGCGCCGAGCCTCACGAACATCAACGAGATCTGGCTGAGGGTGCACTCCACGGCCGCGGATGGCGGCGAGCTCTGGCTGGACGACATCTACGCCGCGGAACCGATCGACGCGTCCGCGACGGCGCAGAAGGCGGATTTCGCGACGGGCTGGGGAGACCTCTGGTCGCTATCAGGATCCTGGCGCGACGTGCCGGGCAAGTATCGCGGCGTGGGTATTCTCAATGACCCGGCGACGTCATCGCACGTGGAGCAGTCGCAGTATTCGACGAGCCTCTCCGGCACGCTAGCCCTGCATCGGTTGCTGCCCTCCTCCTGGCAGATCGTGCTCCCTCTTTCGGCGACGTACAGCAAGTCGGTGACGGAGATCGATCCGGATCGGGTGGAGAACGCCTTGAGCACCAGCCTCGGAAAAACCGTCTCGGAGAACCAGGCGTACAACACGACGCTGCAGGTCTGGAAGCTCCCCGCGATCAGCCTCAACTACGGCCGGTCGACCTCGCTCACGGATTACCGCAACCAGGACCGCACGAATCTCTCCTCGACCCTGAACGGCAACACGGCCTATTCCTTCACGTTTCCCCGGAAGCTGTTCGGCATCATCCCGACGGGACAATTTCTCTCGTTGAATTCCTCTTACAACTATTCGCAGTCGCACAGCAAGTCCGATAATTCCGTCGCGTCCGGAGAGAAGGACGCCAACACGAAATCGGTCACTCAAAGCGGGAATTTCTCCGCGACATCGCGGCCGTTCGATCCCCTGACGCTCTCCTATAATTTCTCGACCGCGTACGTCGATTACCGGAGCCTCATTCCCTCCGACCGGAGGAAGGGCGTGCAGAACCGCGTCCACACGACGAACGCGGCGCTCTCACTGCCGTCGTTCTGGGGAGTTTCGCCGGGCGTGTCTTTCTCCGGAAACTACACGGAGAATTTCAATCTCCCGACCTTCGGCCTGACGGTCAACAAGGACCTGGCGCTCGGCGGAGATTTCCGCCTGAACGTGGGCGTCGATCCGTCCCGATGGACGAGGCTTCTGTCCTGGCTTACGGCGCGATATTCGTATTCGCTCTCGTCGAACGCGTCCTACCGGAGCACGACCGAGCGCCCGCTCTCCACCAAGGTGGGCATCACGGATGTCTTCGGGGACTATGTCGGCGAGCGCATCTTCCCGTGGGGAAGCTCCAAGAGGATCGGACAGGGAACGGACGGGATCACGGCGAACCGGTCGAGCGGATCGACGAACATCGTGCATAACCTGGGCGGAGAGATCAAGACCTGGAACTGGCTCTCGACATCGTATTCGACGAGCTTCACGCATAACGAAGTGGCATCGCAGTCCACGCTTTCCCTGACGGACGGCATTAACGGATCCCTGAACATGCGCATGGACTACAACCAGGCGTTTCCCCGGTCCTTCATCAAGTTCCAGTCGTCGTACATCACGGGCGGTGTGAGCTACGGCCGGACCGAGGCCGCCGCGGCGCGGACGAACAGCATCGCTCCTAACCTGAACTGGAACTTCCAGTTGTCGGACGCCTTCAACATGACGATCACCTGCGGCTATAACCGGTCGACGAATGTACCGACGTTCACGCCGGAGCAGAAGACCGTGTCCCAGTCGCTCTCGCCTTCGATGAACTGGACGACCTACTTCGACCTGAAGGTGCCGGAATCGCTGCAGCTTCCGGGAATCGGAAAAGTGGCCGACCTCAACCGCAGGATCCAGCTCTCCGGCGGCGCCAACGCCAGCCTGGCGAAATCGGAGCAGGGACAGAAGACGACGTCGGAACGGAACACGTACGGCACGAACCTCTCGCTCGGGTACAGGATAGCGACGAACCTGGAACTCTCCGCGTCGACGACCGGCGCATGGGTGCAGGACCTGCTGGAGAAGCAGAACGATTACTTCACGGTGGGCGCGGGCGCGCGGGTGGAGTGGCGGTTCTGAGCTCCGGGGAAACATTTGCTCAAAAACTCAGGAATACGCTTCGCGACCTTCAGCCGGCTCTTAACGACGATATTGTCATTGTCGGATCCAATGTTCCGGGAATTCATGCCATGGCGAAAGGGGATCCGGGCGATCTCTTCGTCACCATGGATGTCGATACGGCCATTCGCCGAGGAGATACGGACATCATCCGGTCTCTCTCACAATGGAAGGCATCGCGGGACGAACCTTCGATTCTGGCCCCTCGCGATCCGGAAACGCATCTTGAAATCAATCTTCTTGGAATTCGGGAGGATTTACAACCGGATGCGGTTCTGGACTCTGGAGATAACTACGTGATTTTCGGCGGACTTAACCTGATTCAGACGGAGCGGATCATCGTGGACGACCTGGTTCTGCCTGTTGCGACTTCGGAATCTTTTGCCGTGGAAAAGATGGTATCGGAACGGACGGGAATCAAGAGATTTCGAGATATGCAGGTTCTGGTTCTTGCGTTGGCTTCATCCCGGCTGAATGGAGCGCGCTCGATCTACGAAAAATTGAGCGAGGAGTGGCGGTACAACGCACGGATCACGCTTGCCGAGGCCGTACTGCTGATCGAGCAGAACCGCATTCATTTTCCAGGCGATCTTCCGGAGCTCAAGACTTTTCTGGCTGAATTGGAATGACGATCGCCCGCCGCATTTCCGATTACCAGGCCGAAAAGACGCGGCAGAAGCTTCGATTTCGGTCGAGGCATTCATCCGCCGGAACGTGGGACAGGATTCAGATGGCCTTGGCGATGGCGCGGACAATATGTGTTGTTGATTCCGTTCCCGCGGAAAGCGTGCGGATAGCGGAAATGGAGTCTACGGCCGGCCGCAAGCTGAGCATTCATGCGATAACGTCGCCCGACATTCATGGCCGGCGGATCACATCCTCGGAAGCCTTCGGGATCCTGACCATGCCGTCCACCACGTCGCGGTGCATACTCGTTGAGATCCCCGCGTCGTCCGCTGTGAAGAAAATGGAGTGAAGATCTTCTTGATCTTTGTAAGAGCCGAACCAGTTGCGCGACCACTGAAATGACACACCATGGCTGAACCTGTCCAGACGAAACCTCCGTCCTCATCCGAGATCACGCCGGAAGGCGTGTACCAGGCGCGCCGGGCGTTCATGAAGAATGCGGCCTTGATGGCGGGGACGGCGGCGCTGACGGGCACGGGGCTCCTGGGGCTTATGAAGATCGGACCGAATTCCATCGATGCGCCGGAAGAAGCGGCGGTGGGATCGGGCGATGTGATGGGAGATATTGTCAAGAATACGAAATGGGATCCAGGCGAGGATAAGACTCCCTATAAGGATGTAACCGCTTACAACAATTTCTACGAGTTCGGGATCGACAAGAGCGATCCCGCGGCTTATGCATCGACGCTGCAGCCGCGCCCGTGGACGATTACCGTGGAAGGGGAGTGCGCAAAGCCCCAGGTCATCGACATCGATCAGCTAGTAAAGTGGTTTCCGCTGGAGGAGCGCGTGTATCGGATGCGGTGCGTCGAAGCGTGGTCAATGGTGATACCATGGGTGGGATATTCCCTAGGAGACCTGTTGAAGAAACTGGAACCGACCTCTCGGGCGAAGTATGTCGCATTCACGACGCTCCACGATCCCGATCAGATGCCGGGTCAGAAGGGCGGCTCGCTGGACTGGCCGTACGTGGAAGGGTTGCGACTGGATGAGGCGATGAACCCGTTGACACTGTTGGCGGTAGGGTTGTACGGCAAAGTTCTGCCGAACCAGAATGGAGCTCCGATTCGCCTGGTCGTTCCATGGAAATACGGATTCAAGGGGATCAAGTCGATCGTCTCGATCCGGTTCACCGAAGAGCAGCCGCCGACGACGTGGAACAAGACGGCGCCGCGCGAATATGGATTCTACGCGAACGTGAATCCGGACGTCCCGCATCCGCGGTGGAGCCAGGCGAGCGAGCGGCGGATCGGGGAGTGGACGCGCCGGGCGACGCTGCCGTTCAACGGGTATGGAGCGGACGTGGCGGCGATGTATGCGGGGATGGATCTGAAGGTTAATTACTGAGTCATGATTAAGAAGGCTGTTCCCCTGACCTGGTTGAAGCCGGGCGTATTCGTGGGATCCCTGACGCCGCTCGTCGTCCTCTCGTGGCGCGGGCTTTCGGGAACGCTCGGCGCCAATCCCATATCGACCGCGCTGAACCAGTTCGGTCTCGTCGCGCTCATTTTTCTCATCGCATCACTGGCCTGCACACCGGTGAAGACTTGGACGGGCTGGACCTGGCCGCTGCGGCTCCGGAAGATGCTGGGGCTGTACGGTTTTTTCTACGCCTGCCTGCACCTTCTGACATACGTGGCTCTCGACCAGGTCTTCGATCTCCCGGTCATCGTGGAGGATGTGTTCTCGCGGCCCTTCATCATCATCGGCTTTCTGGCTTTCTGCATGCTTGTGCCGCTGGCGGTGACATCCACATCAGGATGGGTGCGTCGATTGGGAAAAAGGTGGCAGAAGCTTCACAAGCTGGCGTATGTGATCGTCATCCTGGGAGCGGTGCATTTCTTCATGCGCATGAAGAGCGACGTGACGCAGCCGGTGGTGTATGGGAGCGCTGTCGCGGTGCTGCTGGGAACAAGGATCATGGTGGCGGTGAGGAAGCAGAAGAAAAGTTAACGCTGCGGGTTCAGACTTGCGATGTTCTGATTCGTCGGAACGTCAGTCCCGTTTTTGCGTCGATCCGGAAGAGTGACGACGGCGATGGTCGCCGGGAATTTTTCACACCAGGGATCGCCGGTGCTCTCTGAAAACCACGCCCGGTAGTTATGATCCTTGATGTAATCCCAGTCACCGCCCTGGACGATGAAGAAACTGCGGATCGAAAGGGCGGTGGTGCATTGAATGTAGGTATTGACCACGGGGGAGTCGGACCCGCCCCGCAAAGTGCGGTAGGAGTCGCTTGCGTATCCGAGACCTTTATAGGCGTCGAGCGCGCGCACCATGTAATAGTAGCTTCCGGGCGCGAGATTCGTATCGAGGTAAGTTGTGGAACCGCCCGTGACGGTATCGCGAAGCGCGTAGCCGGTCAGCGGTGAAGCGGATCGATAGATCTCGATCATACCTCCGGCCAGGACATCCGCCGACTTGAACGCCTCGCCGCCGGTGCCCCAGAAGCCGTAGGTGCCCGTCCAGTTGAGGCGAATGCTGGTATCGCCTTCGCCATTGCCGGTGAAACCGGATATGACTCCGGGAGTTTCACCCCAATTGTTGAATACCCAGAGTGTCTCTCCGGGATTCATGGTGGAAGGGACGGCCAGGACGCGCCGCGCATCGTAGTTCACGGAGGAATAATAGGCCGAAGTGTCATTATACAGGGGAGCATTTCGTCCACAGCGGATGGTCCCGATGGTGGGAACGATGTCGTAATACTCGTTTCCCGCCTGGAGCCCCTGTATGGCTGTGGCTCCGGGCCGGGTATAGAAGAGGTAGTTGTAGGATTGTCCCGCGGTGAGACCGACGATGTATTCGTAGGTGCCATCCCCAACAGGAGACATCGCCACGGCTCCGCCCGTGATCTGCGCCCTGTCCGCCGTGCTCCAGACCGAGACGGTCGTACCGGGTTGGATGGCGATGTATTTGGGGGCCACGCCCCAGCTGTCGCGGCCCACGAGAGTTTCGGCGAGAACGGGGAGGCAGGTGACGGCGATAGTAAACACGATGAGAATCGCGCTCCGGATGTGGCGAATGGCGATTCGAGGTTTACGGATCATCTGATGATTCTCCGGGCCGCGATTCTGGGTCGATCCACGGGTTCCGCATCCACGCGGAAGCGGATCCAGATCGGCGCGACGGGGGTGACCTGGATGGCGCGAGTTACCGGGCTCTGCAACTGGATGTTTCCGCCGTCGACGGACCGGACCAGGTAGTGATAGGTTTCCCCATTGGTGAGACCTGAGTCCAGGTAGTAGGCGGAGGTCAGGATATTGGGCGTGATGCGCGTATAGACGGTATCCGTCGAACTGGCGCGCTCGACGTAATACCCCACCACGTCCACGCTCGAGTCATTGGTCCATTGCAGATAAGCCGATTGATGGCCGGCGAATCCCACGGGATTCTGCACTCCGGCGGGGGCATCCTCCCAGTCCTGGTTGAGCGTAATGGTCGGAATCTGAGCCGGCACGTATTCCCTCTTCTGGGATCCGGTGTTGAAGACTCCCTCGCTCGTGGCTCCGTTGCCGTAAGAATATCGATACTGCAGAGTCTGGCCGGCAAAGACGCCGAAGGTTTTCTGCCGAACGGTTCCGCTGAGAACGGGCATGGTCACGAGATTGGGGGAAGGACCGAATGAACGAACATTGCCCGTTAATTCAATGTTGCCGGAGATATTGGCCAGATCGCACGAGAGGGTCAGGGCGACGATGTAAGCGCCGACCGTGTCGGAGGGAGTGGAGATGTTGCCCGAATAATCAACGGCGGACAGACGATACCAATACTGAACTCCGGACGTAACTCCGGTGTCGGTGAATGTCGGAGAGAGAGAGGGGACGATGAGCGAGGGGCTGACACGGTTGGCCAGCGTCATGGGGACGGTCGCGTCTGTGCTGCTGCGGAAGAGGTAGTATCCGGCCATATCCCCCTCGGAGTTGGCGGCCCATGTGATGTAGATGCTGCCGGTATCCACGGGAGCCAGCGTCAGGCTTTGAGGCTGTGACGGAGGCGTGACGTCAGATGAGACGAGCGCGGCCGAGGTGGTCGTGGACCAGTCGCCGCCCTGGTTCCACCAGTCGACGGCGCGAACCTGATAATACCATGTTCCCGGCGTGACCGCTGTGTCCGTATAAGTGTTCTGTGAAATGGCGGCGTCCCCGATTTCGGTCCATGTGGATCCATCCGGGGAGCGTCGGATGATGTAGCGGTTGACATCCGCTTCCAGATTCGGAGTCCAACCGACCGAGATAAACGTGTCATTGGCGGTGGCCACCGCGTTCTTGACCTTCCGCGGCGCGACGTCACCATCGACGTTGTACTTGTTCGTGAAGACCGCAACGCGGTTGCCGGTATGGTCCACGATCTTGATGAGGCGCGGCCGGCCGTGACGATCGTAGCTGACATCGTTCGAGTAGAAGATGTTATCCCACTCCCAGCCGTCGTTGATCAGGAACTTGTATTCCGGCATGATGGTGGGATCCATCTGACACTCGAAATACCAGAGGCTCGTGTCGAGCATGGTCATGGTGATGGGAGCCCAGTTGCCGAGAGCCGCAAGATTGCCGGCAATCTTCACCGAGGACGGAGTGCCAGTCCATGCGCCCTCGGTCGTGAAGTAGAACTTCACGGTGCAGAGATTCGGGACAGCCACGGCCTCGGGCGACCAGCCGGAGAGGTTGCCGTTCCGGTCCACGGCCCTGATGCGATAGTAATAGGTGTCGCCGTTCGTGAGGAAATCGTCGTTGTTGCTGTCGTAATACCAGGGCTGGAGAGTTTCAATGATCCATTCGGCGTTGGCATCGTTCGAGGTGCGCGATCTATAGACGCGATACGTCACATGATTCTGAGGATCTTCTGACGTGTAGTCGGTCACGGGTTCCCATTTCAACCAGATCGCTCGATCGCGTGTTACCGCTGAAAGGCCCGTGGGGATCGGCGGTCCGTTGACATCGGGAGTAACGAAGGAAACCGTGGTTTCGCCGCCGCCGAGGGTTCCGAGATCGCCGCCGCCTGTCGGAAGGTGTATGACGCGCGAATGAACGGTGTAGCCGGGTTTCCACCAGTAGAGCGTGCGGTTCTCCACGCCGGCACCGCCGAACTCCGCAGTCATCACGCGAGTGAGCCAGCACTTGCCATCGGTGCCGGTGATACTGGTCCATGCGGTGTTGTTGTCGATGGAACAGATGACGCCAGGCTCGCCCGCATTAATGTTGATCGCGTAACGCCCGAAGCCGGCCTGGATCCAGAGGCGCCCTTTGTCCGAAATGCTAGTGGTGGGGGTTGCTCCGACGACGGCGTCGGTCGGATACAGCCAGTCCCTGAATGTGGATCCGTTTTCGAGGTCGATCGTGATGCCGGCGACGGAACCACCTGACTTATTAACATAGCCGACCACGCGCTGCTGATCGCCTGTTCCACGGCGATAGCGCATGAACCGATCGTCAACCGGCGCCTGACTCAGGTTGCGGTTCGCGTTCGATCCGCGCATCTCCGGGAAGACGCAGCGCGCCGTGTAGTAGTCCGCGATGGCGTCGCGCAACCACGTGCCGTCCGGCCAGTTCCAAGGCATGACGCGCGTCTGCCCCTGCAGCTCGGTTCCTACGTTGAACTGGGCCGGCGGAAATGGATACGTCCCGCTGTTCCATCCCGTGATCGGCACTTCATCGCCGTAGAAGAAGACCGGCGGCTGCGAGTTCAGCGCGCAGAACATATAGCCGGCGCGGATATTCGACATCACGCCGCCGCTCTTGAAGCCGTCATTATCCCCGCCGCCACCCATGTTGTGATAGGTACGGCTGTGGTCATGGTTTTCGATGAAGCCCGCCATCAGCGCCTTCGCGCCATAGGTGGCCTCGTTGCCGGTGAATCCAGAGATCAGGTTGGCCGTGGTGCCGCCATTCACCCATGCATTGATGTTTTCACGGATGGGGAAATCGAGCTGCCCATTCATGCGCGCTCCGTCATTGACGTACGCGGCGAGATCGGAAGCGCCTCCAGGTTGTTCACCGAAGACGTAGATCTGGGGGTAGACCTCGTTCCACTTCTTCCTCATGTAGCGGTAGAACGGCAGTCCATTGTTGGGAATATCGTCCGGCTGATAGAACTTCGTGTTGTCGGCGCGAAGCGCCACGATGCCGAGCGCGGCCCACGTGAGCGAATGGTCGACGAAGAATTGTCGCGCGGATGCCCAGTCCTCCCGCACGCGCTCGCCGCCAAATCGCTTCCCGTTGATGATGTCGGGGTGATTCGTCGTGGTGCGCCCCTGGTAGATCTGGCCGGGCACCCAGTCCATGGCGAGCCTGATATTGTGATTCCTGGCCTTCTTGGCAAGCTCTACGACCGATTGCAGGCGGCGCCACCTGGCGCTCGGATCGGCGAACGAATATTGCACCGCGTAGAGGTCGCTCTGGTTATATCCCCAGGCGCCTCCGCCGAAGTCGCAGACCGGGCTCATGTAGATGCAGTTGAATCCCATGGTATTGAAATAGGTCATGGAATCCATAAGCCCCTGCAAGTCGCCGCCCATCATGTTCGGATCAGGGGGCGGATTGTCGTTTCTGCCCGAGACGAAGCGATCGATGAAGACGTTGTACATGATGAGATCCAGCTGAGACTGTACCGGGTCGCCGTTTTGAGTCGGCAGATTCGGAGTATACGAAGCGGTCTCGAGACCGCCGGAGAAAGCCGTGACGCGGCCACCGGTGTCGAAGGTGGTCAGGAGCGTGTAGTTGACAATGGGATCCGAACCGTTGACCTCATCCGGCCAGGTGGACAATCCGGAGGAAACGGCGTCCACGACATTTGAGTTTCCCGCGCCATTGGTTCCGACGGCGCCGCCGTTGTTGTAGAACGAAGCTACAGTAAAGGCCACCTGGCGTCCGAGGATATTATCGCTTCCGCCGATCGCCGAGAAAGGAACACAGAGTTCCACGTATTTCGACGATGTGTTTTCCGTGTAGCGAGCCGGCGTCGCGGTGTAATACGTGTTCATCGCGAAACAGTCGTCGTTTCCTGTTCGCCAGCGGACGAGATTCTCCCACGCCCATTTTGTGGTGGTGAAGGAGTCTTCCGAGTATGTGCCGTTTCCCTGGAAGGCGCGCACGTCCGAGGAGTTTTCGTACGAGATGGCGATCTGTCCGAGCGTGGCGCCGTCGACGAAGGCGGTGGTCGGAACGAGGAAATACAGGTTATAGGGATCAGCGGTGACTTGAAACTGAACGATGTCGCGCGACGTGGAGTTCGCGACGTCGCCTCTCTGGTCGCCGTTGGAGTCCGTCCAGATCCCCTCCGCGTAGGAGGCGTTCAGATTGGCTGACAGGAAGGCGTAGCCTCCCGTGGGAGCCCAGTCCGACGAATCCCCGTTGACTTCCCGGCGCGAGACGTAGATGCCGTCCGAAGTCGGGGACGTCCCGATTCCTGTTCCCGTGTCGTAGGCGAGGATGCGGGCGTAATACGTGTAGCCCCGCTGAGCGCTTGTCCAGGTATAGAGACGGGCCGTATTGGGAAGCGTGCGGGAGTCGATCGGGCTCGTGAAGCTCGTCGACGTATCGATCTGGATCACGTACGCGGTTATCGGGGCGCTGTCGGAGTGCGTCGCGCCCACCCAGTTCCAGCGGATCGTCGTGCCCGCCACTTCATCTCCGTTCATGCGGCGCATGTTGTTCATGTTCTGCAGGTCGGTCGGCGAGTTGACGAGGATGCTGGTGGCGTCATGCAGAAAGAACGTCTGGGGGGCGCCCTCGCCGATGTTGCCCGCGCGATCCACGGGACGAACGCGCCAGGTGTAGTAGATGCTGTCCGGAATGAAGTCAGGGATGGAATACAAGGTCAGGCCGCTGGCGGCGATGGAAACGCGATAGAGGACGTTTCCGTCCAGCGGGGTTCCGGAGTCGGCGAATTCAACGATATAGGCGATGATCGTGTCGCCGGCATCCGTGTCAGCGGGAGTGCTCCACGTGAGCGTCGGCGGATTCGAGTAGACCGTGTCTCCCGTCGCGGGAAGTTCCAACGGCGTGGATCCGGGAGGCATATTCGGAGCGACGGAGGTGTCCCAGAGATTGATCTGAGGAGCGAAGTCGAGGTCCGCGTCGTCGAAGTCCTCCGTCGAACCAATCGTGAAGTGCCGGGTATCGTTGAGGCCCGTTTTGGTTCTGGAGACGGCATCGAGGACATCCGATGGATTACTGTAACCGGTAAATCCGGAAGTGTTCGCCGTGGCGGCTGCCCCGAGAAAGTTTCCAAAGGTCGCGAACGCGAAACGGGGAGTGCAGGTGCCGTTCAACATGAGGTCGGCTCGGCTGAGACGCACTTCGACGAGACCCGCGACAGGATCCGCGCTGATCACGCTTCCGCCGGGGGGGCTGATCCAGTTGTTGCCGGCCCCGGCGGCCGTGTCAAGTTCCACGCTCAGGGATCCCGGGGTCACGGCGTGAACGATGAACTGACGCTCGTATCGCATGGGCGGGGAGAGGATACCGGAATCCAACAGCGTGGATGTCTGGTCGCCGATCTCATTGCCGCCCGGCGAACCGTTCGTGGTATCGATGGCCACGGCCACATGAACGCCGTCCAGCGGGTACGATCCCATGCGGAAGAGGAAATACATATATGTGGTGTCCGCCTGAACGCGAACTTCGCGGAGATCGTATGCGTCCGTGGCGCCAAACGCTTCGCCGGTCCGATCTCTCCAGATCCATTCAGTGATGCCGCCGGTCGTGGATTGAGTGGCCCGGTTGGCTTCCGACGGCAGTGCTCCGGACCAGACCGCCATCGTGGATATCCTGACGATCGGTCCTGAAACGCTCGCCGTCGTATCCCAACCGTCGCTCAAGGTAACCAGCACGGACCAGGTGTCGCCCGCGGAGGTCAGGGCGGGAGAGACCTCCGAGGTGTAGGGGGCATAGGAATCGACGGAGGAGAATTGGAAGACGCCGTTTCTGTACCACGAGAAGGTGTAGCGAAGTAGATCGACGGCATCGGAATCGGCTCCGCCGGATGTCGTGACCACCAGAGTGTCGTTACCGGTCGGCACGCGCGGCGTGATATCAACGGATGTCGGCGGAGTGGGCGCGGCGTTGCTGATCGAAAATCGGAATGGATTGGCGATGGCGGTCGCCTGGGACGCGGTGGGAACGGACCAGGTGTCCGCGCCATAGAGGTAGGTTGTCATCTGGGAAGAGTTGATCGCGAAATAATAGAGAACGATCGAATCCTTGACAAAAGAGGGCAGGAAGCCGGACCAATACGTCGCTTCACCGCTGGTGACTTCCTCCGCCAGCGCCACGCTGGTCCAGGCGCCGCCGGAGTCCGTCGAATAAATCACTGTCGCACTGGTTACGATCCCTGTCGGCTTGGCTTTCAGGAGAAGATTCGCCGGAACACCCACGGTCGTAGTTTCGGGGTAGCGCATGAGGCGCAGTCCCTGGACGGGAGTCGTGTCCGGAATGTGCGACGCATCGATCACGCCCCGCTTGATGGCATACACGATCACCGCGGTGTCGCGAAATTGAAGATGGGCATTCGAAACGGCCCAGTCGCTAGTCCCGGATGAGATAAACGGCGTCGCGTCGTCCGCCCCGCCCTTCGAACCGTTGTGCCGGCTGTAGTGGATGATGGCGATGGAGTCGCCGATCCTGAGAGTCGGGCTGATGTTGGACAATGGGATCCGGATCTCGCCCCATCCTTGAGCGATGGAAGGGAGGTAGCCGCCGTAATCCTGGTTGGCGACGGTGATTGCGCTGACGTTCCAGGCGGCGCCCAGCGTGGTGTAGCGGTTGCAGTCGCTGTAGGTGGTCACGTTGAAATTCGCGAAGAGGTTGGTCCAGACATCGGCTCCGTAACCAGAAACGAAAGTGGTCCCGCCCGATTTCCACGGATCCTGGGGAGAACCGTAGGAACTGGTATCGGTGATGGCGAAGCCGTAGTGAGCGGACTGCGCGGTCTGCCCCGGCTCATCGAGCGCGAATACGTCACCAGTCGCCTGCCATCCGATATACAGCCATTGCGCGTCGTTGGTGACATACACGTCGCGGCAGAGCCCGCCCGCGGCGACGGTCATCGGAGGATTCGTGTCCCCGTATCCGGGCGCCGGAAGACGATAAGACGAGGAGGTTGCCGACGGTGTGTTGCCCCATGCGGCATCCTTGATGCCGTCCACGATGGGACTGAAGGAAGCCGGCGACGGCGCTTCAGCCTGCCAGGTTCGCGATGAGCGGTAGTAGTAGCGGTCGTTCGAGGAGGAGTTCATGGTGCTGCGGTCAAACTGGAGGTAGGCGGAAAATTCCTGCGGCGCCGCGCCCTGCGGATTCGTGGCGGGAGCGGGAGAAAACATATAATTGGAATTGTATTCATTCTCGACATACATGATGACCTTGAACTGCGTTGTCGCCGGCCCGATGATCGACCACGGGACGGACCACTCCAGGACATTGGTGGTGCCGTTCTTGTATTCCGTGCCGGCGGTGTCTTTGAAGGTCCAGCCGGCGCCGTTCCAGACCTGGTAATCGAAGTCCTGCGAGAGATTTCTCTGCCGATAGTTGATCTCTATGTCGGCGCTGAACGGCAGAAGATGGGAACCGCCGCCGTTCCAGTTGATGGCCGATGAGGATCCGCCGGCGGCGGTATCGATGTACATGAAGACCACATCCGTCGTCTCAAAAGTGGTTCCGCGGTCCCACGCGCCGTAGAGGTAGGTGGAGTCCCACGTGAGGTAGAAGCCGTTGGCGTTCAACGTCGGAAACTTCTCCGTGGAATTCCAGTCGGTGAGAGACCCGTCGACGGCGATGATGGTGTTGATCTTGAAGCTCCATGACGAGGAGAAGGACCCCACGCCGCCGCCTGTTTCCTTGGCCTTGACGCGCCAGTAATACCAGGTGTTCGCCGCAAGGGTTGTCGTGCAGGTTATGGAATTCGTGGCGCCGCGCCATCCGACTTCGAGAGGGAAGCTTGTGGTATCTGAAAAGTTCGAGTCGGTCGCGATCTCGAAATAGTAATCGATGATGGAATCCGCCGGATCGCCGGGTGTCGCGACGTTCCACGAGATCGTGGGTCGGCGCGACGCGACGGTGGTTTGGCCGTCTGTCGGAGCGATGGGAGAAGGCGGAGCCGAGGGTATGCTCGAAGTTTCAAACAGAATCATCCCGGAATCGGTGCCTGTCGTATAGAGCTTGCCGTCGGTGGTGCTGTCAAAGATGGCCCAGACAGTGCTCGGCGAAGAGACGGCGTAGATCCAGAAGGCGGCGGAATCGGTCGGATTGGCGAGTCCGACGAGCGAGCGCGGGATCCCGATCACGATGGAGTCGGCCGCTCCCGCGCCGGAGTCGTAGCCGAATAAGGATGTGCAGGACGCCGTGACATCCGTGGGAATCTGCCAGGTTCCGGCCGTGTTGGCCGCTTGCCGCCGAAGGACGCTAGAGGCCGCGGTGAACGCGACATCCGGTCGGAAGGTGTTGCCCCAATAGCCTCGGCCCGCGTATGTGTCGGTCGGCAAGGCGCCGGACGCGATGCCCGGATTGGTATCCACCATGACGATGTAGCTGTCAGTATTTCCGGTGCCGCCCGTGAAGGCCGCATAGATGTTGTTGGTGTCCCAGGTCAGGTAGGCCGTGGCACCAGCCGTTGTGCGGACGCGTTCCGAGCCCGCGAACTGGGATCCGCCTCCATAGCGGCCGTAGACACCCGTGGGAGGATAGACCGTGTGGTGAGTGACGTTGGGAGGAAGGACCGTGTAGGTGTAATTGGAGCCGCCGTTGGTGTTGTAAGCAAGAGTCTGGAGATCCCAGTCCGTGGAGGTGGCGG
Source organism: uncultured bacterium (assembly GCA_964499705.1). Classification (GTDB taxonomy): domain Bacteria; phylum UBA8481; class UBA8481; order UBA8481; family UBA8481; genus JBBTKW01. Next base: position 191,472 of record CAZCME010000005.1, on the reverse strand, counting down.
CCGTGGAAGTGAGCACGTAGTAGATGACCTTTGTGCCGGCGGCGAAGCCGGGAATATCGGCGTAGTAGGCGGTGGCGGCCGTGGAATCGCAGAGCACGGTGTCGGAAGTGATCCAGCCGTTGACGGTGTAACGGACGATGACTTTTTCCTGCTGGCTTTTTGCTCCGGAGATCGTGACGTTGACGCGAGCGGGAATATAGGCATAGGGAGTGGTTGCCGGGGTAACGGTGGAAATGGAGATGGGGGCATTGTCCGTCTGCATCACCGTTGCATTCGTGCTGGCGGAGCCCGCGTCGGCGAAGCGGAATGTATACCACTTGTTCGAGTCCCAGGCTCCGGTCCATTTCCCAGATTCCGCGCCCGCTCCGCCGTTGTGGTTCGCGGCGAAGATCGTGTTGAACGCCGGCATCGCGATGTCAGCACCCGCGCCATTACCGCCCCAGTGGTCGGTTGCCCATGATCCGACGGGCGCGACGAATTTCCATGCCGTGTCGGAAGCCGCCGACGTGTAGAAAATCTGCGCGGTCAACTTCCAGCGCCCGGCATCGGGCCCGGTTCCGGTGGACATGGCCGTATCGTTAATCGAAAAACCATTGAAGGATCCTGTGACACGGATCGAGGCGAGCGCGGATGCGGGCGAGGGGAAAATCAAGGCGAGAGTGAAGGCGGAGAGGGAAATCAGTGACAACTTTGCAGTGAAATTGCGCATTAAAATTCTCTGACCCTTGATGATCGTTGAGACGGAAAAAATGAACCTATTTGCATGGGACCAGGTGAACATTCACGACAAAATGAACACGAAGACAAGTTGATTGCAAATCTGGTCGCATGAGAGGGCAATTATATCAAGAAATATTCAGATTTTGCAATGCAATGTAATCATTTTTACTAAACTATTCGACTTGGGCTACCCCTATGAAAATACAAGATTTAGAACGGTTGATTACGGCTGATCAGGTGGTGCTGGGCCGCCGAGAACCTCACATCTGAAAACATGTCGCCCGCTATGCGCTGAACACCAGAACGGTGACCGGGTGATGTTTCTCGGTAATCTCGATCCGCCATGAACCTGGATCCAGGGTCCAATCTGTTCCCTGGTCATGAAAACATCCCGGAAGATAACCGTCATTCAGAGCGATGACCGCGCGAGACGCCCTGTCCGTCCGCTCGAACGCGAACGCTCGCGACCGGTTGTCGGCGAAGAGGGGTGTGAATCCGCCGGTTGCTAGTACGGGATGCTCGCGGCGGAGTTTCGCAAGCGACTTCACGTGGTCGAAGATCCCGCGATCCCATTTCGATTCATCCCATTCCATCGGAGCGCGCGACTCGCCGGTCGTCTTTCCCTTCATTCCGACCTCGCAACCGTGATAGAGCATGGGAGTGCCGGGGAGCGTGAAGAGGAGAACCAGCGCTCGCATCAGGCTGTCTCGACCGGCGAGGGAGATGAAACGCTCGGTGTCATGGTTGTCGAGGAAGTTCCACGAGAGGCCGAGGTTCCGGCGCGGATAAGTCCGGATCCAGATTTCGAGCCGTTCGAGAAGCGTTTCCGGCGAGGCGTCCTGGATGAAGAACGTGCGGACCGCGTCGCGGAAGAGAAAATTCGTGACGGCGTCCGCGATATTCTTCCGGAAATAGTGCGGGCAGTAGCTCCAGTCCTCGATGAGAATCGGCCTCGGCGCGACGTGCGAGCGCAGTTGCCGGAGGAATTCCTGCGGCAGGAGATGCGCCGCGTCGAGTCTCCAGAGGTCGGCTTCCGGCCATGCGTCGAGAACTTCCAGAAGTTTTTTCGCCACCTGCGGATTCTGCGGATCGAGCTTAGGGAGGCTGCCGTGATTGAGCCACGACATCGGCTGTCCGTCCGCCTTCATGATGTAATGCTCCTTCCTCATATCCGGATCCGTATGCCATGGGTGTTCCTCCGAGGTGTGATTCAGGACACCGTCGAGGACGAGCTTCATCTTTCGTTTCCGCAGATCCCCGGCGAGCGCTTCGAAATCCTCCCTCGTGCCAAGCGCAGGATCGATGGTCATGTAATCGACCGCGTCGTATCGATGCGTCGATCGTGCCTGGAAGATCGGCGTCATGTAGACGGCGGTGACGCCGAGATCCTGGAGATACGGCAGACTCTCTCTCACGCCTTCGAGATCGCCGCCGAAGAAGTGGTACTGATCGGTGCGCTGACCGGTCAGGAGCGAATGATCGGTCGTGAAGCGAACGGGCTCCTTCTTCCAGTTCCACGACCCGTCCGCGGGATTCCGGTCGGGCCGGGCGTTCTTCCACCGGTCGGGGAAGATCTGGTAGACGAGCTCCCTTCCGGGGCGGAATACACGACCTGACGCACGATTCGTTAGTGAAGATTGAGGTTTGGAATTCATCGTCAGCCGAGAAGATAATAGAGGCGCGTGAAGAGTCTACCGATTTCCTTGTCCAGAATGTATTCCCGGGCTAACCGCAGCCAGGGAAGAACTCTCGGAATGTGCCAGGAGGAGACGAGGCAGAATTGGTCGGTAGCGGGTGCCGAGGAAGAAAGAAGCGCGGCCAGGGGAGAGAAGCCCTGGAAGGCGGTATCAGAGTATGCGAGCGCCCGCTCGGATGGAAAGGACGAGTCGTACGCCTCCACGTAGATATAGAACGGATCGCCGTTGGTCGCCAGCAGATCGAGAGCGACCGATTCCTGGCCGTCGTTGGCGACGTTGGAGGCAAGCAGCACGCCGTCATAGCCGCTCGAATCCATGTCCGCGTAAATATTGACGAGGACGCCCGTCGTATCGTTCTTAAGCGCCGTCCAACTGACATTGACGGCGTTGATGGCGCGCGAGGAGAGGCTCCATATCTTCGTCGCCAGGGCGCTTGCGAAGATGATGCGTTGTGTCTTGGAAAATCGCAGAGCATCGACCTGGCAGCGGGCGGATCGGGCACCTCCGAAGGCGGTCGGCGCGCCGACATAGATCGTATCCGCGGGTGTCGGCCCTCCGGTCACGAGCCGCGACGCTTCCGATTCGCCGTTGACGTGGAGAATCATGCCCTTGGGTCCGTAAGTAAGCCCGACATGGTACCACTGCCCCGGGCGCAACGTCGTCTGCGACGTGATGACGCCGGAATCCTGGAGACTGAACTGGAGCTTCGAGTCGGAAGTGAGGATGAGATCGAGGCTGCCTTTCGGTTTGGCGGCCGAACCATGCTGCGTGAGGATATAGCGCGTTTCGGACGGCTGAGCCGAATCGAAGCGGACGTAGAATTCTACGGAGCCGGTGTCCTTGTTTACGGAGGAATCATATCCCACGAAGATATTGTCGCCTGAAATCGCGACGCCGCTGCGTCCCTGGCGTCCGGTCGTTGTGGATGCGGTGGCAGTGCGGACGTCTCCGAGCGTCCCGTTGAAGAGGTCGACGCGGTACGCGTTGGAATCGTTGGCGAAGGGAAAGACGGTGTTGTTCTGCGCTGTGCGGAGCATGTTCAGGGCATCGACGCGGCCGTGGCCTGTTTCCGCGTCGAATCCCGCCGTGTTGATGTCTTTGGCCGTGGCTCGAATCAGCGTCAGAAAATTCGCCGGTGTGTACTCGCGCCTGATGGATTTCAAGAGTGTGGCCAACCCGGACACGATGGGCGCCGAGAAGGATGTGCCGTCCACGGTCGTGGTGCCGAACCCAGGACTCAGTGTCAGGATCGTTTGACCGGGCGCGACGACATCGACGCCCTTAAGGCTGTCGGGCTTCTTGAATTCGGAAAACGTGGCTCTCAAATCGGCCGATGTCGACGCGCCGACCCCGATGGCATGCAGTGAATTGCCCGGGTATGCAACCGTCTCAAAACCTGATGAAGCTGAGTTTCCTGTGGCGATGGAAACGATGATGCCGGCGTTGCGGGCGGCCAGGAGAGCGTATTCCACGACATCGATGGTGGCCGGAACGACGTTCGTATCGCCCAGTGACAGGTTGATGACCGTGGCCTTGTGCGAAACCGCATTCAAGATGCCATTAGCAATGTTGGAAAAACTACCGCTGCCGTTTGTGCCGAGAACTCGGACGAAGAGCAGGCGGGAATTCCAATCCACGCCGGACACATCCGTGGCATTGTCGGTGGTGGCCGCGACTGTGCCGGACACTAGCGTGGCGTGACCACCACCCGTCGTTGGTTCTGAAGGATCACTATCCCCGTCAAGAATATCGCTGCCGGCCGCGAAGACGACGCGACCCACGAGATCGAGATGTTTTGTGTCGCCTCCTGAATCGACGACAGCGATCGTATCGGATGATGAACCCTGAGTAATATCCCACGCTTCGGTGCATCGGGTGATGGCGAGATGATATTGCAGAGCGAAAGAAGGATCGTTCGGGGTTAGAAAAGCGCGGGCTATGCGATTATAGTCGGCCGAGATGATATCGCCGCGGCCCAGAAGCTCGGACAGCGCCGCCGCCTCCGAAAGACCAGGCCGTATTCCCATGACCCGATAACCGGTTCCTGTGATGGCGGATAAACTTGTGTATCCCAGGGCGTGAAGGCTGGCGATAGCATTGCCGTCGCGCGGTAATACGACGAGTTGTCCACCGACATATGTCGAGGGCGATGTCTGCGCATCCATCTTGACGATGAACAAAAGCAGCGCGCCTAGGATAATGAGCCCTGCGCTTCGCCGCGTCGCGTTGTTCATCCGGTGATCATTCCTGTGGTCGGCTCAGGGTGCAACAAGCAGGGAATTTTCGTTCCCGTCGGGATCCCGGAGAATGCTCCGGTTGTTCGGGTCCGCGATCCAGCGATCGCCGTCGATGACGATCTTGTAACGATACCGGTTGCCGTGCTCCACGTAGACCTCGTCATCGAGCGTGTCGTATTGAGGAAGCTTCACATGTTCTTTATAGGGCACCACGGCCTGCCAGATGCCGTCCTCGCGCCGCTTGAACTTGATGTTGTACTTGTCGCCCTTCCTGATTTTTCCACCGTCGTTCGGACCCCAACGGTTCATCTCGCCAGCGAGATAGACATCGGTCGCGGACATGTCGTCGTAGATGAAGATGTATCCGGTGCCGTCATCGACGGTCTTGGCGGATTCCAACCGTTCCGCGACGACGGTGGTGCAACCCGTTGATATCAGGCCAACGGCGCAAAACAGCAACAAGCGACGGATCATGATGAGCCTCCTTCTAGAATCTGGCATCGAGATTCAATTCGAATCTTCGCTCTTTCGCGAGAATGTCCTCGGCGTAGAGCACCTGGTCCATGGTACGCGTGATCGGGCCGGCGACCGCATTGGAACCGCGCCTGGCCCTGGCCAGGCCTTCGCGGAGGAAGAAGAGCGCTCCCTCCTCGAGATCCTCGTCATTCTGGAAATTCACGCCAAAGCCCGCGTTGATCTTGACATACTGGGAGATGCTGTAGAGAGCCCGGATGCCGCCGGAATTGAAACGCTGCGGGCGGTTGGGGAATGTCGTTACGGCGGTCGAATTCGGGAGCGAATAGGACTTGGTACGGCCGGATAGTGCCACTCCAAGGCGGCGCGTCAAGTCGTACGTCAGAACACCCTTGAGCTCGTTGGTTTCCAGAGGGGACATGCCCAGCAGGTCGTATCGCCTGAAGCGATGGCCGCCGGTGAAACCCCATTTGCCCAGCTTGACGGCGATGTCCTGTTTGAACTGGAGCTGGTTATCGACGCCGATGACCGAGACGTCGGAGAAATCATAGTTGTCGAATTTCGCCTGGAGGACGGTGTTGGGAAAATCCTGCACGGTCCGGTGAACACCCTCGAAGGAGTAGAAGAACTTGTCGGTCTTGTATCGGAAGCGGCCGGTGAACGTACCACCGGAGGGCTGCACGTCGACCACGTTCCGGAAACGGTCCATTGTCTTTTCGTTGCCGTCCTCGAACTTGTAATTCAGTTCCACAGCCATGCGCGGAGAAAAGTGGAAGAGACCGCCCACCAGGGCCGTCAGATAATCGCCGCGACCGCCGGCCAGATACTCTCCGAAATTCTTCGAGAAGCCATCGTCGTAGAACGTCAGAGATCCGTCGGGCCGGAAACCGTCGCCGTTCTCGAATGCGACGAAGGAGTAATCTTTCCTGTGCCCCTGGAGCTCGAAAAAGAGATTTCTCGTATCGTGACCGAGCCGCAGGTCGCTGCTCAGCCATTGTTCCCGATTCCGGCCGTTGGGCTCGAAAAAGGCCAGACCGTCGAAGTTGAAGATGAGAGCGTTGATATCGAAGTTGTTCGTTGCCGTGCCCGGTACCCGGAAATACCCGCCGTCGGTGTCCAGGAACGCGGAGTTCTGCACCGACATGCCGATACCGGGCACGCGTTCCGCCTGGAGCCCGCGGGGCATTTCGTGATGAACGAATGTGGATCCCAACCGCAGGAACGATCCGGTCCAGGTCGATCGGAATCCCCAGATGTCGTCTTCCCGCAATACGTGATCGGCTCCGAGAAATTGAAACTGGAAGCGGCCGAGATTGGCCGTGCTGGCCACGCCCTGCCATCCGCCGTAAGCATAGTTGTAGTCATTGTCGCCGGCATTTCTCCGCACGACGTCGAATTCCTTTCCAAACCAGTTTTCGGGGGGGCGTTCTTCGCCCGTGAAGTAGAGATTATCGTCAAGCGTATTGCCGAAACGATCGAGCGAACGGAGCGGATTATTGAAGTCGATGGCCCGGGTTCTGCGGAAGACGAAGAGGTTTCCCCAGTCTTCCGTCAGCGTGACGCGCCCTTCGCTGAACTGCGAAGAGAAGCGGTCTTCGAGCCGGTTGATCTCGGCTTCCATGAAGCCGTCGACCTTGTCGCCGGCCGTGAAGGAAAGTTTCGGACGGAAATTGAATTCCGTCGGCGCGAAACGCAGGCGTCCTGTGTCGAACTGTTCTCCTTCAGGGACCTCGCGATAAACGGCCTTGCCGAATAGCCTGCCCGAGAAGAAGATGCGCGAGTTGTAGGGCGTGTTGAAAGTGGGTTGCGCGGCGAGAACCTCCAGTCGTCCGCCTTTGCCGCGGACGATCGTCAGCTTCCTGTCGTCGCCCTGCTCGAACTGATCGTCGCTGACGAACTTCCACTTGTAGCGCCCTTCCTTGATCGTCATGACGGCGCGCCAGATTCCATCGGCGCTTCTTGTCATCGGATTCTTGTTCTTGTCCCAACCGTTGAATTCACCGGCGATCGCTACTTTTCCGACGAAAGGATCGGAGTAGCCGAAGAGAATGCGCTCGTCCTGCGTGACGACGGCGGGAGTCGCCGAGAAATCCGTGCCGGGCGGCGTGGGCGGGAGCGGGCCGACGGGGGCCGCGTCCGGAACGGCCGCCGCGGGAGCCGTGGCTCCGGAGAATGTGGCTTTTCCATTCGCGGCGACATTCAGTTTCCGGTCGTCCTTGTTGAGAGCATCCCAGTCTCCGTCCTTCCTGTACTTGAACGTGTAATCTCCGGCCGGAAGTTTGATTGTCGCCTTCCATTTCCCGTCGGAACCTTTCGTCGCGACGGTCGGTTGAGACCATCCGTTCCATGATCCCATCACTTCGACCAGGTTGGCCCCGGGGGCATCGACGGTAAAGACGACTCCGTCGGAGGCCGCCGGTTGCGCCGGAGGAGCGGAAGCTGCCGGCTGAGGAACGGGAATCGGAGCGGGGGCGGGAACAGTTGCGGGCGCGCCTGAGCCCACAACGACGACGGACACGGTGGCTCCTTCGGCATCCATCGCCGTGCGTGGATTTTCCGGATCGGCGATCCGCGTCTGATCGTTGATGACAAGAACATACTGATAGGTGCCTTCTCTCAGGCGCACCATTCCGCCCCATCGGCCCGTTGCATCGCGGATGCAGGCGATAGGCTTGCCCCACTGATTCCAGGATCCGCGGATCAGGACACTCCGGGCATCCGGCGCGACGTGCGTGAAGATGACGCGCTCGCCGCTGACCCGCACCGCGGCGCGGGAAGGTATGGATGAGAGGAACACCATCAATAGGAACGCCGAAATCCCAAATCCCAAATTCCACATGCCAGCCATGGATATCCGAAAGTTGGGATTTGGGATTTGGGATTTGGGATTTATCCTCATCAGAACCACATCTCCAGTTTCATGAAGACACGCGGATCGGTGCGGCGCGTCGGCGCGAGAAAGTCGCCGTCCAGGGAGAGATCGTTGTCGGAGTGGAATCCCTGTCCGTATTCCAGGAAGAGCTGGGAATTGTCCGTCGGGCGGTACGTGAGCTGGAGAAATGTCGTCATGCGCTTGAAGAACGGATCGACGATGCTGGTGCGGAAGCGGCCGCCGTCGGAACGGCTTCCCAGGTCGGAAGGTTTGTCGGTCAGCTCGTAATTCTGGTCGGGCCGCTCCAGCCAGATCTGCGCGGCCCTGGCTAGAAACGTGATCTTCGGCGTGATCTTCAAGCTTCCCTCGAAGCCGGCGATCTTGTAGTTGACCGTGCGCTCCTGGAGGTTCCTGTAGTCGACCTTGACGCTTCCTCTCTGGCGATTCAGCTTCAAGGTTACGTAGAATTCGTCGCGCTGCTTGTTGTTGAAGAAGAGAAACCGGTTAGCGTCGAAATCGCGGAGCGCTTCTCCGAGGCCGAACAGCGTGCGGTTGTAGAACGCGCGGAAGGTGATGTTCTTGATGAGCTTGGCGGAAACGTCGATTTCGTTCCGGCGAGTGAGTATGAGGCGCGGAAACCGGTCGCCGCCCCACTTGTCCTCATGGCGGTAGATGATCGTCCCCTGGTATTTCGGCACGTCCCAGTAGAGTTCCGTGAAGAGCCCCTTGCCGACTCGTTCCGAAAGCGTGGTCTGGAAGCCGTTCAGGATCTCGAACCCGTAGCTCTGAAATTCCGGTCCTCGTCCGACGAAATTGGCGTAATTTTTTCCGAAGTAGAGAAACGAGGCGTTCAGGCCCAGGCGCCCGGTTTTGACCTTATCGAGAATGAGAAGATTCCGAAGATCGAATCCAAGCGCATCGTTGTTCGGGGTTTGCGCGGAGACATCCTGGGAAATCGAGACGGGATGATACTGGAGCGTGATGTTGGTGGTCTTGTAGGCTCCGGTGAGATCAAACCCGATGACGTCATTCGCCTGCCGGCGCGCGTTGGAAAACGTGAACGTCTTATGAGCCCAGAGCGCCTCGGCCGCCCAGTTCATATCATCGTTGATCTTGTATTCGTGCCGGATCTTGGCGGCATAGGCTTCGTTGTCCTCGCCGAACCCATTATTTTCTCCCACCTTGTTCTGCATGTTGAATTCGCCGAACCAGCGCCCTTTGTCGACGGTGTATTCGCCGCGACCGAACCAGAAGGACGTCGCGATCCCCTCGTCTCCGCCTCCGTCGCCGGCGATGTTCAAGATCGGGTCGGACAGGCCGAGACGACCCTGGCGGTAGAAGAGATAGGACTCGAGCCCGCGCTCCTTGTCGCGCTCGCCCCTCGTGACGCGGTATTTCGCGTGCGCTTCCCCGAGAAAGAAATCGTTGTCGTGAAAGATCTTCGCGAAGATTTCGATGGGCGCGACAGGGTAGGCGTAGGCGCGGAATTCCGCGCGGCGGGACGTCAGCTCGAAATTGTTGTGCGATCTCGATGAATTACGCGTGAAGGCCCGGTCATAGCCTAGAGGCCGGTCGTTGTACTCGGCATCGGCATCACGCCGGATCTCGCCTCCCAGGTCGAAATTGCCTTCCACGCGAAAGGAGCCCGCGGAAGCGCGCGTCGGCTCGACGGCGGCGGTCATGGCTAGAAGGAGGAGAAAGCATCGGCTGAGGCGAGACGCGATGGATTCATCGCGCCTGGCCGGCGAAGGCGATTGTGCCTTTCCGAGGCGATGCTTGCCTGGGCAGGAGCGCACCGTTTCATCGTGGGACATTTACATCGTTCAAGATGAGCCGGTCGATTTCCGATACGGCCTGCTCCAGGCTCGCCTTCACACCCTCTCGGTTCCCCGACTTGAAGGCCCGCTCGATCTGCGGCACCATGATCTGGCTTTCGAGAACGCCGTAGCGCGGGATCTTCGGGCGCGGAATCGCCGTCCGGATCTGCTCCATGAAGACCGCGAGCGCGGGGTTCTTGGAGAAGTCGACGAGCGGTTCGGCCAGTGTCTGGACCGGGATCTGCCCCAGCTTGTTGCACCACTTCGCGTGGACCTCGGGGCTCGTCAGGTACTTCAGGAACGCGTAGCAGATCTCCTTGTGCCTGGCGGTCTTCAGGATCGCCATGTCCGTGCCGCCGACGTTCGTCGAAGTGCCGACGCGGAAGACGCCTTTCGGTGTCTGGATGTTGCGCATCAGGGCGCCTTCGGGGACGAGCGTCACGCCGTAGTCGATGCCGATCTTGTCCAGCTCGCCCAGCTTCCACGGGCCCGAGACGATCATCGCATACTTCTGGTTCGCGAAGCCGTCGTCGGAGTTCACGGCGCCCGGCTGCCAGGCTCCGGCTTCATACTTGTCCCAGACGAGCTTCGAGAGAGACTCGAGCGCGTTGATGCCGGAGTCGGAATTGAGGACGCACCTGGCCGTCCCTTCCGGCGTGAATTGCACGAAGTCCGCTCCGAAGGAATTGAAGAACGGGAGCGAAAACCAGAGAGAGGAATTGAGGGCGAGTCCGTAGAGCTGCGCTTCGGGATCGGTCAGCTTCCCGGAGACTTCGCGGAACCGTGCGAAATCCCATTTCGGCGTGGCGTTCTGCAGCTCTTCCAGGGACGCCGGTGGAAAGGGGATCCCCTTGTCGCGGAACATCTTCCTGTTGTAATAGACGGCGACGCCCGTGATCTGGTCGGGGATTCCGTACACGCCCTCGCGGACCTTGTTGTCGGCGTGGCGGAGCGGGATCTTCACCGTCTCGCGCGCGGGCGCCGTGAAGGTGCTGAGGTAGGAATCGACGTCGGGATCGAGGCTGCGGAGATCCAGGATCGTCTGGCCGTAAACGAGGTCGATCAGCTCCCCGGCGTCGATGCGGGCGATGTCCGGCGCGGCGTGCGCGATGGCGGCGAACTTGAGTTTCTGGACGTGATCCTGGAATGGAAGCCGCTCCACGCGGATCCGGATCTTCTCTCCGTGCTGCGCGAACCAGGCGGCTTCGAAGTCCCGCACGATCTGGACGAACTCGTCGTGCTCCTCGTTCCCGTAGGTCTCCCACAGGACGATCTCTTTGCCCTCGTACACTTCCGCGATCCGGCCGCAGGAAGCGAGCATAAGAAAGATCAGAACATATGAAATCCTGAAGCTCCTCATTCCTTCACTCCCCCCGCCGTCAGGCCCTCGATCAGAAACCTCTGCGTGAAGAGAAAGAGCGCGACGATCGGGACGATGGAGAAGCTCGAGGCGGCCATCATCAGTTCATACCGCGTCTGGTACTGGCCCTTGAAGAGCGCGAGGCCGACGGGGAGCGTAATGAGCGGGGAATCGGGCGTGTTGATGAGGAGCTGCCAGAGGAAGTTGTTCCATTGGCCGACGAAGGTCAGGAGAAAGAGTATGGAGATCGACGGCAGCGCGAGCGGGAAAACGATGCGGCGGAAGATCGTCCATTCTCCGGCGCCGTCGATCCGGGCTGCTTCGAAGAGGGAATCGGGAATCGCCTCCATGAACTGCTTCAGCATGAAGAGGCCGAAGATGTTGGCCAGGTGCGGGATCACCAGGCCCTGCAGGGAATTGCTCCACCCGAGGCTCGTCACGATGGCGAACTGCGGAACCATGTACATCATTCCCGGGATCATCATCGCGGCCATGAAGGTCCAGAAGAGAGCGGTCTTGCCGGCGAACTGCTTCTTGGCGAAGACGTAGGCGGCCAGCGCGCAGATGATGACGGTCAGGAGCGACGCGGAGAAGGCGACGATGAAGGAATTGAGGAGATACTTGTAGAACGGGTAGGACGCGTTACCGGCGATGCTCTTGTAATTTTCGAGCGTATAGAGAAAGCGCACGGCGCCCATGAAGGTCCGGTTCACCTTGTAGGAAAAAGTGTAATGGCCGGGCGGATAAGCCTCTCCGAGCTTCCAGAAATCATCCTTGCTTTTCGTGAGAGACGAAGTGGTGGACTGGCCCGCGTCGTCCTTCAGCGTGATCGTGACGGCCGTCGCTTCACGCCCGTTGAAGGCGAATTCGACCATGCTGTCGGCGCCGATCCTGGATTTATCCTCCCGGCTGGGTCCCGTCACCGATCCGTCGACCGCCATGTCGAAGGGCCCGACGACCACTTCGCTGCGGGGCCAGAATTCGAACGATCTGCCGGTGCCTTCGAACTTGAAGGACGTCGAGAGCATCCAGAAGAAGGGGAAGAGCACGAAAATCGCGCCGATGATGAGCCCGGAGAAGAAGAGCCCGGAGCGAATGAAGCGGATGGCCTTCAAGAAACTGCTCCCTGCGCCGCGCTCTTCTTCTTCCTCTCGTCGATGAATTTCGCGATGACCTGCCGGAAGCCGGGACCATCGGTGCGGAAGACGAAGAAGGCGATGACGGAGAGAGGAAGCGAGATAAAGAGGAGAGCGACGGAGATCGCGGAGGCATAGCCGTAATCCTGGGCGACATAGAATTTATCGAAGAGGTAATATCCGGAGACCTTCGTCGTGCCGACGGAGGCGCCTCCGAGGAACGGGATCCGCATCTGCTGGCCGAAGAGCATGGCGGTCTGGGGCAGCGTCTCGTTCGGCTTGCCCTGCGTCATGGCGTACACCTCGGAGAAGGCCATGAGGCTGCCGAGGATGCCGGTGACGACCAGAAGAAGCGTGACGGGTTTGACGAGGGGCATCGTGATGCGCGTGAATTTCTGCCACCCGTTCGCGCCGTCGATTTCGGCGGCCTCGTAGACGTCGGCGGGGATGTTCTGGATCGCGGCGAGGTAGAGGATCATGCCGAAACCGGAACCCTTCAGGACGACAGCCAGCGCGATTCCGGCCATGGCCCACCAGGGATGCGCCAGGACCCCGCTTTCGCGGATCGGGCTGGTTTTATCCATCTGGAAAAAGCCGAGGATCTGATCCAGCACACCGTAGTTGGGCGCGTAGATCGAAGTCCAGACGACGGCGATGACAAAGAGGTCGAGGACATGCGGGAGAAAATACGCGGCCCGGAAGAATTTGGCGCCGGGCAGATTGTTGGAAAGGATGGCCGCCAGAGAGAGCGAGAGAAAAATTCCCATCGGGATAACGAGGACGGCGTAGTAAAGCGTCATGAGAAGAGACCAGTAGAAGGACTGATCATAGAGAAGCTTCTGGTAATTTTCCAGCCCCACCCATCTCATGCTCGTCCAGATATTCGTCAGGTCCGCGTAGATGTCGGCGTGCTTGAAGGAAAGGTAGATCGAGTAGATGGCGGGAAAGAGGAGAAAGACGGCGAAGATGCTCGTGAACGGAAGCAGAAATGGCCATACACTTCGCCATGATTTAGGCATGATTTTCCGCTCCAGTATTAGAGTTCAAAGATAGCCGTGACGAGACCTGTGGAGAGTCTCAAAGTTGTGTAAAATTGTCAACACAAAATGGTTTAGTAAAATGAAATTTCCAAATCCGAAATCCGAATTCCCAACGTCTGATTTTGTTGGGATTTGGGATTTTGTTACGGGAGTTTTTTACTCCATCTTCTTCTTGAAGGTGTTGCGGGAAATGCCGAGCAGCTTGGAGGCCGCCGTGATGTTACCTCCTGTTTTTTCAAGGGCATAGCGACAGAAGGCGAGCTCGATCCGGCCCATGACATCTTTGCCTTCGGCGGCGAGGGAGTTGAAGGCTTTACGGAGGAGCGTTTCACCTTCGTCGGCATCCACGGTCGGGATCTCGATCGCGTGGATCGTGTCTCCGGCCGTGGAGAGGATGGATTGCCTGAGAACGTTCTCCAGTTCGCGGACATTTCCGGGCCAGTGGTGATCGGATAATTGCTTGATGGCTTTCGCGGAGAGTTTCGGCGTTTTCGAGGCCGGCCGGCCATGATCGATGCAGATTCTGCGGACGAGATGCGAGACGAGATGAGGCAGATCTTCCTTGCGTTCCCGTAGGGCGGGAAGCGGAATGGCGGCGGGAGTCAGGCGATAGTACAGATCGAGCCTGAAGCGTTCCGCCTGGGATTCTGTGAGGAGATCCTTCTGCGTCGCGGCCAGGATGCGGACATCGAGCTTGATGGGGACGGTGGAGCCGAGGCGCGTCACTTCCTTCTCCTGCAGAACGCGCAGCAATTTCGCCTGCAGCGAGAGCGGCATCTCCCCGATTTCATCGAGGAGAATCGTTCCGCGATGGCACGCCTCGAATTTCCCGATGCGTCGCTCCGTCGCGCCCGTGAACGATCCCTTCTCGTATCCGAAAAGCTCCGCCTCGAGAAGCGTCTCCGGAAACGCCGCGCAGTTGATCGCGATGTAGGGCTCGTTCGCGCGCTTGGAGTGCTGGACGATCGCGCGCGCGACGAGTTCCTTGCCCGTTCCGCTCTCGCCGTGGATGAGGACGGTTTCATTCGTCGGCGCCAGCCGGCCGATCAGCTTGTATACGTGGCTCATCGCCGGCGACATGCCGATGAGCGTTTCTCCGATGGCGCGCTGATGCTCCGGTTCTTCACCGAGGGAGACCGATCCGCGCTTGTATCGGGCAAGGGACGCGGCTTCTTCGATGCGCCCCAGCAGGAGCGGCAGATCAAAGGGCTTCGTGACGAAATCGAACGCGCCCTTGGCCATTGCCTCCATCGTCGTCTTGCCCGTAGCGTAGGCCGTCATGATGATGATCGACGTGCGGGGGGAGATTTTCCTGATCTCGTCGATCAGCTCCAGCCCGGACTTATCGGGAAGCTTCATGTCGATGAGGGCCACGTCGGGTTTCCTGGTGCGCGCGAGGTTGATGCCTTCCTCGCCCGTCGCCGCCGTCACGAGCTCGATCGCGGGCGGGAAGAGTCGCTTGAAGGAATAGAGAACGCCTTCCTCATCGTCGATGGCGAGAACGGTCGTGTTTTTCATTTTATCAAGTCTCCCGCCGGCAATTTCACCTGGAATGCGGCTCCACCCAGCCGTGTCGACCGACTGTAGCTGATTTCCCCTCCGTGCGCATTCACAATTCTTCGCGCCGCGAAGAGACCGATGCCGATTCCGCCGTCCTTGGTGGTGACGAGCGGATCGAAGACCGGGAGATTATTTTTCACGCCCGGACCGTCA
The DNA here is from genome assembly GCA_964499705.1 of uncultured bacterium. GTDB lineage: Bacteria > UBA8481 > UBA8481 > UBA8481 > UBA8481 > JBBTKW01. The sequence continues at coordinate 176,406 of CAZCME010000005.1, read as the reverse complement.
TCCTCTATGAGGACGACCGCGGCATCCTGCTCGTCGTCGCCCCGCATCTGCGACGTGAGCGCGATATGAAGGAAGACCTTCTTTGCCGCGGCTTGAACGGCATTCTCCACGATGTTGGAAATCGCCTGCCACAACTCCGCCCTGTCTCCGCGGACCGTGACCCCGCGCTGCCCGGATCCCGCCCCGTACCCGGCCGATTTCCGGATCGTCACGTTTTTCGCGCCCGCCTTGACCTGCGAGACCATCACGATTTCATCCAGGAGCGCATTGAGATCGACTTCCTCGTAGCGGGGCTGCTCGCGCGACGCGTTACCCAGCAGGCGCTTGATGAGACCGTCGACGCGATCGAGCTCCCGGAGCGCCATGCGCCGATCGGGCGCGGTGAAGACGCTGTCCTTCTGCGTGCCGCCGGCTTCGACGAGGAGCCTCACGGTGGTGAGCGGATTCCTGATCTCATGAGCCAGCTCCGCGCTCATCTCCGACGCCCTCTGCCGCATCTCGATCTGGCGCGTCCTTCGCTCCGCGTCGAAGACCGTCTGAAAGAGGCGGGCATTTTCGAGAGCGGCCGCGGCGAGGCCCGAAAGTCCCACCGCGATCGCGACCGCGTCGTCCTCGAAGTCGCCGGGCTTGTCACGGTAGATGGCGAGCACTCCGAGCGAGCGACCCTGCGTCACGAGCGGCACGGCCAACATGGACGCCAATCCCTCCTTGCGGGCCACCGCCTTGTATTTGAACGTCGTTCCTCCGCGGGAGATATTCTCGATGATGAGCGGAATCTGCGTGAGCGCGACGCCTCCGAGCGCGGAATCCTTCGCGGTGATGGGCGCCTGCCGCAGGTAGGCCTTCGAGCCTCCATGCACCGCCGCGATGAAGAGATGTTTCTTCTCGGGATCGAGGAGCCGGACCGCCACGAGCCTGGCGTGGATCAGTTCCGCCGCCGCCGCCGTCACATCGTTCAGGATCCGCTCCGGCGATGTCGTCGACGTGAGCTCGCTCCCGATCCGCACCAGCGTTTCGAACTGGCGCGACGTCTTGCGGAGCCGGTCGTGAATGAGCGCGTCCGCGACGACGCGGGCGGAGAGCGTGGCGAGCGTTTCGAGCGCGGCTTCATCTTCCGGCGTGAACGCCGCGACGCGTGTGGAATCGACGTTGATGAGGCCGATCACTTCCTTGTTGAGAATGAGCGGCGCCGCCAGTTCCGAGCGGATGTTCTTCCTGAGGCTGACATAGCGGGAGTCCTTGCGGACATCATCGACCCGCAGGGTCTTCGCATGAGCCGCCACCCAGCCGGTGATGCCCTTGCCGATCTTGAGGCGAGTCGTCTTCGCGATCCGATCGGCGAATCCGCTGGCGACTTCAATGGAGAGGGAAGAGGTCGCCTTGTCGATGAGAACGATGGAGCCCGTCGTGGCGCCGGTCATCTTGACCGCGGCGCTCAGGATCCGTTCCAGAAGTTTCTTCGGCTCTTCCGCTCCGGAAAGATTTCGGATGAGCTCGTGGATCAGTTCCGGCCCGGCCGGAGTATGGGTCCCTATAGCCACAGGTTAGTTAACCACGAAGACACAAAGACACAAAGAAGAACTTTATTTCAAGCGCTCCTCTTGAATTCAATCTGCAGGCAGCCGCGACGATGCAAAGGTGTTAAAAAATGGTTCTACTTCGTGTCTTTGTGTCTTCGTGGTTAAATCCTGTGTCAAAATCCAAAATGCACGACCTGGTTTCTGCCGCCGCGTTTGGCCTGGTAGAGGGCTTTGTCGGCGCACTCCAGGAGCGACGCGGCGGAATCGACGCCCTCGAGCGGCCAGGTGGCGACGCCGACGGAGATGGTCTTGCGGAGAACCTGTTCGCCGGTTTCGGTGCGGATGAGCATCTGGTGATTCTCGATCGCGACGCGGATGCGCTCCGCGATCTCCCGTGCTCCTTCCCGCGGAGTTTCCACGAGGATGACGGCGAACTCCTCGCCGCCGTAGCGGCAGGGGAGGTCGGAGATGCGGACGGTTTCCTTGATCTTGCGGGCGACGTGCATGAGCACCTGGTCGCCGACGAGATGGCCGTACGTGTCGTTGACGCTCTTGAAGTGATCGACGTCGGCCATCAAAAGCGTCAGCGGCCGATGCGTTCGCTCGGCCCGGGCGAATTCATCGCCGAGGTGATGCTTGAATCCCGCCTGGTGCGGCAGGCCCGTCATGAGGTCGGTGCGCGACTGGAGCTCCACTTCGTAATACAGGCGGATTTTCTCCAGCAGGAGTCCGACTTGGACGATGAAGATGCCGATCGCATCGGCCAGGATCTTCGTGGTGTCCACCTTAAAGTGGACGACGATGCGGTTCTGGTCTCCGAGCTGCAGCGGAATCCAGAACGCCCTGACGCCTCTTCCCATGTCGCGTTCCCTTCGTCGGCCCGCGCGCGCTTCCTTCCATTCCTCCGCCTCGATATCGATTGGACTCCCGGCCGCCGGATGGACGCCTTCGGGAATTCCCTGGCAGAGCGGGGGGATGAGGAGGACAGGTTGTGCCTGGAGAAGCAAAGTTGCGCCGCGTTCGATGTCGTGCCAGGCTTCTTCGAACCGGAGCGACGAACCGAACGCGCGGACAGCTTCATGTCGTTCCGCCTGGATCCGGAACTGGGCTTCCATGACCGTGAGCTCATTCCGGATGACGCCGAGGAGATCGGTCGAACCGGAAAGCTGCTCGACGATCGGGTCCGCCTCCTCGTGACCGCGCAGATCGACCTCGCGCTGAAGGGCGAAGAGGACCATCCACGAAAGCGCGCAGAGAAGTCCGATGATCGCGGGCAAAGGGGTCGCGACGCTCAATATCTTGATGAGCTGGACGTTTTCCGGGATGGGTTCCGCCGCGTACAGGACGGAGGGCAGGAATCCAGCCATGGCGGCGAATCCCGCTACAAGTGAAGCCAGAAGGATGGCTGTGACCGCCGCGAGCACACGCGTTCGTCCGGCTTCGTGATCGGGCGTCAGAAGCGCCAGGCCGGCGAGAGCGGCGGCCAGGAGGCCGGACGGCGAAATCGCGAGGAGACCGAAGAGGATTCCCATGACAACCGCGAAGGAAAGGATGGCCGTGATCATGAAGGGAGAATCTCCTCGAGCTGCGACACGGCGATGGTCACCCGATTTCTTCCGTTCCGCTTCGACTCGTAAAGCGCGCCATCCGCCTTGTCGGTGAGATCCTTCGGTTCCACGGCGTGCGTCGGGCTGACCGCGACTCCGGCGGAGATCGTGACGCGCTGCGGGAATCCGGGGATGACGAGCGCGGCGATGGCTTGTCTCGTCCGCTCCGCGATATCCACCGCTTCCTTCTCCGCGATGTCAGGCAGAAGCGCGACGAATTCCTCGCCGCCGTATCTCCCCGCCAGTCCGACTCCGCCGATCGAATCCCGAATGCCGCCGGCGACGGCCCGGAGGACCGTGTCTCCCTGGCCGTGCCCGAAGCGGTCATTGATCGATTTGAAGTGATCGACATCGAAGAAGATGAGCGAAAGGGGAGCCTTGTTGCGCCGTGCGCGGGAGCATTCCGCTTCGAGCCGCTTCTCGAGAAAGTGGCGGCGGTACAGGCCGGTCAGGCCGTCTGTGACGGCGCGCTGCTCGATCGCGGCGAAGAGGTCGGCGTTCTGCAGGGCCAGCGTGGAGGGGATGGCCAGCGCCGCGAGCGCTCGAAGATTATCGCGATCGAAATCTCGGGCATGGTCCGCTTCCACGCGCAGGACACCCCACGTATCGTTGCCGGTCACGAGTGGCACAAGCATGATCGACTGGAACGGCCGGACACTGGGTGCGACCGGAGCTGTTTGATAATTCTGAGAGATATCGGAAATCAGAATATTCTCGCGACGGAGCCGCGAGATCGGGTTGAAATCCTCGCCGGATTCGCCTTCGCCCGGCTTCAGGGGCGGCGTTGAGTGCAGCAGAACGCTTTCTGTCGCCGTGAACTTGTACACCATTGCCCGGCCCCTGCCGAACATCTCCCGGGCCTGCCGCGTCACCGCTTCCGCGACCTGCGGCAGCGCGAGACTGCGCTCGATCTCCGAGCTCGACTCCGACAACTTCGAGATTTTTCGCGTCAGAAGTTCGAGAGATTCCTTGCGCTGCTCGAGTTCCAGCATTTCCGCGAGGAAGACATTGCGGGCCGACTGGAGGTCTCCGAGCCGGAGCTTCCAGAATGCCAGCGCTCCATCCACCGCCTGCCGGATCTCGCCGGTCCGGAGAGCGATGATTATGAGGGCCGTGACGGCCAGGGACGCCCACGCGAAGGAAAAGGCATGCGTCAGGAGAATCCAGATGAGAAAGAAGAACGAGAGGATCGAGCCGAAGAGAACGGCCGCGGGAGTGCCCCAGAAGAGCGCCAGGGCTGGAATGATGGCGGCGAAGGAGAGGAAGAAGAACCAGGCGCGGAGAGAAAAGGCGGAGCGAATTTCCTGAGGCAGCATATCCGGAGTGAAGACCATGCTGGACAGGATGAAGATGAGCATCGGCGAGAGAATGCAGGAGGCGAGGCAGATGGCCTCCAATGTCGCGGAACGGAAGACGAGTTTCTCGTCGTCGAGCGTGAAGAAAACCTCGGCGAACCGCCGCCGCAGCGTACCGGTGTCCATCATCTCCCCGCTCTTGTCAGTCGCTCCCGGGTCCCGGGCCGGACGTGGTTAACAGAACCTCATGCGAGCGCGGCGCCCGTCTCCTTGTCGAAGAGATGGGAACGGCTCATGTCGCACACGAGATCGATCTGGCTGCCGACTTTCGGAAGAGCATCGCCGCGGAGCCGGACGACGATCATGGTTTCGCCGAGCCGGACATACGCGTAGGTTTCGGCGCCCATCGGTTCCACCACGTCGACGCTCGCGACGAAAGTCTGGTCCGCGGGCGCGTCGGGCAGGAAGAGCCGATCGTGAATATGCTCCGGGCGAATTCCGAAGGTGACGCCCTTGCCGATCATGCCGCGCTTCTTGAGCGATTCCGTCTGCTCCGGGGTCAGCCGGATCTTGAATCCGGGCCCCTTGACGAAGATGTGATTCTCGGCCTGCTCCACCGTCGAATCGAAGAAGTTCATCGCCGGTGAACCGATGAAGCCGGCGACGAAGCGGTTGGTGGGCCTGGAGTAAAGTTCGAGGGGGGCTCCGACCTGCTGAATGTGCCCGTCCTTCATCACGATGATGCGCGTTGCCAGCGTCATGGCTTCGACCTGGTCGTGCGTGACGTAGAGAATCGTCGCGTCGATGCGTCGATGGAGCCTGGCGAGCTCGACGCGCATTTCCACACGGAGCTTCGCGTCGAGATTGGAGAGCGGCTCGTCGAAGAGAAAGACCTTGGGCTTCCTGACGATGGCGCGGCCGACGGCGACACGCTGGCGCTGGCCGCCGGAGAGCTGCTTGGGCTTGTTTTCGAGGCGGTCGGCGAGCTGGAGAAATTGCGCGGCTTCCGAAACGCGGCGATCGATCTCGGGCTTGGGGATACCGCGGAGCCTCAGGCCGAAGGCCATGTTTTCGTAGATCGACATGTGCGGATAGAGCGCGTAATTCTGAAAGACCATGGCGATGTCGCGATCCTTGGGGGAGACGTCGTTGACGAGCGTTCCTCCGATCGACATTTCTCCGGAGGTGATATCCTCAAGGCCGGCGACCATCCGCAGGAGCGTTGTCTTTCCGGAGCCGGAAGGGCCGACAATGACGGCGAATTCTCCGTCATTGATGGTCAAGGAGGCGCCGGCTACACCCACGTAGCCGTTCGGATAGACCTTCCGAAGGTTGGATAAAGCGATTTCAGCCATGCGCGAAACGCTACTCGTTTGAGTTACGGTGTCAAGGGAAAAGCTAAGTTATGGAAATTTAGTAAATTTTCTTGCCAACAATTCGGGAGTCGCCGAAACTGCAGGGACGTAAAGTCGTCTAAAAACCTGATCAAATCTAATTTCAGCGAGGCTGCCCTATGAATGGTTCCTTGTCATCGTCACGAAGGGTCTTTCTCTTCCTGTCCCTCTGCCTGGTGCTTTTGGCGCTCGGCGGATCGAGCGCGGATGCGCACCTGTTTTCGTTCAAGCCTCCCGCGGGAGCGAAGATGGTTTCCGTCGCGGGAAGTTTCAACGGATGGAATCCGTCGGCCGCGAAGCTTTCGGACGCGGACGGCGATGGGATCTGGACGGTCGACGTTCCGCTTCCGGCGGGAAAGCACCAGTATAAATTTGTCGTGAACGGCATCGACTGGCTCGTGGATCCGGCGAATCCGATGAAGATGGAAGACGGTCTCGGCGGATCGAATTCGGTCGTTGAAGTCGCGGTCGGCGGAACGGCTGCGCAGCCCGCTCCCGCGGCAGCGGCCGCGACACCGGCGGCGTCGACTTCGATGACAGCCTCGATGACGGTCGCCTCGCCGCAATTCTCCTACAAGGCTCCGGCCGGAACGCGAACCGTCGCGGTCGCCGGAAGTTTCAACAACTGGAGCTCCTCGGCGAACATGCTTGCGGACGCGGACGGCGACGGAACCTGGACCGGCAATTTCTCCCTGCCTGCCGGGAAGCACCAGTACAAGTTCGTCGTGAACGGATCCGACTGGAAGGAGGATCCGGCGAATCCGAACAAGGCGGAAGATGGACTTGGAGGATCGAACTCCGTGATCGAGATCGCCGCCGGGGTGACCGCGACGGCGGCTCCTGCAGCGTCGATGGCGCCGGCGATGACGGCCGCGACGGGCAGCGCGGGAAATGCGACGTTCTCGTACATGAAGCCGGGCGCGCGGAGCGTCCATGTCGCGGGCGAGTTCAATAACTGGCTCGACAACGACCAGGGCAAGGTGACGGGGCACACCGACTGGATGATGCAGAAGGACGCGAGCGGGATGTGGACGCTCACGAAGAATTTGAAGCCGGGAACGTACAAATTCAAATATGTCGTCGATGGAAATACATGGGACAAGGATCCGTCCAAGCCGACCACCTCGGACGACAACTCCCAGTTGACGGTATCGGCCGCGATGGCGGCAAGCGTCGCTCCGGCTGCGGCTCCCGCAATGGCCGCCGCGCCATCCGGAATGGGGAACGTCACGTTTCAGCTGAACAAGCCCGGCCCGCGGACCGTTCATGTCGCGGGCGAGTTCAACAACTGGCTCGACAACGACCAGGGCAAGGTGACGGGGCACGCCGACTGGATGATGCAGAAGGATGCGAGCGGGATGTGGATGCTCACGAAAACCCTGAAACCCGGGAGCTATAAATTCAAGTACGTGTTCGATGGAAACACATGGGAAAAGGATCCGGCGAAACCGGCGACCGCGGACGATAACTCGCTCCTTGTCGTAACGGCTTCCGCCGCGCCGGTCATGCCCGCGGCCGGTGCGCCTGCCGCCGCGGCATCCATGACTCCGACGTTCTCGTACAAGGCTCCGGCCGGAACGCGATCCGTCTCGGTCGCCGGGAGCTTCAACGGATGGTCGGCCAGCGCGCTGCCGCTGCAGGATGCGGACGGCGACGGAATCTGGACCGTGACGGCAAATCTGCCGACCGGGAAGCATCAGTACAAGTTCGTCGTGAACGGCTCGGACTGGAAGGAGGATCCCGCGAATCCGATGAAGGCCGAGGACGGCATGGGAGGATCCAACTCCGTCATCGAGATCGGCGCCGGCGGCGTGCCGGCAGCGGGCGGCGCAGCAGCGGCTCCGGCCGCAACCGGCGGCTCGGCAGGTTCGACGTTCTCGTACAAGGCTCCGGCCGGAACGAGATCTGTATCGGTGGCCGGGAGTTTCAACAACTGGTCCACGACGGCGACGCCGCTGGCGGATCCGGACGGCGACGGCACTTGGACGGCGACGGTACCGCTGCCCCGGGGAAAACATCAGTACAAGTTCGTCGTGAACGGGTCGGATTGGAAATCCGATCCGGTCAATCCGAACAAGGCGGAAGACGGTCTGGGCGGAGAAAATTCAGTCCTGGAAGTGACTGCCGTCGGGGTTTCATCCCCGGCGGCTGTTTCACCCGAAGGCACGATCGTATCGGCATCAGCGAACGCCGCGACATCTCTTCCGAGCATGTCCGCGGGCGACGGAACGAACGGACGCTCGACAGTTGGCATCGCCGCACGGGATCTCTGGGCTCCCGACCGGCCTCACCTCTTCTCCTACCGACGCGCGGGGGCATCGTCGGTAGCAGTGGCGGGGAGCTTCAACAACTGGTCCGCGACCGCGACTCCGATGAGCGATCCCGACGGGGACGGCGCCTGGACGGCGGACGTGATTCTTCCGCCGGGAAATTCCTCCTACAAGTTCGTCGTGAACGGGTCCGAGTGGCTGGTGGATCCGGCCGCGACGCGCCGCGAGCCGGACGGATTCGGCGGAGACAATGCGATCGTCTCCGCGGGATCGGGCAGCGATGTAATCTCGCGGCGCGGGGATGCCCGCGTGGACGAAGGCGCCATCGAGCACAAGCGCGAGCCGCGGTACACGACGCGCGTTCTGGACACGCGCGCCATCTTCACCGTGCGGATGGACCGGGATGACGTGGAGCGGATCACGGTGGCGATTCTCGACGCCGCGGCGGGGAAAGTGTTTCCCATGGAGATCGCCACGCGCGATGACCGGTATGAATACTGGCGCGTGGAGGAGGACGTTCCCGCGGAGGAGTTCGCGTATCACTTCGTCGTTCGCGACGGCACGGCGCGCTATGTCATCGATCGATCCGGCATTTCGATGACCGGCGCGCCGTCCGATGAAGCCGGCGGCCGGCCGTTCACCATGGAGAAGGGGAATGTCTTCACGACGCCCGAGTGGGCGAAGTCGGCGATTGCGTACCACATCTTTCCCGATCGATTCCGCGACGGCGACAAGTCGAACGACAGGACCGCCGACGGCGGATCGGCGAGAGCGTGGGCGTATGAAGCACTGCCGGAGGCGCATGCCGGCTGGTCCGCGTTCTACGGCGGAGACTTGGCGGGCGTCATGGAGAAGATGGATTATCTGGCCGAGCTCGGCATCACGACCGTGAAATTCAATCCGATCATGTGCGGCACCGGGAATCATAAATACGATGTGACGGATTATTTCGAGATCGATCCCGCGTTCGGAACCAACGAGCTCTTCGACAGGATGGTGTCGGATGGTTCGACCCGGGGAATCCGGTTCGTCCTCGACGGCGTCTTCAATCACAGCGGGGAGCATCACCCTTTCTTCGATGACGTGCGCGAGAAGGGACCCGCCTCGCCCTATTATTCCTGGTACAACGTGAAGTCCTGGCCGTTCAGTTCGCCGTTGTCGAATTCCTACGAGACGTTCCAGGGATTCGGAGGACTGCCGGCCTGGAACACGACGAACGCGGACGCGCGGAAATATCTCTTCATGGCCGCGGATTTCTGGACGAAGAAGGGGATCGCGGGCTGGAGGCTGGATGCGGCGGACGCCGTGGAGCATGAATTCTGGGAGGAGTTCCGGACGCGCGTGAAGACGGCTAACCGGAACGCCTGGATTGTCGGCGAGATCTGGCCGTCCGGAGCGCCCTGGCTCCAGGGCGACGAATTCGACGCGACGATGAACTACGGCCTCCGTGGCGCGATCATCGACTTCTTCGCGGACGAGAAGATCGGTGCCGACGCGTTCGCAAACCGCGTCGCCCAGCTCCTCGTCACGATTCCGCCCCAGGCTGCCGCCGTCCAGTTCAACATGCTTTCGTCGCACGACACGGAGCGATTCTACACGATCGCCCGGCGCAACAAGGCTCGGCTCCGTCAGGCCGTCGCATTCCAGTTTTCGCTGATGGGTGTGCCGGTCATTTATTATGGCGAGGAGATCGGGATGGAGGGCGGCAAGGATCCGGACAACCGCCGGGCTTTTCCGTGGGAGCAGAAGGACATCTGGAACAACGACGTCCTGAGCCTCTATAAGAGGATGATCGCCCTGCGAAAAGAACATCCGGCGCTGAGGGCTCCGGTCTGGAATCCGGTCTATGCGGAAGGTCGCGTCCTCATTGTCGCGACGCGGAACGGCGCGGAGCGGATGCTCCTCGCGTTCAACACGTCCGACCAGCCGAGCGGTCCCATCGCGTTTTCCCTGCCGGCCGCTTTTCCGACCGGCAGCTACACGAACCTGCTCGGTGGAGCCGCGCTGGAAGTGAGGACGCTCGACGTGACGATCCCTTCTCTGGCTGCGCGGCAGACTTGTTTTTACGTGGCTTCGTGACAAATTCCGTGGAAAATTCATATGCTGATGAAATCATGTATTCTCAATTCCAACAAAATATGAGGGCGCTGACTTTATGAAATTTCAACGATCGTGCGGAGTGTTGCTGCATCCGACTTCGTTTTCGGGGCCGCACGGCATTGGAGAGCTGGGAGCGGAGGCGTATCGGTTTCTTGATTTCATGGGGAGGTCCGGGCAGAGGATCTGGCAGATCATGCCGCTCGGGCCGACAGGCTTCGGCGATTCGCCCTACCAGTGCTTCTCCGCGTTCGCGGGAAATCCTCTCCTCATCAGCCTGGATCGACTGAAGAGGGAAGGCTTCCTGGACGAGTCGGACCTCGCGGATATTCCGCCGTTTCCGCCGCAGAAGGTCGACTTCGGGTGGGTCATCACCTGGAAGGCGAAGATCCTGGCGCGGGCGTTTCAATTGTGGAAGGAACGCGGCTCCAAGGAGGAGCGCGTCGCGTTCGAGAAGTTCCGGCAGGAGAATAAAGGCTGGCTCCTCGACTTCGCGCTCTTCATGGCCTTGAAGGATGCGCACGGCGGATCGCCGTGGAATCACTGGCCGCATGAGCTGGCGATCCGCGACGAGAAGGCGCTCGACCGGGCCAAGGAGGATCATTCCGACGCGGTGCTGCGGCAGAGCTTCTACCAGTTCAAGTTCTTCCAGCAATGGTCGGCGCTGCGGTGGCGCGCGGGCGAGCTGGGAATCAAGATCGTGGGGGACATTCCGATCTTCATCGCCTACGACAGCGCGGATGCCTGGTCGCATCGCGATCTCTTCCATCTCGACGAGGACGGCAATCCGACGATCGTCGCGGGCGTGCCGCCGGATTATTTCAGCGTCACGGGGCAGCGATGGGGCAATCCGCACTACCGCTGGGATGTGATGGCGAAGAACGGGTACGCGTGGTGGGTGGAGCGATTCCGGCAGGCTTTCGCCACCGTCGACATCATCCGGATCGATCACTTCCGCGGATTCGAGGCTTCGTGGGAAGTTCCGGCATCGGAAGAGACGGCGGTGAAGGGAGAATGGGTGAAGGGTCCCGGGATCGACCTCTTCAATGCCGTCCAGGATAAGCTCGGTACGCTCCCGATCATCGCGGAGGATCTTGGCCTTATCACCCCTGAAGTGCATGCTCTTCGAAAGGAAGCGGGATTTCCGGGGATGCGCGTTCTGCAGTTCGGTTTCGGCAGCGACGAGGAGGATCCGTTTCTACCTCATAATTATGTGCCGGAGACGGTGGTCTACACGGGAACGCACGATAACGACACGAGCATCGGCTGGTATGCGGCGGCTCCGGAAAAGGAACGCGCGGCGTTCCGGGAGTATTCCGGGAAGATCAGCGAGGATGGGTCAGGGGAGAAGGTTCATGAGGAGATGATCCGCCTCGCGACGGAATCCGTCGCGGACACGGTCGTCATACCTCTGCAGGACTGGCTGGGACTCGGGACGGAAGCGCGGATGAACATGCCGGGCCGCGCGGACGGCAACTGGGGCTGGCGGTACGATGGTTCGGTCCTCTCGGACGAACTCTCGAATCAGATGCGCGAGATCGCTTCAAGAACGGGAAGGATCGGATGATTTTTTTACAGGATGGGCAGGATGGGCAGGATAAAATTCGCGCCGGAGTCCTGCGCGTTGATCGCACAGCCCCGGATATCCCAAATCCCAAATTTCAAATAATCCTGTCAGGCTTGCAATAGTATGTCAGGTCTCAATTCATAATCAGGTTTCGGAACGGCGAATTCGATCGATTGCGCGCGCTCTTTCATCGAGTCCGCGAGAACCTGGTCGAAGCCCCCATCGTAGGCGCCGCAGAGGCCGTGGATATGAGCGTACGAATAGAACTCGATATGCGAGTCATCCTCGAAGGTGAGGATCAGGCTGTGGCGTCTACCGCCATCGACACTGAGATAGACGACGCCGGAAATCTTCTTGCCGATGATGGACGAGACGGCTGGTTTAAAGGACATAGCAGGTACCCCCCTGAATCATGAAACTGGTTTCCTGCGCGGCCTGTCACGCGACGACGTTCATTAGTGCGATGATGGAATCATATATTGCTGCATGCGGGACGTAGCCGCGCACAATAAGACGGTTTTGGTCGAGCCGTTCCTTTCTTCTTTCAGAACGGCTATAACCTTTTTCCAAGATCCTTGGAAAATTCACTTCCCTCCCTTGCTCCACATATGGTCACAACTCATTTCAGTAATCAATGCGGTTAGTCACATTTTCCTGAAAAATCAGGGGGCCAGCCTGATAGGCACGCGTTTTGCTCCCCAATTGCCGGGAGCATCCTCGAAGATTCCCGGAAGTTCGGTGAGGCATCGCGAGCATTTTCCGTTCTGAAGATTCCATTCGGAGAGGACATACCAGTCGCGGCCGATGAGGATCTGGCCGCATTGTGGACAGTATGTGCTTGATCCGGCGTGATCGTGCACATTTCCGATGTAGACATGATGAAGGCCGTTTTTCAGGGCGATTGCCCTTGATCGGGAGAGCGTGGCGGGCGGCGTATGCGGGCGGTCCATCATCTTGTAGTCAGGATGGAACGCGGTGAAGTGGAGCGGCACATCCGGCCCGAGCTCCGTCATGATCCACTGCGTTTCCTCCTCGATCTCCTTTTCCGAATCGTTCAATCCGGGTATGAGAAGCGTGGTGATCTCGAACCAGACCTTCGTCTCGCGCTTCAGATATTTCAGCGTGTCGAGAACCGATTCGAAACTGCCGTGACAGATGTTCCTGTAGAATTCCGGCGTGAATCCCTTCAAGTCGACGTTCGCCGCGTCCATGTGGGCGTAGAATTCGGCGCGCGGAGCGGGACAGACTTCCCCGGCCGTGACCGCGACGGCCTTGATACCGGAAGCGCGGCACGCGTCGGCCACGTCGATCGCATATTCGTGGAAGATGACGGGATCGTTGTACGTGAAGGCGACGCTCCGGCATTTCGTTCTCACCGCCGCCCGCGCCAGGTCTTCCGGCATGGCGCTGTCGGCCAGGGTATCGATCTCGCGTGACTTGGAGATGTCCCAGTTCTGGCAGAACTTGCAGCCGAGATTGCAGCCGGCGGTGCCGAAGGAGAGGATCGGCGTGCCGGGGAGGAAGTGGTTGAGAGGTTTCTTCTCGACGGGATCGATGCAGAAGCCGCTGGAGCGTCCGTAGGTTGTGAGGACGATGGCATCCCCGTATCGGCCGCGGACGAAGCAGAAGCCACGCTGCCCCTCGTGGAGCCTGCAGAGGCGGGGGCAGATGTCGCACTGGATCCGGCCGTCATCGAGCCTGTGCCAGTGACTGGTCGGATAGGCTTCCTCGGGCAGAATGGGAGCATGGCTTGTCATAAGAAAATTATATCCTGTGTCAGGCAGCGAGATGGCTCCATTCAGAATGAAGGGGTAGCCTGCCGCCGGAAAATCTGCTAGTCTGCCGCACCGGCCGCGGGGAGCCGAGAGCGAAACACGGGCATGGAGGCATGCGATGAAGGTAGTTTTGAACCTCTGGGACGGGGTGCGGTTCGATGCGATTTTCAAGGTCCACCAGTGGATGGGCCTGCCGAATCTTCACCGCGTCATCAATAACGGCGTCCTGTTCACGAATCTCTATACGCAATTGCCCGCCCTGACGCCGGTCGCCGTCGGCCGGATCATGCACAATAAATACGGCAAGCCCCTGTCGCAGTCGCTCTGGGAGAAGATGCGGAAATCAAGCTGTTACGTCGGATATCCGGAAGACGAGAACAGGAAGCATTTCCCGCACTGCAACCTCCTGGATGTGCTGTACGACAGGAAAGCCGAAGCCGCCTACATCAAGAAGCACGGCTGGCTCGAAAGGCACCGGATCACGTATCCGGACAAGCTTCGCATGGACATCGCCTGCAAGGTCTTTCCCCACTACGATTTCTCGTTCGTCTACTTCCCCGACCCCGACACCTGCGCCCACGAGTGCCGTGACACGAACCGCCATATCTACTGCTGGCAATCGCCGTATGTCCATGCGATCAAGCGCTGCGACAACTACCTAGGTCACCTTCTCAATACGCTCGACCATTGCGCTCCGAACGATTACGTCATCATCATCGTCGCCGACCACGGCATGACCGACGGCGGGCGCCATTCCATCGCGCAATGGAACGACCGGGAAGTGATGCAGGTGCCCCTGGCCATGATGGGCCGTCCGATCCGCGCGGGCTGGTACGAGCAGCAGCGGTATTTCACGCACGATATCACGTCCGGCATCGTGGGCCTTTTCAAGGGCGACGCCGACACGACGATGTTCCGGCATGCGTTGAAGAGATCCTGAATTCGTATCTGTTCCGTCCGTCTTCAGAATTGACTCGAAGACTCGAAGGTCTCCAGGAAAACCGGGAATTCGCGCCCGGTTCCGTCGAGAAATGAATTTCTTCGAGGTCTTTGTGTCTTCGAGTTAAAGAAACCTTTATAGGATCTCCACCCGTTTATGCCGCGACGTCGGATTGATGATCCGGATCCGGCTTTTTGGCACGACGAAGTGCTCAGCCAGCAATTCAACTAGAGCTTCATTGGCTTTTCCGTCGACGGCTCTCGCCCGTATGCGCGCCACGTAAGTGCCGTCCGGCATCGTTTCGATGCCTTCCTTGCGGGAACCGGGCTTGGCGTGGACGGAGATGATCATGCCGGAAGAATAGGGGATTCCGCCGGCCGATCAATCCCTCCGTCCCACTTCTCTCTCCTCGTCGCGTCTCAGGTAGCCTGTGATTTCCTGGTACATCGTCCCGACGGTCGGGAGACCTTTCAACTGCTGCTGACCCCTGGCCCATGTCGTCTGCATCGCATCGAGCGTTGTGAAGGACAGCCAGCCGAAGAGGATGGAGAAGGCCATGGCCATCGCCATGGTCCGGGTCTGCCCCGTCTGATGAAATTTTCGGATCTCGCGCGCCATGTGAATGCTCCATTTGCGATACAGCGGAATCTCCCGCCAGGCCCGTTCCTCCGCGCGCCTCTTCCGGCTTTCGCGTCCGAAGTGGATGAGCATGTCGAGCGTACGGCTGACGACGTCGGTCTCGATCGGCTTCCGCAGGCAACCGCCCTGGGCGTAACGAAGTGTCTCCGCGATCTCCTCCCGTCCCGCCTCGCCGGTCATGAAGATGATGGCCGCGTCCTGATCGGAGGCCCTGATGCCGGCAGCCGCGTCGATGCCCGTGAGGCCCGGCATGTGGACGTCCAGGAGCGCGAGATCATGCTTTTCGGTCCGCCAAGCTTCGATCGCCTCGAGACCGTTGGAGACTTCCGTGACAGCGAAACCCTCCAGATGAAGCTTGCGGGCGAGCGCTTTCCGGAAGAGCGTGTGATCGTCCGCGAGGAGAATCCGCCCGCGGATGATGGTGCGCTCCGTCGTCGACCATCGCGCGATCCTCGTGGAGGCGCCCGCATTCTCCACGGCCTGCTCCAGCTCGTCCTGCCGGAAAGGCTTCTCCATGAATTCCTTCGCCCCGGCCTTCAGGAGGCTTTCCCGCGTCGATTCGGTTCCCATGGCCGACATCGCGACGATGGCGACGTATGGATCCAGTTTCCGGATCGACTCCATCGCTTCCCGGCCGTTCATGCCGGGCATCCAGAGATCGAGGAGTATGACATCGAAGCGGCTGCTGCCCGCCGCGGCCACGGCGGCGGCTCCATCCATGACCGAGACCACCTGGAGCCCGTTCATCCGGAGCGAACGGGTCACGGCGGAATTGACGCGCGGATCGTCGTCCACGACGAGAACGCGGAGCACGCTCTGGTTCTCTTCTCCAACATGCCCGATCATTCCGATGGGTTCCCGGTTCATTTCCAGTGAATCTGAAGTTGTGTTCAAGTGAGCACCTCCTGCGGAAGAGAAATGCAGAAGCCGTGCCGGAACCCGATGCGCGGTAAATCGAATATAATCGCGATTGCGATCGTCGGTGTCTCCGGAGACACGACAGCCGATGTCCGCAATCTGTTGCCTCAGTAGCGACATGTTCGCGATAGAAACGTTGTCCCGCTTGAAAAAGCGTCGGTTGCCGTCACGGGCGGGCGGCATGGCAAATGCACTCGATATCGTCGCAGGAGGGGGATATATCGCAAGGCGAGGAGGTAACAATGGAAACGGAAGAGGTCCAGGAAGAAAGTCCCGGAAGCGGACGAATGTTTCATGACGTGAACAATTCCCTGAGCTCCATCGGAATGAACATTCAATATCTCACCGAAGGCGGTGGACTATCGGGCGAAATGCTGGATGTGGCCCGTGAAATCAAGGAGGAAGTGGAGGCTCTTCATCGGAGAATGAAGGCCATTCGACTGGCGGTCGCCTGACGGTGATTCAGTCGTTCTTCCGTGCGCGCAGATCGACGAGATCGATCCCGTGCTTTTTCAGGAGAACGTAAAAGGATGTCCTGTTGCGGCCCGCGGCCCTTGCGGCGTGAGAGACCTGGTAACGATTTTCCTCGAGCAACCGGATGAGCTTGGCTCGTGTCACGGCGCCGAGTTCCTTCGTCAACTCCTCGTCGAAGCCGGCGCCCGGATCGTCAGGAACCAAGGGAGAAGCGGTTGCCGCTGGATCAGGCCCTGGCATCTGGAATTCGATGTCGCCTTCTTCCACGATATCTCCGGCTCCCAGGAGGACAGCGCGCTCCAGCACATTCTCCAGCTCGCGAACGTTTCCGGGCCAGCGATGCGCGCGGAGCTTCGCGAGGGCGGCCGGCGCGAGGCCCTTCACGACCTTCCCGAAGAGGACGGCATGGCGGGCGATGAAATGCGACGCGAGCGCGTCGAGATCCTCGATCCGCTCCCGCAGCGGCGGTATTTCGAGCGTCACGACGGCGAGTCTCCAGAAGAGATCCTCGCGAAAACGACCGGCCGCCATATCCGATTTCAGATCGCGGTTCGTTGCCGCGATGACGCGTATGTCGGCGGTGCGCTCCTCATCGTCGCCGAGCATGCGATATTCGCGGTTCTGCAGGAGGCGCAGCAGCTTGGCCTGAAGTAGAGGCGGCATGTCGCCGATCTCGTCGAGAAAGAGCGTGCCTCCGTTCGCCTCGGCGACGAGACCCCTTCGGTCGTGGACGGCGCCCGTAAAAGCGCCCTTGCGATGACCGAAGAGCTCCGCTTCGAGCAGATTTTCCGGAAGCGCCGAGCAATTCACGGCCACGAAACGACCTGCCCTGCCGCTCGACTTGTGAATGGACCTGGCCACCAGCTCCTTTCCGGTTCCGGTTTCTCCGAGGATCAGAACGGTCGAGGGGGCGGGCGCCACCATGTGAATGCGCTGATTCAGGCGTATCGCGGCTTGGGACGATCCGAGAAGATCGGACTGATTTTCCCGCCGGGCGAATTGCTCCCTCAGGTTCACGACCTCTCTTCGCAGCTGCGCGGTCTCCAGCGCGCGCGCGAGCACGGCGCAGAGGGCGTCAGGCGAGACGGGTTTCAGGAGGTAATCGAAGGCGCGGCCACGCAGGGCGGACAAGGCCGTGTCGAAGCTCATATCGCCGGTCACGACGATGATGGGCAACTCCGGTCGAGCCAACTTCCATTCGGTCAGGAGATCCGTGCCGGAACCGTCCGGGAGCCCGATATCGAGAAGCACGGCGGTGAACCGCGCCGGATCGGCCCGGCGGGCCTCGGCGAGAGATCGAACGCGCTCGACCTGGCGACCCGCGAGCTTCAAGGTGCGCTCCATCGCGTTACCGAGCAGCGCATCGTCTTCTATGAGGAGGACAAGATCAGTCATGACCGATAATTGATATGTATCATATGTCATGAATTGATTAAAGAGAACAGGGTTCGAAGCCGTTCACGCCCGATCATTCAGGACCTTGTCGATGGCCGCGCGGACGGCTTCCGCGGTGAAAGGTTTTTCCAGGCAGGTGAGACGGATGCGTTCCAGGAAGGAGCGGGCATCCGCCGTGAAGGCGCCTCCCGTCATGAAGATCATTCGCTCCGCCAGAGCCGGATGATGCTCCTCAAGATCGGCGTGCAATTCCATGCCGGTGGCGCGCGGCATCATGAGGTCGCATAGGATCGCGTCAAAACGGTCATCCGATTCAAGCAGTTCGATGGCAGCCATGCCGTCGACCGCCGACACGACCTGATGATCTCTGCCCAGGATCCTCGTGATGACGGTCCTGATCTGGGATTCATCGTCCACGACGAGGATTCTGCCTCGTCGCGACGATTGTGCCGCGACAGCGCCGGAGGAAGCCGCGGGAACGAGATCCGCGGCTTTTTCCGCCGCTGGCAGGTGGATGACGAACCGCGTTCCGCGGCCGACTTCGCTCTCCACGTCGATCCTTCCACCGAAGGCCGTCACAGTGTTATGACAGATGGAGAGACCAAGCCCTGTTCCCTCGCCGACCGGCTTGGTGGTGAAAAAGGGATCGAAGATGCGCTCCTTCACTTCCTGCGACATGCCTCGTCCGGTGTCGCGAATCTCCACGAGAACTTCCCTGTTCCGCATGCATAAGGAGATACTGATCTCGTTTTTCGAGGCATGACCCTCCGGAATTGCCTGCGCGGCATTGACGAGAAAATTGAGGAAGACCTGCACGAGGCGCCCCTCTTCCGCAATGACGGGAGGAACATCGTGAAACTTTTTAATAAGCCGGGCTCGAAAGCGGATTTCGTTGTGAGCGATCTTCAGGGCATTTTCGATCGCCCGCCTGACGTCGATTGCCCCGCTCACGCCATCCGCGTCCCGCGCGAAGGTCTTGAGACCGCGGACGATTTCCTGAACCCGCTTAGCCCCCTCGAAGGCTTCGCGGGCTTGCGCGCGCATTTCCAGGCGATCGATCGCCACGGCGACGGGACCCGTCCTGCTGCTGTTGTTCTCTTCAAGAATGAATTGGATGTTCTGCAGAATGTAAGTGAGCGGATTATTGATCTCGTGCGCCACCCCGGCGGCCAGGAGCCCGATCGATTCGAGCCGCTGAGTGCGCCTCATCTGCTGCTCAAGACCGGCTTCCCTCTCCCTTTGCCGCGAGAGGTCGTAAAGAAGTCCGGCCGTGTTCGCCAGAAGCTCGATTTTTTCCGCCTCGATGTCCGAATAGCCCTCGGGACGATTCGCGACACCGATCAGGCCGACCACGGCGCCGCGCCGCGTGATGGGAACAGCCATGAACGATTGACAGGACTTCTGTCCGGCGTCCGCCCCGCGGTCTGAGGAAATTCCATCCGGGCTCTTTGATGTGAGGACCTTACCGGTTTTCAGTACCAGTGAGAAATGGGATTCGAATTGAGCGATATCGAGCGCATGGGAATCGGACACCCGCGGATCGGAATCAGGAGAATTCTCCTCGCCAGGCCGCCATGGCCGCTCGGTATTTTCGCGCGCAATGATGCGGAGCGAACTATCGTCTGAAACGACGCCGAGCAATCCCGATTCGCTTCCCGTCTGCGAAAGGGATGAAGCGAGGATCCGGCGACTGGAGGCTGCCCAATCGCCGTCCTCCAGAAATGCTGTTGTGATCCTTGAAACGGCCGCCAGTTGTTCGCTAGTGGACTTGAGCGCCCGGGCCGCCAGTTCACGCGCGGTGATATCCATCGAGGAAACGATCACGCGATCGAGATCCGATAATGTCGCCGGAGCGATCGACCATCGCATGTGAATCCGCTTGCGTTCTCCGGAAAGAGTCCGGAGATCCTTGTCGATTTCAAAGGTCTCGACGGATCGCGAGAGCGCGAGGAGTTCCTCCAGGAAATCCGATGCCGGATTTTCGAGTATCCGGTCGAGCGGTCCCAGAAGTTCCGCCCTGTCTTTCGCGTCATAGAGCTTGATGGCCGCGCGATTTGCGTCGATCACCCGCACCAGCGCGGCGCAGCGCGCTACTTCCTCGGGATGCGATTTCATGTATGCGGGGAAGTTGCCTTTCACTTCCTTCTGAAGCCGATGAAGGTGGGGCCGTAGAGATGAAAAATCTTTTTCCACTATGGCGCTCGGAGTTTCGTCGAAGAGGCCGCGATAGCGCGCCTCGCTGGCTTCCAGTTCCGTGCTTCGCCCTGTGATGACGAGCATGAATGCTCCGAAGAACCCGGTGAAGAGGAATCCGCCGCACAGGACGCTCCAGGCCGTCAACGACCGGTGCATCGCAATATACTCCTGGGATTGTCGAAATGTGAGCGACCATGGTCGACCGGCAAAATCGAGAATGACCACTCGCGAAGGAACTCCGGGCGCAAGCGTGCCGGTGATCCTGTCAAAGAGGCAGGCGCCGAATGAATCGGGAACGGAGATAACGGCGGTCGTCGCCGATTTTTGCGAACATTCGCCCGTGAATTCATCGAAGGGGCAGGGGATCGCGTCGGATGCAACGGCATCACTCAGGCAGATATCGATCCTGTCTTCCGTAACGTCGTGCATGGCCGCGCTCGCCATTTCCCTGATCAGGAAGATTCCGACCACGTAGCCGGTGATATTTTCGCGCCGCTCCTGCAGCGATTCAATGGAACGATCGCGCTGATAGATCGGAAGGAAGACAAGAATGCCCGGCTGTCGCGTGCTGTCCTGGATAAGCGCAATCTGGGACGTGGCCACAGGACGCCCTTCGTCCCGCGCCTTTATGATCGCATCCCGCCGCGTCGGCTCCGCGAGGACATTCAATCCGATGGCCGGTTCATTTCGCATGGCGGGCTCGATAAAGGTGACCACGGCATAGTTGGCGCGTTGCGCCACGGGAACCTTGATGCCGCCGGGACCAAGCTCCATGATCTCAAAGTCCTCCTGGCCTTTGTCTCTCATGTCCGCGACAAAAGAGCGCCGTTCGGAATTTCTCAAGTATTTGTTCCACGAAATGCCCTGCATGCCGGGGTTGCGCTCGAGCAACTTCCGGACAACGGCACGGAACTCATCCTTCTCGACTGACTGGGAACCGATGAACAGGCTCTCGACGGCATAGAGAGATTCGAGGTAACCGTTGAAGTGCATCTGCATGCGGTGGGAGATATCGATCGTTTCCCGCTCGAACTCCGCCTGGAGCCGGAGATTCTCGGTCGATTTGGTCTTCATGTAAAGAAGCACGACACATAAGGAGATGCCTGCGATCGGGAGCGCGACGAGCCACCTTCGCCTCCGACTTAAGGCATTGTCGGCCGGATGCATCCAGAGCATGGCGATGGGAGCAACGACCAGTACGCCCGTGGCATCTCCGAACCACCAGGTGGTCCAGTTGAAAAAAAGTTTTCCGCGGCAACCAGGCCCGCCTGCCGGAGGGCGAGCATGCCGCATGACGAACTCACCAGGCTGCCCACCACGCCGCTCAGGAGAAAGAAAAGTCCGATATCGGCGGGACGAACAAGCGATGCGGGGAATCCGATGAAGCGTCGTGTCATGCGAGCGCCGACGACCGCCTGCAGCGCGGCTCCGGAGCCTATGAAAGTCGAAACCAGCAGGGCCGGCGTCCAGGAGACAGCTTCCGCAGGAATACATAGGTTTTCGAAATATATAAAGAGGGATCCGAGGAAGACTCCGAGCCAGAGTTTCTCGCCAAAGGCAAGGAGCGCGACCAGCGCGATTCCCGCGGCCGGCCAGAAGGGGACGGCGAAACCGGGAGGAATTGCCAGAAGCATCGATAGACGACCGACAAGAAAATAGAGTCCGGCCAGGAGCAGGATCGGAATGGTGGGGCCGCGCGTTTTCATCTTCAGGAAAGCAAATGCAGTTGTCGTGCCCGGGAATTTGGGCGATATCTCACACTTGAGTCGTCCAAGAGCCTGGAAATGTCACGATGCTAGCGACAATGTCGCGTATTCCGCGACAAAAACCGCGCTCAATCAGATGCCCGATTTGTCTCGCGCGCGGGCAAAAGTATCTCGAAACGCGCGCCTCCTTGATCGGAAACGGAGCAGGAAACGGAACCTCCATGAAAGGTGACGGCGCGGTGGACATGGGTGAGGAGAAGGCCGCGGTTCCAGGAGCAGTTTTTCGACAGATAGCAATGCGGCGAGAAAAGCGGAATATCCGGCGGCGGCGCATGCCCATCCGCTTCCACGATGAGCTGGATGGAGAGATCCTGTGCCCGTGAAGAGAGGGTTACGGAGGCGGCTTCATGCCGGAGCAATTCCTCGACGAGATTCGCCACGATATTCCGGACAAGTTTTTCCGGGGCATCGGAGCGGCAGGCCGATGCGATCCGGAATTTCAGTGTGCGATTTTCGCGGCCCGTGCGCGCCTCGAAATCCGCCGCGATATTTTCGAGAATTGCATCTATTTTTCCGAGTGTCCCGCCGGCGGCGACGTCCCCGGTTTCATACAAGCAAATGTCGCGGACGCGCCCGAGGATCGCCTGTGTTTCCTTCAGAGCCAGCTTAGCGTCCCTGATGATCTCGTCGCGATCCGCGTCATTTTCATTATCCCGCATGCAATCGAGGTTCATCATGGCGGCGGCCAGGGGATTGGCGACATCGTGGAGAAATCCGCGGACGATCGCGCCGCATGTTCGATCGAAGGAGAGGGTGTGCGGAATCATGAAGATCATCATGGCTGAAGAAAAGAACTGTCGGAAAGGACGGATCTCACAGACCGGAGAAAAAATACTGAAATGCAACCCTGCCTTCCCGGTCTCGGGCCGTCGATTTGCCCTCGATCATCATCAGAAAATCAGGGGGAAGAAGGGGCTCCGTACAGGTAACGCAGGATATCTCTTATCCGGGCGCTCCACGCGCGCTCGCTGTGATCCGCGCCCTCGGCTTCGACGAGGATGAAGTCCTCGGGATCTCGAAAGCCGTGCGAACGGAGCGAAGCCGCGAGATCCCGGACATTGGCGATGCCCTCGTTGAAGCTGGAGTGGGTGTTACCCTCCTTCGTTCCCATGTCGATCCAGAACTTGGGAAATGGCTGTGGCGGGGCGCTGATGGCAATTCTGCGCAATATCTCCGAATCGGCCCACCAGAGAGCGGGGGAGACGACACCGGCTTTCGAGAAGACGTCGGGTCGCGTCCATGCCATGTGGAGCGAGATGAGGCCACCGAGAGATGACCCCATGATACCCGTATGTTCCCGATCCTTTGTCGTCCGATATGTCTTGTCGATGAACGGCTTGACCTCCTCGATGACGAAACGCGCGTAGTCGTCGCCGCGGCCTCCTCCCCGGGTGTCCGTGGCGACAGGGGTATACTCCGCGACGCGTTCGGAATTATTGGAGATGCCCACGACGATCATGGGCGGAATGGCGCCTGACGAGATCAATTCCTCGCACGCTTCGTCGACTTCCCATTCCACGCCGATGAAGGACGTCGCGGCGTCGAAGATGTTCTGGCCGTCGTGCATGTAGAGGACGGGATAACTTTCCTTAGCTGAGTCATAGCCGGGCGGGAGATAGACGGCGAGCGCGCGGGAGTTGTCGAGAATATCGGACCGGAAATTCTCGTGGAAGCGGATGTCGCCTGACAGGGTGTGACGTCGAGGTGCCGGCGCCGTCGCGCTGCCGGTTCCGGAATCCGCCCACGACTCCACGTGGATGCGGACGATTTTCTCGCCCGAAGAGCCCGAGAGTACGCGATTGGGAATGTCCTCGTGATGGATATTCTTCTCGACGGTGGCCCACGACCCGCGCGTGATCTTGAATTCGAGCGTTTCTTCCGGAGCGATCTCGATCTCGACGCGGCCGGTGGTCGGCCCGGTACGCCTGACGCGCTTGCCCTCCGCGTTCCAGCTTCCGACCTGGGGAAGGCTGCCCGCGACGTAGATCGTGTCCATCGGTGTTCCGGGAGGAAACGTCAGGTCCAGGCGGATCGCCTGGTGCCCGGGATGCGCGGACGAGCTGGAATAGCGCTGAGCGAGAAAGAACGAGCCCAAAGCGAAGGCGGCGGTCGCGAGAGTTCGCATAAGCTTTGTGGGGGCACGCATTTCGCCGTCGATTGTAGCCTGATGGATAAAGGTTGCAATCCAGCCGTTCGCGCGGGAAGATTTTTGCATGGAGATCGTCCTGGAGCCTTCCGACGTCATGATCGCACCGCCCGCCGGAGTCGGGACCGGCACGGCGCTGTCGTACATGCCCGCATTTGACGAGTATGAGCTCCGCGTCATCGACGAGATCGCCCTGCATATCGTCTCGCCGAACTTTGTCCGGCAGGTGCTCTCCCGCGCCGGAAAACCCATCGAGAAGGTGCTCGATTACGCCATGAAATCCCGGATCAAATCCTTCCGCCGGGCTTCCGACCTTGTTGCCGGCGGCGTGCACAAGGCTCTGGAAGCCGCCACCTCCGCCGCGTCGAGGATTTCCTCCGACGAACGCGTCCTCTCCACGGCGCATTCGCTCGGCATGGACGCGATCTCCGTGACGGACCTTCACTCTTTCCCTCTGGAAGACCTCGACCGGCTGGCCGACCGATTCGACGCCGGACACGCGGTCGCTCTCGGGCTGGAGGGAGCCGTCCTCGGAGCCGCGACGACAATCTCCGAGGGCATCCCCTTCGCCCAGGTTCTGATCCCCGCCTTCATCGCGTTCGACGTGTCCGCATCGATGACGCTCCTGTCGCGCCACGTCGGCTGCGTCGCGTCGAGCTATGGATATTCGCCGCGGCAGGCCGGAAACCGGTTTCACGTCATCGCGGCCATGGCTCCGCCGTCGGAATCTCCAGACGAGGGCTACTTCGCCGCGAAACTGGCTGCCGTGGAATCGATCCGGGAAGCGGGAATCTACATGGCGAGGAAGACCGGCGTGGAGAACCTGCTGCAGAAGGAAGCGCCGCGCCTGGTGCAGCTTCTGAATTTCGTGGCCGGTCGCCTTGGCCTCGTCCTCACCGAAAAGGAACTCGGCATGCTCGTTCCGCTCGCCGGCGCCGTCATCAACTCCGCCTTGAATGTCGCCTTCCAGAAGACGGGGCATATCGCATCGAAGGATTATTTCCGGATCCTCCATCTCGAAAGAAAATACGGGGAGGCCACCGTGCGCCAGGCTCTGGCGGCCGCCGTGGCGCGGGCGAAGACGCGAACGCGCGGAACTGTCCTGAAGGATTAAGGGAATGTGATCCTGTAGATGGCCCCGGCGTGATCGTCGGAGACCAGGAGCGATCCATCCGGCAACTGCAGCAGGTCGACCGGTCGTCCCCAGGCGCGTTCCTCGTTCATCCAGCCCGAGGCGAACAATTCGTAGGAGAGCGTCTTCGCGCCGTCGCGCTTCACGAGCGAGATCCGGTAGCCGATCTTCTTCGAGCGGTTCCACGAGCCATGCTCCGCGATGAGCACCTGGTTGCGATAGGCTTCCGGAAACATCGATCCCGTGTAGAAGATCATGCCGAGCGCGGCGACGTGCGCTCCGAGCGGCTGCGCGGGGGAGTTGAAGTTCAAATCCCCCTGCTTTTTTCCATGCTCCGGATCCCGGATGTCGAAGCCGTGCACATAGGGAAAACCGAAGTGGAGATTGGCGACAGGAGCGCGATTCAGTTCGTCGGGCGGGATGTCGTCTCCCATCATGTCGCGCCCGTTGTCGGTGAACCAGAGGGCGTTGTCCTCGGGCGCCCACGCGAAACCCACGGAATTCCGGATGCCGCGCGCGAAGACTTCCATGCCGGAACCGTCGGGATTCATCCGGACAATCGTGCCGTAGGGATCCTTTACTTCGCAGGCATTGCACGGCGCGCCGATGGAGATATACAGCTTCCCGTCAGGTCCGAATTTCATGTACCGCCAGCCATGATGCTTCTCCGTCGGCAGCCGGCCGTTCACGACGACGGGCTTGGGAGGGTTATCGAGCTTCGAGAGGATGCGGTCGTAGCGGATCACGCGATGAATTTCGGCGACGTAGAGCGAACCGTTCCGGAAGGCGATGCCATTCGGCATGTTGAGTCCCCGGGCGATGGTCCATACGAGATCAGCCCTGCCGTCGCCATCCGTGTCCCGCAGCGCGTAGACCGCTCCGGCCGTCCTCGTGCCGACGAAGATCGTGCCGTCGGATGCGCGCGCCATGGAGCGGGCGTTCTTCAGCCCCTGCGCGTACACGGCGACGGAGAATCCCGCGGGAAGCTTGATGCGTTCGACGGGCAGATCCGGCCGGGGAAGAGATGCCGGCGGAGCGGCGAGCAGGGTGACAATGAGGAGATAGGCGAGCATAAGACAATCGTACGCGATGCCTGTGACATCCAGCAAGGGTGTCGGGATGGAAGAGTGAAGCCGAACCTGTTATTCTCTCCGCATGAAACGCCTGATACGGATCGTCATCGCGACGCTCGTCCTTGTGGCGATCGGGATCGCCCTGAAGTTCACCGTCTTTCGCACGAATCCTGTTCCCGTGACGGTGCAGCCCGTGGAGCGGGGACGGGTCGAGAAGATCGTCGTCAACTCCAAGGCCGGCACGATTCGTTCCCGCCAGCGGGCACAGCTCAGTCCCGCAGTGAGCGGTCGTGTGATCGAGCTGACGATCCGCAGGGGCGATGTCGTTCATAAGGGCCAGCTTCTGCTCCGGCTCGACGACTCGGAATACCGCGCGCAGGTTCTGCAGGCGGAGCGCGCGCTTGCGGCGGCCCGGGCTGCCGAGAAGCAATCCTCGCTGGAAGCGGCCCAGGCCGGCCGCGAACTCGATCGCAACAGGGCCCTCGCATCCGACAGCGCTATCGCGCCGTCGGCGTTCGAGGCGATCGAGAGCCGGCGCCATGTCGCGCTCGCCGGCGTCGAAGGCGCGCGGGAGCGTGCGCGGCAGGCCGGAGCCTCCCTCCAGGCCGCGCAAGCCTCCTTCGAAAAGACCATGATCCATGCGCCGTTCGACGGTGTCGTCGCCGATCTCTCCACCGAGCTGGGCGAATGGCTCAGTCCGTCACCTCCCGGCGTCAATATTCCCGCGGTCATCGATCTCGTGGATCTCGATTCCATCTATGTGAGCGCGCCCCTCGATGAAGTGGATCTCGCGCGCGTTCATGTCGGCCTGCCCGTCCGGATCTCGGTCGACGCGTTCGGAGACAGCGCGTTCGAGGGAACGATCACGAGCATCGCTCCGTACGTCCTGGACAAGCTGGAACAGAATCGCACGTTCGAGATCGAGGCGGATTTCGGAGCGTCGACATCGGCGGCGGACAGGCCGCGTGACTTCGTGCCCGGAGCGACGGCGGATGTGGAGATCATCCTCGA
Source organism: uncultured bacterium (assembly GCA_964499705.1). Lineage (GTDB taxonomy): Bacteria > UBA8481 > UBA8481 > UBA8481 > UBA8481 > JBBTKW01. The sequence continues at coordinate 149,191 of CAZCME010000005.1, read as the reverse complement.
TTCGCGGGATGACGTCCTCCGGGTACCCACGTACGCGATCCTCGAAGGAGGCAAGGTGCTCGTGATCCGCGACGGCATGCTGGTAGGGGTTCCCGTGGAGCGAGGGATCTCCAACTGGCAGTACACGGAAATAACGGGCGGCCTGCGGGAGGGCGAGAACGTCGTCATCTCGCTGGATCGCGCGGAAGTGAAGGAAGGCGCCGCAGCGGTCATCTCCGGAGAAAAGGCTCCATGAGTCCGGGCGCCTCCAGGACGGTGCGCGTCACGAGCCCGCGGTGATCTCGCTCTCGAACGTCACGCGCGTCTACGAAGGCGGCGCGACCGCGGTGCACGCGCTGCGCGGCGTCAGCTTCACGATTTCAAGCGGCGAGTACGTGGCCATCATGGGCCCATCGGGATCGGGCAAGTCCACGCTCCTCAACATGCTCGGCTGCCTCGATCGCCCGACATCCGGGCTCTACCAGTTCGAAGGCCGCGACGTTGGAGGTCTCTCCGAGGGCGACCTGGCCGAACTGCGCCAGAAGCGGATCGGATTTGTCTTCCAGTTCTTCCACCTCGTCCCGCGCCTCTCGGCTCACAACAATGTCGATCTGCCGATGGTCTTCGCGGGCATCGAACCGGCCGCGCGGAAAACGCGCGTGAAGGCGGCCCTCGACCGCGTTCACCTCGGAGAGCGCTCGTCGCATCGTCCCAGCCAGCTTTCCGGCGGAGAGCGTCAGCGCGTGGCGATCGCGCGCGCGATCGTGATGGAGCCGGCTCTGCTGCTGGCCGACGAACCGACGGGCAACCTCGACCGGCACACGGGCTGGGAGATCATCGAGCTCCTGGAGGACATGAACCGGCACGGTTTGACGCTCGTCATCGTCACGCACGACGCGGAGATCGGTCGGCGCGCGAAGAGGTGCATCCGGATCGCGGACGGATCGATCGAATCGGACGCACCCCAGTAGTCATATGTCCATATTAGATATAACACGTTTCGCCTCCGGTGCCCTGCGAGGCCACCGGCTGCGCGCTTTTCTCTCGATCCTGGGAGTCGCGATCGGCGTGGCCTCCGTCATCGCCCTGACGAGCCTCGGCGAGGGCGCGCGGCTCTACATCATGGGGGAGTTTTCGACGCTGGGATCGAATCTCATCATCGTCCTTCCGGGCAAGACGGAGACGACCGGCACGGCCCCCGTCTTCGGCGGCACGCAGAACGATCTCACGCTGGAGGATGGCCGCGCGGTGCAGGAGCGCGTGCGCGGCGTCCGCTGGGTCGCGCCCGTCACGATCGGCTCGGCCGCTGCCCGCTACGGCGAGAGAAGCCGCGAGGCGATGATGGTCGGGACGACGGCGGAATTCCGGAAGATCCGGCAGCTGACGCTCTCCTCGGGACGATTCCTCCCGGAAGGCGAACTGGACCGCGAGGCTCGGATCTGCGTGCTGGGCGCGAAGGTCCGGACGGAACTCTTCGGCAGCGTCAATCCGCTGGGGGAATATATCAGGATCGGCGGGACGCGCTTTCGCGTCATCGGCACGATCACGCCCGCGGGAACGACGGTGAGCGGAAACATCGACGACATGGTGATGGTGCCCGTCGCGACCGGCATGCGACTGTTGAACCAGCGCGGACTCTTCCGGATGCTCGTGGAGGCGAACTCGTACGAGCAGGTGACGTCGGTCAAGAAGGACGTCCAGGCGATCCTGAAGGAGAGGCATGACAACGTGGAGGACGTCACGATCTTCACGCAGGACGCGGTCCTGACGACCTTCAATAATATCCTCTCCATCCTCACCTACGCGCTCGGCGGGATCGCGGCGATATCGCTGACGGTCGCGGGGATCAGCATCATGAACGTGATGCTCGTCTCCGTCTCGGAACGCACGAAGGAGGTCGGGCTCCTGAAGGCGCTCGGCGCGACCTACTACCAGATCATCGCCGTCTTTCTCGCGGAGGCGTCGATCCTCTCCTCGATCGGAGGGTTCATCGGTCTCGCGGCGGGCCTGGCCGCGGGCCGGATTCTCCAGTACATCTACCCGGAATTTCCCGCGCAGCCTCCGGTCTGGGCGGTCATCGCCGCCGTTCTTGTCTCCGTCTCCGTCGGCGTCATCTTCGGCGCGATTCCGGCGCGACGCGCCGCGCGGCTCGACCCCGTCACGGCTCTGGCGCGGAGATGATCCGATGAGAACGCGGGATCTCATCCGCTATACGACATCCGCGGTCGCCTCGCACCGGCTCCGGTCCATCCTCACGATGCTCGGCATCGTCATCGGCATCGCGTCGGTCATCCTCCTCACGTCCATCGGCGAAGGAACGCGGCAGTACATTCTCTCCGAGTTCATGCAGTTCGGCGCGAACCTGCTGCAGGTGACGCCGGGTCGGAGCAAGACGACGGGGCCGGCGGGCGTCTTCGGCGGCACGCTCCATCCGCTCACCCTCGACGATGCGGCGGCCGTCGCGCGGATCCCGGGCGTCGAGAAGGTCGTGCCGGTCGCGTTCGGAACGGCGCGCGTCGAATCGAGCGATCGGGCGCGGAGCGTCTTCATCTACGGCGTCACGGCCGAGATGACGGACGTCTGGAAGTTCAAGCTCCGGCAGGGATCGTTTCTTCCTCCGGGCGACCCGCGGCATGGCGCACCCCTGGCGGTCATCGGTCCGGGCTTGAAGCGCGAGATCTTCGGCGACCGCAACGCTCTGGGCGAGCACGTCCGGATCGGCGGAGAACGATTTCTCGTCATCGGCATCATGGCGCCCAAGGGATACATGCTCGGCATCAACATCGACGACGCCGCGTACATCCCCGTCTCCCGCGCGCTCCCGATCTTCAACCGCGAAGGCCTGATGGAGATCGACGTTCTCTTCTCCAACGTCTCCGCCACGCATGCGGTCAGCGAATCGATCAGGAAGTCGCTCATCTCGCTTCATCGCGGCGACGAGGATTTCACGATCGTGACGCAGACGGAGATGCTCGGAACGCTGGAGGATGTCATCCGGATCGTGAGCGCGGCTGTGCTGGGCATCGGAGCGATTTCGCTCATCGTGGGCGCGATCGGAATCCTGACGATGATGTGGATTTCGGTGAACGAGCGGACCGCGGAGATCGGCCTGGCGAAGGCGCTGGGGGCGACGAACGGCCAGATCCTCATGCTCTTCATCGGCGAAGCCGTGATGCTTTCCACGACGGGAGGCATCATCGGACTCGCGACCGGATTCGGGCTGTCGCGCCTGCTGGGATATTTCGTCCCGCAGCTGCCGCTGGCGACGCCGATCGAATTCGCGGTGCTGGCGATCGGCGTCAGCTTCATCGTGGGAATGCTCAGCGGTGTCCTGCCCGCCCGGCGCGCCGCGATGCTCGATCCCGTGGAGGCGCTCTCGGCGGAGTGAGCTGGTAATTCCTTTTTCGCCATTCGCTCACGTTTGCGACAAGCTATACTTCGAGAATGGCGACACCGTACGATTCAATCGCGGAGAAGTATGGCATCGAGCTTATCATCCGGTTCGGATCATCGGCAAAGGGGCGGTTGCATGGCGAGAGCGATCTAGATCTGGCGATCGCGCGACGTCCCCATCATCCACGCTGGACCTGGGACGATCTGATCGATATCGAATATGAAATCTGGAAAGTCATCCGGCCGGCCGAAGAAATCGATCTCGTCGATATCTCCCGCGCCTCACCGCTGCTTCTCGGCGAGATCGCGCGGCATGGAAAACCGGAGTATCTGGCTCATCCCGAAAGTTATATCCGATTCTTCTCCTGGGCAATGCGCCGCTACGAGGATAACGATAAATGGTTCCGACGGCAGGCATCCGCGTTGGGGACGGCAGTCCATGCCTCCTGATCTGAAGCGCCTGGGCGAGGAAAAACTCAAGCTCCTGCTGGGTTATTGCTCTGAGCTTGAAGAATTGTTGGCGGCGTTCGTCGTATCGTCCGCGCATCGGCGCGCGTTGGAAAGATTGATACAGTTGATCGTGGAATGCGTGGCTGATATCGGATTCGAATTGGCGGCCGGCCTGGGTTGGACGAATCCCGGGTCAAGCCGTGAGGCGATCGAACGCGCTCGCGAGAAGGGGTGGTATCACGAGGAAGCCGCGTTGAATTTCGAGAGGCGATACATTTCCTTACACAATCGGATTGTTCACGACTATGAGAAATTGGATGTCGCTCGCGTCAGGAACGAGGCGCCTCGGCTCCTTGCGGCCGCTCGCACGCTCGCGTCGTTCCTTGTCGAGAAGATGCGCGAGGAATCGGAAGAGCAGTAGGTCGCGTTCGAGAGGATATTCCCGTTCCTTTTCCGGGATCAGGCCTGCATGGCGCAAGCCCGATCCCGTTTTACGTCAGGGCTGAATCTTGATGTTGACTCCGGCGGTCAGGCCGTAACCGTCGCGGATTCCCACCCATTCACTGTAATCCGGATTAGCGTTCGTTCCGGCCACATACTCGCCGGTCGCGGGATCGAACGTCGAACCCGATCCGGACCAGAACGGCGTCCATTCGTACGTTCCGCTGCCGCCGGAAGCCGTGAAGGAGATACGCTCGCCGGGCCGGACCGTGAGGGCCGGCATCATTCCGGGAGAAGGTGGCGTCCCGGACGGATTCAACGTCAGGGGAACGGGAACCAGAACGGTCGCGCGGGCCTCATGACCCATCGCGTCCGTCAGCTTCAGCACATCTTCCACGCCGCCCATCGGACCCGCGACATAACGCGTGCCGTCGAGTGTCGCGCCGGAGCGGTTCACCTCGATCGTCACCGAGTATCCCGGGTTGGCCAGCGGCATCTGCATCGTCATGGTCGGGGAGCCTTCGGGTTGAGGCATCTGCGCCATGTAATAACCGGGCAATCCCATTCCGAGACCGACCCCACCCGTGGGTGCCGCGCCGATCGCGCCGGACGGCGGAGCCGGTGCGCCGGCTTGCCACTCCGACAACGGTGCGCCCACGACGGGCGGCGGAGCGATATATCCCGGAGTCGCCTGGTTGACGGTCCACCAGGCTTTCACCACACCGCCGTAAGCCTGCACGTTGAACCAGTAGCCCGGAGGAGCGAGCGCCTTATCGGGCCAGAGAACCAGCGGACTGTAGATCCAGACGGAAGCGGTATCGACATTGTTGGTGTCGCGGTCGGTGGCGAAGATCTGCCGGGGCATTCCACCGATGTTGACCGTGCTCATGGTGCTGTAATTCGTCGGCGCGTCACCGGGCCAGAATTCACCGGTTGCCGGATCGAGCCCGATCTGCCGAGTGGGCGCGCCGGGCATCCCCGGATAATACATGGGCGCCATGCCGTTGCCTTCCCAGAGCCTGATGCCGCCGGTGCCTCCGGCAGCGGTGAACCGCACGGCCTGTCCGAGCGGAATGTAGATTTCGCGCGGCGATATCGTGACGGGTCCGGTATATTCCTGGTGACCTCGCAGGTCATTCGGATTGATGAGAAGCGTTCGGAAGTCGTCGCCGAGATAGAGCCAGCCGTCGATGGTGAATGTCAGACCGAGCCCGCGGACGTTCCGGTCATCTTCGGGCCTCCTGTAATCGTTGATGATGCTCTCGTCGGGAAACCGGGCATTGAGAACCTTTTCGGCGGGAGCCTGGCTCGTAGTCGGGACCTTGTTCCAGATGAGGATGCGTCCGTTGCCATTGTCGGCCACGGCGAGCACCCCGTCGCGCGAAATGGCGATGCCCCGGACAGTGCTCATGCCGCGGCTGCCCCACGCCTGATCCGCCGTGGTGAAATCGGGCTGACCCAGGACGAGGTCTGCCGGCGCGCCGTTCGTCGTGGGAATGGAATTCCAGATGAGAACGCGGCTCTGGGTGAAACTGCTGACGACCAGCCTGCCGTCAGGGGAGACCGCGACGCCGCGGGGATTCGAGAGCATCGAGGCCGAGACCACGTTACCTTCCTTGGATGTGAAATCGGGCTGGCCCACGACGATATCGGCGGGTTGGTTGTTGGAGATATGGCCGGGACGGATGTCGTTCCAGATCATGACGCGGCTGTTTCCGCGGTCGGCGACGAGAAGTTTCGTGCCAAAACAGACCGCGGCATCGGGAACGCTGACGGAGGAACGGGAGGTGGCCGGTTCGTCCTTGGAGCGGAAATCCGGCTGTCCGAGGACAACGTCGGCGGGCACATCGCCGTCGGCCGGCATCGTATGCCAGATGAGGATCCGGAAGTTTTCACGGTCGACAATGACGAGCTGACCGAGCGGACTGAAGGCGGCGCCGAGCGGATTGTTCAGCGTATTCGCCGCAGCGAAATTCTCTCCTCGGTTGACGCCATGCGATGTCAGGTCCGCCTGTCCGATGGCGTAATCGGCGCGCGGCTTGTTCGCGGTCGGCCTGCCTCGGAAGACGAGCGCGCGGTTGTTCTCGCGGTCGGGGATGACGAGGATTTCCACGCCGCCCGTGGTCGCCGGATCGGAGACGGCCGGCACGCACTGGTTGTTGTTGTTGAGCCCGAACGCGTTGGGCTCATCCTCGCCGGCGTTCGCCTTCAGGATGGAGTTGAAATCGGACTGGCCGATGACGAGAGTGGCCGCGTGGTCGTTGATGAATCCCGCGTATCCCGCTTCCGGAAACGCCATGATCGAGAGAACAAGAAGGCCAAAGACGATTTTCCTCATGCGGGACACCTCGGTTGAAATAATGTCGCGGCCGCGGATTTCTCCGCGTTGCCGGCTTCCTGATTTGCTGATGCTGAACGTGATTATGCTCACGGCGGCCGCGCCGGATCAATGTGATATTAAATACATTAACAGGATGTGACGGTGTTCCGGAGGATTCCTCCACGTGCCGTGGGGGTAAGGCGGAGCTTACTGCAGTCCTCCCGAAAATGCGACGCGGCCCCACGGTGTGTCGATGGTGCCGGTCGGCGCGATCTTCACATCGCCGACGCGCCCGCCCGTCAGGATCTGGAACGCGGCTGAAAGCAGAGACACTTGGCCTTCAAGCCGGAGCGTGGAATTTCCTCCGGCCGCGATCCGGGACGTGGTGGATGCTCCCAGAGTACCGAGCGAAATCTCGCCGATGCGGACGCTGTAACCCATCTGATCGATGCCTAGCGCGAACCCGTTCGGATTCTCGATCTTCGCCAGGATCGTGAACTTCGCTTTCGTTCCGGATATCTCGGGACTCTCGATCCGGAAGTCGTCGAAGTGCGGAGTCTTCAGGATCGGCACCGTTCCGTCATGCGAGAGTGGCAGCTCGAATTCGCGGCCGAGCGCCGGTATGAGGAGCGCGCCGCTCAGGCGGTACGCGGCTTCATTCTGGTTTTTCAGCGAGGCCGCGATCGCCAAGATGTCCGCATATGAAAGCCGGACCGGCAGCGTCGCCGTGCCCACGCCGGACGCGGGCAGATCGATGCCGCTCGCGTGCGTGCCCTTCGCGAGATCTCGATCCTCGATCGCGATGGCGTACCGGAACCTGGGTGTCTGGATCGCGACGGGAAGTGTATTGCGGATCCGCGCGTGGAACTCCAGATTCACGCCGCCGAAGTCGATGCTCGTGATCCGCGGCGAGAGCGATTCCAATACCGGCGGTTTAAGGTTGTCGGATATTTTCGAGCCGACGCAGCCGGTGAGGATTAATGAACAACAGAAGGTACAGAGGAGACAAGAAATATATTTTCCGAGTCCTGTTGTTCGTGTGGCTGTTTTTTGAGTGATCATGATGCGCCTCCCCCTGAACGATTATCTTCCCTTGAACAGATCTCCCAGTTTTTCGAATACCTCATCCGTCCGGCTTTTCGACTGATCCGCGGCCGTATCCGATTTGTCCGTCGTTCCCAGGCCGGGAAGAGTCGGAATGCGGATTCCTCCGTCCGACGGCGCGGTATCCGATGTGTCCACGCCGCCGGGAAGCCCCATGATCTTCAATAGGTTTTTCGGATCCGGCTTGAAAAATTCCGGTCTCGGAGCGGCGAATGTTCCCGCGAAGGAGACGGGCAGCGTCGCCGTACCGCCGGAGAGCTCGCCGCCCATCATCATCAGGGCCGTCGCGCCCGCGCGGCTCTTGAACCACTTCTCCGGAAGCGTCATGTCCGCGATCAGTCCGCCCAGCGATCCGTCCAGGCCGACGCTTCCCCGGAAAGCGATCGCATGATCCCCGAACGGCCGAAACCGGATCTTCTCGTTGATCCGCACTTTCCCGCCGTCGATGGTGAAGGAACCGCGGATCGATTGAAAGCGCTCGAACTTTTCTCCGGAGATCATCTGCGTGATCTCACCGATACCGCCGAGTTGTCCGCCGCCCAGCGCCTGCGCGAGCGACGCGAGCAGCTTCACGCCGCCCAGGTCCACGTTCAGGGCTTCGCCCGATCCCGATCCGGTGAACGTGGCGGGATTACCGGAACCGGGAGCGGAAACCGCGATGTTGCCGGAAAAGACTCCGCCGGAGATGCCGTTGAATTTTGCGCCCGTGAAGCGCGTGGCGAGAGCAATCACTTCGCCGAAATCGAGGGACTTCCCGGAGAGATTCAACTGGAATGGCCGCGCCTCCGAAAGAATGTTGAAGCCCGCATCCCCCGTTATTTCTCCGCCCAGGAGCACGGCGCGGAGATCATCGAGTTCGATGCTGGGGCCGTCGAGAGAGAGCGTCGCGGCCAGGTCCGAGATCGGAATGCCGAAGAGCTCCAGCTTCCCGGAGCTGACCTTTCCCTTGACGATGGGCTCCGATGCTTTTCCCGAGATCGAGCCGTCGAAGGAGGCCGCGCCTTTCACGTCGAGCGTTCCGGATCCGAGATCTTCGGGCAGCTCGCTCAGGACGATGTTGTCCGCCTTCACCTTGAGATCGGACTTTTCGCTCTTCCTGTCATAGGTTCCGCTTACCGTCACCGTCATTGATTTCATCCGAGCGGTGACACCTTCGAGCTTCACATCATCGCCGGAAAGGTTCAATTTTCCCCGAAGGTTTTCCAGCGTTGTCTTCGGTTTGGCCAGCGCAAGCGCCATGCCTTCCATGGTGATGAGCCCGTTGACCAGAGGCGCGGATGTCTTGCCCTTGATCGCCAGATCGATGCTGCCGTTGCCGCTCAGGCGGGAGCCTTCCGGCAACGGCGATTGAGGAATAAGAGCCGCCAGCGCGCCGAGGTCGAGGGATTTCCCCGCGACTTTCAGGTCGACCGTTCCCCTGGCGTATCCGACGACCCCGGAAATCCGGAGAGGCGCGTCGCCGGTGATCAAGGACATGTTGTCGAGATGGGCTTCTTCCGGATCGGCGCGGAATCGCCCTTTCATCGTCACGACGCGCTGCATTCCGGGAGGAGTCAGGGACAAGTCCAGCAGTTCTCCGGAGACGGATGTCGGCAGCTTGCCGCTTTCGCCGGAGAGAGCCAGATCGACCTGGATTCCACCGCTGGCCTTGTACGCCTGGATGTAGGGCCGCGCCGGCCGGATGCGCGTGAGATGCTCCGCGCGCGTGATCGCGGTGAACGCTCCGGCGGCCGCCATGGGATCTTTCCATGGCGCCGTGACATGGCCCGTGATTTCCGCAAGCGAAGGAATGCGGATGAGCCCGTTCCAGGCGAAGGTGTCCGCGGAGAATCCGAGCTCGCCGTCGATCGCGGCGGCAAGCCCGGCCAGGTTGACGGTTTCGGAACTCAGGCCGAAGGGATCGAGGGCGATGGAATCCGCCAGGATCTTCATCCTGCCGGCGTAACTTTCCGCGTCGACTTCTCCGTCGACGTGGACGCGCGCGCCGGAGATCAATCCATCCAGGTCGAAGAGGTTCGGGCGCTCAGAGAGATTCGTGATTTTTCCCTGCAGGGATTTCACCTCGATGATCCTCGTATCGAGGCGAACGGCGACCTCGACATTGTCGAGCCCCATCTCCCGCACCACGAGGATGGAACCATCCTTGCTTCGACGCGTCAGGTCGTCGAAATTGGAGGTGCCGTCGGAGCGGCGTTCCAGGCCGAGCCGCGCCTCCGTCACGACGACACGGTCGATGACAAGCTTGCCGCGCAGGATGGAGAGGATCGAATATCTCAGGTCGATGTTTTTTGCCGCAAGGAGCGGATCCGGTTCGAAGCCCGCGAGCTCGCCGACTTGCATGTCCGTCAGGGTGATCCGCAGGAGACCCGCCGATATGCCGCTGAATTCGACCGGCCGTCCGAGCGCCCTCGTGAGTTCCCGCTTGAGAAGATCTTCATCCAGGAGCGCGTAGGCGACGGCGGAGAGGAGAAGAACAATGACAACGGCCGTGGCCGCCGCCCCCAGGCTCCATCGCATGATCTTCTTCGCCGGCTGCGCGGACAGCGCGGGAAATTTGTGCGCCATCGTACCACCCATCCTCATCTGCCGGCTCCCCCTCGAAGCATTTTTTTATTATAACCCGGGAAAAAGGACCTGCGTATTTACACGTTGTGAAAAGAATAAAATATGTAAATGTGGTGGCCTGACCCATGACGCCGATCCGATCCGATGCCGCGACGAAGCGGCTTTATTCCACGGATGCATCGATTTACATCTGCGAACCTGCCGGAGCCGCATTGCCCCGGTCCGAAGAGGAACTCGCGGAGCTCGTGCATTGGGCCTCGAAAGAGGGCGTGACCTTGTTGCCGCGCGGAGCGGGCACGTCGCTTTCCGGGCAGGCGATCACGTCCGGCGTCATCGTCGATCTCTCGTCGTGGAATTCCATCCGGATCGAAGGCGACCGTGCTCATGTCCAGCCCGGAGCGGTGATCGACGCGATCGACCGGGCTGCTTCTCCGACCGGATACCGATTCGGCCCGACGCCTGCCTCCTCCAACCGCGCGACGATTGCCGGCCTGCTGGCGAATAACGGGACCGGCGCGCGTTCGATCAAGTTCGGCATGGCGTCCGATCATCTCCATTCCGCGCGCGTTCTCCTGTCCACCGGTGAAATCCGGAGATTCACGCGTGGCGATCTGGAGCGAGGCGATTCCCTGGCCGCGGCGGTTCTTGAGATCGCGGATCCCGTGAAGGATTCTCCGCGATGGCCCCGGACGTGGCGCAACGCATCCGGGCTCGATATCCGCGGGATTTACACTCGACATTCGCTGCTGCCTCTCTTTTGCGGAAGCGAAGGTTCGCTCGGGATCATTCTCGACTCGGAGGTGTCGCTGGTACCGCGCGCGCAATCTTCCATGCTCGCGATCTTCTTCTACGACGATCTCGTCGCGGCGATGCGGCATGTGCCCGCCCTTCTGGAGACGGGACCTTCGGCGATCGAGCTGATGGACCGGCGCGTCATCGAACAGGCGCGCCGCAGCCGGAATTTCGAGCTGCGCCTCATCAAGGAGACACCCGAGGCTCTTTTTGTCGTGGAATACGAGGATAAGGATGAGACGGCGCGCGCGCTGGCCCTCGGAGCGAAGCTCATCCTGAAGGAACCGGCGGATCAGAAGGAGATCTGGACGACGCGGAAGGAAGGGCTGGGGCTCCTGATGTCGATGCGCGGGCAGAGGCGGCCGATCCCCTTCATCGAGGATTGCGCGGTGCCCGTGGAGAAGCTTCCGGAATACGTGGAGCGACTCGACGGGATCATCCGGCGGCACGGCACCGAGGGCGCCTACTACGCGCACGCATCCGCGGGCTGCCTCCACATCAGGCCGCTCCTCGATCTTCACAGGCCGGAGGAGATCGAGACGATGGACGCGATCACATCGGAGACCGTCGACCTGGTGGCCGAGCTGGGCGGAACGCTGACAGGCGAGCACGGCGACGGCAGATCGAAGACACCATATCACGACCGGATCTTCGGGAAGGAACTGGTGGGCGCGTTCGATCGGATCCGAAAGGTGTTCGATCCGGCCGGGATATTCCGGCCCGCGGGCGATACGCGTTATCGGACTCAGCAGCCGGCACGACCCTGGAAGCCGGCTCTTCGCTGGGAGACGGATTTTCTCGACGAAGTCGAACGGTGCAACGGCGAGGGCGCCTGCCGGAAAATGGACGGCGTGATGTGCCCGTCCTTCCAGGCTTCGGGCGACGAGAGCCTCTCGACGCGCGGCCGCGCGAACCTGTTGCGGGGGCTCCTCGCCGGCGAAGATCTTACGGATGCGATCAGCGTATCCCTGGAGAAGTGCCTCGGGTGCAAGGCCTGCTCGAGCGAGTGCCCGTCGCAGGTCGACATGGCGGCGATGAAGGCGGAGTTCATCCATCATCGCGGACCGACACTGCGCGATCGTTTTTTCGGTCATTATGAAAAGCTGGCGCAAGCGGGACGCCTGTTCGGAGTTCCCCTGGAATCGCTTGTCAAGAAAGCGATCGGGGTCCATCCGAAGTCGATGCTTCCCGTGCCCACGCTGACGGGATTTTTCGAACGCTGGCGAAAACAGCAGCAGTCGCCGCCAGCGGCCGCCGGCGGAAAATACGACGCGATTCTTTTTGTCGATACACACATGGAATATTTCGAGCCCGCGGTGGGACTGGCCGCGATGAAGATCTTCGAGGCGATTGGTCTGAAGGTGTTTCCATCGCGCCCCGGTTGCTGCGGTCGACCCGCGTTTTCGCGCGGGCTCGTGGACAAGGCGCGCGCGGAGGTTGAGAAACTGATTTTTCCGGGCGACTATCCTGTCATCGTGATCGAGCCGTCCTGCCTCTCGATGTTCCAGGAGGATTCGCTGAAATTATCGGACCACGGATCGTCGCTCGCGAAGCGCGCCGTCGGCATCGAAACGTTTCTGCTCCGCCATGAGGACCGGCTTCGCGACATGCTGGCCCGATCCGCCGTTGCCGCGCCCGGGGACGCCGTTCTCTTTCACACGCACTGTCATCAGAAGGCGGCGGGATCGAACGGCGCGGCCGTGAGGATCCTGAATCTCTTCCAGCCCGCCACGGAGATCAATTCCGGGTGCTGCGGCATGGCGGGATCGTTCGGATACGAAAAAGAGAACTACAATCTATCCCTGGCGATCGCGGAAGACCGGTTCCTGCCGGCGCTTCGAAAAGCCGGGGGCGTCGTCGCCGCCTCGGGGCGCTCGTGCCGCGAGATGGCGGCGCGGCATGGATTGACGGCGTTGCATCCTGTGCAGCTGATGGCGGACAGGCTCCCGTCTCAATCCGAAGCCGCGAGACGATAAAGTCCGAACCGCCCTTTTCTTCCCAGGCATTCATAATCGATCGGCGCATATCCCCACTTCGCGAAGGCGGGCGCCCGGTCATCCCAGAGAATCCATTTCGGCTGGAATCCATCCGGAACGCTGTAGAACCAGAAGAGATTCCTGTCGTGCGCGTAGCGGAAGAGATAGATGTGCGCGATGACAGGCTCCGCGCGCTTTCCCTCCTCGCGATAGCGCGCGAAGAGCTCGTCCGCGTCGGCGCGCTCCTCGGCTGTGTAATACGTCCAGGGAGTGAAGGTGTAGAAGTCGAGCGCGGCGGCGGCGGGAGAGAGCGACATGGCCGTGGTGAGGGCTACGGCCAGGATCCCCGCAAAGGCGAGCGTGGTTCCCTTCGCGCGCGTCGGGGGATGGCGCATCCGCGAGGAGGTCCGGTGCCAGAAGGAAGCGATCCCGAGGAGCGTGATGCACCAGCCCGCGGCGAGCGCCGGAGCGAATCGCGATGCCCAGAGCGGATCGTCGGACTGAAGCCAGGCGACGAGCGCGAAGGGCAGCAGGAGCGGAATGAAGTGGGGCCTCAGCAGGAGAGCTCCGAAGGAAGCGCAGACAAGGGAAACCAGGAGTACGCGGACCTGGTGCGAAAAGAGAAAGTCGAAGGAATGCGCGACGAGAAATCGGGCCAGCCCGCCGTAATCGCGGACACCGGCATCGAAGGCCAGTGGCAATCGCGTCATCGCTCCTCCCTGCGTCGCCCCGGATGCATTCCACTTGATGAGCAAGAGAAGGATCGGAAACGAGACGCTGGAGAGGACAAGGACGGCGCACGCGGGGCCGTGCAACAGGCCGGAGCCCCGGACCCCTTCCCGATGACGCGCCAGGAATGTCTCGACGAGAACGATGATCGCGACGATGGCGGCGAGGAAGGGGGCATCCTCCTTGACGCTGATGAGGAGTGCTCCCCACGCCAGCGAGGGTTTCAGCTTGTCGCGAAGCAGAGCGTGGAAGAGCCCGAGCGCGATCGCCGGTTCCAGAAGTTCGACGTGGAAGCCGTATTGCCAGTCGTGGAGCGTATGAATGGAGAACGGCGCCGCGACGAGAAGCACGGCGAAGAAAATCGCGGCGCGGTGAGGGAGATCGAGATGCATGAGAATTTCATGAGCGAAATGGAGTGCGAGCCCGCCCGAAGCGGCGAGCACCAGCAGCAACCCGGGAGAACCGAGCGGGCCGGCGATCAGCCCGAGGACGGGGAGAAGCAGATAGGAATGCGTGCCGAGATGATTGCCATAGTAGTTGTCATGGAACGGCCGGCCGTCCATCCAGGATGTGGCCACCTGCGTCTGCATGAACAGATCGAGCGAATAACCGAGTCCGCTGAATACCTTCATCTTGAAAAGAAAGATGAGAAGAGAAAAGACAAAGGCGACCCCGATGCTGCGTTTCATAGGGGGACATTCTCCCACATTGCAACATTCAGAATAAAGGAGTTAGTTCGATCGATGTCGTTTTTCCATCAATGTATTCATAACTCCATCATTACCAATGTTGCAATGTTGGAGAATGTCCCCTCTTGCAGGAGCGGGGATCGAACCCGCTCCTGCCTGTTCGATCAGTTGTATCCCCAGTTGCCCGTGTTCGGGGTTCTTTCGCCTTCGCCGCTGCCGCCACGGAAGACGCCGCGCCGGTTTCCGGTCATGCCCTCTCGCATGTGTGAGCGCATCTGGTTCATCATCTGGGACTGCAACACCAGGAGCTGAGCGGTCTTGGTCGTGCCGAGGATGGCGCGCATCTCGGTGAGCGCCTTGGATTCCATATCGCGCTGCTTCTGCTTCAACGATTCGATCTTGTCGATCTGGGCGGAGAGTTCGGTTTCATTCGCCTTCGCGTCGACGAGTTCCTTCAGTTTCTTGACCGCGTTTCTCGTCTCCTCGTTCAGGCTCTGCCTGTCCTTCTGCTGCCGCTCGAAGAGTTCCTTCATCTTAGTCTTCGTCGCGTCGTCCAGCTCCAGCTTCTTCGCCATCTTCTCGAAGAGCTTGTCCTGGAACTTTTCTCTCATCTCGGCGTTGTCTTCCGTCGAGGCATTATTCCGGCGATTGCCGCGACGTCCGCCGGATTCCTCCTCCGCGTAGGCCGTTCCCAGCATGGCCAGCCCGACCGCCGCGACGGCGGCCGCCTTGATCCAGATATTGCATCCCTTCATTGTTGATCCTTCCTTTCCGCGGTTATGAGGCCGCAACCTGTATTTCAAGAAATCAAGTTGAGAAGTTCTTCATCCGTCAGATCGTTCAGCATCTCCGCGAGATCGGTCTCCTGCACTACGATCGGCGTCAACAGATCCTGTCGCGCGGGCTGCACAGTCGAAGAAGGACGCCTCGTGGCTGTCCGCACTCTGCGAGCGACCGCGGCCGTCTCGATCGTGGCCGTGATCGCCGGCGACACGACCTGCTCTCTGGCCGCCTCCTCGATCCGGGCCGGTGGCGCAACCACCTGGGCCAATTCCGGAACTGAAGGGCCGGGTGAAACGGGGACAGGATTTCTATCCGCCATGATGAGCGAAAACGCCAGCAGGATCGATGCGGCAACGGCCGCCACCGCCGCGAATTCATACCGTCGCGAGGGCTTGCCCGCTTTTCGCTCGATACCATAGGCCGCGCGAAATTCGGACGGAAAAGCATGGATCGATCCGAAGACGGCGCGGCACGCGGAGCAATCCGCGAGATGGCGATTGGCGAGAACGAATTCCTCGCGGGTGAAGTCGCCGGACAGGAGCGCTCCGAGCGCGGGTTCCGCGGCGCGGCATGCTTCGTTCGAATGTTCGTCAGGCGAGGTCATGCAATTTCTCCTTCAGCCGCTTCACGGCGTGGAAGTAGTGAACCTTCGATGTGCTCTCCGCCATGCCCAGCTTCGCCGCGATCTCCGCGTGCTTCATATCTTCGAACTCCCGAAGGAGAAAAACTTCCCGTTGCATCGGGGACAGCTCGGCGAGAGCGAGGTCGATGCGCGTCCTGATCTCGGAAGCCTCCGCCTGCGCGTGAGGGCCGTGACGGTGCTCGTCCGCGATGGGGAGGTCCTCGTGGAGCGTGAATTCCCGGGCGCGGCCGATGCTGTAAACGAGGTTAAGGAGGATCCGATGGATCCATGTGGAGAAAGACGCTTCGCCGCGAAATCGGCCGAAGTGCTCCCAGGCTCGGGTGAACGCCTCGGAGACGAGCTCGTCGGCGCGGTCGTCGGAACCGGTGAGCCGGAACGCGGCTCCACGGAGCCGATCCCGGTTCTCCCGATAGAGTCGGCCGAAATGCTCTTCCGCATCCGAAACGCTACCGATGGACATGAGTGCCGCATGATTCATCACCTTCTGACCCGTTGGACAGGACGCTCCTGAAAAGGTTTAGCCGGTCAGCGGAAGAAAATTGACGAGGAGACCGCGCGCCTGATACAACACGAGAACGATGCATAGCCTTGAGTATAGGAAGGATTCGGCCGCATGAGAATTCGCATCCTCGCGACGGTCTTTCTGCTGGCAGCCCTGGTTTCATGCGTGCCCGTGCCCGATTCCGAGGTCCTGCCGAAACTGACGCGGTATCGCACGGACCCGGCTCAGACGCCGGATTGGTCGGACGACGATCTCGCCTTCTTCATGAACGGAACGATGTCGACGGAAGTGATCCCGGAACACGTCTTGACAGCCTTCATGGAAATCTATCCGGATCTTTATCCGAAGGAGGGACTCTCCGCGTTCGGCATCATCACCGACGGACCGACCGATCTGCCGATCGGTTTCAGCCGTCGAAACGTCCCGCACCTCGCGGGCCTTTCCTCTCTGGGAGTCAACTGCGCCTCCTGCCATGTCGGGGAAATCGCCGGGCCTGATGGAGGACCGCCCCGGCGCGTTCTCGGCATGACCTCGCACTTCGATCCGATGGCCTTCATCGGTTCTCTCATCGTGGCGACATTCCGCACGGCCGATCCGGCGCAGATGAAAAAATTCCTGGCGGCCTATCGCCGCGCTTCCGATCCCGCGGGCGGGGCGGAGGCCGATCGATTGATGAAAACGCTTCTTCGGAAACAGGCCCGGAAAATTTCCCAAGCCGCAAAGGCCGATCCCTTCGGCGCGGTCGGCATCGCAGCCGGCGGACTCCATGAGATCGATCCCTCCGACCTGCGGCTCGAACACGCCGCACTGGTTAAGGGAGCCGATCTCGGCAGGACAACCGGCGCCTTCCTTAAGCTCTTCCACAACATGCGCGCCGCTCTTCATGTCCCCGATGCCATCCCGACCTCGGCGCCGCCACCTCCTGGCCCCGGCCGCAACGACGCCTTCGCCCTGCTGTCCGCCGTTCTCTTCGGCGAACTGATTCCGCCCGCGAACGTGAAGTTCGGGCTCGTCTGGAATGTCCGCAACCGCGCGTGGGTTCACTGGGACGGCAACAACGACAATCCGTTGCTCCGCAACATGGCCGCGGCCCTGGGTCTCGGCGGTCCGCTCATCGGCGACGAGGGACGCATCGACATGGCCGCCATCCGGCGGCAGACGGACCTCTCGGAATCGATCCGCGCTCCGCGGTATCCCTGGATGATCGATCGCGAAGCGGCGCGGAGAGGCCGCGCTCACTATCAGTCCGAGTGCGCGTCGTGCCACGAGGCGAGCGACAACGATCGGCTGCACGATCCGTCGAAGATCGGAACGGATCCGAACCGGTCGAAGCAGATCGACGCAAAGCAGGCGCGGCTCTATGAAAGTCTCTACAAGAGGCTGCGCATACCCGGCTATACGTACAACGGTCCGCCCTTCCGAGCGACGGGAAAATACTGGGCGTCGGACCTGGCCGGCGTCTGGGCGCGCTCACCGTATCTGCACAATGGATCCGTCCGGACCATGCGCGAACTTCTGGCGCGCTCGACGGATCGGGCTGCGAAATATCGCCGAGGGTCCGGAGCATTCGACGTCGCTTTGATGGGATACACGGACACGGGAACGTATCTTTTCAACGCTCGAAATCCGACGGATTCGAACGCCGGCCATGACTACGGAACGGATTTACCTGACGCAGGGAAATCCGACCTGATAGAGTACCTGAAAACTTTATGAGCCCGAATTATCTCAAGCAGGTTGCTCCCTTCGTCGTGCCCACGACGGATGGAAAAGTGATCGAGGAACACTACGGCGCCGCCTCGTCGCGCGACACCGGATTCAGCGTGGCGCACATGATCGCGCCTCCGGGCTGGAGCGAACCTCCTCAGCGTCCCGACTTCGACGAGACGACCATCGTCATCCGCGGCCGGAAGAAAGTGGAGGTCGACGGCGAGGAGATCGTCCTGGGCGCCGGCGAGAGCGTTCTCGTCCGCAAGGGCGCGCGCGTGCGGTATTCCAATCCCTTCGAGGAGGAGACGGAGTACTGGGCGATCTGCGTCCCCGCGTTCACCTTCGAGAAAGCGCACCGCGAATAATGGCCGACCAGATCATCTACACCATGCATCGCGTGGGCAAGATCTATCCTCCGAAGAAGCAGGTCCTGAAGGATATTTCCCTCTCGTACTTCTACGGCGCCAAGATCGGCGTCCTGGGTTACAACGGCTCCGGCAAGTCGACGCTCCTGCGGATCATGGCGGGCGTGGAGAAGGAATACGAGGGCGAGACATCCATCGTCAAAGGTTACTCCGTAGGCTTTCTGGAACAGGAACCGCATCTCGACGACTCCAAGACGGTGAAGGAGGTTGTCGAGGAGGGACTCGGAAATCTTGTCGGACTCGTGAAGGATTACGAGGCCGTCTGCGCGAAGCTGGGCGAGGAGATGACGCCCGAGGAGATGGAGAAGCTCATCGACAAGCAGAGCGCGTTGCAGGAGAAGATCGACGCGGCGGACGCGTGGGATCTCGATTCGCGCCTGGAGATGGCGATGGACGCGCTCCGTTGTCCCTCGGGCGATACGCCGGTGAAGGTCATCTCCGGAGGCGAACGGCGCCGGGTCGCCCTGTGCCGCCTGCTCCTGACCTCCCCGGATATCCTCCTCCTGGACGAACCGACGAACCATCTCGACGCGGAATCGGTGCAGTGGCTGGAGAAGCATCTTCACGATTACGCGGGCACGGTCATCGCCGTGACGCACGACCGGTATTTTCTCGACAATGTCGCGGGATGGATCCTCGAGCTGGACCGCGGCGAAGGCGTGCCGTTCAAGGGGAACTACACGTCGTGGCTGGAGCAGAAGCAGGAGCGGCTGCGCGTCGAGGAGAAAAGCGAATCGAAGCGGCAGCTCGTTCTCTCGCGCGAGCTGGAGTGGATCAAGATGTCGCCATCCGGGCGGCGCGCGAAGGGCAAGGCGAGGATCAACGCCTACAACGATCTCCTGAACCAGATGGGCAAGGAGAAGATCGACAAGCTGGAGATCTTCATTCCGCCGGGACCGCGGCTGGGCGACGTCGCCATCGAGTTCGCCGGAGTCGCGAAATCGTATTCGGAGAAACTGCTGTACGAGAATCTCACGTTCACGATACCGCCCGGCGGCATCGTCGGGATCATCGGCCCCAACGGCGCCGGCAAGACGACGCTCTTCCGGATGATCGTCGACCAGGAGAAGCCCGACGCGGGCAGCATCAAGGTCGGGCAGACCGTCAAGATCGGCTACGTCGACCAGTCCCGCGACGCTCTGGACGGGAAGAAGACCGTCTGGGAGGAAATATCCGGCGGTGCCGACATCCTGGAAATGGGCCCGGTGAAATTGAATTCGCGCGCGTACGTCTCCCAGTTCAACTTCACGGGGACGGATCAGCAGAAGCCCGTGAGCGTTCTTTCCGGCGGCGAGCGCAACCGCGTCCACCTGGCGAAGATGCTGAAATCCGGCGCGAATCTCCTGCTGATGGACGAACCGACGAACGACCTGGACGTGAACGCGATCCGCGCGCTGGAAGAAGCGCTGGAAAATTTCGCCGGCTGCGCCGTCATCATCAGTCACGACCGGTGGTTCCTCGATCGCGTCGTGACGCATATCCTCGCGTTCGAAGGGGAGAGCGGCTACGTCTGGTTCGAGGGAAATTATTCGGAGTACGATGCCGACCGGCACAAGAGGCTCGGCGCCGACGCCGACCGACCGCACCGGATCAAGTACAAGAAGCTGGCGAAATCGGCGCGCTGATCTGCTCTCGAGGTGGCGTCTGCATGGTCATGCCATGGCTTCATGTAATTCCGTCAAGAAATAATCCCTGGGCTCAGAAGTTCCCCAACTGAAGAATCTCTAACCACGAACCACACGAACCACACGAAAATATGCCTTTCGATGGGATAAAATAGAGTCCGCGGTCGCGGAGGATTTTCTTTTCTCTCTTCACTCTTCTCGCTTTTCTTTTTACATCACTTACGCAGCATTTATGGAGGATAACGCGGCAGGAAGGAGAGTACCAATTCAGATGATTTCCTGTAACCTTTTCTCCGGTTCATTCGTCCATGGTGTGAACGATGGAGGAACCGATGCAGACTATCGCCGTGCGGGAGGACCAAAGGGATGCGATGCCCGCGATGATCGACACGATTGACACGAAGGCACGACCTGGCGGACCGCTTCATCTCTCTGCACCCGACATCATCGACTTCCGCGCGGGAAACACCGAGATCTTCGAGCGGATCTTCCGGACTATGTGGCCGATCGGATTCCGCGCGGCGCGGCGCATCCTCCTTGATCGCGCTGATGCGGAAGAGGCGGCGCAGGAGGGGTTCGTCCGGAGTTGGAACGCACGAAGGTCGTTCAAAGGCGAGAGCCCGGACGGACTGGCGGCGTGGATCGTCACGATCATCCGACGGGTGGCGCTCGACGTGCTGAGACGACGCAAGCCGACTTCGATATTCGAAACAGCGATCGCGCCGGACGATCCTACTCGAACCGTCGAAACGAACGAAACGCGTGATGCCGTGCACCGTGCGCTCGGTGCGCTCGATCCCGCCGACCGCGCCGCGATCATCCTCTTCGAGATCGAAGATCTGCCGCAGGCCGAGGCCGCGGAATTGATGCGCCTCACCATTGGCGCGTACAAAGTGCGCCTGCACCGCGCGCGGCGGAGGTTCCGCGAGGTGTATGCGCGCCTTGCGCAGGGATGCGAATTCACGAGGAAAGGAGGCGAGTCCGATGTCTGAAATTGTCTGCGCGCGAGCCGCGTCGTTGGAAAATGCAATCTGGGAGGGAACGCTCACCGCCGAGCAGGAGTCCGACCTGCGAGCTCATGCCGGGGAGTGCGAGACGTGCCGGTCATTGTGGGAGGAGATCTACGTCGCGCGGAACGCGGTCAAGGCGCTGTCGATTGAGGAAGACGAGGCGCCGGATATCGACGCGGCCTGGGTTGTGATCAAAGGACGGACCATGTCGTCCGGATCGCGTTCGATGCTGTACGCATATGGAACGATCGTCGGACTTGTTGCTGTCATCGTCATCTCCGTATTCGTTGCACTGGGGGGACCTAAGCGGAATATGTTTTCGGCCGCGGTGGGAACAGGAACGGAGGGGCAGAATCAGGCCGCCTTGCCGGACGTTGCCGACGGCCTCACGTCGGCGGCTCGTGCGAAGTCCGTTCCTGCCGCTGCCGTTGCCGAACAGGACCAACAGACCTCCCCCGAACCCATGAATGGCGGCGTGTCCATGAACCTTCGTCATGCAGAATTTCCCGGTCCTGAACCGACCTCGCTCAACGCCCCTCGCCGCGTCCAGCGATCGGCGTTGCTCGACCTCGCTGTCGAGAGTGTCCGTCCCGCGTTCAAGCGCGTCTCCGGACTCGTCGCCGAAGCCGGCGGCATCGTGACCGCGTCGAACCTCGCTCAGTCGACGCATGCGTCGCCGACGACCGCAACGCTCACCGTGAAGATCCCCGTCGCGAAGTTCGACGGAGTGATCGCAAGCCTGCACGAACTGGGCGAGATTGCCGGCGAGAAAATCAGCGGAGACGATCGAACCGACGCGTATCGCGACATCGAAGGCGCGATACGCGACCGGAACACAATGATGGAGACGCTCCGCGCGAAAATCGCCGATCAGAGTCTCGCCGCCGAAGAGATTGCGAGATCCCGAACGGAACTCGAACGGCTCCGCGAGGATCGGGACCGAATCGAGTCGTCGCGCCGTGCGATGGAGAATGCCACAGACCACGCGACGATCGAGGTGACGCTCACGGAAGGCCGCGCCGAGCGTAAGGGCGCGCTCCTCTATTGGGACCAGTTCACCGACCGATTCTCCGGCTCGTTCGGACTTGCGACGACGCTTTTCTCCTGGGGTATCTCCGCGATCGTCACCGTGGCAGGCGCGCTTCTTCCTTGGGCGATTCTCCTGCTTCCCATCTGGCAGTGGCGCCGACGCCGCCTCGCGTGGTGAACTGATTCCAGATTCAGACTTCCTGATTCCATCACAATTTGCATTGGCACTTTCATGCCAGAGCT
Source organism: uncultured bacterium (assembly GCA_964499705.1). GTDB lineage: Bacteria > UBA8481 > UBA8481 > UBA8481 > UBA8481 > JBBTKW01. Next base: position 126,783 of record CAZCME010000005.1, on the reverse strand, counting down.
CCGCAACATTTCTTGAACTTCTTTCCGGAGCCGCAGGGGCAGGGATCGTTCCTTCCGACTTTCGGGTCTTCTCGAACGTAGGGCTGAAACACGGGCAGATCTCGCGGGCTGCCATCCGATTTCTTTTCACCGTCGGAATCGTCATACCGCTCCAAAAGGAGATCCGCATCCAGGCGGGCGGCTTCAACGTCCCTTCCTGTTTCGCGTAGAAAGGCTATGAGCCGAACCCACGCATCGAAGTCATCGAAGGGATCATCGCATTCGCATGCTTTTCGGAATTGCTCTTCCGCCGCCGGGAGGTCGTTCAGTATCTGAAACGCGTTGCCCGCGGATATTCTCGTGACCGGATCATCGGGGGCGAGCGCGATGTCGGATGCGATTTGCCGCCGCGCATCGTCTTCCCGGCCTGCTTTCGCATAGATGACGGCCGTGTCGGAGAGGAACATCTCGAAGTCTTCCAGCGCTGACCAGTCCTTCGCCAGAGCCAGACCCTCATCGATCCGCCCATCGTCGATGAGCGATTCCGGAAGATCGCGAATCCAGTTGGATAGATCGTAACCGAGGAAGCTGTCCGTATCCTCCCAAAGTTCGGCGTCGTCTTTGAACGCCGCGAAAATCTGCCGCGCGAGCTCGAGTTGTCGGTTGAGCGAATCCGATCCGCCCTGCATGACCTTCCATTCGTCCAGCAGAACTCCTCGCGCCCCCCATCTCTTCTTTAATTCCTCTTCGTTCTCAGGGAGAAGATCCCCCTGATCCACCTCCCCTTCTTCGTCCCAACCATACTGCTTGGGCGCGATGCCGCTCTGTGCCACAATTTGCGCGTCCTTCAATTCCCGCTCCGTCTCGATATTCAACACAGCGATCCAATGCCGCCACATATCCCCGAAATCGAAGATGTAAAGAAATTTCCATCCTGGCGACAATCCCAGCAAACCCAGGCGCGTATCCGCGGCTCGCTTCGGAGGCGCGGAAGGACGGAATACAAGCGGAGTATATTTCGTTCGCGGACAGACATATTCGTGGCGATCATCGTCTAGATCTCCGGTCATGTAGAAGGCATACAGATGATCGTCGTCCCATCGGAACGCGTGCTGTATCGCATGATGCAGGTCCTGGAGCGTGTGCCGACCGTCGAGCTCGATGGTTCTCGAAACATCCGGAAATCGCTCGAGGGTTACGCGAAAAGAGTAGACGGTCATGACATCGCCTTCACGTAGCGCGCCCGCGTGTCGGACGCGAGAGAGGCAGATCGACAGCGGTCAATATCTCGACCAATCGCTCAAGAAGCGGTTCGGTGTGACTGTCGCCGTAGGTCGCATGCACCATTTCTTTCGCGAAAAGAGCGGCCATGTATCGAAGCCTCCGGCGGCCGTCGACCACGGTCGAGCGATAATCGGGATGAGCGCTGTTGACTTCCCAGCGCGTTCCTTTCCGCCTGGATCGCCAATTCTCGTTCGGCTCGGAAACAAGCGCCGGTTCGGGTACGCCGCTCTCGAGGTTTGATCCCGCCAGCGCGGTGACGCGGACCGCGGCCGTCGCGGACGCCTCGAGATCGGTTGACCGCGCGACGACGCGCAGCTTGCCCGTGGCGTCCCCGCTCCCGGCCTTCAGAAGAACTTCCGCTTCGCGGACTTCCAACACGGCGCCGGGAAGTTCCTCGCACGTCCATGTCCACTCGATCTCTCCGGATGCTTCGTTCCCATTGATGTCGACCGGATACGCGCGGAACTTTTTCTCGCCGCCCCATCCGATTCGCGCTCGACGCGGCCGGATTTCCACGGATGCGAGCTGCGCCGGGGGAAGGAGCGGCGCGGCGGGCTTCCATTCTTCCGAGGTATCCGTCTTATCCGGTTCCATGGCGGCGCGACTCGATTCCGGAGCGGGATCCGCGGCGGTCGTCGCATCCGCGATGGTGCCGCCATCCGGAGCGGCTGAGGACGCGTCGGTTGCGCGACCCTTCTCCGCGGCTTCGGTCGACGGAAGCAGGTCGTAGTGGGGTAGCTTCAGAGCGACCTCGCGAAACGCCTTCCGGAGCTCGCCGAGCAGTTCCTCCTGGCGCACTGTCTTCTTCGTCGAATCGCGCATCGCGATCTCCGAGATCAAGTCCGGCTCGATCGCGGTCAGGCGATCGACGAAATCGAGAAAGACCGCGTCCGGCACGATGCCGCGCCTTGTGCCCGGCGGAATCGAGAGTCGGCCGCACTCGATGTTGCCTTCGATCACGCCCAGCGTCCACGGCTCATGCGCAAACTCGGCGAGTAACGTTAGATCTTCGACGACGAGCGAACCCTGGCTTGAGATTCCGACGCGCGGCTTTTCGAGCTCGCGTTCATCCTCAGGAACATGGAAGAGATGGAGGCGCGCCAGCATTTCGCCCTCCAGGGTGGAAACCTGCGGCGGGCCGATCGGCGTCCCTCGGAACGGCGGCGGTTCGAGTCGGATTCTCTTTTCGGTGCGACCCCGGCCCAGCCGATCCTCGACGGTGATCGACAGCTTGTTTTCGAGAATCTGGCCGCGCAGTTCCGCAGCGAGATAATCAGCGAGCCGACGGCCGGTGAGAACGCGAAGCGCGGAAGCATGCAACGACGAAACGCGGATCTCGGTCCACGTCCCCTCCAGCGGAAGCCGTCCCTTCAACGCGTGGACATGATACTCGGGATGATCTTCCGTCAGCCGCAGGGCCAGGACTCCCTGTCCGTCGACGCTGGAACGCATTTCGAAATGGCGGCCCGCGGACCAGAATCCGAGAATCCCGATCCCGTATCTTCCGACCTGGCGAGCTCTTTCGGCGGCGGTGAGCCCGAGCTTATGGGAACGGCCGATGTTCGTCGCGATCTTGACGAGCGCTTCCTCGCGGGAGGGCATGTCGGGGAAAACGCCCCGGCCATCGTCGAGCACGCGGAGCATCGGGATGCCGCCGCGTCGCTCGCGGATGATCTCGATCCGCTTCGAACCCGCGTCGATGGAATTCTGGACGAACTCCGCCACGGCTTTCCGGGCATCGGACTGGGAACGCGCCAGCCAGCGAATGAGATCGAAGGGATCCGCGGGCTTGATTCGGCCGCGACGGGAAGGAGAACTCGTCATGAGATCGATCCGCTACAGGCGCCTGAAACGATCTTCCACTTCAAAGACAAATTTTTCGAATTCGGGCGATCGGGAGATGTCGGGGCGCCAGGCGAGATTGCGGGCGATGAGATCGTATTTTTCCTTCACGGTTGCTCCGTTCGGAACGGGCTTGCCGGCCGCGTCGAAATCGCGACCCAGGATCCACATAGTATCGGCGATTCCGGCGGCCGTTCTCAGGTCGTGCGTGGTGATGATGATCGTGTTCAGCTCGTGGGAGTTCGCGACCTGGGCGATCAGTTCGCATACCTTGTCCTTGTTCACGACGTCGAGGCCGGAGAAGGGTTCGTCCATCAGGAGGAGCCGCTCGGAACACATGAGCTGCTGGAGGATGGCGACGCGCTGGCGCATGCCTCCGGAGAGCTGTGCGGGATAGAAGCCGGTGAATTGCTCCAGTCCCAGCCAGGACAGGTATCCCATCGCCTTGTCTTTCGCGTCCCGGGTCCTGAGGCCCGCCTGGTGGCCGGCGATCATGAGATTCCCGAGCACCGTCCGGTGTTCCAGGAGCGTGTTCTTCTGCGAAACGACGCCGACATAACCGCCGCGCTCCACCGGTCGTTCCTCTTCTCCCAGGAGGACTTCTCCTGTGGTGGGCACGTATTTTCCGGAGATGATGTTGAAGAGAGTCGTCTTGCCCGAACCGGACGGTCCGACGAAACTGACGACCTGTCCCTGCGTTCGGTTGGGGCGGACGAGATCGCGGACCGTGAGGTTGATATCCCGCAGGATCTGCTTGTCGGCGAACTTGTGCGAAACATTCCGGATCTGAAGGACTGTTCCCTTCACGTCATACGAAAACGGCATGGTCAGTTCTTTCTCTCCACGCCCAGATCCGCATACGGACAGACAATGCGCCGCAGGGCGCGGATGCAGTAATCCTGCACGACCAGCCCGATGAACAGTATGGTGAGCTGGATCGCGAAGACCTGGGCCAGCCGGAAGTGCTTGTTCTGATTCAGAAGAAGCGCGCCCACGCCGCCTTCGGCGCGCGAGATCCCTTCCACCATCGTCAGCATCGACCAGCCCATCGCCGCCATCTGCCAGAGGATCGTGAAGGCCATGGCCGCGGTGCCGAGGACGGCCACTTCCCAGACCACGCGGAGCTCGCTCATCCGCAGCGTGCGCGCATGGTCGAATTGTTCCTCCGGTATGCTCATGACGACATCCGCCATGCTTTTTGTGAAGAACGGCGTGATGAAGAATACCAGCAGCGCCACCTTGAGCTGATGACTGCTGTAGGTATACAGCGTCAGGAGAAAAACGAAGCCGAGGGGGCTCAAATACCGAAGCTGCCCTATGAACGTGACAATGGGGCGCATGAAGGGCCACCGGCTCGAATAGGCGAGAAGGAGCGATAGCGATGTGTATATGAGGAGAGCATGAACGTTCAGCTTCATGCTGGTCCAGAGCTCCTGGCCCAGGCCGTCGTTCATCCAGAGATCCTGCAGGGCGCGAAAAACTTCCACGGGAGTGGGAATCGTCTGGGTGGCATTGTTCGACCAGAGGAGGAGAGCGAAGGCGATGTAGATCCCGGAAAGGGCCACGTACGTGGTTGTTGAAAGGATCTCGTTCGGCGTAAAGAGCGTCCTGACCGACCGCGCCAGCCTTGACTGTGGCCGATGAACCGGGATCGGGCGCGCCTGCTCTTTCGCCGATGTTGCGGTCGCCGAGGCTCCAGGCGCGGGTGGCGTGCCCGGATCTATCGGGTGCTCGCCGCCCTCCGGTGGAGTCTCTGTGCTTTTAATCCCGGCGACTCATGAGTTGGTCGAGCCCACGACGATCTCCACCCTTCGGTTCTTCGCCCGGCCTTCCGCGGTGCTGTTGTCCGCGACGGGACGATCCTGTCCGAGCGCCTGGGTGGTTGTGCGCGCATCGGGGAAGTCGGATGCGGATTGTTCATGGAGCCATCGCTTGACCGCATCCGCCCGCCTCTTGGAGAGAATGAGATTGGCATCGGGATCGCCGACGTTGTCCGTATGCCCGCGGATCTCGATGTTCATGCCGCTCGAAATGAGGCTCTGGTAGAGAGCGCGGAGCGTCTTCTGCGCTTCCGGTGTGAATTCCGCGCTGCCGGTCACGAACGTGATCGTGTAGTCGGCGCGGCCAAAGACCTGCTTCAACGGGCCGGCCGTGTACGTCGGCACGCTGGCCGGAGTCAGGTCCGTGGCGTTCTTCGCGAGATCGGCGAGGAAAGTGCTGTTGATGGCTTCCGATGCCGGAGGATAATTCGGCACGAGCCGCGGATACTGTTTCACTACGATATCTCCGAATCCGGTGTATACGGCCGCGAGCTTGCTCTGCTTGGCCCCGCCCGTCAAGCCGAAGAGATCGAGGTTGTCCGCCAGGTTATTGACGCGCGATCCGCCCAGTTCCACGAGATTTCCCTCGCGATCCTCGACGGTGATGCCCTTGAAATACTTGTACCAGTATTCCGCCGACTCCTCGTTATACAGCGCCGCGCTGATCTCGGAACCCTTGCGAAGAGCCTCGTCCGAGTACTTGACCTGTTCGCCGCCGGCCATGACCGCCGCGAGAAACTTGTTCACGAGCGGGCGATTGTCGCGGTTCCACTTGCGGATGCCGATGATGACGTTCGGCATCTGGAAGACGTTCTCCTTCGTGGACCAGATCGAGACGAGGCCTCCGCGGTTCTTGACCGCGGTGACGTCGCCCGGCGTCCAGGTCACGACTCCGTCGATGCAGACGCGCTGCGTTTTGCCGGGAACGGGCTTGCCGTTTTGCACGACGGGACGCTCTTCGCAGAGGTTGTCGCGATTCACATACATCTCGGCGGCCTTGGTGTAGGACTCGGCGTTGATCCAGTTCAGGGCATCCGGGTCGTAGGTTTTATCGTCGGGATTATTCGGAATGCCGTTCATTGCCAGCCAGTGCATCGCGATGTTCCAGTCGCCGTCGCGGAGGACTCCGACGACCACGCCGCCCTTGGCTTTCCGGGGATTGAGCTTCCATGCGGGCGGTCCCATGAACTTGTCTTCGCCGAAGGAGTAACCCGCGCTGCCGATGATCTCGGCGACGTAATCCTTGCCGAGTTTCTCCAGCGTCGAATTGATGGCCGCCAGGAATTGCGCGGCTCCGTCACCCATGACCGCCGTGAAGTGGATGCCCTTGGTCGGCTGAGGATTGCCGGCGGCAAGTTCCGTGGCGAAGGCCACGAGATCAGCCTGCAGCTTGTCGTTCATGTCCTCCCGCTCCAGCGATAGGTTGACTCCGTGCTTGGCCATCAGCGATCCCTCGGTCGTCCTGGGCCCGCCGTTGGCATAGATCCAGCCCATCTGCGCGTTCCAGGCCCAGATCTTGGAGCGGATCATGGGGACGCCGGGAATGTTGGCGGGGGTGGACGAAGGGAGCCCTTCCATGCGGAAGGATGATGGCGCGGGCTGGGCGAAATCCAGTTGTCCCGATGCCATCGTCACCTGTTCCGGCACGGCGGATTGCTCCGTCTTCGCGGCGGGCATGACTTTCTCGATGAGGCCTGTCTGATAACCGGCATATCCGAGGACGCTCAAGCCCACAACCAGCAGAAAAACTTTTCCGGCAACGGTGAGCTGCGCTCCCCCCCGACTCGAACGTTCAAATCTCATCACGTGAATTCCTCCTGGAAACGATCCTCTGCTGGCCGCCGAACCCGGCGACCGCATATTTCTGAAACGTTACGATTTCGGCGCCGGATGTCAAGGTCCACCGTCATTGGCTGTGATCTTGTTCTCAAGCTCAATTGTTTCCTTGTGAACCGGAATTGGCGGGTACTATTAAATCCTGACGAAATCCCAAATCCTAAATCCCAAATCCCAAATCCAAAAAGATATTGGCGCGGGTTATTACCTGGCATGCTGGATTTTTGCGAATAGCCATTCGTAAAACCGGTCGGACAGCCGCCGCTTGATGTTCGCATCCCGGATCCAATCCTCCGGCACGCCCTTCACCACCCAGATGCCATGGATCGGATCGTCGAAGTCCGCGATGATTTCCCAGATGAGCGTCAGCATGTATCCGATCGAATACACGGAGAAGAACCCGGTCCAGTAGAGATCGTAGTTGAGGCTCATGGTCCAGCACTCGATCATGGTGGCGCTGACGAAGAGGACATAACGGAGCGGGATGGGGATTTTGTCCTCGGCGATCTCCAGGAATTTCTCCTTGTCGCCGGTCCGGATCGCCTTGCGGAGTTCCCGGATGTCGCCCGCTTCCCGGAGAAATATGAAACCGGCGATGAAGACATGCATGCTTGCCAGCGCCGGCAGGATCGCATTGACGATCGGCTCGTCGGCCGCCGCCGTCGAATGCAGGCCGCAGATGTAGAGGCAATGCCAGAGGAGCACGGCCGGAGAAGCCAGGAGGAGCGGCTGGATGATCATGCGAACGGATTGGAGAGTGCTGTTGAAACCGGCGGAATTCAGTCGCCGCTCTGCCAGGGATTCGGCCATGGTCCGGAGCGTAGCGGAGTATGTGACTTCGATCAATGCGGCCATAGCCTGAATAGGCTGAATCCGAAAAAAAATATCCTGCGGAGGCCGATGTTGGAATTTGGGATTTAGGATTTCGGATTCAGGATTTCACCTGTAGGCTGGCCGCGTGGAGAGCCTTCTCCAGATCGTTCGCCTCATGGCGACGGGTCAAGCCCCGTTGTCGGAGTCGCTGGATGCGATCCGTGAATTGACTGCGGGCGAGCCCGCTCCGGCGATCGAGGATGTTCTCGGCGAGCTGCGGAAAATGCCGGGTGCCGGCGTCGAAAAACTGATGCGTCGTCTGCGCGCGGATGATCTGCGGAAGATTCAGGAAATTTCCCGACGACTTCGGCAGGAAAACCGGGCGCTGACACGGCAGGAGGCGAACGATCTGGGATTGCCGCCCGGACTCCGGACGGGATGGCGGGACGCGACGCTTTTACGGTCCGCGGTCGGATCCGCCGTTCGCACGCTCCGTGACCTCGCTTTCCTCGACCGGTGCGGTGTCGAACTTCCTGATACGCGTGCCTTGCTGATCGATCGGATCGTGGAACTGGCGCAGCGGGAGTTCGAGCGGATCGGTTCCGTCTGGAATGAAATCACGCCCGCGCAGCTCGCCGGGCAGGCTCGTGATCGGGCCCGAGCGCGCGGAGAATCTTCCGAAAGTCTGGCTGTCGCTCTGAAGACTCTGATGGATTCGTTCGAGAACGGCCGGGTGCAACAGCAGTCCGAGCCGGATCGAGAATCTGAAATCGAACTCGACCGCCTGATCGGGGATGCCGTGAATGGGGAGGATACTCCCGAGCGTCGCGCGGCGTTCGATCAGCTCTTTGCCTGGCCGGACGATCGTGCCGCGATCGGAATGCGGGAGGTGATCCTGGGTGCCCGTGATGAGGAACGGGCCGCCCGCATCGTGGCGCTGCGCTTCGGCGGGACGTTCGAAACGACACGTCTGGATTGGAAGAGCTGGCTGGAGTCGGCGGGGCAAGCTTCGCACATCAGTATCGAGGCCGCCTGGGAAGACGCGGCGCCGACGCCCGAGGAAATGCTCATCCTGTGGAACGCCGGCCGCGCCGCCGATGCCGACCTGGATCTCGATCTCCTGCTGCGTTCCTCTCCCGCCGTGGTTCCCTCCACGCTCGAAGCATTCACTTCGAGATGGGGCGACACCATGACGGATGCGGAGCGGATGATGTTGACGGGAGTCGCAACTCCGGCGGCAAGGCTGGAAGAAGTTGAGGCGCCGACGGCATCTTCGATGGAAGTGGATCGGGTCGTCGTCGCGCCGCCGCCCATGCCACCTCCACTGCCTCGGTGCGAATCCGTGCCGCCGGAACCCTCGCTCTGGTCGGAACACATTCAACCGTTCGTCCTCGCCAACTGGTATCTCGTCGCCGGCATCCTGATGGTGCTCCTCGGGAGTTCTCTTCTCGCCTATTACACCTGGGACAAGCACTGGATGCTTCGCTACACGATCATGCCCGGCATGCTCGCGATCTTCACGCGCTTCCTTGGCCGCATGGGGAGATGGATCGAGGAGAGGGGATCGCAGTTCGTCGGCACCGGCGCGATGCTCCGCGGTGCCGCGCTCGCTCTATTGCCCGCCAACTTCATCGTCGTCGCTCTTCTTTCATCCGATCCGGAAGTGACGCATACAATTATTGCCGCGCCGCTCCTGCTTGCCGTCATCCTGTTTCTCTTCGGAAAAGCGACGACACGATGGTGCCGGGAAGTTCATGCCGAACTCGGCGCTCTCATCGGCCGGCCGCTCCTGGCCTTGAACTTCTTCGTCCTTCTCGCGCCCTTGTCCCGCATGAGCGAATCCGCAGGAATCATCACGGTGCAGGGCTTCTATGTCGCCTTCGCGATCCTGGCCGGATGCGTGCTGGAATTCGCGGATCGAGTCACGCGGAAGCTCATTCCCGCGGAACCCCGGATCGCGTGGTTCGCGCTGATTGCGCTGGGCGCCACGTATCTCCAGGTCTTCGGTTGGACTCATGCCCTTCTGCGCCATGCGCCCTCGGCCACGGCTTATGCGGCGCTCATCGTCCTGACCGGCGGACTCGTGCTTCGCGGGGAGAAGGCGGCGATCGCGATTCGATCCGAGTCGTCTCAGGAAGGCGTCGAGTCCTTTCTTGGTTACGCGTTCATTCTCCTCGGCGCCCTGATGGGAAGCGCGGGACCGCGAACCCGCATCCTCGCCTGCGCTCTCTCGGGTATCGTATGGCTCCTGCAGGCGCGCGCCCTGAAGTCGCGACTGCATCATTGGATCGCACTCTCGTTCTTGGTGCTCGCGTTCGCTTCGATCGGGTTGCTTCCGGAATATCCCGCCCGCGAGCGCGTGTGGCTCGGTCTTGCCGCGGGAATAATTCTTGGCGGCACGGCGTACTGGGCTCGAAGCGGCAATCAGAGCGAATTGCTGCATGCGTCCGGCGGCATGAGCCGCGCGGTGCTTCTTCTGACCGCGGTCGTCGCCGTCCTGGCGCAGTGGCATTATCAATCCGCGCCTTTCCTGACCATGGTGCAGCTCGGCATCATAGCCTCCCTCTTTGGCCGCGCCGGGATCAGGGAAGATCGCGTGCGGTGGCTCCATACATCCGCCGTCGTCCTGGCGATGGCGCTTCCCTATGCGGGATGCGTCGACGTGATGCAGAAGACGATGGCGGGGAACACGATGCCTTTCGGTCTCGCCGTCCTCTCGGGGGCGATCCTGCTGGCCGCGCTTTCGTCCGCAGCGTCCACGCTCCGCGCGGCCCGATCGACGATCCTCCTTTTCTATGGCGTGATCGCGCTCGCGGCGATGGCGATGCGCGTCCTTCTCGAGCGCGATGCGCTGCCCGATCCGATGTGGTATCGCGAAGCGATGGATTATGCCGGGCCGTTCTTCATGGCCGCGATTCTCGTCGTCGCGGCGTGGTATTCGCGATCCCTTCTGCCGGGAATCATCGCGGTCGCGATCATGGTCATCCTGTTTCCCGAGCTGCGGTCGCGTCTCACGCTGACATTCCCCTGGATCACCTGGGGCTCGGGGCTCGGCAGTTCCTCGTCCGCGCTGGCTCTCATGATCCTCTCGTTCTTCACGCGCGATGCTGCGTTCTGGAACCGCGAGGTCCGGAGCGACCCCTTCTTCGAGCGGGGCGAATTTCCAATGCGGCGAACCGACCATACGCTCTTCACCTGGCCGCTCCAGGCCGCCGTTGTTTTTCTCCTCGTGAGAGTCGACTTCCAGGTCTTTCTCCGCCATCTCGCGGCCGGATCGATGACGGAAAAGACGGCGATCGCCGTCCTGCTGACCGGAGTCACCTGGATTCTCGCGGCGTGCTATCACCACGAATCTCCCCGCGCCTCGCGGTTCGTGACTTTTGGAGCTCTCTGGCTTTTCGCGGGAGTCTGGTTCGAGTATCACGAGCGGATGCCCATGGGGCGGTGGCACGATCCGGCGGTCATCTTCCAGTGCCTCATGGCGGCGCCGCTCCTGTTCTGCCGCGTGAAATCCGCCTCGTATCCCTGGATGGAAGGCGTACTTGCCGCGCCGTCGCGACGCGTTCTCAACCTGACCGCGATCCTCTTCACGGTTGTCCTGCTGCTGGAAATACTGGAGCGAACCGTCATGCCGGATGCCGCGATTCTGACCGGGATCCTTTCGATGCTCCTTGTCCAGAGGTCGAGAGCGACAGGACGGTCCCGTCATGGGATTCTCCTCTTCTTCCTGCTCTTCTTCGCCCTGATGGATGCGGTGACGCCCGGCGATCGGGCTCTTCTGCGGAGAATTTCCAACGAAGCGACGCTCACGCCGGTGCTCGTGTTCCTGCTGATGATCCGGATCGGCGAGGAGTTTCTCACCGCTCGCCGCATGGTGGAACGGCTCAAGCTGACCGCCGTGCTGGAGCCTTTCCGGAAGCTCGCGACGGCGTTGACCATCTTCCTCTCGATCAGCGCTATGGGTCACGCGCTTCGCATCGGAGATGTCTCCGTTCTCCAGCACATCCTCCTGATCGCGCTGCTCTTCACCGCGGCGCGTTCGCATGGTTCCGGATTCTATTCCCTCGGCGCGATTCTGCACGCGTACTTCCTCCTGCACCTCGATGCCTTCACGTATTTCGATTCCCCGGCCGCCCGCCTGATGCTGCTGCACAGTCCGCGACGAATGGCCGCGCTCTCGGTCGCATGCTCCTTTGCCGCGTGGGCCTGGCTCCGGATCCGCGCGCGAGCGCCGCTCCTGGCGCGTCGTCGCGATCCGGGTGAAGCCGAGCCGGACGCATGTCCCTGGCTGACCGGCGCCGCGGTCCTGATCGGCATCTTCGCCGTGGTCCGGCATTCGCTCCTGCCGGAGATGCGCCAGGCTCCGGTGCAACTTGCGGCGCCTTATCTCGCCTCCGTTTCCTTCGCGCTCTGCGCGCATCTGCTCCGCAACTCCACGGCGACGGCTCTTGCCGTGGCCTCCCTTGCCGCCGGCAACATCCACTTCATCCGCCTGACGGTTGCGCCGTCGCTGTACCTCCAGGGCTTGACGCCGAATCATGTCGTCGCGATCGGACTCGGTCTCTCGATCCTCCAGCTCGCCGGCCTTCAACGCGCGATCACGCGCGTGAAAACGGACGAGGATAAGTCCAGTCGCGTCGCGCTGGCTCATGCCAATCTCGTGCTCGCCGCCATCCTCCTCCTGGTGCTGGCCGCCAATTATCTCGCGGCGCCTGACCTGTCGATCATGACGCCGCTTCGTCTCATCGTCTCCGGCGTGCTGGCGTTTCTCGCGGGCCTTCCTTATCGCCGCGCGGCGCGAGCGCCTTTGCCGGGCGAGGAGGATTTCGTGCGATACGGAGAAGCCGTCCACCATCTCGGCATCACGGTTGCGGTCTGGTGCGCGGTGCTCTTGATTCCGGCGCTTCGCACCCCGGGCTGGGCGCTCGTGGCGCTGGGCGTTCCCGTCGGCTTTTTTCTCGCGAGGGCCGAGGCGACCTTGTCCGGCAGAGAAGCCGCTTCTGACGCTCCGATCAGCGCTGTGCAATATCGGACATCCGCATCCGTTCTCTCCTTCGCGATTCTCGGGCTCTATGTTTTCCGCACGTTCTTCCAGATGCTTCTCTTCCCCAACGCCCCCATTCTCGTCGGGCATTACCATGACAACGCACTCTTCATCTTCCTGCTTTCTCTTGCCATGCTCCGCCTTCACGCGTTGGGCGGGACGAGCTGGCTGGCGTTTTATGGAGGCCTCTCGCTCATGGTGTCCGTGTATTTCGCCGTGACGGATCTCCCCGGGCTCTCTCCGTTCGAGGAACCGGTCGCAGGCGCGTGGTCGGCGATTCTTCTCGGGCATTTCATCACGACGGCGACGCACGTCCGATCGCCCCTGGCGACGGGACTGAAGCGGCTGGGCGGCTTCAGCGACGAATCGTGGATCCTGCATCGTCGGAGCTGGGGCATCTTTCTCGTGATCGCCGTCCATACCGCGGCGCTTAATGCCTGGCGCATGCGCGGAGCGGATCCGCATGCGATGCTGCCGATCGGACTGGGCCTCGCCTCTCTCGTCATTCACCACGCGTTTGTCCGATCGTCCCAGGCGACTATCTCCGCGATCTTTCATGTCCTGGGGTGGTCGGAACTGGTGGCGGCTCTGCACATGGATTTTCTCGTCCCGAGCCTTCTGCCGGCCGACCGGGTCGTCTGGGTGCTTCAGTCCTGCTGGATCGCGGTGATTGTTGTTCATCAGTGGAGACCGCGCGATCTCACGATTTCGTCATGCCGCACTTCAAGTTTCGCGCTCGCCATGCTCGTCTTTTTTCACGTCCTCCATCACAGCCCATCCTCGACTGTCGGCCTTCTCGCTTTCAGCATGCTGGGCATTTTCTGCGCGCTCATTCCGGCGGAGCGGCGGGAAGCGGAATCGGCGATCGAGGAAGCCATCGCTCTCCTCGCCTGGTGCGTGCCCGTCTGGCTCGTCTATTTCGGGCAGCGCGGTATGACAGCGTCGCCGACCTGGCCGATCCTGGCCGCCGGAGTCTCCGCGATGGCGATCGCGTCCTTCATCGTCTACATCCGGTTGAACATGGCGGAGGAATATCTCGCGCGTCCCCGTTCGCGTCCCCGGATCGCCGATCACGCGCTCGCACTGGCGGCGCGCCGCGGGCTCGAAATTCATGACGGCGCGCTCTGGATCCTTTTCTTCGGCGTCCTACTCGTTCAATGTTCGCATTATCTCCGCGCGTTCGAATTCCGCGAATTCGCCGCAGCGGGAATCATATATGCCGCCGCGGTTCTCGGCTGGCACCACCAGGGCCGCGCGAGGCCCCGGATGACGCCCTACATCATGCTTCAGGTCGCTCTCGCCGCTCTCTTCGCGCTCACCCGCCGTCAGCTCATGCTGACCACTCCGTTCTGGCGCCTCGAATATGACATCTGGGCGAGCCTCGCCGTCTCCGGATGCCTCGCGGGCGCGAAGGAAGCGTTCGACCTGCGCCCGCCGGAAGTGCGTCGCCCGATCTTCTGGACATTTCTCCTGATGCCCGTGGCCGCGATCTCCTGGAGCATGCTGCATGGCCTGGGAACGCGCGTGACGATTCTCGTCGTGGGTGTGAACAGTCTTTTTCACGCGTACGTCGGGAGAAAGGAACGCAAGTCGCCGTACAATTTCGTCGCGATCGCGGGGTTCACCGCCTTTGTCGTGATGACGTTCTGGGCGGAGCTGGGCCTGAGGGTGGCTCACGCGTTCGTCATTCCCGTCGGAGTCGGCGTGCTGGTCCTTCTGCAGCTCTTCGGCGATGATATGGCCGCGGAGACGCGCAACCGGATCCGCGCCGCCACGCTCGTTGCGATGCTCGGTTCCTCCGCCTACTACGCGCTCATCGACGACCGCTACCCGGTTCTCTTCCACTTCATCGTGATCCTCCTGGCGCTTCTGGCGATGGGGCTCGGAGGATTGCTCCGGATCCGGCTCTACCTGGTCCTCGGATTTTCCGCGCTTGTCATTGACCTCATCGCGCTGGGAGTCAAGACGCTGTGGCACATGGAGCGGACGGCGCGGATGAGCGCGATCGGAGCAGTGGTTCTTGTTTTGGGAGCGGCTTTGATCGGCGGAGCCGTCTACGCCAAGGCGCGCCGCGACGACATCGACCGATGGATCCGCCGGTGGAAGATCCGGACCGAAGGTTGGGAATGAGGATTCAGATGTAGAACGTGAAGTCCTTGTTTCCCGTCTGGCTCGCTGTTGGCCACGATCGTTCACCCGCGCCTGATTCCTGGCGGCCGCTCCCGGCACCGAGATTCGCTTCCGCCACGTCCAGGTCGATCTCCTGCCCTTCCGCCGCGGCGAAGATGTCCATGTTGGAGCCGGATATTCCCGCGAGCCGGCGGGCGCCGGCGACCTTCTGATCGACCGCGCTGTCGTCGTGCATCGGATCATGCGAGAAGAGCGCGAGGCGTTTCGCGCGCGCTTCGAGCGCGAGGTGGACGGCGTCGTAGTAGGAGCTGTGCCCCCAGCCGTGCTTGTTGACGTACTCCTCGGGCGTGTACTGCGAGTCCGCGATGTACAGGTCGGCGTCCTGCGCCAGGTGGCTGATGTCGAGGTCGCGGTTCATCCCGTAGGTGGCTCCGACGTTGGCCGAGGGATGATGATCGGCCAGCAGTCGCCGATACGGCTCCGTGTCCGTGGCGTATGTCACGATCTTTCCTCCGGCCTCGATCCTGTATCCCGCCGTGATGCCGGGGTGATTCAGGAAGGCATACGTGATCGTGAACGGGCCGATGCGCAGTTTCTCCTCGTGGATGTCATGAACCATGATGCGTGCCGGAAGATCCCGCATCGCCACGGGAAAGAATTCCGAGTTCATCTGCAGCGCGAGGATCTGCTCCAGGGTTTTCTCGGAGGGCGGCAGGCCGTGAATGTGGATCTCGTTGCCGGGAACAAAGAAGGGCGTGAAGAAGGGCAGGCCCTGGATGTGATCCCAATGCACGTGGCTGAGGAGGATGTGGACCTCCAGGGGCAGGCCGGATGCCGACTTCTGGAGAAACATTCCCAGCTTCCTGATCCCGGTGCCGGCATCCAGGATGAGAAACGATCCCTTGTGTCGAACGGAGACGCAGGGCGTGTTTCCGCCGTAGCGGTACGTCTCCAGCCCGGGTGTGGCGATCGATCCCCGCGTGCCCCAGAACTTGACCTTCATGCCGCCACCGCGAGATGCCGTTCGATGACGCTTGTGAGTTCGTCGATGTTGAAAGGCTTCTCCAGAAAATCGTTCGCGCCCAGGTCCAGCGCCTTGCGGCGGTCGGGCACGTAGACCTTTGCCGAGAGGACGATGATCGGGATTCCCGCGGTCGCGGGGTCGGCCTTCAGGATCCGGATCACTTCGAAGCCGTGCATCTTCGGCAGCATGAGATCGGTGATGATCAGGTCGGGTGGAACGGCCTTGGCGCGCGCGACGCCGTCCGCGCCGTCGCGCGCGGCTTCGAAGATGAAATCGTCATGGTTCAGAAGCTCCTTGATGAGCGTCTGGATCTGCATTTCGTCGTCGATGATGAGGATCTTCTTCATGCGGGCCTCCGTCCGTGAAACATGCCGGCGAGCAGAACACGCGCGTCCGAGTTAAATTATATCGCAGGAAGCATGCCGGAGAGAGAAGCGTGAAAAATAATGCATTGGAAGGCGGTGTGACCCGGGATTGTGCGGAAACGAACTGAAGTTGTGCCGGCCCCGGAGCGTTACCGCGCGGCGAGCCACTTCACGAGGTTGGCGACGAAATGGATGTAGCAGTCTCCCACCTCGATGTTGTTACCCGGCGATACGGGCAGCGTTTTGCCGGCGGAACCCCAGTCGACAAGGCCGCCGCACCAATGCGGAGCCAGATCCGTCGCGAAGGCCGCGGTTCGCCCCTTGTGATACCTCCCGGTGACAAGAAGCGGCATGCGGTTCCGGGCCAGCGAGATCTTCACTCGTCCGGACGCCTGAATTTCGGTCCTGATCGGCCTTGCTTCCAGGATGAGCGTGGAATCTTTCCTGGCGATCACTTCATTCAACCCGCAGATCACGGGTGAAGTCCGGAAGGAGACTCCCCGGAGGATCGGATGATTCCGCATCTTCGTGACGAGGAGTCCTCCGGCGATGTTGTGCCGGTCGTCGCGGGCGAGAATTTTCACGGGCAGAGCGTCCTCGATCGCGGAGCCATGCCAGAGCCCGTCGAGCCCTGTGAATGAGGCCCAGCCGCCGATCATCGCGAGGCCCGATCCATCGGCGCACTGTTCGAGGATCAGGCGTTGCATGGGCTCGGATGCGCTGGAGGAAGGATAATCGCTGAGGAGAATCGCGTCATAGCGCTTCTTCAGGACGCGGGAAGTCAAAGGTTCCTTGGGAAGAAAATGCGTCACGTCGGCGTGGAGCATGCGCAATATGCCGGTCAGGTATCTCGCCGCGCCTTCGACCGGCCCATCGCCGCAGTACAGGATTTTCATTCCAGGATTTTCGGCAAGGCGCGCAGGTCGCGGATGCGCGCGCAGTCCTTCCATTCGGGAAACGCATCGAGCGGATCGTAGAGGATCGGCGTCAGCCCCGCGCTCCGGCTGCCCGTGACGTCGACGCACGGGATGTCTCCGACATAAGCCGTATTCTCCGGCCGGATACCCATGCGCTCGCAGGCGAGCAGGAAGATCCGGGGATCGGGCTTCTCGATCTGGACGATGTGAGAATCGATGATCATCTCGAAGAGATCGTCGAGCCCGCACGCTTCCAGCAGTGTGGAGCAGCGGCCGTCGGAATTGGAAACGATGCCGACGCGGATGCCTTTCGCCTTCAGAGCCTTGACCGCGGGCCGCGCTTCCGGGTTGGCGCGCCGCCACAGCGAGAGGATCCTGTCCACTTTGCGGAGCCGCTCCAGCGCGGCGGGTATTTCGCCCGCGGGAAGTCCGGCATCGCGGAGCATGCCTCCGTGATACGCCTGGAAGAAGTCGCAGGATTCCGTCGACTTGTTGAGGAGATGATCGTTCATGGCCTGCCGGAGCGCGCGGTCCGCCTTGCGGACATCCTCCGGATCGGGGATCCCGGCCGTGGCCGCGATGAGCGTATGGTCGACCCAGACGAGCGTGTTGCCGGCGTCGAAGAGAACGGTGGAGATCATGGAGGGAATTCTCTACGAGGCGATCGACGGGAGCAACAGAAGAGGTGTGCATAACTTCAAGATTTATTCTTGCACGCGGAGCGCGGGCTCGCTTCAATGGGGACATGCCGAAGAAGAAAGCTGCGAAGAAACCGTCGAAACCGGTCAGGAAGCCCACAAAACAAAAGCCCGCATCCAAGCTCAAGCCGGTTGCGAAGCCGGTTTCCGACAAAGCTGTTCCCGAAGCGCCGGCTCCGGTGCCGACGGAACCTTCGCCGGCGCCGCTGAAAAAAGAGCCTCGCCGCCGCACGGCGCAGGACATGGCCGCGTCGCAGCGGGAAATATCCGTCGCCGAATTCTTCACGAAGAACCGGCATCTCCTCGGCTTCGACAATCCTCGCAAGGCGCTGCTGACGACCGTGAAGGAAGCCGTCGACAACGCGCTCGATGCGTGCGAGGAGGCGGGCATCATCCCGGAGGTGATTGTCGAGATCCGGGAGATTCCCAACGCGAAGGAGCGATACACCGTCATCGTGGAGGACAACGGGCCCGGGATCGTCCGGGCTCAGATCCCGAAGATCTTCGGCAAGCTCCTGTACGGCTCGAAATTCCACCGCCTGAAGCAGTCCCGGGGCCAGCAGGGGATCGGCATCTCGGCGGCCGCGATGTACGGCCAGCTGACGACCGGAGCCTCCTGCCGCATCACGTCGAAAACGGGAGCGAAGCGCCCCGCCCATTACTTCGAGATCCACATCGACGCGAAGAAGAACATGCCGGTCGTCCACAAGGACGAGGAGATCAAGTGGGAGCGTCTTGACGCGGCGCATGCGGGATCGCAGGGCGTATCGAAGGCTCACGGCACGCGCGTCGAGATCGATCTCGAAGGCATCTTCCATCGCGGCAAGCGCTCGGTGGACGAATATCTCGAGCAGGTGCTCGTCGCCAATCCGCACGTCACGATCCGGTACAAATCTCCGGAGAACGCCAACGAGTGGCCCCGCGCGACGAACACGGCGCCGCCGGAGGCGGTTGCCATCAAGCCGCATCCGTACGGCGTGGAGCTGGGCATTCTCATCCAGATGCTGAAAGGCACCAAGGCGCGCAACATCCGCGGATTCCTGATGAGCGAATTCTCCCGCGTCGGGCCGACCGTCGCGGATGAAATCATAGGCGGCGCGAAGCTTGATTCGTCCTCATCGCCGAAACATCTCTCCACCCCGCAGGCGGACGCGCTCTATCGCTCCATCCAGGCCACGAAGATCCAGCGGCCGCCGACGAATTGCCTCTCGCCGATCGGCGAGGAGCTGATGCTCGAAGGCCTGAAGCGTGTCGTTCCCGGCGCGGAATTCACGACGTCGATCTCCCGCCCGCCCGCCGTCTACCGCGGCAATCCGTTCTGCATCGAGGCCGCGCTGTCGTGGGGCGGCGAGGGGAGGTCCCTGGAGGACGGCGCGGAATTGATCCGCTTCGCCAATCGCGTGCCCCTGCAGTATCAGCAGGCGGCCTGCTCCGTCACGAAAGGCGTGACGTCGACGAACTGGCGCGCCTACGGATTGCAGCAGCCGGGCGGCGCCCTCCCGATCGGACCGCTGGTCATCGCCGTCCACATCGCCTCCGCGTGGGTTCCGTTCACGAGCGAATCGAAGGAGGCGATCGCGTCGTATCCGGAGATCCTGAAGGAGATGAAGCTCGCGCTGCAGGAATGCGGCCGCCGTCTGGGGCTCTATCTCGGGAAGAAGGCGCGGATCGCGGACGCGGAGAAGAAGAAGTCGTACATCAAGACGTATATACCCCAGCTTGCGGAGGCCTTGAAGGTGATCCTGGCATTGTCCGATACGCAGACGAAAAAAGTGGTGACGAACCTGACCGATGTGCTCGAACGATCGAGGACGATCGAATGAGCTGCACATTGTTCATCAGTCATTGTTCAATCGCCATTTGTCATTGTGATGGGAGTGCGGCGCATGGTTGAGCGATCTAAGGCGGATGATCTGGAAGAGCGTCTGGTTGAATTTGCAGTGAGAAATATACGTCTGGCGGGCTCGTTGCCGAAAACCCTGGCTGGGAAACATATCGCGGCTCAGATACTTCGGTTCGGCACATCGCCGGCGCCGAATTACGCGGAGGCGCGATCGTCCGAGAGTGATCAGGATTTTACCCATAAATTGTGCATCGTACTTAAGGAATTGAATGAAACGCTCGTTTGGCTTCGTATCATTGGTAAGAGCGATCTTGTGCATTCGCGTCAACTGGCTTCCATTATGGAGGAAAACCAGCAACTGGCGAAAATCATGACAGCGTCGATTTCGACGGTCAGAAAAAGGATTCGAAGGTCCAATGAAAAATGACGATCGAACAATGGCTGATGAACAATATGAATAAGGCAAGTTGTCGATGAAAAACGACAAGCAGGAACCCGTCATCCAGCGCATTCTCGGCGCGGCGAAGAACGTCTACGGGGAGATCATGCGGAAAAAGAAGCCGGAGATTTCCTTTCCGGTCCGCTCGCTTTCGAATGTCAAGTATGACAAGGCTAAGGGTTACTTCGAGATCGGGCGGCAGAAGAAGACGCGCACGTTGACCGTCGGGACCGTCCGGACTTTCGCGCAGACGATGCGGATGATGGCGCTCTCGAAGGAGCTCGTCGAGACCGACGACTTCGCCACCAAGAGGGACGCGTACTACCAGTCGAAGAACTGGGAGGACGCGCGCTTCGATTCGCAGGAGGAATCCGATACGGTGATGGATGACATCGAGGCGCTCTTCTCCAGCTCGGATCTCTCCCGCGAACAGCTCCGGTTCTACCCCGAGGAGAAAGGCGGCGAGATAGCGGGCGCCCTCACGGTCATCGATCGCGACTGGGAGACGAAGAAGACGATCCGGATCGACTGCACATCGTTCGGGTCGGGCGCGTATTCGATCCCGTCATCCGTGGAGCATCTCGGGTTCGAGACGAAGGCGAAGTTCATCCTCGTCATCGAGACGGGAGGTATGTTTCAGCGCCTGGCGGCGCACAAGTTCTGGAAGAAGGCCGGGTGCATCATCGTGAACATGGGAGGCGTCCCGTCGCGCGCCTGCCGCCGGTTCCTTCGCCGGTTGTCCGAGGAAAAGAAAATCCCGGTCTATGCTTTCGTCGACTGCGACCCGTACGGCATCGCGAACATCTACCGGTCCCTGAAGGTCGGTTCCGGTAATGCCGCCCATATCTCCCGCTTCTTTTCCGTCCCGACCGCTTCCTATCTCGGCGTCACGCCCCAGGACATCGTCGACTACAAGCTCCCGACGCATCCCCTGAAGGACGTCGACATCAAGCGCGCGCAGGATGCCCTGAAGAATGACCCGTTCTTCCAGAAGCACAAGCCCTGGCAAAAGGCGATCGACCAGCTGCTGGGCATGGGAGTCCGCGCCGAACAGCAGGCGCTCGCGAAGTGGGGGCTCAACTACGTGATCGACGAATACCTGCCGCGGAAACTGAAGAAGACGGAGGAATTCTTGCCATAGGGGCTGCCCTACTTGGCCGCTTCGAGGAGCGAGGCTTCGTCGGTGACATCGTCGTCGACCCCGTGCCCGAAAACGCCTTCGCGATCATCTTCGACTTCATCGGGTTCCACACCCTCCACGAGTTATTGACTCGATCGTTCGCCGCACGGTGGTTCAAGCTCTTGTCAGCAACGCCTCGAGACCGAGAATCTTGTGGAAGTAGCTGCCTTGGTGAACTTCGCGCGAGACCGGCCCGGCGGATACCAGGATCTTCTCCACCGTGTAAATTCTTCCTGGCCTGAGAAGCGAGATCTTTTTTTCGACGTCGCGGATGACGGACAAGCCGACGGGATTCGTCTGGAATTTGCACTCGATCACCGTCAGAATGTGACCCCGCCTATGGAGCAGAATGTCGATCTGAAGCCCCTCGGATTTCCGCTTTTTTCTGCCGGGCTGTCGGAAAAAAGGGCCGTAGCCGATGATTTTATCGAGATTGATCCCCGTGTGAGCGAGAAGATTCGTCAGGTTCTTCATGCAGAATTGCTCGAAGGCCAGCCCGAAGTAAATATCCAGGCTCGTTTCGGTCAGACGCGCGAAGAGTCCCGGTCTGGAGTTGAGTTCGATGATTTTTCGGTTCGGCTTGACGTAGGAGAAGTAAAAGCGGAGCCATTCGTCCCGGAGAACGATCTTTTTGGTCTTTTTACCCGCGCCCATCACATCGGCCGGCGAAAAGACTCTCACGAAATCCGCCTCCTCCAGCGCCTGAATATAGCCTGACAATCCTCCTCCGGGCTTCATGCCGAGGCGCTTGGCCAGGATCTCTTTCGAAGAGGAGCGATCGGCGAGGGCTTCAACGATCGATTCGTAGGTCCTTATGACCTTGAACTGTTCCTTGAAGAGGGTTTCGAATTCCGTCAGGAAGAAGGAATTTTTCGTGAAGCAGAGTCGATCCATGTTGGCGGCCAATGACTCCGCGGGGTCGAGCTGCTCGAGATATTTCGGAATACCGCCGAAGATCATCAGGAACTTCGCGATCTCAAAATCGGAGCGTTTCCGCTTGAAGAAGAGCGCGGCCTCATGGGCGGGAAGGGAGTCCAGCTTGATCTCGAAAGTTTTTCGATTGTGCAGGGCCGTGGAATGAACCAGATGTTTCAGCATGAAGCTTGTCACGGAACCGCACAGGACCAGCGTCAGCCCGGGATTCTTTTTCCATTCGTTGTCCCAGTAATATTTGAGCAAAGAGACGAGCTCCGTTCTTCCGGACGCCATCCAGGGAAACTCGTCGAGAACGACGTAACGCCGGCCTTTCCTGATATGAAGCGTCAGGGCGTCGAACGCGTCTTTCCAGTTCAGAGCGAGAATCCTGGGCATTCTCGTCTGCCTGGCCAGTTGATCGGTGAAATGCCCGATCTGTTTATTCGTGGAGAGCTTTTGCAGAGCCTCGAAGTGAAGATCGCCTTTTCGAATCCCGCGCTCTGTCAGAAGGGCGCTTTTGCCGACCCTGCGCCGGCCGTAGACAATGCCGAGCTCGGCCCGTGGCGAATCGATGGCCGTTTTGATCAGCTTCAGCTCGTGGTCTCTTCCGTAGAACATGGCGACACTATAGATCGGCAAAGAACGCATGTGAAGCAATAATTGCCGATCTGATGAATATATTATCAGATCGGCAAGAATACATGTATCGTCGATTATTGCCGATCCACGAGCATTATTCGTCCGTGCGGAGCGTTTTCGAGGCGCCCGGCCGGATTGAGGCTCAGCCGCCAGTCGGAATCCGGCCGCTTCTGTCGACGAAAAGCAAGCCTCTTGTGGCGCGAGCCGAATCTTAGTATTTCGGTGACGGGGGAATACATCGTGCCATTCAATGCGATATTTCAAAGCAGTCATCGTCGCGCTTTGGGCCAGGTAGGCGGGTCGCTATTGCCCGTCCACGGTTTTCACGGTGGCCCTGTTTTGTTGGCATGCCCCGCCTTTTTCGGGCTGGCGGTGAAGTTTCATCATACGAAAACTATTTTCCCCATTTTCCGCGGACGTCCCCTTGATTCTCCCGTGGCCTCATTCCCTTCTTTTTGCTATCTTTCGTCTGGAAGAGGTGACTTCTGGAGTGTGTCCGTAGACCGGTTGTGACGACAGAAATCCCGGCAACTTGAATCCGCCATGAACTGGTGGATCCATTCCTCGTCTGGTGAGACACAGGGCCCTTTCACCATCTCCGAGATCCGCGGGAAGATTTCAGATCGGACTGTGAATTCGGAGACCCTCGTTTGTCCGGAGGGACAACAAGTATGGGGGCGGGCGACGGATGATCCGAATTTATCGCCGATCTTCGCCGAGCCGGCGCTGTCGACAGCATCCTTTGCGCCTAAGCCGGATTCCGCGAAGTTGGACCGGCTTGAACACCTGATGATCGAATCGCTCAGGTTGGAAGCTCGGGAGCGAAAAGAAGGGGCTCGTCTCAGAAGGAAAAAGATAGCCGTGGCGGTCATATTGCCTGTGTTTGCCACCGTGTTTTCATTTGTGATTCTTCCATATCTTTCGCATGGAATGTTCGGATCGGAGCTTCCGTGGAACACTCTTTGGGGAGCCCGGCCCCTCATCGAATTGATGAATGAACAGGAACTTTCCGAGATCGCTCTTCAGATATTTCGAAGCGAGGTGACATCGCCCCGGCCTGTGACGGTGAGGAAAATACCCGGCCTGAAAATCGAATCGTGGAATTTACCCTTGGGATCCGGTGTCGATCTCGACAGGATCTATTACCAGGCGAACGATACAGACGCCCGGATTCTCATTGATATCGGAGATGGTTTGTATCGCGTGATCCACCGCGATCTCGCATCCGGAGTCACGAATCGGCTCGATGATGGATGGCCCGGATCCATGGAATTTTCCGCCGAAGAGAAATCTTTTCTGGTTTCGAGCCTGCAGCAGAGGCTGGTGAGCGCCCCTGCCTCATGGATTCCGGAAGCGATGGCGGGCTTCGGCAGCGGCGGAGTCGCAGGTCTGCTGGCTATTCTGGACAATTCATCGGCCAGCGAGATGTCGAAGACATTTGCCGTGCAGACCCTCGCCAGAATCGGACCTGCGAGTGAGGCGGCGGTGCCGCGGCTCCTCAAGATGATCGAAGGAAGAAGAATTGAGGCGGGAAGCGAAATCGGAATCAAACAGGTGATCAGTCAGACGAAAAACCTGGAGCTCGCCGAGGCCGCCTTGCATGCGCTCGGACCCATAAAGTCCCGGCCCGATATTGTCGTTCCCGCATTAGTGGATTTTCTATCGGATGCCAGAGATCCGACGAAGATCGCGGCGGTCAACGGGCTCGCGGAATTCGGGCCGGCGGCAGCCGAAGCCGTTCCGGAGCTGATGAAATTAACCGGTCGCGACGCCGCGATCAATCTCCGCATCGCGGTCGCCCGCGCGCTGGGAAAAATCGGTCCGCAAGCTTCGCCGGCAGTCGCGAATCTCGTCGAAATGCTCCACGAGCACGAATTCCTCGCGCAGGCATCCATGGAAGCCATCGTGAAAATCGGCAAGGTGCCGCCGGCCCTCGAAGATCGCCTTCGCGGCATCATCAAGGATACGGAAACTTATCCCGCCGTCGCGTCCGGGGCCTTTCGCGCTCTTATTCTCATCGATGCGAATCTGGATCCAAAGGTGCTACTTCCGATGGCAAAGCCTTTCATAGTCCGTTTCAGGAGCGAATTTGAAACGATCGCCATTTCTGTCGGACAGCTTCATGATACGAGAACGCTCCCCATCCTCATCACGGGCCTATATTGGCTGACGGCGGAAATAGGGAGTAATCAGTACAGCAATAATGCCGCAAGTGCGATCAGGGCACTCGGAGAATCAGGCGCCGTCGAACTCGGGCGGATGGTCGATCATCCTGATCCTTCGATCGTCGATTTCATGGGCGTGACGGATACCGAGGTCAAGGCGAGAATTCGTGGCGCGATAACGATGCTGAAGAAAGAATGACCCCTACTTGCGCGCGAACTTCTCGATGATGCGGGTGGCGATCTCGGGGCGGATCTCCTCGAATTTGACGGCGATCGTGTAGCCGTATCCGGCTCCTGTCACGCGGACGACGTTGCCGCCGAGCCGGGACAGGCGAAGCCGCGGGATGTCGACGGTGATGTCGTCATTCTCGGAAACCGTCACGTCCGAGTAGTCGTCGTTCAGGACACGGATTTCCGCCTCGGCGAGGAGCCCTCCGATGGAGATATCGACGAGGGTCCCGTGGAGGACCATTCCCTTAAGGTAGATGCGGACGTTCGTGACCATCCTGGTACGCGGATGTTGCCTGCGTTCGTGATGACTGTGGTCTCTGGAATGCATGGATAACATTTCCCCGAGGCAGTATATGGGGCGGACGCGAGGAGTGAAAACTTAATTTCGTGAGTGATTTTCGCGGGGATCTGTCCTAGATTAGCCGGGTCATTCGATCCGGATGCCGAGTTCCGGGGGATCTCCAGTCAGCAAGGAGCGGCCGATGAATAAAGTGAATTTCCCGATATGCGGTTTCATGATCCTGTGCGCGTTCTTCTCCGCGGCCGGTTGCGCGACGACGGAGGGTTATCGGAGCGAACCGATGACCCTTGTCGGGAAGATCCAGGATGTGCCCCAGCAGCATCTCCTCGCCAATCCTCGCGGTAAATTCACGTACTACGTCGAGGTGGAGGAAGGCAAGCAGGTGATCGTCTATTCCTCCAGCCGGATCACCTGTGCCGAACCGGTCCGCCTGACGGGGAGATGGATGACCCAGGAGGGCGCTAGCGAAGCGCGCTGGGAGCGACCCCTTTCCGAGAGGCAGTTCGAAGTCACCCAATGGAAGTGCGTCCGATAAGCGGGAGCGACCAGGAGCAGTACCGCCGCTTCGTCGAGAAGCTTGAGCTTGAATATTTTTTTTACCGTCACGATCTTGCCGGCGTCTTCACCTATGTCAGCCCGTCGCTCACGAGAGTCCTGGGATATGCAGCGGAGGAATTTCAGCGCCACTACACGTCTTACCTGACGGACAACCCGATCAACCAGGAGGTCATCCGCCTTTCGGAGCTGAGCATACAGGGGATTCAGCAACCGCCTTACATTGTCGAGATCAAGCATAAGAATGGATCCGTTCGCCTGCTGGAAGTGGCCGAGTATCCCGTTCGCGACGATCGAGGAGATGTCGTCGCCGTGGAGGGCGTGGCGCAGGACGTCACGCTGCGCCAGGGGAATTCGTCCGCTTTGCGGGATGCGCATCGGCATTTGCAGATCCTCGTCAATTCGGCGCCCTTGGCCATCCTTGCTCTCGATCCGGACGGCAACGTCATTTCATGGAACCTTGCGGCGGAGCGGATTTTCGGGTGGCGGCAGGAGGAAGTGACGGGTCGGTCTCTCCCTTTCATACCCAAGGGGAAGGAGGAGGAATTCCGTTCACTGCTTCAGCGTATCCTGCGCGGCGAGGGCGTGCGCGGCGTGGAACGCTCCCGCATCCGCAAGGATGGATCGGTCGTGGAAATCTCACTGTCAGCGTCGGCACTGCCCGGTCCTGACGGCAGGCCGCTGGGTCTCATCGCCTGCATCGAGGATGTCACGGATCGAAAACGCGCGGGCGAAGCGATCAGGGAGAGCGAGGAGAGATTTCATGTCATCTTCGAGCATCTGAATGACGCGGCATTTCTCGCGGATGTGGAAACGGGACGAATCCTCGACGCCAACTGGAGCGCGGAGGCCATGTTGGGCCGCCCCCGGTCCGAATTTATCGGCATGCATCAGGCGGAATTGCATCCGCCCGAGCGCCGGGAGGAATTCAGGCGGATGTTTGCCAAGCATATTCACCTCGAACATTCTCCGCCTTCACCGGCCGAAGTGATCCGCGCGGATGGCACGCTGTTGCCCGTGGAGATCAGCGCGTCGACGATGATGCTGGCGGGTCGCAATACGATCCTGGGCCTTTTCCGCGACGTGACGGAACGGCATCGCGCGGAGGAAGAGTTGAAGCGCCGGTATGAAAGCGAGCAGCTGGCGCGTCGAGCGGCGGAAGCCGCCGCCAAGGCCAGGGATGCCTTTCTCCTCGTGGCCGCGCACGATCTCAAGACTCCCCTGGGCGCTCTCAGCATTCAGATCGACGGGATGAGGAGGCTTGATGCGGCGCAGGGATTGACGCCGCCGGTGATTACGAAAGGACTGGAGCTGATCGAGCGTCAATCGGTGCGGCTTATCAGTCTCGTGCAGGGTCTTCTCGAACTGGCGCGCATTCGCGGCGGAAAGCTTGATCTTGTGAAGCGCCGGTGCGACCTGGCCGAGATCGTCCAGGCCGTGAGCGAGCGGTATGCGCCGCTGCTGGAAAAAGCCCATTGCACGCTGGACCGCGCGCTCGGACCGGACGCGACGGGTCACTGGGATCGGGAACGACTGGAGCGGGTTGTCGAGAATCTCCTCTCCAACGCCGTGAAATTCGGAGCGGGACAACCGATACGGGTGGAGGTTGTCGCGCATGCGGACCGGATCCGCCTCACGGTGTCCGATCAGGGGATCGGCATTCCCGACGATCAGCAGGAACTCATCTTCGAGCAATTCGAGCGGGGATCGAGTTCTCCTCATTTCGGCGGGATGGGAATGGGGCTCTATATCGTCAGGGAGATCGTGCAGGCGCACGGCGGAACGACACGCGTGACAAGTTCACCTTCCGCCGGCGCCGCGTTCATCGTGGAACTGCCGCGCCACGATTAATCCCCGCGCTGCGAATCTTGCCGGGGCGCTCAGACCCGGATCTTCAGGCCACCCCTGGGTTCCGGCGGAGTCAGGCTCCAGTTGTATTCCGGATTCGGCTCCGCAAGGCTCCAGGTCATTCCGCTCTTCAGGAGATGCACGATGAAGAGCTTCATGAAAATCGTCGCGTAATCCATTCCGGGACAGAGATGTCCGGAAGGGGAACCCGGTCCGTGCGGCACGAACGCATGGGGATGTCTCTTATGCTCGGCTCGTTCCGGTGAGAACCGCTCGGGGTCGAATTCCAGGGGATTGTCGTAGACGGATTGCTCGACCAACGTCGCGCGGAGCGCCCAGAGGACCATCCATCCTTCCGGGATCGTCCGGCCGGCGAACTCGAATGTCTTTTTCGCCTTTCCGAAAATCGCCGGCAGGATCGGCGTGAGGCGCTTCACTTCCATTACGAATTGCATCAGGTATGTCATTCGTTCCAGTGATTCGATCGTCGGATCCGCGCCCGCATGCGCGGCAATCTCCTGCTCGATGCGCCGCCGCATTTCCGGCTTGCGATTCAGCTCGATGACCGACGCCGCGAATTCCGCGAAGATGATGTAGCCGGCGATGATGATGTGATGGAGTTCCCGCATCATCGCTTCCGGCGTGATGACCGTGCCGTTCGGGAGCCGGGCCTGCATGATGCGCGAGAGGCCGTCGCCGGTGGAATTGAATCCGCGCCGCCGGATCGTCTCCATGAAGAAGGCGAGCAGACGGTCGCGCGCCGCAAGCGCTTTTCCGAAAGCGGTGCCGGGAGCGGCGATGGGCAGCGCTCCGATGCCGCGAGTGACGGCCGTGTAGTCGGCGACGATCGCGTTGAGCTGGGAGCCGCCGCGGAGGCCGAGGAAGTTGCGGCAGATTCCCTCGATCGCGAGCCGCTTGAACGCGGGCATCGCGTCGAACTCGCCGCCGCGCCACTGATCCAGGCTGGATGCGATCACATCGGACAGGCCTGGCACATATGACGCCAGCACTTCCCGCGTGAACGCCGAGAGCACGAGCATCTTGCGGTCCGCGTGGGCCTGGTTGTCGAGATGGGGGAGACTGGGCCCGGCGAAGATTTTGAAGATCGGAGCGGGCTGCGCATCCTCGCGGCAGATCTTCTCCTTGTCGATCCAGACGGCGCAGGCGTCGGGGCCGGAGATGATCGCGGATTTCCTGCCGAGGATGCTGGAACGGAAGACCGGCCCGAATTCCCGGTTCCGTTCCTCGATGAACGCGAATCCGTTCTTCAGAAACGCCAGCGTTTCTCCGACCGCCGGCAGACCTTCGCGGCCCGGCGGAATCGGAGGCAGGATGCTTTCCGTCATGAGAAATCCTCCGCGGGAAGGGTATCAGAGGCGGAGGTCATGGCTAAAGAACATTAATACGGCGCCTGCCGCCTCATCCGAATACAATGCCTGTCGCGCCATGCCCTGGACATCCCCTGATCCTCCGTTGCGTCTCCGCCTGCTTCCGATGGTTCGGTCGATCTGATGCTCTGCCCGTCCTGCGGGACCGAGAATCCCGACGGCTTCAAGTTCTGCGGAGGCTGCGGTTCGCGCCTGGCGCCGGTCGCGGGCGACGCGCCGGCACCTCCGCCCCGTCCCGCCGTTGTCGCGGCGGAACCGGAACGGCAATCCGAGGAGCGGAAGATCGTGACGGTTCTCTTCACCGATATCCAGGGGTTCACCGCGCTTTCGGAGTTCCGGGATCCGGAGGAAGTGCGCGATCTCATCCAGAGGCTCTTTGCTCGCCTGACCGACATCATCACGCGTTGCGGCGGAACCGTGGACAAGTACATCGGCGATTGCATCATGGCGCTCTTCGGCGCGCCGGTCGCGCACGAGAACGATCCGGAGCGGGCGATCAGGGCGTCGCTGGAGATGACGCAGGAGGTCCGGCGGTTCTCCGTGGACGAGGAGATCAGCATCCACATGCGCATCGGGATCAACACGGGAATGGTGCTCGCCGGATATATCGGAGATCGCTCCGGCGACTACACGGTCATGGGCGACGACGTCAACCTCGCGTCGCGTCTCGAAAAGGCGGCTCCGGTGGACGGCATCCTCATCAGCCAGAAGACGCACGATCATGTCCGCTCGCTTTTCGAATTCGAATCGCTCGATCCGATTCTCGTCAAGGGCAAGCGCGATCCCGTCAAGGTTTACCGGGTTCTTCGCGAGCAGGCGCTCACCAGCCGATACTCCCGCGGGAGAAAGATCGAGAGCCGGATGGTCGGGCGCGAATCGGAAATGGAGCGGATGCTTGCCGAGGCGCATGCATCCGCCGGGCGGAATGAGCGGCGCTTTCTCCTCATTACCGCGCCTGCCGGAGTCGGCAAGAGCCGGCTTCTCTATGAATTTCACCAGGCGATTCAAAGCGAGGATCGAGCCGGGAAGGGGCTACGCCTGCTGAAAGGCCGCTCCCTGCCGTATGCGACCAACATTCCCTACTACCTCTTCGGGAGCCTGCTGAAGGATCTCTGCGGCATTCTCGACGAGGACAGCGCGGCCGATGCGCGCGCGAAACTCCTGGCCGGCGTCAGCGCGGTCCTGCGCGACGGCTCGGAGACATCCGTGTCGGAGGAGAAATCCGAGGAGATCACGCATCTGATGGCGTCGCTTCTCAATATCGAATTTCCCGGCAGTCCGCATGTGACGCCCCTGAAGAAGGATCCGATCCGCCTGAACCAGCATGCCCGGGCGGCCTTCGTCGAATTTTTCCGCCATGCGGCGGAGGAACCGCTGGTTGTCTACCTGGAGGATTTTCACTGGGCGGAGCAATCTTCCATGGACCTGGCGGTCGACATCTTCCAGGACAGCCGGCATCGGCCGCTGCTCTTCGTCGCGGCGGCGCGGCCCGAATTCTTCGAGCGTTTTCCGGAGGCGCCGCTCATCTTTCCGGCGATGGAGCACATCGAGCTGAAGTCGCTTCCGATCGAGGCGGTCCGCGTCATGATGCGGGATCTCCTGAAGCGCGTGCCCGCGATTCCCGATGCGGTCGAGCGGCTGGTCATCGAGAAGACGGAAGGCAATCCGTACTACGTGGAGGAGATGATCAAGATGCTCCACGATGCCGGAGTCGTGCAGCGAGGGGAGTCGGCGGACAGGATCGTGGAGGAGAGGCTGGGGGAGATCGACGTGCCGGACACGATCCAGGGCCTTCTCCAGGCGCGCCTCGATAATCTCACGGTGAACGAGAAGGGCGTCCTGCAGCGCGCGTCCGTCGTGGGGCGCACGTTCTGGACAGGCGCCCTCACGGTCCTCCTGGAGGGTCTCACGATCTCCCGCGCGGAACCGGTCCTGCGGGATCTTTCGGAAAAAGGATTCATCTTCGACACGCATATGGAATTGTCGCTCTTCATGGGCGCGGAATATATCTTCAAGCATGCGCTCCTGAGGGACGTCACCTACCAGACGATCCTGAAGAAGACGCGGGCTCCGTATCATGCCATCCTGGCGGACTGGATCGAGAAGAACGGAGGCGACCGGAAGGAGGAATTTCTCTCCGTCATCGCGATGCATCACGAGCTGGGCGGCAATCGGGAGCGCGCCCGCGAGTTCTATTACCTGGCCGGCGAACGTGCCAGGCTGACGTATGCCAACGCGGAGGCGCTTTCTTACTTCGACCGGATGATCGCCCTGTCCGACCGTCCCTCCTTTTCGCACCTGCGCCGTCGCGGCGGTGTCCGTGAAATTCTCGGCGATTACGACGGAGCCTTGTCCGATTATCGCGTTCTCGCGGAGATCGCGACCTCGTCGATCGAGAAGGGAGTCGCGGCCAAGCATCTCGCCGAGATCCAGACGAGGCTGGGTAATTACGCGGAAGCGCGGCAGCATGCCGAGGAGGCCGCGCGGATCGGGGAGGAAGCGGATGACGCGAGGATGGTCGCGGAGACGTACAACATCATCGGCCGGATTCACGATTACACGGGCCGGACCGATCTCGCTCTCGATTTCTACACGCGCTCCATGGAAGCGCATCGCCGGGAAGGGAATACGCTCGGAGAAGCGACCGGGCTCGGCAACATCGGCATCATTCACATGTACCGCGGAGAATATGGCGAGGCGATCGCGGCCTACAAGGCGGCGCTGGAGCTGGATCGCGCGGCGGGAAACAAGCGGCGGATGACAATCATGATGTCGAATCTTGGCGAGGTGTACCAGTTTCTCGGGGCGATGGAGGAAGCGGAGGCGTATCACCGGGAGGCGCTGACGATCTCCCGGACGATTCTCTTCAGGATGATGCAGGTGGAAATCCTCCGCAATCTCGGTCTCGACCGCGTCCACCTGGGGCGGCACGAGGAAGGCCTGGCGATGATGCGCGAGGCTCTGGAAATGGCGGAGGACCTGAAGGACATGGAGCTGCTGCCGCAGGTGCTCTACAGCCTGGGCGAAGGACTCGTCATCGCGGAGCGGCGGGAAGAGGCGCTGCCGTTCGCCGTACGCCTTCTGGAGATGGCGGAATCGCGCGATGTGAAGGACTTCATCGCGAAGGGGATTCTCCTGAAATCCAGCTGCCACGCAGGCGTCGAAGAATTGGAACGGGGGCTGCGGATCGCGGAGGAACTGGCATCGCGGTCGCTTCTCTGGGAATTTCACGCCGCTCTGGCGCGCCGCGAACGGGGCACGGAGGAGGCGAGGCGGCACCTGGACGCGGCAAAGGCGGAGATCGATGCCGTCGCGGGAGCATTGACGGATGCCGCGCTGAGGGAGAAATTTCTAGCGGCGCGCGGCGTGAAGGAAATTCTGAACGACCATGCGCGCGAAGTCGCGGGAAGGAACAGGGACACATGAGCGGTACGTCGCCCTATGAACAGATCATCGAGCGCCTGAAAGTGCAGCAGCACTACGGTTCGGCGCTGTCGCTTTTGGAGTGGGACCAGGAGACTTACATGCCGGACGGCGGAGCGGGCGCCCGCGCGGAGCTCTGTTCCGCGCTGTCCGGAATCGCGCATGAATATGGAATCAGCCGCGAGATGGAAAAGCTGTTCCGCATCCTCGTGGATCCCGGTTCGGGAAAAATCAGGAACGCAAAGCGGCTCGGTCCGAGGGAACGGGCTGTCATTCGGGAGACGTTCCGGCGCTTCCGGCGGAACCGGAAGATTCCGGCCGCGCATGTCGCCGCGGAGGCGCGCGCGACGAGCCTCGCTCACCAGGCCTGGACCGTCGCGCGAAGAAAATCCGATTTCAGGATCGCC
This sequence comes from uncultured bacterium, assembly GCA_964499705.1. Taxonomy (GTDB): domain Bacteria; phylum UBA8481; class UBA8481; order UBA8481; family UBA8481; genus JBBTKW01. Next base: position 93,697 of record CAZCME010000005.1, on the reverse strand, counting down.
CTTCCTCATCTCGAAACGATCATCGATCTGAAGCGTCGCGAGTGCGAATACGTCGGCTATGACGCGCATCCCTACGACGCGCTGCTGGATGTTTACGAGCCCCACGCGCGGACATCCGATATCGACAGGATCTTCGGAGAGTTGAAGAATCCGCTGACGGCCCTGGCGTCGCGACTGCATCATGCGCGGCCGGCGCGCATCCTGACGCATTCGCGGGAATTCGAGGCGCCGCGGGTCCGGGAGTTCTGCGAGGAGTTGCTCTCGGACATGGGATTCGATTTCAACAGGGGGCGCATGGATGAATCGGTCCATCCGTTCTCCACGATGATGCACCCTCATGATGTCCGCATGACCGTCCGGAGAGAACGCTCGCCGATCGATCAGATCTTATCCACGCTCCACGAGGGAGGCCATTCGCTCTACAGCCAGGGCCTGGAAGCAAGTCACTGGGGAACGCCGCTCGCCGAGGCCACCTCTCTGGGCATCCACGAGAGCCAGTCGCGGCTGTGGGAGAACCAGGTCGGTCGGAGCCGGCCGTTCTGGACCCATTATTTTCCCAGGCTCCGGATGAAGATGCCGCGCACGCTCGCTCGCGTCGAGCTGGATGATTTTCTTCGGGAGATTAATCGCGTCTCCTTCTCCTTCATCAGGGTGGAAGCCGACGAAGTGACGTACGGATTGCATGTCATCCTCCGGTTTGAAATGGAGAAGGCGCTCCTCGATGGCTCGCTCCAGCCGAAGGATGTTCCTGCGGCGTGGAATGAGAAGATGGAGCGGTATCTCGGCATCCGCCCGAAGACGGATGCGCAGGGGTGTCTACAGGATGTGCACTGGTTCACCGGGAACGTGGGATATTTCCCGACGTATGTGCTCGGCAATCTTTATGGCGCGCAATTCTATCGCGCCTGGAAGGCGGATCATCCCCGGTGGAAGACGGAGCTCCGGCAGGGCCGCCTGACGCCGCTGCTGGCGTGGCTGAGGGAGAACATCCATGCCCACGGGAGCCGGTTTTCAGCGGCGCAGCTCGTGAAGCGCGTGACCGGCGAGACACTGCGCGCGAAATATTTTCTCGACTATCTGGCGGAGACGTATGGAACAGCGAAGTGAAGGGTTTATACGTCAGGAACAGGACGCTCCGTTTCCGCGATGATCTGGCGCTGGAAGAGAGGCCCGGCGAAGTGCTTCTCGAACCGGTCCTGTCGGGAATCTGCAGGACGGACATCGAACTGGTGCACGGCTACATGGATTTCACGGGAGTGCCCGGTCATGAATTCGTCGCCCGCGTCGTCGAGGGCTCGGACTCGTTCCGCGCGGGCGAACTGGTTGTCGGCGAGATCAACTGCGGTTGCGGATCATGCGCCGACTGCGCGACAAACCGGGCGCGGCATTGCGCCACGCGGACCGTTCTCGGGATCCTGAATCGTCCGGGGTGCATGGCGGAGCGATTCCATCTTCCGGAGCGGAATCTCTGGCGCGTTCCGGCCGGAGTCGCTCCGGAGGAAGCCGTCTTCGCGGAGCCGCTGGCGGCGGCCTGCAGGATCATCGAGCAGGATATTATTCCTGGAGGTTCCGACGTGGCCGTTCTCGGTGACGGCAAGCTGGGCGTTCTCTGCGCATTCGTCCTCGCTCGACACGGCCACCGCGTTTCGCTCTTCGGCCACCACGCCGGCAAGCGTCGGGCCCTTTTCGCCGGGACCGGCGTCGCCGTGCGCGATGCCGAGGATTGGAAGGACAAGTTCGCCTTCATCGTGGAATCCACCGGACGCGCGGAAGGCATGGCGCAGGCCATCGAACATCTGGAACCCCGGGGAACGCTGATCCTGAAGACCACGACATTCCTGCCGCCCCAGTTTCATCTCGCGCGGATCGTCATCGACGAATTCCGCGTTGTCGGCTCCCGGTGCGGGCCGTTCGACATGGCCCTTCGGTTAATCGCGGAAAAATCTATTCCCGTGGCGGGTATGATCGAGGCGGAATATCCCCTGGAGGATGGACTCGCGGCTTTTCAGCGCGCGGCCGAGCGGGGAGCGCTGAAAGTTCTTCTGCGAGCGGGCGTATGAAGAATCCTTCGGGTTTGCTGACGAGAATCGTAAAATGCCGCGTGGCTTTCGGTATTCCGTTTCTGCTCGGCTCGGCCGCGGTGGCGGCCGGGCCGAACCTGGAGATTCTTCCCGGCGAGATCGGTCTCTTCTTCGGCAACTTCGGCCATTTCCTGATGCTCGGTCTCTTGTTCGCGGTGGCGGGATGCCTCGTTTCCGCGAAGAATTGTTTCTGCCTGCGGTCGGGATTTCTCCTGGTTCTTCTTCACGCGATGCTCATTCTTCGGTGGTCGATACCCTCGTATCCGTCGCCGGTTCATGCGGCGACGAATGCGCCGGAATGGAAGATCGTTTACGCCAATCTCGGCTGGCCGGACATGAGGCGATTGCCCGAGTTCGCCGCATATCTGAAAGCCGAGAATCCGGACATGATCGGCATGGTGGAATTCGATCCCGATGCGGACACGATGCTCGCCCAGGTCCTGTCATCCTATCCGTTTGTTCTTCGCAAGTTCCGCGAGGACCGTTTCGGCGTCGCGCTGTTTTCCCGGCTGCCATTTTCGGAATCGCGGATCGTGGCGCCCGACGCCACCGGCCTGCCGGTTATATACGCGCGGATCGGAAATCCGCGCCTTGCATTGTGGCTGACCCATCCCGTTCCGCCCTCCAATACGCTCCAGCGCGATCTCCGGAACGAGGCGATCGGCGCGCTCGCCGCATCGGCGGCGCGCGAGACGGGCCCGGTCCTCATCGTGGGGGATCTGAACACCACGGAACGGAGCGCGGGGTATCAGGCTCTTGCAAAAGAATTCCGTGATTCGCGGATGGGCTACGGCTGGAGCCCGACATGGATTCCGTTCCAGAAATTCCTGGCTCCCCTGAATCCCTTCATCGCGATTCCGCTGGATCACGCGTTCACGTCGGGCGGCGTGGAGATCGTCGAACGATCAGTGGGACCGAATTTCGGGTCCGATCACCTGCCCCTCAAGATCGTCATTCGCTCAGGCGGCTGAATCGCGGATCCGGAGGATCGTGCGGAGCGCGCGGAGGCCTTCCTCGCCTTCCACTTCGGCGTGCCCTCCGGACGCCACGGCACGGACGATATCGGAGAATTGGCGGCCCAGCGGATCGCGCCGCCAGGGGATGATTTTTTCGCGGACACCGAGTGCGAGTTCCCGGAGTTTCCATGGCAGGGGAGACGATCCTCGCACGAGGCGCCGATTCTCGATCACGGCCTTTCCGCCGGCGAATTCCAGGTCCAGGCGCGTCGTGTGTTTTGTTCCGGATTCCACCCGCGAGACGATTTCCACCCGTTCGTCATGCGCGCCGCGCCACCCGGCTTCGTAACCCGACTCGATTCCTTTGGCAGTCTTGTCATATTCGATCCGGCTTTCCACTTCCGCCGGCTCGCCGAACCAGTGGACCAGCAGGTCGACAAGATGGATGCCCGACCCGAAGAGGATGCCTCCGCCGGAAAGAGCGGGATCGCATTTCCAGGAGTCTCGATCGAATCCCGCGGCCTCGGGAGGCATCACATATTCGAAGCGGGCGCGCGACACGCCCGCGGCGGCGGCCACGGACGATACGACGCGATACGCCGGGACATATCGATATTGCGAAACGACGAAGAGTCGGCGGTTCGATTCGCGAGCCGCTTCGATCATGGCCTCGGCATTTTCACGGGTCGTGGCCATGGGCTTTTCCACGAGAACATGGACGCCGCACTTCAGAGCTCGTATCGCATGCGCGCTGTGCAGCGCGGATGGCGTCACGATGTCGAGAAGATCGATTCCGTCCGGATTTGAGAACACGTCTTCATAGGAGCGACGGAGGAGTCCCCGCCAGGCGTCGTCGGAAGGCAAATCCTCCGGATTCCGGCTCGCCACCGCCATGAGTTCCGCGCCGGGCACGGCGCGCCACCAGCGCGCATGAACGCGCCCGAAGGAGCCGGCCCCCAGGATGCAGACGCGAAGCGCGCTCAGCAATCAGCTTTCATGGCTTCGGCGGGCGAGGGGATGGATGCCGTCACTCGTTATGAGGAATGATGTAGCTGGACCCCCCGATGAATTCGCGGATGGGGGAGGTTGACGGGATGACCGCGAGGTCGGGGAAGTCGGCGACCGTGTCGAGAAGCGTTGCGACGCGGATGCCGCGGATATACGGATCGAGCCGGCCTTGTTCGCGGAGCTTCTCGATGAAGTCGCGCGTCGGAAATTGTTCCTTCAGGACCGTCTTCAGAACGGGAAGCTCGTAGGGCATGCCGGAATTGAGGACGGCGTCGGTCGAGAAGATGTACGGGATGATGTGCTTCAGCTCGCCCTTGCGGACATATGGCCAGTGCGCCAGCGTATGCTGCGCTCCGTAGCCGCGGTGCTGGCTGTCCCGGATCATGCGCTTCAGCATCCGGATATCGGCCCACTTGGTGTAACCGCCGTCGATATTGCGAACGACGTTCATCGATTCGATATAGATCTTGAACTTATTCCTGCGGGGGACGGATTTCGTCAGCTGCTGGTAGAGGCCATGCAGGCAGTCGATGAGAATGATCTCGTCGGACTCGACGTGGAAATCGAAATACTTGTCACGGCGGCCTTCCTTGAAGTTGTAGTGCGGCATCTGGATCGTCCGGCCGTCGAGAAGCGCCTCGAGGTTTTCGTTCAGGAGCGGCATGTCGATGGCTTCGGGCATTTCGAAATCGTAATCCCCGAACTCGTCCTTCGGCTGGTTGGTGAGATCGTAGAAATAGTTGTCGACGTTGAGTTGCTTCAGCTTCAATCCATGCTGCTGCAGGACCTGCCCGATGATGACGGTGGTCGTCGTCTTGTTGGAGCAGGACGGGCCGGCGATGATGACGACCTTGACGTCGTCGCGCCGCTCCAGGATGTCCCTCGCGGTCTTCGTGACGTCCTCGTGATACCGCTTTTCGCACGCGTCGATCAGCTCCGGCAGCTTCTTGCCGTGGCGGCCGTAGATCCAGTCGTTCAGGGCAAAGATGGTGTCGCATTCATGGTCGACGTTCCACTCCAGGATCCGTCCGACCACTTCCCGGTGGACTCCGGAGTTCGTGAACTGCAGCTCGGAAATTTCCGCCGCGTGGATCTTCTTCCGCCCCTCGCGGTACACCATGTAGTGCTCCGCGATGTCGATCTCCCCGCTGTCCTTCAGTTCCTTCTCGATCATGTCCTGGATGTATTCCCGATGCGGATACAGAAGATCCGGCGTCGGCTCGTCCTCGGCAAGCCGCAGGGTCTGCTCCTGGAGAAACTCGATGATCTCCTCGATCTCGGATTCGTTCAGGCGGGGGAAGAGCCCCTCGCTGTAATGCGGATCGACGCGCGCGGACCGGATTTCGTCGGCGATGAATTCCCGCAGCTCTGCCTGATGCTTCCGGACATCCTCGTGATTGATGTTCTCGCTGAAGGTTTCATGAATGACGAACGTGAGGCGCTCGGTGACCTTGGCGTTCTTCAAACGCCCCTTGCGTTCCTCGGGCTGGAAGTTCAGGAACTTCACGATGAAGTCGGATTTCAGCCAGGAGAGGCTGTAGAACTCGCGATAGACGCGGTCGGCGACTTTCCGGGCGTACTTCCGCGCCCGCAATTCGGGCGACCAGCGGTGACCAGACAGGTCGACAATGGCGTCCTTAATGGAGCGGACGATCCGCTCAATTTCGAAATCCGCGATCCGCCCCCGTTTATTGATGATCTTCAGAACCGTATTCGGCAGGCTCATGCGGGGATTATGCGCGAATTCCCGTGCAATGCAAGCGGCTGGGGATCTTCTCGGAACTTTCCCATCCGATGGCGGGAAATTTTTACAGGATGGGCAGGATTTGAGAGGTATGAAAGCCACTTCTCGATAACAGGAATATATTGCCTTCAATTGCACCCTGATTCGATCCTGCCTATCCTGTTCATCCTGTTTAATATTTTTGATGGGGAAGTTCCGGGGGTTTTCTGCGGCAATTGAAAGTACGAGCGCGCCCAGGAACTGTTCGCAATGGAAAAAGTCGCACACATTCGCGATGGTGTTTTATTTTACAGGAACATCAATCTTCGTCACGCCTGACGCGCCCGACGCTATAATTTCTATGGAATGCCGTGGCGTGAATGCAGGCATGGAGGACGGTCGGATGTCACAGCAGAAAAGCCTCTTCGAACTGGTCGATCACCAGATCAAGTTCTGGGAGGAACGTCATGGCGTGAAGCCCGTGGAAAATCCATGGGACGAGGGGCCGTGGATCACCATCTCGCGCCAGGTCGGCGCGGGTGGAACGCAGCTTGCCTACAATATCGGAAAGCAGCTCGGGTGGAGAGTCTTCGACCGGTATTACCACGACGAGCTTTCGGTCAGCGAGGAGTCGACGCTCAAGGCGTTCTCGGAACTGGACGAGCGCCGTTATGCCGGCGACGCGCTTGTCTTCGGGATGCTCGATGAGCCGACGCAGTTCGTCTACATCCACAAGCTCATGAGAATCATCCGCGAAACCGCCCGGGCGGGGCGTGCCGTTATTGTGGGGCGCGGCGCCAATTGCTTTCTGAATCCTTCCGCGGGACTGCGACTCCGGGTGATCGCTCCGGTGCCGAAGCGGATCAAAAGATTGATCGAGCATGAGGGATTGCGGCCGGAAAAGGCGGCCGAGTGCGTCAAGAAAACGGACGATGAACGCCGCGCCTTCGTCCGCCGCGTCTTCAACCGCGATATCGACGACGCGTCCGGCTATGATCTTGTCATCAATTCGGACCTGCTGAGCTCTTCCATGATGATCGACATCGCCCTGCAATCCCTTCGAGAAAAGCTCCGCGCCGTGCCCGCCTTCGAAAAGGTCCTTTCGGAGGTCTAGCCCGGAAACGCATCGGCAGCAGGTAACCGGGGGCTGCGGGATTTCACGAGGAATATTCTACGCGCGTGGATGAGCCCTTCGATGCTCCTGCTTCAGTCGCTGCACGGAAACGTGCGTGTAGCGTTGCGTCGTCGAGAGCGAGGAATGCCCGAGGAGTTCCTGCACGGAACGGAGATCTGCGCCCCGGTTCAGCAGGTGCGTCGCGAAGGAATGCCGGAGCGTGTGCGGACTGCCTCCGCCGGCCGCGGCGCGTGTGAGGTATTGCGTGATGACAAGCCGGATTCCGCGCTCCGTGATGCGCCGGCCGTCCCGGGCATTCACGAAGAGCGCTTCCGTGCCGGCCCGCGCCAGCGCCGTGCGCGTCGCCAGCCATGCTTCCAGCGCTTTTTGCGCGGCCGCTCCGAAGGGGACGATCCGTTCCTTCGATCCCTTGCCGAGGATGCGGACACAGCCGGAACCGTTCGTCACATCTTCGATGTCGAGCGAGGCGATTTCCGCGAGTCGCGCGCCGGTGGAATAGAAGAGTTCCAGGATCGCTTTGTCCCGCGCGCCTATTTCATCCGACCGAAACGATCCGTCCAGGAGATGCTGAGCCTCGGATTCCGTCAGGAACCGGGGGAGAGGCCGGGAGGAACGGGGCGTGATGACGCCCTTGGCCGGATTGCTCGTCATGATTCCTTCGCGAATCAGAAAGCGGAAGAAGGAACGGAGCGACGCGAGGTGGCGGCCGACGGAGCGGGGATTGAGTCCACGCTGGGAGAGCTGCGCCAGCCACTGGCGGACATCGCTCCGCGTGATGGCGGCGATGTTCCTGTCGTTGCCGAGGAAGGCTAGCGCATCATCGAGATCTCGCGCATACGCCGCCACCGTGTGCGGACTGAGGCTCCGCGTTTTCGCGCAATGCGTCGTGAATCGTTCCAGGTGATCCTGCAGGGGCATGAGATACTTTTCGACGGAAGTGGGCGGAGACTGAAGGGTTGAGGAAAAGTTACGCCGGTTCCGCCTCTTCGTCGGTCGCCGGCTCCTCGCGCCGGCCGACGCATCCTTCGCGGCCGCACTTCAAGCCGCCTTCTTTCGCCCGGAACATCGTCTTCGCGCCGCACTCGGGGCAGGGCTCGTTGACGGGCGGCTCGTACGATCGGAACCGGCACTCCGGGAAATTATGGCAGGCGTAGGCGATTCCGCTGCGGACGTGGCGCTCCACGAGCTCGCCTCCGCAGCCTTCGCGCGGACACCAGGCGTTGACGAAATACGGGAGCGCGCCCTTGCACTCCGGATACTTCTCGCAGGCGAGGAACCGGCCGAACCGCGACTTCTTGACTTCCATCGGTCCGCCGCACGTGGGGCATGGCCGGTCGGTCGAATCCGGAGGCTCCACTTCGTATTCTTCATCCCCGATCTTCTTCAACGCGATGACGCCGCGGCATTCCGGATATTGCGTGCAGGCGAGGAAGGCGCCGAAGCGAGACCGCTTGAAGGCCATGGCCTTGCCGCACTTCGGACAGGGTTCCTTGAATTCGGGGATTTCCAGTTTCCGGAGCGACCCGTCGTTGGCTTCCATCACTTCGAACGTCGATTTGCAGTCGGGATACCTGGAGCAGGCGAGGAAGCGGCCCATTTTTCCATAACGCAGCAGCATCACGGATTTGCACGCGGGGCATTTGAATTCCGTCGGCACTCCGGCCTTCAGGTTCGGCATCTGCTTCGTCGCGACCTTCATGTCCTTCAGGAATTCGAAGTGGAAGTCGTTCAGGACCTTCTGCCAGTTGAGCTTGCCTTCCTCGACCTCGTCGAGCTCGTCTTCCATGAGCGAAGTGAATCCGACATTGAAGATGTCGGGGAAGGCGACGACGAGGAGATCGGAGACGGACATGCCGAGGTCGGTCGGGATGAGCCGCCTTTTTTCGATGTGCGTGTACGAGCGGTTCTTCAACGTCGCGATGATCGACGCGTAGGTGCTGGGGCGGCCGATGTTCTTCTCTTCCAGGGCCTTCACCAGGGCCGCTTCGGAGAAGCGCGGCGGGGGCTGCGTGAAATGCTGGCGCGGCACGTATTTTTTCAGGGCGGGTTTGTCGCCAGCGGCCAGCGGCGGCAGGGCGGTCCCTTCCTCCTCGTCTTCTCCGAGCTTGTCGTCCGTCACGATGTCGCCGAAGACTTTCAGGAATCCCGGGAACTTCAGCGTCGATCCGGTCGCCCGGAATTTGTACGGTCCCGCCATGAGATCGGCTCCGACATTGTCATACACCGCCGGCATGCACTGGCTGGCGACGAATCGCGACCAGATGAGCCGGTACAGGCCGAGCGCCTTCTTATCCAGGAACTTCGATACGGACGCGGGCGTATGCGCGACCGATGTCGGGCGGATGGCCTCGTGCGCATCCTGCGCGGATTTCTTTGTCTTGTAGACGTTCGGTTTCTCCGGAAGAAAATTCGCGCCGAGTTTTTTCTTGATGTACGCGCGGGCGTCCTCGATGGAGCCCTCGGAGACGCGGACGGAATCGGTGCGCATGTACGTGATGAGCCCGGTCGGGCCTTCGGCGCCGAGATCGATGCCTTCGTACAGTTGCTGCGCGAGCCTCATCGTGATGCCGACGGGCATCCCGAGCCGACGGGATGCCTCCTGCTGCAGAGTCGATGTAATGAACGGCGGAAAAGGATTGCGGCGGCGCTCCGAGAGACTGACATCCGTCACCGCGATCTTCTTCCCCTTCAGGTCGGCGAGGATGCTCTTCGCATCCTCCTCGACGGCGATGGAGATCTTCTTTCCATCCTTCTCGATGAGCTTCGCCTCGAAAGTCTTGCCGTCCTTCTCCAGCTCAGCCGCGATCGACCACGATTCGACGGGGACGAAGCGGCGGATCTCGCGTTCGCGCTCGACGATGATCCGGAGCGCGACGGTCTGGACGCGGCCCGCGGAAAGGCCCCGCGCGACCTTCTCCCACAACAGCTGCGACACGTCGAAGCCCACGATCCGGTCGAGAATGCGGCGGGCCTGCTGCGACTGGACGAGCTTGATGTCGATGTCGCGCGGCTCGTTGAAGGCGGCCTTCACGGCCGCGGGCGTGATCTCGTGGAAGAGCACCCGCTTGATCGGGGTCTTTCCCGACAAAAGCTCCGCGATGTGATGCGCGATGACTTCTCCTTCGCGGTCGGGGTCGGGAGCGAGGAAGATCGCGGTCGCTTTCTTCGCGGCGGCCTTCAATTCCTTGATGATCTTTTCCTTGGCCTTGATGGGCTCGACGACCGGAGTGAAGACGGTGGAGCGTCCCTTGCCTTCGATGATGACGCCGCCTTTTTTCGGCAGATCCATCACGTGGCCCATCGACGCGATGACGTGGTGGCCCGCTCCGAGATATTTCTGGATGGAGCGCGCCTTCGCGGGCGATTCCACGATCACGAGATTTTTCGACATGGCGGCTGTTACTGCAGCGTCGCGTTGTGCGCGGAGAGATAGAGCGAGAGCGTGGATCCCTTGATCGCCGCGTTCTCCGCGAACTGCAGGAGGTCGTCGGCTTCGACGTCGCCGGCGTGGGACTGGAGCACCTGCCGGAGAATGTCCTCGGATTCGGACATGGTCATCAGGTTGAGCGACTGCCAGTTTTGAAAGAGCGAAATGGCGTCCTCCGACATGCGAACGGTTTCCATGCCGGTCAGGACCCGCCGGGCGCGCGCGTCGGGCGTCTCGAAATGCGTGCGCGCTTCGGACTTCAGGTTTTCCACGACGCGGGAGAGCATCTTGAAGGCGGACTGGATCTCATCGAGTCCGTAACCGTCCTCCGCCAGCTTCCGCATCAGGTCCTCCTCGATGATCTCCCGGCTTTCGGCCGTCACGATCAGGCGGACGATGGTGGAAACGATTTTAAGTATTCTATCCTCGATCAATGGCTTCGGCTCCGTCCCAGGCAAGCCTGGATTTCATGATCCGGCGAGACGATACGCGCCGCCGGGGTGATATGTCAATCTTCCGGCCAGCTCCAGCTTCAAGATCCTCCTCAGTAATTCCTCCCTGGGAAGACCGCAGCGCTCCTCGAGCTCATCGAGCGTGGCTCCGCTGGGACGCAGAGATTCTAACACGATGTCGGAAACCGTGACAACAGGCTTGCCGGTTTCAGGCTTGATGCCCGTAACGGGATTGAAGAATGAGTTCACGAGCTGGGGAGAGAGATCCTCCATGATGTGCTCCGCGGACGCGGCGATGGTGGCGCCGTCCCGGAGGAGCGCCAGCGTGCCCTCCGACAATCTGTCGCCGATCCTGTTCGGAACGGCCCAGACATTCCGGCCGTACTCCGCGGCCAGCTTCGCCGTGATGAGCGAACCCGATTTCACGGTCGCCTGGATGACGACCGTTCCCAGGGACAGGCCCGCAATGATCCGGTTGCGACGCGGAAAGTTTTTCTGGTGGGGTTTTTCGCGGAGCGGAAATTCCGAGAGGAGCGCGCCTCGCTCCGCGACGATGCGCTGAGCCAGCCGCCGGTTTTCGGCAGGGTAGATGTTGAGGAGGCCAGATCCCAGGACGGCGACGGTTGCGCCTTTCGCCGATAGCGCGCCGCGATGCGCCGCCGCATCGATCCCGTAGGCCAGGCCCGAGACGACCAGGATCCCTTTTTCGGCAAGCCCGTGACCGAACTGCTCAGCGGTCGTCAGCCCGTAAGCATCCGCCTTCCTCGATCCCACGATGGAAACGGCGGGAATCCTGTCGAGCGAACCGAGGCAGTACAGAACGGGCGGCGCATCGAAGGCTTCTCGAAGCGGCGCGGGATAGCTGTCATCCCCGCGCGTCAGGATCCGGATCCCTTCCTTCTCCGCCAGCCGGAGTTCCGCCGCCGCGTTCCGGCGCGCCCCGGCGATGGTTCCATCGTCCACATCGCCTCCGCACGCGCTATCGAGGACGTCTCGCGCCGACCCGTATCGCGCGAGAAGCCTAGCCAGCTTGATGGAGGAAAGTTCGAGGCTGTTGAGAGCGAGCAGATCCAGCATGCCGCGATGATAACAAATACGGGCACTGACAAATACGGGGACAGTATACTAATTTTCCGTGAATTTATTCACGGAAAATTAGTATACTGTCCCCGTATTCAATCGCGCGGATCAATGGTTAAATGACATCCATGCGGATTCTGGTCACGGGCGGCGCCGGTTATATCGGGAGTCATACGGTGAGGGCGCTCCTCGCCAGGGGCGACGACGTCGCTGTCGTCGACGATCTCTCCACAGGGCACCGTGATTTCGTACCTCAGAGTGTTCTCCTTCATGTCGAATCGCTTCTGTCGGGCGCGGAAATCGAGAAAATCCTCCGGGCTTTCCGCGCGGAGGCGGTCATACATTTCGCGGCGCGCGCTCTCGTGGGGGAGGATCGAAGGAATCCCGAGCTCTACTATTCCACCAACGTCACCGGCACGCTCTCCCTTCTCGACGCCATGATCCGGGCGGATGTTCGTCGCATTGTCTTTTCGTCGAGTTGCGCGGTGTACGGGGAGCCGAAGATGCCGGTCCTGACCGAGGATCATCCTCTTCAACCCATCTCCGTGTATGGAGAGACGAAGCGTGTCATGGAGAATGCCATCGCCGCGTACGGCGAGCGATATGGATGGACGTGGGCCGCGCTTCGATATTTCAACGCGGCCGGCGCGTCGGCGGACGCTTCCATCGGGGAACGACATCGTCCGGAAACGCATCTCATTCCGAATGCGATTCGTGCCGCGTTGGGTCAGGGGCCGTCCATGACGGTGTTCGGCCAGGACTACCCGACGCCCGACGGAACGCCGATCCGGGATTACGTGCACGTGGAGGACCTGGCCGCGGCGCATGTCGCGGCTCTGGACCTGGACCGGTCCGCCACGCTCAATCTTGGAACCGGGCATGGCGCGAGCGTGCTGGAGGTCATCTCCGAAGTGGAACGGGCGACGGGACAGTCCGTGCCCCGCGTCACGGCCGCGCGGCGGCCCGGTGATCCGGCCCGGCTGGTGGCTTCGGCGGAACGGGTCCGCACGATGCTGAATTGGGCGCCGCGTTACGACCTGGAACGAACGATCGCGTCCGCGGTTCGCTGGGCGCGCAAAGAAGAAGCACGTTGAACTTGCGGGGAGCTTTATCTTGGATTAATATATTCCGCTTGATGAACCACCAACCCATTGACGGATCCATCGAGCGTTTCTATTGCCGCCGGCGAAATTGCTCGGCGGTGAAGCCGGACAAGCAGAGGACGCGCATCAGCGCGGAGAACTTGAATTCAGGGGAAACGGGAGCCGTTATCGAATGCTGAATTTGAAGACAGCGGAAGGCAGCACCGGCAGGCTCATGCAGTTGAGCCTGGGCTACTTCTTCTTCTACGTCATCACCGGCATCACCGTAAAATACTTCACGGGCGCGGCTTCCAAGGGCTTTCCTGCCATGCAGGACATGGAATTTCTCGTCTACAGCACCACGGGAGGTTCTCTCATCTGCCTGGCCTGGGTTTTCCTCAAGGGCTGGTACCGGATCAAGTCGAACGGGCTCGTGACGCGCTGGGGAATCCAGTTCCCGGGTGAGTTCTACTACATCATTCCCTCCGGAATCTTCACCGCGGTCGTCATCGTCACGACGACGCTCAACTACATGCTCCTTCCGTCCGTCATGGTCGCGATGGTGATCACCCGCGCCAGCGTCATCGTCATCAGCCGCGCCGTGGACGCGATCCAGATCAGCCAGGGGATCTTGAAGAAGCGGGTTTACCTGGAAGAGGATCTCTCGGTCGTGGTCGCGCTCCTGGCCGTCGCGACCCAGATCTTCATGCACGGGGGCGCGCCTGGCGCGGAAGTGAAACCGTTCCTCGAGTTCAACCTCGCGGGAATCCACTGGTGGATGGGCTGGCAGGGCGGCAGCGGCACCGGCGGCGGTTGGACGATCGCAGCGCTGATGGTCCTCGCCTTCTATATCCTCTCGTACATGTTCCGTATCTACATCATGAACTTCTATAAAAATACGCGCGGCAAGGGAGTCCCCCTGGATAACTGCGGATTCTTCGGCGTCGAGCAGATCGCCGCCTCCGTCACGATCGTCCTGGCCGCGGTCGCCTTTTTCCTCCTGCCGGAGATCCTCGGCAGGGAACCCGAGACGGTCCGGATCTTTCGCGGCGCGATCCTTCATCCCAACGCGAAGTGGCTGGGAGCCATCCTCGCCGGGACGGCTTACGGGCTCGTCGCCTTCTTCTCCGTCTTCATCTTCATGTTCAAGGGACGCACCGCGACTTTCGCCGGCCTCGTCAATCGACTCACGTCGCTCATGGCCGGCACCGCCTCCACGGTTCTCCTTTTCTACATCTTCAGCATGAGATTCCCGAGGCCCGAGGACTGGGTCTCCTTCGGCTTTATTCTCGTCGCCGTCGGATTCCTGACCCGCGCGGAACGTCGCCGCGCCGCGGAGCTTGTCGCCGCGCACGAAATTCCCGAGCAATCCGCCACGGGCGCGAAGGCGTGAAGCCGCCTCTCCAGACCATCCTCCTGCTGGCCCTTCCCGCCTCCGGTAAATCCGAGGTTCGCCGCTACATCGATCATGTCGACGCCGCGACGCGCGCCCGGGATCTGCGGATGGGCCCGACGGTCCAGCTCGATGATTTCCCCTATGTCCACATGATGCGCTGCGTGGACGATGCGCTGGAACAATTCGGGAAAGCCCGGCACTATTTCGCCGCATCGGACCGGCCCTTCATCGACGCGCGCCACTGGGGCACGCTTATCGAGCTCCTCAACGAGGATTACGACGACCTCGTCGCGCGCCGTCGTGTCCTGCCGCCGCAACCGGGCCGTTCCATGCTCGATCGGATGGACGCCGCGGCGGGAATAGCCGGAGCAACGATGCTCCTGGATCGCATCGCCGGTCCGGTTCTTGAGCGCCTGATCGCGGCGATCGAGAAGGATGCCCGGGCCGTCACGGAAGAAAAGATCGCGGCGATCCCGGATTCGCTCGATGGGAAAACGCTCGTGATCGAGTTTTCGCGCGGCGGCCCGGAGAACGCGACGATGCCTCTGCCGGATCCCGTCGGCTATCGGTTTGCTCTCTCCCGACTTCTGCCGGCGATCCTCGAGAAAGCCACCGTCCTCTATATCTGGGTCGAACCCGAGGAGTCGCGCCGCAAGAACCTGGCGAGGTCGAAACCGGACGAGCAGGGCTCCATTCTCCATCACGGCGTGCCCGAGATCGTCATGCGTGTGGATTACGGCTGCGACGACATCGCGTGGCTGCTGGAGCAATCGTCCGTGCCCGGCTCGGTCACGATCGAAAACCGGGGCCGGACGTTTCATATTCCCACGGCGCGATTCGACAATCGCGTCGATAAGACTTCATTCCTCCGGGGAGAACCGTCCGCATGGAACGCGGCGGATGTGAAAGCTCTTCACGAGGGACTCTGTTCCGCCATCTCCTCACTGCGGTAATTTCGGACGAAGCCTAAGAGGTTGAGGCGCGCTACGGAAGAAGGCTAAGTATTTCCTCCAGCTTCGTGATCGCGCGCGCGCCTTCGACCTCCCTTTCGATGAAGCTCCGGCTCCATTCCGGCGTGTAATCCCGTACCCGCAACAGAACACGAGCGGATGGGATCACCTTCTCGCGCGCGAGGCGGATCGGAAGGGCCAGGTCGAGCGTGACGACGTCGCCGATCACGAGATCGGGCCGTTCCTCGCGGAGGATCTTCTCGTAGACCGGCCGGATCGTTTCGATGCGATAGGGGCCGGCCTCGAAACAGGATGACGTCTCGTCGAGATCATACTTGCGCGCTCCGCCCCGGATTCGCATCGCGCCGCTCCCGTCGCCCGCGTGTTCCAATGCCGGGACCCCGACCTCCTGCAGCAACGCGAGGATTCGCGACGTGCCGGAGTTGGACACGACGACGAGGTAATGTCCGGCATCGAGCAGCGACCGGAGAAGAGGACCGGCATCGGGATCGACGGGATGACGCGCGCCGGCGCGCGTCTCGCCGGCCATGGTGTCGTACGATTCCCGGCAGAGGTTCGTGAAACTTCCGTGGCCGCCGCCTTCCAGGCGCGTCCGAGCCGATGCCAGCATCGGGTGGCCCGATTCGGCGGCGGAATCCAGCCATGCCGCGATGCCGTTATTGCGGATGAAGAGATCCTCGTTCGCGAAGGCGCTCACCCGCCCGTGGGACATCCATCCGTAATTCCACGGTGCGCCCTTCAGAGCGCGTTCCGCTTCGGCGACCACTCCGGCGGCCGTGTCACTCGAAAGCCCGGCGCGCTCCGATAATCGCTCGCAAAAAATCTCCAGGACGCGATCGGCTTCCTCGGACTGCTCCGTCAGCACACCGTCGAAATCGAAGAGGATTTTTGCCATGGCGGGAGAAGTATGAAGCAGGACGTATGAAGTATGAAGAAAAAATATTCCTCTTCATACTTCATACGTCCTGCCTCATACTTCGAAAATGACTCCTGCCATCGTCATCGGTTCGGGCATCTCCGGCCTCCGTTTCTCGCTCTATCTCGCTCGCACGCGCCCCGTCACGCTCATCACGAAAAAGGAAGCCGTCGAGTCGAACACGAACTACGCGCAGGGCGGCATCGCCGCGGCGCTCGGCGCGGATGATTCGATCGAGCTTCATGTCGCCGACACGATGGCCACGGGCGCCGGCCTTTCGGATCCGGAGGTCGTCCGCATTGTCGTGACCGAGGGGCCGGCACTCGTGAAGGAGCTTGTGGCGATGGGCGCGGCGTTCGAGGAATCGCGCGCGGGTTCGCTCGCGCTGGGCCGGGAAGGCGGTCACTCCCGCAATCGCGTCGTCCACAGCGCGGATGCGACGGGTCGCGAGATCGAGCGCGTCCTGCTGTCCGCCGCGGAAGCCCATCCGAACATCGAGATCCGCCCGTTCCACGTGGTCATGGATCTCATCGTGCAGGATGGGAGAATCGCGGGTGTCACCGTGATCGACCCCGACGGCACGATCCGGCACATTCCCGCTTCGCTCGTCTGTCTTTCCACGGGCGGCCTCGGCCGCATTTTCAAATACACGACGAATCCGGAGATCGCCACGGGTGACGGCGTCGCGATCGGCTATCGCGCGGGCGCGCTGCTGCGCGACCTGGAGTTCATCCAGTTCCATCCGACCGCACTCGCTCGCCCTGGCGCTAGCTCCTTCCTTATCTCCGAGGCCGTTCGCGGCGAAGGCGCATACCTCACGACGATCGACGGCGATCGCTTCATGAAGGAATACGATCCGAAGATGTTGGATCTCGCCCCCCGCGATGTCGTGGCTCGCGCGATCGACCGCGAGATGAAAAAGCGCGGGCATCCTCATGTGCTGCTGCACCTCGAACATCTCGGCGCGGAATTCCTGAAGAAGAGGTTCCCCACCATTAACGCCACGTGCCTCCTGCATGGCATCGCGATCGACAAGACCCCGATCCCCGTCGTGCCCGCGGCTCATTATTCCTGCGGCGGACTCGTGACCGACCAGCATGCGCGCACCACGATTCCCGGGCTGTACTCGATCGGCGAAACGGCGAGCCACGGGCTTCATGGAGCCAACCGGCTCGCTTCGAATTCCCTTCTCGAGGCTCTGGTCTTCTCCAGGCGCGGTGCCGCCGCCGCCGCGGAAGAACCCGATCGGCCGCCCGTATTCGAGGAGCGGAGCAAGTCGACGGCGTCGAAGGTCCAATGCGGTCTTACGCAGATGTATTCGGACAGGTTGCGGGGCGTCATGTCGCAACACCTCGGCGTCTTCCGCAAGACGGATGGACTGAAGACGGCGCTCCTTGAAATCACCATGATCGAGACGGGTGTCCGCCGCCTGCTCCGATCGTTCAAACCCGATCGCGAGCTCGTGGAGCTCGCGAACATGGCGCAGTGCTGTCTTCTCATCACGCGCGCGGCGCTTTCGCGGAAGGAATCGCGCGGGCTTCACTGCATCGAGGACGGTCCGCCGGGCGAGACGGCCGCATCGCAGCCCGCGGCCGATTCCGCCATCCTGGCGCACACCGATTTTCTCAATCCCAATCCCGGTCCGCTCCTTCGGGATGAGTGAGACGATCATCCTCGCCTCGACCTCGCCGCGGCGCCGTGATCTCATGACCGAGGCTGGTTTTCAGTTCGATGTCGTTCCTCCGCATGCCGATGAATCGTTTCGGCGCGGGGATTTTCTGAATGTGCGGGATGTGGCTCTCGCGCTCGCGGAAAGAAAGGCCGACTCCGTGGCGCCCCGTTTTCCTGCGCGCTGCGTCATCGCGTCCGACACGCTCGTGGAGGCTCCGGATGGCGAGATCCTCGGCCGCCCCCGGGATCGCGCCGACGCCAGACGCATGATTTCCGCGCTCTCGGGCTCCCTGCACCGCGTTCATACCGCCGTGGCCGTCCGCGCGAACGGTCGGCACGCCTCCGGAGTCGACACGGCGGAGGTAATATTCCATCCGCTTTCTGCCGAAAAGATTGAGGAGTATGTGGAGACAGGCGAAGGCGATGACAAGGCGGGGGCTTATGGCTACCAGGAGCGGGGGAGAAACCTCGTGGCGAGCGTGATGGGCGATCCCCAGACAGTCGTGGGACTGCCGATCCGGCTCGTCAGAGATCTGTTGTCCCGCTGTGGTTTTCTGTCTCCGGCTCTTCTTCTCCTCCTGGCCGTGACGTCTCCCGCGCGTGCCCAGGGATGGACGGAATATCGTCAGATTCCGGTCGTCGCGGGTGAGCGAGCCTACATCAAGCTGGAAGATTCGCCGGTTCTCCGGGGAGGAGACACCGGCATCGTGGCGTGGTGGAGCGATCCCGTGCTTGTCGTCATGGCCGGCGATACGCGAGAGCGAAGGCTCCGGTTCGACCGGTCAAGGTTGGGCCCGCTTGAACTGGTGATCCGCCCCACGATCGCGCAGCGCGCGATGCAGGCGGAAGCCGCACCCGTTTCCGCGCAGCCTGTCACAACCGCGGTGCGTCCTCCGGCGTCACAGTCCACGCCCTCCGCCTATCCCGTTAACACTCAGCCCGCCACCAACCTCGACATCCGCTTTCCGCTGAGAACGATCGAGGCCGCCGCCACGAGCTTTGCTTCGCCCCCGCGTGCCGCTGCTCGCGTCGAGGAGGAAGCCGAAGTCGAGGAAGTTCCCTTCGTGGAACCTCCGCCCATCGCGGAACCCGCTCCGACGCTGGTTCTCACCACTCCGCCTTCGAATCAGGCGGCGCGGCCGAACGCCCCGGCGCCGACGCAGCCCGCGGCAAGTCCACCTCGTGCGACGTCCGCGCCGCCGGTCATCGCCAGCGCCACGGCCCGGATGGTCACGGACACACCGCTGCCTGCCGCCGGGCGATTCCAGGACCAGGCGGGCGGAGATCTTAATTCCGGCCGCGTGCCGATTCCCGCGACGGTCATGGAACGCGTCGTTCCGCGAGGATCGACGATGAAGATCGACACGTCCATCCTCGCGACCGCCGTGGCGCGTCCCGGCGAGCTGGCCATCTTTTCCCTTGCCGCCGATCTCCTGGCGCGCGGCCTGTATGGCGACGCGATCGACCAGTTCATGCGACTTCTCGTGGAATTTCCCAAGACGACTCTCCGCGACGCGGCCATGCTCAACATGGGCCAGGCCTACAAGAAGCGCGCGGAGCAGTCGATCGTGGAGGCGCTGCGCCAGCGCGATCTCAGGCGGACCGGCGCCGCGATCCAGGCGATCGATGCCGCGATCACCGACTATTCGAAGGCCGTCGGGATGTTCCGCGATGTGCTGAAAAATTCGCCGAAGGCTTCCCACGTCAACGCGACGCAACTGGCCATCGCCGAATCGCTGCATGGACAGGTGAGCGCGCAATTTCAGAAGGGAGGAATTCCGCAGGATTCTCCCGCCGTCGTTGTGGAATATCTCCGTGCCTTCGTCGGCACCAGCGACACGTCCGCCTCGCCTGCCGCCAAGCTCGGTATCGCGCGATACTATCGCGATCTCGGCGATGCTCGGCTCCTGGCGAAAGCGGACAAGGCGGAGATCCGGCAGGCGTATGAGCGAGCAGTGGAGGAATACCAGTCCGTCATCGGGCTGGCTCCGATGTCCTCGTCCGCGGAAGAGTCGCTCATCGACATGGCGCGTCTCTTCGACCGCAACCTGGAGATGAGACGGTTTGGCGACGCCGTGAAATTCTATAACGAACTTGTGACACGATTTCCCGGGAGCGTTCACGCGGCGGAAGCCGGCGAGCGCGCGAAATGGATCCGGACGAATTATCTCTGATCGCGCGGAACTGCTGATCCCCGGCGCGCGGATCCTCCTCGTGCGCTTCCGATCTCTCGGGGATATCCTGCTCTCGACGGTGGTCGCGACGGAGATCAGGAAGCAACGGCCCGATGTGGAGATCGATTACCTGGTCGACGAAGCGTTCCGCGGAGCCACGCGGGGATGTAACGCGGTGCGGGCGGAGATCATCCGGCCTCGAAGCTGGCCGGCTCGCGCGTCACTCGCCGCCCGGATCGCGCGGAAATACGATCTGGCCGTCGACCTCTTCGGATCCATCACATCGGCTCTTCTGGCGAAAATATCGAGTCGCGGGCCGGTCGTCGGTTTCGAGCGACGGCGGGCGGCGCGATATTATGATCGTGTCGCGTCCGTTGGAGATCCTTCGGATCACACCGTGGCCGTGAACATGAACATCCTCGGCGAACTGGGACTTGCGAGCGCGGAGCCTCCGATACCTCGTCTGGCCATAGATGCGGCGATCCGGGAACGCTATCGCTCCGGCGAACGCGCCGCGATCCTGCACGCGGGAGGGCGCTTCGCGCATAAACTCTGGCCGGCCGCACGTTTCCGTGAAGTGGCCGACCTCCTGCAGAAGCGAGGATGGAATGTCTCGCTTCTCGTAGGTCCGGACGAAGCCGTCGCCCCGGAACTGGGTGGACTGAATCAGATCAGGAATGTCAGGGTCGAGGAACTCGCGTCTGTCCTGGGCGCGTTCGACCTGTTTGTCGGCAACGATTCAGGACCCATGCATTACGCGGCGGCGGCAGGTTGCAACGTGGTCGGAATTTTCGGTCCGTCCGATCCACGCCGCTGGCGGCCGTTCTCACCGCGGTCCGAGGTCGTGTCGGCGGAATGCGCCTGCGGTCTCGGAGTCCAGACGCCCTGCCGATTTCCGGACCGCTGGTGCCTCTCGTCGATATCGGTGCAGGCGGTCATGGACTCAATTTCCCGCCTGAGCCCCTGAAAGTTCTTGCCACTCCGGAGGAAATGTAAAAAAATACACATATGAACCTCGGCTGGCAGGAACTGATCCTCATCGTGCTCATCGTCCTCCTGCTCTTCGGCGCCAAGCGCGTTCCGGAGATTTTTCGCTCGCTGGGATCGGGAGTGGGTGAATTCAAGAAGGGGCTGAAGGACGGGGAAACCGCGGCAGGGGAGCAGAAGCGGTCGGATCACACGGAGAACTGACCTGGAGACGCCCGGCGATAAGTTCATCCGCCGTTTCTCGCCCGGTGAGCGGATCATCATCGAGGGTGAATCCAGTTCCGAAATATTCATCCTCCTCAAAGGCGAACTGACCGTCTGGCGCGGTCGCTCCGAGCTGGGCCGCGTGACGAGCCACGGTGACGTGATCGGAGAACTGGCCGCGTTCACGCGCCGTCCCCGCGCCGCCACCGTTGTCGCCGCTACACACGCCGAACTGCTCGTCGTTTCCCTCGACCTTAAATCGCTTTCGCAGCGCCTGCCCGACGCCATGGAGAAGATCGACATGGCGATCATGCTCCGTTATGAAATCGCGAGAAAGAAAGCCCGGACATACGCCACAAATGCCGCGCTCGCGCGCCGGCTGGCCCTTCAGGAAGTGATGGTGGAGCACGAGCTGGTGCACATCGGCAAGAAGAAGGTCGTGGATTCGGGAATGAGGAAGAACATCCGCCAGAGGCTGGACGATGCTCTGGCGATGTATAATGAGACCGATGATCCCCGGATTCTCAAGAAGGTCGCGGATGAGTACGGAGTCCTCACGGAGTATCAGAAGGAACTGATGTCCAAGCCCTGGATGGACGAGGGGATTGCGCTCCGCCTGGAGGCGCTCGAAAATCGCTTCACGCTTGTCACGGGCGAACACGATCTGAAAGCGGTGCGCGAACGCGCGACGGTGACGGCCGAGATGCTCGATCTCCTGGGCGAATACGAATCCATCTCCGGCATACTCGTTCAGAACCAGATCCATCGGCTTGAAAAAGTCATCCCGCTCGACGCACGCGTCATGACGCTCCGGACGATCGTTATGCATACGGCCGTGGAAGCGGTGGAGCAGCAGCGCGTCTTTCTCGAGCGGAAGGTGGTCATGGCCGTCGAAAAATGCAAGATCAACGCGGGAAAGGATCCGGTGATCCTGTACTGGGCCGCGGAGGAACTGGGCGTGGGCGAGGACTACGTGGAAGAATTGAAGAGGCTGGCTTCGCTGTCGAGCTCGAACGCGAGTCTTGTGGACGCGCCCGCATTGTGAGTTCCAAGCCGCGGCCGGCCGAGACGCTCTGGCTCCGCCCCGGCCAGGTGATCATCCGGGAGGGCGAAGTCAGCCGCGAACTGTACGTCCTGCTCTCTGGCGAGCTGAAGGCCGAAGTCGGGGGGAAAAAGATCGCCAGCATCGTGGAGCACGGTGAAGTGGTGGGCGAAATGGGAGCCTTGTCGGGGATGCCGCGCACGGCGACCGTGTCCGCCCGGACGACGTGCGAGGTGCTCCAGATTCACGATGTCACTGTCCAGTCGCTGCAGAATCTTCCGAGCGTGTTCGAGAAGATCGATAAGGCTGTGATGCGCCGTTACGAGATCGCCTGCAACAAGACGATGATGTATTCCACGATCACCGCGGCGCTCCGGCGCGGCGTGCTTCAGGACGTGATGCGCGCGAATCTCGAGGCGCGGCCGAAGAAGACCGGCGCCAAATTGGACGACTCGGAGGTCAACCTCGGCCTGCAGCGAGCCCAGGTGCGGAAGCGGATCGATGAGCGGCTGTCGATGCAGCCCGACGCGGACGATCCGAAGCTCCTGGAGCGCATCGCGCAGGACTATGGAGTATGGGATGCCTATAAGGATCGCCTGGCCGCCGTGCCTTGGCTCAATGACGCCTTCATCAGGCGAATGTACGATATCCAGAACAATTGGAGATTGATCGAGGACAAGCGCACTTCCGACGCGCTCATCAAGAAAGCGGAGACGGCGATCGCGATGAGCGTTCTCCTGAATGAATTCGAAGTCATGCCGGGGATTAGGCAGGAGATGGACATCGTCCGGATGGAAGGAATCGTGCCGCTGAAGACGAAGATCGACGCTCTGAAGAATGTCTATTTTGCGCGGCATTCCGGCAAGATGGAGGTCGAATGGGAAAGATTCGTCCTGGAACGCAAGGCCAAGGTGGCCGTGGACGGGGTCACAGCGGACGCGGGAAGCGATGTCGTTCTCATCATCAAGGCGGCGCGTGAGCTGGGAATTGAAAATGAATACGAAGAGCACATCCGGAACATGGTGGGCATGACGGAAACCGCGACATTCTTCGTGGACATGTCGGGCGCCATCCTGGATAACGCGCACCCGGAAAGCCTTACGATCACACGGCCCTAGGCGGCCGCTCCGATCACTCGCTTCTCAGCGGGAGCGCGTCCTGATATCATGCACTACTATGAAACGCTTTCGCGTATCCACGGCCGTGGCCATGATCGTCATGGGGACCGGTTATCTCATCTTCAGCGCATCGACCGCGCAGGGCATTGTCTACAAGACGGCGGCGGAGATCCGTGCGGAAGCCAATCCGACGCGCGCGTATCGGCTCACCGGCCATGCCGTCGCGGGCTCGATCGAGCGAGTCCCTTCGGAACGCCGCGTCAATTTCGTCGTGATCGATCACGACAGCGCGCTCATGCGGGCGACATATTCGGGGATCATTCCCGATACTTTCAAGGATCGGGCCGAGGTAGTGATTTCAGGGCGGTACGATCCCGATCATGATCTCTTCGTGGGCGCGGAATTGCTCGCCAAGTGTCCTTCCAAGTACCAGGGCCAGTACGACACAACCGCGAGCGGTTTCAATCCGCCGGCACCGTGACGGGTCTTGTCGGCAGGAACGGTCTTCCACGACGTTCCGAACCTGAAGTCCATCCCTGACGAACAGGCTCCCGACATGATCCTTCATCTCGAAAATGTCTCAAGGCGTTACGGCCGCGTGGAAGCGTTGAAATCCACCACGCTGGAAATTCACGCCGGCGCCGGCGTGGCGTTGACGGGGCCGAACGGCTGCGGCAAGTCGACGCTCTTGAAGATTGCCGCCGGACTCCTTCGACCGACGACCGGCCGCGTTTCGCTCTTCGCCGCCGACCCCTGGAAGGATCGCTCCGTCAGGGGCCGCGCCGGATATCTCGGGCACGAGCTCGGCCTGTACGATGAACTGACAGGCCCGGAAAATCTCCGCTTCTTTGCGGCGTTGTATGGTGTCGAGGACGCGGAAAGGAAACTGGCCGGCGCTCTGGAGACGGCGGGATTGCCGCCCGCGATGCGGATTGCGGCGTATTCCCGCGGCATGAAGGAGCGGCTCGCCCTGGCGCGGGCGATGATTCACGATCCGGAATTTCTGCTCCTGGATGAACCCACGACGGGACTCGATGAAGCCTCGACGACGCGGCTGGCGCAGGTGATTCGCCGATGGCGGGAGGAAGGGCGAGCGGTTCTCGTGTCCACGCATGATCCCGCCTTCGCCTCGGCCGCGGGACTTACCATCAGGTCGCTCGTCTCATGAACACGCCCGCCGTTTTCCGGGCGTTCCTGGCGAAGGATGTCCTGAGAGAACTCCGCACGAAGGAAACTTTCATCAGTGTCGCCGCCTTCGGATTTCTCGTGATTCTTGTCCTGGCTTTCGCTCTGCCGGTCACGCCGGGGGAAGGGGAGATCAGGGCGGCGGGAGCCTTCTGGGTGGCGGTGCTCTTCGCTTCGCAGGTCGGCATTGCGCGGGCTGTTGACGTGGAGCGGGCTTCAGGGCGGATGGAGACGATCCTGTCGACACCGGCTGATGCCTCCGCCATCTTCCTTGCGAAGTCAGCCTCCCTGTCCCTCTTCGTCTCGCTCTCCGCCCTGATTCTCTCGTTTCCGCTCACGGTTTTTTATCAGCTCGATCCCGCCTCCTTCATCGCCACGCTTCCCGGAACGATCCTCGGAATCATCGGAATCTGTCTCGCCGGCACGCTCCTGTCGCTCCTGGCGTCCGGAACGCGCATGCGGGAAGTTCTGGCGCCGATCCTCTTCCTGACGATCTTCGTGCCCCTGCTTCTCGCGTCCGTCGCTGCCATGCGCGAAGCGCTCCTGGATCAGCCCTATGGGCTTGCCGTCCAGGTGCTCGCGGGTTTCGATCTCATCATTGGAGGAGCCTCGATTCTCCTTGCGCCTTATCTCATCGAGGAAGGATAATTTCGCGATGAGCGCGCAATCATGACGTCCCGCTGGCGGGACACGGGCGTAGCCGCGGTGATGCTGGCGGGCGTCTTCCTCTTTCTCGAGTATGCACCTCCGATGGCGGGGCCTGACGGAGAATACCTGGGCGAGGCGTTCCGCATCTTCTATTTCCATGTGCCCGCCGCATGGGTCTCTTTCCTGATGCTCTTTGCCTCGTTCGTCGCCTCGATCGGCTATCTCGCGACGCGTTCCGCGCGCTGGGACCGGTGGGCGGCCGCGACCGCGGAAGTCGGCTGGGTCTATGCGACGATCGTCATCACGACCGGCCCGATCTGGGCCCGGGCGGCATGGGGCACCTACTGGACGTGGGAGCCGAGACTCACGTCTTTCCTGGTGCTCTGGCTCATGTACCTGGGATACATCCTTCTCCGCTCCTCGATCGACGATCCGGAGCGCCGCGCTCGATTCGCGGCGGTCCTTTCGATCATCGCGTTCCTCGATGTTCCGATTGTCTTCTTTTCGGTGAAGATCTGGGGCGCCATCGGCCATCCGGTCCCGAACATCGGCTTCTTCCGCGATCCCGTCATCCGCACGACGTTCCTGGCGAACGTCTTCGCGTTTCTCCTGGCCGCCGTCCACCTGGCCGCCAAGCGAGCGAGGCTTGAATGCCATGAAGACTGACGTTGGCTATCTCGCCGTCGCCTTCGCGTTCGGGTACGGGATACTTCTTGTGTACAACATCCGGCTGGAGCTCTGGATGCGGGCGAAGAAAGGGGACATTCTCCAACATTCCAACATTGAGGATAATGGAGTTTTAGAGAGTCCGTCAAAAAAGCGAGAGGATACGCCGTAACTCGTTCAATCTGAATGTTGGAATGTTGGAGAATGTCCCCTATGTCTCGTCTTTGCCCCGTGCCATCAGGATCTTGCCGGAGCGAACTTCCTCGATGATGCCGTGTTTTTCGAGGAGTTTCACGGCCGCGTCGAGTTTTTCCGTCGACCCCGACATCTGGATGATGAGCGATTCGTCGGCGAAGTCGACCGTCTGGCCCTTGAAGTGATCGACGAGCTGGAGAATTTCCGTACGGCGGGCGACCGGGGAGCTCACCTTGATGAGCGTGAATTCGCGTTCGATCACGTTTTCTCCGGAATGATCCCTGGCATGGAGAACATCGACGAGCTTGGCGCATTGCTTGATGATCTGCTCCAGTGTGTCGGCGTCTCCGGAGCAGACGATCGTCATCCGGGAGAAGCGGGGATCGTTTGTCGCGGACACCACGAGCGAATCGATGTTGAAGCCGCGGCGCGCGAAGACCTGCGAGACCCGGACCAGCACTCCCGGCTTGTTGGCGACGTAGATGCTGAGCGTGTGTTTAGGCAGCGGTGTCATATTTCACCCTTCGACTTTCTTTTCATGTGCTTCCCACCGGTTTCTCGAAGCGCGCGCGCTTCGGCGGGTCGATGATCATGTGGGAAAGCGGAGCCCCTGCTGGGATCATCGGGAAGACGTTGTCCTCCTTGATGACTTCCGCCCAGATGAGAGCCGGACCCGGGTGCTCGATCGCGGCCTTCATCATCCGCGCGCATTCCGCGTTTCTCCGGATCCGCCACGCGGAGCAGCCGAAGGCCTTGGCCAGGAGGACAAAGTTCGGATTGCCTTCCAGGTCGACGCCGGACAGCCGATTTTCGAAGAAGAGCTCCTGCCACTGCCGGACCATCCCCAGATACTTGTTGTCGATGATGAGGATCTTGACCGGGAGCTTATGGAGCATCATGGTCGCCATCTCCGCCATCGTCATCTGGAAGCCGCCGTCTCCCACCACGGCGACCACGAGTTCCTTGGGGCGGGCCCACTGGGCTCCGAGGGCCGCGGGAAAGCCGTAACCCATCGTGCCGGCGCCGCCGGACGAGAGCCAGGAATGGGGCTTGCTGACCTTGTAGAACTGCGCGCACCACATCTGGTGCTGGCCGACGTCCGTCGCGACGATCGCTTCGCCCTTCGTGATCTTGAAGAGCGTGTCGAGAACGAACTGGGCCTTGAGCCCGCCCTTCTTGGCGTACTTCAGGGGGAATTGCCGGCGCCAGGCGTTGATCGTCTTCCACCAGTCGGCGGTGTCGCATTTGGAGACGTGTTTGACGAGCTCGCGGACGACATGCTTCGCGTCACCCACGATGTGGTAATCGGGCCGGATGACCTTGTTGATCTCCGCCGGATCGATATCGATGTGCATCTTCACGGCGTCCGGACAGAACGCGGAAATCTTTCCGGTGATGCGGTCGTCCCAGCGGCCGCCGATGGAGAAGATGAGGTCGCAGTCCGTGATCGCCTTGTTGGCGTACGCGGTGCCGTGCATGCCCATCATGCCGAGCGAGAGCTCGTGGGTCTCGGGGAAGGCTCCCTTCCCGAGGAGCGTGTTCACGACGGGCGCGTTCAGCTTCTTCGCGAGCTGCATGATCTCCTGCTCGGCTCTCGCGATCACGGCTCCGTGCCCGACATACAGGATCGGTCGCTTCGACTTCGCGAGCGCGTCCGCCATCTTCGGGATCATGTCGTGATCGAAGTTTTCGGGATCGGGCACGCGATAGCCGGGGATGTCCATATCGACTTTCATGGAGGCCGTGCAGGGCGCGGACGAGACGTCCTTGGGGATGTCGATGTGGACGGGGCCGGGGCGACCGGTGTTGCAGATGTGAAAGGCCTCCTTCATGACGCGCGGCAGATCGTTCGCATCCTTGACGAGGTAACTGTGCTTCACCACGGGCATGCTGATGTTGATGATGTCGGCTTCCTGGAAGGCGTCCTTGCCGAGCATGGGCGTGATGGTCTGGCCGGTCAGGACGATCATGGGAACGGAATCCATGTGGGCGGTCAGGAGTCCCGTGATCGTATTCGTGGCTCCGGGTCCGCTCGTGACGAGCACGACCCCCGGTTTCCCGGACGCGCGCGCATAACCGTCGGCAATGTGAGTGGCCCCTTGTTCGTGCCTGACGAGCACGAGCTTGATGCCGGAATCGACCAGAGCGTCAAACAATGGGATTGCCGCGCCGCCAGACAGCCCCCAAATGTACTCAACACCATGCTGTTTAAGGCTCTCGATGACAATATCTGCGCCGGTTGGCGTTTTCTTCACTTATTTACTCCTCGTAGACCGAATTGTGCGAACATAGTAGTTGAAAATATGGCAAGTGCAAGAGAAATTTACGCGGTAACGATAGATTGTCATTAATTGCAACGATTAATTCAGTAAAGAGCACGCATGTGGATGTACGGCGCCTGTTAAATAGTAAAATATTCATCATAGAAGACAGTATTGATTGGATTGTTTTGGAATTATTGGAAATGTAGTGTCATTTGTGCGCTGAGGCTCTCCGAACTTCGTGGTTATCTTTTTGATGAAATTTGTCGATGTAGAACGCAGGAACCATGGATGGAATCCTCGCAACGACAAGGATGGGATCATGAGGCTCGTTCATAACGAAAGCTCGCAATTCGCTCTCAGGCAGGTCGATCTCGCTTCGCGCTCCGATCCGGAGACGCTGGAGAAACTCACCACCGGACGCCGGATCAATCACGCATCGGATGATGCGGCAGGCCTTTCGGTCGCCTCCCGCTTCGCCTCCCGCTATCGCGGTCTCGTCCAGGCCAATCGCAATCTCCAGGACGCGTCGTCCCTCGTGCAGGTCGCGGAGAGCGCCTACGCCACGACCACCGACATGCTCCACAAGATCCGCCAGATGTCCGTCCAATCCTCCAATGACACCCTGACCGACAGCGACCGCGGTCTCCTGCAGAAAGAAGTCGATCAGCTCCTCGATGAAATCGACCGCCAGGGCGAGACCGTGCAGTTCAATGGGAAGAAATTCCTGCAGGGCGGAGCCACGTCCAGCGTCACGTTTCATTTCCACGCCGGGGCCGACGAGAACGAGGAGATCGCCGTCGAGTTTTCCGCCGTAAACGCGTCCGCGTTCGGCCTGACGGGGCTCCAGATCGGCACGCGCGACACCGCGGAGAACGCGATCGCGACGGTGGATTCGGCCCTGGCGGAGATCAACGGAAGGCGCGCGGAGCTGGGCGCGATCATGAACCGGATCGACCGGGCGATCGATTTCACGTCGGTGGCCGGCGAGAATGCCGCCGCGGCGGAATCGAACCTGGCGGATTCCAACATGGGCGAGGAAGTCGTATCCCTGTCGAAGTCGCAACTGCTTTCCCAGACGCGCCTCTCCGCTCTTGCCCAGGCCAATATCGTTCCGCAAAGCGTTCTGACGCTCCTGGGCTGAAGTTCCGGGGATCTGGCGCGTGGATAAGGCCGAGCCGGTAATTCATTGCAGCTAAGGTTAACCGGCTTATAATTTTCACGTGGTTTCCCTCTGCTCATGAAGTCAATTGCGCTGGACCTCCGCCCGCTTTCCATACCTGAAAAAGCCCAGAGAGGAACGGCCCACATCAGCCGGTCTCTGCTTGAACATGCTCGTTTGATGGAAGGCGACATGGAATACACTCTTCTTCTTGCTCCGGATCAGAAACCTCCGGAACAATGCGGTTCTCTCAGGCGTTATGTATTGCCCTGGACATACGGCGACATTTCCAGATCCGACTGGCTTGCGGAGTCGCGAAGGACAGGGCGATTTCTGAACGAGCTCAATCCGGACCTGTACCATGCGCCGGATCTCTACATGCCGCGGGGGTTTACCGGCCCCGTCGTGGTGACGGCGTGCGACTATTTCGAGCTTCCGATCGTGGGTCCGGTTCGTCTCTTCGGACAGACTTATGGATGGCGCTGGAACTTCCGCTTTCGCTTTCGTTACCGGTGGACATGGCGCACCATGATAAGCCATGCCGCTTGCGTCGCGACAATCTCGCACACGACGGCGCAGAGGGTCAGGCATCGATTTCCATCGCTGGCCGATCGCGTTGTCGCGGTTCCGCTCGGCCTGGACGAGACTTGGTTCACGCCTCCCTCTCCCCGCCCCGACGTTCTCGCGAAATACGGTCTGGATCGGCCGCTGATTTTGCATGTCGGAGGTCTCGAAAAAAGAAAAAACCCGCAGGGCGTCCTCAATACATTCCAGCGCCTTCGCCGCGAAATGCCGACCGCCCATCTGGCTCTGGCCGGTCCGTTGCACGGCCCCAAGACAGAATCGCCGGGCGTGCACGTCCTCGGCTTTCTCCCGCTGGACGATCTCCAGAGGCTGTATGCCGCCGCGGACTGCCTTCTTTACCCGTCCTTCGACGAGGGATTCGGTCTCCCCGTCGTCGAGGCCCTGGCGATGGGTTGTCCGGTGGTTACGTCGCGCGGAACCGCGACCGAGGAAGTGGCGATGGGTCATGCTTCGCTCGTCGATCCGTCGAATGCCGATGAAATCTATTTCGCCGTGTTGTCGATCCTGCGATCTCCTCGTCCGATGCCGGCCGCCGACCTGAACCGATCCGTCGACACGGCGAAATCCTACTTCAGCCTCTACCGGGAGTGCCTGCGATCATAGCTCGCTCTTGAGCGCACGCTTCGTTTGTCAGCGGCACTCCAGTTTGATTTCCCAAAGTCTCGCTTGCACAGATCCCGAGGAATCGGCATTGATCTGCAGTGTCATGTTGGCCTGAAATGGATTTTGCGCCGGCCCCGAGAACAATACCTTCACGATGGCAGTGTCCGCGGCCGGGAGAGGCCCGATATTCAACGTATCGTTCCATGGTTCGTCGCACTCGTATGCGATTCCCGTTGTCTCGTCGCGAGCCTTGACGCTCTCCATATGGACCGTCAGGCCAATCCTGGCCCTGTCGCCGACAATGGTGGAGCGTGCTTCAAACAGCATGTTCCCTTCGAGGCGAAGCTGTTCCATGGTGCAGGGATGAATCAGGACGATTCCCGACATGGAGATCGACTGCTCCGTGATGACTTCCGCTCGCGCGGCCGCTTCGTCCATGAACATCAGCAGTACAAGCGTGCACGCCAGGGTGATCAGCCAGAACATCCAGTTGAATTTCCGCGCGAAATGCAGAAATCGGTCACGCGACCGATGAGAAGGATGGAAAGGACGACCGTGAAATTCGGATAGGGTGAAGGAAGCCATGGCATTCACCTCCTAGTTCCATCATTAACTATAGCACCGCATCCTCCGTTTATCGACTTGCAGATGGGGAATGTATTCTGTGAACCGGGCAAGATCCGCGCCATCGCCCGGACCCGGCGGACTAATGATCGAGTCCGCGCGCGATATGGCTTATTTCGTCCGCTTCGGTCGGAGAGAGATTTAAAAGCGGGGGCCGAACGGACCCGGCTTCAATGCCCTGGACAGTGAGCCATCGCTTCAAGGCGGCATGAAGGGGGAATTTTCGAAGCGCTTCCCGGACAGCCGCGAGCCTCGACTGAGCGGGCCGGGCGTCCGTTCCCCTTCGAAAATCGGTGACGATTTCTTTCAGGAGTCCGGGGACGACGTTCGCGCATGCGGAGATGGTGCCCTGCACGCCGAGAGTTAATCCATCAAGCATCGTGGAATCCGATCCCAGCAGAATTCTCCCGGGTCGGGAAGCCAGGTAGCGCGATGTTTCCTGGAGCTTGCCGCCTGTGTCCTTGATTCCCCAGAGCGTCTCGAATCGGGCGAGGCGTTCGAGCATGCTGAATTCGATGGGGATGCCCGTCAGCGCCGGAACGTGATAGAGAAGCACGGGGATTTCGGCCGCCGCGAGCACCGCCTCGAACCAGGCCTCGATTCCGGAAGGCGACGCCGAGCGGAAATAGAAGGGCGGAGGCACCAGCACGGCCGTGGCTCCTTTTTGCGCGGAGAGCCTCACCAGGTCCAGAGTCTCCCGGAGCGAGCAGGAGCCGCAACCGGGAATGAGCGCGCGGTCGCCGCGGACCGATGCGTATTCCGAGAGAATCTCGACCTTTTCCTGGAAGGATAGGGAAGGAAACTCGCCCGTCGTTCCCAGGGGCACGAATCCGTCCACGCCGCGCGAGGCCAGGTGGGCCGTCAGCGGCCCGATGCATCCCAGGTTGATTTCGCTCCCGTCCACGGACATCGGTGTCACGGTCGCGACATGAATGCCCCGGAGGTTCACCTGGGATGCCGGAATGGTCAAGACTGGATCCTTGCGTAATCCCGCGGCGTGTCAACATCCCAGGGTTGACGTCCTTCGCAGGAAATTTCCGCGATCCGGTCGGGATATTTTTCGATCACGCTCTTCAAGCCCATGGGAAGAAGGTCGTCCAGGATTTCACGGATACCCTTCAGCAGCATCACGGGATGCCCGGGTCCATCTTCGAACCTCGGTATCGCGAGGACGATCTTTTCGGATAGTTCCGTCTCCAGTAATTTCCTGGCGACGGTCGGGGAGGTATCCGGGATATCGACGAGCGTCACGATGGCGCGTTCCGGAAAGGGATCTCCGAAGGACGCGCAGGCGATCCGGATGGAGGAGATCATGCCGTCCTCCGGCCGCGGATTGACCGCGAAGGTCGTGCGTTCCTCGCGTCCGAGATCCCGGCAAACCTGCTCGAAGCTTTCCCGAGTGGCCGGATTGGCTACAATCACGATCCGCTGTATCCCGGCTTTGTCCAGCGTATCGATCGCGCGGGCGAGGAAGGTCGATCCATCGCGGAGTTTCAGCAGCGCTTTCGCTTCCCCCATCCGCTCCGATTTTCCCGCCGCGAGAATGATGCCGGCGGCATTCATCCCGTTTTTTCCAGCCACCGGCGGGCCTCGGCATCCTGGGGATCCAGCTGAAGCACCTGCGTGAACGCATAACGGGCTTTCTCCAGGTCGCCTCGCCGCGCGCGGATGATCCCGAGCCCCTTGTAGGCCGCGGCGTTCTTGGGCTGCAGCAGAAGCGTCTCCGAGAATTCCTTCTCCGCTTCCGCGTCTCGCCTCCGGGCGGAGAGCGCCATGGCGCGATGGAGCCGGACGAGCGCGTTGCGGGGCTCCAGAACGGCCAGGCGCGTGAACGTGCGGATCGCCTTGTCATAGCATTTCTGCTCGAGACAGATCCGGCCTTCCTTCATGCGTGATTCGGAATAGGCCGGGTCGACGCGGACTCTCCGTTCCGTCTCCGCGAAGAATTCCTTCCAGTCGATCGTGTCGTACGGCGCGGGAAAGATCCGCATCTGGTGTTCCAGGCGACGGAGCTCGAAGGCGTCGGGGTGCGGCGTCGGCATGCTCTCGGGACAGGCGATATCGAAGAGGATTTCGAAAGCCTTCTGAAATTGACCGCGCTCGCGGCTGATCGCCGCCAGCGCGAACGGCGCTTCCCGGTTGGCGGGATTGATGCGGAGCACCTTGCGGAATTCGATGAGAGCGTTGATGAGGTCGCCCTCTTTCCAGAGCTTGAAGCCGAGCTCGCGATGCAGCTCGGCATCGCGCGGTTTCTTCTCGATGCGCCTGCGGAGCTCCTTATGCGTGTCCGGCGCGGAAGGATTCTTCATGTCCCGGATTAATGATCGATGTCGATGGAACAGGGAAGAGGAAACATCACGATTCCAGGATTCGCAGGCCGAGAAGTCCCCGCTCCACGATCACGCCCGACACTTTCCGCCGGTAATCCGCCGTGGAACGGATGTCATCGATGGGCCGCACCGCGGCTTCGGCGAACGCGCGGGCCTGGCGCGCCAGTTCCCGCGTCACTTTCTTGCCCGTCAGCAGCGCTTCCGCATCGGGCAGGCGGATGATGGTCGGGGCGACGGCGCCGAGCGCGATGCCGATGTGCTTGATCGTGCCGGCGGAGAATTCCGTCGTGGCGACGGCGACCATGGTCTTGGAGATCGCCAGGGATTTCCGCTGGCCGATCTTGATGAACATGCCCTTGTGCGTGCCGTGCGTCCGGGGCAGCACGATCTCCGTGATGAGGTCTCCCGGTTCCAGCGCCGTCCTGCGCGGCGCGCTCACGAACTCCGTGGCGGGAACGGACCGGCGGCCTCCGGGCGAGCCGGACGAACGGCCGCGGATCTGGACGATCGCATCGTAGGCGTAGAGAGCCGGGATCGTGTCGCCGGCGGGGGACGCATTGGCGATATTCCCGGCCAGGGTGGCGCGGTTCCTGATCTGCGGCGACGCGAAGACGTCGCAGGCCATGACGAGCGCCGGAAATTCCGCGCGGATCAGGGGATGCGTCATCACCTCCGTGAGGCTGACCGCCGCGCCGATGATGATCTTCTTGGAGTTGATCTCGATTCCTCGGAGCTCGGGGATGCTGGAGATGTCGATCAATCGCTCCGAGGTGATCATGTTCTCCTTCGCCAGCACGAGAACGTCCGTGCCGCCGGCCAGGATCCGGCCGCCGTCGGCCGCCATCGCCAGAGCCTCTCGGATGCTCTTCGCGCGAACGCAGGGAACCGTGACCTGGAACATGCTATCTCAGGCTCCCGTTCCCGCGGCTTCGCGGATTTTCGAGCAAGCCGATTTCACGGCGTCGAAGATCTTGATGTAGCCGGTGCATCGGCAGAGATTGCCTTCGAGCGCGGTTCGAATCTCCGCGTCCGTCGGATCCAGGTTCTTCTTCAGGAGGGATGCGGCGCTCATGATGAATCCAGGCGTGCAGATGCCGCACTGCGCTCCGCCGCATTCGAGCATGGCTTCCTGCAGGGGATGATATTTCCGGTTCACGGTCAGTCCTTCGACGGTCGTGATGTTCCGGCCTTCGGCCTGGACGGCCATGACGAGGCAGGAATTCACGGTCACATCGTCCATCATGACGGTGCAGGCGCCGCATTCCCCCTTGCCGCAGCCTTCCTTCGATCCGGTGAGCCAGACAGTTTCGCGGAGAAAATCGAGAAGCGTGTCGCGCGGATCGATCATGTGCGACTCCTCGCGGCCGTTGACGGTCAGGTTGAGCCTGTAATCCTTCATGATGATTTCCCGCCCGGGCGAGCCTGTTGAGTCTTGTTTTCGATCAACGCCAGAATGCGCTCGGGAGTCATCGGCAGTTGCATCGGCCGCACGCCCACCGCATCCTGGATTGCATTCGCGATGGCGGGCGCGATCGCGATGAGCGGCGGCTCGCCCAGCCCCTTCGCGCCGAAGGGCCCCTCGGAGTAGGGCTCCTCCACGATGACGGGTTTGATGTCGGGAATGTCGCCGGTGGCGGGAAGAATGTATCCCGAGAAATTCGGCCTCAGGATCCTGCCGTCTTTCTCGACGAGGTCTTCATACAGGGCGTAACCGAGACCCTGCACGACGCCGCCCTGGATCTGCCCCTCCGCTTCGCGCCGGTTGATCGCCTTTCCGATGTCGTGTCCGGAGACGATGCGCGTCACTTCGACCTCGCCTGTTTCCTCATCGACCGCGACCTCCGCGATATTGCAGGAGAACGTGTAGACATAGTAGGCCTCCCCAAGGCCGGTCTCCGGGTTCCACTCCGTGTTCGGCGCGGTGAACCAGCCTTGCGCCGCGAGATGTATGCGCTCCTCGGCCGCCCATGTCACGGCCTGCTCGAAGGTGACGGCGGCATCCTCCGTCGCGTGGATCGTGCCGGGAACGTACCGGATGTCGGCGACCGCGACGTTGTAACGGCGCGCGACGACCTCGTGAAGCAGGGTGCGAACTTTTTTCGCGGCGTCACGGAGCGCTCCGCCCGACATCAGGGTGGCGCGGGAAGCGACGGTCGGGCCGGAATCGGGAACGCGCGATGAGTCGATGGGAAGCATCGTCACCTTTTCCGCGGTCGTTCCCAGTTCCTCGGCGGCGATCTGCGAGAGCGCCATGTTGTGCCCCTGTCCCATCTCCGTCGTGCCTACCGCGATCTGGACGGATCCGTCGATATCGACCTGGAGAAATCCTCCGGCCCGGTCGATCCGCTTTCCCGCCGCGCCGAGCCCGGTTCCGTAGAAGCACGTGGAGGCTCCGATGCCGTACAACCTTCCGTCCGCGCGGCGGCGTTCCTTCCTGGACCTGCCGTCGAGCCAGTGAGCCTCGTCGCAGACTTCGCCGATGACTT
The DNA here is from genome assembly GCA_964499705.1 of uncultured bacterium. Classification (GTDB taxonomy): domain Bacteria; phylum UBA8481; class UBA8481; order UBA8481; family UBA8481; genus JBBTKW01. The sequence goes on along the minus strand of CAZCME010000005.1, from coordinate 57,529 downwards.
TCCTGAGGCCGACCGATTCCGTCAGCCTGTGTCCGGTCGCGGTTTCGGAGCCGACTTCCAGGGCATTCCTGAGACGAAGCTCGATCGGATCGATGCCGAGCTTGTGCGAGAGTTCATCGATGAGGGATTCATTTGCGAAGCAGACCTGCGGTTGGCCGAATCCCCGGAAGGCGCCGTTGGGGACCGTGTGTGTCGCGACCGCCCGCGCATCGACCCTGACGTTGGCGATCCGATACGGACCGGTCGCGTGAATCGTGCCGCGCCAGAGCACGACAGGGGAGAGCGTGGACCAGACGCCGGAGTTGAGGATGTAGTCGACGTCGCAGGCGACGATCGTGCCGTCGCGCTTGGCGCCATACTTGATCCGGATGATTCCCGGATGGCGCTTGGTCATGCAGATGATGTCTTCTTCGCGCGTCATGATGTGCTTGACGGGCCGGCGCAGGATATGCGCCGCAAGCGCCGCGTGGCAGGCCGGCATGGACGGAGCATCCTCCTTGCCGCCGAAGGCGCCGCCCGTGACGGTCTGGACGACGCGGCATTGGGCGAAGGTCAGGCCGAGGACATAGGCGAGAGCTTTCTGGATGTAGAACGGGCACTGCATCGAACCGTACACGCAGACCCCGCCCTCGGGTTCGGGAACGGCGATCATGCCCTGCGTCTCGATGTAGGCGTGCTCCTGGTAACCCGTCCGGAATTCTCCCTCGACGATCACGTCGGACTCGGCGAATCCCGCGTCGATGTCGCCCTTGCGAATCCTGTGCCTGGAGACGACGTTGCCGAGCACGGGATTGACGACTGCGGCGTTTTCGGCCAGCGCCGCGAGCGGATCCGTGACGGCGGGCAGGACGGTATAGGAGACCTTCACGAGGTCGACGGCCTGCATTGCGACGCGCGGCGAATCCGCGACGACGATCGCCACCGGTTCGCCGATGTACCGGACTTCGGTTTCCGCCAGGAGGGGCTGATCGTCGAAGACGATCGGGACCTTGTTTTTGCCGGGGATGTCCTTATAGGTGATGACGCCGATGACGCCCTTCACCGCGCGCGCCGCCGTCGAATCGATCGCGTCGATCGACGCATGCGCGTGAGGGGATCGCACGATGGAAGCGTGGCAGAGGCCGGCAAATGTCAGGTCGTCGATATATTTCGCTTCCCCGTTGACCTTCGTCCGCGCATCCGTCCGGATCGGGCTCGATCCGACGACCGTCGTGATGGACGGTCGCGTGGGTGCGGAAATGGACATGGTTCAAGCTCCTCCGGGCCGCCGGCCCCTCAACGATCGGATTCTCGCATTTTCAATGCAAAGTTGCAAGATGCGGAGCCCGGGGCCGGACGTTCCACATCCGGTGACGGATAAATAACAGGATGGGCAGGATTTGGGAGGAATGAAAACCACTCCCCGATACATTCAATTCCACACTCAATCGATCCTGCCTATCCTGTTCATCCTGTTAATATTTTTGATGGGGAGCTTCTGGCGGTAGGTTACTCGTCCCGGGAGGATTTTTCCTCGGATTTCCGCTTGTTCGGGTCGAGCTGTCTTTTTCTCAGGCGGATGGATTTCGGCGTCACTTCGATCAGCTCGTCGTCGCGGATCCATTCCATCGCGCTTTCGAGCGTGTGCTTGACCGCCGGGGTCAGCTGGATCGAGTCGTCGCTGCCGGAGGCGCGCATGTTCGTCAGTTTCTTCGGCCGTCCGATGTACACCTCGATGTCGTTCTCCTTCGCGTGCTCTCCGACGATCATTCCCGCGTAGACGTCCGTGCTCGGCTCGACGAAGAGTTTTCCGCGGGGTTCGAGATTGACGATGGCATACGGAGTCGCGGGGCAGGGTCGGTCGGCGATCATGGCGCCGGCCGTCCGGGACGGAATTGATCCGGCGCGCGGCTTGTAACCGGCGAAGACGGAATGCATGATCCCGGTGCCGCGCGTGTCCGTCAGGAAGTTGGACCGGATGCCGATGAGCCCGCGCGCGGGGATCGAGAAATCCATGCGGATCCGGCCTGAACCGGCTCCGGTCATGTTCGCCATGACCCCGCGCCGCGCCGCCATGGTTTCCGTCACGACGCCGATGAAATCCTCCGCGACGTCGATCACGAGTTCCTCGAACGGCTCGCACACGACGCCGTCGATCGTCTTCTCGATCACCTTGGGCCGGGAAATCTCCAGCTCGAAGCCTTCCCGGCGCATCTGCTCGATGAGGATCGCGAGCTGCAGCTCCCCGCGGCCCGCGACGTTGAAGCGATCCGGCGCTTCGGTCTCGTCGATCCTCAGCGAGACGTTCTTCAGGGATTCCTTCCAGAGCCGTTCCTTCAGCTGGCGCGCCGTGACGAACTTGCCGTCGCGCCCCGTGAAGGGCGAGGTGTTGGCGCCGAAGATCATGACCACTGTCGGTTCCTCGACGACGATCCTCGGCTGGATCACCGGAGTTTCCGGCGCCGTGATCGTGTCTCCGATCGTCAATTCCTCGATGCCGGCGATCGCGACGATCTGGCCCGCGGAGGCGGATTCGATCTCGACGCGCTTCAAGCCGTGGTAGGCGTACAGTCGCGAGACCTTTCCCCTGGTTTGTTTTTCGGCGCCCGCCACGAGGACGGTCTCGCCGACGGCGATGCTTCCCGATTTCATCCGGCCGATCGCGAGACGACCGACGTAGTCGGAATAGTCCAGGTTCGCGACGAGGAGAGAAAGCGGAGCGGCCGCATCGACGGGCGGGGCGGGAATGTAGTCGCGGATCGCCTCGTAGATCGGCGTCATGCCTTCGAGCGCGTGCGCCAGCGAGGCCGTGGCCTTGCCTTCGCGCGCAACGGCGTAGATGACGGGACAGTCGATATGATGATCGTCCGCGTCGCAGTCGATGAAGAGCGAGAAGATCTCGTCCTCGACCTGGACTGTCCGCTGGTCGGGCCGGTCGATCTTGTTGATGACGACGATGATCGATAGCTTCGCTTCCAACGCTTTTCGCAGGACGAACCGGGTCTGGGGCAAGGGGCCTTCCGCGGCGTCCACCAGCAGAAGCGCGCCGTCGACCATGGAGAGGATGCGCTCCACTTCGCCGCCGAAATCCGCGTGTCCCGGAGTATCGACGATGTTGATCGTGAGATCCTCCCACGTCATGCAGCAGTTCTTCGCCGCGATCGTGATGCCGCGCTCGCGCTCCAGGTCGATGTTGTCCATCATCCGGTCCGGAAGGAGTTCGTTGGCGCGAAACGTCCCGCTCTGCCGCAGCATGGCGTCCACGAGCGTTGTCTTGCCGTGGTCGACGTGCGCGATGATGGCGACATTCCTGATTTTCGATGCGTCTGTCATAAGGGAGGAGGAACTATATACCTGATTCCAGGAAGAAGACAGCGCAAAGGCGTGTCCATCACGCGAATTCCTTACGCCATCCTCAGCCCGATCTCGTTCACGAAGAGCAATCCCTTCGCCGTGGGGCGGATGATCGTCTCCGTCAGCTCGATGAATCCGTCGTCGCGGAGCGCGGCGAGCTCCGTGTGCCGGTTCGCAAGCGCGCTGCGGCGATGCGGCGGCAGATCCGTGATCGCGATGCCCTGGGGCAGCCTGGACACGAGAAGCATCGTTTCGGCGGCGAGGTTTTCGATCGCGTCGACGGTGCGATGCGGGCCCGACAGGAATTCGGAGGAGGATTCCGTGTTCGCGTAGCGGATTCCGTTCTCATGGCCGTGCGCGCCGGCGCCAATCCCGGCATACTCGCCCGCGTGCCAGACATTCAGGTGGCTGCGGCATTCGAAACCGCTCCGGGCGAAGTTGGAGACTTCATAACGGAGGAAGCCGGCGAACTCAAGGAGCGGCACAACGCGGCTCAATTGCGCGAATTTCTCGTCCTCGCCCGCCGAGGGGTCGAATTTCCGCAGGCTCCATGTCGACTCGCCCTCGATCGTCAGCTCATACGCGGAGACGTGCGTCAATTTCCGTTCAGCGAAGAATGAGATCGTTTCTGCGAGATGATCCTCCGGCAGTCCGAAGATGAGATCGCCCGAGATATTCGTGAAGCCCGCTTCCCGGGCGAAGTCGAGCGCCCGGATGTTGTCGGCGTGCCGGTGAGAACGTCCCAGCTTTTTCAACACCTCGTCGCTTGCGGATTGAAAGCCGAGCGAGAGCCGGTTGACGCCGCGCTGTCGCAGGAGCGCGGCGGTTTCGCTCGTGAAGCTCTCCGGATTTCCCTCGATGGACCACTCGCAGTTCTCCCGGCGCCGCGCGGCCAGGCCCGCCAACAGCCGATCCAGATCGCGGATCGGCAGTTCCGTAGGCGTGCCTCCGCCCATGTAGATCGTCTCGAATCGTCCCTCGACGGCGTCCAGGTCGCGCAGCACCGCGCGGACATATTGTTCCGACGGCGGGAGCTTGTCCGGCGAGGAGCAGACGAAATCGCAATAGGGGCAGACGCGGCGGCAATAGGGTATGTGAACGTAGAGATGCTCGGTCAAGGAGCGTTCCGGCGCAGGGCGTCTCCTGTTTTTTCGGCGTCGCGGATGACTTCGCGGAGCCGTTCCGATTCCCTCGCGGCGCGCCGTTCCGCACTGAGGGCCTTGCGTTGCTCGGCGTTCAGGCGCGTCAGGACCGCTATCCAGGTGTTGGCGGCACGGACGGTCTCGGGAAAACCTTCGAGCGCCGCGGATTTGCGGAAGCATTCGAGCGCGCGGTCGTAGGAGCGATCGGGATTGCCCTGGTCGAGCCAGAGCGTGCCCGCGCGGTACCACGCTTCCGACGCTGTCAGAGCCGACGACTTCGCGCCGATCGCTTCAAAAGCCTCGGCCCCCTCGATGATCCTGCCCTTACGTACATGATCCGTCGCCTTGCTCCACGATCCCGCGGATGCGCAGGCGCTCATCGAGAATCCGGCGGCGCAGACCGCAGCGCCGACGACGATCGCGATGATCTTGTGTTTCCCCCGTGAGATGTTCATATCGCACTCCCATTATAAATCAGTTTCCCGGCAGGTTGTTCCTGATTTTAATTTTTTGAACTGCTCTTCATTCGCTGCCCCTGGTTTCAAGATCGGATTCCTTCCGGAAAGGAATGCCTATCCGGAACCTGGTGCCCTTGCCGAGCTCCGATTCCACGATGACCGTTCCTCCGTGCGCCTGCGCGATCTCCCGGACGATCGCCAGTCCCAGCCCCATTCCTCCCTCGCATCTCTCGTCAGGATTCACCTGGTAGAATCTCTCGAACAGACGCGGCAGCTTGTCGTTCGCCATTCCAGGCCCGGTGTCTTCGACTTCGAAGACGAGTTCTCCGTTCTCCTGCCGCCCCGTCGCCCTGATTTTTCCGCCGCCAGGCGTGAACTTGAACGCGTTCGTCAGCAGGTTCCGGATAGCCTGACCCATCCGGCGCGAATCGATGACGGCGTCGGGCAGATCGGCGAACAGGTAATGGAAATCGATCTTCAGTTCCTCGGCCTGCCGGACGTACGGCTGCATCAGGGCCGTGAAAAAATCCGCGCATTCGGTCGGCGCGGGTGTTATGCGAAACGCGCCCGCCTCCGCCCTGGCGACGTCCAGCAGGTCCTCCAGCAGATTCCCCAGTCTCTGCGTCTCCTGCTGCACGATGTCCAGCGCTTCCTTCTGGCGCGGGGCGAGCTGACCTCGGCGGCCGGACAGGAGGATCGCGAGAAATCCGCCGATCGACGTGAGAGGAGTTCTCATCTCGTGCGAGACCATGGCCAGGAATTCGCGTTTCATCTTCTCCGCCGATTCCAGTTTCTCCGTCATGGCGTTGAAACGGCTTCCCAGTTGCCCCAGCTCGTCGGGATAAAGACCGGTGATCCGGTGCGTGAGTTCTCCGGAAGCGATCACTTCCGTTGCCCGCTCCAGATTCCGGATCGGAGCGATCAGGCGGAATCGGATTTCGTAGAAGAGAATGAGCATGGTGGCGGCGAGGAGGAGCGCGTAGACGCGGAGGCTCTCCTGGGCGGTCTCGATCGCCGCGTTGATATGTTCGATCCGGCCGAGCGAAAAGCTCTGGCGATGCTGCTCGAGATCCTGGATGCCCGCACCGACGGAGGAGATCTGCGGGAGTACCGTTTCGGTGAAGAAGAGGGAGGCGTTCACCTGGTTCTCTTCAAGCGCTTTCAGCGTGTCGACGGTTCCGTCCCAGGCCGCCAGCAGCCGGCGAAACGTGTCCTCCTCGCCGGCCATGACGTAGAACGAGATGTCATACAGCGTCTCCGCCGTCTTGTTGCGCGCGCGCTGGGAAGCTTCCTTCTCCAGCCCGACTTCGGCGGCGAGACGCGCGAGCCTTGTGGCGTCGGAGACCTGGGATCGAAGGTGCGTGAGATCGCGGATGAAGACGGCATCTTCTCCGATGACGGCTTCCGCCTCCGCGGCCATGGTGTGGAGCGTCGCCATTCCGGAAAAAATGGCGCAGGCGAGAAACGTGGCGCCGGCCAGCATCAACAGGCTGAAGAGAAAACCAAGTTTCAAGCGGTGCGCCTCTCCGTATACACCCTTTCATGAGAATGGCGCGCGGCGGACTTCAATTCCGCCGCGACTTGCGAGAGCTCGGCGTAAGATCCGACACGGCGCTGCCTGGTGGATATGAGACCGCCCGTCGCGCAAAGCAGCGGTTCCTCGACCGGCGTGCCCTGGCGGTCTCTGGACTTGTAAACGCCTGCCTGTCTTTCTTCTTCGTTGTGCAGCATCCGCGCGCGTTTGGCGAATTCGTCGAGCGCCCGTCTCGATCGCGCTTCGCCGGCTCCGGTTTCGTAGACGACGATGAAATCGTCGCCACCGATGTGGCCGACAAAATCGCCCGCGGAGGTTTCCGCCTTCAGACAGTCCGCCAGCAGGAGAATCGCCTTGTCGCCGGCCGCGAAACCATACCGGTCGTTGAAGGTCTTGAAGTGATCGATGTCGGCGTAGAGCGCTTCGAAATTCTCCCCGCGCGAGAGGCGCAACTCGATCTCGTGCTGGATCCGCCTGTTTCCCGGCAGTCCCGTCAGCGGGCTGGAATCGTTCAGGGCGGAGGCGCGGCGCAGAAGCGCGTGAACGCGCGCGATGAGCTCGTCGGTCTCGAACGGCTTCGCCAGGTAATCGTCCGCTCCGGTCATCAGCCCGGCGGCCTTGTCGCGCGAGTTGGATCGGCCGGAGAGAATGATGATGGGACGGTCTGCAAAGCGGGGGTTGGAACGGAGCTCGTCCATGAACGATAATCCGTCGCCGTCCGGCAGAACGCCATCGAGGATGAATATGCCGGGATCCGTCGAGAGGCGCTCGCGCGCGCCCGCGATCGTTCCCGCCCGCGTCACCCTGTAACCTTCCGACACGAGCAGTTCATCCAGGAGCTCGCTCAGGATCGGATCGTCTTCCACGAGGAGAACGTGATCGGCGCCTGCGTGGACCGCTTCCGCGGCATCGGTGGGGACTGGGGTCATCGCGATCTCCTTTTCAACAACGGTATGCATTTCGGGAACCTCGCTGTTCAAAATATAGTGAAGCCGTCTCAGGAGTTCGTCCGGCGTGAACGGTTTCGCCAGAAAATGCGTCAGGGGAATCTCGCCGCTGTAGACGACGGACCGGTTGACGGCGGACATCAGAAGCGTCGGCGGAAGGCTGTCCTTTCGCCTCCTGTAGAACGTCAGTCCGTCTTCTCCGGGAAGAGAAATGTCCAGGAGAATGAGATCGAAGTGATGGTCCTTCATCACCGCTTCCGCCTGTTCCACGGAGAAGACCATCTTCGTCTCGAAATTCGTGCCGTCCAGGAGGTCCTTGATGAACCACGTGAGAGGAATATCGTCCTCGATGACAAGAAGTCGGGCGGGCTCATGATCGGGGGTTTCGCGGCGGAGGGTGTGAAGCCTCGCGTCGCGCCGGGCAGCATGCGGGCGCGCGGCCTCCTCACGCGTCGCCTCGCGATGCGATGAGCGTGGACGAGCCTCCTCATGTCCCGCGGTGATCACGCGAATATCTCCTCGGGAAACGCGATGAAGAGCCGGCCGTCCTCCACGCCCGACCGGCCGCCGCATTTTTCCGCGAGCCGTGCCGAGAGTTCGAATCCACGGCCGGGGCCGCCGGGCGCCACGTGAGTCGCGGTTAGTCCGATGACGATCTCGCCGTTTTCGCGATCCGCCGAGAGCGTGACTTCGGCGCCTTCATCGCTGGTGTGCAGGGCGGCCACGAGGAGATTGGCCGCGGTGCGTTCGATGAATTCCGCTCCCCGCTTCAGGGATTTGTCGCGAAGCGCCTCGGGGGAGCATGTCACGCGCACGACCGCCTTCTTCGACGCGAAGGCCCGCTCCAGTTGCCTGGCTGTGCTCCGCAGGATGTCGTCGATCTCGCCGAACTCGGTCGGCGCCGGCAGGTTGTCCTGGTCCAGTTCCTGCTCCAGTTTCAGGTTCCCGATGAGAATGAAGAGCACCTTGCAGGACGCGCCGATGCCCTCGATGAAACGACGCTGCTTCTCATCGAGCGGAGTGGCGCTCCGCAGGAGCAACTGCGTATATCCTTCCACCGCGGTGACCGGCGCTTTCAGGTCGTGGATCCACCGCGAGAGCGTTTCTCCCGCCGCGCCGATCGTCACGACGCGACAGCCTTGGAGGCCAGCGATCTCCCTGAATCGTGACGAAGAGATCCGGAACGCATGAGCGGATGCTCCAGCTCTTTTTCCAGATCGAACCGCGCGATGATGCCCCGCAGGGTGTTGCGATGGAGCCCCAGCAGGTGCGCGGCTTCTTCGCGGCGGCCTCCGGTGCGGCGGAGCGCGCGGAGAACGTGTTCCCGCTTGATGACATCGAGCGTCGGAAAGACTTCCTCGTCTCCCGCCTCCGCCGGCTCGCGCATCCGGGATGGGCCGGAGCGAAATTCCTCCGGAAGGTGCTTCGGAAGAATCTTCTCCCGCCTCGAAAGCACGAGGAGCCGTTCGACGATGTTCTCCAGTTCCCGGATGTTTCCGGGCCAGTCGTAGTTCATGAGACGGTCCAGAACGTCGGGATGAATCGAGACGAGCGCCGCGTCTTTTCTCTTCAGAAAATGCGCCACGAGCGCGGGGATTTCCTCCTTCCTTTCCCGCAGGGGAGGAATCCGGATCGGGATGACATTGATGCGGTAGAACAGGTCCTCCCGGAAGGCGCCTTCGCGAATGGCCTTCGTGAGATCGGTATTCGTCGCGCAGATGAGGCGGAAATCAACCTTGATCGGAGACTTGCCGCCGAGGCGTTCGACTTCGCGGTCCTGGATCACGCGCAGGAGACGCGTCTGGAGGTCGACAGGGAGCGTTCCGATTTCATCGAGGAAGAGCGTTCCCCCCTGGGCACGCTCGATCTTGCCGATGCGCCTTTCGTGGGCGCCCGTGAATGCGCCCCGCTCATGGCCGAAGAATTCGCTCTCCAGGAGCGTGGCGGGAATCGCGCCGCAGTTGACCGCCACGAACGGCGCCTGTGAGCGGGAAGAATTCCGGTGGATGGCGCGCGAGAGGATTTCCTTTCCGGTGCCCGACTCCCCGAGAATGAGAATGGAGGCGTCGGTCATGGCCGTGGCGCGCGCCGTCTCGACGACCGATCGCATCGCCGCGGACTTCGCGACGAATTGCTCCTCGTCGCCGCCGGCGTGGAGCGTGCGCAGTCGATCCAGCTCGCGCATGCTCTCCGTCCAGCGCGTCGCCCGATCGAGAATGACGCCCAGTTCCTCCGCTCGCACGGGCTTCGTGAAATAGTGGAACGCTCCACGCCGCATGGCTTCGACCGCTTCCTCGATCTCGGCGTGCGCCGTGATGAGAAAAACGGGCAGGCTGGTTTTTTCCAGGAGATCGCTGCCGATGCCGTCGGGGAGGTGGATGTCCGCGAGCAGGAGATCGATGGTGTTGTCCTCGTCCAGGATCTTCAAGGCGTCGTCGAGGCGTCGGGCCGTGACCGGCACCGATCCCAGAGCGCGAAGCTGTTCCGTCAGAATTTCCAGATCCTGCGGATCGTCGTCGATAAGTAAAACTCTTGGCATCTTCTATCCCTCACTTCCTCTATTTGTCCCCATGGCGGCCCCGCTCCGCTGCGGGCGGGGCCGCCCCCCTTGTTGCGCCTCCTAGGAAAGAGCGAGGCTTTGTTCGAACCGGAGCGTCGCGGTTTCGCCCGCTTTCAACTGAACGTTCGCGCCGATGTTGGCCGCTGCAGCCGCACCGGCGAGAGCTCCCCCCAGCGCTCCGATCGTGGATCCTTTCTTATGGTCGACCTGGTGGCCGATGACTCCGCCCGTCAATGCGCCGCCCGCGACGAGCGCGACGTCCACCGCGCGATTCGCGGCGGCCGCGCGTGCGTCAAGATCAGGCGAGATCAGCGCGAGCCGAACCGGGTATCCGGCAAACCGCGTGAAGACGACTTCCAGTTCCGCCGCGGATCTCGTCTCGGCCGCGGGCCTGACTTTCGAGACATAGCCTGTTACCGACGATCCCGCGGGAATGACGCGATCGCCCACCTGGATCGCTTCCGTCGTCACCGCTTCAACGCGGTCGCCCGCCTTGGCATTCCTGGAGGAGATGTGCGTCACGATCTTGACCTTCACGGTCGATCCGGCCGGGATGACATTCTGTGTCCCTGTCGAGATGCTGGACGATGTCAATGCTCTGGCACGCGTCGCGCGGCTCGCTGTGGAAGATGCTGACAGAGCGGATGTATCCTGCACGGCAGCAGTGTCGGTCTCCGTGGCGAAAAGCAGATCGGCGGACTGGTGCAAAGTGATCGCGACGAGCGCACCGATGATCGCGGCGATGATGGTTCCCTTGTTGATGACCGAATCCTTCATGACTGAATCCTCCTTCCGACTTTTACGTCGGTTCAGTCCTTCATAACTGCACTCGTCATGCCAATTGAGATTGTAGCACTTGCAGTGATAAACAGCACAGATAAAGTGCTAGGCGCATTATTATTGTGCGCTTTTTGATGCAGGAAAATGACTTGGAACAGGGCGCGTTTTGGTTTAGACGACCTTGGATCGGAGGATGTCGTGAATGTGGATTACACCCATGGGTTGAGTTGATTTATCGACCACGACAAGCGAAGTGATCCGGCGTGATTCCATGAGCGTCAACGCCTGGACGGCAAGGGTTTCAGGAGAAATCGTCCGCGGCGATTTCGACATGAGTTCTCCGGCGGAAAACTTCAGCAGCCCTTCCGGATGCTTTTCAATAAGGCGGCGCAGATCGCCGTCCGTGAAGATGCCCGTCAGCTTCCCAACGCCGTCGGTGATGCAGGCCATTCCAAGTTTCTTCCGCGTCATTTCCAAGATGACCAGAATCAGTGCGTCCGTCTCCTGGCACCTCGGAAGTTCATCGCCCGTATGCATCAGATCGGATACGGAGAGCAGCGACCGACCGAGCGCTCCGCCGGGATGGCGGAAGGCGAAATCTTCGGGTGTGAAACCTCGCGCTTCATAAAGCGCGACCGCGAGCGCGTCACCCATGACGAGCATGGCCGTCGTCGACGATGTGGGCGCGAGCCCCATCGGGCAGGCTTCTTTCGGGACCATGACGGAGAGGACGATCCGGGCTGAACGGGCCAGGAGTGACTGGGCGGCTCCGGTGATGGCGATGAGCGTGACGCCGAGGCGCTGGATTGCGGGAAGGAGCTGGGCCATCTCGTCGGACTCTCCCGAGTACGAGATGGCGATGACGAGATCGCGGCGGTCGATGATGCCGAGATCTCCGTGACCGCCTTCCGTCGCATGCACAAAGACGGAAGGAGTGCCCGTTGACGAAAGCGTGGCGGCGATCTTCCGGCCGATCGCTCCGGACTTTCCGAGCCCCGTGATGATCACCTTGCCATGACAACCAAGGATCGCCTCGACGGCCGCGCGGAAGGATGGGGATCCGTCCTGACCGGCCAAGGCGGAACGGACAGATTGAAGCGCTTCGATCTCCGTATCGAATACGGAAAGTGCCGTCTGGAGAATTTCATCTTTCATCGTTTCACCGCTTCGTCGATGCGCAGGAGCTCGTCGAGGAGATCGCCGAACCGGTCAAGAGGCCACTGCGTGTCGCGGTCCGACAGAGCGTTGGCCGGATCGGGATGCGTCTCGATGAAGACGCCGGCGATGCCGACCGCCACGGCCGCGCGCGCGAGGGCGGGAATGAACTTCCGATCGCCGCCCGATCCCTCTCCGGCGGCGCCCGGCTTCTGAACCGAGTGCGTCGCGTCGAAGATGACGGGAGCGAAATCCTTCATGATCGCCAGCGACCGCGGATCGAAGACGAGATCGTTGTAACCGAATGTCGCGCCGCGTTCCGTGACGAGAATGTCGGAGGCTCCGGATGCGGCCGCCTTGGAGACGATCGAGAGCATCTGGCCGGGAGCGAGAAACTGCCCCTTCTTGATGTTGACGGCCTTGCCGGTGCGCGCCGCCGCGACAACGAGATCGGTCTGGCGGCAGAGAAACGCGGGAATCTGGAGGCAGTCGACGACGAGCGACGCGACGATGGCTTCCTCGGGATGGTGGATGTCGGTCAGCACCGGGATATCCAGGTCGGACCTGATCTTCTTCAGGATCTCGAGGCCTTCATCGAGTCCGACGCCGCGGGCCGAGGAGAGCGACTGGCGATTGGCCTTGTCGTAAGACGCCTTGAAGACGAACGGGATGTTACGCCGCGATGTTTCCTCCTTCAGCCGGACCGCCGTCTCGTACGCGGTTGCCTCGATCATGCACGGCCCGGCGATCACCGCCAGTCGCGAGGTGTTGTCGAAGTGGACCTGTCCTATCTGCGCCATCGTGTTCCCTGGGCAGTATCCTCGATAATGACCCCTTTTTGCGACAGGAGATTTCTGATCTCGTCCGATTTTCTGAAGTCGCGCGCGACCCGCGCCGCGTTCCGCTCCGCGATCAATCGTTCGATCCCGGCGTCCGTTTCCCGCGGCGGAAAGAGCTCCATGCCGATGATCTCTCCGCACGCGCGGATTTCCGCCGCGATGCCTGCCCGCGCGGCAGCGTCGGCTCGATTGCCGGCCGCGACCGCGTCGAAGAGGACGGCGAAGGCGCGCGCCGTGTTGAAGTTGTCCTCCAGGGCGGCGAGAAAGTCGTGGGTGATCGCGGAAGGCCCTTGGCCGGCTCTCGTGGACTCCACACTGCCGACCGGGAATGTCGCGAAACGGTCGAGCGCCGTCTTCGTCTCCCGGAGCCGATCCTCCGAAAAGTCGAGCGGGCTGGAGAAGTGGGCGTTCAACAGGTAGAAGCGGAGAACGCGGGAGCCGTGATCGCGGATGAGGTCGGTGACGGAGAGGACATTGCCGAGCGACTTCGACATCTTCTGCGACTTCAGCGTGATGAGCCCGTTATGCATCCAGATGCGGGCGAATGTCTTCCGCGTGGCCGCTTCCGACTGAGCCAGCTCATTCTCGTGATGCGGGAAGATGAGATCCTGTCCGCCTCCGTGGATATCGATCGTCTCGCCGAGATACTTCATCGCCATGGCGGAACATTCGATGTGCCACCCCGGACGGCCCGGACCCCAGGGAGACGACCACGACGGTTCGCCGGGCTTCTCGGCTTTCCAGAGAGCGAAATCGAGCGGATCCTGTTTTTCGTCGCCGGGATCGAGGCGCGTGCCGGAGAGGAGCTCGTCGACATTACGGCCCGAGAGGCTTCCATACCGCGGAAAAGCGCGCACCGAGAAATAGACCGATCCCCGCGAGGCATAGGCCGTGCCGTTCGCGACGAGCTGCCCGATGAGCGCGATGATCTCCGGCATGTGGTCCGTGACGCGCGGTTCTCCGTCCGGCGGAAGGCAACCGAGCGCTCGGACCATCGCATGATACTCGCCGATGTATCGTTCCGCGAATGACTTCACATCCTCCCCGCCCGAACGCTCGATGATCTTGTCGTCGATGTCCGTGATGTTCCGAAGGTAGGTGACCGCGTTGCCGCGATGGCGGAGAAACCGGGTGAACGCGTCGAAGATGACGGCGGCGCGGGCGTGGCCCAGGTGGGGGCTGTCATAGGGAGTGACTCCGCACGTGTAAATCCCGATCGGCGCCGGCGGATCGGGGAGCGACTCCGCGACCCGGGAGAGCGAGCTGTAGACCGCCGCGCTCGTCATGCGCGGGAAAGAAGCGCGACGGCGAAGGCGACGATCCCCTCGCCTCGACCGAGGGCTCCGAGCCCTTCCGTCGTCTTGCCCTTCACGGAGATTGCGGGTTCAGGACCGAGCACCGACCGGAGCGAACCGATGATCCGTTCCCGGTTGGGCAGGATCTTCGGCCTGTCGCAGACGACGGTCGCATCGACCTGGGCAATCAGCCAGCCCGCGGGCAAAGCCTGCCGCAGGAGTTCCATGCTGGAGATGTTCCTGTACCGCGGATCCGTGTCCGGAAATTTCTCGCCGATGTCGCCCTGGCCCGCCGCCGAGAGAATTGCATCGATGATCGCGTGTGTCAGAACATCCGCGTCGGAGTGACCCTTCAGCCCCGGGCAATCGTCGAACGTGACGCCGCCCAGGACCAGCGGGCGCGAGGAGTCGACGCCGTGCGAGTCATAGCCGAAACCGATGCGGAAGGGGAGAGAGGACATGAAGGGAGCATATTCCGGGAAGGACGGAAATAAAATCCCAAATGGGCCGGAAAATCTTGGAAATCCCAAATCCCAAATCCCAAATCCCAAATCCCAACATCGTCCTCCGCAGGATGACTTTAGGATTTAGGATTCAGGTTTTCAAGTATGCGCTCCGCATGAAGCAGATCTTCCCGCGTCGTGATCTTCATATTGCTCTTGTCACCCCTCGTGACGGCGATCCTGCCTCCGAACGCCGCGATTACGGCGAGGTCGTCGGTGAATTCCTCCGGGCCGGTCGACGCTTCGAACGCGGGAGCGGCAACGTCCATCCAGACGGCCTGGGGCGTCTGCATCGCGAGAAGCGTAGAGCGATCCAGCGTCTCGAATTCTCCGCTGTTGCTCCTGCGGATCGTGTCGGTGACGGGGATTCCAGGAGCCGCCGCGTCGTTCTCCCGAAGCGCTTCGCGCAGCCGGTCGACGATTTCGCGCGTAACGAATGGCCGGGCCGCGTCATGAATCAGGGCGATGTCGGTCTCGCGCGCGGCGAGAATTCCGTGGCGCGCCGAATCCTGCCGGCGCTGCCCGCCGTTGACCCACGCGCACTCCATGCCGATCTCGTCCCGAAGTTCCGGTGTGGAAACGAGAATGATCCGCGCTCCGGGCAGCGCGTTCTTCAGCGCCCGCAACGTCACGTCGATGACGCGGTCCGCGCCGAGGGACTCCAGGAGCTTGCTTCGCGCGGGATTCTCTCCTGTTCTTCCGAATCTCGTCGAGGAACCGGCCGCAAGGAGAATCCAGGAGGCGCGGGCGGTCGTCATGGGGTCGGGTCTGGAAGGTCTCATCGTCAATAGCGTAGTGTATTACAATCTAAGATCTAATCAGGAAGTGCTCTTATCTTCCGTGTGGCCTCTCTTGGACACGACATCCTCGAACCGCGTGAAGATCATCCGGCCGGCCGTCGTCTGGTGGATGTTGGTGACGACGGCCTTGATCTGGTGGCCGACATGCGAGGCTCCGGAGTCCACGACGACCATGGTGCCGTCGTCAAGATACGCGATTCCCTGGCCTGCTTCCTTGCCGGCGCGCGAGACCGTGATCTGGATCTCCTCGCCGGGAAGGTAGATCGTCTTCAGGGCGTTCACGAGGTCGTTGAGATTGAGAACCTTGATCGAGCGGACGCGCGCGAGCTTGTTGAGGTTGAAGTCGTTGGTGACGAGCGCGGCTCCGGTTTCATTCGCGAGGAGCATCAACTTGTGATCGACCTCGCGTTCCTCCGGGAAGTCCTTCGCGGGAATGGAAACCTTGATGTCGGGAATGTCCTGGAGCCTCTTGACGATGTCGAGCCCGCGGCGCCCGCGGTTCCGTTTCAACTGCTCGGACGAATCGGCGATGCCCTGGAGCTCGCGGAGAATGAACTGGGGGATCACGAGCTCGCCGTCCACGAAACCGGCCTGCGCCATGTCCGCGAGCCGGCCGTCGATGAGAACGGAAGTGTCGCAGATCTTGAGATGAGGCATGGAGGGAGAGATTTCAGGTTCGCCCGGCCTGGATTCCGCCGCCGTCTGACGCGTTTCGAGCGCCAGGGCGATGCGGCTGACGAACCAAGTGAGAACGGCGATAATGTAGAGCGCCAGGCCGATGATGATGACGGCGCGGTTGTCGGCGGGAGCGAGAACGTAGGGGAGCGCGATGAGCGGAAGGAGTGCCAGAGGTGCCCCCAGCCGCATCAGGCGCGACCTGCCCGCAGGCACTTGCTGATCTCCGATTCGACTTTCTCGATCGGCTCCCTGGATGCCGTGGCGATCTCGTGGACGAGAAGCTGGACGGATGCTTCGAGGAGCCGTTTCTCGCTCATCGACAGCTCGCCTTCCGGACCCCGCTTCGAGAGATTCCGGGCTACTTTCGCAGCCTCGTAAATGTCGCCCGACTTCAATTTCTCCAGGTACTGGTTGTATCGGACTTTCCAGTCGGATTCCTCGGAGGGCGGTTTCTTCCGGAGGATCACCATGATCGTCTCCACGTCGGCTTTCCCGACGACGCGGCGCATGCCCTTGTCATCCTGCTGCTCCACGGGCAACTTGACCGTCAACTCGCCGTTTCGGAAATCGAGCGTGTAATACCATTTGTCCACGCCGGTAATGTTCATCTTCTCGATGGATTTGACGACGCCGACTCCGTGGAAAGGATAGACCACCATCTCGCCCTGTTTGAACTTCGCGGACGATTTGGTCGCGGCTTTTTTCTCGGGCTCCTTGGGAACTTCCACCGTCTTCTTAGGCGGAGCGCCTTTTGATTTATCAGGAGTTTTTGTCTTCGCGGCCGCGGGCTTAGTCGATTTGCCCGGGGCAGGTTTGGACTTGGACGGCGCTGCCTTCGCGCTCTTGACGGGCTTCTTACTCAATGAGTTCTCCTCGCTGCGTCTCGGAACCGGTCCGCACGAACTCAGTCCCGAATATAACGGGTATCATCAGTAAAGGGACGCTGCTGCCCTATTCTGGAGACAAGCCTGAAAAAGTCAAGGGGACATTCTCCAATAATGCAACATTCAGATTGAAGGACTTGCGAATCGCTCCGCACTTTCTTGACGGGATGATCGGGAACGGTAGCCGAAGCATAACGTCATCCCAACAAGACAACAGGCCGGGAATATGTTTACAATTATTATTTACATCTATTTACAATATAATTACAATAGCCGCAGACGATGAAACGCTCACCAACCCAGATTCTAGCGATGGCGGGAAGAAAAACGGGGGTGCGTTCGATGGAATTGGTCGGCCTCTGGGGAGTTTCTCGCCAGGCCGCGGCGTCTCATCTGCGTGCTCTTGTGGCATCCGGGCTCCTCGTCAAAGAGGGTTCCACGCGCGGCGCCGTTTACCATCTTCCCTCTCGCGCCGGCAAAGTTCCGACTGTGACCGTTTTTCGGCGAGTCTGCTCCTTGAAGGGGTTGGAGGAACACGTCGTATACGAGGCGGCGCGGGAGAAACTGGCATTGCGCCGAGCTCTTTCCAGGTCAGCTTCGGCTGTCGTGGAATATGCATTCACGGAAATGCTCAATAACGCCATCGACCATTCGAAAGCGTCCCGCGCCTGCGTTGCCGTAACCCTGGATACTGTGAATTTCCGGTTTTCGATCGAAGACAAGGGGATTGGAGTCTTCGAGAGCATCCGCCGGAAATGGGATTTTCCGGATCACTTCGAAGCCGCGCGCCATCTCCTGAAGGGAAAAGTGACGACGGATCCTTCGCGACACTCGGGTCAGGGCATCTTCTTCACTTCCAAGATTGCGGATGAATTCATATTGGAGAGCGATCGTCTGCGCCTGTTCGTCGTCAATCGCGCAGATCCGGAGGTTTATTGGGAGGACCGGAGGCGCCTCAAGGGAACAAGGGTCGTGTTTTCGCTCAAACGTCGCTCCCGCAAGGATTTGAAGAAGCTTTTTGATTCCTTCACCAATGAAGACTTCGAATTCGATCGGACCGTTGTCACGGTCAGACTCTCCTCTGGCACCGAGGGACGTGTCTCGCGCTCTGAAGCGCGCCGTCTCCTCTTCGGCCTCGATAAGTTTCGCCGGATCCGCCTGGATTTCAGGGGACTAACCGGCATCGGACAGGGTTTTGCGGATGAAATATTTCGCGTTTTCGCGATGCGGCATCCTGAAATTCTCCTTGAGGCGCACAACGCCGGCCCCAGCGTCGCTCACATGATCGCGATCGCGAAGAAATCTTTACAATAATAAATCGAGTCTCTTTACAAATGCACGACCATTAATGTCGCAGGACCGTTCGGATAACGCGTTGTCGCCAGGAAATCCGTTTCCGCTCCTCGTCCTCCGCCTCGATCGCATCGCCCTCATGCCGGATTCGTATCCAGGCAGATGATGTAGGCCAATCCGTCTTTAGCGTGGAATCGGGCGGAAAGCGTGACGCATAGGTCCCCGGTCGCCTGGGACATGTAGGGTGCCGTAAGGTGCATGGGTGCTCCCGTATGCTCCATCATGAAGTAATACTCCTTCATCGCGTGATTGGTGCCCGGAACCGCGGGCCGCGTGAGAACGTTGACGAATTCTTGATTTGCCTTCTTGAAATGCGTCCGCGACACCTGGAGCCCGGCCGCATCGAGAACGAAGATGCACTGGAGATATTCGCATTCTTCCAGAAAGAGCGCCGCGATCGCGTCGAATTCCCCTGTCTCATGACCGCGCAATCGGTCCATGATTCCCGTGAGGAGCGATCTCTCGGAGGCGCGTCTCTTTCGAGAACTTTCCACGCGTCGGGTCGTTCTGTCCTGGTGTTCGCCCATCAGGTCATGAGTCAGAGATCGTTGAGCGAGCAGGAGGTCCATGTCGCCGGTCGGCCGTCCCAGATAATATCCTTGCAAAAGGTCCGCGCCGAGTTCCATGGCAATGAGAGATTCTTCCCGCGTTTCAAGCCCTTCCGCCAATGCGAGCGCGCCGACCTGGTGGGCGAACCAGATGAGCGATTGGACGGCCTTGCGGCAGTAATAATCGCGAGCCAGCTGGCTGCAGAGCGAACGGTCTATCTTGAGGATGTTGGGCTTCAGGAGCGCCATGCGGGCCAGGTTTGATTCGCCGTCGCCTACATCGTCCACAGCAATCAGGAATCCGAGAGCGCGATGCCGTTCCACGAATTCCAGGAGCAGCTTCGTATCGGAAACTCGCGACTCGATGATCTCCAGGGCGACCCGGCTCGGATTGATTCCCAGCGATGCGACAAGCCGTGACAGGTGACCGGAACCTGCCACCCCTTCATCGAATACCGCGGGATCGAAGTTCAGGAAAAGAAGCATGGAATTGTTCTGATCGCCGAAATGCGTTCGAAAAGTTTCCAGCGATGTTCGTCGCATCAACCTTTCCATCGCAAGCCATAGGCCCGCAGAACGCGATTCTTCGATCAGGCGCGCCGGAGCAATCGGCGATGCATCGGAAGGATTCACGCCCCGGCTCAGCGCTTCGACGCCAAGGATGGTCCGCGTCTGGACGGAATGGATCGGTTGGAAATGCGTCACAATACGCTCATCCTCGATCAATTCCTTGATCGCCGCCTGCTCCGTTCGCGCGAAGCCGTTCGCGCGCGGAAGGATGTTCAGTATTCCTCCTCCCTTGCGGGATTTTTTCATGGAATCGGCTCCTTGATGGGTAAAAAGCAACCATCATGCCGGATCAATCTTATGGATTTAGATGTAACGAGCGGCGCATCCCGCCTAAAATGATCGGCAGGATGATCAAATTGAAAATGCTCCTCATCGTTTTGCTTTTAGCGGGCTTCACATTGCCGGCCTCCGCTCGCGTCGAATTCTGGACATACGGTCTCCAGGATTCCCGTGTGATTCTTCCCGCGGCGGAAGATGAAACCCCGGCGGCCGAGTTCCACATGCGGTATCTTTATCCCATGAGGGGAGCCGATACGCCGCTTCTCGAAAAGCTCCGCCGGCAATGCGCCCGCAGTTTCTTCGGCCGCCCGGTCGATTCTCCATCGAGGGCTCTCATGGAGGAACGAGATTCGTGGTTCGGCGAGTACGAGGACGTCTGCGCGGAATACGACTCGAACATCGGCGTGTTTGCGTATCGTTGGTCAATGGAGTCGCTGATGTCCGTGCGCATTAACGAGCCGGGTCTCATCGTGCTCGAAAACGCTGAATACCTTTTCACCGGAGGAGCGCACGGTGTTTACGGCAGCGACTTCACCGTCATCGATCCGCGGTCGGCTGACACGGTGGGCTTGGAGCATCTCTTCCCGTCATCCTCCGTGATGAAACTGGGACCCATGATCGAACGAAAGATACTGCAGGAATTGGCCCGACGCCTTGATGACAATGTATCCAGAGACGATCTCCTGACCGAAAAAGTCGAACCGACATCGAACTTCTACTTGACGAAGAAGGGCGTCGTTTTCCATTACAACGTGTATGAAGTGGCGCCCTACGCCGCCGGTGAGTTCGATATCCTGTTGCCGTTTTCCGAGATCAGGAAATTGATGCGACCGGAAGCGTATAGGAGATGGGCGGGAAGATAGCGGATTCCGATCAGCTCCATCTGATCGATCCTCGTCACGATCGCTTTCGCAACTCGAAGAAGTACTCCACGTTGCCGTCTCTTCCCTTGATGGGAGAAACCGTCCTGCGTTCGATTTTCCATCCGTTCTCCTCCGTCCAGGTTTCGAAGTCGGCGGCGATGCGTGCGCGCGTAGCTTCGTCGCGCACGATCCCGCCCTTGCCGATATCCTCACGACGGCCTTCGAATTGCGGCTTGAAGAGGAGCACGATCCGGCCGTGCGGGGCGAGATACGGAGGAAGCAGGGGGAGGACGAGGCGCGAGGAGATGAAGGAGAGATCGAGCGTCACTCCGTCGAGGAGATCGGGGACCACCGACTTCGTGATGCCGCGGATGTTGAATCGCTCGATCACGACGACGCGGGGATCGTCCCGGAGCTTCAGGGCGATCTGGCCGTAGCCTACATCCACGGCGTAGATCTTGCCGGCGCCGTTGGCGAGGAGTACGTCCGTGAATCCGCCGGTCGCGGCGCCGCAGTCGAGCCATGTTCCGGAGATTGTTCCAGTCAGGCCGAAATCCTGCAGAGCGCCCGCGAGCTTTTCTCCGCCGCGGCCGACCCAACCGTCGGAGGCAGGACCGGCGATGTCGACGATGCAGTCCGCCGGGAGAAGGGTTCCCGCCTTGAGATCGTGTTTTTTATCCACGCGCACGAGCCCGGCCATGATGAGAGCCTGGGCTTTCGTCCGCGATTCCGCGAGCCCGCGATCGACGAGAATCTGGTCGAGCCGCATCCGCGGCCTCTTTTCGCCTGCTTGTGATGACATGGAGCGAATGATATCATGCGCCGGTCCAAGGAGGATCATCATGAAATCACTGCTTCATTCCCTCATCGCTCTCGCGGTTTTCGTCGGCGCCGCCGACGCCGCGTATTACGACATCGGCAAGAACGGCGAGAACAAGGTCAACGTTTCGTGGGAATCCAACGCCTCCCTGGAAATGATGGTCGGCCGCACCAATAAGGCGACCGGATTCGTTTACTTCGACGACGCCGGGAAATCGCATGCGCTTCTCGTGACGATCCCCGTGCGATCCATGAAGACGGGAATCGACGCGCGCGACGAGCACATGATCGGACCCGACTGGCTGGACGCGGAAAAATATCCGAACATCGAATTCAAAAGCGTCGCGGTTAAGAACAAGTCCGGGAAGCCGGATCAGTATGAAATCACGGGAGACATGACGATCCACGGGAAGACGAGGCGGATTACGGTAACGGGCTCCGCCAGGCGTTTTCCCGCGAGACCGACGCTCGAAAAGATGGGCTATGTCGGCGATATCATCCAGTTGAAGACGTCCTTCAAGATCAAGCTGTCTGACTTCGGCGTGATCGTTCCGGAGCGACTGCTGGGATTGAAGATGGCCGATGAGCTCTCGATCAGCTTCGACATCTTCGCCTTCACGAATAACGACCCCGGCCGGAAGCCGGAGATGCCTTCGACGCGGCCGGCTGTCGCGGCTCCACCCGCATCGCAACCCGCGAGGTAAATTCGCGCGCCTTTCCGGTGAGATCCTGGCTTCTCGCCGCCGGCGGCATGACCCTGCTGCTGCTATTGTCCGTACTCGTGATGTCGGCTCTCTTCAGCGAACGCGTGCAGCGAATCTCCCCGTATCCGCCTGAGATGCGGGAGATGACGGGCGAACTGGGCGCGAACGAAGGGGAGCCCGTCGATGCGATCATGTGGGATCGAACGGATGTTCTCGCCGAACGCGATGGGCTTGTCTATGTGAATGCGGAACGGGACTATGTGCTGCAGAAGCGCACGTTCCTGTGGATGGCCGCCGGCACCTGGGCCGCATCCATGGGGCTCATCTCGCTTGCGGCCCTGCTGAGCCGGTTCCGCCGCAAATCTCCGTGATTCCCGCGCGCGGCGGCGCGCTCGCCGTGGCGGCCGCCTACCTTTTCATTTTCCTTGTTGTACTCTCGCCGGAACATTCCTGGATGCAGCCCGAACTGATCCCGATGAAACAGCACATCCGGGAGCATGTTCCGCTTTCGGTATCGACCGTCCTTCGAGAATCGCTGAATTACCCGGTATTCGAAGGTCATGTTCCGCGCCTGACGAGACCGGTTTCGTCTCTCGTCGAAATCCTCGACACGCATTTCCGCATGACACTATGGGAATTCACGCGACCCCATCCTTCGCTCTCCCTCACGATGCTGATGACGCTCTTTCTGGATCCGCTGCTCGTCTATCTTCTCCTGAGGAGAATGAGCGTCAATGCCGACACGGCGCTCTGGGCCGCCGCGTATTTCCTGCTCCAACCCGCCAGCCTTTCGCTGGTCGCGATGCTCTTTCGTCCCGCCAAAGCGCTCGTGAACTTCCTCATGCTCGTTTCATTCTGGCTTTCCACATCTCCCGGAAATATTTCGCGCGGAAGATTCGCCGTCCTCTGCGGTGTCGTGCTCTTCGGATTTCTCTGCGATGAGACGGCCCTCGTCACGTTCCTCGCGCTTCCGCTCTTCTTCCGGGAGCGGCTCTTCACGTCGCCCGGTCGCCTGGTCGCCTACCTCCTGATTCTTCCCGGTGTGGCCGGCCTGTATCTCCTCGCCCTGCCCGCGCTCGCGGAGTCGGTCGGCTTCGGATGGGTGAACCTGTCGCAGTATGAATATTTCTCCCAGAGCCACTTTCCCCACCTGAAGCCCGCTTCCGCAATCGCCGCCGCTCTCATCGATCTGGGCCTCGTCTTCGGGGAGAGCCTCGGTTTGCAGAAAATCGCGCTCGTTCCCTTACGGATGAAGCCGCTGGCTCTTCTCCACCTTGGCATCTTCCTGGCGACTCTCGGCGCGCTTTACCGGCTCTATCGTTCTCCTCGATCCGAACCGCGTCCTGATCACACGCTTCTGCTCATGCGCGCCTCCGCCGGGATCACGCTCTTCGCGATGCTCCATGCGTTTCTCATGCAGATGAGCGCGGACCGTGTCACGGGCCGGATCTGGGGGCCGTACTGGTATGGAGCCTTCCTGCCCCTTTTCTTCACCGCGGCGTTCGCGGCGGCCGATGCGCTGCTGGGACCGCGCCTCATCCGCGCGGTCGCGCGATTCACGCTTTTCGCGATTCTCATGATCTCGTTTCCCTTCATCAATGCCAGCCAGAAACTCCATCATTATTATCCGCACGCGCCGCGGCTCATCGAGGATGTCTACTCGGGACTGATTAATCGGTATGAAGAAAGGGGACCTGACTTTGACAGGGCATCGCACCTTTACATGATCCATGCGGCCTCTCATGGTCGGGGCGGATTGATGCCCGAGGAGATCCCGAGAGAATTATTCGGAGTCGCGATCGAAGCGGGCATCATTCCCGCGACGAGGCCGCCCTACCCGGAAGATTGCGGCGAGGTGATGTGCAGGTAGGAGCGACCTATCGCTGCCGCCGGCCGGGCCGGGCGCAGCTTCCCATCTCGCAATCGCCGAAGTGCCCGCAGGGACAGTTCTCCGCGTCGTGCTCGCACTGGGCCCGATCCGTCTCCTTCGTGCAGACGGGCTCGTCGGGCGAGACGCATCCTGTCATCCGGCAGTTGCCGTACTCGGGGCAGGGACAGAGTGCCGGATTCCGGCGGCACGCGTCTCTCTCTCCTTCCGATCCGCAGCCGTCCGTCACCTTCCTGCCGATCGTCATGCATTCCGCTCCGCCGCACTCCCCCTTGACTTCGCATCGGCACTCCGAGGGTTTCCTTCCGCAGCTTCGCAATTCATCCGCCCCGGAACATGCAGGCGGCCGATAAGGCGCGCGCAGGATGGAAAGGAAACGCGTGCTGATGCGGCCGCCCTGCGCGAGATGAGACGCGTCGCCGCCGAGACGCTCCTTGTCGTAATAGCATCGGCTCCGCCCGGGAGGATTCCGTCGTCCGCAGGTTGCGCAGTACCGGGGAAGCAGGGAAGACAGATGGCGGATCAGTTCCCTGTCCGACACGCGGAGATCTCCGTCTTCGTCCGCTTCTCCGGACAATCCGGTCAGGATCGAGTGCGTCAGTGCGCCTGAAATACGGTGCGCGTAAGCGACCATCGATGACTGGTCCTCCTGGGTCGCGGCCAGGACAAGCGTTCCGTCGCGAGCCAGGTCCCTGACGAAACCGCCGGAGAAGCACGCATCCAGGATGAGGATCCTGTCGCGGTTGGGAAATTCGTCGAGCCATTGCCGGAGAGTATCGTCCGAGATTTCGCCCTTATGAGTTCCATTCGCATCCCAGGGGGAGAGCGTTTCGTCATGCCCGTCGACCTCGTCCCGGGGCGGCGCATCCGGCTCGTCTTCTCCGCCGCCGTGCCCGGAGTAGTAGAAGAGAAAGAGATCGTCGGGCGACATCCTTGATCGCATGGTCGCGAAGGCGTTCCGTATGGCTTCTTTCGTCGCCGCCGTATCCATGAGGACGATCGATCGCTCGGCGGGAATATGCAGAGGTCCTTCCAGCGCGGCGAAGAACCGGCCGAGCCTGGCTGCGTCGTCCGCGCAGTAGGCGAGCGATTCGCCGTTCTTGTAAGTGGAGATGCCGACGAAGATGCCGAAGGCCCCGGGCGGGTCGGCCGACATGCGGAGAGGCGTTAAGAGGATGATGAGGAATACCAGGCTGAAGCCGATTCGATGCAGGGATTTCTTCTCGCGGCGAGTCATGTCGATCGGGTCTCATTATACCGCCGGAAACATTTGAAATCTTCCACCTTCAACCCGGGATCGAAAACCTGTTATATTCCTCCTCGTGAAGAAATCTCAACATGACGAGCCCGGCTACTCCGCCTGGTTCCGCTGTGGCGAAGGATGCGATATCCGCCTGCCCTTGACGGAGGTCGTCTATAACTGTCCGAAGTGCGGAGGCCTTCTCGAAGTGGCTCACGATATGGAGGCCTTGAAGGCGCAACCGTCCAACATGTGGCGGCGGCTCTTCGACGATCGCTACATGCGGACGCAGTGGCCGTACGGATCCGGGGTCTGGGGAAAGAAGGAATGGGTCTGTCCCGAGGTCCACGTCAATAATGTCGTCTCCATGTTCGAAGGCGGCACAAACCTTTTCTGGGCCGCGCGCTTCGGCCGGGAGATCGGGCTCAACAATCTCTGGGTGAAGCAGTGCGGACTTTCTCATACGGGCTCCTTCAAGGACCTGGGCATGACGGTCCTCGTCTCCATGGTGAACGAGATGCGCGCGCGCGGAATCCGCATTAACGCGGTCGCGTGCGCTTCCACGGGCGACACATCCGCCGCGCTCGCCGCTTACTGCGCCGCCGCCGGGATTCCCGCGGTCGTCCTCCTGCCCACCGCCAAGATCTCGCCCGCGCAGCTCGTGCAGCCCATCGCCAACGGCGCCCTGGTGCTCTCGCTGGACACGGATTTCGACGGCTGCATGAAAGTCGTCCAGGAAATCACGCAGGAGAAGACGATCTACCTCGCCAACTCCATGAACTCGCTCCGGATCGAGGGCCAGAAGACCGTCGCCTTCGAGATCGTCCAGCAGTTCGACTGGGAGTGTCCGGACTGGATCATCATTCCCGGCGGCAATCTCGGCAACGTTTCCGCGCTCGGCTCCGGTTTTCTCATGATGCATGAACTCGGCATCATCTCGAGACTGCCGCGCATCGTCTGCGCCCAGGCGGAGCGCGCGAATCCTCTGTACGAATCCTATCTCTCCGGCTTCCGGGATTTTGCTCCGAAGGCCGCCCAGCCTACGCTCGCGTCCGCGATCCAGATCGGCAATCCCGTCTCCATCAGCCGGGCTGTCCGGACGCTGAAGAGGTTCAACGGTGTCGTGGAGCAGGCGACGGAGGGGGAACTGGCCGAGGCGTGCGCGAGAGCCGATCGCACCGGCCTCTTCAACTGCCCGCACACCGGCGTCGCGCTGGCGGCGCTCCTGAAGTGCCTGGACAAGGGAATCATCGGGCGGAACGAAAGCGTCGTCGTGATTTCAACCGCCAGCGGGCTGAAGTTTCCGGAATTCAAGATCAAGTACCATTCCGGACAATTGGCCGGAATCGAAAGCCTGCACCCGAACAGGCCGCTGACCGTCGCGCCGGACGCGACAAAAGTGATGGATGCGATCCATGAATTCCGTAAATCTTTTGTAGCGCCCTCGGGAATGAACTAGTTCAGGAAAAACAGGATGAGCAGGCAGGTCCGGATTATTTAATATCAGGCCGCTCCAGGCATCTCTTTCGAAATGCGATGATCAGTTCGCGCAATTCCTGCGGGGATTCCTTGACGAGCACTTTCTTTCCGGACACGAGCGAGACGACCGTGTCCGGTGTCGCCTCCATGAATTCCATCTGATCGGGCGAGATCCAGAACTTTGTGCCGTTCAGCCGGCTGACTTCGATCATCGGTTCGTCCCCCCCGGATTCTTCCCGGATCTCAGATGCCGCCGCCCTCGACCAGTACTTCCTCCAGGGGTAGCCGCGCCTCGCGATGCGGGCCTCGGATCATGCCGGAGGCCATCGTTGCGTTCGTCGCCTCGTCGATGAGGATGAAGCTGCCGGTCTCGCGGTTGACCTTGTAATCGTCGAAGAAGAGCGGCTTGGCCGTCCTCAGGAAGATCTTGCCGATCTCGTTCAGGTCGAGATGAGAGGACTGCTCCCGGTGCAGCGTGTTCACATTGATCCTGTATTCCAGCCTGCTGACCATGCAGCGTACCGTCTGGGAGGCGTGCTTCAGCATGTATTTCCGGTTCACCTGCATGGGGTGCTCGTGCATCCAGCAGACGCTCGCCTCGATCTCCTGAGAAATTTCCGGGAGATTTCCCGGCCGGACGAGCATGCAGCCGCGCGAGACGTCGATTTCATCTTCGAGCGTGATGGTCACGGATTGAGGAGCGAAGGCATATTCGAGATCGCCATCGTAGGTGTAGATGCGCCTGACGCGGCTCGAACGTTTAGACGGCAATGAGACGATCTCGTCTCCGACGCGGATGACGCCGCTGGCGATCTGTCCCGCGAAACCGCGGAAGTCCATGTCGGGCCGGATGACGAACTGGACCGGGAACCGGAAGTCGACGAGGTTATGATCGGCCGCGATGTGGACATGCTCCAGGTGATGCAGGAGCGTCGGCCCCTGGTACCACGGCATCCTGCCGGAGCGATCGACGACGTTGTCGCCTTCCAGGGCGGAGATCGGGATGATCTGGAGGTCTTTGAAGGAAAGCTTCGCGGCGAAGTCGGCGAATTCCCTTGAGATCGTCTCGAAGATGTCCTGCGAATACTGAACGCTGTCCATCTTGTTCACGGCGACCACGACGTGCGGTATCTGCAGGAGAGACGCGAGAAAGGCATGCCGTCGGCTCTGGACGAGAACGCCCTTCCGCGCGTCTATGAGGACGATCGCCAGGTTGGCGGTCGAAGCGCCCGTCACCATGTTCCGCGTGTACTGCTCGTGGCCGGGCGTGTCGGCGATGATGAACTTCCTCTTTTGCGTCGCGAAATAGCGGTAGGCGACATCGATCGTGATGCCCTGTTCGCGTTCCGCCCGGAGCCCGTCGGTCAGGTTCGCGAGATTGATCGATCCCTCCCCCGTGATGTCGCGAGATCGCTCCAGAGCTTCCATCTGATCTTCGAAGATGGATTTCGAATCGTACAACAATCGCCCGATCAGAGTGGACTTTCCGTCATCGACGGACCCGGCGGTAGTGAAGCGAAGCAACTCGATATCGCTATGTAACGCGGTGTTCAAACTTCATCCTTCATATTTCATCCTTCATCCTTAAAAATACCCTTCCTTCTTCCGGTCTTCCATCGCCGCTTCCGACCGCTTGTCGTCCGCGCGGCTTCCCCGCTCCGTCACGCGGGCGGCCGCGACTTCCTTGATGATCGCGTCCACGGTCGTGGCGCCGGACTCGACGCAGCCCGTGCAGGAGATGTCGCCGATGGTCCGGACGCGCACATGCAGGCGCACGGGCTTCTCGTTCGGCTTGAGGGGCAGCAGGTCCGACACGGGCAGCCACTGTCCGTCGCGCCGGACGACGTCGCGAGCGTGACTGAAGTAGATGCTGGGAATTTCAAGCTGCTCCTCCCCGATGTACTGCCAGATGTCCATTTCCGTCCAGTTCGAGAGCGGAAAGACGCGCATGTGTTCGCCGGGATTGATCCGGGCGTTGTAGAGATTCCAGAGCTCCGGCCGCTGGTTCTTCGGATCCCACTGTCCGAACGAATCGCGGAAGGAGAAGACGCGTTCCTTCGCGCGCGCCTTCTCCTCGTCGCGACGCGCTCCGCCCATCGCCGCCTGGAACTTGAACTCCTCGATGGCGTGCAGGAGCGTGGGAATCTGGAGAATATTCCGGCTCGATTCGCCGGGAACCTCCACGGCGATGCCCGTCTTGATCGCGTCGCCGACGCTCCGGACGATCAGCTTCGCCTGCAGCTCGGCCGCCCGCTTGTCCCGGAACTCGATGAGCTCCGGAAAGTTGTGCTCCGTGTCGATGTGCATCAGCGGAAACGGGAACTTGCCCGGCCGGAAGGCCTTCTCGGCGATGCGGAGCATGCAGATGGAGTCCTTGCCTCCGGAGAACAGGAGCACCGGCCGTTCGAACTCCGCGGCGACCTCCCGCATGATGTGGACGCTTTCGGCCTCGAGGTGCCTTAAATGTGTGAGCGTGTACTTTTCCATGAATCCTTTGTCTTTCACGGGAATATGCGTTGATAATTGAAGCCCGAAAATTATACTTACGAACATGCATGTCGTAAAGACCAGAGGCAGTTTCGTATTGGAGGCTGTCGAACCACGAAGTCACGAAGATACGAAGTCCAGGAATAGTATTAATTTCTCACGTGGCGGAATAATTAGTCATTCCTTCGTGTCTTTGTGTCTTCGTGGTTTAATATTCGTTTTATGTTTCACATCCTGCTCCCTGACTCCTCCCGTGGAAACTCCTCTCGTCCGCGGCGCGCGGGAGATCGACGTCACCGCGTGGCAGTTCGGATTCGATCCGCGGTATATCCAGGTCCGTGAAGGCGATCGCATCCGGTTCCGATGCAGCTCGCTCGATGTGGAGCATACGCTGACGAGCACGCAGCTGGGAGTGAGCCTCGCGATTCCGCCGCGCGGAGCCGAGCCGGTCGAATTCGAATTCACGCCCCCGGCGGGCGACTATGTTTTCCATTGCGAATCCAACTGCGGACCGGCGAAGAGCCAGATGAAGCTTCGCATGGTCGTGGCGGCGGGCTCGGCCTCGAAGTGATCTTCCCGTCCACTCGCGCGAAGACCTTGCGCGCTTTCCGCTTCAATCCTATATTGCGAATCATGGAGCGCGCCGCGTGAAGATCGCCGAGAAGACGAAGTCGAAACCGCTGACGGTACCCGACACGCTGCCGCTGCTGCCGCTCCGCGATCTTGTCGTCTTCCCGCACATGGTCGTGCCTCTGTTCGTCGGCCGCGAAAAATCCGTGGCCGCGCTGGAAGCTGCCATGGCCCGGTCGCGGCTCATACTCCTCGCCGCCCAGCGCGACGCCACGACCGACAATCCCGACATCGTCGATATCTATTCGATCGGCACGCTCGCGGAAATCCTCCAGCTCCTGAAGCTCCCCGACGGCACGATCAAGGTTCTCGTCGAAGGCGTCCGCCGGATGGCGATCCGCGAATTCCTTCCCACACAGGAATTCTTCGAGGTCGTCGCGTGCGAATACGAAAGCCACGCGCAGGCGTCGGTGGAGATGACCGCGACGATGCGCAGCGCCGTGGCGCAGTTCGAGGCGTACGTGAAGCTCAACAAGCGTATCCCGCCGGAGACCGTTCTCTCCATAACCAACCAGGACGATCCGGAGCGCATCGCCGACATCATCGCGTCGCAGATGATCCTGAAGGTCAAGGACAAGCAGGATCTCCTCGATACGCGCGATGTGAAAACCAGGATGGATCTCATCCTCGAGAAGCTCACCAGCGAGATCGAGATCCTGAAGATCGAGAAGAAGATCCGCGGTGAAGTCCGGACGCAGATGGAGCAGACACAGCGGGAGTATTACCTCAACGAGCAGATGAAGGCGATCCAGAAAGAACTGGGCCGGCGCGACGAGGATTCCGTCGAGATCGACGAGATGAAGGAGAAGATCGCGCAGGCGGGAATGCCGGAGGCCGTGAAGACGAAGGCGGAGCGCGAGCTGCGGCGGCTGGAGAAGATGAGCCCGATGTCGGCGGAGGCCGCCGTCGCGCGGACGTACCTCGACTGGCTGATCGAGCTGCCGTGGAGCAAGGCGACGGAGGACAAGATCGACATCCCCGAGGCGGAGAAGATCCTGAACGAGGATCATTACAGCCTCGACAAGCCGAAGGAGCGGATCCTCGAGTACCTCGCGGTCCGCAAGCTGTCGGAAGGACACCGCGGCCCGATTCTCTGCTTCGTCGGCCCGCCCGGCGTCGGCAAGACCTCGCTCGGCCGATCCATCGCGCGCTCCATGGGCCGGACATTCGTCCGTATCTCGCTCGGCGGCGTCCGCGACGAAGCGGAGATCCGCGGCCACAGGCGCACCTATGTCGGCGCGCTTCCCGGGAGGATCATCCAGGGCATGCGGAAGGCCGGCACGATCAACCCGGTTTTTCTGCTCGATGAGGTCGACAAGATGGCGATGGATTTCCGGGGCGATCCGTCCGCGGCGCTGTTGGAGGTCCTGGACCCCGAGCAGAATAAATCGTTCTCGGATCACTACCTCGACGTCGACTACGACCTGACGCAGGTCATGTTCATCACGACCGCGAATCTTCTCCACCCGATCCCGCGCCCCCTGCAGGATCGCATGGAGATCATCAGCCTCTCGGGCTACACCGACGACGAGAAGGAGAATATCGCGCAGAAATTCCTGATCCCGAAGCAGATCGAGGAGCACGGCCTGAAGGACAAGCACGTCAAGATCGAACCGAAAGCCCTGACCAGGATCATCCGCGAGTACACACGCGAAGCGGGAGTCCGCAACCTGGAGCGGAGCATCTCCACGATCTGCCGCAAGGTCGCGCGCGAGGTGGTGGAGTCGAAAAAGAAGCACGAGATCACTGTGACCCCGCAGACGATCGTCAAGTATCTGGAGCAGCCCAAGTACCGTTACGGCCAGATCGAGGAGAAGGACGAGATCGGCTACGCGACCGGCCTGGCGTGGACGGAAGTCGGCGGAGAACTGCTCTCCATCGAAGTGCTCATCACTCCCGGATCAGGCCAGCTGACTCTCACCGGCAAGCTCGGCGAAGTGATGCAGGAGTCCGCGCGCGCGGCGGTCGGCTTCGCCCGCTCCCGCGCCAACGTGCTCCAGCTCGCGCCGGATTTCCACAAGAAGAACGACATCCATGTTCACGTTCCCGAGGGCGCGATTCCGAAGGACGGCCCGTCCGCCGGCATCACGATCGCGACCGCGCTCATTTCCGCAGTGTCGAAGCGCCCTGTCCGCCGCGACCTCGCGATGACCGGCGAGATCACATTGCGCGGAAAAGTTCTGCCCATCGGCGGTCTGAAGGAAAAGGTTCTCGCCGCGCACCGCGGCGGCATCTTCAACATCATCTGCCCGAAGGAAAACGAGCGCGACATGAACGACATCCCGAAGGAGATCCAGAAGGTGATGACGTTTCATCACGTGGAGACGATGGACGAGGTGATGAAGATCGCGCTTCTGCCGGCGAAACCGGCGAAGGGCGAAGCTTTCGGAAAGAAGAAGCACTGATTCCGGGGATCGCGATCCTTATCGCGGTTTGACCAGCCCGTTGTGGATTTTTACGACAAGGCATACCGGAACGTAAAGCAGGAAGAAGAGGGCGTCGACGCAGCCCTTGAGCATGCGCTCCACGGTCCTATCGATCATCAAGTGAAGAGCCGTGGAATAGCGGCATGAACGGCCGTTGAAGAAATACAGGATCACGGGAAGGTTCCACCGGATGCGCGCCGCGAGAAGATAGACAGGAACATATCCGGTCCCTCCATTGTGCAGGATGACGATCTCATTCCATTCCGCGTTACGGATCCCGTCCCGCATCTCCCGGGATAAATGATTCCAGGAGAGCGGGCCGGGAGAAACCCTGATGACCGGAAAATCGGGTCCGAGGTCAGGCGCGGACGACGTCAGGATGGTCGAGGGATCGGCTCCGGAAGTGGTGAGGAAGTCATGGAGCACGGAGGGGCGGGCTGTGGCGAGGATCAATCGCATGGCTGTACAATGTATCGACGCCGCGGGAGTTTTTCCGCAGAAATCGGGAGAGGGAATCCGCCATTTGCCCCGCGACAATTACAATTGCTGAAGGTGGCTCGAACGGGTTTGTGTTTCCGCGCCCTTTCTCTATAATTCACGACGATGGTCCGCGCCTTCTGGAAATCCTTCGACTTGACAAAAGCCCTCCCCGTCGACATCCCCGAGCTTCAGCGGCTTCTGAAAAGCTGTGCGCCATCGGATCAGGCTGTCTTTCTTCGCGAATGCGCGGAGTGCACCTCATGGCGGCAGCTCCCCGCCCTCAAGGGCGCGGTTCGAGCCATCTGGGCGCGTCCCACGAAGCCGACGGCCGCGCTGGAAGCGTTCCGCTCGGTTCACCTCGCCCATCTCTTCTACTACTGGGCTGAATTCGACCGGGCGCTGGCTGAACTGGACGCCGCATTTGCGTCGAAGCATCTGACACGGCGCGACGAGGGGCTGGCGCGCTGGGTCGAAGGCAAGATCCATCTCAGCATGGTCAGCGCCTCATCGGAAGTCTCGCAGGTGGGCGGCACATTTTCCGGCAAGGCGCGGCGTCGCACGGCAGGAAGAAGAATGGGTGCGGCCTACGCGGCTCTCCGCAAGGCGCTCCAGCTGCTCACGGACCGCTATCCCGCCGACCGCGGCCGCGCTTGCGCGACCTACGGGCTCTTTTACCGCAGGATCGGCGAGTCCGAAAAAGCCCGCTTCTGGCTCGAAAAGGCGCTTTCCTATTTCAAGGGCAACGCGGAACTCCACGGCAAAGCAATGGTGTATGGAAATCTGGGGCACCTGTATCGGGAGACGGGCCGCTATGCGGAAGCGCTGTATTGCTTCGATCAGGATCGAAAGATCGGCGTGAAAGTCGGCGACGTGTTCGGGCATATCATCAACGACATCCGCATCGGCGATATCTATCGCGTACTCGGAAAGAACGAAAAGGCGCGGGAGAATTACGAGATCGCGATCCGGCTCGGCGAAAAACACCCGGAGCAGAGCGCGCCCGTTATGGCGATGCTGGGCATGGCGCGGATCGAGGCGAGCCGGAAACGGCCGGCGGAGGCGCGGCGGTGGGTGACCCGCGCACTTCCCATCATCCGCTCTCAGCCCCACCTCCGTTACCGGCAGATGCTCAAGGTCACGGAGGCCCGGATCGCGCGGCACTCGGGAAATCTCGGACAGGCACGCCGTCACCTCTCCGCCGCCATCAAGCTGGCCGTCCGCGGGCAGGATGTTTTCCCGGTCGTGCGGACGCAATACGAGGCGGCCCGCGTTCATATTCTCTCCAATCGAAAATCCTCGGGTCGGAAGCATCTCCTCCAGGCGCTCCGGATCGCCGAACACGCCAGCCATCACGAGCTTATGCTCTGGTGCGAGCAACTCCTCGCTGTTCACTTTCCCTACGACCTCGCCGCTGCCAGACTGGGTCGCTACCTCGGGCATCACAAGGCTGAACGCATCCTTCTTCCCGGAAGCATACGGAGGATCGGAGGCAGGCGCGTATTGCGGACCATCCTGGCGGGCGATCTGCGCGGATTCACATCGCTGTCCGAGAGGATTCCGCCTGACAGGGTGACCGATATTCTGAACCGCTACTTCGACGCTGCAACAAGCATGGTGGAGAAGTATGGCGGCAACATCGACAAGTTCATGGGTGACGGCTTTCTCGCGGTCTTTCCGGGCAACAGGGCGGGCGTGCACGGTGCGTGCCGCTCGGCACTTGCGCTCCTTCAGGAAGCTGAGGATCTCACAACGATTCTCGCCAGACAGTTGAACAGCGCGAGACTGGAGATCGGCATGGGCATCGACACCGGACACGTTGTTGAAGGCGAAGTCGGGTCCGTCCGGCGCTTCGATTTCACCGTTATCGGGGACGTCGTCAACACCGCCAGCCGACTCCAGGCCGTCGCCAATGGCGGCGAGATCTATCTGACACCAGCGGTCATGCCATTTCTGAAGGGCGGAGCGGCGCGTGAATTCCCGACACGGTTTGTCGGGAAGATTCCCTTGAAGGGCAAGGTAAAACCGGTTCCGACGCACTGTCTCGATTCGGCAGAAGATTGAGCGCAGCAACCTGGTGTCCGCCACTCTCACATACCCGCCGCAGTAACCGGATGGGGAGATACTTTGGCTACGATTCACTTTTTCTGGCGGACGTCGCTCACTAAGATCAGGAAAATATTATTCGGCGGAGAAAGGTGGAGTCTGGAGCTAAGAGGTCTTCAATAGGTCGAAGTTGATAATCGCGCCCGTGTAACCGAGGTTCGCGAGCTGGGCCATCGCCAGAATCTTTCCACCTTGAAATGAGAGCACGACTCCGTCGATATCCGGCGATTGTACCAGATGGGAGACGGGATGGATCGGAAGATCGCGCAGTAACTTTCCTTGCCGATCCTCGGCATTGTCCAGAAAGCAGACCACGTCAATGCCTCGCGACTTGAGCGTGGCCAGGCACGCGTCTCCGCTGGGGCCGGCGCCGAATATGGCGGCGCGCTTCAACGAAACCAGACGCATTTCTTCCCTTCGCGCACGCCAGATCGCGACGGGTTTCGTGAACGATGCGTCGTAGGCGAACCGCTTCAGTGTACTCGATGCACGCGGCTTGAACCCATATGTGAGAAGCGCGCCGCGCCAATCGGAGTTCCACTCTTTGTCGACGAACGAACCGTGATGTCGCCAGGTTTCGATCCGTTCCGATGTGGTATCGTATAGAAGCAATCGGCAACCAATTTCAGCGCGGATGGCCGCGATGCATTCTGTTCCGGGTTCAACTCCCTTCTCGCCCCTGGCAATGAAGTCCACGGCGGTGGGGCGAAAGAGAATGAGATCGGGCAGAAAATAGCGAGCCAGCATCCGCAGTTGTTCCTCCATGGCGTCCTGTCCGAAACGATGGAAGTGATCGTCATAATAGAAATTCTCGATCCTCACGGCGATACCATCCGCACGCAAAGTCGTTGCGAGCGCATCGTACGGATCGAGTTCCTGAAGGACCAGAATCCTTTCCACGAGAGGGGCCGCCGCATGAGAGCGCCAGAAGCCTGATTGCTTTCGGGGAGTATGGCGCGAAAGCAATGCATCGATATTTTCCCTGGGTTCGTCGAGCACCGGTTCCGCTTGGTCTCGGATCGAATCGTTCGCACGCCAGGGCATGGTCCGCCCGATCCTGGCCGATTCGAGAGCCAACTGGTTGATGAGCCGACCGTCATGACGACCCATTACTTCATGCTCGGGCTTCACCCAAGGATGCCACGTATGCAGAAGCCATTCCGTCTCGTGCCAGTGTTCCTGGAACCCCTTGTTCACGAGTCTCCATCCTAATTCATAGGGTCCGCAGAGGAAGCAATGGTACTCCTCATGCTCGTCGAAACCGCCCGCATGGATCGCCTTATCACGCGAGACGCAGAAGCAGGCGCCATAGTTCCGGTGATGGATCGGATCATGGGATGAGACCAACCCCTTCGGCTTTCCGGCGAGTTCATCCCAGTTTTTAAGCCCGGGCGCCGACATGATCTCATCCCAGGAATGCCCGCGAAATGGATAAAACGCCCGATTGTCGCTCCGTATCTCCTCCAGATACAACACGGTCTCATCCCCATTCTTTTCGAAAAATGCGAGCACAGTCTCGACGAAGCGGGGCGAGAAGACCGCGTCGGAATCGCAGACGACGATGTATTTTCCCTTCGCCGCGAGCAGGCCTGCATTGTACATCCGATGCTTGAAATACATTCCCGATTGGTTCATCACGATCCACTGGTCGATCTCGCCGCACCGGGATTTTTCTGCAAGCTCATACGGCCTCCGGCCGTAATACTCGATCCAGAGTATCTCGTATTCCACACGGGGAACCGATTGCTCCTGGAGGAAATCGAGTGAGTGAAAGCTCTCCCGAACGCTCCAATCGACAAGAATGATGCTGAGCCTTTTAATGGCCTCAGCCCTTCCAGTCATAGATCGGGCCGGAGTAATTCAATTGCCGGAGCTGGCGGAACATGAGGTCTTTGGCCCCGGCGGATGCCAGGATGACGCCGTCAATATTGCCCAAGCCGGCGACAGCGGCTTGCGGAAGGAGAACTCGGAGATTCTCGATTGTTTCGCCGTCGGGCGGTGCGTTATCGAGAAAGTAGACGATGGCTTTTCCACGTTCCCGGCACTCCGCGGCGCATTTTTTTCCGGAGGCGGACGCACCGAAAATCGCGACTGTGTGCAGCGCGTCCCAATGTTCCTCGACCGGCAATCCTGATCGCCGACCCACGAACGATGTCCGCGCTCGCATCCGCGCCGCTTCCGCGCGGACGGTTTCGAATTCTTCGTCGGAGATTAGCCCCAGGCCATGAAAGCGCGTGAGAAGCTCGTACGATTCTTCCGGCAGAAAGGATGTCCGGAACAATTGAATCAACGCGCCCGTTTTGTTCGCGGCGCTGTTCAGGTCGTTCTGCTGCAGGAGGAGCGTGATGTGGCGCAGCCGGAAGACGGGAAAATCGGGATCGAGCCGCACGGCTTCCGCCATGTTTGCGGAGCTCTGATCATGATAGCTGATGAGATGGCGGAGTGAGGCGAGAAGGACGTCGATCCGCTCTCTTCGCGTGGAACGCTCAGCGGTTATTTCCTGCATTAGTAGATCGATCATCCGGCGGTGGTTGAGGAATCGATTGCCGCAATCGTAGGGGAGAAGATCGTCCTCCGGATCGAGCCGCCAATATTCCGCGCTGGTTTCCAGCGTGGAGCGGGCAAGCTTCAACGCTTCGAGAATCTCCGCGGCCGATCCCCACGTCATGGCGCACCAGACGAAGAGCCATCGCGGAGCGAGCGCGCCGGGATCATCCCACATGCCGCGCCTCAGCAGGTCGAGGCTTCGCGCGAATGCGTCCGCATCGCCGACACCGCACGCATGTCCCAGGATCATCTCGCGCGACAGGCTGATGTAGTGGCTTGTATCCGGAGAATGATTCAGATCCGCCTGCATCTGTTCGAACGTGAGCTGGTGGATCTGCGCCAGGGCGGCAGGATGAGCCGATTGGAAGCCTCCCGCCATGAGCGGTCTCCTGTGGCGAAGTCGGGTGCGGCAATGTCGCGTCGTGCTCATCGATCGTTGCGTGCTTCGCGCGAGAATCTCAGGCGACGTCGCGAGATAAGAAAGAAACCGGAAGTACTGTGACATGCATCGGTCGAATGTGAACTCCCGCTGCACGCGAGCGGCTCCGCGCGCCGCGCGAGCGGCCCATTCCGGCCAATTTTCCAGGATCCTGCCGATCTGCACCAGGAGCTCTCCGCTCGTGGAGTCATACGCCGCGACGCCTTCCTCCTCCGAAAAATATTCGTGGAGAACGCTTTCCTTCTGTGCAACGACGGCGCAGCCGCGATGGAGCGCCTCGATCCCGCGGCTCGGCATCGCGCCCGGGTGGCGGACGAACGTGAAGCAGACTTTGGAGCGCGCCAGGAGCCGATTGTATTCCGTTTCGCTCACCATTCCATTGACGACGAGCACGTTCCAACCTTTCTGCCGGAGGACGGCGTTCACCAGCTCGGCCTTGTCCGGATGAAAGGGATGGAGCAACAACCCCGAGATGAAGACGTCGTATTCCCTGGTTCGAGCCGGAGCGTCGATCGTACCGGAATCGACGCCGAAGATTTTTGGAAATGTGAAGACGGGCGCCGGGGATAATCGCGAGACGTCGCGCTTTTCCGTTTCATTTGTGACCACGAGAGCGTCGAAGATACGCAGCCAGGGGAGCGCCGTCTGGATGTGGATGTCGTAGTCGGCCGTCTGGCCAAGAATGGGACACGCAAGCGCGCCTAGATTTGGAGGAATCGCGTGGTATTCGACCTGGTGGCAGAAATAGAAATCCGGTTCCCAGTTCCCCTTGAGTTCGAGGATGTCGGCATAGGGACGCAGAGAAATGTCATCCGGATGAAAACTGATATTGCGGACATCGAACCTGGGATCGTGCGCGATCGCATCGAGAATGCTGTAGTAAGCGCTGGAGTCATGGCGCACCTGCGCGAGCACGTTAATCTTCGGGCTGGAGATGAGGCGATATAGCGACACGGCATGCGGGGTTGCAATACGGCTCAGAATATCGAGCGCGCGTTCGTCGTCGCCCTCGATCCAGGCCATGACGCCGGCGTTGAACCGCTCATCCCTCGATGAGCCCGGGACGAGCGGTGAGGCATGGCCATGCCTTCTCACGAAGAAGGGAATTTCCGCGAAAAGGCGCGCGAGAAAAGCCTCGTCCAGAATTTCGTCGCGGAATACAGCTCCGTCGCCTTCCGCCATCCGCTGCGCGCGATCATCTCCCGCTCTTCTTCATGCACGAGATAATATCGGGCCTTCTCCACCAAATCCTTCTCGTCGGAGAAGGACGCGTAATCCTTCATGGGCTCCAGCCACTTTCGCGTCTCCGAATCGCCGCCTTCCAGGAGCATGGTGCCGCAGGAGAGCGCTTCGAAGACGCGGCCCTTCGCCTGGTAATACGGCCCGTCTCCGCGATGAGGTCCGCAGAACGAAACGCCGAAATTCAGCGCGATGCGGGAGCGCATGAAGTATCGCGCATACTCCGCGATCGTCAGCGATTTTTCCCGCTGCCCGCCGGATTGCTCCACGGGGAAACCCGCTTCCTTCAACGCCTGCAAGGCGCTTCGGCGCTCGCGGTAATGGTCGATGCTTCCCACGAAACAGAGATCGATATCCCGTGAGAGATTTCGATCGCGAAAAATACGGGGATCCTGAGGAGTCCAGAGGGGGAGATATTTTTCGCCATGCCGCGAATTCGAAAAACATGCCGTCGTCGAATCCAGTGGAACATGAAGGTCCGTAAAGGCCATCATTTGCTCGGCAATTCCGCGGTTGTTCCGATCGACGGAATCGTGCCACAACACGACGATCGGAATGCCCAGTTCATGGCGGATGACATGGAGTGTCTCCGGGCAGGGATTTAGACGGCAGAGTGTCAGGATCAGGATATCCGGCGCCGCGGACCCGCAAAATGCGATCAGCGCTTCGTCGCCCGTGCGTCCGAAGAGTAGTTGATATTCGTCGAAAGAGAAGTGGGATTGGCGTGCCAGTCCCGTCGTGTCCAGCGACCCAAAGAAATTGTGCGCGGCGTTCGAAAGCCCGTGCTCCGGCCGTCCGTCGCACCATTTTTCCATGACGAAGAGCACGTGAATCCTACCGGCTTCCCTGGCGCGCACGGCACTGCTGACATCCTGTCGGTCGTTTGGCTCTGTCGACATCTCTGATGGAATTATCGGTGCCCGCAGGATGCGACTCAAGGTAAAAAGCTGGACAAAGCCGGACAAGTTTATGCAGAATTCCAGCGTGGCCGGAGTTTCGCTCGACATTCTTGTTCTTTTTCCCTTCGAGTGGGTCACCTACTCCACGCCTGTCCTGAATCTTGTCGAAGTCCTGCGGCGCCGCCACAAGGTCACGGTTCTCTCGACCGCGAACAGGGAATTCCGAACTGAAGAGCTTCCGAGTCCGCCGCACGAGACGCTGACGATCGAAGACGGGGAATGGAAACCCTTCCACGCGCGCGCCGCGCTCTTGACAGATTATTTCAACTTCCTGAAGCTCCCACACTCCCGCTATCCACCCTACGAAGTGGCGAAGATGTTGAGGATGCTGGCGGAACTGGAACGACGCCGGCCCGATTGCGTGATCGCCGTGGACTCGCTCGGACTTTTGCTGACCACCCAGGTTTTCGATCGCGTCATCTATTTTTCGCTGGAACTCTGCCGCGACGAATACTTCCATCTTTCCCGCCAGGATGCGATTCAATGCGTCATTACGCAGACACAGGAACGATACCGCTATTTCTTCGGCGATCGGGATATCGAGCGATTCATCATACCCAATTCCGATTTTTTTCGCGGCCGCCGCGCGAAAGCAAACAGACGCAGGATCATCTACTTCGGCAATGTCACCGGAACGCACGGCATGAGCCTCCTGCCGGAGATCGCCCGCCGCCTGCCGGAAGGATACACGCTGACGCTGACAGGCATGGTCGTCGGTCCGCAGCGGGAATGGATGCTCCAGAACGCATCCGATGTGATCGAGTCAGGCAAGCTCATCCTGGAGAATCGCTACATTCCCCAGGAGGAAACGCACGAATATCTCTCGCGATTTTCGACCGGACTGGCCTTCTATGATTTTGAAAGCCTCAGGAAGCGCAGAGAGATGGAATGCACGGAGTACGAGCGACCGCCGATGGACGACACGTTGATGGAACTCTACACGACGACGAAGATCTTCAATTACTTTTCAGCCGGTGTTCCCGTCGTGGGGAGCGACATTCCGTGCATGAGCCCGGTCCGCGAATTTGAAAGCGGCATCCTGCTGGATGTCGCGACCCCGGATGCGGTGGTTCTGGCTATTGAGGAAATCGATCGCGATCAGGATCGATTCAACTCGGCGGCCTATGACGCGGCGGAGCACTTCGAGTATGCCAGGCACGCCGAGAGATTTACAGAAGGGTATCTGGAATCGAGCCGATTCGAGCGGTCGCGAATCTTGCCGCAATGCACTGGCGGTTCGCGCGGAAGGTTCCTCATGACGATGCGTCGCGGCTTGAGAGCGCGGCGAGAGACGATGCGGGCTAATGTTCGTGCGCGGCTGAACGAGATCCGCCGGCAGACGGGCGGCGAACCGATCGTTGTGTACGGCGCCGGCCGGCACACCTCCTGGCTTATGCTTCATACGCAACTCTCCTCGTTGAATCTCACCTGCGTCGCCGACGCGAATCCGAAATACTGGGGCAGAAGAAAGTGGGATCTTGATATCCGCAACCCGGACGAGGTTCTGGCCGGCGCAACGTGGATACTCGTCTCGAGCTACACATCGCAGCGCGCGATCTTTGCGCATCTGAAACAGGCTGCTCCGCAGGCGGGGATTTTTACCTTGTATCCGGATGGAACCGTTTAGGATTTATCATAACGCTTCTCGAACAGCGCTCGTCTTGTCATGAAATATGCGGTCGGTCAACGACGGATAGATTGGAAATGCTCATCGCCAGACGTTTAACCTGCATGCAGATGAGAACTATTTTCATGTTCGATTGGACTGTCTATCGCGTTAAAACCCGAGCTGTTATGTACAATGCAAAACAGAAGTCCGAGTCACCCCACATGGCAAAGCGATGACTGCTTGATGTCTCCAGATACGACTCGCTCCTTGAGTTAAAGTTCTTGGTGGAGGACAACGCGCCGGAAAGTTCCGGCTCCACGTCTTGCTCCATTTCTATCTCGTAACGGAACAGGACAGGTCCCTCGGCTGGCGCGGCAAGGGGAGTCACTGTTAGTCGCGCGGTGGCATGATGCGAATGGGTATTCCCGGACAAGGGGCGCATATTGTATTCTTGACCGTGCATGATAGGTTTGCAGGCGATGGGTATCATGGCCTCTTGGGCCATCACGACATCGAAGCTCGACTGACCTAAAACAATGGAGTCACAGTCGTTCGAGTAGATATCGGATGCGGAATCTCCCTGGCGAAGCTGGACGAGCGTCATTTCGAATCGAACAACGACCGGCGGCCGATCTACCAATTCGATAAACTCCTTGATTCGATCGAAGAGAAAGAGTGGCGCCTCGATCGTGATCGCGTTTCCATCCGCGCGAATATGCTTGAGCATCCATAGGGAGACGTCGGGCGACTTCTCTCGGAGGGAATCCGGCGAGATCCACTTGAGTTGAATCCGCTCGGTCCTGTTGAATCGCCGAGCGACTTCGCCTGGTCTGTTCCAACAGCCGACGACGATGGTGGAATCCTTGATGAAGTAACCCAACTGCGACACGATACTCAGTGCATTCAGTGCATCGGCGCAATCTCTGACGCGCATGAACAGAGTGATGGGCTCGTTGAGAGGATCCTGGAAACGAATCTGATATTCGCATGCCGCGGCTATGGCTCGGACGAACGTGGATAGAGGAACGTTCTCGGCGTCCGCGTTCAACCATCCATTGCGAAAAGACACTTCGAGACGAGCGTGGGAATCATCCGCGCGCGACGGCTCTCCCAATGCCCATAACGCCAGAACCGCGAGAAAGGCGAAGCATGACCTGATCCGAATGTTTTGTGAGCGCATGTCTTTCCTCCGCGAGGATTATTCGCTGACTCTACTTCGCGGCAGGAAAAAAAAGCACGATATCATTCAATCCCCGCCGGGAAATACTTTGAGTAATCTCAGATCAAATAAATCATGACTTGACACGGCGGGGAGCGCGGGCGGTGCGAGCAACTCCTGTCACTTCCTTCCTAGGATCAGATCGAGCCCATCGTACATAAGTTCCAATTTGCGGCGCGAGATTTTACTAACTCGTTTGACCAGCGAATGCTTATCCGCTGAGAGAATGAGCGAGACATTAGCGATGGAGTCTGCGGGCAGCCCCGTATCTTCCGTATTGAGACGAACATTTCCGGGAGCGCGCTCCCATCCGAGATTCGATGTCAGAGGCGCGCATATGACCGTTCGAATCCTGCCGCGCGTTATTTCATCGCTCTGCAGGACGACGATCGGGCGTCGAAAACCAGGGCCCGATCCCGACGGATCGGACAGAGCGGCCCACCAGACTTCTCCTTGGGAGATCACCACTCTACGCGACGCAGTGTGTGATAGGAGGCCGCTTTTGCGAATTCGTATTCTTCATCGCCAACTTCATCGACAACGCGATTCCAAGACTCCGTAATCTCGTTTGGCGAGCGCCGAAGGAGGTACTCTCGCAGGGCGTTGCTGTAGAGTTTGCTCCGTGAGATCTTCGACTTCGAGGCGAGGTGATCAGCCTCTTCGAAGAGATCCTCGGGAATGGAGACGGCAACTTTCATACTCAAAGTATGACTCGGCTCGATTTGAAAGTCAAGATCGTTTCGAGACTTTGAGAAGGAGCTTGGGGGAAAAACCATTGCAATTGGCCAATCTTGGTCCAATACAATCCAAGCCCGACCCCTGACGCCGGATGACGTTCTGCCTCAGGCGAAATGGATACTCGTCTCGAGCTACACATCATAGCGCGCGATCTTTGCGCATCTGAAACCGGCAGCGCCGCAGGCGGGGATTTTCGCTCTGTATCCGGATGGAACAATTATTTTTCAAGAGAACACCTGATAAAATAATCAGGATGCCATTGGGGTACGCCTGGTTTCGAAAGCAGAATCATGGCGCGGCACCTGTAAATAGCCTATACTCCATCTTGAACCGTCATGATCGTGATCCCCTATCCAAAAAGAGTTGATTTAGCGATATTCGGCGATTTCATGGGGGGAAGCTTGAATCAGTGCTTTTCACAAACCACGACCAATTGGATATTCTAAATATGTCTTGACTTGACACAGGCGGGGGGGGGTATCGTTCTGACAATGTCCTTAAGGCTCTTATGCCGTGCTGTTGTTCTTGCGCTTCTGACTACCGTCGCTGCGCACGCTTTCCCCGTCCTCGGAGAGCAGCACGTCTCTTCTCTCGGGGCCATCCAGAGCGCTTCCGGCGGACAGCTTCTCGTCTCGTCCGCAGGCCAGGGCCAGTCGATCGGCGATCATGGAAATGCGATGCGCGCCGGCGCTGTCGCGGCGTATCCCGGCAATGATTGTTGCTGCGATACGATGCCGCTCTTCTTCACCGTCTACGCGGCGCCGCTCGTCGTCGCAGCTTGCGAGACCTCTCGCCTCACGATCGTAGCGTCCGATCCGCTGGCCGCCAATCCCGCGGTCGCGATTCTCGACGCCGCCGGCGCAGCCGTTCCCTTCGCGTTCGACGCTCCGGCTTCCTCGGGCAACAACTACTATTACACCGTCGGCCCCATCGCCGCTGCGGCGCAGACCGGATACTGCACGATCACCGTGACCGGAACGCGGCTCTTGTCCGGTCAGACGGCGACGCAGGCCGAGTCCCGCGTCCTCTTTCTCCAGGTCGATCCTTTCGACGTCCGGGTCAACCCGGCCTCGCCCGGACGGATCCTGACCGGAGCGGAGACGACGCGCATCGCCTTCGAGCTCACCCGCGCCGCCTTTGTCACGATCACGGACACCGCGACGGGCGCGACGCTTCTCGGGCCGTTGCCCTTCTCTTCCGGCGTCCATCTCTTCGAGTGGGACGGCGACACGCATAGCAATGAGACCGTCGGAATCATGATCTCCGCCGTCGATCTCTGCGCTGGAGTAATGGATGC
The DNA here is from genome assembly GCA_964499705.1 of uncultured bacterium. Lineage (GTDB taxonomy): Bacteria > UBA8481 > UBA8481 > UBA8481 > UBA8481 > JBBTKW01. The sequence continues at coordinate 12,705 of CAZCME010000005.1, read as the reverse complement.
GGCGTCGACGCTCGTCTTCGTCGACGGCCCCGGAGCGGGAACGCCGTATCCGATCCTCCGGGACTTCGTCCTCTCCGAGTCCGTCACGTTTCCAGCCTCGACCGTCACCTTGAGCTACGTCATCCAGAACACGGTCCCTCCCGCCCAGAAGACGTACTCGACAACGCTTCAGGTCTTCGACCGCTTCGGCGCCCTGCGCGATTCGCTCACGTTCGTCTCCGATTCCGGAACCGGCGCGGGCATGACGAACACACACATGTATGACGTCGCGGCCCTGTCGAAGGATGAGCCTTATCTCTTCCAGATCCGATCGGTTCGGACGCAGCCTCCGCTGGCGAATGGGATGACAAATACACTTGCAGCCGTTACCGTTGTTCTCCGGAACGATGTGAACCGCAGCGCCGATACCGGCGCGCCGTCGGTCGTCACCGTTCTCTCCGAGACGACTGGCATCTCGGTCGTCAAGGCATCCCAGCCGTCCGCGGGCGCGATCGGGCTGAGGTCGAACGGAGGTTTCCTCGCGGGCGACGTGTACGAAATCGAGCCCTCCGGAATCACGCTCGCCACACCGGCCGTCGTAAGCTTCCGGGTGACCGGCAATCAGATGCCGGAGAAGCTCGGGATCTACCGGCTCGACACGTCCGGAACGTACCAGCCTCAGCCCTCGCTCGTCGATCCGAGAACGGGAATGCTCTTCACGGCGCTCGGATCGTTCTCGCGCTACGCGCTTCTTGTTCCCGCATACGTGGATGTTATTCCCCCGGACATCCGGAGCGCTGAAATTTCTCCGAGACTCTTCTCGCCCAATGGAGATGGCCGATTCGATCAGGTTATCGTGCGGTTCGACGTCCGGGACAATCTGGTCCGGACTTTTCCGTCGGCGGTGATCGAGATCTTCAACGAAACGGGAACTTTTGCGGGTTCTCTTCTCGGGCGCGGCTCGATCTTCTTCGGCGAGAACGCCTTCTCCTGGAGCGGCGAGTTCGACGGCGGGCGCATCCCGCCGTCCGGCAGGTATATCGCGTCGCTTGCGGTCTCCGATATCGCCGGGAACCGCGCTGAGGCATCGATGGGCGGCTTCACGATCGACATCGATCGCCCGTTGATCGAGATCCTGATCGACGGGGCCGGTCCGCGTCACGAGAAGTATGACGAGATTGTTCTGAGGCCGAAGGCCGTCGTGACGCTCTCCGCTACGGACAACATCGCCGGCGTCGTGTCACTGGAGTGGAAGATCGACGCGGGCGCGATCCAGCCTTGGTCGGAAACATTCGCGATCGGCGAGATTCTGGACCGCGCGCGCGGCGAGAACCCAAAGGCGGAGACGCACGTCCTGACCGTGCGAGCGACCGACGTCGTCGGCAACGTGGCGGAGACGATCCTCGTCTTCCGTCAGGCCTCCAACGGCGAGCCGCGCGGCGAGCGGTCCGTGCAATCCGTCGAAGCCGAGCATGGAACGCTCCGGATCACTTCGGAGCTGGAGTGGAATCAGTTTGCTATCGGCGAAGAGATCGTCCTTCGGATGACTTACACGAATCCGCCCGACATCATCCGGCCGAACAATCCGAATCCGACTCCAGACGGAGGACAGACAATCATCCGGATCTTCGACGAGAGCGGGAGTGAAGTGAAGCCTTCGCGCGCGAGGCCGGCGCCGAATCCGCCGAAGATCACAATCGGCGCAGAAGAATCCTTCGAGGTTGCGTATCCCTTGATCGAGAAGATCTATCCCAAGGGACTGCCCGTGGGACGGTATACGCTGAAGATCCAATTCCGGGGTCAGGCAGTTGGTGAACACCTGTTCGAAGTGATATCAGAATAAGAGGATGGAGGAGAGAATAACCATGAAGCGACGAATACCGATCCTGACAACCATTATGGCGACGTGTCTGGCAATCGCCGCACCACCCGCTGTTGCCCAGGTTCCGCAATTGATCAATTACCAGGGACGTTTGTCCGACACGAGTTGCGCGCCGCTCAACGCGACGATACCGATGACGTTCCGCATCTTCGATGCAGCCTCCGGCGGCGCCGAGCTCTGGAACGAAGCGCAGACGGTGACTTGCACTCAAGGAATCTTCAACGTGCTCCTGGGGAGCATGACGTCATTTCCAGCGAATCTCTTCGCGTCGAACTCGCGATATCTCCAGGTGGAATCCGGCGCGGCTATTCTTGCTCCGCGCGCGCGATTCGTGAGCGTGCCGTACGCGTTCAGTTCCGAGACGGCGGCGACCGCGTTTACGGCGGTTGTTGCGAACCGGTCGCTCAGGTCGGACACATCCACTTATTCCTCGCGGGCGGATCTGGCCACATACTCATTGGGCTCGGATTCAGCCCGCGTTGCGGATACCGCGTTACGCTCAGGAGTAGCGGACACGGCTGACTTCGCATGGCGGGCTGCGCGGGCAGATACGGCTTTAAGATCCTGGCTGGCGGACACTGCAACGACGGCCGCATTTGCGGACCGGGCGCGATATGCGCAGGGTGCCGATACGGCTCGATTGGCAGAGACGGCCGTCTTCGCGCTGAACATCGTTGCGGGCGGGACACCGGTTTTCGACAGGAATGTTCTGATCCTTTCTCGCGATAATATGCCGGCGGGGGATGTCGCCCCCACATTGATTGATCTTACAAATTCCGTTCCTGCAGGTGCTACAGCGGTGTACATAAGCATGATTATGTGGACAAACCTTAACGTCAGCCAATTCCCAAACGATCAATTCGCGATATTTGTGAAGCGCTTTGGCGAGGCGAGCACCGGCAATTTGGCGAATGTCGGCGAGGGAGGTGGCCCTTCTGAGCGCTTTATCATGGGCAATTTCTCGAGCGCGAGCGCTGGAAACGCCGAGTGCGCCTATGTATGGGTTCCAATCGGTCCTGAAAGGTTGCTGGATTGGAGAACCCATAGTCTGGAATCTGCCGGGGCGAACATTCGATTTCGGCTGCTAGGCTACCGCTGATTTGATAGTGCCGCTTGCCGCAGGTGGGGATTCTTGCCTTGTATCCGGATGGAACCGTTTTGGGATTCAAGCGAACACCTGGTAGATTATTGTGGATGCCATTGCGATTTCACAATTTGAATAGCGTTCTGCTCATTCCCTCGATCAATGATCGACTGATCTCTAAATGTCTTATGTTTGTCGAGGGGGTGCCTGGAGCAATCCTCGTGCGACGAGGCATTGACTGGAAGTTCCTCGAACGCTGCGCCGCCTCAGGGTGGACCATGATCGAGACCGGAGCATTCCACTATTCGCGAGCGGACAGGAAGTTCATCCGCGGCAAGTATGCACATGCGTATATATTCTGCCGCGACACGCGCGGTTCTCTCGCGGGCTACGACAACGCGGTATCGATCGCCGTCCGGGTAGCGAGGCGAATCACTTTTTTGGATCCCGATGGCCGGAGGCGATCCGCGTCTCGCGCGAGGCTCGCCTCGCTCGTCTTATACCGGCAAGCAAGAGCGTGGATACGAGACACCGCGATTTCTGGACTGTTGTTCGCGACTTTTCTACCGCTCCTGTTAATGGCGCCCTTCCTGCGCGCAAGAACGGCTTGGCGCGCGCGGTTCAAGACCTTACGCGTGCTCCTCGCTAAACGTGTGCATGGCAATCAATCCGCGCCCCTGGCACGCGCTCTTCGCGAATCCGGAGTGCGTGCGGAATCGCTCTCGCTATCGGGGCATTATTTTTCTTATGAACCATGCGACCGGGAGGATAATCTCGATCGCCTTTCGGATTTCCGGCGGCTCGTTCGCCTGGCCCGGCATTTTTTCCGGTCCATGGTTCGTTACGACGTCATCATCTTTCAGAATAATTACGAGTCGTTCTGGGTCTCCCCGATATTGGAGGTCTGGAACCTTCCCTTTTTCGCGCAGGTTTTCGAAGCGCTTGTTGCCCGAATGCTCGGCAAAAGAGTCATCTTTCTCTTCCGTGACTGCTCCCTCCGGAAGCGCGAATCGCAGTCGGATCGAGATCCTCATGTCTTCTGCAAGGAGTGCACACCGGCGTACGAGGCCCGATTCTGTGGATCTCCGGACGTGCGGCGCCGCGCGGAATTCGCGATGCGAATGGCGGACAGCGTCCTCGTATCCACGCCGGACCTTCTGATGGACGCCCGGGCGGGCGCAACATGGCTGCCGAATGCGATTCCTTGCTCGACCGTTTCGGCTCTGCCCCGGCCCTCGAATGCGAGGAGTCCGGGCTCGCCGTTTGTCATCCTGCATTCCAGCACCGATCCCCTGTTCAAGCGCACGTCGGTGCTGCAGCGTGTCGTCGACCGCCTCGGCAAACGGTATCCCATCGAACTGATCGTACGCTCGTCGGTCTCCCATGACGAAATGCTCCGCTTGATAGCCGGGTGCGATATTGCGGTGGATCAATTTTCATTCGGATCTTATGGCAACTTCGCGATCGAGTGCATGGCAGCGGGAAAACCGGTTATCGGTTGGATCAAGCAAGAATTCTATCCCGTTTTCGTGCCCATACTTTCCCCTGCCATCGAGAATCTCGAGAACGACCTGGAGCGATTGATCACATCGCTCATCGAGGATCCAGAGCTGCGCCGGAGCGCCGGTGAGCGTGGGTTGAAGTATGTTCACGAGGTTCACAGGATCGAGCAGGTCTCGGCTCGATTGCGCGCGATTATCGAAGAATAATGCACATCAGATTCGGGGAGGCAGTCCCGCGGGATAGTCGGTATGTTTTTTCGGCGGGAGATTCATGATCGCGTCGAATTCCTCTTCCGTCATGTCCCATTTCTTCAAGACGTAATATTTCATCTCCCGAAAATATTCCTCGGAGTTGATCGGCCTGGCGATCAGTTCGAGCGCCTGCTCTCGCGTCATCCGTCCCGAACAGACAAGACTGGAAAGGTGAGCGCGCCGCTTGTCCACTCCGAATTTTCTGGGAAGTATGTATTCCTGATAAAACTGCGTGAATACGGATTCGCAGTGCTTGCTGCCATAGGAGCGCCACCCGATCTTCTCGGCCAGAACGACCCGAGCTTTCAAGGGATCGTAGTCGAAATACTCCAGGAGGTTCGCGGTGCAGATCCCCTTTTCGTGCTCGTAGATCCATTGGCGGTATCCGTCGAGCATCGGGTAGGTATCGAGTTTTCCGGCGCCGAACATTTGATGGATCGCGACCGTATTAAGAAGATCGTTCTTATGATAGAACCACGAGAAGGGCAGGATATATTCTCCGACGCTGTTATTTCCACTGATAATATATCTAATATCATTTTTGTCGGCGAGTTGGTAGAGCAGTGCGGTGATCGCCTGATCCGTGACGACCTCTATATCGACGACGGATGCCTTGAAGAATGCGAGCTGAATATCTCGAAACTCTTCCCAGTCGACCACGTGCGTATGGAGCGGAAATCCGAGTTTTCTGACGATGCGTTCGATGTTGCCGGCGGCGATCTCGGAATCCCAGTTGTTGTCGAGATGAACACAGAAGGCGCGGAGGCCTTTTTGGTGGGCGAGGTAAGCGAGATAGGAACTGTCGACCCCGCCGGACAGGCCGAGTATGCAGTCGTATTTCCGCTCTGCTCCAGCCGCTTTTATGGCAGTGATGAGTTCCTCCCCCCTCCTCTCCGAATATTGCCCCGTCTCTTGATCTTTCATCATCTTCAGAACGAACCTCCGACAATGAGTGCAATATCCGCTCATGTCGAAGGTAATATTCGGATCGGATGTGTCCATGATGCAACGGGTGCAGATCCTGTAGGGGTGTGTCAAATGTTCCGCCTCGCGCTATTATTTTCGTCCTCGATCAGTCCGATTCGCTTCAAATCTTCACTGTCGGGATAGGTGACGAGTATAGCATCACGGTTGCCGCAGAAGATAAAGAAACTTCCCGCCGCCGCCGCTGCCGCGCCAGCTTCCTTCACGACGCGCGCGCAATCATCCAGGGATCCTGCTCCACCGCAGGCGATCAACGGGATGTCGATGGAATTCGCGACGGCGCGCGTCATCTCGAGATCATATCCGGACATGGAACCATCCCGATCAATGGACGTCAGGATGATTTCCCCGGCGCCCGAATGCTCCATGTGGCGCGCTGCGGAAACGGGATCGCGTGACGTGTCACGGGATCCCGAAATGGTTGCGACGCGAGCCATACCTTCCGTCGTCCGAAAATCCAGGCTGACTACCACGCTTTGCGATCCGAATCGCTGCGCCGCGGCCGTCACCAGATCCGGATGTTCCACGGCCGCGGTATTCAACACAACCTTCTCCACGCCCGCGCGAAACGCCTGTTTCATGTCATCGAGCGACCGTAATCCTCCGCCGTATGCCATCGGCATGAAACATTCCCCCGCAATCTCGGCCAGATGCCGGAAATCTGGAACTCGCTTCTCCCGGGTGGCGTCGATGTCGAGGATCACGATTTCGTCGACCTCCTTCCCGTTGAAGATGCGCACGATATTCACCGGATCGCCGATGTATTTCGGATCCTCGAAGCGCAGCGTCTTGACAACCTTGCGCCGGCTGAGCAGCAGCACCGGAATCAGTCGGGGTCTCATCTAGGAAGAGAAGTCCCGCAGGAGCGCCATGCCGAATTTGCGGCTCTTCTCGGGGTGGAACTGAACGCCCATGATGTGACCGCGCTGCATGCCGGATACGAAGGATTGGCCATGGGTCGTCCTGAAGATGACATCCTCATCGCGATCCGCTACGACATGATAGGAGTGGACGAAATAGAAGCGGGCATCCGGATCGAGATGGCGGGACAGGGGCGAAGGGCGCGGAGGGGTCACGGCATTCCATCCCATGTGCGGAATCTTCAAACCGGGGAATGCATCGAGCTTCCGAGTCTTCGCCTCCAGCCAACCGAGTCCGGGGAGAACTCCTTCCTCGCTGCTCCGACCGAGTATCTGAAACCCCAGACAGATTCCGAGAATCGGAATTCCACGGTCCCTAACCGCGTGCTCGAGCGGCGCGATCCAACCTCCGCGCTCAAGGGCTTGCATCGCTTCGTCGAACGCGCCGACGCCGGGGAGAATGATGCGCGTCGCACCGGAGATTCCTCCGGGATCAGAGGCCACGGTCGCATCACGACCCAGCCGTCGGAACATATTGACGATGGAGCCGATGTTGCCCATGCCGATATCGAGGATCGTGATCATCGCGCTCGATGCTGGAGGTCCATGTCCCAGCATGGATTCATCTGGTCAGAGATCCGCATGCGACATCACCTTTTCCAGGAGACGTTCGAGCTTTGCCGTATCGACGGTGAATCCCTCGAAAGCCATCCCAGGTCTCTCGAAGAAACGGTCCTCTCCCTGCTCGGACACATCTCCCTCACCCATGAGATAGCCGTACACGAGGCCGCCCTCGTGAGCCAGTCGCCAATAACAGATGTTGACCCATTCAGGATGAAAGAATTCCAAAAGAACGCAGCCCGGCCTGCAGAAAAGCGTATTCGTCAGATTCGCGCCATGCGCGCCGACGACGATTTCCGCTTCATTGAAAATTCTCGCCTGCTCGCGCACGGATAAATCCTCGGAAAATATCATTTCGAATCCAAATCGACCACGAAGGAGTTCGAATACGGCGCTCTCGTTTTGGATGTGTCGATATCGGGACTTGGCGCGGCTGATATAAATTCTTCGTTTCGGCGAGGACGCGCCGGAGTTCACGGGATCAAGGCAAGTGTCCATCAGTCGCGCGAGTTTCCCGCGCAGATACGGGATGTCCTCGACCGGGGAGGCCCTGTAGATCGTGCGCGCCGCCAGGTGAAGATCGACCGCCGAACCAATGATCTTGTCCGTCGGAATATGAAGCATGCGGAGCAATTGATCCTGGAAAGCAGCGCCTTGGTAGTTGATGACGAAGCGATCCACGGGAAGGTCGAGGTCCTTATAGAGGAATAGACGGACCAGGACATCCTTCAACCAGTGAAAGTAATTGTCTCCGCCCGGCGTGGAAGCCACGGCCATGTTCAAGTCGAAATAAGCTGGTTTCGGAAGGCCTGCTCGCATCATGATTTCCCGCTGGCTCACCGGTCGATAGTAGTCCGCGCTCAAGTCCTCCAGAAGTACGCCGTCCGGCGAGATGATTTCCCCCGCCTCGCCAAAGATCCTCGCGCCGGGGATCGAGCACACATGATAGGAACGGCATTCCGAGAATTCCGTTGCTGATTTCCGAATATACCAATGCTGTTCGTCGTCAATGGTGACGGAATCCGGAAAGCGGATCGGTCGCGCCTGAACTCGCGAAAGAATCCGGGGTAGTCGATCCTCCGGCTGCTCCTTGTTCTCTTCCCGCCGGGAATAGATCCATTCTTCGGACGAACGGTGCGCGGCAGGCACGGGGATCGAATTCTCCGAGGAGACATGACTAAAAGCTCCATCGATCAAGATCAGCTCCGAGGAGTCGATTACGGATTCACGATGCCGGAATCCCATTTCTGCCAGTTGCGGCGCGATCTCGTTCCATCGCTGGCTGGCGACGATGACGATGGTTCGCCGAGGATCCTCCACGCGCCGCCGGTCGGGCGGATTCACGGACGCGCTCCCTGCATCACCATGCCACGCGGCGGAATTGTTATCCACATACGCATGGATCGGCACGGAGAGGAAACGCGAAATACGCCTGCTGAGAGCTCCGGTTCCCCAGATGAACACGTTCTTCCCACGAGTCAGTTCCGTCAATTCGATCATCGCATCTAACATATAGAAGCCGATCTCGGAATGAAAGTCTCAATCCAGATGTTGAAAGATATGCTTCCGCGAAAAGTGGTTAACGCCGCTCATGGTGAGCCTCGCGCGCCATGCTACCCTTTGACAAGTTCGGGGTGAACGGTTTATCCCACGAACTACGGCCGCCCCCTTGGGCGCGGCGATTCCGCACATTCCCGGCTAACGCTGCACGTACCTGGCGCAGGTGTTGCATACGAGAGGATTTCAGCTATAAATATGGATTCATCCGTTACCGACTGATTTAGGAGATCGAACGATGCGACTCGAATCACTGGATCCTAGGATCCTACTAAGTTCCTCTCAACGACTTTATGATGCCGTCATTTCACTTAACGTGTACGATCTTGCGGAAGATCCCCTGCACCTTTTCTTCGTGGTCGATGAGGAACAACGGCTCGTCAGCGCCCTCTCGCGCGGCGACATCAAGAGAGCACTTATCGGCGCGTGGGCAGCCGACACGCCAATTCTTGAAGTCTGCAATCCTAACCCACTCGCTCTCCTGGACCGTGCTTCATGGGAACAGGATGCCAGGAACATTTTTTCGACACGACCACTTGTGAACTGCCTTCCTCTTCTCGACGCGGAGCGGAGGATCACGAATGTTGTTGTCCGATATCCGTACGAGGAGTTTGACGTCGTTCTTCCCCGAGAACAAGTCATCAAGATTTTAGATAAACATGGCTTGGCTCGAAATGAAAATGGCTCCCTCAAATGGTGGCTAGCTGCATATATCCATCGCAGAAATGCCTGTGATGAGCCTAGCAGGGGCGTTCTTCGCTTTATTCGCGACAACATCTCCTGTGACTCCAGGATATTCATCACGGGTTGCGGCTGCGGCTGGTTTCTTCTTTGGATGGCCCAGAACGGTTTTACCAATCTGAGCGGTTCCGACATCCTTCCCGAGTGCATTTCTGCAGCACAAGACCTGGCGAAGCTGGCGGGGGCGCGCTATGAGGTTTGGGTCGACAACGGATTCAGGCCTAATCGCATCCCGAGAAACTGTCACGCGGTTCTCGCTATTCACTGGCTGTTCTCAGCATGGGACGGAAATTATAGCCGCGATAACGAAGGGCTCAAGGAGCAGGATCATCTCAAATTACTGAAATGCTTCATCGAGCAATACGCGCCTCACGTTGCGGACAACGGTTACCTCGTTCTAGAATTGATCGATAAAATTTCTTCTGAGCGCGCCGAAGAAAGCGGCATCTATCCGGTCCGGCACTCTGCCGAAGAGGTCGCATCATGCCTTGCAGAGTTCGGTTTTCGGGTTGAGAAACGGATCATCGGACTTTCACACCAAATCCGGGCGATCTATTTCGCCAGGAAATGCATCTGATCAATTAGCAGTCCTCATGATGAAGAGTCGCTCGCTGCCGTCTTCGATGGGGCTTACGCGATACCTCGTCAAGAGCAGTTTTTTGAATTTCGCCCAGTGGGTGAAATCATCAATTCCCTTTTACCATGGCTGGAACAACTTAAAAAGTTATTTCTCTACGACTCGGCGTTTCTGTGGAAAGACAACCTCGGGGAACGAGGGGCAATCAAGATGTTGATAAAGTTGCGTCCGCAAAGTACGATGCGTGCGTCGCATGACAAGGTCGCAACATGAATGACGCCAAGGCGATTGTTCCGGAAGAAACAGGAGCATCAAGCGGGTGTGCGTCCAGTCCGCCAACCGCCCGGAGTACACGAGGCTCAAGTCCGTCATGGAAGTGATCCGGGACCACCCTGACCTGGAACTCTTCAGCGCCGGAATCCGCGCTATCCGCTACTTCGCCAGGCTGTGGTCAACATTGGATCGCGCCGGAGCAATCGCAAGAGAAGGTCAATTGTGATGATCGTTCCGCACGACCGCGCGGCGATCCAGGACTCCATCCGGCGTCAATGCGAACATGGCCATTATCCCGTCCAACACATCTACGGCTCCGGCGATTCCAGGACGCGTATCGCCGAACTTCTGCTCCCCGCCAATCAGAAAGCTCAGAAATAACCTCAATGGGCGGACTCTGAACGTTAGCGCAGACAAGTCGGATATACCCGCGACCCGGCATCTCCTGGTCGCACTCCTCGATCGTGAATCTCATATTCCCCTGCTCGCACGTTTCGCGGCTTGCGGTTTCAGCGGAAAAATCGTTGTCGCGTCCACCATGGCGAACGTTCTCGAGGCGGCGGCGCGCGCGAACTTCACGCCGGCGCCTGTCGAAATGGACGATGACTACTGGAAAAAAAATATCGAACGGTTCCGAAAGGAGTCCGACGGTATCAGCGTTCGATCGGACAGCACCGTGGCCGACCGATTTCTCGAAGATCATATCCGGCAGATTCTTAAGAATGACGAGGCCATCCTGACTCGCTCGCCGCACATGTTCGAATCGCTCTTTGTGAGGCACGGCGCCGATGGCGTCGTCACCGTGAATTGTCTGTACCGCAATTTGAGACATCACCTGCGCGGATTTATTCTGGCCGCACGTGAACTGGGGATGATGCACTTCGACCTTGTCGAAGGAGGCGGACCAGGTTGGAAGGAACCTGTCGTTCATCCGAACGCCGCGCCCGACCGATTTCTGGCGATCAATGAGGCGGTCCGCGATGAACTGGTCGATCTTGGTATCGCCCCTTCGCTGGTCGATATTCTCCCCGGCATCCACCCCGGCGCGGCGGGAAACGCACGGGTCAATTCATGACAATTCACGTTCTCGCATTGTATTCGACGAGTCAGGATCCGCTTCTCATGGCGCCGATTCTCGAATGCCTCGCGCGCGATGCGAGATTTCGCTTCACGATCATCTCCACCGAGAATTCGGCACGCATGATGAAAGGATTTCCACGCGAGGCGATCGCATATGCGCCGGAATTTTCCGCGGCGCCGACCGCGCCCCCTCAGTGCACGGTTGTGGTCGATCCCGCAATGCGCTATGCCGACTGGTACAAGGCTGAAGCGGAAGCGCTTGCGACGGAAGCGGAGGCGGCGGTAATAAAAGCCGGCGGATGGCTCGCGAATCTCTCGCCCGACATTATCGTCGGAAGAGTCAGCCCGACGCCTCCCATCCGCGAAATCGTTCTTGCGGCCCGCATGCTAGGTATTCCGACGGTGAACGCGGAACACGGCGTCAGTTCACTTGTCCGAAACGACCTGGATGACGGTCAGTCACTCCGGTTTCACGGCAAGTGGGCCGAATCGCTGCTCTTCGATTATTTTGGCTGCTGGGGTGAAGCGATTTGCGATGTCATGGTCGATCATGGCTGGCATCGGGATCGGTTGTTTGTGCACGGTTGCCCTGATTTCGATCAAATCGCCGAGTACCGAAGCGGACCCTTTCGGAAAAAATCCCGGTCGCATTTCGGAATCGGCGATGACGTCCGGGTGGTCGCGCTCCCGGGGCGCCCATTACTCTACACGGCGCGGGAGTTTCCGGCGGTTTGCCTGGGATCGTCGAAAGAGGTCGCGCTCTGGTATGAGATGCTCTTCTCGGCCATCTCTGAATTTCCCGATTCAATTCTGCTGGTGAAGAATCATCCTCTGCTCGCGGGCGAGTCGGAGGAGGCGCTTCAACGCGAGCTGGTTCCGCCTGGCGTGAGGATCCGATGGGTGAATGTCGAGGAGGACATCTGGCGATTTATCTCGGCGGCCGATCTTGTTGTGGGGCACCCGGGATCCACCACTGATTTCCACGCCCTGGCCCTCGGGCGACCGCTCATCTCGCTGATGCTTCCCGATCAGACGCAGCGTTACATGGTCATTGAGGAGGCGTTATCGCCTTGTGCCCGCGACCGCGAGGGTCTTCTGTGCCATCTGCTTTCGCCCGACGCGCCGCCCACCGGACCATTGAAGAAATTCCTTTCAAGTTACATCGGCCCGCTCGACGGTCGGGCGACCGAGCGACTTGTCGAGCGACTTGCTGAAATCGTCGAGGAGCGAAGAAGCCGTAACTCTTTAACTGCATCGGACTAGCCCAGCTTCAACAGTTTGCGATTAATTTCAGCTGTTTTCGGCCTGTGGAA
>CAZCME010000004.1:24182-290071 GCA_964499705.1 uncultured bacterium | reverse complement strand
CCGGGGCGGTCCTTTCTACTTTGCAGAAGCGGAACTTACTACTTTGCGCGTACACTCCATCAAGGCATAGGAAATATCGGATCCGCTACGCGTATAAGGATGCAGGATGGAATTCCAGACCGCTTGCTGACGCTCTGAAAGCGTGGATAACGTCTCCGTGGCGGAGGATTCCGTCGAGTAGATGATCAGGCGCCCGTGGGGATTGAGAAACGCGGCGGCCTTATCCAGGACCTCCGGAGCCTTAGCCATGCCTCGGGCCACGACGAAATCCGCGGAGCGAATGAGAGGCTGAAGGGACTTCGGAGGAACCTGCTCGTTTCTGACTCCGGCTCGCCGCGCCCCATACTGCTCAATGCGTTCCACCAGAAATCGCGCGTTTATAAGATCCAATCGGGCCGCGATTTCCGTGGCGTATTGGATTCGCTTTACGGAGGAGTCGACGCCGACGCATCGCGCATGCGGACAGGTTGCAGCAAGGGGAAGAACGGGGATTCCAGAACCACAGCCCATATCCAGTATGAGGGGTGATGCGTCGCTTTGAATGAGATTCAGATACACCGGGGCCAGAGAATCGAGGACGATTTCAGTAAGGACGCGGTCCTGCTCCTTGGGCCCTACTGCCCTGTAGGGAGCCTCCAGGAGGAACCTGGCAAGTTGAGAGAATTGATCGGGGAGATAAGGAGAAAAATGATCCCCGGCTCGGAATTGCTCCAAGCCGGGGATGGTGAAACTCATTCCTGGATCTCGGCCCCTTGAGACTCGGTCCCCTGGGATGCTCCTGAAAATTCCGCCGGGGCTTTCTGTTCGGAGCGATCCTCGCCGCGGTCGGATGAACTTCTTCTGCCGCGACCGCCGCCTGAACTTCGCCCGCCCTGGCTTCGTCCGCCGCGTCCACCTTGTCCGCGTCCGCCACGACCACCGGCGCTTCTGCCGTCGCTACGTCCGCTACGTCCGCCACTCCGTCCTCCACGACCTCCACGGCCTTCCCTTGGGCGATCTTCCGATCCCCTGCTTTGGGATTTTTTCCCGGATCCGTCCGCCGGAAGAACAACAATATGCCGCCGGTCTCCCGTGTCTTCGCTCATCGTACGAATCTCGGGATTCGCGGAGAGACAAGCGTGGATCAGTTTCCTGTCATGCGACGACATGGGCTCCAGGTGGATTTCTTCTTTGAGCTCGATGGCATCGCGCGCGGCATCCTGCGCCATCTGCGTGAGGACTTCCTTGCGCTTCTCGCGGAATCCGCCGGAATCCAGCATCACGCGAACGTGATCTTCGAGCTTTCGGGACGCGATCGCCGCGAGCAGGGATTGAATCGCATCGAGCGTGCGGCCTCGGCGGCCGAGGAGGAGCGCGATATTTTCGCAATTCACCTCGCAATGATAGCGGCCGTCTTCGAGCTTGATGCCGGCCACAGTCGCGTTTTCATCGAGCGATTCCAGAAGTTTTGAGAGAACATCCTTGATGATGTTCTCCGCATTATCGATCCGGCTGACGCGCACGCGCGCGTTCTTGGCTCCGATGCCCAGAAAGCCGCCCTTCCCTTCATCCAGTATCTCGATATTAGCCTTATCTCTAGTAATACCAAGCCTAGCCAACCCTTCCGCTATGGCGTCCTCGAGAAGTTTGTTCTCGATCTCCACGCTGCCGGATGAGCCACTGCCCGGTGAGCCTGCGTCCTGCGTTTCGGTTCCCTGGACGCGATCGCGCTGATCCCCTTCCTCATGTAACTGCATTCTGAGTTACCTCCTTTTTCAATTTCATCATGTAGTACTGCTGTCCGATCGACAGGATATTCTGAACGACCCAATAGAGCGAGAGGCCGCTGGGAAAATTATAGAACATGACGGTCATGATGACCGGCATCATCATGAAGATCTGTTTCTGCGCCGGATCGGTGGTCGTCATGGGAGTGATCTTCTGCTGATAAAGCATCGTGCCGCACATCAGGAGCGGCAGGGGATTGATGGGGATTCCGAGGAGCGGGATATGAGCGAGGGTATCCGGCACGGAGAGATCCTTGATCCAGAGCATGAAGGGGACTCCGCGCAGTTCGATCGCGCTCTGGAAGGCGAGAAAGAGCCCGATCAGGATGGGCATCTGCAGGAGAATCGGGAGACATCCTCCGATGGGATTGACTCCGGCTTCGCTATAGACCTTCATGAGCTCGCGCTGAAGCCGTTCCTTGTCGGCCGCGTAGCGCGACTGGAGCTCCGCGATGCGCGGCTGGAGCTGCTGCATGCGGGCCATGGATTTGAACTGGTAGTACGAAAGAGGGAAGAGGAGACCGCGGACGATGATCGTCAGGATGATGATCGACCAGCCCCAGTTTCCGACATGCTTCTGGATCCATCCGAGGAAGGAAACCATCCAGCGCGCGATCTCGATGCTCCGTGGAAGAATCGTCGGCTCCATCCCGTCGAGCTGCTTGAACGCGGGATCGAAGGACTGCAGCAGCTGAGTCGACTTGGGGCCGGAGAAGATCCGGAACGAGAAGGTCTTGCTCTGTCCCGGATCGAGATTGAAAGACGGAAGGAGAAGAAAAAGGTGGAGCCGTTTCTTCTCGTCGGGATGAAAGAGTGCGTCCACCGTGAATCCGGACGGTTCCACGGCCACGACGAAATAGCGATTCTCCAGCGCCGCCCACTTCACGCCTTCCGGCATCGCCGGAGCTCCGAACAGCCCGTGCCACCAGCTTTTCGCCAGGACCGCGACCTCGTGCTTCCCGTCGCGCTCGTGGCTGCCCGTAACCATATATTGGTCGATGTAAGCGCTTACAGGAGCATTATTACCGAGATCCGGTCCGAGGTGGACGACGAGGGACCCCTCGCGCGTCTTATCCTGGAGATCGTACCGGAGCCGGCCCGTGGAGAGCGCTCGCGGCTTGTCGGACAGGTTGAAGATGGTGATGTCGAGAGTGGATCCGTAGTCGTCGGTGAACTCCAGTTTCTTCTCGATCCTGATATCCGTGGGAAGCTCCGGGACGCCGGGTATTGTTGAGAAGGAAACGATGCGCGACTCCTGAACGGAGTCGAGGATCCAGCGGGACTGGCCGAGCCTGGATCGGTCATCCTGGTCCACGAGGAGGGAGAGATGTCCCGGAGCCTGGAGGATGTGAGAGACGAGGGAGACGGGGTGCAAGCCGCGGGGCGGCAGGGACAGGGATGTGAAATCCGTCAGGGCGAGCGAAGAGAGGATGCCGCCGGTTTCATCGAGAGTGGCGGTGTAGCGGGGCAGTTCGATGGTGACAGATCGAGGCGGCGTCGACGGGATCAGGGACTGGCGCACGCTCGAATCGAGAGAGGTCGAGTCCGCGGGGACCGGAGAAGATGCGGGTGCCTGCGCCAGGACGGGCGGTGAATCCGGAACGGGGGATCCGGTATCCGAGGAGATCGATGTCGCGACCGGAGCTTTCTTCCTCGGAGCCGGTGGGGGAAAGAGCATCTGCCAGAGGAAGAGGAAGGCCATCGAGAGACCGATGGCGATGAAGAGCCGTCGCTGTTCCATCGATCATCGACTCCGGGGCGGAACCGGATCGTAACCGCCCGCATGAAAAGGGTGACATCTCAGAATGCGCTTGATGCCCAGCCAGATGCCTCGGACGGGACCGTGAGCCAGAATGGCTTCGGCGGCGTAGGCGGAACAGTGAGGATGATAGCGGCAGGCTGGGGGAAGAAGAGGGGAGATGAACAATTGATAGGCTCGGATGGGAAGGATCGTCGCCAGGCGCATCCATTCCGAGACGCGGCTGATGGAGCGTATTTCAGGCGACATGATTCATCTGCTTCATGACTCGATTCTTCACCGCATCCCAGTTCATACTCAAAAAGTCTCTTCCCGCCTCGATCACGACGACTGCGTCCTTCTGCTCTTTCTTCTTCATCACTTCCCGCACCGCCGCCTTGATCCGCCTCCGGATCCGGTTTCTTTCCACCGCATTCTTCGCTCCGCGGCACAAGATCACGGTCTCTACCTGGTTCGGAATTGTCGGAACATCGGATAATCGCCGCGCACGAAAGGCATTTATTATTGCAATAACACGACTTCCGGACATGTCAAAGCGTGAATATTCGAAGCGACGGGATGGTCATCCGGTTATCCCGGTCTTGCAGCAACTAGAACCCGTTGCGAGAATGCCGGAAGACGAACCTTGTCCCGGCTGCCGACCAACGTCATCAGCGGTCCGCCGCTTGCGAAAACTCAAACTGTGAGTCGCTTGCGCCCTTTGCTCCGTCGCGACGCCAGAACCCGCCGTCCCGTGGGAGTTGCCATACGCTTTCTGAACCCGTGGGTCTTCTTTCGCCGCCGGTTATGGGGCTGAAATGTTCTCTTCGACACTGTTTCCTCTCCTGACTTCGATTTTCATTCGCATCATCGCCGTGCGATGGGCTAAAAAAGATTCGGCATCCCCGGGATGTTGGCTCCGCCGACGGCCTTCGACATCGCCGCCTGCGTCAGGGCCCTGACTTTACCCAGAACGTCATCCAGGGCGGCCCGGAGGCTGTCCTCGATGATTTCCTTATCGCCCGTTTCCACCATGTCCTGGCTCACTTCGACCGATTTGACCTGATACGATCCGGTCATCACGATCTTGACGGCGCCTCCCCCCGCGCTGCCCTCGACGACGGCGGCATCCAGCTCCGCCTGCGCCTTCGCCGCTTCCGCCTGGACCTTCTGCATCTGTTTCATGATGGCCTGTATGTTCATGAACGGTCAGGCATGCTACTCAATCCCGGCGGCCATGGCCAGTGAAAATTGCATCCGGGCCGGACGCGGAGTATGATGGCGCGTGCGTCTAGGCGGGGAGCTAGCGGTTCCCTGCAGCCCGAAATCCGCTTCATGCGGGGCCGAAGACTCGAACAGAGAAGCCGTCATGCGGAGAGACGAGAGCGGGGGAAGGGCGTTGATGGCCGGCACCTGCGCAACGAATCGCCGTGAACCGGGTCAGGCCTTGACCGGAGCAGCCCTAAGCGGATGATTTCGTGTGCCGCAGCCCCGTTGGCCGGAGTCCGGAATCCGCGACTTGCTCCGTTATGCGGCTCCGAATTCGAGGACGCACACTTTATAGATCTCATTCCATTCGTAAGTGCGAGTCATTAACAATACTACAATCTAGTACATCACGTAATCCGAAATATCCTACCCGTCCTGGATGAAACTATTCTCCATACTGATTGGGCACGAAGGTCTGGTCGGTCATGGGAGGCCTCACGTAGCCCTTATCCTTCTGGCGCGGAGGCAGCTTGATCTTGTCCGGGGTCAGATCCTTGTAGGAGATCATGGAAAGAAGATGCGCGATGCAGTTGAGCCTTGCCAGCTTCTTGTTGTCCGCGTTCACGACGTGCCATGGAGCCTGCTTGATGTCCGTGTGGGCGAACATCTGGTCCTTGGCCATCGAGTACTCGACCCACTTCGAACGCGACTTGAGATCCATGGGGCTCAGCTTCCACCTCTTCGTCGGATCCGCGATCCGCGACTGAAACCGGCGCTCCTGCTCCTCATCCGACACGGAGAACCAGTACTTGATGAGAATGATTCCGGACCGGAGCAGCATGCGTTCGAACTCGGGACACGCCCGCAGGAATTCCCTGTAATCCTCATCGGAACAGAATCCCATCACCTTCTCCACGCCGCATCGGTTGTACCAGCTCCGATCGAACAGCACCATCTCGCCGGCCGCAGGCAGGTGAGGCACATAGCGCTGGAAATACCACTGGGTCTTTTCCTTCTCCGTGGGCGTCCCGAGCGCCACGATGCGGCAGACGCGGGGATTCAGGCACTGGGAGATCCGCTTGATGACGCCGCCCTTGCCGGCCGCGTCGCGTCCCTCGAAGATGACCACGACTTTCAGACCCTTGTGGCGGATCCACTCCTGGAGCTTGACCAGCTCGATCTGGAGACGCCTTAGTTCCTTCTCGTAAAACTTGTTCTTGATCTTTTTTCCGTTGGAATTGCCGGTTTCGATGGTTTTGCCGGGCTTCCCCTCTTTGGACATGGTCTCCGCCTCCTCTGACTAAGAACAGATATCAGGAATCAGGCCTTCCGTATACGATTTTGGGCACACGAGGCGACTTGCTCCTTCATCAGAATTCCCTTCCACAAGACCTGAAACCACGAACCACACGAAAAACACGAAAATTAGGGAACGAGTGTCGCTCAATTTGACCCCATCGAAGGGCATTTATTCGTGTGGTTAGTGTGGTTCGTGGTTAAAGATTCTTCGGTTGGGGAACTTCTGCTCCTTCGTGGACCCCGGTGATATATCTGACGGAATCGCATAGCATGGGACCATGAAACTCGCCGTCGACAGCAAAGACCTGTGGAAGCTCCTGAATCCCTGCCCGACCGTTCTCATAACGGCCCGCCACGAGGATAGGAATCAAGTCTGCGCCGTTGCCTGGTGCATGCCGCTGGACTTCGATCCGCCCAAGGCCGTACTCGTACTGGCTTCTGGCCAGGCCACGACGGAAGCCGCTCGCGCCTCGGGCGAGCTTGTCATCAATGTTCCCGGCGCCGGCATGGCGGAGAAAGTGCTCGCGGCAGGCCGCACGAGCGGCAGGAAGCGCGACAAGTTTCGAGATTTCGATCTGCGGACTTGTCCCTCGAAACATGTGAAGGCGCCCAGCCTTCTCGAATGCCTGGCGAATATCGACTGCCGGATTCTCGAACAGGGCACGCCCGTGGGCGAAGCTTTGCGCGAGAGTTATGACGTTGTGCTCGTGGAGATGCTCGGCGGATGCGCGGACGAACGTTACTTCCAGGGACGGTGGCTAATCGAAAATGGCGCCCGCCTTCTGCACCATCTGGGGGAGGATGGATTCGCTGTGTCGGAGACGTGTCTCAAGGCTGGGGCGATTTTCTAACCGGGAGCATTATTTCGGGCGAAACACCCGGATCACGTCCGGATTCGATTCGAGCCGGGGACCGCCGAGGAGATCGACGCAGTAGGGGATCGCCGGGAATACGGCATCGAGGCATTCCCTGATGGATGCGGGTTTTCCGGGCAGATTCAGGATGAGGCATTTTCCCCGGCTGCCGGCCATCTGGCGCGAGAGTATCGCGGTCGGCACATGCCTGAGGGAAACGGATCGCATCTGCTCGCCGAAACCAGGGTAGATCTTGTCCACGACCGCTTCGGTTGCCTCCGGTGTCACGTCCCGCGGGGCGGGTCCCGTTCCTCCCGTCGTCACGACCAGGGCGCATCCTTCTTCATCGCACATGCGGATCAGTTCCGCTTCGATCTGCGATTGTTCGTCTGGAATCACGCTGTAGACGGAAGTCCAGGGAGATGCCAGGTATTCCTGGAATGTCGCGATGATCGCCTTTCCCGAGATATCCTCATACGCGCCTCTTGAAGCGCGGTCCGATACCGTGAGAATTCCGATTTTAATCTCCATGATGTGTTCAAGATGATAACCTATCCGCGGTGTGGATGAGAAGAATAGAGAGACGAGAAAGGGAGTTCGAGTGAGGCGATTCCGGTGTCTCCTTCTCATCCTTTTTTTCCACGCATCGGTCTCGGCCGCACGGACGCCCATTCGATGGATCAAGGCTTCTTATGGAGACCTCATCGACCGGACTGTCATGGTGCGCACCGGCCGGCCGCTTGGGGAAGTTCTTGGAGCCGCGGATCAGTCGCCGGATGCGCGCGGTATCGTCCAACCCATCCTCGATCCCTATACGGAGCTTCTCCCGGAGATGCTCGAAATGAGCGAACAGCCAGCCATGGCGCCCTACCGGAGCGTGGTGGACTATTTTCCCGTCGGGTCCGCGCAGCCCGCATGGGTCGCGATTCTGCGGGGCGGGCGCGTGCTCGTGCAATCCGACGGTGATCGAGGCGCTCGGATATTCCTTCCGGGAGAAAGCGCCCACTCCGCTTATGATCTCTGGTATCCCGTGATCCGGCATGCCTTGTCGAGCCTCGCGCGCGTCAGTGGCGATACGCTCCGGGTCGCCGTCTACGCTTACCGCCACCGTTATTCTCGGAGCGAACTGGAACTCAATCCCCGGCCCTGGCTCATTTCCGCGGCGCGATTTCCCGTTCCTGCCGGTAAAATCCCGCTCGATCTGTCCTTGCTCGCCGCCTTCTTCCAGGGGGATATGGTTCCCGGCGGCGCGGCCATTGACGATCGGGCCGGCCTGTTGCTGGATCCTGCGCTCGCCGAATTGCCGACGCTTTCGGGCTATCCGGTCACGCTGGCCGATCTTGCGGTCGCCTATCGCGCCGTGTCCCGGGCCGGGGATAACGAGGCCTTCATCAGTCTCGATCCGAATCCGGATCCCACGGCGGCGACAGTTTCCTTCGGCGGATTTCTCGAACATACGCATATCGGCGCGACCGTTCTCGAAGCCGATAAACGGTTCAAGACGATCACCTGCGGCCTCGACCCGAATTCGTTCCAGGACGTTCGTTCCCTGATGTCGTTCGCTCATCCGGGATTTTACACTTCGGCGGAGAGGGATATCGCGACGGATGCGATGCCTTCCGGCAAGTGGATCGGGACGCGATTCTGGTTTTATCCCGAGTCGATCGAGATCGAAACGGATCCGGAATACAGGACGGCGACCGTGGTCAACGCGCAATTCACCGCCGACGCGGAACGGCAACGCGATGATTTCGCCGATCCCGCCGCCTTCGAACGCTTCAAGAGACGCTCGCTTTCCTCCAGCATCAGGGACTGCATCGACGACCTGAACAGGAATTACGAACTTTACGCGGCCGTGTTTCCGGAACTTGCGGAGCTGAAGAATGTGGCGCGCCTCTTCGGCATCTGCAGCTGGCTGAAACGCGGTCGCGGCGCCCGGCTCGATCTCGACGCTCTCCTGTCCGTCGATGTGCCGGCTTACATCACGCCTGAAACCAAACCTCAGCTGATTGTCGCCAACTGGGCCTACGCTCCTTCCGACACCAGGATGACCGCTTCCCTGACGCGCGCCCGGCTTAAGACGGAATATCTGACACCCCTGCTTGACATGACCATCCGTGAATTTTTCGGAGATGCGGCCGCGCTGGAGGGATTCATCCGGGCGAAGGCCTCCGCGCCGGGGAATATCATGGTGGCGGAGGAGTCCGCCACATTCTTCTCGGAGCACGGAAACGATCCGGTCAGGTCGCTCGTCAGGAAAATGGACGATCTCCAGATTCTCGCGAAGCTTTTCATGCAGAATGCGGTCCGGGGCAGAATGGATCGAATCCGGAATGAAGAAAGCGGCCTTGACGAGGGACTTGGTCGCGTGCGGCTCATGGAACAGGACATCGCGAGAATGCGAAGCGAACTGGATCAGGAGCGCGACTCCATTGTCCGCCTGCAGACGAGCGTCGAGGAGATGAAGCGTGCCGGGATCGACAACACTCCGCGGTTCGAGCGGGACGTCGCGGAACACAATCGGCTCGTGGAGCAGCACAACGCCCGCCAGAATTCAGCGTTGGCGAAGCAGCACGAGTACCGTCTCCTTGTGGACGAGCTCAATCGAGGTCTCGAAAAATTCGCGCGCGAGGCGTCTCGGACATACGATGTCCTGTCCATCGGCGGAGGAATCAATCTCGGACCGCAGCAATTCCGGATCCGCGTCAAACCCGGCCGGCGCGCGGAGCCGATGCGCGGTCCGGTGAACCGCGGCGGCGAAGCCGCGCCGCCGATCGTTCAGCGAGGAGGCGGGAGGGAACGCGCACGCGGAGGAGCCGAACCTGCCGCGTCACGGCCGCCTGTCACCGTTGCGGCAGGTTCGCCCCGGGAAAGATCGGACGCGCCGGCATCGCCGTCCTCTCGCGTTCCGGTCCGCTCCTCGTGGGCGATGCCCGAGATCGTGACGACTCTGCCCCGTGCCGCCGCGAATCGCGATGATTACAAGTTTCGATCGGGTGACGGAGCGTGGCAGGACAATCTGGTTCTTTCACCGGGCAACGTCCGCGTTCGCTCTTTCGACGAGGCTTCGCGCACGCTTGTCATACGCGTCGCAACGCCTGCGGGAGAAAAAGGGATCGTGGCGCAAAAAAGAGCCGATGGTCGGATTGTCTTTCGGCGAAGCGGGGATTCACGCTGAAGTGAATCGCTGGATCCAGATCGGCATCGTGGCGCTCATCGGTTTCCTCGTCACCTGGACGCTTTCGACGATCGTGGACGATATGGAACGTGCCAGGATCGAGAAGGAATTCCTCGATGCGTCGACCATCAACGGCCAGGCGCTGCATCGCGCGGTGCGGCAGAACGTCGAAGTGATGCATTCGCTCAAGGCGTTCTTTCAAGCGCTCGGATCGGTCGATACAGTCCAGTTTCACGATTATGCCGGAGCGATGATGCGGAGGCACAAGGCGATCTCGGCCCTGGCCTATGCGCCGGGGACGGGTTCCCCATCCATGAATTCCAGGCCGGTTCCGATTACGCGCGTGGATTCCGGGGAAAGCATTACCACGGCCGTCATCCATCTGGTCGCGGATTCCGTTCTTCTGGAGGCCATGATCCGGGCGATGAAGGATGATACCCCGATTTCGACCGGTGTTATTTCACTCGCCGCGTTCGATGGCGAAGATACGGGATGGATTTACGTCATACCAGTGCAAGGCGAGAACAGCGATACGAAACGCGATCCCTCGATCCGGCGCGCGACGACAAACGGTTTCCTTCTTGGCATCTGCAGGGGAGACAGGATGATGCGGGCGGTTCTCTCGGACTATTCCACGGAAGAGATGAGAATCAGGTTGCTGAACGGAGCCGACACGGAGCATGGAGAACTGCTCGCCGAATATTCCACTTCCTCCGATTTTCCGGACGACGAACGGTCGTTCGAGGGCGGAGGACATTTCGAAGCGGCGGGACGGCACTGGCGGATAGAAATCAGGGCTTCTCCCGCCTACCTCGCCGACCGTCGCGGATTCCTCCCCGGGATCGTTTTCGTCACCGGCATCATCCTCAGTGTTCTCACA
Organism: uncultured bacterium; assembly: GCA_964499705.1. Classification (GTDB taxonomy): domain Bacteria; phylum UBA8481; class UBA8481; order UBA8481; family UBA8481; genus JBBTKW01. The sequence continues at coordinate 279,147 of CAZCME010000004.1, read as the reverse complement.
AGCGTCTGGTTCGCACGGCTCATGGAGCGGGACAGGAGGATGCAGGAGGAGAACCGCAGATACGTGGTCGAATTGACGAAGCGGGACGAGAAGATGCGGGAAGAGCTGGCGTTGGCGCGCACGATACAGCAGGCGATGCTACCGCATGAAAAGCCTTCCATCCCCGGGCTTCTTTTCGGCATCTGCTTCGTTCCCAGCGGCGACGTCGGAGGCGACTATTTCGACTTCATTCCGCATCCCGGAGGAAAACGGATTGGAATCGTACTATCTGACATCTCCGGGCATGGAATACCAGCCGCGCTGCTATTTTCGATGTTCCGGACCCTGGCGCGGGGAATTCTCCATGAGGACGGCCCAACGACCGAAAAATTTCGGAAGCTGAACCGCGAATTGACAAGGACCTTTCCGCGTGGCCGCTTTGCGAGTACGTTTTTCGCGGACATTGACACGGAGACCGGGACGCTCGCCTACGTCAAGGCTTCCCAGGAACCGGGGCTTCTTTTTCGAAGGAATCAACCTGCGATGTTGTTGGAGAAAGGCGACGTGCTTCTCGGGGCTTTCAATCCGGATATTTTCGGGGAGCCCGAATACCGTGAGGTGTCCGTGCGTCTCAGGGATGGAGACGTTCTGTTTCTCTATACCGACGGGCTTGTCGAGGTCGAGGATTCCGCCGGCAATGCTCTGGGGACGGATGTCCTGATGAGGTGGATCGAGGAGGAACTGCAGGGCGCTTGCGGACGTTCCGACCCGCAGAGACTTGTCGAAATAATGCGAGACCGGGTTTATGCTTTCGCCGGAACGGAAGTGCTCCGGGACGACCTTTCCGCCATGGCTGTCTGCGTGGCGTGTGGAGCGTGACAACAGGATGACCAGGAGGTGATCGTATGATCAGAAGCGCGACTCAGGTGGCGGGCTCGCCGGATATCTTCCGGTTCGTCCTTTCCGGCAAGGTGTATGCCCCGGATGCTCCCGCTGTGGAAGCGGAACTGAAGAAAGCCGTCGACAAGGGAGCCAGGCATATTCTTCTCGCGTGCTTTTCGCTCGAACAGGTCGACTCCGCCGTCTTGTCCGCGCTCATCGCGGGCCTCGAAGAAGTCAAGAAAAGGCGAAGCGGCAGGATCGTCTTCATGGGAATCAATGATACCGTGAAAAGAATCCTGGCCATCACCAGGATGGACAAGTTCTTCGAGATCGTCGCCGATGAGTCCGCGGCAATGACGCTTCTGACCGCGGGCGGCGCCGCCTCATGACGCTCTCGCGCGAGGAGGCCCGGCGGCAGCTTCGGGAGAAATACCGGATGTCCTACGCCTCGCTGAAACCGGGAGCCGCCGTCGAAATGGAGAAGAAGGAGGCTCACGATCCAGATCTGGAAGCCCTGGCGGCGGTCAGAAGAACGCTGTCCATCCTCTCGACGACCACGCACATGGCTCCGTCATCCGAGCAGTTTCCTCCCTCGCTGGAGGAAACCGAGCTGCATGAGATTCGCACGAACATCGTGCTTCGTTTTTCCGCGAGCGACTCATCGCAGAAGCTTTCGCGGAGGGATCCTGGGGAGATGAGCGCGACCTTGCGGGCGCATTTCGAGCCGAGCATGCAGAAGGAACTCGCGGATGCGAGGATATCGCTTTCGATCGCCCAGAAGGAGGAACTCCTGACTTCAATCGTGGACGAGATCGTCGGATGCGGCCCCATCGAGCCGTTGCTGCAGGATCCGGAGGTCTCGGAGATCATGGTGAACGGCCCGCGGAAAATATTCGTGGAGCGCAACGGGAAGATCAGGATTACAGACAGGAAGTTTCACGACGATGCTCACATGATGAATATCCTCTCCCGCATCGTCTCCCGCGTGGGCCGCAATCTCGATCTCTCCAATCCGCATGTGGATGCGCGGCTCCCGGACGGATCGCGGGTGCATGCGATCATTCCGCCCCTGGCGCTGGACGGTCCGGTCCTGACGATCCGGAAATTCAAGACGCATACGCTGCAGATGGAAGATCTTCTCGGCTATGACGCTCTGACGCCCGAGATCGCGTATTTTCTCGGAGCTTGCGTGAAGGCCAGGCTCAACATCATCGTCGCCGGTGGAACGGGATCGGGAAAGACGACGATCCTCAATGTCCTTTCGACGCTTGTTCCGCCGGAACAGCGGATCATCACGATCGAAGACGCGGCGGAACTCAAGGTGCGCGAGAGCCATCCCCATGTCGTGCGCCTGGAGTCGCGGCCCGTCAACATCGCCGGCAAGGGCATGGTCACGATTCGAGATCTCGTGAGAGATGCGCTGCGGATGAGACCCGACCGGATCATCATCGGGGAATGCAGGGGCGGAGAGGCGATGGATATGCTTCAGGCGATGAATACGGGGCATGATGGATCGATGACGACGGCGCATGCGAACTCCGCCGCCGACCTGCTCCATCGTGTGGAATCCATGTGTCTCATGGCGGGAATGGACATGCCGCTGTCCGCCATCCGGTCGCAGGTCGCTTCCGCGCTAGAAATGATCGTCTTTCTGCGGCGCTATCCGGACGGCAGCAGAAAGGTCGCGGAGATATGCGAGCTGACGGGCATGAAGGACGGAGAAAACACGCTGCGTCGTCTCTTCTGGTATGAGATCACGGGCTGCGCCGATGACGGCACGGTGATCGGCGAATACCGCACGGCGGATCAGCCGCCCGGATTTCTTCAGAAATTCGAGACGGTGGGGCTTCTTTTTCCCTCGGACATCTTCTCTGTCTGATTCGTCGTCCAGATCCGTTTTCGCCGCGTCCGAATCGGAGGTTCGTCTATTCGCGGCCTGGGCCGGAAACGAACTGGCGCGCAGGGGGCTTGATCCCCCGCGACGCGGACTGGCGGAGACGGCCGCGGTGGAAGCGTTCATGAACATCGTCCGGCATGGCTTCGAGGGATCTCCCGGTTTTATCGAGGTTGAAGCGCGCGGCGGGGAGAAGAGCCTGGAATTGATTCTCGTGGATGCGGCGAAGGCTTTCAACCCGTTGACAGCGGCTATCGCGGAGCGAAGAGGCGATGAGAAGCATGGCATGGGGATTTCGCTCATCCTCGCCCTGACCGATGCGCAGGAATATTCCCGCTCCGAAGAGAAAAACCGGCTCGTCCTGCGGTGGATTCCGGCTGAAGCAGATTCCCGTTCTACTTAACCGAAAATTCCCTTACTTCGCGTACGTCTCCAGAGTGGCTTTCAGCGATGCGGCCGCCGGAGCATCGACGGACCTGTGGATGATGATCTCGTCGACGGATATTTTCCGGCCGTAGAATTCCCGGTTCATGTTCGGGCTCGCCGCCATCCGCGCGCCGTTCACAGCCAGTCCCGCGAAGAGGCCCTTGGAGCGCGTGTACGAGAGAATGTCGGCTTTCAGGAAGACGTCGATGTCGGCGTCGCCGGAGACGCTTGCCGGTCCGGCCGTCACGGCGACGTCGGCGCCGATCGTGAACTTCTGCTTCAAGAGCGCCTGCAGACCGCGGTCGTTCATTATGAGGAGGACGACGTCCATCGACTGGATGCCGATCTGGAGCCCGTAGCTGCCGCCGGCGATGGTGAAGAAAGCCGGAGCGGACCACTTGCCTTCCGTGTCGCGGGTCATGACGATTCCTTCGCCGTATCGGCCCGCCACGATGAATCCGGCCTTGATCGTTCCGGGGAAGATCGCGATGGCCTTGCAATTTCTCAGCAGGGCGGGCGGGATCGCCTTGCCGGGAGCGTTCATCGCCTCGACGACGACTTCGCGCGCATCGTTCAGTTTTCGGCTGTACTTGGATTCGCATTCTCCGGGCAGCGCGACACCGAGGATGAGAAGGAATGAGACGAAGAAACCTGCGATCGATCTGGACATGAAATACCCTCCTGGAATCATCTTTTGCATCATCACATCATTACTTGCCGGGCAGGGGAAAGTCAATTGTCCGTATCCCGCTTCGCGCGCCTGTGAATATCCCGGGAAGTGGCCGCTCCAGGGCCTGACGCAGTCGACACACATATTCTGTGCGGCTTATCTCGACAACTCCAAGACCGGCCAGGTGGTCCGTTTTCCATTGCACATCGAGGAGAATTCCGCCGTGCCGCCGCAGAAGCGCGATGAGGTGCGCGACGGCGGCCTTCGAGGCGTCCGTGGCCCGGTGAAACTTGGATTCCGCCGCGAAAAATCCTCCGATCGCGATGCCGTAGAGCCCTCCCGCGAGCTCGCCGTCCCTTGTCCAGGTTTCCACGCTGTGAGCCCATCCCATCTCGTGCAGGTCGGTGTAGGCCTGGATGATCTCCGGCGTGATCCACCCGTGCGGCCGGGAGGGATCGGCGCAATGCCGGATCACGTCGCCGAAGGCCGTGTTCACGCGGAATTCGAATTTCCGCATCGATCTTCGCAGCGAGCGGCTCACGTGGAGCCCGTCGAGCGGAAGGATGCCGCGCGGATCGGGTGACCACCAGCCAAGGACTCCCGGCGCGCAATTCATCGGGAAGAGTCCCCGCCGATACGCGGCCAGGATCGTTCCCGGTTCGAGGTCGGCTCCGACGCCGATGAGATCGCCCTCTCCCGGTTCGGGCTTTTCGCTTTCGTCGCGTCCTTCAACGGCGTGATCGGAATTGCCGGCCGGGAAACGATCCGGGAAGGACCAGCGGGTTGGCGGAGGTTCGACCGGCAGCGTCAATTCGGACGGAGGTCGGAAGGAGCGGCGATCGGCTTCATGCGCATCTCGACGGGATGTTTCCAGATGCCGCCCCCGAAGATGTTGTCGAAAACGCGGATCGCGATCACGTTGGGCCGATCGAATCGCATCAGCGACCTGTCGATGCGGTAGATCCGCTCCTCGTTCCAGGTTTCCTTGTGGCCGATCAACCCGCCGTTCCAGTATGTCCAGTCCTGGTCGTCCACGGCTCCGAGAACAAGCTCGATGTCATGGTCCTTCCACGCCGGAGGCAACATCACCTCGCGTCGATACCACGCGAATCCGTCGTATCCGGGATAACCCGCATTCTCCCACTGCGCGGGCACGGCGATCTCTTTCCATTCTCCGTCGGTCCTGTTCGGATCGGCCCATGTCGAATCGTCCCCCGTCCGAAACCGCCATGATCCCGACAGATCCAGGGATGTCGCAAAGCTGACCGGAACCGGAATTTCCTCGTTTCTCGCCCCGCGTTTCGAGGCTCCGAGCTTCGAGACGATCAGCACCAACTTGTGGAACCCGGGCGGGACATTCGCTCCGGGCCGGGCAGTGAAATTCCATTTTCCGTTTTCGCGGACGGACCACCCGCGCGGCGCGACGAGGCGCGTGACGCGGGAGGAGGAATCGACATGCGGAATGATTTCCAGCGAGATGTTTCCGTCGCTTTCCTTCTGGAGGATTTCGTATCGGGGCTGGATCCTGACCCCGCATGTCCGGGCGAGCGCGAAGGGAATGCCTTTCCATTTCGCCTTGAGCGTGACGCGGACGGCGGTCTGATACGGAGCCGCGCCCTTGCGATAGACGCGCGATGCCGTTTTCGCGAAGCCCGACGGTGATCTCTTCAGGACGATATTTTCGGAGGTCACGACGCCATTGCCGTCGCACGATTCCATGGTCGCGCCCGAGAGGACGACGTCGCGGCCGGCCTCGCCGACGATCGGCAACGGAAGTTCCTCATTCAGGGCGATGACCTGATCGACACCATTTGCCACCTGCAGGGTGACGCCGGAAAGATTCGCGAGGATCCTGGAGAAGCGCATCCTGATGGCGCGTGTCCGGTACTGCAGGTCGTTGTCGCCGGATAGTTCGAGCTCGGTCAGGAGATCGTGGAGAATGCGTGCCTGGTCGGCCACGGATGCTTCCGCGCGCGCCGCCATGAGGCCGCCCTCCAAGTGCGCGACCAGCGCCTGATTTCTCGCGTCGGGCCATGCCTTCAGGAGCCGCATCAATCCGTTCAGATCCATGATGACGCCGGACATGGCGGGAGCGGGACCGGCGGCGACGCCCGGCATGGCCGTCAGGACGCATTCGCGGATGGCCATCGCGAATTCGGCGTTGCACCAGGAGAGCGGCGACGCGGGGCTGACATCCTTACCGTCCGGAAAGAAGACCCGTTCCGGCATCATGCCGTAGATGTTGGAATGTGCCATCATCCACTGGAGATGATCGAGGCAGATCCTGTTGTCTCCCGCGAGAGCGTGATACTGGGCGCTGGCGCCGGTCGTGAATCCGAAGAGGTCCGAACCATATCCGTCCGCCTCGAAATACTGGACGCCGCTTCCCAGCTTGTGCGTGTTGCCGCGATACCACGCGTTCGTGGCCGCGAGCTCGAAGTGATCGGGATATCCCCAGAGAAATCCGAAATTCGCCGACGTGTTGAATTGCTCCTGGGTTCCGTCGGCGCCCCGGAGATCCATGTAGGCTCCCCGACGGGCGGAGAAGAGCCGCCGCAGTCCGGACTCCATGCGCGCGGCCGCATCGCGGTAGCGCGCCGCCGTCGGGATTTCTCCTTCCATCCGCGCGAGGACGGCGCCGGCGCGCAATCCGGCGGCGAGATTCATGTTCGTCGCCGGTAGAAGCCCTTCCCACTCGATGATGCCTCCCTCGCGAACGAGCCCGCCCGCATCCTGCCGCGCGCAGACGAAATCGAGCAACTGCTTCATGAGCGCGTAGTCTCCGATTCGTTCGCCGGTGCGGAGGAAATAATCCAGAAGCAGCGACGCGTAGTAGCCGTTCGAATCCCATTCAGGGAGATCGTACGGGGCGCCGGAACCTCCGGGTGTCGCGCGGGCATCCGCGTCGTATCGGGCATACCATTCCCCCGGGCTTTTCTGCGGAATGGACTTGTCCCAGAATGCGATGATTTTCCTCGCCGGTTCCGGATGACCGCAGGCCAGGAGCGCGCGGGCCGTCATGAGCGCGTCGCGGGGATAGAGCTGAGGCTTGCCGTCGGTGACGAACTGCCCGGTCATGTCCGCGGGAACCGCGCCGCGCAGCTCGGTCGCGGCGAGCGCCAGCAGGCAGCTTTCATACGCGCGCCGCAGTTCGGGGTGAGCTATTTCAGGGGAGGCGCCGGGAGTTTTACCGTCGAGCCAGGACCTCGCGGATTTCATGGAGCCGTTCAAGTCCGCGAATTGACGGCTGATCGCCGGCGATTCGCCGGACGTCCAGCACTTCAGGACCATCTTCGTGCGCGCGGTTTCTCCCGCGGGAATGAAGATCTTCTGCGTGAGAGCGATCGTGCCGGAATCGAGGCTCGCGTTCACGGCGGAGGAATCTCCGATCATGCCGAGCCCGAGGTGCGCGCGCGGGAAGGAGACATTCGCGAACGTGAATCCCGCCGCATCCATCCGGCTCATGGTCCGCGCCGGCTTGCGGAACGATGCGGTGGGTTGGAGGACGAGGGGGATCGCGTTGGACGCGGCATTTCGGATGGCGATGTCGAAGACGATCGTTCCGTCCGCAGTCGCGAAGACGGAATACGAAATCCGCAGCGCCGGATTCGTCAGCGATGAAAAGCGAGTCTCCGTGTGGAACAGGTCCGGCAGGATCTCGATCTCGTTCGCCGGTCGTCTTCGCGAATCCGTTCCGCCCGACGTTTCACGGATGCCTTCGATCAGGAACGCGGGAATGCAGGAGAGGATGTAATCGTCCTGGTATCCGTCCACGTAGAGATGGTAAATGCCCTCGCTTTCCGGGGTCGTCCGGCGAAGGTCTTCCGTGTACACGGCGCAGATCCCGGAATTTCCAAGGATGCGCGATCCGGAGTAGGGTCCGGGGTAGGCCCCGGACGCGACATCATTCACCATGAGAAGGCTCAGGAAAGCCGTGGCGAAGGAGATCAGGCGAATGAAGGACATGAATCGGATGAGATACTTTAACAGTTGAGCGGGGACGGGTCACTTTACTTCTCTCGGCGTGCTCCCGGTGGTCTTTCCTTTGGCGCCGCGCCGGCAGACCGTTTGGCTCTTCTTGTAGGAGGTTCGTTCCAGGGATCCTCGGGCCAGGGATGCTTCGGGTATCGCCCTTTCAGCTCCTTCCTGACTTCGTTGTACGTGTTGTTCCAGAAATTGCGGAGGTCGCTTGTCACCTGGATGGGCCGACCGGCGGGAGAGAGGAGATGAAGGACGACAGGAACGCGGCCGCGCGCGACGCGGGGCGTTTCGGCGAGGCCGAACATTTCCTGCAGCTTGACGGCGAGGACGGGCGATTCCGTACCGGAGTATTTCAACCTGATCCGGGATCCGCTCGGGACGGTCAGATGCTCCGGAGCATCATCCTCCACCCGCCGGGCGAGCGGGCGCGGCAGAAGCGCGCTGAGGATGATCTTCAGATCGAGTCGATCGATGTCGCGCCGGGAACGGGCTCCGGTGAGATAAGGAAGAAGCCAATCCTCGAGCGTCGTCAGGAGCGCTTCATCGGAAAGATCGGGCCAGCTCTCCTCCGGAATATGAAATCCGAGGAAATGAACTCGCCTTCGCCAATCCGAGATTTCATCCGTCCACGGAAGGATCGAGAGCCCGCTTCTCCGGATGACATCCACAAGAATGAGCGAGGCCTGCTCTTCATCGACGGCTTCGGATGATTTTTTTCTCAGGATGACCGCGCCGAGGCGTTCTTCTGTCTCCGCGATGACACAGGAACGTTCTTCCTTCCATCCGACCACGGAAACATCCTGGAAGAGCTGGGGAAGATGCCGCCGCAATGTCTCTTCGGCAACGGGTGAGGCCAGGTGGATCCGGCCTTCGCCCTGGCCGGCGTCGAGCCTCGCCGCGACAAGGAGCGATTCGCCGCGAAAGGGATCGAGGCCGGGGAGGATCGCTCCCTGTCCCTGCGACAGAAGAAAGCGCTGACTTCCTCCGGGTCTGTCCGTCGCTCCGCGCCGCCAGGCGATGCGATCAGGATAGGCCAAAGCGAGAAGCAGACCGGCATCGCCGTCCACCGGGTCGGTCGAGGCTCGCAGGGATCGGCGCAGTTGCGAAGCCGTGCGCTCCGCGCGCCGGCAAGCTGTACCATCCGTATCGCGCTGCGATTTGTCGTGCCGGAAATTCCTGAGCGCATCGAGGCGAACGCGGAGATCGGGATTCTCCCGCGCGCGATCCTTCAGGATGTCGCGCTCATCGAGAATCGCCGCGATGTCGCAGGCCGAGGAGATCATGCCGAGGGCGCGGGCCCGGCCGATCATGTGAGCCAGGCGCGGATGAACAGGCAGTTCCGCCATCTTTTTTCCCAGCTCGGTGATGAGACCGCGGTCATCGATCGCATTCAGCAGGAGCAACAGCGCGCGCGCGGCGGACATCGGGGCCTGCGGAGGCGGATCGAGCCATCTGAGATCGGAAGGATTCCGGGAGCCCCACGCGGCAAGCTGGAGCGCCAGCGGCGCCAGGTCGGCCGAGAGGATTTCCGGCGTCGAGCGCTTCGGCAGCCCGAAGTTTGTCGATTCGGACCACAACCGGTAACAGATTCCCGGACCCTGTCGTCCGGCGCGTCCGGCGCGCTGGTCCGCCGAATCGCGCGCGACGCGGACAGTTTGGAGCCCGCTCATGCCGGTCGCGGGATCGAAGACGCTTCGGCGGGTCCAACCGGTGTCGACAACGATCCGGACGCCTTCGATCGTCAGGCTCGACTCCGCGATGGACGTGGAGAGGATGATCCTGCGCCGTCCCGCGGAATCCGGACGAAGGGCGCGATCCTGATCGTCGCGTGAAAGATCGCCGTACAGAGGCAGCAGCGAGCATTTGTCGAGCGCCGCGCTTTCCCGGAGAATATCAAGGACGCGCCTGATCTCCCCCGCGCCCGGAAGAAAAACCAGGATATCCCCCTCCTCATGGATCGCGCGCAGTACACCCGCCGCGGCCGTTTCCGCGATCCATTGCGTTGAATCGCGGGCGAGGTATTCGATCTCGACAGGGTGGGATTTTCCAGGGCTCGATATGACCGGGGCATCGTCGAGAAAAGCGGAGAGCGCTTTGCCGTCGAGCGTCGCGGACATCAGGAGGATTTTCAGATCCGGACGCAGGGTCGCTCGCGCGTCGAGAGCCAGGGCCAGGGAGAGATCGGTCGCGAGATGGCGCTCGTGGAATTCGTCGAAGATGAGAAGACCGGTTCCAGGGAGCTCGGGATCGTTCTGGAGCATGCGGGCGAGGATGCCTTCGGTCAGGACCTCCACGCGCGTCGCATCGGATACGACCGTATCGAAGCGCGTCCTGTAGCCGACGGACTCGCCCGCTTTCTCGCCGAGGAGTGACGCCATCCGCTGCGCCGCCGCCCGCGCCGCGAGGCGGCGTGGTTCGAGCATCAGGATTTTCCTCTTCTTCAACCAGGAGGAGTTCAGCAGGTGAAGCGGCACGAGCGTCGTCTTGCCCGCTCCGGGCGGCGCCTCCAGGATCGCGGTATCGTGCCGGCAGAGAACCTCCGCAAGTCGGGGAAGAGTTCCGGAGATGGGCAGCGAAGGAAGGACGATTTCAGGCTTCACATTTCACATTTCCAGGGATGCGCGCACGGGAACAAAACATAAATGTGAAATCGATCTTCAAGGAGTCAAAAATGTATCCCTTTTCCCGTAAATCATCTATCCTCCCCGCATGTGGCTTGTCACCATCATCTACGGCGACCTCCTGATGCTCCTCGGTCTCGGATTCTACTTCGGCACAGGCCAGTCGAGCGTCACGGCTCTCATTCCGCTCTTCTTCGGCCTGCCCGTCGCTGGGCTCGGGGCCGTCGCGAAGAACGAGAAGATGAAGAAGCACGCGATGCACGCGGCGTCCGTCTTCGGGTTGATCGGGATCCTGGCCACGGCCAAGGGCGTCCTGAACGTGATGCGCATGGTGTCCGGAACGCCGATCGAGCGGCCCGCCGCGGCCATCGAGATGGCGATCATGTGCGTCCTCTCCGTCCTCTTCCTTGGGCTCTGCATCAAATCCTTCATCGACGCCCGGATCCGCCGAAAGAACGCTGAGACTTCAATCACAGCTTGACTCGCCTGTCGGGTCCTGAAAAAATGTTCGCATCTTATGGGCTCTGCAAGCCCTTGCGCCGCCTGATCGAAGATTCTTACCTGCTGGAGCGGTGATCTCATACAGCCCACGAGGCTAAACGAGGAGTCATGAATTCATGTCCACGGTAATTCAGATGCCGGTCGAGGACGAGACCGCAGCGCCTTTCCGCCACGAAGCTTTCATCGACCAGTTTTTCCGATTCATGATCGAATCCCGCGCCTCGGATCTCCATCTCTCATCCGAATGCACTCCCATGCTCCGCATCGACGGAACGATGCGCCCGTTTCCCGAGTATCCGGCTCTGACGCCCGAGAGCGTGGCGAACATTCTTTTCGAGATCATGCCGGAGCGGAACAAGGAGCAGTTCGGCGAGGCATGGGATACGGACTTCGCCTATGAAATTCCGCATCTCGCCCGCTTCCGGTGCAATGTCTTCATGGACAGGAAGGGAATGGGCGGCGTGTTCCGCGTCATACCGTCGAAGATCCTTTCCTGCGACGACCTCGGCATTCCGGAGGCGATCAAGAACCTCTGCTACCTGACGAAGGGTCTCGTCCTCGTCACCGGCCCGACGGGAAGCGGCAAGTCGACGACGCTCGCGGCCATGATGGATCTCATCAACGCGACGCGGGAGGACCATGTTATCACGATCGAGGACCCGATCGAATTCGTGCACACGAACAAGAAGTGCCTGGTGAACCAGCGGGAGATCGGAGTCCATTCGAAATCGTTCAAGGCTGCGCTGAAGGCCGCGCTCCGGGAGGATCCCGACATCGTCCTCGTGGGCGAAATGCGCGACCTGGAGACGATCGCGATCGCGATCGAGACGGCCGAGACCGGCCACCTCGTCTTCGGCACGCTCCACACCACCACCGCGGCCTCCACGGTCGACCGGATCATCGATCAGTTTCCGACGGCGCAGCAGAACCAGGTGCGGATGATGCTCTCCGAATCCCTGAAAGGCGTCATCTCGCAGACGCTCCTGAAGAAGAAGGGCGGCGGCCGGGTCGCGGCGCTGGAGATCCTGATCGGAGCGTCGAGCATCTCGAACCTCATCCGCGAGGGCAAGACCTTCCAGATTCTCTCCGTCATGCAGACCTCCACGAACCTCGGCATGCAGACGATGAACGACGCGATCATGCAGTTCGTGAAGAAACGCCAGGTCGATCCGCTCGAAGCCTACATGAAGGCCGTCGACAAGCCCGGCATGCTGACGACCCTGGAACAGGAAGGCCACAAGCTCGATCTCTCCAAGATCGCCGAGAACGCCAAGCCCAAGGGCGAGGACGACGACTTCTGGGCGTAGGGCTCACCCCAGGCTGAGAACCGCTTCCTCCAGGATTTTCGCAAGCGGCGCGGGAATCCAGAGTCCCATCACGAGAACGGGCGCCAACGCGAGTATCAGAGGAAAATTATTCGCCAGGGTATCGCCGGGATCCGGCGCCTCCGAATGCTCGTCCCGCCGATGGACAATCGCGAGAATGGTCGAACCCATGGCGATGAAGATCGCTCCGAGAAAGAAGAGGAACCCGAAGGCGACCGCGCGCTGTCCGCTCTTGATGGCTGCGGCCAGGATCGTCAGCTCGCTGATGAAGATGCCGAACGGCGGCGACCCGGTGATCGCGAAAAACGTCGCCAGGAACAGGGCGCTCGTGACGGGAAGCTTTCGCAACGCCCCGGAAACATGCTCGATGTTCTTGGACCCGTACGAACGATGGATGTTCGCGGCCGCGAGAAAGACCGCGCACTTGTTCAGCGCGTTGTTGATCGCATGCAGGAGAGCGCCCCACGCGGCCATGCCTCCGATGCCGATCCCCAGGACGAGAATCCCCATCTGCTCGACGCTGGAATAGGCCAGCAGCCGCTTGAAGTCGCGCTGGCGGATCATGAAGACCGCCGCGGTCGCCATGGAAAAGAGGCCCATTCCCACGAGGAGCTCCCGGGCGAAGACGCCTTCGCCCGCCGCGTTGACGATCGTATACACGCGCAGCAGCGCGAGAAACGCGCAGTTTGTGAGCCCGCCCGCCAGGAGCGCTCCGACAAGGCCCGGCGCTTCGCCGTACGCGTCGGGCTTCCAGGTGTGCAGAGGAGCCAGTCCCATCTTCGTGCCGAATCCGACAAGCAGCAGGACGAATGCCGCGCGGACCCACGGCCGGGAGAATCCTGTTGCATGGGCGCGCAGGTCCGGCAGAAAGAGCGTCGTTTCCATGCCGCCGGCGTGAGCGGAATAGGCGAGAAAGAAGGATCCCAGGAGCGCGAGCGCGATTCCGACGGAACCGATCACCAGATATTTCCACGTCGCCTCGATCGATCGCGTCGTGCGGTTGAAGTAGATGAGCGGCGCGGCGGCGACCGTCGTCATCTCCATCGCGACCCACAAGAGCCCCAGGTGCTGGGAGAAGATGATGAGCGTGGCGCTGCCGAGCATGACCGGGATGCCTGCGCAGAGCATGCGGTTCGGGCGCTCCGCGCGGATCGCCAGGTACCCCGGCGCGTAGAACGAACAGATGAGGAAGACGGAGCTGACGATGCCGAGAAAAATGCAGCCGAGAGAATCGAGCGCGATCCATTCATGCGGCGCGGTTGAAGGATAATCGCGGAGCGCGAGGATCGTCATCGTGAAGTGGAAGACGCCGACGAAGGGAAGGATCCACGGCCGCTGACGGGCCCACCCGGGGATGAAGGCGAGGACTCCGGCCGCCATCGGCACGGCGATCATGATGATCGGCACGCTATTCCCTCAGGTCCGCGAGATGTTCCGTGTCGAAGGAAGAGAACTCGCGCTTGATGTGGTTCAGGACGATCCCCATGATGAAGATGGCGACGAAGAGGTCCAGGAGGACTCCGATCTCGATGAAGAAGGGCATGGCGTCGAGGAGCAGCAGTCCGAAGATGAAGATGCCGTTCTCGAGGATGAGGTATCCGACGACCTGCATCACCGCCTTGCGGCGCGTGGTGAGGAGAATGAACCCGGTGAGAAACGTCGCGAGCGACGCGGGGACGAGGAGCGTCCCCGTATGCTCCGGGGAGAGAGGAAGAAGCCGGGCGAAGAGGACGGCGGCGGTCGTTCCCAGCGCGCCGAGCGCCAGCGACGGAACGAATCCGATATAGGGATTCGTTTCCCGCCGGATGCTCGCGTCTCTCATCGCGCGAAGCAGCAGGCTGGGAATGAGCGCGCCCTTGACGGCGGCGGTTCCCAGCGCGAGCGCCGCCACCCGCCCGCTGCCGTCGTGGTGAATGAAGAGGGGCATGAATGCGAGCAGGACGCCCTGGAATGCCGCGATGCGAATCATGACACGGAGCCAGCTCGATCCGAGCATCAGGAAGTTCATGAGGAGTACGAAGACGAGGAGCAGATCGAGGGCTTGATTCATCGGACGAGCAGGACCAGCGCGAAGGCCGACACGAGCGTCACGGCGACGAGAATTTTCGGCACCGCAACCAGTCTCAACCGGGCCATCATCGATTCGACGATGCCGGTGAGGATGGCAAGAGCCGTCATGCTTCCGAGAAAGATCATTATGTCGCCGATCGCGTTACCGGAGGAGAAGGGAACCAGCAGCCGCAGCAGAAGCGCTCCGAGCACGAAGAACTTGAGGGAGGCTCCATACAAGATAAGCCCCAGCGCGGGTCCGCTGTGATCGAGCACCATCACCTCGTGGATCATCGTCAGCTCGAGATGCGTGTTCGGATCGTCGAAGGGAACGCGGCAGTTTTCCACGAGCAGGACGACGAACCATCCGGCCGCGACGAGAGCCAGCGCGGCCGCCGCTCCGGGAGACCATCCGAACGACCACGGATTCGCCAGCATTGGGGAAAGGGATAATTCGCCCGAGAGCCGCGCCATGACGAGCAGCCCGAAGAAGAGCGCCGGTTCCGCCAGACACGCGAAGGTCACTTCCCGCGCCGCGCCCATTCCTTCGAAGGCGGATCCGGTGTCCAGCGCGGCCGCGGCCGTGAAGAAGCGGGCGAGCCCCAGCAGGTAGGCGAAGAGAATCACGTCGCCCGTGAAGGACACCGGCGCGGGAAGATTTCCCTGGGGCACGAAGAGCGCCGCGAGGAAACAGGCGGCGACGGTGACGACGGGTCCGGCGAAGAAGATCCAGGACGTCGTCGAGGAGAGCACCATCTTCTTCCGCTGGAGCTTCGCGAGGTCGTAATAGAGCTGCAGCACGGGAGGACCCTTGCGACCTGCGATGAGGGCTTTCGTCCTGTTGATCAGGCCGGGCAGCAGTGGAGGCAGGAAGATGAGGACCAGGATCTCGATCAGGATATTCATACGAAAGCCATCAGGACGATCAGCGTGACGGCGATATACAGCAGGTAGATCTGGACGCGACCCTGCTGAAACCAGCGGCTCCACGCGGCGATCCTGGCCGCGCCGTGGAACGAGGGCAGGATGATGAGATCGAGCACGAAGTCCGGAACGTGGCTCGAAAAGGACGCGGTTCGCTCGAAGAAATATTCGATGCGGGAACGATGTTCCTCGGGGCGAAGCGCGAACCGCGACAGTTTCACCAGGCCGTCGGCGAAGGAAGAGGACGTGTACTGCATCCGGGATGTGGGCGCGGCATATCCGCAATCCCAGGTGACCGTGGCCGGGATGGTGGGACGCGAGGGGACGAAGAGCCACGCGAAGGCGGCGCAGAGGATCAAGAGCGCGAGAGCGAAGCATGAGATCATGGGAAAGACAGAGAGCGATGCCAGGGCAGGCAGCACGTCCGCGGAGGGATGAACGCAGGCGACGGCCTGATCGAGGAGCGGCGCGACAAGAAAAGGCGCGATGCCGATGACGAGGCAGATGACGCCGAGGGCCAGGAAGGGCGTTCGGATCCAGGGGCCGGGTTCGTGCGCGGCCGAGGCTTCCCGGGACCTTGCTGTACCGAGGAAGACGGCGCCGAACGCTTTCACGAAGCAGGCCAGCGCCAGGGCTCCGATCAGCGCGAGGCCCGGCGCGGCGAAGGCGCCCCAGAACCACGGCGAGACGACGGAGTCGAAGAGGCCGACGAAGATGAGCCATTCGCTGACGAAACCGTTCAAGGGAGGAAGCCCGCAGATCGCGACGGCGCCCGTCAGAAACGCGAGCGCGGTTTTCGGCATGAGCTTCAGGAGTCCGCCGAGCCGATCCATCTCGCGCGTGCCCGTCGCATGGATGACCGCGCCGGCTCCGTAGAAGAGGAGCGATTTGAAGAGCGCGTGATTGACGACATGCAGGAGCGCTCCGCCGAATCCCAGCGCGATCCAGGCGGGTTGATCGAGCGCGCGCCCCGCCATGCCGAGCCCGAGGCCGATCACGATGATGCCGATATTCTCGATGCTGTGGTAGGCGAGGAGCCTCTTGAGATCGTGCTGGCCGAGCGCGAAGGCCACGCCGAGAATTCCGGATATGAGACCGAGCGCGAGAAGAAATCCTCCCCAGGAGAGAGGAGGATCGGGAACGAGCGAGAAGAAGCGAACGAGGCCGTAGATGCCGGTCTTGATGAGCACTCCCGACATGATCGCGGAAACGTGGCTGGGCGCCGATGAGTGAGCGGGCGGGAGCCAGATGTGGAAGGGCATGATTCCGGCCTTGAACCCGAAGCCGACGATGGCCAGCAGGATCAAGGCCGTTCCCGTGTGCGACGATGCGATCCCCGGGCCGAGACTTGTCATCGCGAACGTTCCCGTCACGTGATAGAGGGCCGTGACGAGCGCGAGGACGGCGAGCGTTCCCGTGTGCGTCGAGACGAGGTAGATCCATCCCGCGTTGCGGACTTCGGAGTCGTGATCCTCCGTCGTCACAAGGAAGTACGCGGCGATCGCCATGATCTCCCATCCGAAGAGGAAGAGAACCCAGTGACCCGCGAGAAAGATGAGCGCCACTGATGCGGTGAGGAGGCCGTAGAAGAAGCGGAGCATCCGGCCGTTTTCGGGATGAGCAATCTGCGGCCAGTATTCCTCGCCATAGATCGCCCCCAGCGGGGAGATGAGAAAAATGGGAATGAGGAAGACCGCGGAAAGGGGATCCGCGATGAGAACGGGCGGCCCGAACGGCATCGGCCACGAAAATTCGATCCGGATCGGCGTGCCCGTCGTAAAGATTCCGGCCACGGCCAGCAGTCCGGCGACCGCTCCGGCGATGTTCAACGCCGTGGCGAAATTCTGCCCGCGCTGAAGATCGCCTCGCATGAAGAGCCCCGGCACGCCGGAAAAGACGCTGGCGGCCAATGCGGAGATAAGCAGGAAGGCGGTCACGAGTGAATTCTCAAATCCCATCCTCCCCGGGGATTTTCACTCTCTACCCTATCCTCCCGAGTAATCTCAGGAGGCCATCCAGGATCGTGATCGGATGCGGCGGACAACCGGGGATGAAGAGGTCAACGGGCACGACGGAGGATGCTCCGTTGTGAGCCTCCGGGTGGTCGATATAGGGTCCTCCGGAGATGGCGCAGGCGCCGACCGCAATGACGATCTTCGGTGCAGGGACAGCCTCCCAGGTTTTCTGGAGAGCGAGCTTCATGTTCTCGGTCACGGGTCCCGTGATGAGGAGTCCGTCCGCATGGCGCGGTGACGCGACGATCTGGATCCCGAACCGTCCGAGATCGAAGACGATCGTGTTGAGGACATTCACGTCGACTTCGCATCCGTTGCATCCGCCGGCGCTGACCTGGCGGAGCTTCAACGAGCGGCCGAAGAGCGATTTCATTTTCGCATCGAGCGCGGCGGCGAGCGCCAGCGTTTTCCCGTCCGTCAGCAGATCTTCCCGCGTTCTCGTGGCCAGCCGGTAATCCTGCGTGTAACGGATCGCGCCCTCGGGACAGGCTTCCATGCAGTCCGAGCAGAAGAGGCAGCGGCCGAGATCGAGCTTCATTCCGTCCCTGGTGGATGACACCGCGTTCGTGGGACAGGCATCGACGCATTGCCGGCACGATTCGGGACAGGCTGAGGCGTCGAACTCGGGCCTCCCTCGAAAGCGGGCGGGAAGCGATGGTTCCGTTTCGGGAAATGCGATCGTGCGGTGCTTCTGTTTCCAGCGCGCGAGAAGAATATCGATCATGGCCGCCTCACAGATCGTGACCGCAGTACGAAAGATTGAAGCTCTTGTTGCAGAGCGGAAAATCCGAGATCTGCTGGTCCCTCAGCGACATCGCGAGACCGAACCAGTTATGAAACGACGGATCCACGATCTTGTAATGAGCGAATTTTCCGGATTGATCGGTGAGGGCGACATGGCAGATTTCGCCGCGCCATCCTTCCACCAGCGAAACGGTCATGGCGTTTGGAGCGAGCACGCCCACGGCCGCGCGCACAGGACCTTCCGGAAGATTCTGGAGCTGTTCGCGCACGAAGGCGATGGACCGCTGGATTTCCAACCAGCGCACGTAGGCGCGCGCGAAGACATCTCCGGAATGCCAGGTCGAAAGCGGGATATGAGTGAAGCGGAAGAGACCTGTCGGAAATTCGAATCGCGCGTCGCGTTCCAGGCCGCAGGCGCGCGCGGCCGGTCCGACCAGGCCGATGGCGAGCGCGGTCTCGCGGGAGACCGTCCCGGTCTCCTCGAATCGCGCGGCGACGGACGGCGTGTCGAAGAGAAGCTCCGCCGCCGAGGTCACATCCTTTTCCGCGCTGTCGAGCGAAGCGAGGAGCTCCTCGCGCATCCTGTCATCGATATCGAAGCCGACGCCGCCCGGCCGGGCGAGTCCGCGACCGAGCCGGCTCCCGCAGATCCGCGCGGTCATGTTGAGGAAGTCTCCGCGCAACCGGCCGCAGAAGGAAGCGGTGGGCAGGAACGCGACATCGCCGGCCAGCGCTCCAAGGTCGCCCGTGTGATTGGCCAGCCGTTCCAGTTCGAGCGCGATGGAACGGATGGCTTCGCCGCGCGCCGGAACCGAAGCGTTTGCGAGGGTTTCGACCGCTTCGCTGTACGCCAGCGCGTGGCCTATGCTCGTGTCGCCGGAGGCCGTCTCCGCGTAATGAATCGTCCGTTTGTCCGGCCCGCCTTTCAGAGCGCGTTCCACGCCGCGATGCTGATATCCCAATGAGATTTCGAGATGAAAGACGCGTTCGCCGTGGCACTGAAACCGGAAATGACCGGGCTCGATGACTCCCGCGTGAACCGGTCCGACCGCGACCTCGTGAACCTCCTCGCCCTCCACTCGGAAATAATCGGTGACGCCGGGCGTGGCGCCGGGCGTGTTGAAACGGATCGGTTTCAACCAGGGATGTCCGACGATGCGCAGCCCGGCCTGCTCCGAGAGTTCGCGCTCGAACCAGTGCGCCTGTGGCGCATCGGGTGTGAGGGAGGGAAAGGAATCTTCAGCCGTGGCGCGATACATGTGGAACAAGCCCGTCGCGCTATTGGCCAGGACGGCCATGAGCTCGATCCGGTTCTCCGCGACGGGACGGCCGAAGAACGCGGAAAGGCGCGCGCCGGCAGCGAGATCCTCCAGCATGCGCCGCCTGAGATCGTCCGCGTCGATCTCCAGGAAGGTCCCGAGATCCACGCGACCGCCGTTCTCGATCCGGAGCGTCACGTCACATGCTCCCCGACAGCGTCTGCGCCGCCGCGTTCATGAGGTCTTGCAGCGGCGCGGGGACGTAGAGCCCAAGCGAAAGGGCGAGCATGCAGAGCGCGATGGGCGGTACGATCGTCGCCAGAGCCTCGGGCTGCCTCGTGCCGGAAGACGCGGGAGCCTCGCCCTGGGCCATCCCGAGGAAGAGCTGCGCCACGGCGATGAAGATGGCGACGAGGAGGAAGAGATAGGCTGCCGCCACGAAGAATTGCGACTGATCGATCGCGGCCTTCAGGATGGTGAACTCGCTGAGGAACGTTCCGAACGGCGGCGAACCTGTGATGGCCAGAAATCCGGCGATCCAGAGGACGGCCGAGACGGGCACGACGCGCAGCATGCCGCGCACCTCGGGAATCGACTTGGTGCGCGATGCCGCCAGGATGTTTCCCGCGACCATGAAGAGCATGGCCTTCACGAGGGAATGATTGAGCGCGTGCAGGAGACTTCCCATGAGCCCCGCCTTCGCCAGACCCGCTCCGACGGCAAGAATGCCGACATGTTCCACACTGGAATAAGCCAGGAGCCTCTTGTAGTCGGCCTGGCGGATGACGAAGATCGCGGCGACGAGGATCGAAAAGAGGCCGAACCCGAGGAATAGCTCCCTCCCGAATTCCGCCTCCCCCGCCGCTCCCAGGACCTGCTGAACCCGGAGGAGCGCGAAGAAGGCGCAGTTGACGAGCGCTCCGGACAGAAGCGCGGCGACCGGCGTGGGCGATTCGCTGTAGGCGTCGGGCCGCCACGTATGGAGCGGCGCGAAACCCATCTTCGTGCCGTAGCCGACGAAGAAGAAGATCGCGGCTGCGCGGAGCCAGAGGACGTTGAGATGGGGTCCGGCGGCGAGGAGTGCATCGAGCGAAAGACCGCCGTGACCCGTGCCCGCCACGACGAGAAAGAAATTTCCCAAGAGGGCCAGCGCGATTCCGATGGAACAGAGGATGAGATATTTCCACGTCGCCTCCAGCGAATGGCGACTGCGGTGGAAATAGATGAGGGGCGCGCTGACAAGCGTCGTCGCTTCCATGGCGACCCACAGCAGACCGAAGTGCCTGCTGACGATGACGAGCGTCATGGCGGCGAGAAAGAGCTGCGAACAGCCGCTGAAGATCGCTTCCGGAGCGTTGGGCAGGGCGCGGATCAATTCGATCGGCCGCGGCACACCCGAGGCTTCCCGTCTCAGGAACGCCGCCGCATACATGCCCACCGCCAGCGTCAGGATGCTCGTGACCGTCAGGAAGAACAGCCCGGGCGCGTCGAGCCCGAGCCAGGAGGATTCGTCGGGCTTGGACAGGGGGAGGAACCAGCAGCCGCATGTCAGGAGAAAATGCAGGGTGACCGTCAGCCGGAGAAGTCGCCGCTGGGCGGCCGCGGATCGGATGAAGAAGGTCAGGATCCCGGCGATGGTGGGAACGAGAAGGAGAGCGGCGATCATCCGGAGTAATCGTCTTTCAGGAGCGTCATGCGGGCCGTGTCCATATGCTCGAATTCGCGGTGAATGTGAAAGATGGCGATGCCCATGACGAAGACCGCCGCGAAGATATCCAGCAGCATTCCCATCTCCACCAGAAAAGGTTCTTCATGCGCGAGCGCCATCCCGAACGAGTATATGCCGTTTTCGAGGACAAGGTATCCAATGACCTGCGTAATCGCTTTTTTACGGGAGAGGAGGATGAAGAGCCCGCAGAAGATGGTGAAGAAGGAGACGGGAACGAGGAGCGGGGAGACGAAACTGTGCGGCAGGGGCAGGCGGCGATCGAGCCAGAGCGCGAGCGCGAGGAGCGCCGCGCCGATGATGAGAGACATCGTGTATCCCACGTACGGCTCGATCTCCCGCCTCACGCCCGCATCCCGGAGAGTGCGGAGTAGGATCCAGGGGAAGAGAAATCCCTTGACGAGCATGGTGCCGAGACCGAGCGTGAGATCACGGGCCGTGATATCTGCCATGTCGACGATGACGGGAAGGACGGAAAGGACGAGCCCCTGCAGGGCGAGCGCTCGCACGCACATGCCGAGCCGGCTGGATCCGAGGAGCGCGAGATTCGACAGGACGAGAAAGATCATGACCGTGTCGAAGCCGGATTTCACGCGTTCACCTCAGCAGGAGACCGAGCGCGATCGCGGCGAAGACGGAGGACGCGACGAGAAACTGGGTGACGCGCAGAAGCCGGATACGAGCCATCATCGATTCGACGACTCCCACCGCGATAGCCAGGCCGCACTGCGCGAGAACGGCCATGAGAAGATCGGCGACGGCCGATCCGGTCCGAAACGGCAGCAATAAACCAGTCAGGAGAGACCCGAGGATCCAGAACTTGAGCGCGGCGCCGTAAAGGATGAAGGCAAAATCCGGTCCGCCATGATCCAGGACCATCACCTCGTGGATCATCGTGAGCTCCAGGTGCGTGTTCGGATCGTCCACGGGCACGCGCGCGTTTTCCGCCAGGAAGACGATGAAGAGCGCCGCGGCAACAAGAGCGAAGATATGAGGCGCGGCCAGGAGCTGCGTGAAATCGTGAAGCGGATAGAGGGCGCTCAGGGACATCGCCGACGAATGCCGACACAGGGCCGCGAGCGAGAGAATGAGCCCCGGCTCGGCCAGCATCGAGAAGAAAACCTCGCGGCTGGAACCCATACCCTCGAACGCCGATCCTGTATCCATCGCCGCGATGACCGTGAAGAATCGCGCGAGGCCGAGGAGATACGCGAAGACGATGAGATCGCCGTTGAAGGAGAGGAGCGCGGATTGGGAACCGAAGGGCAGAAGATCCAGTGCGACCAGCAGCGCGGCAAGCCCCACGATCGGACCGGCGCGGACGACCCATGTGGCGGTGCGGCTGTAGACGGCTCCCTTCTGCAGAAGTTTCATGATGTCGAACCAGAGCTGCAACAGCGGCGGGCCGTTGCGGCCGGCGAGGACGGCCTTGGTCCGGTTGACGAGTCCCGGCAGGATCGGCGCCAGGAACATTCCCAGGAGCACGGGCATCAAGGTCATGATCATCCCGCTTTCCATGCCAGGAGAGCCAGCAATGTAAGGGCGATGTAGAAGATGTAAAGCTGAACCTGGCCCTGCTGAAATTTCCGGAGCGGAACCAGGAGGTCCGCCACGCGCCGCAGGAACGGCTCCGCAGCCTCTTCGAGAATGATGTCCGGAACCGATGTCGACATCGAGGCGGCGGAGGGCAGGAGACCCTTCGGCGAGGCCAGGCGGCGGCGGGGACGAAGCCACGGGCGAAGAAGACTGGAGAAGATCATGGGCTGCGCGTACGAAGAGGCCGTGTATTGCATGCGTGCGGCGGGCGCGGCGTATCCGCAATCCCATGTGCCCGTTTCCTTGACGGAACGTCGAGCGAGATAGAGGCGGCGCAGGAAGATGAGCGAAGCGATGGCGAAGAGAAGATGCGCGCCGACCAGAGTCGTCAGCCAGAACGTTTCCTGGAGCGGTCGCATGAGAATTCTCACCTGGCCGGCGTGGGAGGAAGTCAGTTGAGCGACGACGGGGGAGACGAAATCAAGGACGAGAGGCGCGGCCAATCCAGAAGCGACACAGCCGCCGGCCAGGATGATCATGACGGAAAACATCGCGGGATGGGCCTCATGAGCATGTTCGGCTTCCGGACTTCTCGCCTGTCCCAGGAAGACGATGCCGTACGCCTTGGTGAAACTCGCCGCGGCAAGACCTCCGATCAATGCGAGACCGCCGATCGCAAGCGACAGGGGAATGGCGGCCTGGGGCAGGAATGTCATCAATCCATGAAAACCGGCCAGGTACAGGAGAAATTCTCCGAAGAATCCGCACAGGGGAGGAAGAGCGCAGATGGAGAGAGAGCCAACCAGGAACGTCGAGGCGGAGAGCGGCATCTTCTTCGCCAGACCTCCGAGGCGATCCATGTTCGTCGTGCCGGTCGCATGGAGCACGGAGCCGGCGGCGAGGAAGAGAAGGCTCTTCATGAGCGAATGATTGAGGACGTGGATCAGCGCTCCGCAGAAACCGGCGGCGGCGATGAGCGGCAGGTCGAGATCTCGTCCCAGGAGTCCGACTCCGATGCCGAGCGTGATGATGCCGATATTTTCCACGCTGGAATAGGCGAGGAGCCGTTTCAGGTCGCGTTGCGCCAGGGCGAAGAGAATTCCCCAGACGCCGGTCATGACTCCGAAGAGAATGAGGATCCACGGGAGCCAGGATGGAAGGGGCACCCAGAGGAGGACG
This sequence comes from uncultured bacterium, assembly GCA_964499705.1. Lineage (GTDB taxonomy): Bacteria > UBA8481 > UBA8481 > UBA8481 > UBA8481 > JBBTKW01. The sequence goes on along the minus strand of CAZCME010000004.1, from coordinate 255,436 downwards.
CGAAGAATTCCATAGATTCCCATCTTGATCATGACGCCCGACATCAGCGCGGAAACATGGCTGGGCGCGGCGGGATGCGCTTCCGGCAGCCAGAAATGGAGCGGCATGATGCCGGCCTTGGCTCCGAAGCCGAGGAACGCAAAGAGCAGCAGCAACCAGGCCGGGGTCGATCCGGCATTCGCGGAAAGATCGGCGAAGTCGAGCGAAGCGGCGTTGCGTCCCGCCAGGAGAAAGAATCCCAGGATGAAGGCGGCGCCGACGTGCGTGGCGATGAGATACGTCCGGCCCGCCCTGCGGACGGTCTCGCGAGCGTGATCACGCGTGACGAGAAAGAACGCGGAGACGGACATGACCTCCCAGGAGATCATGAACAGGACGGTGTTCGATGAGAGGACCGTCAGAGCCATGCCGCCGAGAAGCCCGTGCAGAAAAAACCAGGTGCCGTCGCGACCCTGCTTCTTCATGTCGTAGGCCGCGCCGTAGAGCGAGGCGAGCGGCCCGATGAGGAACAGGGGAAGCAGGAAGAAGGCCGCAAGCGGATCCAGCGTGATGGAGAAGGAACCGTACGGAACGGACCAGGCGCGCGCGAATGTTTCGACGGAGCCGTTGACGAGGCAGGCGATTACGGGCGGGAGACCGCAGAGGCCGGCTCCGACGGCACCGGCGACACCCACGGCCGCCGTTCGGCGTTCTGTCCGGGGGATGAGTGAAAGAATTCCGGCGAAGGCGTGAATGAGCGCGGCGGCGATGAGGAGTGTCATGAAATTTATTTCTTCTGCTGCGCGCGTTTCTTGATCTCACCCTCCACGCGCCGAGCTCCGGCGAGAATTTCCTCCCGAAGCGCCTGGCGATGAATGAGCTTTTTGAATTCCGGATCCCGAAGCAGATACGCCAGGCGCGACAGAAGATGAAGGTGCGCGCGCACCGTGGGGCTGATGAGCGTGAAGAGGGCGGAGACCGCTTTACCGTCGATGGAACCGAAGTCGATCGGCTTTTCGAGAAAGCAGAGGCTGACCATGGGAGTGGGAACGTGCAGCACGATCGGATTGCGGACGTGCGGGATCGCGATCCCGTCGCCCACACCCGTCGAGGCGAGTTCTTCGCGGGCCAGGAGGACGCGCAGGAGAAAATCCCGGTCCACTTCTTCCGGCAGGTGAAGATGATCGACCACCGATCCCAGAACTTTTTCCTTGCTCGATCCTTCCAGCCGGTAATGGATGCCGCCCGCCTTCAACGATTCTTCGATGGAGGGAACCGGAGTTTCCTGCGCTTCGGGCTCCTTGAAAATATCCGGCGACACCGGTATCTTCCGCGCCGTCGCCCATTCCAGGAGCTCGGCTCGATTGAACCGATATTGATCGTTGACCCGGTAGCCGGGCAGAGCGCCCTGCTGCACCCAGCGGTAGACGGTTTTCTCGGACACATTGAGCAGGAGAGCGACATCTTTGACCTGAAGTTGCATTTCTTCTCACCCATTATCCATTCTTGCCCAGGAGCGTCAAGGGCGTGGTATTCTCCCGGCGTGATGATTTCCATCGCCCTCATCGAGCCCGAAATTCCTCAGAACACCGGCAATGTCGCGCGGCTTTCCGTGGCGCTTGGAGTCGAACTGATCCTCGTCGGGCCCTTGGGATACACGCTGGATGACCGGCGGGTCCGCCGGTCGGGAATGGATTACTGGAAACAGGTCCGGCTCCGAACGATCCCCAATTACGCTTCCTTTCTCGAGGAGTATCGAGGAAGAAGGCTTGTGGGCGTCGATCCGCGCGGGCACCTCTCCTACCGCGATTTTTCGTATCAGGACGGGGATATCCTCCTTTTCGGATCCGAAAGCGTCGGGCTCCGCGAAGTTCCGGAAACAAGCGTCCGCATTCCGATGGCGCCCGGCTGCCGATCGATCAACCTGTCCAATGCCGTGGCGATCGTGGCGTATGAAGCGATGAAGGGAAGCCTGTGAAATTTCTTTTCGCCTTCCGCCTTTTGCCATTACCATCAATTCATGGCCAGATCATCCCGCCCTTCCGAGGAAACGAGCACGGATAAGTCGAATTCCTACGAAGGACTGGCGCGCCGATACCGGCCGCAGACCTTCGAGGATGTCGTGGGACAGCGCCATGTCGTGGGCACGCTCGTCAAGGCCGTGGAACTGCGCCGCTGGGCTTCGGCCTATCTCTTTGTCGGAGGGCGCGGGCTCGGCAAGACCACGATGGCGCGGCTCCTGGCGAAGGCGGTCAACTGCGAGAAGGGGCCGACGCCCCTGCCATGCGGATCCTGTGCCATCTGTACCGATATCGCGGCGGGCCGCGACATCGACGTGTTCGAGATCGATGCCGCGTCGAATACAGGAGTCGACCACGTCCGCGATACCATCATCCAGGCGGTCTCCACGTCGCCCGCGCGCGGCCGCGCGCGGATCTTCATCATCGACGAAGTCCACATGCTCTCCACTGCCGCGTTCAATGCGCTCCTGAAGACCATCGAGGAACCGCCGCCGAACGTGCTCTTCATCCTGGCCACGACCGACGCTCACAAGGTTCCCCCGACCATCCGCTCGCGCTGCCAGAGATTCGATTTCCGCCCCCTCTCCGTCGAGGAATTGAGCCTCCGTCTGAAAAAAATCGCGGATCGGGAAAAGATCCGTATCGACGACGATGCATTGGGTCTCATCTGCGATTACGCCGAGGGTGGAGTGCGCGACGCGCTTTCCGCGCTCGACTTGATCCGCTCCTATGCCGCCGACCAGATTTCGCTCGCTTCCGCGGAAGAAGCTCTCGGCGTGGTCTCCTCGCAGTCCGTCGGAAAACTTCTCGAACGCATCCGGTCGGGCGACGCGGATGGCCTCATGATCGAACTCGCCGGCATCATGGACGCCGGAGGAGACAGCGGAGAAGTGATGCGGGGGCTCATCAACTCCTTCCGCCGCCTCCTCGTCAACGATGTCGAAGGCAGGAAGACGGACTTCACGCGGGCGCGGATCCTGAGAAGTCTGGAGGCGATCCTCGAATCCGCCGAGCGCTCGCGGCATGGAAGGCACGCGAGACTGGAACTCGAACTTTTGCTCTGCAGGCTGGCCGGATTCCATCGTGACGAGATTTCCCTGCGGGAGATTTACGACCGGCTGATTGAACTGGAGACTTCGGCGCCCGCGTCACCTTCCGCGCCGTCCATCCCGAAATCGTCGCCCGCATCCGCTCCGACTCCGATTCCAACATCAACTTCAGTTCCAGTGCCGACCGCTGCCGGAAAGCCATTTTCCGCCGGTGAATTCCTGTCTCGCCTGACGGAAGTCTCCACGCTCGCCGCGACGCTCCTCGAAAACGCGGACATGAAGTTTTCGGGTGACGATCTGCTGACGATCAGCCTGGATAAGTCCTTCGCCTACGACCGTTTCCAGAAGGATCAGTCCCTGCAGGTCACGGTCGCGAAGGTCCTGGAATCCATGCTGGGCCGCCGCATCAAGCTCGCCTGGACCCTGTCGAGCGCGCCCGCTCCGGCTGCTCCGCCATCGGAAGTCGCGCCCGCATCGTCAGCACCGCCGACGGACAAGAAGCAGAAGCGCGATCCCAAGCTCGAATCCGAGATCGACCGGATCAAGAATCTCTTCGGCGTCGAAGTGGTGGAGGTTATCGAGGAAAACTGATCAGGCTCTCTGGAGAATCAGAGACCGGCCAGCACTCCCTGGATCTCGTCGAACTTCGGAAGTTGCTTCGGGTCATCGGACACCCATGCATAGCGGATGACGCCGTCCTTATCGAGGACGAACGCGGAACGCTTGCAGACACCCTTCAGGTGAACAAGTTCGGCGTGCGCATTGCCGAAGGCGGTCTGAGCTTCCTTGTTGTAATCGGACCAGTGTTCGAACTTGAACCCTTCCTTCTCCGACCAGAGCTTCCACGCGAACGGTGAGTCTACCGAGATCGCGATGACGCGGGTTTTCGCGTCGTTGTATTTCTGGATGCTGTCGCGAACCGAGCACATCTCCCCGTGGCAGACGCCGGTGTTGACGAGCGGAAAAAAGAGCAGAAGCGCCGATGAACCCTTCAGTTCCGAGATATTGACCGAAGCCGGACCGTTGGGACCGATCGTGACGAGCGAAGCCGATGGGGCTTTGTCACCCACTGATAGAGCCATTGTTGTTCCTCCAGGATGAATTTAGAACCGGCATGGTACACTATCATCGCCGCAGGCTCAACATTTCCGGCAATAATTTGAAATTGCGTCGTTTCAGGCGTCGAGCGATAATCTTCTCCGCATGATCATGTCCTCATCCGAGCCCGCTCGTCGTAAAGTTGTCATACTTGGCGCAGGGATCGGAGGTCTCTCCGCCGGCTGGGCACTTGCCCGAAAAGGATTCAAGGTCACCATCATGGAAAAGACTTTGGAATCGGGCGGACTGGCTCGGACCAGAAAAACGGATGATGGTTTCGAGTATGACATCGGGCCTCACAATATCCATACGCGGCATGCCTATATTCTCGCGTTTCTGAAGAAGACTTTTTCTTCCCTCTACAGGCATGAACTGACCAGCAAGATTCATAAGCGAGGCCGGTTCATCACATATCCCTTGAAGGGAGCCGCGGTGATCCTGAGCCTGCCCGTCTGGAGAATTCCGCTGGCAGTGGGCTCCTTCCTGGCTGCCCGCGCCCGGATGTTCCTGGGCGAACCTCGGGAGGATGGCAGCTTCGAAGACTGGATCCGGAACCGTTTCGGTGCCGTGCTGTTTCGCGAGTATTTTTGCGATTATCCGACGAAGGTCTGGCGCATTCCTCCGCGCGAGATCGACAAGCATGTCGGCGAAAAGCGCATACCGATCTACGGGTTCGTGGAGCTTCTGAGATCGGCAATCCTGGGAAGGATCGCGCGCGTGGATCATCCGGAAGTGGCCGAGGACAACTTCTACATGAAGCACGGCATCGGCGAGATCTGCGGGTATTTCGAGAGCGGATTTGAAAAAGCGGGAGGAGTGATCCGTTTCGGGGAGGAGATCCGCGGAGTGGAAATCAGGAATGCTTCAGCGGTCGCCGTGGAGACCGCGAGCTCAACGGGGAAACGCCGCGAAGAATGCGACTACCTTCTATCGACGATCCCCCTCAATGAATTCATCCCGCTTCTTCTGGATGCTCCCGATGGCGCTCGGCGCGCCGCATCCCAGCTGGATTATTGCTCCAGCGTGCTGCTCTTCCTCAAGATCGCGCGCCGCGATGTTCTTCCTTCGACGATGCTTTATTTTTCGGAGCCTGATGTGATGTTTTCGCGCGTGACAGACGGAGGCGTCTTCTCGCGCGATATGGTGCCTGAAGGAAAAACGCTCCTGTGCGTCGAATTTCCCTGCACCGTCAGCGATCCCCTCTGGTCCAGGAGCGAAGAGGAATTGCGCGCGCATGCGGAAAAAGTCCTGATCGGCACGGGTGTGCTGCGTGCCGGCGACATCGAAGGACAATTCGTGGAACGCGTTTCGCATTCGTACCCGAGATTCCGCGTGGGATTCGAACAGAGAGTCCGGACCTGTCTCGGAGCGCTGGAACAGTTCAGGAACGTCGTTTCGTTCGGAAGACAGGGCGCCTTTGCCTACGTGAACACCGACACCGTCACGCACTGGGGCTTCGTGGCAGCGGCATCCGTGGATATGGCGGAAGCCATGGATCAGACATGCCAGGAGTGGTTTCTGGCGCATATGAGCTGACGCAATCCGGCGAGCCGAAACTTTTCAGCGACTCTCCGGGCGGTGACGATACCACGCGGCGACTTCGATCGCGCGCTCATGATATTCCCTGATGAGAGCGCTGATCTCGCGCGCTGTCGACGCGCTGACGGCGGAACCTGTCGGCAGGCAGAGAATTTCCGCAAGCCGACTCTCCGTCACGGAGAGGTCTCCCTTCCGAAACCGCGCGGATGACGCATAGGGTTCCATGCGGTGACAACCCGGAGAAAAATACCGTCGCGCCCGCACGTTTTCCTCCCAGAGAGCGTCATAGAGGAGATCGCGCGAAAGGCCGAATCGCGCTTCATCCACGAAGATGACCGCATACTGGCCGTTGGATTCCAGTCCGGGGCGAAACGGGAACAGGGTGATTCCGGGAATCGAGGAGAGCTCGTTCAAGTAGATCGAACGGTTTTCCATGTTATGCAGGATGAGGCCTGGAACATCGTCCATGAGAGCGCATCCCTGGGCGGCCGGGATCTCGGCCAGCTTCGCGTTCGTGCCGATGTGGTCCACGCGGTCGTATCCCGTGAAGCCGAAATTGCGCATCAGCCGCAATCGCGACGCCAGTTCATCGTCGTCCGTCAGGACGGCTCCGCCTTCGAATGTGTTGAAGATCTTCGTGGCGTGGAAGCTGAATATTTCAGCGTGGCCGAACCCGCCGAACTTCCTTCCCTGGAACGAGGAGCCGAAGCAATGGGCCGCGTCATAGAGAACTTGAAGATTTCTGCGGCGCGCAAGGTTTTCGATCGCCTCGGTATCACAGGCGTTTGAGAAGAGATGAACGGGAAGAAGGGCGCTGGTCCTGTCGCTGATGAGTTCCTCCGCCCGATGCGGATCCATCGTGAGCGTATCCGGGTCGACATCGCAGAAAACGGGGGTGATGCCCTGCCATTCGAGCGCGTGCGCGGTGGCGACGAATGTGAAGGAAGGGAGGATGACCTCGCCCTTCAGGTCCAGCGCTCGAATCGCGAGCTGCAGGGCGATGGTTCCGTTGCAGACGGCGACGCAGTGACGGACATCGTGATGTGCGGCGACGAGCTGTTCCAATTGGCGGACGTACGGCCCGTCGTTCGTGAGCCAGCGCGAATCGAGGATGTCATTCACGAAGGACATGAATTTTTCACGGGAAGCGATGTTGGGCTGGTTGACGTGAATGATCTGCGGAAAGCGAGGGCCGCCGTGATCGAGGAAAAGGGACATGGACGTCCATGCTATTCAATGGCGGCGCCGTTGAAAAGTGCGTACTGCGCGAGTAAGCTGAGATCGTGCGCTCCGCAACGTTAGATCCTGCTCCGTCTGAAGCAACTCTATCCGAACTGTCGCGACGCGCTGAGTTCTGCATTTTTCTCGCGATTTTCCTCCTGAATATCGCTTTCTCGGGAGGGCATCTTTACACGATGGATGATCATACGAACTTTGAGGTCGTCGATTCGCTCTGGAGCAGGATCGATCTGAACGTGCAATCCAAAGACAGGACGAGACATCTCAACACCGTTTCGGGGACGGACGGAAGGCAATATTCCTACTATGGCCTGGGGGGGCCGCTTGCCTATTTCCCCTTCTACGCCCTGGGGCGCCTTGCTGGACAAGCTCATGGTTCGGTTCACTATCTCGCGCAGGCCGGCATGTCGTTGACCAATGCGTTCGCGACCGCTTGTACTGCCATGCTGATCTTCATGGTGATGGTTCGTCTCGGCCGCCCGGCGCGAGCTTCCGGCTTGGCCGCTCTTCTTTATGCATTCATGACCCCTGCGTTCGTCTGGTCCAAGCACCAGTCGAACTCCGTGCTCGTCGGACTTCTGTTCCTGCTCGCATTCAGATTACTCCTGGAATCGCATTGGAAATGGCATGTGCTCGGAGGCGGCATCCTGGGATTCTCGGTCAATGTTCGTTATGACGCGATCATCGGAGTTATCCTCGTTATCGCCGGTGTCAATTTCATATTGAAGCGCTGGGATGTAAGATCGTCCGCTGCTTTGTTGGTTGGCAGCTTCCCTTTCGCCATCCTGCTGCTTGCATATAACGCATTTCGATTTGGTTCACCATGGGCCTTGGGATATCCCGACCTGGAAACGGCGGGCCAGTTTCGTGCTTCCATATTGTCGGGACTATTTGGACTTCTCATTTCTTCCAATCGGGGCTTGCTGATATACGGACCGGTTTTGTGGCTGGTTCCGATTGCGTGGCGCCGTGTCGTGACAAATGGAAAGTGGAGGGAATTGTCGGTGTACGCCGGAATCCCACTCGTCTACTGCTTTTTTTTCGCGACGCTCGCCACGTGGCACGGGGGCATGGGTTGGGGCCCCAGGTACCTTGCATGCGCGTTGCCCTTTCTCTGTTGTTGCATGGCTGATCTCTTTCCCTTTCATGGCAAATTCCGCTCGCTGGCCATGGGTTTGGCCCTGCTGTCGCTGGCGATTCAGCTGTGGGGTGGGTTGGTCAGCATCGACAGTTATCATGATTATCTGGTGGAAAATGGAATCGATCCTCTTCTTTCAGCAACGCACGTGGAATACTCTCCCTTGTGGGAAATCAGGCATGTTGCTCTTCAGTTCGATCTTTCTCGCCTTCCGGATGCATTGACTGATGCGCCTTTACCTGCAGGCGGGTATCCTGCAACGAAGGCGCTACGAGCGACGCCTGATTTCTGGCCCTTCTACGCATATAAGGTTGGGATTCCCTGGCCATGGTGTCTTGCCCTTTGGTCAGGAGTCTTCATATGTGGACTTCTAGTTCTTAGACGAGCCGTAGCAATCTTGAAATAATTTGAAAATGTTTGGAAGGATTCAGTGGTCGTTAGAGTGTAAACACGGCGCTCTCGCCATGGAATGGATAAGATTGGGGATAAGTTGTGGCCATCCCGTGAAAAACAATTCGGAAAAATGATCTGAAAAGGCGTTGACATCTTTTCCTCTCTCGGTATACTCGTTCGCCGTTGTTCGGAACTGATTGTTCCGGCACAGCACAAACCAGGAATGCGACAGAATCGTTCTTCCTCTTTTTTTCGGATGGAATAACGCACGTCTTCCTCGCCGTGTTTCGACAGCCCGGCTCGGGCTGCGTCGTGAGTGAATATGCGACGCGGCCCGAGCTTTGTCGTGACCGGCCGGGACTGGTCGACGAACTGGTATTTTTTTTGGAAGAAGCGAAAGGAACGGGCATTGCCGACAATCAATCAACTCGTCGAACAGCGGCGGGCGAAAGTGAATTTCAAATCGGATGCGCCGGCCCTCAAGGGCTGTCCGCAGCGCCGTGGAGTCTGCACGCGCGTTTACACCGTGACGCCCAAGAAGCCCAATTCCGCTCTCCGCAAGGTCGCCCGCGTCCGCCTCACATCCGGCATCGAGGTCACCGCCTATATTCCCGGCATCGGCCACAATCTCCAGGAACACTCCGTCGTCCTCGTTCGAGGCGGACGCGTCAAGGATCTGCCGGGAGTGAAGTATCACATCGTCCGCGGATCGCTCGATTCGTCGGGCGTTGAGAAGCGCAATCGGAGCCGCTCCAAGTACGGCGCCAAGCGCGCCAAAAAAGAGGGAGCGAAGTAATGCCGCGTCGTAAAGTCGCCAAAAAGCGCGAAGCCCTGCCGGATGCGATCTACCAGTCGCGTCTTGTTTCCAAGTTCGTCAACGCCATGATGACCGCGGGTAAGAAATCCACGGCGGCCCGGCAGTTCTACGGAGCGATGGAGGAGATCTCCAAGCGCGTCCCGCAGGCTCCTCTCGCCGTCTTCCGCTCCGCCATCGAAAACGTCAAGCCGCTCGTCGAGACGAAGTCGCGCCGCGTCGGCGGCGCGCACGACCAGGTTCCGATCGAGGTCCGTCCGGAGCGTCGCACGACGCTCGCGACGCGCTGGATCGTCGGCTACGCCCGCTCCCGCAAGGGAAAGGCGTTTTCCTCCCGCCTCGCCGACGAGATCATCGATGCTTCCAACAACCAGGGAGGCGCCTTCAAGAAGAAGGAAGACACCCATAAGATGGCCGAGGCCAACAAGGCCTTCGCGCACTATAAGTGGTGATCTGAGATGGCCGCTCCGAGCATTCCGCTCTCCCGAACCCGCAACATCGGAATCGCCGCGCATATTGACGCGGGGAAGACGACGCTGACGGAGCGCATCCTCTATTACACGGGCAAGACGTACAAGATCGGCGAAGTCCACACGGGCAACACCGAGATGGACTGGATGGAACAGGAGAAGGAGCGCGGCATCACCATTACGGCTGCCGCCACCACCTGCTTCTGGTCGATCACGGCCCATAACGGTGATCTCTCCAACGCCGACATTCACCGCATCAACATCATCGACACGCCCGGCCACGTCGACTTCACGGTCGAGGTCGAGCGGTCCCTTCGCGTTCTCGACGGAGCGGTTGTCGTCTTCGACGGCGTTGCCGGAGTCGAGCCGCAGACGGAGACGAACTGGCGCCTGGCGGACAAGTACAACGTTCCGCGCATCTGCTTCTGCAACAAGATGGATCGCATGGGCGCGGATTTCGATCGCTGCGTTTTCATGATCAAGGATCGCCTCGGCGCCAAGGTCGCGGTCATCACTCTCCCGATCGGCCTCGAGGAAAATCACAAGGGCGTCGTCGATCTCATCATCATGAAGGCGCTCATCTGGCAGGGCGAGGAACTGGGCGCGAAGTTCGACATCGTCGATATACCCGCCGAGCTCCAGTCCGCGGCCACCGAAGGGCGTAAGCAGATGCTCGAAGCGATCGCCGAATTCGACGACGAGCTGATGGAAGCGTATCTCGAAGAAAAGCCGATCGACCGCGTGATGATCGACCGCGCGATCCGGAAAGGAACCATCGCCGGCGATCTGGTGCCGGTCCTCTGCGGTTCCGCCTTTAAAAACCGCGGCGTCCAGCCTCTTCTCGATGCCGTGATGCGCTATCTTCCTTCTCCCTTCGAGCTTCCTCCCGTGAAGGGCATCAAGCCCGGCACGGATACCGTCATCGAACGGAAGGCCGACGAGAATGACAAGTTCGCCGCCCTGGCGTTCAAGATCGCGACCGACCCGTTCGTCGGAACGCTCACGTTCTTCCGCGTCTACTCCGGTTTTCTCGAGAACGGCTCCTACGTCTACAATTCCACGAAGAACAAGAAAGAGCGCGTCGGCCGGCTCCTCAGAATGCATGCCAATAAGCGCGAAGAAATCAACCGCGTCTCCGCGGGCGATATCGCAGCGGCCGTCGGGTTGAAGACGTCACGGACCGGCGACACCCTCTGCGACGAGGACGATCCGATCGTTCTCGAGCAGATCAAGTTCCCCGAGCCCGTCATCTCCGTCGCCATCGAGCCGAAGACGACGGCCGACCAGGAGAAGATGTCGATCGCTCTGCAGAAGCTGGGCGACGAAGATCCGACATTCCGGATGAAGTCCGACATCGAAACGGGCCAGACGATTATCTCCGGAATGGGCGAGCTCCATCTCGAAATCATCGTCGACCGCATGTTCCGCGAATTCAAGGTCGAAGCCAATGTCGGCAAGCCCCAGGTCGCCTACCGCGAGAGCATCACATTGTCGGCGGACGCCGAGGGCAAATACATCAAGCAGACCGGCGGCCGAGGCCAGTATGGCCATGTGTATCTGACGGTCGGGCCGCGCGAACGCGGAGCGGGCTTCGAGTTCGTGAACAAGGTCGTCGGCGGCGCGATTCCGCGCGAGTTCATTCCGGCCGTCGAAAAAGGCGTCCGCGAGGCGCTCGATTCCGGCGTGATGGCGGGCTACCCCGTCGTCGACATCTCCGTCACATTGACCGACGGCTCATATCACGACGTGGACTCGTCCGAAATCGCGTTCAAGATCGCGGGATCGATGGCGTTCAAGGACGCCTGCCGTGCCGCGAAGCCGCAGCTTCTGGAACCCATGATGAATGTCGAGGTCGTGGTTCCCGAGCAGTACATGGGCGACGCGATCGGCGACCTCAATTCCCGCCGCGGCCGCATCGAATCGATGGACGACAGGAAGGGCGCGAGGGTCATCAAGTCGCTCGTGCCGCTGGCGCAGATGTTCGGCTACGCCACGGATCTGCGGTCTTTCTCGCAGGGCCGCGCGACCTACTCGATGGAATTCGCGCACTACGCGCCGGTTCCGGCGCAGATCGCGGAAGAAATCATCGCAAAAGTGAAAGTATGAAAATGATTAAGGAATTCTCGAATGACGGGAGGAACGCATAAATGTCCAAGGAAAAGTTTGACCGCTCCAAGCCGCACGTAAACGTCGGCACAATCGGCCACGTCGACCATGGCAAGACGTCTCTGACGGCTGCCATCACGAAGGTGCTCGCGGAGAAGAACTACGCCACGTACACCGCCTACGACCAGATCGACAAGGCTCCCGAGGAGCGCGAGCGCGGCATCACGATCGCGACCGCTCACGTCGAGTACCAGACGGACAAGCGCCACTATGCTCACGTCGACTGCCCCGGCCACGCGGACTACGTGAAGAACATGATCACGGGCGCCGCGCAGATGGACGGAGCGATCCTCGTCGTTTCCGCCGCCGACGGCCCGATGCCGCAGACGCGCGAGCACATTCTCCTCGCCCGCCAGGTCGGCGTTCCGCACATTGTCGTCTTTTTGAACAAGTGCGACATGATGGAAGACGCGGAGCTCCTCGACCTCGTCGAGCTTGAAGTCCGCGAGCTTCTCTCCAAATACCAGTTTCCCGGCGACGAGATTCCGATCATCCGCGGATCCGCCACGAAGGCTCTGGAAGGCGACAAGAGCGACATTGGAGCTCCGGCGATAGCCAAGTTGATGGACGCGCTGGACGCCTACATTCCGCTCCCGAAGCGCGACACCGAGAAGCCGTTCCTGATGCCGGTCGAAGATGTCTTCACGATCACCGGCCGCGGCACGGTCGCGACGGGCCGCATCGAACGCGGCATCGTCAAGATCGGCGAAGAAGTCGAAGTCATCGGATTCCGCGAGACCAGGAAGACCACGGTCACGGGCATCGAGATGTTCAGGAAGCTCCTCGACGAAGGCCAGGCCGGCGACAACGTCGGAGCATTGCTTCGCGGCATGGAGCGCACGGACATCGAGCGCGGCATGGTTCTGGCAAAGCCCGGAACGATCACGCCGCACAAGAAGTTCACGGCGGAGATCTACGTTCTGACGAAGGAAGAGGGCGGCCGTCACACACCGTTCTTCAACGAGTATCGTCCGCAGTTCTACTTCCGCACCACCGACGTGACGGGTACCATCGCGTTGGGCGAGGGCGTGGAGATGATCATGCCGGGCGACAACACGAAGATTGTAGTGGAACTCATAACGCCGATCGCGATGGAAGAGTCGCTCCGTTTCGCCATCCGCGAAGGCGGCCGCACCGTCGGCGCCGGCGTTGTCACAAAGATTCTGGAATAACCCGGAAAATCCGAGAGGAAGCGAGAAAGACAGGATATGGCAGCGAACAAGATAAGGATTCGTCTCCGCGCCTACGACGTGAAGCTCCTGGACGAATCGTCCGGCTCCATCGTCCAGGCGGCCCGCCGTACGGGCGCCAAGGTCGTGGGACCGATCCCGCTTCCGACACGGATCGAGCGATTCACCGTGAACCGCTCCCCGCACGTCGACAAGAAGTCGCGGGAACAATTTGAAATTCGCACGCACAAGCGGCTTATGGATGTCATCGAGCCGACGGCCGAGACGGTGAACGCGCTGATGAAGCTCGACCTGCCGGCCGGCGTGGATGTTGAGATAAAACTCTGATTGAGACAGGCGTAACTGGAACACACGCGAGTGGAAGGACCGATATGTTAGATGAAATCATAGGCCGCAAGGTCGGCATGACGCAGGTGTACAACTCCGAAGGCAAGGTTGTACCTGTGACCATGATCGAAGCGGGCCCGTGCGTCGTCGTGGGCAAGCGTTCCATGGCTCGCGACGGCTACAATGCCGTGAACCTCGGCTTCGGCGAGATGAAGGACAAGCATGCGACGAAGCCATACAAGGGCCAGTTCACGGAAGGCACGAAGCCGCACCGGATCATCAAGGAAGTCCGCACGGAAGAAGTCGACGCCTACAAGATCGGCGACGAGATCCGCGCGTCGATCTTCGCGCCCGGCGAGACCGTCGACGTGATCGGCGTCTCCAAGGGCAAGGGATTCCAGGGAGTCGTTCGCCGCCATAATTTCGCCGGCGGCGCGGACACCCACGGTTCCAATTTCCACCGTCGCCCCGGCTCCATCGGCTCGTCGGCCGATCCGTCGCGCGTTTTCCGCGGGATGCGGATGCCCGGCCGGATGGGCGGCAAGCGCGTGACGATCCAGAACCTGAACATCGAGCGCGTCGACGGCGATAAGAATATTCTCCTGATCCGCGGCGCTGTGCCCGGTCCGAAGGGTTCCTTTGTCACCGTCATCAGGAAGCGGATTGTCGCGGTAGCGAGCGGCGTGCCGAGGAGCGCGAAGTGATGAAGAGCATCAACGTGTATTCGCTCGAAGGAGCGCTGGTCGGCAAGGCGGAACTGCCCGATGAACTCGTGGGCGCGGCCGTCAGGACAAGCGTCATTCATGACGTTGTCCGGGCGGAAGAAGCGGCGAAGCGCCAGGGCACGCACAGCACCAAGACCCGCGGCGATGTTTCCGGCGGCGGCAAGAAGCCTTGGAAGCAGAAGGGAACGGGCCGCGCGCGGCATGGTTCCACGCGGTCCCCAATCTGGCGGCACGGCGGCGTCGTGTTCGGCCCGCATCCGCGCGACTACGAAATGAAGATCAACAAGAAGACAAAGAAGCTGGCCCTGGCCGGCGCTCTCTCGGCCCGTTTTTCCGAGGAGCGCATGATTGGTCTCGAGCCGAAGGGCTTGTCCGCTCCGAAGACGGCTTCGATCGCGAAGTTCCTTAAAGCGTTCGAAGGCGTAGCGAAACCGCTCTTCGTTCACACGCCCGCGGAAGAGGCGCTCGCGAAGTCGGTCCGGAATATCCGGAACGCGAAACACTCCAACGTCGAGAATATTTCCACCCGCTCGATCATGCTCTCGGACTTCGTGATCTTCACTCAGGGCGCCATCACGGCGATGGCAGGTGAACAGAAATGAAGAAATCTCCGACGCCTCAGGCCGCGTTCGACATCATCCGCGCTCCCGTCAACACCGAACGCGCCCGCCAGGGATGGGCTGAAAACCCGAAGGGCCGCGTCTACACGTTCGAAGTGGCGCCGACGGCGACGAAAGCCGATGTGAAGGCCGCTGTTGAAAAGGCGTTTTCCGTGCATGTCGCCGACGTGCGGACCCTGAACCGCAAGGGCAAGTTCCGCCGCCGCAGGATCGTGGGCGGATACAAGACCGATACGAAACGCGCGATGGTTCGCCTTGCGCCTGACCAGAAGATCTCCTTCTTCGACGGAATTTGAGGCCACAAATGAGGATAGCGCGATGCCATTGAAGACATTCAAGCCGACGACACCGAGCCGGCGCCAGATGAGCGTGGAGGATTTCTCCGGGCTCTCCGACAAGCGTCCCGAAAAGTCGCTGACGAAGGGCAAGAAGCGGGCGGGCGGCCGGAACAACCAGGGGTGCGTGACGATGCGCCGGATCGGCGGCGGCCACAAGAGGCTTTACCGCGAGATCGATTTTCTCCGCGACAAGGACGGGATACCCGGCCGCGTGGAGCATATCGAATACGATCCGAATCGCTCGGCCCGGATCGCGCTGGTTCTTTACGCCGACGGCGAGAGACGCTATATCGTCGCTCCGAAGGAATTGAATGTCGGCGACGCGGTCCAGTCGGGACCGACCGCCCCGATTCGCACCGGCAACAGTATTCCGCTCTCCATGATCCCGATCGGCACGGTCGTCCATAATGTCGAGCTGGTTCGCGGTCGCGGAGCAGCGCTCGCGCGCGCGGCCGGAACGTCGGCTCAGATCGCGGCCCGCGAGGCGGGATTCGCAACGCTCCGGCTTCCCTCGGGCGAACTGAGGAAGATTCATGATGTCTGCCGCGCCACGATAGGCGCCGTCGGCAACGAGGAGCATGAGAATCTTTCGATCGGCAAGGCGGGTCGTTCTCGATGGCTCGGCATTCGTCCGAATGTTCGCGGCGTCGTGATGAATCCGGTCGACCATCCGCATGGCGGCGGCGAAGGCAAGTCTCCGCAGGGCAATCCTCACCCGGTTTCCCCCTGGGGCATGCCTTCCAAGGGATATAAGACGCGGCAGAAGCGGAAAGCTTCCAGCCGTTACATCGTGAAGCGGAGGAAGTAGACGTGGGACGTTCTGTCAAAAAAGGGCCGTTCATCGATTCGAACCTTGCCAAGAAGGTCGATGCGATGGATCCGGCAAAGAAGATGATCATCAAGACATGGGCGCGCCGTTCCACCATCCCGCCTGAGTTCGTCGGACAGACGTTCGGCGTTCACAACGGGAGGAAATTCCAGAGCGTCTACGTGACGGAGAACATGGTCGGCCACAAGCTCGGCGAGTTCGCCCCGACGCGCTTGTTCAAGGCGCACGGCGGCAAGGCGGACAAGGGCGACAAGAAGACGGGCGTGAAGCCCGGAGTGGGAGGGCCGCCGAAGTGACGGACTTTTCAGCGACTGCCCGGTTTCAGCGCATCTCCCCGCGCCGCGTGCGGATGGTCGGAGATCTCATCAAGGGCAAGAATGTGCTCGTGGCGCTCGATATTCTCGCCGGCACCAAGAAGGCCGGCGCGGAGCTTCTTCTGAAGGTCATCAAATCGGCGCGCGCGAACGCAATCGAGATGGACAAGCAGAAGAATCTCCGGATCAACCCGGACCGCTTTGTCGTTACGGAACTGCTGGTGGATGGCGGACCGATGATGAAGAGGTTTCGACCGATGTCGATGGGCCGCGCGGGACGCATCCGCCGCCGCACGACGCATGTGCGCGTGACGCTTGCGGAGAAGTCCGCGACGAAAGGAAAAGAGTAAATGGGACAGAAGATACATCCGAATGGATTAAGGCTCGGAATCATCCGTCCCTGGATGGGCAGGTGGTTTGCGCCGAAGGGCAAATACCAGTTGTACATCCACGAGGACCTGAAGCTCCGCAAGTTCGTGAAGCAATATCTCTCGCACGCGATGGTCTCGAAGGTGGAGATCGAGCGGACGCCGCAGCGGGTGCGCATTAACATCCACAGCGCGCGCCCCGGCATCGTGATCGGCAGGAAGGGCGCGGAAGTGAACGACCTGCGGAAGAAGATCCAGGACATCACGACAAAGCTCGTGGACATCAACATCCACGAGATCAAGAACGCGGCGACGGATTCGCAGTTGGTCGCGGAGGCCGTCGGAGCGCAGCTCCAGAAGCGCGTCGCATTCCGCCGCGCGATGCGCAAGGCCGTCCAGGATGCCCGGAGGGGCGGAGTCCAGGGGATCAAGATCCAGTGCGCGGGACGCCTTGGCGGCGCGGAAATCGCGCGGACCGAATGGTACCGCGAGGGACGCGTTCCACTGCACACGCTACGCGCGGACATCGACTACGGTCTGGCCCATATCTTCACGTCGTACGGGGCCATCGGAGTCAAGGTCTGGATCTTCACGAAGGAAATCCTGCCGGAAGGCAAGGAACTTGTCGCGGGATCCGTCCGGGAAATGGCGAAGCAGACGGAGATCGTTCCGCTGGCGGAGACGCAGCCGTGAGGAGTGTATTCGCATGTTGATGCCGAAGCGGGTCAAGCACAGGAAGACCCATCGCGGGCGCCGGAAGGGCGTCGAGACGCGGGCCGTATCGATCGCGTTCGGCGACTACGGCATCCAGGCCCTGGAGCCGGCGTGGGTCACGAGCCGGCAGATCGAGGCGGCGCGCATCGCGATGACGCGGCAGATCAAAAGGGGCGGCGTTGTCTGGATCAGGATCTTTCCGGACAAGCCGTACACGAAGAAACCCGCGGAAACGCGGATGGGCAAGGGCAAGGGTAATCCGGAGGGCTGGGTGGCTGTCGTCAAGCCCGGCCGCGTTCTCTTTGAGATCGGCGGCGTCGATAAGGTGCTGGCGACCCAGGCGCTGGAGCTGGCCCGGGACAAGCTGCCCCTGAAGACGAAGATTTTGGAGCGAGAGGCGTAGTCATGGCGAAAGCGGAACAGATAAAAACCTCCGACCTGCGTGCGAAAACCAGGAAGGAACTGGAGATCATGCGGGATGACAAGAGCCAGGAGCTGATGAATCTCCGGTTTCAGCGCGCCGTGGCGCGGTTGGAAAAACCGCACCGCATCGCGCAGTTGCGCCGCGAGCGCGCTCGCGTATTGACGGTATTGCAGGAAAAGCCGAAGGAGAAGACGAAGTGAGCACCGCAGCGGCAGCAGAGCAGAAACAGAATGCGCGCAAGGAATTCATCGGCATGGTGAAATCGAGCCGCATGAACAAGTCGATCGTCGTCGAGATCGTGACGCCCAAGCCGGACATGCTGTACCGGAAGTACGTCAAGAGCACGAAGCGCATCATGGCGCATGACGAGGAGAACAAGGCCGGAGTCGGCGACAAGGTGAGGATCACGGAGTGCCGTCCTCTGTCGAAGAAGAAGTGCTGGCGTCTCGTGGAGATCGTCGAGAAGGCGCGCGGCACGGGCGCAATCGAAGCGACTTCAGGGGCCGTAGCATGATCCAGAACGAGTCGCGCCTCAACGTCGCGGACAATTCCGGCGCCAAGGAAGTTCTCGTGATCCGCACCCTGGCCGGTTCCGAACGCCGCTACAGCGGCGTCGGCGACGTCGTCGTCGCGACCGTGAAGGACGCGATCCCCGACGGCCAGGTCAAGAAGGGTGAAGTCGTGAAGGCGGTCGTCGTCCGGACCGTACGGCCGATGCGCCGCGCGGACGGCTCCTACATCCGCTTCGACGACAACGCCGTCGTCATCATCAACAAGGATAATGAACCCCGCGGCACGCGCATTTTCGGTCCCGTCGCGCGCGAACTGCGCGACCGGAACTACATGAAGATCATCTCGCTCGCCCCGGAGGTGCTGTAATGGCCTCCAAGCTGAAACGCGGCATGACCGTGACCGTTATTTCCGGCGACCACAGCGGCGCCTCCGGCAAGATCCTGCGGATCGACAAGGCCTCTGGCCGGGCGATCGTCGAAGGTGTCAATGTCATCAAGCGCGCGACGCGACCGTCCCAGCAGAATCCGGGCGGCGGTTTCGTGGAACGGGAAGCGACCATTCACGTCTCGAACATCGCCGCGATCGATCCCGACTCGAAGGCTCCGGCCCGCGTCGGCTTCGACAAGTCGGGCGACCGGAAGATCCGCGTCGCCCGCGGTTCCGGAAAGTCGGTCGAAGCATGAGCACGGTGAAAGAAGACGTGCCGCGCCTGGAGCAGCATTACGTCGCCAAGGTGCGACCCGAGCTGAAGACGAAGCTGGGGCTTGCCTCGATCATGGCGGTGCCGAAGATCGAGAAGATCGTCCTGAACATGGGCGTCGGCGAGGCGACGGCCGACGCGAAAGCGCTGGATCGCGCCGTCGAGGAGCTCCGCACCATCACCGGCCAGCAGCCGAAGGTGACGCGGGCGAAAAAGGCGGAAGCCAACTTCAAGCTCCGCGAAGGCCTGGCCATCGGCGCGAAGGTGACGCTGCGGGGCCGGAGGATGTACGAGTTTCTCGATCGATTCATTTCGGTCGTGTTGCCGCGCGTCCGCGATTTTCGCGGCGTGCCGACGAGCGGGTTCGACCGAAAAGGGAATTACTCAATGGGCGTCAAGGAGCAGATCATCTTTCCGGAGATCAACTTTGACATGATCGACAAGGTCCGGGGCATGGACATCACCATCGTCACCACCGCGAAAACGGATGACGATGCGCGCCAGTTGCTGGCTGCGATGGGCATGCCGTTCCGGAAGAAGCAAGCCTGAAAAGGCCGTAGAAGAAATAAGAAAGGTAGGAACGGGAAAGAATGGCAAAGACATGCATGAGGGTGAAAGCGGCGCGGAAACCGAAGTTCAAGGTGCGCGCCTACAACCGCTGTCCGCTCTGCGGACGCGCGCGGGCTTTCATCAGGCGGTTCAACATGTGCCGTCTTTGCTTCCGTCTGCGCGCCCACCAGGGCGAGCTCCCGGGCGTGGTGAAGGCGTCATGGTGATCCGTTCGAACCGAAATGATCGGGAGAAACTCTGATGGCCATCCATGATGTCATAGGCGATTGCCTGACGCTTATCCGGAACGCCTCCAAGGCGAAGCAGCCCGCCATCGAGCTGAAGGGCTCGAACCTTCTTCTGAAGCTGTGCGAGCTCCTGCGCGACGAGGGCTATGTCGCCAACGTGAAGGTCACGAAAGAGAAGCCGCAGAAGTCGATCAAGGTGACGCTGAAGTACGACAATCACCGCAACCCGGTCTTCTCGTCGATTCGCCGCGTCTCCAAGCCTTCCCGTCGCGTCTATCTCGCCGCGGACGACGTGAAGCCGGTTCTCGGCGGCATGGGCATTTCGATCGTCTCCACGTCCCAGGGTCTCATCACGGACCGTCAGGCGCGGAAGTCGAAGCTCGGCGGCGAAATTATCTGCGAGGTCTATTGAGATGTCGAAAGTTGGCAAGAAACCCGTTCCCGTTCCGAAGGGCGTGACCGTCACGCTCGATCCCCGGAAGGTCACGGTCAAGGGGCCGAAGGGAACGCTCCATCGCCCCATTCCGGACGCCGTTCGCGTGAAGCAGGCGACGACCGACGGGGAGCTGAACATCCACGTCGAGCGCGCGGACATGTCGAAGCAGTCGGCGATCTCGTACGCGACGATGCGGTCCCATATCGCGAACATGATCAAGGGAGTCACCGTCGGATTCCAGAAGACCATGATCCTCGAAGGCGTCGGATACCGCGCCCAGGGCGGCAAGAAGTCCGTGCAGATGTCGCTCGGGTTCTCGCACCAGATCGATCATCCTCTTCGCGAGGGAGTCACGGTGGAGACGCCGGAGCCGACGAAGCTCATCGTTTCCGGCGCCGACATCGAAGCGGTCGGCCAGGTCTGCGCGGAACTGCGCCGGTATCGTCCGCCGGAGCCTTACAAGGGCAAGGGCATGCGGTATGAGGGCGAGAAGATCCGTCGCAAGGCCGGAAAGGCGGCAGGCAAATGATCGTACGTGATCGAGTCAGCCAGCGCGACCGGCTCGCCCGTCGCCGGCACCGGATCCGCAAGAAGGTATCCGGCACATCGGATCGTCCGCGGCTTTCCGTCGCGCGCACGTTGAAGCATGTTCATGTGCAGATCGTCGATGACACGACGTCGAAGACGATCGCGGCGGTGACGACGGCGGCGAAGACGGCTCAGGGGAAGACGAAGACGGAAAAAGCGAAGTGGGCCGGTTCGGCGATCGCCGAAGCGGCGAAGGCGAAGGGCATCAAGGCCGTCATCTTCGATCGGGGCGGGAGAAAATATCACGGGCGCGTTAAAGCGGTCGCGGACGCGGCTCGTGAAGCCGGACTGGAGTTCTAGAGATGGCACGAGTTCAGAGAATGAAGAAGGAAGCGCCGGAGTTCATCGAGAAGGTGCTCGATATCGCGCGCGTCGCGAAGGTCGTCAAGGGCGGTCGGAGATTCTCCTTCCGCGCCATGGTCGTCATCGGCGACGGCAAGGGCAAGATCGGCCTGGGCTGCGGCAAGTCGAACGAAGTGATGGGAGCGATCCAGAAGGGAATTCTCGACGCCAAGCGGAGGATGATCGTCATCAATCGCCGCGGCACGACGATTCCTCACAAGGTCACGGGAACATTCAAGGCCGCGAAGGTCCTCATGATCCCCGCGTCGGACGGCACGGGCGTCATCGCCGGCGGCACGGTGCGCGCCGTCGCGGAGTGCGCGGGCATCCAGAATATTCTCTCCAAGTCGCTCGGTTCGGATTCGAAGATCAACATCGCGAAGGCCACGCTCGCGGGCCTCACATCCCTCCGCACGATCGAACAGATCGCGGCCTTGAGGGGCAAGTCGATCGAGGAACTCCGTCCCTCCATTGTGAGAGCGCGATGAAGCCGCGTCTCACCATCACCGATCTCGCGCCGGCGCGCGGATCGAAATTCAGCAAGCGGCGCATCGGTCGCGGTGTCGGGTCCGGCATGGGAAAGACGGCCACCAAGGGCCACAAGGGCCAGAAGGCCCGGTCGGGTTGGAGCATGAACGTTGGATTCGAAGGCGGCCAGATGCCCCTGATCCGGCGCACTCCCAAGAGCGGATTTCATTCCCCGTTTCGCGTGGAGTATCTCCCCGTGAACCTCGGCCAGCTCGACAAATTCGAGAACGGCGCGGTGATCGATCCCGCGACGCTGAAGACCGCCGGTCTTTCCAAGGGAAAGATGCCGGTCAAGATCCTGGGCAAAGGGCAACTCACCAAGAAACTGACAGTGAAAATCCACGCGGTTTCCGATGCGGCGAAGAAGGCCATTCTCGCCGCGGGCGGCACCGTCGAAGAGATCGCCGGCAACGTTCCGGCCCGTAGCTGACCCTTTGTTATCCGACGCGCTTTCCAACCTCCTCAAGATCCCTGACCTCCGCAAGAGGCTCTGGTTCACGATGGTCATGTTGGCGATTTATCGCGTCGGTTCGCATATTCCCGTTCCCGGCGTCGATCCCGCGGGACTGGCGCGGTTCTGGGGAGCCGCCGGCGCGACCGGCGTATTCGGCATGCTCGACATGTTCTCCGGCGGAGCCTTCGCGAAGTTCTCGCTCTTCGCGCTCGGCATCATGCCCTACATCAACGCCTCCATCATTCTCCAGCTTCTCACGGTCGTCTTCCCCGATTCCCTCGGCAAGCTCGCGAAGGAAGGCGAGGCCGGCCGTCAGCAGATCACGAAATACACGCGCTACCTGACCGTGGCTCTCGCGGCTCTCCAGGGCTCCGGACTCACCTGGTACATGATGCAGCAGTCGGAAGGATACGGCGTCATCCCGAATCCCGGGACGCGCTTTTTTCTCGTGACGGTTCTTTCTCTCTCGGCGGGAACGGCTTTCATCATGTGGGTCGGCGAGCAGATCACGGAGCAGGGAATCGGAAACGGGATCTCGATTCTCATTTCCGCCGGCATCATCGCCGGCGCGCCGAACGGCCTCGCGCAGACGTGGAGGCTCATTTCCGAGGGCGACATCACGGTTCCGTTTGTCGGCGTCCTGATCGCGCTCATGGTCGCGGCCACCGCGGCGACCGTCATCATGACCCTGGGGCAGAGAAAAATTCCCATCCAGTATGCGAGACAGATCCGGGGAAGAAAAGTGTACGGCGGCACCAGCCAGTTTCTGCCGTTGCGCGTGAACGCGGCCGGCGTCATTCCCGTCATCTTCGCCCAGGCGCTCCTGTCGCTCCCGACGATGCTCGGAGGATTCATCGGAGCCGCCAACGATCCCGGATCCATCGCGGGACGCATCTTCGGATGGCTCATGCCCGGCGCCTTCATGTATGAAACGCTCTTTGTCCTCGGCATCGTCTTCTTCACCTTCTTCTACACGGCGATCGTCATCAATCCGGAGGAACTGGCGGAGAACTTGAAGAAGCACGGCGGATCGATTCCCGGGATCCGTCCCGGCAAGCCGACATCGCAGCACATCGAGTGGATCATCATGAGGATTACGATGGCTGGCGCACTCTTTCTCGCGCTCATCTGCCTCCTGCCGCAGATCCTCATCACCCGCTTCGGCGTTCCCTTTTACTTCGGAGGCACCGCGCTCCTCATCGTCGTCGGCGTTCAGCTCGACACGATCAAGCAGATGGAATCGTTCCTCCTGACGCGCCACTACGACGGCTTTTTGAAGAAGGGCCAGATCAAGGGGAGGCGCGGGTGAGATTGGTTATGCTAGGCTCGCCCGGCTCGGGCAAGGGGACGCAGGCCGCGGTCCTCGCGCGCGAGCTTTCCGTCGCGCACATATCGACCGGCGAGATCTTCCGTCAGAACATCAAGGACAGGACGGAGCTCGGGATGAAGGTGAAGCAGTACACGGAGACCGGCGAGCTCGTCCCGGACTCCATAGTCATCGCGATCGTGGCCGACCGGCTGGGCCGCGACGACTGCAGGACCGCCGGGTTCATACTCGACGGCTTTCCCCGCACCGTTCCCCAGGCCGCGGCGCTGGATGAGTGGCTGGAGAAGGAGGAAATGCCGTTGTCGCGCGTGCTGGAACTGCGTGTGGAGCGGGACATCCTCATGAGGCGATTGACGGGCCGACGGCATTGCGCGATCTGCCGGATCGACTATAATATCGTCTTCAAACCCCCCCGGACCGAAGGCCGTTGCGACAAGTGCGGAGGGGCGCTGGTCCTGCGGGCGGACGATTCGGAAGAATCGATCGCGAGACGCCTCGACGTCGACGCCGCGAAGACCAGGCCGCTGCATCAGTACTACGAAGAGAAAAATCTCCTGACAACCGTGGATGGATCGAAGGAAGTCACGGCGATCACGGTCGAGATTCTTGAGAAGCTGGGCCGGAGCGTGGCAAGCGCTTCCGCTGCGGGGAGGGCAAACTAACGATCGAGTTGAAATCGCCCGCCGAGATCGAAGTCATGCGGCAGGCCAACGCGATCGTCGTCGCCGCGCATCTGGAAATCGCGGCGGCGGTGAAACCGGGGACGACGACGGCGGAGCTGGACCGGATCGCCGCCAGGACCATCGCGCTGCATCCGGGCGCGAAGGCCGCGTTTCTGGGGTACCAGGGCTTTCCGGCGTCGATCTGCGCCTCGATCGACAACGAGGTCGTGCACGGGATTCCGTCGCGGCGCGTCCTGGAAGAAGGGTCGATCATCGCGGTCGACGTGGGCGTGCGGTTTCGCGGTTTCATCGGCGACGCGGCGGTGACGTATCCCGTCGGACGGATCGACGAAGCGGCGAGAGCGCTTCTTCGCGCGACGCGCGAATCGCTTTACAAGGCGATTCGGATGGCGCGCGTGGGAGGCAGGTTGTCGGACATCAGCCACGCCGTGGAAGCCCACGTCGTGCCGCTCGGATACGGAGTCGTGACCGATTATGTCGGGCACGGCGTCGGGCGGGAGATGCACGAGGACCCGCAGATCCCGAACTTCGGGCCGCCCGGCAAGGGCCCGAGGCTCGCGGCGGGAATGACGCTGGCGATCGAGCCCATGATCAACGAGGGCGTCGGCGCCACGAAGGTGCTGGAGGATCGATGGACGGTCGTGACCGCGGACGGCAGGCGGTCGGCTCATTTCGAGCACTCGATCGCCATCACGGACGAGGGTCCGATGATCCTGTCCGAGGGTTTGCCGGATGAAGTGTTGTAGGAGAGTCGAGGAGACATTGTGGCGAAGGAAGACACGATCCAGGTGGAGGGAACGGTGATTGAACCGTTGCCGAACACCATGTTCCGGGTGGAACTCGAGAACGGCCACAAGATCCTGGCGCATATCTCCGGGAAGATGCGGATGAACTACATCCGGATCCTTCCCGGCGACAAGGTGACGGTCGAGCTGTCGCAGTACGACCTGACACGCGGCCGGATTGTGTACAGGTTCAAGTGAGCAAGGTGAGGTTGACATGAAGGTCAGGGCATCAGTGAGGAAGATCTGCAACAAGTGCAAGATCGTACGGCGTCGCGGTGTGGTCAGGGTCATCTGCACCAACCCGCGTCATAAGCAGCGGCAGGGCTGAAGGAAAAGTATGAGGCATCAGGATAACGGAGCGGCATCGTTCTCCTCATTCTTCATATTTAATCCTTCATCCTTATCTTAAGGAGGTAGCAAAAACATGGCGAGAATCGCGGGCGTAGATCTGCCCCGGGAAAAAAGGCTGGCGTTTGCGCTGCCGCTCATTTACGGCATCGGCCGGTCGAAGGCGCTTGAAATCTGCGCCGCGGCGAACGCGGATCCGATGAAGAAGGTCAAGGAATTGACCGACACGGATGTCGCGAATATCCGCGAGGCGATCGATCGCAGCCACCGCGTGGAAGGCGACCTGCGTTCCGAGACGCAACGGAACATCAAGCGCCTCATCGACATCGGAAGCTACCGCGGATTGCGTCACCGCAAGGGCCTGCCGGTCCGGGGCCAGAGGACGCACACGAACGCGAGAACAAGGAAAGGCCCGAGGAAACAGATCGGGATGAAGAAGAGCTGATGGCCACCGCAACGAAATCAAAGAAGAAGGTTGCGCCCGCCGACGGCGTCGCGCACATCAACGCGTCGTTCAACAACACGATCGTGACGATCACCGGCGATGCCGGCGAAGTGCTCACGTGGGCTTCCGCCGGTTCCTGCGGCTTCAAGGGCTCCCGGAAGGGCACGCCTTACGCCGCGCAGGTCGCGGCGGAGAAGGCCGCCGCCGCGTCCGTGGAGATGGGACTGAAGCGCGTCGCCGTTCTCGTGAAGGGCCCGGGCGCCGGCCGGGAGACCGCGATCCGCGCTCTCAATACGGTCGGTCTCGAAATTACATCGATCAAGGATATCACCCCCGTCCCGCACAACGGATGCCGCCCACCCAAGCGGCGACGGGTATAAGGAGAGTAAGATGGCAAGATATACGGAGGCGGTCTGCCGGAAATGCCGGCGCGAGCATATGAAGCTGTACTTGAAGGGAGAGAAGTGTTTTTCCGCCAAGTGCACGCTCGAAAAGAGAAACTACGAGCCCGGCATGGCCGGTGGAGCCAAGGCCGCGCAGAAGACCGGCGGCGGCGGCAAGAAGAAGCTCTCGGAATACGGAGTGCAGCTGCGGGAGAAGCAGAAAGCCCGCGGCATTTACGGCATCCTGGAGCGACAGTTCCGGAAGAACTTCGGTTCGGCCGTCACACAGAAGGGCGTCACGGGCGAGAATCTCATCCGGATCCTGGAGCGTCGGCTCGACAACGTCATCTACAGGATGGGCTTCGCCGCTTCGCGCGCCGCGGCCCGCCAGCTCGTGCTGCATGGCCACGTCCGCGTCAGCGGCCGCCGTGTCAACATCCCGAGCTTTTCGGTCAAGATCGGCGACGAGATCACCTTGAAGAAGCCCGATCTCCATCTCGTGAAGGCCTCGGTCGAGAACGCGAAGAAGCGTTCCCAGCCGGAATGGCTCTCCGTGGACATGGAGAAGAGAACCGGAAAAGTCGTCTCGCTTCCGACGCGCGACGCCCTGGAAATTCCGCTCCAGGAAAAACTGATCGTGGAGTTGTATTCGAAGTAATCGGCCCTGTAAAAGCAAGGCCGCGCAGAGCAAGAGCTCGGGTTCGCAGGAACCGGAGATGCAGGAAGAGTTGGAGACTCATAAAGAGTCACGGACGTAAGGAGAAAGACAATGGATGTTCGCCTGATAACAAGAGGACTGGAGAGGCCGCGACGGATCGAAGTCGAAGAAGCGACGCTCTCAGCGACGCATGGCCGCTTCATCGCCAAGCCCCTGGAAAAGGGCTTCGGCCACACGCTTGGGAATTCGCTGCGGCGGATCCTGCTGTCATCGATCACCGGAGCCGCGATTACGTCCGTGGAAATCGAAGGAGTCGACCACGAGTTCTCGGTCGTCCCCGGAGTCATCGAGGACGTGGCGGAAATCATCCTGAACCTGAAAGCCGTCCGCCTGAAAATAAAGGGCAGCGGCGCCCGCACGCTGAAGCTCGAAGCGACCGGCCCTTCCGAAGTGAAGGCCGGCTCGATCCAGTGCCCCGATGACGTGGAGATCCTGAATCCCGATCTCATCATCGCGACGATCGATCAGCCCGGCGCGAAGTTCTCGATGACGATCTCCGCCCGCGTCGGCCGCGGTTTCGTCATCGCCGAGGAACTGAAGACCGACGACATGAAGATCGGCGTCATTCCCGTCGACGCGCTCTTTTCTCCCGTCAAGAAGGTGGCTTATTCCGTGGAGTCGACCCGCGTCGGCCAGCGGACGGACTACGACAAGCTCGTTCTCGACATCACGACCGACGGCTCCGTTTCGCCGGAGGATGCGCTCGGATTCGCTTCCAGGATCTTCAGCGATTATCTCCGCATCTTCATAGGCTTCGATGAGGCGCCTGTCGCCGAAGAGACCGCGGATTCCAAGGAAGACGAGAAGCTTCGCAAGTTACTGGCAACATCCGTCGACGAGCTCGAACTTTCAGTCCGCTCCTCGAATTGCCTGAAGGCCGCGAACCTTAAAACGCTCGGCGAACTCGTCATCCGCACGGACCAGGAGATGCTCAAGTACAGGAACTTCGGCAAGAAGTCGCTGCAGGAGATCAAGGAGAAGCTCGTCGATTACGGACTGGCTCTCGGGATGAAGGACAAGGCCCATCTCGTCGGCGGCGGGGAGTTGAAGTAACATGCGCCACCAGATCAGGGGAAATGCTCTCGGACGAACCCAGTCCGAGCGGCGCGCCCTCATGCGAGGGCTCGCCATCGGGCTCATCACGCACGGCAAGGTCCGCACTACTGTCGCCAAGGCGAAGGCGCTCCGGCCGTTCATCGAGCCGCTCGTCACGCGCGCGAAGAAGGACACGCTCTCGAACCGCAGGATCATCGCGTCGAGGATCCCGAACCCGGGCGTCGTGAAGAAGCTCTTCGCGGATTACGGCCCGCGGTACGCGGCGCGGAGCGGCGGCTACACGAGGGTCATCAAGGTGAGCGGATTCCGCAGAGGAGACTCCGCCGAAGTCGCCGAGGTACGGTGGGTCTAGGAACGGGAATTTCCGTTCACCTTTTCATGGCGTGAGTCGATAAACTCCAGAGACGGATCATTCTGTTGCACGATCACGATCCCAAGGAGATTCCCCATGAAGAGATTGCTCGCCCTGGTCCTGGCCTTCGGCATTTCCACAGCCGCATCCGCATCGCTCCGTTTTTTCGAAACGGACTACCTGCCCGAATCAAAAACGCACCAGTACACCGTCCGGCTCGACGGCAGCACCCGTTACATGCTGACCTCGACATCCTGCTCCGGCGGCGCGGACTACGACCTCGAAGTGATCGACCCGGACGGAAAATCCGTCGTGAAGAGCACGAGCACGAGCGAGGATTTCGACTTCGTCCGGTTCGACTCGGGCGAAACCGGCAATTACACCCTGAAGATTACCGCCTACAAGGGAAACAACTGGTACACGCTCACGCTCATCAGTCCGTATAAGAATTAGAGGCGACGCTCCGGACCGGCCGCTCCGGCGGGCATGCTTTCCTAAATTCCGTTCTAACCGGTCTCCAGCCGGACGGACGCATGCAGGGAATCTTGACAGCCACCCAGACATGTAACATAATTGTTACATGCCGTTCTTGAAACTCCAGGCGCGGGTGAGGTCCGCCTTGAAATCGCGCCGCATCAGCATTTCGGAATTATCCCGCCGAACGGGCCGGTGTCGCGAGGATGTCCAGAGGTCGCTGTCGTCTTCGCATATCTGGAGGCTCGACCGGCTCCTGGAATATGCGCGAGCCCTCGACATGGAGCCTGACAAACTTCTGAGCTCGGCTCCTGACGAGCCTTTCCTTGTTCTCGCGAAGCACCGCCGCTGGGATGATCGAAAATCCACCCTGAAAGAACGCCAGGAGCGCCTCTCGGGATCCGATCGATTTTGCGAAGCGGCGCGCATCCTGGAAGGTGTCCCCATGGAAGATTATTGGCGGGATCTGGATTTCGAAGAACTCCATCGCTTCTACCCCCTGCTGAGACCTCACCTCTCGCGCACGCGTCACGTGTGGGACGCGATTTTGCCGCTTCTGGCGGGGCATCTAAGATCGCTTGATCGATGTGATTCCCGCCGGTCCGCGTCCACCGCCGCCCTGCAGCGGATCTCATGAGACCGTCACGCCATAAGATCATGACGCCCTTCATGGACCGCCTTCTGGCACTTGTGGCTGGAAACTTTCCCTCGCTGATTTTCATCGGTGGTACGGCGCTGGCTGAATTTTATCTAGGTCATCGCTTCAGCGAGGACCTGGATTTCGCCTCGCCGTCTCTGGCCGCCATCGATCGTGTCGAAGGCCCGCTGGAAGCCATCCTTGGAAAAAGCGGGTTGAAATATTCTCTCTCCCTTCCCATCCGCGGAGCGGTGGTCGCGCACGTTAAGAGCGGCAAGCGCGGAACCGAAACAGTGAAGATGGAGTTTTCCACGAATCCCCATGTGGACAAGAAGGCGGTCGTCCGATTTGAAGGGCTTCGCATCGCATCCGCGGGACTGCTCATGGATCTCAAGTGGCGTGCGCTGTCCCGTTTCGAGGTCAAGGATATCTTCGACCTGGCCGCCCTGAAGCGCGCCGGCGTGAACCGGCCGTGGCCGCGCGAAATCCCGCTCTGCGCTCCCTCGCTCGCCCATGCCCAGACTCGTCTCGGCGAATGGGAGCGTGCCCGGCCTGATCGTCCCGGCTGGTTTACAGGCGATGAAAATGCCTGGTCCAGGAGCCTGGAGGAGATGAGCTATTTTCTTCGGGAATATTCCGAGGAGGCCGCCGACTTTCTAAGGGGCAGGTGATGTCCTGCCCATCCTGCGATTTTCTCATTTCCCATTTCTTCATCTTCATCCATCATGAAGCATCGTGACGCAGCCATTCTCCAGCGATTTCCTCCGCGCGAAGCTTGAACGGCCCACCTGGGTCGAGATCGATTCGGAGGCGATACGATCCAATATCGCCTCGCTCCGCAGGCGCCTGCCCGCGTCGACGCGGTTCATGGCGGTCGTGAAGGCGGAGGCCTACGGCCACGGCGCGATCGGCGTCGCGCATGCCGCCGAATCGGCCGGCGCCGCGATGCTGGGGGTCGCGACACCCTATGAAGGCCAGCTTCTCCGCGCCGCCGGCATTGAGCTGCCGATCGTCATCCTCTCGCCTGTTCTTCCTCAGCAGGCCGCGTCCGTCGCGGAAAATCGCCTCACTCCCTGCATCACTTCATTGGAAACAGCGCGGGCGTTGTCCGGCACGGGAACGCAAGTTCATGTCAAGGTCAACACGGGAATGAACCGCGCAGGAATCGAACCGGACGAGACGATCGAATTTCTGCGCGCGGTGAGAGCGATCGAGGGAGTCGAAGTTGAAGGAGTCTTCAGCCACTTTGCGGGATCGGACGATCCCGACAGGACGAGCGCCTATGACCAGTTCGACAGGTTCGAGCTGCTCCTTCGGGAATTGCGCGCCGCCGAACTCCGCCCGCCGATCGCTCACATATCCAATTCCGGAGCGATCATCGACATGCCGGAGATGTCCCTGGACATGGTGCGCGCCGGAATCGCGATGTACGGGCTCTATCCGTCTCTCACCGTCTCGCGCCTCGTGAAACTGGTGCCGGCTCTGTCCTGGAAATCGCATGTCATCGAAACGCGACGTCTCACCGCCGGCGCGCGTGTTTCCTACAGCGGCACATGGGTCGCGCCGCGTGAAACCACGGTGGCCCTCATGCCCGTCGGCTACGCCGACGGTCTCCGCCGGGCGCTCTCCAGCAAGGGAGAAGTCCTGGTTCGCGGAAAGCGCCGCCGGATCGCCGGACGCGTCTGCATGGATCTGACGGTCATCGATTGCGACTCCGCCGATGTCGAACCTGGCGACGAGATCGTCCTGATTGGCCGCCAGGGCGATGAAGTCATCACCGCCGAGGATCAAGCCGAGTGGATCGGGACGAACAACTACGAAGTGACGACGCAGATCACGTACAGGGTGCCCCGGCGAATTCAGGAAATCTCATGAACGAGCGGGAATGGATTTCCCATCTGCGGGCGCGCGCCGGTATGGCTGCGGGCGGGGTGGAGATCGGAGACGATGCCGCGGTCCTGCCGGGGAACCTTGTCGTCTCCACGGATGCGTTTGTGGAGGAAATTCACTTTCGCTGGATTTGGGCAAGTCCGCGAATCGTCGGCGCGAAGATGGCGCAGTCGGCTCTTTCCGATATCGCGGCCATGGGAGGAACCCCGCTCTGGATGCTCGCGAACTTCTCTTCGTCGGACTCTTCGAACGCTCCGGAACTCCTCGAAGGGCTTCTCACCGCGGGAGTGCCGCTCATCGGCGGAGACACAACCGCCGCTCCGCCCGGCGCCACAACCGTTTCGCTCACGGTAATCGGCCGCGCGTCGCGTCCCGTCCTCCGGTCAGGCGCCCGACCGGGCGATGTCGTTTATGTGTCGGGGCCTCTTGGAGGTTCCCGTGCGGGACTGACTGCGCTGGAAAAAAAACTGACTCTTCCGGACCTGATCGCGCGCTTTCTTTCTCCGCGCGCGCGGTTCGATCTCTCGGAGTCCTGGGGCGCGGTGGCCAGATCCATGATCGATATCTCCGACGGCCTCGCTTCGGAACTGCATCACATCGCCCGGAAATCGAACGTGTGCATCGAGATCGAGCGTTCCGCGATTCCGATATTCCCGGGGATCGAGCGCGCAGGTCTCGATCCGATCTCCACGGCTCTCGAAAGCGGCGAGGAATTCGAACTCCTTGCGACCTCCGCGCTTCCTCCGCCGGGCGGATTTCCGATCGGCCGTGTCGTTGCCGGTTCGGGAGTGACGATCGACGGCTCGCCGCTTCCCGACTCGGGATTCACGCACTGGGCGACATGAGCGGGAAGCGATGATCAGGACGAGCCGATCCGAAGAAGAAACGATCGCGATCGGCGAATCGATCGGCCGGTCTCTGCGGGGTGGAGAACTGATCGTCCTGAAAGGCGATCTCGGCGCGGGCAAGACTCGACTCGTTCGAGGCATCGCGCGCGGCGCGGGCAGCGAAGATCATGTCTCCTCGCCGACCTATGTCATCCAGCACATCTATTCCGGACGGATTCCCGTCCATCACATCGATCTCTACAGGCTCCGCCATCACGAAGATATTTCCGACCTGGGAATTGATGAAGCGCTTGTTGCCGGCGCCGCTGTTGTCGTGGAGTGGGGCGAAAAACTTCCCGCCGAAGTCGAGGACGGCCGCCTGGAGATCACCATCTCTCCCGGCGAAACGGAAACAGCCCGCGTAATGATGATTCCGGATGAGCTTTTGCCATGATGATTCTTGCCATCGACTCGATCTCGGAAAGGCCGGGCGCGGCGCTCTGGCGCGACGGCATCATCGCGGTCAAGTCACCGTCTCCTTCCGAAAAAGTTCCGCGGGCCAGCGACAGGCTTCTGCCCTTTGTGTCGGAGCTTCTGGAAGAGGCCGGCGCCCGTCTGGATCAGTTGGACGGCATCGCTTTAACGGCGGGGCCGGGTTCCTTCACCGGAATCAGGGTCGGACTCGCGCTCGTGAAGGGTTTGCTTTTCCAGCGAACTCTTCCCGTGGCCGCCGTTTCTACGCTCGATCTTCTTGCGGACCTGGAGTCCGCCGCCTTGCCCTCGGTGCAGCTCAGGAAGACGGAGTGGTTTCTCGCTCTCTCCGGAGAGACAAGAAGCGTCGACGCGGAGACGTGGCGGGCTCTCACGAGTGGTCGAGACGTCATCCTCCTGGGCGAGGCGCCGACGAACCACCAGGCCAGGATCAATCGTGTCGTCGATTCGCTGGCCCGGACGGTCGCCAGGATGGGAGCGGAGAAGATCCGGCAGGGAAACGGAGTTCCCGTCGAACAGGTGACGCCGTTATATCTCAGGAACACCTACGTCGCGTGAGACATCCTGCTTCTCCTTCAACAGACTCGACCGAGACCGGGCCCGTTGGCGTCGTCGGTCCCCTGGAACTGGATGATCTTCCGCGCGTCATGGAAATCGAGCGCGCGTCGTATCCGACACCGTGGAGCGAGCGGCTTTTCCACGAGGAATTCACGAATCCGCTCGGAATGCGATTCGGTTATCGCGCGAGCCGGCTTCATGGATACATTTTCGGCTGGATGATCTTCGAGGATCTGCACATCAATAACGTCACGGTCGATCCGGAGATCAGGCGCCGGGGCGCCGGCGCGGCGCTTCTCGCGGCACTTCTCGATGAAGCGCGCGCGCGCGGAGCACGGAAGGTCATTCTCGAAGTGAGGCCCTCCAACACGGCGGCTCGCGAGTTGTATGGAAAGTTCGGATTCACGGAAGTGATGATCAGGAAGGGGTACTATTCGGATACCGGCGAGGACGGAATCGTCCTGGGGATGAATCTTTAAACCAGCACCTGGTCCATCATCGCCATGAATTTCCGGATGGAGAGGGGTTTCGTGAAGAAGGCGTTCGCGCCGACCGCGATCGACTTCGCTTCGTCCTCCTTCCTGCTGCTCGATGTGACCACCGCGACGGGAATGTTCCTGAAATCCGGATCCGCCCTCATCGTTACCAGCACTTCGAATCCGTTCATGCGAGGCATATTGATGTCGAGAAGAATGATGTCTGGCCGGACCGCGTCGCGATGAACACCCTGCCGGCGGAGATACTCAAGCGCCTCCACGCCGTCCGCGGCCACGGCGAATTCGCGCACGATGCCGTGTTCGCGGAAATCCTCCTGGAGCATGAGCGGAAAATTGTCGTCGTCGTCGACCACGAGAATGCGCATCGCGCGCTGTTCCCCTTCCTTCCGGCCGAAGGTCACGATGAACTCCGATCCGCCGCCGGCCCGAGGCTGCATCCAGGCGCGGCCTCCATGCCGCTCCGCGATCTGCCTCACGATGGCAAGCCCCGCGCCCGTCCCCTCGATTTCGCGCCCCACGCCGCGCTGGAAGAGGACGAAAATCCGCTCCCTTAATTCCGGAGCCACGCTCGGCCCCCGGTCCTTCACCGCGATCCCCGTTCCCTCGGGACCATCATAGCTTGCGATCTCCAGATCCGGCGGCGTCGCGGGCGGCGTGAATTTCAGGGCGTTCGAGAGCAGGTTGGCGATCGCCTCGACGGCCCAGGTCCTGTGAACGCGGAATCGCGGAAGTTTCTCCTCGATCTTGATCCGCGCTCCCGATTCCTGGATCTTCTCCTGGAATCGCTCCATTGCTTCCCGCACGACATCGGCTCCCTCGATCCGTTCCGCAGGCACTTCAAACCTCTGGGCCCGCGTCAGGACAAGGAGGTCATCCAGCAGCCGGCCCAATCGCTCCGCGCCGCCCGAGATCCGCTGGAGATAATTCCTGCCCTTTTCGTCCAGTTGCCCGGCGTATCGATCAGAAACGATTCTCGAGAAGGATAGAATTGCATTCAGCGGCTCCTTCAGATCGTGCGTCGCGACATAGAGGATCGTTTCGAGATCGCGGAAGGAACGAGACAGCTCCTGCGAGCGAAGTTCGAGCGCCGCGGCGGATCGCTTGCGCTCGGTGATGTCGACAATGGATGCCATGACATGCATGCCGGACTCCGTCTCGAAGGGATTCAATCCGATCTCGACGGGAACCTCCGAGCCGTCTTTTCTTCGTGCCGTCAGATCGCGGCCGGCTCCCATGGCCCGCGTCTTCGGATCCCGGATGAAACCTTCGCGCAGGCTGGGATGGAGCGCCCTGACCGAGTCGGGAACAAGAAGTTCGATGGGCTTCCCGATCAACTCCTCGCGCGGATATCCGAAGAGAATCTCGGCCTGCTTGTTCACCAGGACGATCTTTCCCGACGAGTCCACCATGAGCATGCCGTTGGGGGCCGCTTCCAGGGCCAGTCGGAATCGCGCTTCGGCGCGGGCCAGTTCCTCGGTCAGCAGATTCGTTTCGATCCGGCTGGTCATAAACGAATTTTACTGGATGCGCACTTGAGGATCAATGCGAAGAGATCCTGATACCGCCGGATACTCCGCGCGCGGACAGGGGAGCCGCGTCGCGATCAAGCCGACCGCGAGCCCGCTCAGGATTCCCCAGGAACTCATCCAGGGAAGCAGGACGAGGCTTGTGTCAATGGAGAGAGAACCCGTTATGGCGAAGAGAGCGAGCTGCGCCACCATCGAGGCCGCGCCGCCCGAAGCGGAGACCGCAAGGATGGAAACGGGCAGGAGAGCGACCGCGGACATGGTGATGGCGGATACGATGCCGCCCGCGAGCGAGAAGAACATGGGCAGGGAGAGAAGGCCGCCTGTGATTGCGGAGACGGCCAGGGTGCGAACCACGGTCGTGTAGAGCCCCGCGCGAGTTCCCAGAAGAAGTACCGCGGCAAGCGTGGCGGCGTTGGCCAGGCCGAGCCGGAAGGGGAGAAAGGGAGGGATCAGGAGGGATTCAAGGACCCCGAGCGCCGTGCCCATGAGAATGTACGGCTTCAGCCCGTCCATCCGTCCACCTTTGCCTTTCTGCGCGATCGGATGACGAACCTGTTCGGCATGCAGATGATGGATCGGCCGGATCCGGCTTCGATGGAGCCTTGATGCAGACACCTTTGCTGCGGGCATTCGGCGGCAAGGACGCGCGCGCCCGTCCGGGAAATGTCGACGGTGATCCGGCCTCCGGAGCGACCGAGCTCATGCCGTCCTTCGGTCAGTATCCTTGTGCCGTCGGGCGATTCCAGGATGAATTCTTCGGGAGCGGAAAGTGGATGCGATGGAGCGAACGCGGCCAGCAGGGGAATGAGGAGGATCGACCAGACGAACGTCTCCGCGAGAGGATGCGCGCGCCGGGCCGGTAATATCGGAAATTGCCGTCGGATCCATTCCATGTTCATCGTCACGGTCCTGGACTTCATCTCCCGCCGGATCGCGTGCATGTCGGCGATGATGCCTTCGAGCAGACGGGAGCGGAGCGATACGAAGGAGGCGGCCAGCGCCAGGAGAGAACTGCGAAGAAAGAAGATCGACGCCGATGAGAGACCGGCGAGACAGGCCATGACGAGAGCGCCGCCGGCGACGAACAGAAGCCCGTGGCAGGAGCGCGCGCGGAGTGGAAAGAGCGCGAGAGCCGTCAGAGACATGATGACGGGATTTCCGGTGATCGCCGCGCTCAGGATGGCGATGACAGGGAGAATATTCCGCGGCCGTATCATCATCGCGTCTTCGCCTCGATTCTCATCCCGGATGTTTTCCGTAGTTCGATCCGTCCATCCTCATGTTCCAGGACGAAGAGACCTTCGAGATCCGGTTCTTCCTCCACGCGGCTAAATCCTTCCGGCCATCCGAGGACAAAGGCTCCTGTCGACCAGGCATCCGCGGCCGTTGCGGAAGGAGATTGGATCGTGACCGAGACGATTTTCGCATCCGTATCCGAGCGTTCCGCCGGATAACCCGTCAAAGGATCGAGAATGTGGTGAAAACGTTTTCCATCAGCATCGAAGAGGAAGCGCTCGTAATCGCCGGATGTCGCCACGGCATGTCCCGGAGGCAGCAGGAGGAAGGCGACAGCCTCATCCGTCTTCCGGGGATGAACGACTGCGATCGTCCAGTACTGTCCGTCCGGCGGCGCGCCAACCGACTGGATGTTCCCTCCCAGGTTGATAAGGGCGCTCCGCACACCCCGCCGGATAAGTTCCATCCCGGCGCGTTCCGCCGCCATCCCCTTGCCGATCCCGCCGAAATCGAGTTCATGATCCGTGGAGTTTCTCTCCGCATCGATCTCGGCCCGGGACGGGATGCGGGGCGAGTCGCCGTGAAATCCCCAGAGGCGGGTCAGCCCTCCGATCCGAGGATCGAAGGCTCCCCCCGTCTTCGCGCGATATTCGTCGGCGATGGATTCCGCATCGATGCGCAGCGGACCGGAGTCCGCGTCGATATGAAGCTGGGCATCATGCGCCTTCAGGATCTAGTATGCCGCCGCCAGGTCCTCGCGGAATGCTCCATAAGCCGCGATATGTGCCATGGTTCCCATGAGAAACCGGCTCTCTTCCATAGGGGATTCAGGCGGAAGCGCAGACGAGCAAGCCGATATCAATAAAACAGTAACCACGAACCACACTAACCACACGAAAAATGAAAAAATATATTTCCGTTCGTGTGGTTCGTGGTTGAAAGAGGATGAATTCAATGATGAGTTCTCTCGGAGCCCGTCTTCCAGATCCACATTTCGTACATCGGGACGCAGATCGAGATGAGATTCGTGACGACCATTCCCGCCCGCGAAGCGAGTCTCAGTACAGTGAGCGAAGGCGCGAAGAGACCGAACCATGGAACCGACATCTCCAGGGCGATCGAGAGGTAGGCGGCGATGATGATTCCGATCTTCGATCGTACGCCCATGGTGGCGGCCATGGCGAGAAGATGGCAGAGGAGAAACGTGAAGATCGGCATGACGGCCATGTGGAAGTGTGTGATCTCCAGGATCTCGTCGACGGTCTTGGCCGCCCTGAGATTCTCGATCGGGACCGTCTCGTCCGCATCGTTTCCGGCGTAGTGCTCGCGAATCGACTGCGCTGAGGTGCCGGAGCGTGTCAGGGCCATGCCGGCGGAGACGACGAAGAGGTGAAGAAGCGCAAGAAGAAGAAAACCCGTGAGCGCCGCCTTATGCGGACGCGACATGTTGATGAACGTCGCTTTCTTCATCATCGCGGTCACGGCTTCACTTCCGCGAGAAGCGAAAGCGCCTTCCGGACGGCGTCGGCGGCGGCCCGGGAGGAATACGTCGCGCCCGTGACGTGGACGATATCCCGATGCAGCCGGATCGGATCGGATAAAGTCTTGCCGTGGAACTGGCGCCGAAAACGGATGTCCTTGATCTCGCTGCCCTTCGACTCCCGAAAGACCATGACGACGCAATCGACCAGCCGCCCGTCCGGCTTTACGCCGACACCGAAGGTGATGGAGTGATGAAGGCCGATCTCATCGAGGATGAACGCGTAACCGATCGTGTCGCCGTATTTCAGTCCCGCCCAGAGCGTGACCGTGTCGGCGGCCATGCGGCGACCGGATTTTTTCTCGACGCGCGCGCGCGCTTCGGTCGTGAGCCTGCGCGTCGAGGAGACAACCCTGTCCGCGCCCGGCAGGATGACCTTGAAGGCTTCCTCGCGCGACATGAGGACGCGCGGATCGCCCTCGCGGGCGCCTGACGCGCCCGCGATCGCGCTCAGCAGGAGAAGCGAGCATCCTGCGGCGCGGCGAAGCGATGGAATCAATATGATCAATATATGAAAGCCAGTCCCAGATTATACCGTTCGTCGGACTGTCCGGTCGAGAGCTCCCAGTGTTCCACATCCGCCTTCAGGGCGACATCGCGATGCGGAAAGAAGGCCAGTCCCCAAGTCGTGATGTTCCGGTCGAACGCGAGATTTTTCGTCGTTCCCGCCGACACGCGTTCCTGCGTGTCGATCTCCTGGTAGCGGCCGAAGAGGACGAGATCGAGGTCGCTGTCGTCGGCGAAGAGCCATTGTCCCGTATGCACGGCGGCCTCCCCGAGCCAGCCCGTGGAGCGTTCGGCGACGGGATCGTTGCCGGTGTTGTTCGCGGAGACGGCCACGGCGTCGCCGATATTGAGGACGGCGTAGCGTCCCTGGAGCTCGTACGGACCCTTGATGTATTTCACTTCTCCGGTCCAGAGATTGACGCCGACGGACGAGAGCCGGGCGACGTTCGTGACGCCGTTGGCCGTGCCGAAGACGCTTGCGGTTCCGTAGTAGGCGGACGTGCCGAGCGTCAATCCGAGCAGCGGCTCGATTTCAACCCGTCCGACCCAGGCGGCTCCGGATGTGTTCTGGGATTTCAGCTTGCCCCGTCCTCCGCGGATCCCCTGGTCGGCGCTGAAGCCGGCTGCGGAGAGATTGGAGACGGCATAGGTACGGTAGCGGATCGGGAAGGGCGCGGAGATCGTGCCGAAGAAGCCTGCGCCAAGTTCCTGCCATGTGGAAGGGATGATGAAGTTGTCGATCTGCGGGCGCTCTACGGAATAATACGTTGTCGGCTCGTGAACCTCGTTCAAGGATCCGACCGGCATGAGAACGACGCCGGCCCGGAAGCCGAGGGCGTCGGAGTGCCTGTAGTCGATGTGCCCGAGCTCGAACTCCAGGTCCGCCGCGTTGGCGGCGTGCTCGAAGTCGACTTCCGCGTGGAGCGAGAGACGTTCCGTCCAGTTGTAGCTGACTCCGATGACGAAGCGGTGAGCGTCAGCGAGGTCGGCCTGGCGCCGGTCGGGAAAATCCGTGCCGCGCGGGCTGTTGTAGTGGAGATCCCCGTATCCGAAGATCCGGGCATTGCCGAGCTCGAAACCCCGCTCGTCGCCGCTCGCTCCCGCCGGCATCCTGTATCCCGCCAGCATCAACCCCGCCATCGCCAGGATCATCCCCGTCTTGACGCTCATCGAGCGTCGTCTTCCCATAGCCATGAAAATTACTCCTTCTGTTGCGCTACCGCAAGCAATGTTAGTCATTACGAAACTGAGTTAGGAATATAGAAATAACAGTTTGCTATGTCAAACAATATTTTGGGTTACGGAAGAAGTTGCGGAAGAGTGCGCTCCACCCTGAGTGGTTGTTATCCGGAAGTGCGCATCCCCCGGAGCGTATGCCCCGTCAATGACCGCTTTTCCGCCATGATGGTTTCCGGATCTCCGGCGGCGACGATCTCGCCGCCGAGACCGCCGCTTCCCGGCCCGAGGTCGATGATCGTGTCCGAATGCATCATCACGTCCGGATGGTGTTCCACCACGAGCACCGTGTCGCCGCGGTCCACCAGCCGGTCGAGTACCTTCATGAGGACGCGCACATCCTCCATGTGCAGCCCCGTCGTCGGTTCGTCGAGAATGTACAGCGCGCGTCCCCGTGAGCTCCGTCCCAGTTCCGAAGCGAGCTTCAGCCTCTGCGCTTCGCCGCCGGACAGGGTCGGCGCGCTCTGGCCGAGGTGGATATACCCGAGCCCGACTTCCGACAGCATATCGAGCCACTTCTTCATCGACGGCAGATTCGCGAAGAACTCGCGCGCTTCCTCCGCGGTCATCTCCAGGACGTCCGCGATATTCTTCCCCTTGTAACGGACTTCCAGGGTCTCGCGGTTGTACCGCTTGCCGCGGCAGACTTCGCATTCCACGTGCACGTCCGGCAGAAAGTGCATCTCCACGGTCTTGACGCCGTCTCCCTGGCACTCCTCGCATCTCCCTCCCTTGACGTTGAACGAGAATCTCCCCGGCTTGTAGCCCCGCTCCCGCGCGTCGCGCGTCGACGCAAAGAGATCGCGGATCATCGTGAAGACCCCGGTGTACGTCGCGGCGTTCGACCGGGAGGTCCGGCCGATCGGAGACTGGTCGATCGCGATCAGCTTCTCGACCTGGTTCACGCCTTCGAGCTTTGAGAAGGGGCCCGGCAGGTCGGACGCCATGCCGAGCTTCCGGAGAATGGCGGGGACCAGCGTGTCCATGACGAGCGACGACTTGCCGGATCCGGAGACGCCGGTGACGCAGACGAGCTGTCCCAGCGGAATTTCCGCGGTGACGCTCTTCAAGTTGTTCGTCCGGACATCCGTGATGCGGATCCTGCCGGTCGCCGCGCGCCGCTTCTCGTTATGCTCGATTCTTCTCCGGCCGGAGAGATACGCTCCGGTCAGGGAAAACTTCGACGCTTCGATCTCCTTCGGCGTTCCCTGCGCCGTGATCTCCCCGCCGTGCCGTCCCGCCCCCGGCCCCATGTCGATGATGTAGTCCGCCGCCTCGATCGTCTCCCGGTCATGTTCCACGACGACGACGGTGTTCCCGAGATCCCGCAGGTCCTTCAGCGTCCGCAGCAGGCTCTCCGTGTCGGCCGGATGCAGGCCGATGGACGGTTCGTCCAGGACATACAGGACGCCGCGCAGCCGTGAGCCCAGTTGTGTCGCCAGGCGGATTCGCTGCGCTTCGCCGCCGGACAATGTCGATGCGTTGCGTTCGAGCGTGAGATATCCGAGCCCGACTTCCTTCAGAAACCCGAGCCGCGACTTCAGCTCCGCGATCAGGCGTTCCGCAATCCGCTTTCTCGCCTTGTCGAGCTTCAACTGGTCGAGCCACTGATCGACATCCGAGACGCTCCGACCGCAGAGCTCCGGCAGGCGGACATTTTCCACGCGCACCGCGCGCGATGTGTCCTTCAATCTTTCGCCGCGGCAGGATTCGCACTCCCGCATCGACATGAATCCCTCGATCCATTCCCGGATGTAGCTCGATTTCGTCTCCTTGTATCGCCGCTTCAGGTTCTCAACGACACCCTCGAACTTCGTCTTGATCTTCGCCGTGATCTTCTGCGATTTCCACGTGACGTCGTACCGTTTCTCGCCCGCGCCGTGGATCACCATCTCCCGCGCCGACTTCGGCAGGGATTTCCAGGGCGTATCCAGGTCGAATCCCTCGTGGCGCGCGACAGTCGCGAGAATATGACCGTGCCATTTGTTCTCCGCGTTCTCCCCCCACGGCAGGATCGCTCCTTCGTTGATGGAGAGATCCGGTTCCCCGAGGAGCTTGCCCGGATCGATGTCGTAGTGGACGCCCAGGCCGGCGCAATCGGAACAGGCTCCGTGCGGGGAATTGAACGAGAAGTGCTTCGGATCGAGAGGCTCGATCCCGATCCCGCACTTCGCGCACGCGGCCTGCTCGGAGTAGACATGCCTCCGGAATTTCGCCGTTGCCCCCGCAGGCCCGGCTTCTTCCTCGATCTCCGCGATCACGATCCCTTTCGCCATCTTCGACGCCAGCTCTACCGCGTCGTTGATGCGCGACCGGTTCTCGTCCGTCGCCTGGAGCCGGTCGACCACCAGGTCGATATCGTGCCGGATGTTCTTCTCCAGCTCGCTCACTTCATCGAGCCGTTTGACCTCCCCGTCGATCTTCACCCGCGTGAACCCCTGCGATTTCAGCTCGGCCAGTTCCTTTTTGAACGTCCCTTTCTTCGCCGCCGCGACGGGCGACAGGATTACCGCGCGCCGACCTTCCGCCGCCGACAGGATCGCATCGGTGATCCGCTCCGCCGGCATCGGCACGACTTCCGCGTCGCACTTCGGGCAGTGCGCCACTCCGACCCGGGCCCATAGAAGCCGCAGGTGGTCGTGGATCTCCGTGACCGTCCCGACCGTCGAGCGGGGATTCCGCTGCGTCGTCCGCTGTTCGATCGCGATGGCGGGCGAGAGACCTTCGATGGAGTCGACGTCGGCCTTGTCCATCTGACCGAGGAACTGCCGGGCGTATGTGGAGAGGGACTCCACATACCGGCGCTGTCCCTCCGCATAGAGCGTATCGAAGGCGAGGGAGGACTTGCCGGAACCGGAGACGCCCGTAATGACGATGAGGGAGTCCGCGGGGATCTCCACGTTGACATTCTTGAGGTTATGAGCGCGGGCGCCCTTGATGACAATGGAGGACATGGGGAAAGAAACACTTTACATTTTTTTCGCCCCGAGTAAAATCCTCCGACGTCAAGTGAATGACTCTGTAGAATAACGGCCGTCCGGACCTTTTGCGGATCCACGCGGTCGGCGAAGGGTGCGAGATGGAAAACTTCAGTGTGGGAGAAAGTGTAATCCATCCTCAACATGGGTTGGGTGTGGTCAAGGAGATCAGGGAAACGTCCATTCTCGGCGAGAATGTCACCGTTTACCTCATCTCGACGAAGAAGATGGAGCTTCAGATCCCTGTGGAAAAGGCCCGGGGGCTCGGCGTTCGCCGTGTCGCCAATGCCGAACAGGCCGAGATGATGCTCAAGATTCTCCGCTCGCCCGCCAAGGAAGAGCCGTTCACGGCCCGCGAAGGCTGGTACCAGCGTTTCGAGGAGTTGAAGACCCGCATCCGCGAGGGCGGATCCGAGGATCTCTCCGAGATCGTCCGGGATCTGGACAAGAACTCCAAGGTGTACGAGCTGAACATCAAGGAGCGCGAGGTCCTGACCCTGACGAAAGAGCTCGTGATCCAGGAGCTGACGGCGGCGCTGGGAATTTCGAAAACGAAGGTGACGGAAAAAGTGGAGGATGCATTGAAGGCTAACCTGAAGAAGAAGGCTCCCCGATGAGCATGACGACGACGGCTTCGAAGACCCGCTCGCTTCCCGGCGAAGCGCTGTACGCCGAGCTGACCGGCCGGTTTGTCCGCCTCATCGAGGAACACCCCGACCGCGCTCTCTCCGAATACGGCTTCACCTTCATCAATTCCATCGACGAATCCGATGCGATCACGTTTCTCGGCACTGTGGGCCTTTCCGGCAACACCTGGCGGGAGCGGTTTCTCGAGGCGGTCGCTCTGCACCGCCGCGGGAAGCTCGAAGAGGCCGAGAAGCGCTACAAGGCCCTGAAGGGCGAGTCGAAGAAGAATCACGAGATCGACTACAATCTCGCGGCTTTATATCTCCAGCGCGGCGATATCGATTCGGCTCGGAAGCATCTGGACGGTTTCGAGAAGCACATGCAGGAAATCGAAGTGCAGAATTCATTCGTGACCGAGTGCCGGACGCGGATCGCGGAGCTTCGGGCGGAACTGGAGCACTCCTGAGCAGGATGAACACGATAAACGGTAAAAAAAATTCCACAGAAGGGTGGGAATAGATTTGGTCAGCGTAACAGTCACCGAAGAAGAGGGGCTGGAAAAGGCCTTGAAGCGATTCAAGGCGAAATGCGACAAGGAAGGAATCAAGCGCGATATCAAGCGTCAGAGAGCTTTCGAGAAGCCCAGCGAGAAGCGGCGGAGGAAGATGCGCAAGGCGGAAGCCAAGCTCCGCAAGCGTGTCGCCAAGCAGCGACGGAATTACTAGGATCCCTTCCGATGAGGACGGGCGTTCCTGGTTATGGAAATACTGAGAAGACGAT
Source organism: uncultured bacterium (assembly GCA_964499705.1). Classification (GTDB taxonomy): domain Bacteria; phylum UBA8481; class UBA8481; order UBA8481; family UBA8481; genus JBBTKW01. The sequence continues at coordinate 211,418 of CAZCME010000004.1, read as the reverse complement.
GAAGGCCGCTCCGCGATCCGGGGCGGCTTTTTCTTTGCCCTCGTGACGCGGATCAAGGGGGTCTTTCCGGCTGCCGGACTCGGGACGCGCTTCCTTCCCGCCACCAAGAACCAGCCGAAGGAAATGCTCCCGATCTACGACAAGCCCGCGATCCAGTACGTCATCGAGGAAGCCGTCGCCGCGGGAATCGAGGACATCCTCGTCATCATCGGGCGCGGCAAGAGAACGCTCGCCGATCACTTCGATCGCCATCCGGAACTGGAAGCGTTCCTGGAATCGAAGAACAAGCCCGAGCTGATCGCCATGATCCGGAATATTTCCGAGATGGCGAACATCCACTACATCCGTCAGAAGGATGCTCTTGGCCTGGGGCACGCCGTCCTGACCGCCGAATCGTTCGTCTCCAATCAGCCCTTCGCCGTTTTTCTCGCCGATGACATCGTCCATCCGGACAACGGCGGCAAGAATGCGATCGCGCAGATGCTGGAGATTCACGAGGAGACGGGATGTTCCGTCATCGGCCTCGAAGCCGTGCCCGATGAGAAGGTCCCCGGCTATGGAGTCATTGCCGGAAACAGGATCCGCGAGGGGCTTTACGAGCTGACGGGCGTCGTGGAGAAGCCGCCGATCGAGAAGGCGCCGTCGAATCTCACGATCGTCGGCCGCTACATCTTCACGCCCGCCATCATGCAGCATCTGCATGAGACTCCGCCGGGAAGGAACGGCGAGATTCAACTGACGGATGCCGTATCCACCCTGCTCAAGAAGGAGAAAGTCTACGGCCTGACGCTGAAGGGGAGGCGCTACGACACGGGCGATCCGGCGGGATTCCTGGAGGCGACGATCGAATACGCGCTCCGCTCGCCCCACGCCGACCAGGTGCGCCAATACCTGCGGACTCTGACCGCGAAGCTTTAATCCGGAGTCCTGCAAATTGATCGTAAATGAAAATCGCCCGGATATCCTTGAATCCCAATTCCCAAATTGCGGCCAAGTTGCCTGCGTGACATGGAGTTTCGCAAAATGGGGTCGGGATTTCTTTAGGATTTCCGGACTTGGATAAGTCCGGCTGATAAGATCCACCCTAATATGGATTCCCGTTCCATCTTCCGCCCGATCGTTCCCGTCTACGATCTCCTGAACAGGCTCCTCTCGCTGGGCATCGACCAGTCCTGGCGACGCGAAGCCGCGCGGCGATTCTCGGCGGGCCGCGTCCTCGATCTCGCCTGCGGAACAGGCGACCTTTCTCTCGCGCTGGCGCCGCGATGCCGGGTCGTCGGAGCCGACATTCTTCCGGAGATGCTGGCGCGCGCGATGACGAAGAAGAGGGCCGCGCGGTTCTATTTTCCTCTGGTGGCCGCCGCGGGCGAGTCCTTGCCGTTCAAGGCGGCGAGTATGGACGGCGTGACGGTGGCTTTCGGCGTGCGCAACTTCGCCGACCGGGAGGCGGGACTCAAGGAGATGGCTCGCGTCATTCGTCCCGGAGGCCGTGCCGTCATCCTGGAGTTTGCCATGCCGGACCGGAAGGGCTTGAGGTCGCTCTACCTCTCCTATTTTCGCGGGGTTCTTCCCTTTCTGGGGAGAGTGGTATCCGGAGATGAGCGGGCGTATTCCTATCTGCCGGAGTCGGTCCTGAATTTTCCTCCGCCCGCGGAATTCCGCCGGGAAATCCTCGGTGCTGGTTTTTCAGAAGTGACGATCCAGGATCTGACGTTCGGCATCGTGAGATTGTATGACGCTCGCCGCTGAGCATCTTGTGAAGCGCTACGGCGACTTCACCGCTGTCGACGACGTCTCGTTTACCGTTCGACCGGGTGAGATTCTCGCGCTCCTCGGGCCGAACGGTTCCGGCAAGACCACGATTCTCCGCGCCGCCGGCGCGACGCTCCGGCTGACATCCGGCCGCGTGCTCATCGAAGGCCGCGATGTGGCGGTCCATCCCCGCGAAGCAAAGCGCCGCCTGGGTGTCGTGCACCAGGAGGATACGCTCGATCCCGATCTCACCGTCCGGGAGAATCTGCTCGTTCACGCCCGGTATTTCGAGTTGCCCTTGAGCGAGGCCGAAACGCGCGCGGATGATCTCCTGGAAAAGTTTCAGCTCGGGCGCTGGCGCGACACGGGGATCATGAAGCTTTCCGGAGGATTGCGTCGCCGCCTGATGCTGGCGCGCGCGTTTTTTCACGCGAAGCTCCTGATCCTCGATGAGCCGACTACGGGTCTCGACCCGGAAGCGCGACTTCAGCTCTGGGGAGACATCCGCGGAATGCTCTCGTCCGGCGTCGCGGTGCTTCTCACGTCGCATGACATGGAGGAGACCGATCGCCTGGCGGACCGCGTCATCCTGATGGATCGCGGGCGCGCCCGGCGGGAGGGAACTCCGAAGGAACTGATCGAGCACGAGACGTCCGGCCGGGTTTTCGAGATCCGCATCCCCGTGCCGGAACTGGAAAGCGCCGGAAAATACGAGTTCGATCTCCGCGCGGCCCTCTCGGCCGACAAAGACGCGCGCGTGACGCGCCACGGAGGCTTCCTCTTTTGCCAATGCGGAAACGACGAGGCGCTTGCGTCCTGGTCGGAGCGCCGAAAGTTGCCGCTGACAGTGCGCCAGGCGAACCTCGGGGACGTCTATTTGTCCGTGACGGGCCGCGAACTCGTCCCGGGCGCGGATGCTTTTGAATCGTCCGCATCCTCATGATGAGCGATGGCATCAGGATCCGCGGAGTCGTGGCCATATGCAGCCGCAACTTCCGCGTTCTCCGCCGGATGATCGTTTCCGCGGTTCTCGCTCATATCGGCGAGCCGGTCTTCTTCCTCGTGATCTTCGGCTACGGACTATCGCAATTCATCGACAATATCGAGGGCCGGTCTTTCGCGGCATGGCTCCTGCCGGGCATCGCCGTCACGTCGGCCATGACATCCGCGAGCCTGGAGTGCACCTACTCGGCCTTCACCCGCATGGACCGGCAGAAGACCTACCTCGCGATCGCATCCACGCCGGTCTCGATCGAGGAAGTGGTTGTCGGAGAAGCGCTCTGGGGCATGTTCATGGGATTCCTGACAGCCTCGTTCTGCCTGAGCGTCAACTTTTTCCTGAGCGATCCCTGGACTCTTGCCGCGATGGCAAGGATCCTGTGCGCCGCGACCCTGGGAGCCCTGGTGTCGTCCTCGCTCGGGCTCTTCTTCACGTCGTGGGCGAGAGGATACGAGGACTTTGCGATGTACTTCACGCTGATCCTGACGCCGATGTCGGCGCTTTCCGGCGCCTATTTTCCGATCACGGGATTCCCGGAGGGAATCCGCGGGCTGGCGATGCTCGTGCCGTCCACCCACGCCGTCCTCGCCGCGCGATCATCCGTGACGATCGGCTGGCCGCACGCGGTCATCTGCCTGATGTTCGCGCTGCCGCTCCTGTATCTCGCGATCCGCGGAGTCACCCGCCGCGTCATTCCATAAAACGAGAATAATACGGGGACAGTATACTATTTTCCGTGAAGAATTTCACGGAAAATAGTATACTGTCCCCGTATTATTCTCCGAGGTGAAATCGGTTTCAGCCAGGGGATGTGATTCAGCTGATGAGCTGTTTTATTTGAAGCGAGCATGGCGGTGCCCCATGCGGAGGTTTCGGGCTCCGCCAGGGGCGTGACCGGAATCCCGGTGAAATCCGCGATCGATTGGAGAAGAAACGGGAGGCGCGAGAGTCCGCCTCCGGCGGTGATGCGTCGCGGTCGCTCGGGAAAAATCAGGATGGCGCGCGCCATGAGAAACGCGAGACCTTCCAGTAGTGCACCGAGCTTTTCTTCATCCGGCGCACGTTTCCACGGGCCGACGAAATGGAGCCCGGTGACGTGCGTGGGGCCGATTGCGCCCATGCCGTTCGGCGCCAGCAGAGCGTGCAACCTGCCGGTCGATCGCGGTGTCATTCTTCGCGCGGCATCCGATGGTAATCCCACGGCTTTGAGACCCGCATTCAACGCGGAGGCCATGGCCGGGATCGACGCTTCGAGAGTCCAGCGGATGATGCGCCCGCTTTTCCATGCCGGCGCGAGATAAAGGCCGCCTCTCGGGTGCGTCGAAGCGGCCACGGGATACTGGAGAAAACCGCCCGTCCCGAGCGTCATGTGCATGATACCAGCCCGACCTCCGGTTGCTCCCATGAGCGATGCTCCGGCGTCACCCATCACCGCTCCAATACGGCCATGAACGGGAAAACCGGGACGGGTGACGGCGCCGAAATACGCATCGCTGGCTGCGATCTCCGCCAGTTTAAGTTCCTCAGGAATACGGAAAAGTTTTCGCAGCGTGTCGGTTCGTTTTCTGAGATGAAGATCGACGAGTCCCGTTCGACAGGCGTTCGAAAAATCGGTCCGGTAGATACGGCCGCCTGTCATCCAGGCCATGAGGAGTGTGTCCACCGTTCCGGCCCGGAGGCCGGGTTCCAGGGGCAAGAGCTTCGCCAGCTTGCCCGCAAACCAGTTCGGAATCAGCGGAAGTCCGGTCGCGCGCGTGAAGCGCTCGGCATCGCGCGCCGCGACGTCCTCTTGTTGCAGTCCGCTCCGATCCCACCATGGGATGACCTCGCCGCAGGGATTTCCGGAACCGTCGAAACGGGCGATCGTGGAACGCTGGGCGGAAATGCCGATGATGGTTTGACGCGGCGAAATCCTCAGACCTTTCACGGCCCCTCTTGTCGCCTTAAGAACTGATGATGTAACGGCTTCCGCTGCGCGCGAAGTTACCGGTTGTGTCGATGCCCCGAGGATCGAACCATCCCCGCCGACGACAATCACCTTCGTGGCGGATGAACCCTGATCGATCGCGATGATCATGCATGAACTATATGACATTCCTGCTCGCGCGAAATTGCCTCTTTGGCAATAGTCGACCCTCTTTCGCTCAGGTTTCTGTTTTTCCATCCGGTACACCCTTTGCTTTTCACGCTTGTTGAAATACGACGGGCGGATGCCCGGGAAAAGGAGGATGTCATGTTTGGTTTGATGGAAGGAGCGGGGCGAAGACCGTTCGATCTCTTCAACACGTTTCCATCCCTGTTTGCCGAGGAGGGATGGTCCGAATATCCGCTCATGAACGTCTGGGCGGGCGCCGACGAACTGGTGGTTACAAGCGAGCTTCCAGGCATCGACCCCCGGAAGATCGACGTGAGCGTCTCGGGAGATACGCTGACAATTTCGGGAGATCGCGAAATGGAAAATTCGAAGGACGATCGGTCCTGGTTGCGCCGCGAGCGATTGTCGGGAAGCTTCACGCGATCCCTGAAGCTGCCGTACCACATCGATGCGGCGAAAGTGCGCGCGGAATACTCCCTTGGCGTTCTGAAGCTCTCACTTCCCCGTGTCGAGGAAGAGAAGCCTCGGAAGATCACCGTCACTGTTTCGTGAAAGGAGAAGAGTCATGAGCAATCAAGAATTGTGCGTTATGGAGGAAAACAAGGTAGAGGCGAGCGAAGGAACGGAGAGGTTATCCCGGCGCCGCGTTTTCGCGCCCCGCGCCGACATCCTCGAAGATGCTGATAATCTTTATGTCGCGGCCGACATGCCGGGCGTCACGGACAAGACCGTGGACCTGACCGTGGAGAAGAACACACTCTCCATTCGTGGACGCATCGCGGAAAGCGTTCCCGCCGGGAAGAAGCTTGTCTACGGAGAGTATGAACCCGGCGACTACGAGCGGACATTTCTGCTCTCCGAGAACATCGACCGGAACGGAATCCAGGCGACGATGAAGGACGGCATGCTGCAAGTGACGCTCCCGAAACTTCAAGCCGCCCGCGCGATGAAGATCCCCGTCCGCTAAAGAGCTAATACGGGGACAGTATACTATTTTCCGTGAATTTATTCACGGAAAATAGTATACTGTCCCCGTATTAGTAACCTGTTGTTTCCCGGGGGGGAATGTTTGAGAATGGCTCCGTGGTGCGCAAGCATTTATCCTCGGCTTTCCTGACTCTCAGCATTCTTCTTACGAACGCGATCCCGTCCCATTCTCAGGTTGTGGATTTTACCGCGACGGCCGGATTTGAAGGGCGGGCCCGGCCGGGTCAGTACGCCCCCCTGACCATGACGCTCCGGGCGGATGAAAGCCTGTCGGGCACGATCCGGATCATGACGAACAGGGATGAAATCTGCCGCATTCCCTTTTCCCTCCGGGATGGTGAAACACTTCGCATTCTCAAAAACCTGCATCTCACCCAGTACGGCCTGATGATCGAATGCTATGACCAGGAAGACAGCTTGCTGGCAAGACTGTCGCAGCATCAGATCGTCACGCAGCAGTTCTATCGCAACGAGATCCATATACTCGATGTCTCCCGCAACCCGTTCCAGGTTCCGGGGCTCGCCACGTTTCCTTTCCGCGGCGGACAGACGGGGCAGAACCGCAACAGCAATCGGCCGGACGTCGTAACGTCGCACGTCGATGCGTCCGCGTTTCCCCGGCATTCGAGGATGCTCGAATCCGTGGATGCAATCATCGTGGGCGATGCCGTGCTGGAAGAATTCGCCGTGCCTTCGCGAGCGGCGCTTCTGAACTGGGTGTACAGGGGAGGGCTCCTGATACTGCGGGGCGGCGGCAACGCCGACTCGCTGGAACGATCGTTTCTCGCGCCCTATCTGCCCCTGAGAAAACTCAAGGTTGGTATCAGCGATCAGCACGTGCCCAGGATTTCCAGCGTTGATTCGAGGCCGTATCCCGTGATCGTCAATGACTACGATCCGCTCTCCGAGCTGTCGGCGCGCGGAATGGATAATCATCATGAGAGCGATCGACTGTGGCGGGAGACGGTCTTCGGTGCGGGCAGGATCCGCCTTTTGTATTTCGATCCTTCCGATGAGCCGTTTCGATCCAACTCGGTTACCGCGGAATACGTTTTCAAGAAAGAAGATGCGACGATTTTCGATCTGAACAATACATCGAACACCCAAAACGACTTCCGGCGTTTTCCGATGGATCTCGTCACCCAGATCGCGGATCTCCCCGGACCTCCCATCACGCTCATCACGTTCTTTCTCCTCTTCTACATCATCCTCGTCGGCCCCGTTAATTTCTGGTTCCTCTCCCGGCTCGGCCGCCGTGAGCTCGCCTGGGGAAGCATCCCGGCGGTCGTCCTGGTCTTCTCCGCCGCCGCTCTCGGCGTCGGTTACGGCTCGATGGGAGGAACAACCACGTACCGCGAATTCAGCGTGATCCTCGCCGACATGAACGAGGGCACGGAGGAAGTCGAGACGCTGGGCGGGATCTTCTCCGCGGTATCCCAGTCCTTCGAGCTCGCTTTTTCGCCCGAAGTGGTTTCCGCGAACGAGGTCATGGAACCGAGCCAGGGATCGGACAATCCCATCCTGTTTCTCGGGCCGCGTCCGGACAGGACGGACAAGTTCATCGTGAACCAGTGGTCGTGGAAGTTCGTTCGAACTCTGTCCGTATCGCGCCCCGACTACACCGTCACCTTCGATTCCGCGGCACGAAAGATCACGGTGGAAGGCAATCTCGATCTCGCCAATTCCTATCTCCGCTTCAACCAGAAATTTCATCTCCTGGAAAAGGACGGCGATCATACTTACAAGGTTTCCTTCGCCAAGCCCTCACTGGGGGAGCCGGAATTCAGCCAACTCGATCTGGCCAGGTCCGATTATCGCGGAACGGTCATCATCGCCAAACGAACCGGCAATAAAGGCCGGCTGGGATTCGACGGCGTGGAGCAGCGGGAGGTCACCGACATTCTCGTGATCCGTCCCAAGTTCGGAGCCACGGAGTGAGTCCGCATGCTTGAGATCAGGAATCTCTCCAAGCGCTTCGGCCCCTTGACCGCCGTCGACGATTTCACCCTGACGATTCCGGGGGGGGAGATCATGGGCTTTGTCGGCCCCAACGGCGCGGGCAAGACGACGACGATGCGGATGATCGCGGGACTCATCGAGCCCGACGAAGGATCCATCCATGTCGACGGCATCAATGCCGTGGAGGATGCTCCCGCCGTGCGCCGTGTTCTCGGGTACATGCCCGACTTCTTCGGGCTGTACGACGATCTGAAAGTCTGGGAATATCTCGACTTCTTCGCGGCGGCCTATCGCATCCCGAGAAAGGATCGCGGCCTTCTCGTGGACCAGGTTCTCGAACTGACCGACCTGACGGTGAAGAAGGACGCTTTCGTCGAATCTCTCTCCCGCGGGATGAAGCAGAGGCTGTGCCTGGCGAAGACCCTCGTTCACGATCCGAAGCTCCTGCTTCTGGACGAGCCCGCCTCGGGCCTGGATCCGCGGGCCCGGATCGAATTGCGCACGCTCCTGAAGGAGCTTCAGTCGATGGGCAAGACGATTCTCATATCCTCGCACATTCTCTCGGAACTCTCCGACATCTGCTCCCACGTCGTCATCATCGAGAAGGGACGACTCCTGCTCGCCGGTCCGATCAAGGAGACGCTGAAGAACATGACCCTCCAGACGCGCTGGATGATCGAGCTCCTGGACGGCTCCGAAGCCGGCGTGGAAGTGCTGAAGCGTTTCGCGAGCCTGGAAGTGCGCGAGGCGGCGCACGGCAAAATTGTCTTCGACAACCTCGCCGTTCCTGACAACAGCCACGAGGTCCTCAAAGCCCTCGTCGACGCCGGCGTCGGCGTCCGGCAGTACAAGCAGGTGGAGGCGGGCGTCGAGGGATTGTTTCTCCAGGTCACGAAAGGCGAGGTCGCGTGAAGAAATTAGGACTCCTCGTCCGCGATTGGAGCGCGCGGTTCTTCCTCAACCCCGTCTTCATCCTCGAACTGAGGAAGCAGATGCGCGGCAACCAGCCGCTCTTCGTCATCACGTCGTACCTGCTGATCCTTTTCTTCGCGGCGATCACGCAATTGCCGTCCTCGGCCGTTTCCGCCACGGCCGGCGTCGGATCCACGGGCAAGAACATCTTCACGATGCTCTTCTCGCTCCAGCTTCTCGGCATTCTCTTCGTCGCCCCGGGTCTTACGGCCACGGCGATTCCGAAGGAGAGGGAGAAGAAGACGTTTCCCTTCCTCATGACGACGCTTCTCGGGCCGGGCGAGATTCTCATGGGCAAGCTCCTCGTCTCCGTATCCTACATCGGCATCATGCTCCTCGTGGCCGTCCCGATCCACGCGATCGTTTTCATGACCGGAGGCTTCTCGCCCGTAGAGATCCTCTACGCCCACTTCGTGCTCCTCTGGATCGCCGCGCTCTGCTCGTCGGCGGGACTGGCCTTCGGTGTCGCGGCGAAGAAGAGCCTTGGCGTCCTTCTCTTCACGTACGCCCTCGTTTTTCTCATGGCATTTCCGCTCATCGGATCCATCAGCATGATGAGATATGCCCGAGGGTCTTCGCCGCTGAACGAAATCTTCGAGCTCCTGACGTTCGGCGGTATCGTCAAGACGTTCCTCTTCACGGCGCTTCCCTTTGCCGCGATCGTCGGTCTCTTCTTCTCCTTCGCCCGTGAACGGCTGGCCGGATGGCGACAGCGGTCGTCCCACCTCCGGAGGTTCATCCAGATCTTCCCCTATGCGCTCCCGTGGTATCTCTTTCCCGTCGCGCGTATCACGAGCGCCCGGGATATCGAGCATTTCGTCTTCGGCTGTTTCATGATGCTGGCGATGTACTACCTCGCGCTCATCTTTCTCAACGGCCTAAGGCCACCTCACCGGAATCAGCTCCGCGAAGGATTCTTTGCCTACGCTGGAAAAAATATTCTCCCGCAGAAGACGTTGAAGGAAGATCCGGTCACGTTCCCGTTCTTTCTCTGCTATTCCTTCCTCTTTCACGTCGCCGTGTTCAGCGGCGTGAGCGCGATCCTCTTCCTGCTCTTCAACAATCAGCATCTGCCGACCTTCATCGGACATCTCGCTTCGATGGGAATTCTCGTCCTGTACTGCGTGCCGCAGATTCTCTTCTGGAGCGGATTCGCGCTGGCCATCTCGATCTGGATGCAGCCGCGCCGGCCGATAGGCCTCGGGACAGTCCTCATGGTCGCCGTCATGATCGCGTTCGGATCGAGCATCGACTGGTCGCTTCACAAGGCGGGATTTCCCCAGATGGATATCCTGAAATCGGAAGTGCTTTCGCCGATCGCCTTCATGGTCTACTTCGGGGAGAAGGCTGTCCAATGGAGGCCGGAGGCGCTGAAGACTGTTTCGGAGAGCATTTTCGTGTACGCCATCCTCATCGTGATCGCCTGGTCCGTCGCGGCGCTCGGATGGAAACGGCTGCAGGTCAAGGGCCTGAAGAACCCGGAAGGGGAGGACGGACTTGACTAGCGAGCTCGCGAAAGTGCGGCGCCGGTTGATCCTCATGGGCGCCGTCGATCGCCTGTCTCCGGCGTTGCTCTTCGCCTGCGGAGCCTTGCTCGCGCACGTGCTTCTGCACAAGTGGCTGTATCTTCCGTGGAGCGCGATCGTGACGATCCTGGCCGTGCTGATCGCGGCGGTGCCGCCGGTCCTCTTCGCTCTGCGCCGCAACCTGCCCACGATGGAGATGTCCGCGGTCGCGGTGGATCGCGCGATGAAGAGCAAGGACCGGTTCCGCACCGCGCTTTATTGCCGGGCCGAAGGCATCGAAAATGCGTTCGCGCAAACATTGCTGGGAGAAGTGAACGCTCTGAAGAACAGGATCGACCCTTCCGCGTGCGTGCCGTTGCGATGTCCGCGCCGGGTGCAGATGGCCTTTGCCTGCGCGGCGCTCGCGGTCCTCTTCGCGCGGATACTGCCGGAGCCCGCGACGCCGCTGTTTCTGTCGACGAGCGAGACTCGGATCGTGGAGCAGGCGCTGGCCTCATTGGAAGAGACGGCCCGGAACCTCGACGAGGAATCGCGCCGTTCCCAGGATGAAGCGCTGAAAGCGCTGGCGGCGGAGCTGCGGGAGGCGGGCCGCGAGCTGGAAGGAGAGCTGCCGTTCAAGGACAGGACGCTTGCCGGGATGGAGAAGATGGCGGCGAAACTGGAGAGCGAAAAAGCGCGGATGGAGACGGAGGAAGCGAAACTTCGCGAGAAGATCGCGGACGAGCTGTCGAAGGCGGGATTCGGCGCCGAAGCGGAGATGCTCCGGAACGGCGATCGGGACAGCGCCCTGGCATCCCTGCTGTCGAAGCTCGAATCGGGATCGCTGACCGAGGCGCAGAAAGCGGATCTCGCGGACGCCGTGGAAAAAGCGGCCGCCTCATCCGAGGGCAAGGTTGCGGAGGAACTGCGCGAAGCGGCCCGGGCGATGAAGCGCGGCGACGAGAGCGGTGCGGCGAATGCGTTGAAGCGCGCCGGGACCTGCAGCGCTTCGAAAGGAGCGGCGTGCGAGATGGTGCGCGACCAGGCGGCGAAGACTCGCGAAGCAAGGGAGAAGATCACGGGATCAGGGCCATCCGCAAATCCGCGCCGCGGCGCGGGAACAGGGCGGGATCGGTTCGGCAGGAAGAGCGACAGCGGATCCCAGCAGCTCATTTCCGCCGATGCGACTTCGGGGCGCGCCGGAGCGGTTTGCGTCGCGGGGGACGGCACGGTCGGAGCCGGCACCGGCACGACGAATCAGCGCCAGGCGGCGGCTCCGTCCGGCCGGATGCGCCATGACCGGAGGCCGCCGGCGAGCATGCAGTACGCGGACTACGTGAGGATCTACGCGCCGGACCTCATAGACGCCGACGGGCAGGACGCGCTGGTGGAAGGAGCGGGCGGCGGACCGGAGATTGAGATGGACGTGAGCGGACCCGCGCTTCCTCCCGGCACGCGTGGCAGCAGCAAGGCTCCGTCGGGCCGCGGCACGGCCGCCTACAGCCGCGCGGCATCGGCGGCCATGGAGGTGGAGGAGATACCGGGATCCGACCGCGAGTTCGTGCGGGATTATTTCGATGATGTCATCAACGGAAATCGATGAGGTAAAAATGGAATCACAGGAAAAGATCGGGGAATTTCAACGGAACTTCGGAATACTGCGGAGCGAAATCGGGAAGTTCATCGTCGGTTACGACAGGATCGTCGAGTCGATTCTCACGGCGATGCTCTGCGGAGGAAACGTCCTTCTCGAAGGCGTGCCCGGGCTCGGCAAGACCATGCTCGTCCGCGCGCTCGGCCAGGCGCTGGACCTGTCATTCCGCCGGATCCAATTCACGCCCGACCTGATGCCGGCCGACATAACGGGGACATATATTCTCTCCGAGGAAAACGGCCAGCGCCGCTTTGTCTTCAGGCAGGGCCCGCTCTTCGCGCACATTGTCCTGGCCGACGAGGTGAACCGCGCGACGCCGAAGACCCAGTCGGCGCTCCTGGAGGCGATGCAGGAGCACAGCGTCACGGTCGGCGGCGAGCATCACAAGCTGATCGAACCGTTCTTCGTCCTCGCGACGCAGAATCCGATCGAGATGGAAGGAACCTACCCCCTGCCCGAGGCGCAGCTCGACCGCTTCTTCTTCAAGCTGAAGATCCCGTTTCCCTCCGAGGCCGAGCTGAACATGATTCTCGATCGCACGACGTCATCCTCCGTGCCGGAACTCTCGAAGGTGATGAACCGCGCCGCGTTTCTGGCCGCCGCGGAACTGGTCCGGGACGTAATCCTCTCGGACCACCTGCGCGGAACGATCAGCCGGATCATTCTCGCCACGCATCCGGAAACTCCGCATGCCACGGAACTCGCGCGCAAGTATGTCCGATACGGCGCCAGCCCGCGGGCGGCGCAGGCGATCTCGCTGGCCGCGAAAGTGACGGCGCTCCTGGACGGCCGGGGTCACGTCGCCGCGGAGGATATTCTCCCGCACCTCGCGCCCGCCCTCCGGCACCGCATCATCCTCAACTTCGAAGGCGAAGCGGACGGAGTGGATACGGATGCGATTGCTCTGGAGATTGCTAATGGTGCATTCGTAAAACCATGAACCACGAAACACACGAAATACACGAAAAAAAAGAGAAAATATTTCTAAGAGAAGAAAGTTATGCCGTTCAAGGAGCCATATTTGAGGTCTATAAGGAAATGGGATGCGGGTTTCTTGAAGCGGTCTATCAAGTATGCATGGAAATGGAGCTTCTTGCGCGCTCCATACCATTTCAGGCGAAAGGCGAACTAAATCTTACATATAAAGGTGAACTGTTGCTTCAAAAGTATGTTCCCGACCTGATCTGTTATGGTCAAATTATAGTCGAACTAAAGGCTGTAAGAGAATTGCTTCACGACCACCGAGCGCAAATTATGAATTATCTGAGAGCTTCCGGATTACGTCTGGGTTTACTCGTGAATTTCGGCCACTATCCCAAAGTGGATATCGAGCGAATCATCATTTGATTTTAATTTCGTGTATTTCGTGCATTTCGTGGTGATTTGAATTTCATGGCCTCGCTCAACATCGATCCCGCATTTTTTCGCAGGCTGGAACGGCTGGCGCTCGTGTCCGGGCGGCTGGGGCTGGCGGACAGGAAAGGGGAGCGACGCGCGGCGACGCGGGGGACTTCCATCGAGTTCGCCGATTTCCGCGAATATCACTTCGGCGACGATCTGCGGTTCGTGGATTGGAATGCCTGCGCCCGGCTCGACAAGCTATTCATCAAGCTCTTTCACGAGGAGACGAGTCTTCGTGTCCACCTCCTGATCGACAACTCCGCCTCGATGGATTTCGGCTCGCCCAACAAGCTCGATCTTGCGCGGCGCCTTGCCGCGGCGCTTTCCTATATCGCTCTCTCGAGGTTGGATGAAGTCACCGTTTCGTGGCTGGGATCGCGGCGCGGCGGACTGGAGCCCTGCCGCGGGCAAGGAGGCATACACGGGGTGATCCGGTTTCTCAACGAGCGGCCGGCCGCGACCTCGTTTCACCTGAGCGAAGAACTGGAAATGTATTCGCGGCGTTCCGCGCGGAACGCGCTGGCTGTCGTCGTATCCGACTTTCTCGACGCGGACGGAATCGAGCGAGGCGTGAGGGCGCTCCTGCACCGGAAATACCAGGTGTCGCTTGTCCAGATCCTGTCTCCGGAAGAACTCAATCCCCACTTCGGCGGAGATCTTCTTCTGGAAGATTCCGAGACCGGGGCGACGATCGATGTGACGGCCAGTCCGCGGCTCTTCGAACGGTATCGCCAGGCCCTGCTGGAGCACAATCAATCGATCGAGAAAGTGGCTCGAGAACACGGCCTGTCGCATGCGCTCGTTTCCACGGCGACGCCGGACGATGAAATCTTCCTCAGGATCCTCCGTGCGCGTGGTGTCGTCCGGTGACAGGTTAGCTCATGGTCTTTCTCGAACCTGCCGGACTGGCCATGCTCCTCTTTCTGCCGCTCGTCATGCTGCTGTACATGCTGAAGCTCCGCCGCGACCGTGCCCGCGTTCCCAGTTCCCTGCTCTGGAAGCGCATCTGCGAAGATGTCCACGCGAATGCGTTCTGGCAGAGGCTGCGGAGCAACATGCTGATGCTGCTGCAGCTCCTGGTCGTCATCCTCATCGCTCTCGCCTACGCGCGTCCCGCGATCCCGCTCGGCGTTGTGCTCGGAAGCCACGTGATCATCGTCCTCGATAATTCCGATTCGATGCGCGCGAGAGAGGACGGAGATCGGACGCGGCTGGAACTGGCGCGGGACAAGGCGATCGAGCTGGCGCGGGCGGGCCGGGAGGAACATCACGTCACGATCATCACGACGGCGCCCGAGGCGCGCGTGGCGCTGGCCGCATCGAGCGATCGGAATCGGATCGCGGAAGTTCTCGCGGCCGTGAAATCCGCGGGCGTCGGCGATGAGGCGGAAGCCCGGAGGCTGGCGGAGGAACTTCTGGATGCGTCGCCGGAAGCTTACGCCTACATTCTCTCGGACGGCGCAGGCATGCCTTTTCCGGGCTCGCCTGGCGCAGGCTTGTCTGACAAAAGCGCTCCCCGTGCCGCCGCCGGTTCCGGCCGGGTCCAGTGGATCCCCATTGGAGTGACGCACGCCAATTCCGCGATTGTCGCCCTGAACCTCGAACCGATCGATGCGCGAACATCGGAATTGATGCTGGCCGCCCGAAATCATTCGCCGCAGCCGATCGATCCCATCCTCCGCATTTTCGCGGATGAAAAACTGATCGAAGCGCGGCGTGAACATATCGAGGCGGACGAGCGGAAAGTTCTCGTCATGGGAGTCACGCTCGATGCGGCGGCGCGGATCCGCGTGGAACTCGATCACGACGATGTCCTTCCCGAGGACAATATCGCCGAAATATCCTTCCATCCGGAACAACCTCTCCGCGTCGCGCTCGTCGGTGCGCGCGATGGCTACCTGGCGCAGGCGCTCACGATCCTGGAGGATGTGCGCGTCGCGCAATTCGATCCCGGCGCGTTCAAGTCGGACACCTCCTTCGACCTTGCCTTCTGGGAACACGGCGGCCCGGAAGCGGAATATCACGGCCTTCACTGCGTCTTCGATCCCCCGGAAGGTCGCTTCGGCGCCGGATCGCGCGTCGAAAAACCAAGGATCATCTCCTGGCGGAAGACGAGCGGGCCCTTCGCGGCGTGCAATCTGCATGGCCTGTACGCGGATGGCGCGCGCGTGTTTCCGCCCGAACCTTCGCGCGAAGTTCTGGCGCTTTCCTCGGATGGTCCGATCTCCGTCATGACAACATCCACGCGGGACGGTACCGCCGTTGTCCTGGGATTTTCGCTCGATGAATCCGATTTTCCGTTTCGCGTCGCCTTTCCGATCTTTCTCCGGAATCTCCTCAGGATGTCACAGGCGCGCCGATCCCTCGACGATGCCCGGATCACGGCCGCTTCCGAAGCGAATCTCGCCGTGCCCGACAGTAATCACCGTGCGAAACCCGTCAAACCAGCGGGCGTGTCATCGCGGGAGATCTCCCTGGAATTGTGGCCGTGGTTCGCGGCGCTGGCGCTGCTGGCGCTCGTCGTGGAATGGTGGGTCTATCACCGGAAACTCTTCTCGATCTGATGAATCTCTCCCGTCCCTGGTTCCTGCTGCTTCTCCTCATGTTCATCCCGATGACATGGGCGTGGCTCCATTCCTACTCCGCGCTTTCCCCGGTTCGCCGCCGCCTGAGCGTGACGCTCCGCATTGTCATCATGCTCCTCCTGATCCTCGCCGCCGCGGGACTCCGGTGGGAACGGACGGAGGAGGGAAAGGCGATTCTCTTCGCGATGGACCAGTCGCACAGCGTCGACGAGACGGAGATATCCGCGGGCCGCGCGTTCCTGCATGAGGCGCTTGCGTCGCTCTCGCCGCGCGACAGGACCGGAGTCATCTCTTTCGGCGCGGATGCGGTGATAGAGAGGGCTCCCGGCGAGTTCGAGAGGACGCTGGCGCCCGATGCATTCGGTCGCGAGCAGACGAATATCGCGCGCGCGCTTCGCCTGGCCGCTTCGCTCGCGCCGGAAGGATTCGGCGCGCGCATCGTTCTCATGTCGGACGGCCGCGAGAACGAGGGCGATGCGGTGGCGATGGCGGAACGATTGATCCAGGACGGCGTGGAGATCGATGTCGTGAGGCTGGCGGCCCGGAGCGGATCGGATGCTTCGATCGAGGAGATCGACCTGCCGCAGACGGCGCGGTTCAGGCAGACGTTCCATGCGCGCCTGGTGCTTTATTCCGACGAACCGCAGAACATGACGATCCATGTGCTGCGCAATCATGCGCGGATCGCGTCGTATCGCTTCGCGCATGCGGGCGGCGGAGCGCGCCTCGCGACGGTTCCCCTGGAACCGGAGGAGAAGGGTTTTCTCCACTACCGGTTCTCCATCGAAGCCGATACCGATGCCCTGGTTTCGAACAACACGCAGGACGCCTATGTTCATGTGACCGGTCCGCCGTCCGTTCTTCTCGTGGCGTCGTCCGCGGCCGACGCGGCGCCCCTGGCCGCGACGCTGGCGCGCTCGGATTTTATCGTGAAGACGATCGCGCCGGACGCGATGCCGCTTTCTCTGGCCGATCTGCGGCCCTACGACAACGTGATCCTCGCCAACGTCGAGGCGTTCTCGCTCGGCGGTCGCGTGATGACGAACCTGAAGAATTACGTGACCGAAGGCGGCGCGGGACTCGCCATGCTCGGCGGGCCGCAGTCCTTCGGAGCGGGCGGCTATTACAGGACGCCCATCGAGGAGGCGCTTCCCGTCACGATGGATATCCGGTCGAAACAGAGCATGCCCGTCTCGGCGCTCGTGCTGCTGATCGACAAGTCCGGTTCGATGGGAATGGAGATGGAAGGAATATCGAAGATCGACCTGGCGAAGAAAGCCGCTGCTTTATCCGCGGAACTTCTCTCGCCGATCGACCAGATCGGTGTGATCTGTTTCGACGGGGCCGCGAAGGAGGTCGTGAAGTTCGGCGAAGTGGGCGATCCGATGCGCGTCGTCGACGAGATCGGCTCGCTCCAGGCCGGCGGCGGCACGAACATCTATCCCGCGCTCGACATGGCGGCGCAGTGGCTCAATACGCTTCCCGCGATGAACAAGCACGTGATCCTCCTCTCGGACGGCGTGACCGCCGATGGAGAATTCGAGAGGCTCGCGCGGGAGATGCACGCGAACGGCATCACGATCTCCACGGTCTCCATCGGCGAGGACGCGAACCAGGAGCTGATGGAGATGATCGCGGAAGTGGGAGGAGGCCACTCGTATGTCACAAAGGAGGTCGCCGACATACCGCGCATCTTCACGCGCGAAACGCTCGTCTCGTCGAAGAACGTCGTCCGGGAAGAAATGTTCAAGCCGGAAGCGGCGGGAGGCCATGAAATCCTTCAGGAGATCGATGCCGGCGCGCTTCCGGCCCTGGGCGGTTATGTGATGACGACGGCCAAGTCGTACGCGGAAGTGCCGCTCACGGCGCAGGAAGGAGATCCGCTCCTCGCGGTCGGAAGAAGCGGCCTGGGAAAATCGCTCGCGTGGACTTCGGATGCGTCGTCCCGATGGGCCGGCGGGTGGATGTCCTGGCCGGGATTCGGGACATTCTGGAGCCAGGCGATCAGGTGGACGTTGCCGGACGAAACGACAAAAAATATACGGCTCGTTTCCGAGCGACGAGGCAACGGCCTGGCCGTCACGGCGGACATCGTGGGAGAGAACGGCTCGCCGGAAAACCATCTCGATCTCGAACTCCGCGCGGTCGATCCCTCCGGCAGGATGATCGCCGCGGATCTATTGCAGACGGGTCCTGGCCGTTACGAGGGTCGCTTCGATCCGTCCGTGGTCGGCGCACATCTGGTGACGATCGTGAATCGCTCCGACCGTTCCCCCGAGCTCCTGATGCGCACCGCGCTCGGGTATTCGTATTCGCCGGAATATCGGGCTCTGGCCGAAGGCGGCGATGTCCTGTCGAAGCTGCTGCAGTTGCCGGGCGTTCGAGCGGTGAAAGACCCATCGAATATCGCCCGGCCCCTTGTAAAACCGAAGCGCCGCTCGCAGGAGATCGGCCAGCTTCTCCTTTTTCTCGCGGCGATACTTTTCCTCTTCGACATCGCGGTCCGTCGCGTGCACTTCCGCCTCGCGGATCTTCTCGCATGGCGCGATCGCCGGCCGGAGACGGAAGCATCCGTGGAGATCCGTGCGGTAACGAGGCTCAAGAAGGCGAGAGAGAGAGTGAAGGATTTTCGATCGGGAACCGCTGTGCCCTCTCCTCAGGTTGTCGCTCCGCCCGTGGACATCGCGCCGGCAACGGAAGAAGCTCCGCCGGAGGAAACACCCGTCGAATCGCACACGACACGGCTTCTGGCGGCGAAACGGCGGCTTCGGGAAAAGGACGACAAACCCGAAAAAGGTTGACTCTCCGCCCGCCCGCCGCTACGATCCTTGAAAATCTAACACACGCGTCACACATATCCGTTCTTCGTCGTTTCCGTCGGAAAAGCGAAGCTCGAACGCGTGGAGGGTGAAACGGAGGATACAACCATGGCAATACCCACCATGAAACAACTGCTCGAAGCGGGAGTCCACTTCGGGCATCAGACACGCCGCTGGGATCCGAGGATGAAACCATTCATCTTCACCGAGCGCAACGGCATCCACATCATCGATCTCCAGCAGACGATGAAGAACATCAAGATGGTCCACAACCTCGTCAAGAGCTTCATCGAGGAAGGAAAGACCATTCTCTTCGTCGGCACGAAGAAGCAGGCTCAGAACACGATCGCCGACGAGGCCACGCGCTGCGAGATGTACTACATCAACCAGCGCTGGATGGGCGGCACGCTCACCAACTTCCAGACGATCAAGAAGTCGATCCAGCGGCTGCAGAAGTATGAGGAGCAGAAGACCGAGGGATATCTCCGGTTGCTTCCCCGCAAGGAACAGTCGACGATCGAGAAGCACATCACGAGCCTCAACAAGTCCCTGGGCGGCATCAAGAAGATGAAGGGATTGCCGGGCGCGGTCTTCATCGTCGATCCGAAGCGCGAGGAACTCGCCGTGGCCGAAGCCAGGAAGCTCGGCATCCCGGTCATTGCGCTCGCGGACACCAACTGCAATCCGGAGCCGATCGATTTCGTGATCCCGGGCAACGACGACGCGATCCGGGCGATTAATCTCGTGACCGCCGTCATCGCCGACGCCGTCATCGCGGGCCGCACCGCCGCCAAGGACGCGCTCGCGGGTTCCGCGCCGGATCTGCTGGAGGACGTCGATGAGACGTTCGCTCCGACCGAGGAAGAGCTCGTCGCTTTCGAGGACCTCGAGGAGAACTTCGAGGAGGAAGAGACCGAGGAAGTCTACCGCAAGAAGCAGAAGGTGGTCCGCATCGAGAACGCGGAGGAAGAGGCGGAGGTCGAGGTCTGATGAGCGACCGACCGGAAGGAGGAACAGCCTTGGCTGGTAGTGCCACGGGCGCCAAGGATGCAGGAGGAGCGGCCGCGGCCACACTCGACGACGTCAAGCGCCTGCGGGAGGAAACCGCCGCGGGCATGCTCGATTGCAAGAAAGCCCTGACCGACGCGGGAGGCGATTTCGAGAAGGCCCGCGATATTCTCCGGAAGAAGGGCCTGGCCGCCGCCGCCAAGCGCGCGGACCGCGTGGCCTCGCAGGGGCTCATCGCTTCGTATGTCCACATGGGAAAAGTCGGAGTCCTCGTCGATGTCCGGTGCGAGACGGATTTCGTCGCGCGGACGGAGGAATTCGGGCGGATGGCCAAAGCGGTCGCGATGCAGGTCGCGGTCGCGCGGCCCCGGTTCCTGAAGCGGGAAGAAGTTCCCGCGGATGTGATCGAGCGGGAGAAGGCCATATTCACGGAACAGGCCGCCGCCTCCGGCAAGCCGCCGCAGATCGTCGAGAAGATGGTCGCGGGCAAGCTGGAGAAGTTCTACGCGGAGGTGTGTCTCCTGGAGCAGGAATTCCTGATCGCTCCGGAATCGAGCGCGAAGACGGTGAGCGATTTCATCACGGAGATCGCGGCCAAGGTCGGCGAAAAAGTCGAGCTGGCGCGGTACTCCCGGCTCGAGCTCGGCGCCTAGTGGAAATCTCAAGGCGATCGTAACGTCGATGGAGGATGTGACGGGCGTTCCGGGGGAGAATCGATGAGCGGGGAACCCGTGTATCGCCGCATCCTGTTGAAGCTCTCGGGCGAGGCCCTGCAGGGAACCCGCAAGTTCAACATCGATCCTGACGTCGTGAAATCCATCGCTTCGCAGGTATCGGATGTTCACGCGTCGGGTGTCCAGGTCGCGATCGTCATCGGCGGCGGCAACATCTTCCGCGGCAAGACCGCGGCGGCCCTCGGCGTCGACCGCGTGACGGCCGACACGATGGGCATGCTCGCGACCGCCATCAATTCCCTTGCGCTCCAGGACGCCCTCGAAAAATGCAAGGTCGCCACGCGCGTCCTCTCCGCGATCGAGATGCGGGCGATCTCGGAGCCTTTCATCAAGCGCCGCGCCGTGCGCCACCTGGAAAAAGGGCGCGTCGTGATCTTTTCCTGCGGCACCGGCAGCCCGTATTTTTCCACGGACACCGCCGCCGCGCTCCGGGCCAACGAGATCGGCGCGGACATCATCCTGAAAGCCACCAAGGTCGACGGCATCTACAGCGCCGATCCCGCCAAGCACGATACCGCGCGGAAGTTCGCGAAGATCACCTATCAGGAAATCCTCGCGAAGGAACTTCAGGTGATGGACCCGACGGCGACATCTCTCTGCATGGAGAACAAGCTGCCGATCGTCGTCTTTGACATGACCGTCGCCGGCAATATCATGAAGGTGGTGATGGGTGACGGCATCGGGACGAGGGTGGAGTAGATGATCAACGACATCATGGCGGACGCGCGGGAGAGGATGCACGCCGCGGCGGAATCCTACAAGAAGGAGCTCGGCAGCATCCGGACGGGCCGCGCTTCCATCTCGATGCTCGACGAAATCCGCGTCGACATGTACGGCACCATGCTCCCCATCAACCAGGTCGCGACTCTCTCCACGCCCGACGCGCGGATGATCGTCATCCAGCCGTGGGATCGCGGAGCCATCGAAGCGATCGAGAAGGCGATCAAGGTATCCAACCTCAACTTGAATCCCCAGAACGACGGCAAGCTTGTCCGGCTTCCCATTCCGCCGCTGACCGAGGAGCGCCGCAAGGATCTCGTCAAGCAGGCGAAGAAGAAGAACGAGGAAGCGAAGGTGGAGGTCCGGGGAGTCCGCCGCGACGCGAAGGAAATGATCGAGGCGGCCGAGACGGAGGGAGAAGTTTCGAAGGATGACTCCCGCCGCGGGCTCGACGATCTCCAGGCGTTGACCGATACCTTCGCCGCGAAAATCGATGAACTGACATCGGCCAAGGAAAAAGAAATAATGGAGTTCTGATCGCATGATCCGAATTTCAAAATGACTCCCAGGACAAAAGACGAAATGCTCGCCGCCGCGCGCGACTCGCACGAGACGGAGATGATCCGCGCGCTCGATCCGGAGAAGATCCCCGGCCACATCGCCATCATCATGGATGGGAACGGACGCTGGGCGCAAAGGCGCAGGATGCCCAGGATCTTCGGGCACAGGAAAGGCATGGAAACCGTCCGCAGGACGCTCCAGGCCGCCCGCGACATCGGCGTCGAGTATGTCACGCTGTACGCGTTCTCGGCGGAGAACTGGTCGCGCCCGCGACCGGAAGTTTCGGCGCTCATGCATCTGCTCGAGGAATATCTCCGGAAGGAAGTCGACGAGCTGGACGAATCGAACGTCAGGATGCTGACGATCGGCAACATCGACCGGCTTCCGACCTACGCGCGCGCCGAACTGGACCGCGTGAAGGCGCGGCTCGCGAAGAACACGGGGCAGAAGCTCGTGCTCGCGCTGAACTACGGAGGCCGGGACGAGATCGTGACGATGACGAAGCGCGTCGCCCAGCTCGCCGTCTCGAAGAAACTGCGCGTGGAGAAGATCGACCAGAAAGTGATCGAGGAGAATCTCTACACGTCGGGGCTTCCCGAGCCGGACCTGATGATCCGCACTTCAGGGGAGATGCGCATCTCCAACTTCCTGCTGTGGCAGCTCGCCTACGCGGAGATCATCATCACCGACACGCTCTGGCCGGACTACACCCGCGCCGAATTCTTCAGCCATATCGCGGCCTATCAGAAGCGCGAACGCCGCTACGGCGGCGTGCAGGCGAAATGAGGGGAAATTTTCTCCCATTGCCACATTCTGAAGGCTGGATTGAGAGTGGATATGTCGGCTGAAATATCCAGCTCGTTTCTTCGCGATGTAGGAATGTAGGAGAATGTCCCCGCTTGCCCTCCGGGCTCTTGTTGCCGTCCTCGGCGGCGCCATCCTCCTGGCGATGGTCTTCGCGTCCGCCTCCTCCACGTTCGCGCTCTTCCTGATTCTTCTCCTGCCCGCGCTCCTCGAATCCCTGAAACTCATCCGAGCGACCGGCCAGAGCCGCGCCGCGCCATTTGCCATCGCGATCATTCTCATACCTTTCGCCGTCCTGAACCAGTTCACGGGGATCGTCGCCGTCCTGACGATCCTGAATCTTCTCGGCCTCAGGTTCCCGAAACTTCTCACGATCTTCTATCCCGCGCAGGTCGTGGCGGGATTCACCTCCGCGGCATTTCTACGCGCGGACCATGGCCCGGAGCTGCTGCTGGCGGTGCTGCTCGTCACGTGGAGCGCCGATACCGGCGCCTATGCCGTGGGCATGAAATTCGGCAGGACAAAGTTGGCGCCGGACATTTCCCCCGGCAAGACGCGCGAGGGCGCCGTGGGCGGATTGATCCTCGCGATCCTCGTGGGCATCCTCGCGGCCGGCTACACGGGCAGGCCGATCCTCGGAGCGATCTTCGGACTGATCGCGGGAACGGCGGGCCAGATGGGAGACCTCATCGAGTCGCGGCTGAAGAGGATGGCGGGCGTGAAGGATTCCGGAAAGATCCTGCCGGGGCATGGCGGCATCCTCGATCGCTTCGACGCGTTCCTCGTCAACGCGCCGCTCTGTTATTTCCTGGCCGATTACTTCGCGCGCCCGTAGTTACTTGCGTCCCTCACGGATCGCCCGTGGCGTTCGACCAACGGATCAGGTTCTCGCGATCGAGCGCGGTTTTATCGTTCCACGACGTTTCGTCGACGGCGATCCACGAGCAGAGGATGAACGCGGATCGCGCGGCTTTCGCGTGGGTAGATCGGACCATCTTCACCCCCACGCACTCGATGCTTCCGGCGAATGTCGCCACGGGTCGGAGCAGGCGAAATGCCAGGTATGCGACATCACCGGTCGAATTCAGGAGAACGGCTGCGGAGTCGAAATCATGAAAGCCGTAGGGCCGGATCAGTTTCGTGGTTCGCTCATAGGGATGAAGAAAAAGGTAATAGATCGCGCTTGCGGTTGTTTTCGCGAGTTCCGTGTCGGCAAGCCATTCCTGATGCGAATCTTCGATGTTGAGGCGCGCGCAGCGCTGGCCGGCCAGATAATGTGCACGACAGATCTCGCGCACGTATTCCATGGTTCGAATGTCCAGGATCCCATCGGGATTGAGTTCCCGCGCTCGTTCGTCGCGCGTCATGAAATACGGGTGCGGCAAGCGGCTTCCTTCGGAACGAGGGGCAAATTCCATCGACGGATCGAATGCAGGGGAACCTTGCAGCGCCGGATCATATTCCGTCGAAGGAGGAGAAATTCTTCGCGCCCGTGTCGGCCAGATGGCCGTGTAGATCGGACCTGGATCGGGAGACAAGTAGGCTTCGATATCCTGCAGGTAGCTCTCCGTCCGGTACATGGTCCGAATAAGCTCCCATCTCTCGTCATACTCCTCCGCGTTCGCGACGCTCGATCCCGTCCAGAATATGGCGAGAGGCAGGACGAGCCGCGCGATGAGCGATCTAGAGCGGTTCACCGATGCCCCATGTGGCGAGCGGTTCCAGGAAGAACGGTCGATTCTTCAGGCGTGGGTGCGGAACGACCAGATCGTCGTCCTGGATGACGATCGGCCGATCCTCGTCCGATAGATATAGAATGTCGATATCGATGACGCGCGGAAGATACCGCGACTTTTCATGCGGTTTGCGGCCCATGTCGGTTTCGACGGCGAGGAGCTTCTTGAAAAGGTCGCGAGGTGACAGATCGCAGCGGCCTGAAACCACGGTGTTCAGATAGGGAGGGGATGAGGTGTCGACCGCGCCGTGCCTGTCGAGGGGTACTGTTTCCACGAAGGGTGATGTTTCCACGTCAAGGAGGATGCTCCGGAGTCGGTCGATCGCATGCTCCAGGTGCCCGGAGCGATCTCCGACATTCGAGCCCAGCCCAAGGAAGACGCGCATTATCTCCGCGCGCGGACGACGGTGACCTCGACGTGGTCCAGGATAAGCGGCATGACCGGGCGGAGCTTCCGGATCGTGACGGAAGTTTCCTTCACGCCGGAGAATCGATCGAGGATGCGCTCGGCGATGAGGGACGCGAGCGGTTCGATCAGGGCGAAGCGGCGCGCGAGAAAGGTTTCCTTGACGAGCGCACCGACGAGCGCGTAGTCGGGACGGCCGAAGATCGAATCTTCCGTGGGATTGACCGGCTCGGGATAACTGACGACGACATCCAGCTCGAAGGGGCCACCGTTCCGGGATTCGGATTCATCCATGCCATGATTGGACCAGAGCGAGATTCGCTCCAGCCGCACGGATACCGTGCTCACAGGAGAACATCCTCCATGGTGTATTGTCCCGGCGGTTTTCCCGCGATGAAGACCGCGGCGCGGAGTGCGCCGAGGGCGAACGTATCGCGCGAGGAGGCGCGATGCGTGAGCTCGATGCGTTCACCCTGGCCCGCGAAGAGGATCGTGTGGTCGCCGACGATGTCGCCGCCACGCACCGCGTGAACGCCGATTTCTCCCTCGCGCCGCGCGGTTTCACGCCCTTCGCGGCCCCAGACGGCATCGGTCCGCGTGGCGTTCCTGGCGTCGAGAATGACGTCGAGGAGACGGAGCGCGGTACCGCTGGGAGCGTCCTTCTTCTTGTTGTGGTGGGATTCGATGATCTCAATGTCGTAGGCGGAGCCGAGCGCCTTGACGATCTGCGGAGCGATCCGGCAGAGGAGATTGACGCCGAGCGACATGTTGGGAGCGACGATGAGAGGGACATGGCGCGCCACTTCAGCGAGCGATTTCAGATCCGCATCCGACAGGCCGGTCGTGCCGATGACGACTCCGAGGCCCCGTTCGGCGGCGGCCTCGGAATGGCGGACGGTCGCGGATGGCGCCGAGAAATCGATCAGAACTTTCGCATTGGCGAAAGCTTTCTGAATCTCGAACGTGATGGGAATTCCCAGCTCACCGCATCCCGCGGTAAGCCCGGCATCCTTTCCGACGGACGGATGGCCCGCGGCTTCGAGAGCACCCGCGGGTATCGCGCTGGTGGAAGCGGCGGCCAGGGCGATGATGCGCCCTCCCATTCTTCCTCCCGCTCCAGCGACCGCGACAGGAACACGGGTCAATTTCTGCGAACTCTTTGAGGACATGATCGTCCAACGGAGTGTATCGGGACTTCGGCAGGTCCGGAAATCCTAAATCCGAATCTTGAAATCCCAACAGGGGAGAAGGGGTGGGAAAGTGATGGTGAAGGCCACGAAATCCATGAATTGAAGCGCGACCTGTGTATAATTTTGCACCATGATTCTTGTTGCGGACTTTTCTCCCAACAGTCTATCATTACACTGATGTCGGACGCCTTTCGAAACGGTCCAACGGCTTTGCCCTGCCCGGGCAGCTGTTTCTTCCAGCGTGACGTGATTCAGAGCCCTGCTTCCTGCAAGGGCACTTCTTGTGAAAGGGGTTGAACAACCCATGAAGATGATCCTCAATCGGAAACTGGCCTCGTATTTACTGGTGAACATTTTTCTGATGATCCTGGCTCCGCCGACATGGGCGCAGGGAGCGGCTGCCCAGATTACGGGCCGCCATCGAGCGATCATCACGGTCGTCAAGGGGAACGTGGAAGTCAAGGCTGCCGGTCAGTCGACTTGGACTAAAGCATCGGCAAACCGGGAAGTGAAGACAGGCGACAAGATCCGGACCGCGGCGGGCGCGAGCTGCAAGGTTAAGGTGTCCGGACAAGGCGCCGACCTCGGGGCGTTCGATCTCGGAGCATCCTCCGAAGTGACCGTGGGAAATCTTCAGCAGGTCAAGACGACGGCCCGAGCCTTCTTCATGCTGCAGAAGGCGATCACCAGGGACGACGTCGGCATGGATTTGAAGAGCGGCGACATGCGTTCCGGTTTCAACCGCGCCGAAGGGCGCGTTGGAAACTACAACGTCTATACGCCCGTGGCGGTCGCCGGAGTCCGTGGCACGAAGTTCGAGCTCGATCTCGACGGCGGAGCCCCTTGGTATGAAAAGCTCGGAGAAGGCAAGGGCCAGGGAGAGGAACTGGAACTGACCGCGACGGTCCTGGAGGGAGAAGTCGGCCTGACGGGTCCCAACTGGGAGCGAACGCTCACGACCGGCCAGCAGTTGAACGCGCGCACGGGTCAGATTCCCGGCAATCCGTCGGGCGCCGATTCCGGTACATTGCAGAACATTGACAGATCCCTGGCGACATCGACCGATCAGACGCCACCGACATTCGGCGG
Source organism: uncultured bacterium (assembly GCA_964499705.1). Lineage (GTDB taxonomy): Bacteria > UBA8481 > UBA8481 > UBA8481 > UBA8481 > JBBTKW01. The sequence continues at coordinate 184,442 of CAZCME010000004.1, read as the reverse complement.
TGCGGTTTCCGCGGCGAAGGATGGCGGCAACGTGACGATCATGTGGCAGCCTGCTTCCGACGACAGTTCCACGCCCGACCGGATCTCCTATGACATCTTCGCGGGAACCTCCTCGTCGGCGCAGGATTTCGGGATCCCCACGGCGACGACGGGCATGAACGTGACATCCTTCGTCCTCACGAACCTTGATCTGAACGCCAACTATTTCGTCGTCGTCCGCGCCCGGGACGAAGCCGGAAACCGCGACGCGAATACGAAGGAAGTCTCCACGTCGGTGGGTGACAACAAGGCGCCGACGTTCAACGGAGCCGTTTCCATTTCCCGATCGAACGGCAACGCGACCGTAACATGGGAGCCCGCGACTGACAATGTAACGCCTCCGGCGGGGCTTCTGTATGATCTCTACCTTGCGACATCGAGCGAAGGGCAGAGCTTCATGGAGCCGTCCGCGACGAGCGCAGCCGGCTTGACAAGCTACACATTCGAGGGCCTGAGTGCGATGGCGACGTATTACGTCGTTGTGCGCGCCCGCGATGCGGCAGGCAACCGCGATGCGAATACGACGGAAGTGTCAGCGGGCCTGGAAGTGGCGACCGGGACGACGTTCGACACGAACGCGGAAGTCTCGAAGCTCATCACGGCGATGTTTGAGGCTTATGTAAACGAAGACGAGGCGACGTTCATGCAGAACGTTAACATGGCGTTTGCGGGTACGAACGTCAATGGGAATGCCTTGGATAATTCGAAGCTGCAGGAATCCATCAGAAACGACTTTGATATCACGACAACAGCTTCTTTTGAACCCAGCATCACGTCTCTTACCAAGTATGGAGATGATCGACTCGGAGCCAACATCACGTGGAATGGACGATTCCGTTACGCGACCGTCGATACGGAGCAAGTCTTCTCCGGATTGAGAGCCGACATGATCTGGCAGATCAATAATCAGCCGTTTACTCTCATAAGCTGGGGCGGAAGTTCGCCATTTGGCCGTTCGGTTCCCGAGGATACGTGCGTGGATTGCGAGCCCCCACCACCGCCTCCGCCTCCCACCAATGTTTGCAACCTTTCCGTATCCAGTGTCTACGGGTTACCCACATCCCTGGATCTTACCGGCGATTACCAGGAGTTCGGGCCGCTCAGCGCGAACATCTACGGCACCTGTTTCCAGAATGGAGCGAAAGTATTCTGGTATGACCAGGGACAAGGCGCGTTTGTCGACATCACGACGCTCAGCAATCCGTTTGTCGCGGTCAGCGGAGTATTCTTCGTTTCCGCCGAGGAGCTGAGAATCGACTTCTCGCGGTTCCTGGCGCAGTACTACAACGACGATCCGACATCGCGAACGCTCCGCATCTATGTTCAAAATCCTGACGGTACTAACACCTCCGCGGCGGAAAATACTTTCAATGTTTCCACTCTGCCCGGCCCCCTGAACGTTACATCTGTTTCCACCGATCGGTCGGTCATGGATTCGCCGGACGGCACGCCGTACAACTTCACGGTACAGGGCTATAACATGGTGACTCCGATTTCTTCGGTTCAGATCCTGAAGTCGGATGGTGTCACGAACGAAGCGAACATCACCGTGGGAACGATCAATATTGCTTCTCCCGCAACCGCAACAAATCCCCAGACGCTGACCTTCCCGGCGACCGTCACAGGCGGCATCACGGCAGGCACGTTGTATGTGAAAGTTACGGACCAGCGCGGTCAGACCGGCACCATTGCCTTCAATGTCTCCGCGTCCACGAATGTTACATGGAACACCAATCAGTCACTTTCAGCGGACTTTACCGTCGCACCCGGCAATACGCTGAACGTCAATTCCGGCGTCTCCGTCACGACGACCGCGGGATCAAGGATCATCGTCCAGGGAACCATGAACGCCGGCGCCGCGACATTCAACGGCGTCCAGGTCGAGGTCGCCTCGGGCGGCACAGCGATCCTGAACGGCGCGACGATCACGAATAATGGAGCGCGCGAAGGACTCCTCATTTCCGGCGGCAGCGCGAATTACACCAACGGCGCTCTCAGCAACAACAACGACGGCGTCAATGTCTCGTCCGGTTCGCTCACGATGAGCGGCACGAATATCAACAGCAACACGGCCGCCGGCATCCAGGTCAATGGTTCGGCAACGGCCTCGCTCACGAACGTGAGCGCGACCGGCAACGGACGCGGCCTCACCAACAACAGCACGGGCGCGGTCACGGTCAGCGGCGGCAGCTATTCCTCCAACACAACGGAAGGCATCCTGCATAACAGCTCCGGATCGATGACGATCCAGGGCGGCGCGACGATCTCGGGCAACAGCCCCGACAACGTCCGCGTTTCGGCGTCCGGCAACCTGACCATTAATAACGCCACGCTGACGGGCTCCCAGACGGGTCTCCGGATCGATGCGACTGCGGGCGGAACGACAGTGCAGCTCTCCAGTGTCACGATCAATACTCCGAGTTCGAACGGCATCACGGCATCCGCCGGCACGGTCCAGTTGAACGGCAGCAACACCATCAACGGCGGCAGCGGCTCGTCGATCGATCTGAACGGCACCGCGTCACTCTCCACGTCCGGCGCGTCGAACTCGATCACGGGAACCGGCGCCACGTCCGCCGGTATCTCCACGTCGAACGGATCGTCCGGTTCTGTCAGCGTTTCTTCGGGAACGACGATCTCCGGCACATCCGTCGGAGTGCTGGTCCGCGGATCCGGCGCGATCAACTTCGCGGGATCCATCACGGGAACATCCAGCCACGGCATGGACATCAACAGCTTCGGCGCCTCGATCACCCTGACGAGCCCCAATATCAATTGCTCGGCAGGCCGCGGCGTCTATGTGGACAACTCCGGCGGCGTCACGATCACCGGTGGCACGATCGTCAGCACGGGCAGTTTCGGCGTGGAGCGTGTCTCCGTGGGAACGGGTGCCATCCAGATCAGCAGCTGCAATCTCACCGGCACGGGCGGACACGACCTGACGGTTCACGATCCGCCAAACGGCCAGAACAATCCGAACGGAGCCCAGGGCGGCTACAAGAACTTCTTCAACTCCGGCGACCGGGTTCTCAGTCCGCTGTAACTTCGCTTTTCAAACTCCCTTTGCCCCCCCGAGACGCTCTCGGGAAGGGCGAGGGGAAGATTGTCCTTTCTGAACGTGCTCTCAGCGCCATAACTTGATAAAATATGCCCATGAAGGCGAAGGAAAAAGAAATCATTCTTCGATCAATCAAGGCGTGGGAATTGGCAAGCGTGACCCTTGAAGAAGATCGCATCAGGCGGATCCGCGAGGCGGATGTCAAGGGCACGCTCGATGCTTTTGACGGCATGGTGGAGCTTTATCTCGCATCGAGACCTTCCCGCACGACAAGCGGACTTGTTGAACAACAGGCGTGGTTCCGTCGCATGTACCGGTGAGAGAACTCTTCGAAGCTGCCGCTGAATTTCAAGAATTTTTCGAGTCGAAAAAATGGCGGTTCTGTCTCATCGGAGGAATGGCGGTATTTCATTGGGGTGAAATGCGCCTGACCCGTGACGTTGATCTGACATTGTTGACGGGGTTGGGAGATGAAGAACGTTTTGTGGAACCGCTTCTGGCGCGATTTCGGTCCAGAGCTTCAGTTTCTGAACATCCGATCATCGAACGTCGTGTTGCTGTTCTTATTGCGGGAAACGGTCATCCTGTGGATGTCGCTCTCGGCGCTCTCCCCTTTGAGAAATCGATGATCAAGAGAGCGACTATGGAAAAGTTCGAACCAGGGATCGTTCTGCGCACGTGCCGTCCCGAAGATCTGATCGTCATGAAAGCTTTTGCCGACCGACTTCTTGATTGGCATGACATCGATGGCATTTTGATCCGGCAGGGCAAGAAACTGGACTTGAAGCGCATCCGGAAAGATCTACGACCAATGCTTGCGATCAAGGAAAAGCCGGAACTTCTCGACCGTCTTGACCAACTCATCGCCAAGCGCATTCCATAGCGCGAACCCGCCACGATGATTCTTTCCCCTGATGCAAACGGCATCGGGCAAGCCGGGCAGTTGTTGCGGGACGGAGAGCTTGTCGCCTTCCCCACCGAAACTGTCTACGGCCTCGGCGCCGATGCGATGAATCCCGCCGCGGTGGAAGCGATCTTCCTCGCTAAGCGCCGCCCGCCGGACAACCCTCTCATCGCGCATGTCGCGGATCGGGAAATGCTTTTACTTCTGGCGCGTGATATTCCTCGACAAGCCGACCAACTCATCAACCGCTTCTGGCCGGGCGCGCTCACGCTCGTTCTTGCCCGCAAGGAGAATGTTCCCGCCATCATGTCCGCCGGCCTTCCCTCCATCGCCGTCCGCATGCCGAATCATCGCGTCGCGCTCGACCTGATCCGACAGGCGGGAACTCCGATTGCCGCGCCGAGCGCGAATCGATCGGGGCGGCCGAGCCCGACGAATGCCCGACATGTCGCGGATGAGTTCGGCGATGACATCGCCGCCATCATCGACGGTGGACCGTGCGCGCTGGGCGTCGAATCGACGGTGCTGGATGTGACACGGGAACCCTGCCGCATTCTCCGCCCCGGGGGAGTCACGCGCGAGCAACTGTCCGAAGCGCTGGGGTATGATCCCGGCATCGCCACGGACATGGAGAACGGATCCTCTCCCGGCGTTCGGCACATGCATTACAGGCCGCTTTGCGATATCCAGCTCTTTTCGCGCGACCAACCGCCGTTGCCGGGCGACCAGGAAGGCATGATTACCTTCACATTTCCGCCTCCGTCTTCCCGCTTCTCGGTCCATCTGGATTCCATCGAAGAATACGCGCGCCGACTTTATGCTTTGATGCGAGAGGCTGATGACCGGCAATTGAAAAGATTATATCTCGAAGAACCGCCCGAGGCGGGCATCGGCCTTGCGCTACGCGACCGTCTTCAACGCGCCGCACGGCGCGAATAGAAGCCCTCTATTCTCTTCATCCTTTTCCCCTTATCATGACACCGTGATCGACTTCAGGCACATCGCCGTCGAAGGCGTGCCGGGCGCGGGAAAGACCGGCACCGCCGCGGCGCTCTCGAAGCGAATCGGAGCCAAGCTCGTCCTGGATGTCGACGAGAATCCCTTTCTTCCGGAATTTCATGCCGACATGGAGAGTCGCTCCTTCCAGACGCAGATCTTTTTTCTCCTGTCCCGATACGGCTTGGAATCCGAACTGCGGCAGCCGGAACTCTTCGACGCGGGCATCGTGACGGATTATTTTTTCGACCGTGACGCCATCTACGCCTCGCTGACCCTCGACGAGGCGGAGATGACCCTGTATCGATCCATCTTCGCTCTTCTCGGTGCCCGCCGCACGCTGCCCGATCTTGTCGTGTTTCTGCAGCTGAGCGTTGCCGAGGCGCGGCGCAGGAAGCCGGATATCGAGCCGGCTTTCATGAAGCTCCTGACGGACGCGTACAACGATTACTTTTTCGCCTGGTCGGGAACGCCGCTGCTCGTCGTTCAGGCCGATCATTTCAGTCCCGCTTCGAATGATGAGGACATGGAGGAGCTTGTGAGAGCGATCGAGGCGCAGGGGCCGGTGTCGCGAACGGTTCATCTCGCGGCAGGTGGCCGGATCCGACAGGATAAGAGATGACATTATCCGCGGCAGCCGAACGCGTGACTATTCCGGCCGTGCGTGAGGCCAAGAAGCACCGTCGTCTTGTCGCCCTGACGGCGCTCGACGCACCCTCGGCGGATTGGTGCGTCCGGGCTGGGGTCGACATCGTCCTGGTCGGCGATTCGCTCGGGATGGTCTCGCTCGGCTTTCGCGACACCACGCACGTCTCGATGGAAGCGATGGTCCAGGCGACGGAAGCCTGCGTGCGCGGGATGGGAGAAGCCCCGCGTCCGCTTCTCGTGGCCGATTTGCCTGACAACGGCCTCTCCGATCCGGTCCGATCGTCCCGAAGGCTTCTGGAAGCAGGAGCGGCCGCAGTGAAGATCGAGTGCCACGAGATGGGGATGAAGGCGATCGAGGCTGCGCGGAGCGCGGGCATCGAGGTCATGGCTCATGTCGGGCTTCTTCCGCAGGAAGCGGCGCGGGAGGGTGGATACAAGTTGAAGGGCGTCACGGAGGAGGAGTCGAATCGCATCCTGGAGGTCGCAAGGCGCGCGGAGGGACTCGGTTGCTTCTCCTGCGTCATCGAGAAAGTGACGCGCCGCGTCGGAAAGCTCGTGACGGATGCGTTGTCGATTCCCACGATCGGCATCGGAGCGGGGCCCGACTGCGACGGGCAGATCCTTGTTCTCTACGACATGCTCGGCATCTTCGAGCGATTTCATCCGAAATTCGTCCGGCGTTACGCGGCCGTCGGCACCCAGGCCGTCTCCGCGATTTCGCAATATGCGGAAGATGTGCGCAACGGATCGTTTCCTTCCGGGAAGGAATCGTTCGAATCATGAGGAATTCTCCGCGCCTGACTCTCTCCGTCATCGTCCCTGTCCTGAACGAGGGCCGCACGCTCGCCGGAATTCTCGACCGGCTCCTCGCCCTCGAGGAGATCACCGAAATCGTCGTGGTGGACGATGGTTCGACGGATGACACGGCAACGGTGGCGGAATCCTACTGCGGCACGACGAACACCACCCCCGGCGCCCAGCGCGCGCCCGATTCGGAACCTTCCTACCCGTCCGCCGCAGTCGAGGCGGCTTCCGCCGCCGATCCTGCTCTTCCTCGCGTGAAACTCGTGAAGCATGATCGCAACCGGGGCAAAGGCGCTGCGATCCGGACCGGGCTTCTGCATGTCACCGGAGCCGTCACCGTCATTCAGGACGGAGATCTCGAGTATGACCCGAACGACTTCAAGAACATGCTCGACAGGATCAGGGAAGGAGCCGGCGTCGTCTACGGATCGAGGATCCTCGGCCGCAACCAATTTTCCTATCGACGATTTCTCTACGGAGGAAAATTCCTCACGCTCCTGGCCAACCTGTTGTACGGGACATCCATTACGGACGAACCCACCTGCTACAAGATGGCACGCACGGATCTTTATCGCCGGATGAACCTGGAGTGCACGGGTTTCGAATTCTGTCCGGAGGTCACGGCGAAATTCGCGAGGTTGAACGAGCGGATCGTCGAGATCCCTATCGCCTACAATCCGCGCTCCATCGAGGAGGGAAAAAAGATCCGTTGGACGGATGGGATCATCGCCATTGGAACGCTATTGAAGTATCGATTCTGGAGGGAACGGCGCCCATAGATTTCCCTTGATATAACCACCATTGTTGGAAACACTACGCTCCCGGGAACATGTCCTATAAACGACTGGCTTTATTTTTTCTGGCCGTCCTCATTTTTATTGGGGGTGCAGCCGAACTACCTGCGGTAGCACTTCAGGTGACATTTCCCCTCGATGCCACCACGGGAGACACCCGGCCTCGCACGTCGATCTTGAAACCTCGATCCCTGAAGGAATATTTCGACCGTTTCGACATGTCCTATTACGGCGACTACTATCGCTACGGAACTTACGGCGATCGGACGCGCGCCTTCAGGCCGGACGATCTGTATCTTACGCACAACCTGAGCTGGCTGGCGGCCTCTCGCATGAAGAACGGCCTGGATTATGAAATCAAGCTTTCCTTGCGGACTGTCACGGATCCATCCGTAACCTTCCGGGATGACGTGCACATCACTTCCTTCTACTCGCACCTCGGAAGGAAGGATGTCTGGCGCGTCCGCACGGGCGACATCTTTCCGAATCTCTCCCGCTATACTTTCAACCGCTTCGCCAAGGGTGTGCAAGGCGAATACCAGCGCACCATGGGCCCGTCGCTCATGCGCAGCGTCGGCATTCTGTCTCGCGTGGAACGATCGCGGGAGCAGAACTCCCTGCGCCGCGTGGCCATCGGCGCGGGGCTTTCGTTCGAGAGCCTGAACAAGGAGCGCGGCAAGCCGAAGTGGTTCTTCGGGTATCGCCATTCCTCCGCGTCCGATCAGCTCGGCTCCGTCGATAACGCCCGCACTCTGCCCGATCTCCAGGTCGCGACGCACGGGCTTCTCTACTCGGCCCAGTTGAAGCACGGCTGGTCCTTCCTGGGAGAGAACGCCTGGAGCAAGGGAACGTCCGACCGCAGGACCGCGATGGAGCGCGACGGATCGGCCTGGCTGGCGGATCTCTCCTGGCTCCGCCAGGGCACGACCCAGCGCGCCGGTCTCGCCCGTCTTGCTCCCTTCGCGTTCCAGTTCAACTGGGAACTCGTGGATCCGTACTTCCTCGCGCCGATCGGCATTGCGTCGCCGAACCAGCTTCGGTGGAGCGGACGCACGGCGCACCGGTTCAACGATGATCTCGACTGGAGCATGAGCTTTCTGCGGCTGGAGGATAACGTGCGCGACCAGGCGGTCGTGACGAACGTGACGCGCAATTCGAACATCGCCGTGAACATGCGCCCGTTTCATCTCTTCGGCGATGTCACGAACTGGACGGATAAGCTTCCCGAATCCATCAAGGCGATCCGGACGAAACTGGAATTCCGCTTCAACGACCGCGATGCCTCCAACAACAGCGTGAACTCCAAGATCGAGGACTACATCTACACCGTCATGTACAAGCTCTTCGACATCAACTTCACCGGCGATTACCAGTTCCAGATCACCGATGACGACGCCGTGCCGACATCCGACCGCCGCCTGCAGGCCTACGGTGTCCGCGCCGCCAAGCCCCTGAACTGGAAGAAAATGGGCGTGCGCATCTTTCCGAACATCGGCTACCGCGTCAGCCGCGACCGTTTCCGCACGACCGGCGTCACCACCTTTCTCCAGACGACCACGCTCGGCATGGCCGTCAACTGGGAGGAGATCGGAGCGAATTTCAACTACCTCATCCTCGACGCTGACCGCGCTCCCACGGGCAACGACTACTCGCAGAACAAGTACAACATGAGCCTGACGTACAAGCCGTACCTCTTCCCGAACTTCCAGAGCGTCCTGTCGTACAGCTATCTCGACCAGGATGAAGAGAATCACCTGAGGTCGTATCGACAGACGGAAACGCGGTTGTCGGTGGCGTATACTTTCTGATGGAGCGAACGATGAAGCGCGAAAAATTGAGATGGTCCGCCGGAGCGGCCGGCTTAGCCCTCCTCTTGCTGACCGCGGGATGTGTCGCGGGCACGGGCACGAGCGTCGGTGCTCCGCCCAGCACGTCCGCTCCGTCAGACGACGTCTTTCTCCATCTCCTGAAATCGATCGAAGAGCGGCGCGCCGACCGTTTTGCGGGAGCCGTGGATCCGACATGCAGTCCCAACCGCGATATCCTCTGGGAGGATCTGAACAAGTTCCTGGGCGCCGCGGATAACGTGGAATACAACGTCTCCGTCGAAAGACGCGTGTCGGATCTCGATCGCGTCGTCTATATCTTCACATGGCAGAGAAAACACCAGGATCGCGACAGCGGCGAGATCGTCAGCACGAACGGCAGGAGCGAATGGACTCTTTCCCGAGCTTCCGGGCGGTTCATGCTGATCCAGACGACAGGAACGCCGTTGTTTTAAAGGCGGCTTAAAAGGGTCATTTGACCCCCACGGATGGGGGAAATGTCGCGAGAGTCCAGGGATGGACGAAGCGACCTCCCACATTGCAACATTTGGGATGAAGGAGTTGCAGCGGCGCGACGGTTAATTCAGGGCGGATTTCATATCCAGGGATGAAACGCGTGGGACGAAGTTCTTTTCGGCGGAATTCTGGAGCCCGAGGTCTTCGAGGCTGACTCCCATTTCATCCGCGGATTCCAGATAGAAACTGACGACCCGCTTCAGGCGGTCGACGGCCGACTCGAGCGTCCGACCGTAAGAGAAGATATCGAGTTCCGGACAGGAGGCGACGAAGGTCTCTGTGTCTTTTCGAAAAACTTCCACGGAAAAATACATCCCATCCTCCAGGTTCCAGGGTTATCGGCTGCGACGCCGACGTCGTGCAATGAAAGCATCGGAATGAAATCGCGACGCCTAAAGGAGAGTTGAGCGGATATATTTTTCGCCTCCGGAATGATGAACCTGCGCTCATTTGGGCTCAATTGGACCCAATTGCACATAGTTGCCGCTTGACTTCCACACCCTGTGGAATACGATGCGCCGCCATGGCAAAAGCGCCGTATTACGCGCTTGAACCTGCAATACAGCGGAAACGCTTCCAAGAGGAATACATGCCCATCGCTCCCAGTGTGACGCTCGGTACCGGCGTCCTCATCCATCACAAGGACCTCGTGAACCTGTACGGCTGTTCCATCGGAGACGACACCAAGGTCGGTGCCTTCGTCGAGATTCAGAAGAACGCGGCGATCGGGGCCCGCTGCAAGATCTCCTCGCACACCTTCATCTGCGAAGGAGTCACGATCGAGGACGAGGTCTTTGTCGGGCACGGCGTGATGTTCATCAACGACCGGTATCCGCGGGCGACGGCCGACGGAGCCCTGCAGACGGAGGCGGACTGGAAGGTCGTGCCGACGCGCATCAGGAAAGGCGCGTCGATCGGAAGCGGAGCGACGATCCTGTGCGGAGTGACCGTCGGCGCGGGAGCGCTGGTGGGCGCGGGAGCCGTAGTCACGAAAGACGTTCCGGACGGCGCGACCGTGGCCGGAGTACCGGCCCGCCTGCGCGCGCGGGCGGGAAAAGAAGAGAGGACATCATGATACCATTTGTCGACTTGAAGTCGCAGTACCTGGCCATCAAACCCGAGATCGACGCCGCCGTCATGGACGTGCTCGAAACGAGCGGGTTCATTCTCGGCAAAAAAGTCGCGGCATTCGAGACCGAGTTCGCGAAGGCGCATGGCGCCACGGAAGGCATCGGCACCAATTCCGGAACGAGCGCGCTCCACCTGGCGCTCCTGGCCGCCGGTGTCGGCTCCGGCGACGAGGTCATCACGACGCCCTTCACGTTCGTCGCGACGACCGCCGCGATCGGTTACTGCAACGCCCGCCCGGTCTTCGTCGATATCACTCCTGAGTCCTTCACGATAGACCCGTCGAAGATCGAGGCCGCGATCACGCCCCGGACGAAGGCGATCATTCCCGTCCACCTGTACGGCCAGCCGGCCGACATGGATTCGATCATGGAGATTGCCCGCAAGAGAAAGATCACCGTGATCGAGGACGCCTGCCAGGCGCACCTGGCCCGGTACAAGGACCGGCCCGTCGGTTCCATCGGAGACCTCGGCGCGTTCAGCTTCTACCCCGGAAAGAATCTCGGCGCCTACGGAGAGGGCGGCGCCATCGTCACGAGCAATGCCTCCTTTGCGAAGACCATGCGCATGCTCCGCGACTGGGGCCAGGAGAAAAAGTATTACCATGACCTGAAGGGCTTCAATTACCGCATGGAAGGAATCCAGGGGGCGATTCTCGGCGTGAAGCTGAAGTATCTCGCCGCGTGGACGGAAGCGCGCCGGAAGAACGCGGCTCTCTACGCGGAAGCCTTCAAGGGCAGTTCCATCGTCGCGCCCGCGGAGATGTCGTATGCGCGGCATGTCTTCCACGTTTATGCGATCCGCAGCCCCAGACGGGATGCGATCCACAAGATGCTGACGGATGCGGATATCCAGTCCGGCATTCATTACCCGATCCCGATTCACATGCAGAAATCATACGCGGACCTGGGACACAAGCCGGGCGACTTTCCTCATGCGGAAAAAGCGGCGGCGGAAGTGCTTTCGCTGCCGATGTTCCCGGAGCTGACTCCGGCGCAGATCGCACAGGTCGCCGACGTGGTGAAATCAGCGTGAACCTGGAAGGCAAGCGCGTCCTCATCACGGGCGGAGCGGGGCTCATCGGGTCCCACATCGCGGAGCTCTGCGGCGGCGAGAAGGTCAAGGAGATCGTCGTCCTGGACAATTTTGTCCGCGGCCGGCGCGAGAATCTCTTCAAGGCGATGGAAAAAGTTCCGGTCACGGTGATGACCGGCGACATCTGCGACCGGAGCGTATTGAAGGAGGCCATGACCGGCATCGATCTCCTCTTTCACATGGCCGCGCTCCGCATCATCCAGTGCGCGGAGCAGCCCCGCCTCGCTCTGGAAGTTCTCGTGGACGGCGCGTACAACGTGTATGAAGCGGCGGTGGAGGCGAAAGTCAAGAAGGTCGTCACCGCGTCGACCGCATCGATCTACGGCCTTGCCGACGATTTTCCCACGACGGAAAAACATCATCCCTACAACAACAGGACGCTCTATGGCGCCGCGAAGGCCTTCAACGAAGGACTCTGCCGCTGCTTCAACGAAATGTTCGGCATGAATTATGTCGCGCTCCGCTTCTTCAATGTCTACGGACCGCGGATGGACATGCACGGCGCCTACACGGAAGTCTTCATCAAGTGGATGGAGCGGATCGTCGACGGCAAGGCTCCGCTCATCTTCGGCGACGGCGCCCAGACAATGGACTTCGTCTATGTCGAGGACATCGCCCGCGCCTGCATGCTCGCCGCGAAATCAGATATCTCCGACGAGGTCTTCAACATCGCCAGCGGCACGGAGACGAGTCTCAATGACCTGGCCCGGATGCTCCTGAAGGTGATGAAATCGGACATGCAACCGGAGTACGGTCCTGAGCGGAAGGTGAATCCCGTGCCGCGTCGCCTCGCCGATGTGTCCAAGGCGGAGACGATGCTGGGATTCAGGACGCAGGTGTCCTTGGAAGACGGATTGCGGCAGCTTGTGGAGTGGTGGAGCCGGAAGAAAGCGGTTTCCTAGATCCTCATCCGTTTCGAAATTCCCAACGCGACTCCATAAATCGCGCATCCCGACGCGATTTCAGCGGCCAGGCGAGCGTAAAGGTTTTCGATGCCGGCCTCTTTCGCCATGAGCATGGATCCCGCCATGAGCGCGCAGACGAGGACGGTCCACGCGAGCGCGCGCGCCATGATCCGTCCTCCGATACGTCCGGCCTTTCGCCGCAGCGTGACGAGAAGCAGGGACATCTGGACGCAGCCGGCGACGGAAGCGGCCAGCGCGATGCCGAGATAACCGTAACCCAGGTAGAGTGCCGCGGCGTTGCCGGCCATGTTCGTCAGGACGGAAACCATCCCGATGCGGACGGGCGTCCTCGTGTCCTTGCGCGCGTAAAACGCCGGAGCGAGAATCCTGTTGAAGGAGAACGCGGGGATGCCGACGCAGTAGGCGGCCAGGGCCAGCCCCGTGTGGCGCACATCGTCCGCCGTGAATCGGCCGTATCCGTACAGCACATCGACGATATCGTCGCGCAACAGCACCAGCCCCAGCGTGGCCGGAATCGAGAGGCGGATGGAGTGGGAGAGAGCTTCCCCGATCGTCACGCGGAATTGCTCCTTGTCGCCCGAGGCGAACGCCCTGGAGAGAGCGGGCAGCGCGGCCGATCCGAGGCTGACCGCGATGAGCCCGAGCGGGAGATGCATGATGCGATAGCCGTAATTAAGCCACGCGATGGCTCCGTCTTCCGCATAGGAAGCGGCGAAGGTGTTGACGAGGACGTTGATGTTCGTGGCGGCGACACCGAGAACGACCGGAGCGGCGAGCCACAGCATCGAATGGATTTCCGCTTTTCCGGAGAAGGATTCGAGCCGCAAGGAGCCCGTGGCGCTGCGATATCCGGGAGCGAGCATGAGGACCGCGACGAGGCCGCCGCAGAGCGCGCCCCAGGCCATGCCGAGAATGGGAGGATCCAGGAGACTGGAGAAATACCATCCGGCGGCGATGAAGCCGATGTTGAGGCCCGCTGTGGAAGCCGCGGGGAGGAAAAATCTCCCGGCCGCGTTCTGGATGGCCTGGAAGTAAGCCGCGATGGAGATCAGGAGGAGAAAGGGGAAGAGCCATCGCGTCAGAGTCACCATGAGCGTGAACTTGCCGGGATCGGACGCGAATCCCGGAGCCACCAGATGGCAGATCGGTTCCGCCAGGAGAATTCCCAAGGCGACGATGATGCATGCCGCGGTGAGAATCAGCGCGAGCGTGGAAGCCGCGAACCGGCTCGCGGCTTCCGGACCTTCCTTCTCGCGGATGCCGATGTACGTGGGCAGAACGGCGGCAGATGCGATGTTCTCCGCCAGGAGATCTCTGAAGAAATTCGGAATGCGAAACGCCGCGACGAACGCCTGTGTCGCGGGAGAGGCTCCGAAGAGATACGCGAAGCTCTGCTCCCTCAGGAGCCCGGTGATCCGTGAAATCCCGACGCCGGCGCTCATCGCGAGGGCCTTTCCGCCGATCCTGGTGGTCATAGTGAATTAAGGATGAAGCATTTTTTTGAAACGGGAACGAATATTTTCATCCTTCATATTTCATCCTTCATCCTTTTCCTATGCCGCTCCGACAGCCCGGCGATAGGAGGGCGAAAGCCGGCTGTCCGCCGCATCCACCAATTCTTCGCAGCGCACTCCCTCCTGTGTGGAAACCGATGAAACGCGAAAACGCACGTCGGATTCGCCGAGACGCGAGATGGAGGGAGTGTCGAGCGCGGAAGAGATTTCATGCAGCAAGGGGGAGGCCTCGCCCTTGACGGCCGCGACAAACTGGCCACCCTCGATCCTCGCGAGGATTCCGCGTCGACTCACGGTCGTCTCCAGGAGATTCGCCACGCGCTTGGTGAAGGCGCGCGTTTCGCGGCGCCCGAATTCATCGGTGAGCTCCGCGAAATTCTCGACGCGCGCGGAGATGAGGCTGACGTCCGAACCGATCGCCATGACGCCGAGCCTGCGGCGGAAGCCCGCTTCGTTCAGAAGGCCGGTCAATTCATCCTGGTCGAGCTTCATCCGGAATTCCTCCATCCGGTCGAGCGTCTGGATGACCGGCTCGATCGCCGAGGCGATCTCCCGGACCCTGTCCATGTCATCCGATGTGAAGGCGCGCTTTTCTTCGGAACAGAGAATCACGACGCTTCTTGTCCCGGTGTTGCGCGTCGACTGCGACTCGAATTTCGGCGCGCCGATGGGAAACGCGAGATAGCTCTGTCCCTCGTCGACCGGAGGCTTTCGCCGATCCTCACGCGAGGAGGTGACAGGTCGTCCCGCGAGAGCGGTCCAGCCGAGGAGCCCCTCATCGAGGGGCGCGAAATTCTCCGTGGGGGTGCAGCCCGCGACGGATTCGAGAATGAATCCCTTGTCCGTGCGGCGGTACGCCATCGCGGACGTGGCGGACGTCTTCGTGAACAGGAGCGCGAAGAGAGCCTCCCAGATCTCCTCCGTGGTTTCAGCCTGCAGGAGCCCCGATGAAAACTGCATCAGTTCGCCTTCCACCTGGGCGGCGCCTTCGGCGCTGGCGGCCTTGTAGACGCGCACGAGTGCTCCGCCCATGTCGTTCACGACGTCGGTGAGAATCCCCTCGATCCGCTCGTCGTACGCCTTCCGCTCCGCCAGTTCCGCCACGAATCCGCCGATCACCTCGCCGCCGTGAAGGATGGGCAGGGCGATGAGAAATTCCGGCACGGCTCCGCCCGCGGATTTGACCGCGCGATATTGCGCCGCCAACGCGACGCCCTCCACGCGGAACGGGCTCATCTGGGCCATCGCCTGGTTGATCGCGCGCAGCATGATGGGCTCCTTGACCTCGTTGGCGAGAATGCTGTTGAAGCCGATGGAGGCGCGACGCGACGGGGAGCCTTTTTCATCGAGGAGATAACAGGCGAGGGCGTGGAAATCGGTGAGCGTCACGAGCTGCTTCAAGGCGGCAGCGGCGGCGCTGTCGAGGTCGGACGCTTCATAGGCGGCGCGGAGAATGCGGCGCGCTTCGCGGATCCGGTCGGCCTCGCGCGTGGAGAGTTCCATCTTCTCTTCCGCCCCGAGAACACGTGCCAGGAGGCCTGAAACGGCCAGGAGGGCCTCTTCGGTTTCCGGGGAGGCGAAGGCGTCGGGCTTCGTGTGATCCAGCGAAATCACGCCGACGACTTCCTCGCCCACGACGATCGGCACCGCCGCGAACGACGCGATGTGCTCGCCCGCGGCGCGGTAATATCCCATCGACCGGCCTTCGTGCCGGAGGTTTCCGACGACCATCGGCCGCTTGTTGGCGGCGACCCAGCCGACGAGCCCGTGGCCGAACTTGATGACCGCGAGTCGCGCGACCGTCGTCGTGTAGGAGACGAAGGCGCGCTGGATGAGAAGCGACTTATCGTCGCCGCGGAGGAAGATATTCGCGGTATGGAACTCGAACCGGGTCTTGATGATCTCCAGCGTCGCCCGGAGAAAATCATCGACATCCTGCCACGCGGGAGCAAACGAGTTGTTGAGAGGAATGATCTCGGCGATGTTGTCATTCTCCGCGGATCCGGAGCTGGCTTCCTCGCGACGTGGCGCGGGATCCTGCCTTCGCGCAACCGGCACCGAGGCCCGCGCCATGTCCCTTCGCTCGCGCACCGCCGGGCGTGCCGCGCCTTCCCGGGGCCTGAATACGAGCCAGGCGACGAAGGTAGCCGCAGCGAATACGATCGTCATCCGCTCGAAAAGAAGGAACAGTCCCGCGAGAACGAAAATCGTGAGGGCTCTTCCGATCCATACGGATAACGGCGAGCTCTCCTCGCCCATGGTCGAGGACATACGTCGCGTCAGCGGAGAAATCGCCCCGCATGCCGCTCCGAAAAGTTCCTGCGCTCTCTGCATCATGGTCTCAAAAAAAGCTGCGTTCATATCTGCCTCCGAATTTCCGTGTCGACTGCTGTGTCGTGTGCTGCGCACAGGTGCGCCTGTCCCTAGACAATCGGAGAGCTTTAAGGAGGTCTTGAGAGGTTTTTGGAATTTTTGAGGGCTATGCGGCCGCGCCGTCACCCCGGATCGACGCGAATATGATGGCTTCGATCTCGGCGGATGACCTGGCCGTGACGAGCGCGTGCCTCAAGCGGGGGGCTCCGGGCAGGCCGCGGACGTATTCGACAAGATGCCGGCGGAATTTCCGGATGCCGTCTTCGCCGTAAAAGTCGACGATATGGCGGAGATGAAGGAGGACGATTTCCGCGACGTCGGGCCTGGAAGGCATGGGCAGATTCTTCGCGGCCGCCTTCGCTTCCGCCAGGAACCAGGGTCGGCCCATCATGCCGCGCGCCACAAGGACGCCGGATGCGCCGCCGCCCAGGAGCTCCAGCACATCCTGAGTCGAGAAGACGTCGCCGGAGGCGATGACCGGCACGGGAACGCGGCGCGCCACGGAGAGTATCGCCGCGCGGTCGGATCGGCCGGTGTACATCTGAGCCGCGGTCCGGCCGTGAATGGAGATGGCATCCACGCCGCCCTCCAGGAGCGCGTCCACGGTCCGGTCCACGGTCACTTCCGAAAGTCCCAGCCGGATCTTCACGCCGATGGGCAGATCGGTCTCCGATTTCGCCGCTTTCACGATCCGGGTGGCGCGTTCCGGGTTCTCCAGGAGCCATGCGCCGCAGTTTGATTTCAGGATCTTGCGGACGGGGCACGCCATGTTGATGTCGATGATCGTCGGTCTCAGTTGCGCGATGCGCCGAACGGTCAGGCCGACCGTCTCCTCGTCGGAGCCCATGATCTGGATTCCGACCGGAGGTTCTTCATCGGGTATGGTCGAAACCATCCGGAACGTCTTCGCGTTTTCGTGCAGCAATCCGACGCTGGCGACCATCTCGGTGTGCACGAGGCCGTCGGAGAAGAGCCGCTGGATGCGGCGGAAGGGATAATCCGTCACTTCCGCCAGAGGCGCTCCGACGATCGGGGATTTCGCCAGGATCTCCCGATATGTTGTCATGTCAATCCGTCCAATGCTCCCCAGAGCGAATCGAAGTCGCTGACATAGGTTCCCGCGAGCCCCAGTTGCCTGACCGTCTCTCGCAGGATCGCGGTTCCGGCCAGGACAGTCTCCGCACGCTGGGGAACCATCCCCTTGAGATGCCTTCGCTCCTCGACGGTCGAGCGCGCGAAGCGATCGATCCATGATTCGATGCGCGGCAGCGGGAGAAAATATCCGTTGATGCGATCGGGATCGTATGTCTCCATTTCCAATTCCAGCGCCGCGAGCTGCGTCACAGATCCCGCCACGCCGCAGAGGCGTTCGGCCGACCTGCCGGCGATGCCTTCGCGCACGATCCCCGAGACTTCCTCCAGCAGGCAGTCGACTTCCCGGCCTGCCGGAGGATCGCTGCGGAGATGCCGTTCGGCCTGGCGCACCGATCCCAGCTTGAGCGACACGGCGTGAATATCATGGAGTCCGATCCGGCTGGTGTCGCCGGTTCGGGCAGAATTCAGAGTGATGAACTCCGTCGAACCGCCTCCGATGTCCAGGACCATCGTATTCCGGGCATCATCCAGGCCGAGGAGCGCCCCGCGAAACGTGATGAGAGCTTCGAGATTTCCCGAGACGATCCGGACCTCGCAACCGGAAGCGGAACGGATCCGTTCGGCGACTTCCGCGCCGTTGCCGGCTTCCCGCAGCGCCGCTGTGCCGAAGAGCAGAGGCTCGGAATTCCACTCCCGCGCCTCGCGGGCGAAATCCGCCACGGCATCCACGGTCGAGCGCGCGGATTCATCGGAGATGAGGCCGGATTCATCCAGCCCCCTGCCGAGCCGCGTGATGCGGAGACGGGATACAAGAGCCTTGAGCGGTCGCACGTCGGGATCGGTGACGAGGAGGCGGACGGAATTCGTGCCGATGTCGATGGAGGAGCGGATCATGCGTGAAGCCGGGAGATTCCAGCGAACCTCTCAGCGCGCCGCGGTCTGAACGAGGCAGACGGAGCCGAGCACCTGGTCCCCGATTTTCAGGGGCTGGAAGCGGACATTGCACCGGATCGAGCGGCCGCCCGAGGCCGGAATGAGAGTGCCGAGCAATCGCACTTCCTCGCCGGTCGATTCCACCTGCGAGAGGGCGGTTTCCCACGTGTCGTCTATGCCCTTGAACGTCTCCGTGAGCGTCTTGCCCAGGGCGTCGGCGGCCTCGATCTGCGTCGTCTGCGCCATCATGGGATTGTACATGGCGATGTTCCGGCCCGCGTCGATCACCATGATCCCGATCGGAACCATGTCGACGATTCCCTGGTTGAAATTCGCCATGAACTCGCTCTCCTTCGCGGCCTTCTGCAGCATGTCCTGCATGTTGGCGCAGGAGATGGCGACGAGGTAGAAGAAGAATCCCTTGATGCAGATGTCTATGAGGAACTGGACGTTGGCGGGTAGAAGTCCCACGCCACCCAGGACAGGCGGCAGGGGAACGGTGTAACCGAAGTGCTCCATCAGGAGCAACAGCAGGAACAGCACGCTCGACATCGCCGCGATGAGGATGATGCCCTTTC
This sequence comes from uncultured bacterium, assembly GCA_964499705.1. GTDB lineage: Bacteria > UBA8481 > UBA8481 > UBA8481 > UBA8481 > JBBTKW01. The sequence continues at coordinate 165,215 of CAZCME010000004.1, read as the reverse complement.
GCTGGAGAAGAACTCCGGAAATAAGGATAACGAGCACGTAGAGATAAGCGAACAGCCCGCGCGCTCCGTACTGGTGGACCAGAAGAGTCACCACGAGGAGGTCGAAGATGCACTGGTAATATCCGATGGATTCGAGAGGCACTTCATTGCGCTTCAACAGGCGAAGCCAGATGAAGTTTGCCGAGACGATAATGAGGATGATGGCGGCCAGGGCGAGCATTGGCCAGGACAGGGATAAATCCAGGATGCTGTCGACGGGCACCTTGAGGATGTAGCTTCCCGCCAGGACGAACGAGAGGACGAAGCGGAGCCGGATGACCCAGATATGCTTCTCGCGAATCAGCTGTTGGTAGTCCATCGGTTCTGGGAAAGGATAGCCCGCCGCCCTCGCCGAGGTCAAGACTCCTGGCCCCTTCAAAACCGTTAACTTTTGACCCAATTCTACCGATTAAAGACCTATGATCAGCCGCGTTGACAGCTCCAATCCCAAGTCGCTGGGCGACCTGGAACTCAAGCAGGCCGATGCTCACCGCGGCAAGAATAAAACCGCCAAGCCGGCGGAAACAGAAGGCGCGACGGATGACCAGGATGAGCTGGTTTCCGGAGCTCCCGTTCATATCCGCTACCTGGGAAAGAATCTCGACCTGATCGCCTGAGAGTGTGTTGGAGCCTCGGCCTGACACATGCTATCCTCCGTCATCATGACGAAGATCAACGATCACTATCTCAAGTTAAGAGCCGGATATCTCTTTCCCGAGATTGCCCGGCGCACATCCCAGTACAAGGCCGCGCATCCGGACGCCGACATCATCCGACTCGGCATCGGCGATGTCACGCGCGCGCTGACCCCTTCGGTCCTGGCCGCGTTTCATCGTGGCGTGGACGACATGGCGAAGGAGGAGACGTTCCGGGGCTACGGTCCCGAGCAGGGCTATCCCTTTCTCCTGGAGAAGATCGCATCGCAGGATTTCAAGAGCCGCGGCGCTCATGTCGAACCGGACGAAATATTCGTTTCGGACGGATCGAAATGCGATACGGGAAACATCATCGAGATCTTCGGTGAGGGAAATGTCATCGCCGTGCAGGATCCTGTCTATCCCGTGTATGTCGACACGAATGTCATGGCGGGCCGGACCGGCGGCTGCGGCGAAGCGGGATATTATGCGGGCTTGAGATATCTTCGGTGCACGGCGGAGACGGATTTCACGGCGGAGCCGCCGTCCGACAAACTCGACCTCATTTATCTCTGCTCCCCCAATAATCCGACGGGCGCCGTCATGCCGCGCCCGCTGCTGGAGAAATGGGTCGCCTATGCGCGGAAAAACCAGTCCATCATCCTCTTCGATGCCGCGTACGAAGCCTACATCAGCGATCCGTCCATCCCGCACTCGATCTACGAGATCGAGGGAGCCCGGGAGTGCGCCATCGAATTCAGGAGCTTCTCCAAGAACGCCGGATTCACGGGCGTCCGATGCGCCTACACGGTCGTCCCGAAGACGCTTCACGGCTGCGACGCGAACGGCATCTCCGTCGGCATCAACCAGCTCTGGAACCGCCGCCACTGCACGAAGTTCAACGGAGTTTCCTATCCCGTTCAGCGGGCCGCGGAAGCGGTGTACTCCGAAGAAGGCCGGCGCGAGGTGCGCGAATTGATCGCGTATTACATGAATAATGCGCGCGTGATCCGGGCCGGTCTCGAATCCGCCGGGTTGAAAGTATTTGGCGGCGTGAACGCGCCGTACATTTGGCTCAAGACGCCCGCCGGCATCGACAGCTGGTCCTTCTTCGACAAGTTTCTGCAGGAGGTCCAGGTGGTCGGCACGCCCGGCAGCGGATTCGGTCCGGCCGGAGAAGGATATTTCCGCCTGAGCGCGTTCGGCTCAGCGGATCGGGTGAAAGAAGCGATCGAGAGAATCAAGACGAACTTGACGATATAGAAGTGAAATCGAGGGTCATCATATCGGAATACACCCTCAGTAAGAATTTTCACTCATTTTCGTGCAGTTCAGATGAATTTCTACGTTCGCACACTTCCGGCGTTTCTATAATGGCTTGGAATGCATATTCTCAAACGTGCCTCATTCATCTTACTTGCAATAGCAGGATTACTCCTCGCTTTTCCGACATTCGCCACCGCCTGGACGCGGCCGATTCCAGAACAAGTTACGCAATTAAAGGCGGATGGGACCTGGGATTCGTTCGTTCAGAGTGCGCTGGCTTCCGGAAATCACCTGATGGATTCGCGCCTGGTACAGCGCGCGAGATTCAATCTCCAGAATCGAACCCGGCCATTGGACGAAGGCATCGAGGCTCCTCCGCCATCGTGGACATCCATGAAGACCAGGGGCACTATCAAGATCTTCGTGCTCTGTATCGCTTTCGCCGATTCTCCGTTCTCGAACAATGCGAATGAGATCGACAGCAAGATCTTTGGAGTCGGAAGTCCGTCGGCGAATCCCTATGAAAGCCTGAGGAGCTTTTATCAGCGCTCGTCGTACAACCAACTCGACATCACAGGCAACGTTCTCGGCTGGTACACGACACCGTATTCCCGCGACGCCGTCGCCCAGACGAGTGCTGGTCGCGATAGCGTGATCAAGGACGCACTTCGATATTATGACAGCGCGGGTCACGACTTCAGCCAGTATGACGGCGATGCGGACGGGGTTGTCGATGGGTTCATCGTTCTTTATACGGGCCCGAACAACGGCGTCTTCTGGTGGGCGTACAAGACAGGTTTCTCCGACGCCACCTTCACCTTGGACGGCAAGAGGTTAAACCCCTACGTGTGGCAATTTGGTAAGCAGCATTGTGCCGGGCTTCTCGGTCGACAGCTTCAGATGGGCCTGTCTCTTCGCTGCCCTCTTTTCGATCCTTAACTATTGCCTCTACGCACTGATCTCATAGCCTCTACACCCGATTATTCGCGTCCGGACGCCTGCGCCGCAAGAGGTAGGCCGGGCGGCCGGGCTTCGATCCCTCATTTGTTCTCAACGACGACGGCGCCATCACGGCTGAAGATCTCATGATGCTGGAAAAAAATAAAGGCAGTGATACTCGGAACTGGAATTGGAATCGGTCTCGGGCCGGGATATACTTTTGCTGATGAAGGAGATTTCCCGAGCGCTGAAGCGCCTATGCGATGACGGCGTGATTTCTGAATATGCGATCGGCGGGGGCATCGGCGCCCTCGCATACGTCGAACCGTTTCTCACGGAAGATATCGATGTCTTCGCTCCTATGGTCACGACGTCGGGATTGGTCGATCCTACCCCTATTCTTAATAAATTGCGGGAACTTGGATATTCGGAAATGGTCGGCGATAGAGTTGTGATCGGATCATGGCCGGTTCAGTTTCTTCCTCCGGCGAGCGAATTGGAACGTGAGGCTGTCGCCGAAGCACGCGAGGAGTTCATCGACGGCGCTCCCCTCCGCTTGTTTTCGGCGGAACACCTCATGGCGATCTCGCTCAAGCTCGGGCGGCCGAAAGATCTGGCACGGCTCGAGCAGTTCATTGAGTCCGGCCGGTTTCAGGACGCCAGGTTGAATTCGATTCTGGAACGCCATGGCCTTGCATCCCGATGGGATGAGTTCGTTCGGAAGGTTAAACTTCGTTGAAGATCCTGATCGATGACTACCGGACGAGAATGGAAGAGAGCGACCGCGAGCGGCGGCGAAGTCGCGCGTTCCTGCCATTCATGGATAAAATCGCGATCGTGATGAAGTTGAGGCGCCTGGCAGGGGCCGTTCGCAATGACCGGGATCGTGTGAAGATGCCGGGCACTGCCCTGACTCGAAGTATTCCGCATGAAGACACTGCGCTGAAATGATATCTTTTCATTCGTCGGCCGTCGCGGCTCGGCCTTTTGTGCGAAGAATTTCTCCGTGAACTTTTTCCGCTTCCGTGTCGCGCCCTGACATGAGTAGAAGTTCCTCCAGGTTTCTGTAAGCTGTCAGGAAATCCGGTTCCAGCCGGATCGCCTCCCTGTAATGAGCTTCAGCTTCCCTCAGATTCCCGGACATGGTTTCCGCTCTGCCGAGATTGTTGATGATGGGAGCGAATGACGGACGGATCCGGAGTGCCTCCTGAAATTCGAGCCTGGCGCGAGCGTAATCCTCGATGTTGAAGAAGGCGACTCCGAGGTTCTGATGAGCGAAATAGTTGTCCGGGTTCACGATGAGCGCTTGTTCGAAAAGCGTGAAGCTGTTCTTCCAATGAGCGGTCTCGGCGTGGCCCAGGATGGCCAGCAGGAGCAGAGCCGATCCAGCCGCGCCGGTAACAATGCCTTTGCGGATTCGCCATGAGGCGGCCAGGTCGGCAGCCAGCCATGAAATCATCATGTAAAGCCCGAGATACGGCAGATACGTGAATCGATTCGCCGTGGCCTCCCGCGTGGTCGCGATGGTGGCCGGCATGATCGCGCCGATGAACCAGAACCATCCGGTGAAGATGCAGGGTTTCGAGCGCGCCAGCATGATGGCGGCCGCCGTGATGGCGAGCAGCAACAGGATTGAGGCGAGGACGATCGCTCCCGAATGGATCCGATCGGGGAACGGATAATAACAGGAAAGGGAAAACGGAGCGAACAGGCGCCCCAGATAGGTCGCCGGCGCAACGATGATGTTGGCAAGACGCGCCATCGGGTCCACGGAATGAAGCTCGGAAGGCTGAGATCTCAGCGTGATGAAGAAACTGGCGGTCGACAGCGCGCAGAAGGGGAGAATTCGGAGCGCGGGATTTAGCCAGTTCCGGAACCGGCCCGGATCAGGAATGAGGCCCGCGGGCCAGACGAGAACCAGCAGCATCAGGACGGGCAGGGGAATCATCAAGGGCTTCGACATGAGACTCAGGACGAACGAAACAAACGCGATTGCGTAGCAACTCTTCTGCCGTGTCCGCACGAAATCAATCCACGATGACAGCGCGATCAACCCGAAGAAGAGGCTCAGGACATCCTTTCGCTCCGTGACCCAGGCGACCGAGGCCGCGTGCATCGGATGAACGGCGAACATCGCCGCGGCGAATGCGCTGGGAAGAGGTCGGTTCGTGAGGCGCCTCAACAGCATGAAGAAGAGGATGACATTGGCCGCGTGAAGAATGACGTTCGTCCAATGATGACCGGATGGGTCGAGTCCGTGGAGTTCGACGTCAAGGAGCCGTGACAGGATCGTGACAGGTTGCCAATAGTCGATGTCCCCGCTGGGATAGGCGAGATCCGCTTCGAAGGCCCAGCGTATCGATTTCCAGGAGAGCCCCTCCTGGACGTAAGGATTCGTCACGATGAAGACGGGATCGTCCCTGTGGATGAAATCGAACGATGCCGTCTGAGCATAGACGGCGCATGTCAGAAGAACGAGACCGGGAAGGAAGAGCCGGCGGATCATGGCCGGCTCAATCCTGGCTTCCGACTATTTTTTGGCGTTCTTCAGCCAGCTCATCATCGCGCGGAGGTTGGCTCCGACTTTCTCGATCTCGCTGGTCTGCTCCGCTTTCCGCATCTTCAGGAACTTCTTCTTCCCGCTGCGGGCCTCGGCTACCCATTCCTTCGCGAACTTGCCGCTCTTGATCTCCGCGAGGATCTTCTTCATCGAGGCTTTCGTCTGCTTCGTGATGATCCGGCCGCCGCGCGAATAGTCGCCGTACTCGGCCGTGTCGGAGATGGAATAGCGCATCCAGGAGAGACCGCCTTCGTTGATCATGTCGACGATCAGCTTCATTTCATGGCAGCACTCGAAGTAGGCCGCCTCGGGCTGATAGCCGGCTTCCACGAGCGTTTCGAATCCCGCCTTCACGAGCGCGGACAATCCGCCGCACAGGACGGCCTGCTCGCCGAAGAGATCCGTCTCGGTTTCCTCGGTGAAGGTCGTCTTGATGACGCCCGCTTTCGTGCCGCCGATCGCCTTGGCGTACGAGAGCCCGAGCTTCCAGGAGCCCTTCGTCGCGTCCTGCTGGACCGCCAGGAGCATCGGCACGCCGCGGCCTTCGGCGTAGAGGCGGCGGACGGTGTGGCCCGGAGCCTTCGGGGCGACGAGGATGACGTCGACATTCTTCGGGGGCTTGATGAGGCCGAAGCGGATGTTGAAGCCGTGCGAGAAGAAGAGGGCCTTGCCCGGTTTCAGGTGCGGCAGGATCGATTCCTCGTACACGCTCTGCTGCACTTCATCCGGCAGGAGGATCTGGATGACGTCGGCTTTCTTCGCGGCTTCGGCGACGGAGACGGGCTTGAAGCCGTCCTTGACGGCTTTCCTGTAGTTGTCGGAGCCCGGCCTCTGCGCGACGATGACCTTCACTCCGGAGTCGCGGAGGTTGAGGGACTGCGCGTGGCCCTGCGAGCCATAACCGCAGACCGCGACGGTCCTGCCCTTGATGAGTTTCAGATCCGCGTCCTTGTCATACCACACTTTGGCCATTTTATTTTCTCCTTCCGCCGTTCTCCGGGGATAAACGACGATTCCCAATTTCGGCGGACTAGACTAGGTTCAGCCGCTCCGCCTTACAAGCAGATTCTGTTCCTGGAATTCGTAGACGCCGGCGCTCGGTCCTTTCTCCAGGAGGAGCGTATCGCCCTGCAGGTCATAGCGGCCCCGCGAATGAGGAACGACGTGACCGCGGCCTCCGGAAATCCCGCCCTCGTAATCCAGATAGGCTTTTCTGTGGTCCCCGATTCGCTCCGCGGTAACGCTCCCGGTTTCCGGCGGCGAAGAAAGTCTCCATGTCGAGAGTGTTTCCCCGCTCTCCAGGAAGAGATCGTAGTGCGCGCCGGACGAATTCTCGTGGCGGGATATGGTGTAACGGCCTTTCAAGAAGAGGCGAAGCTCCGGACATACTCGACGGCTTTCAACGTGGCGACGCGTCCGCGCGGCGTCCGCTTCAGCATGCCGATCTGGATGAGGAACGGTTCGTACACTTCCTCGATCGTTCCGGCCTCCTCGGAGACGGCGACGGCCAGGGAATCGACGCCGACGGGGCCGCCGTCGAACTTGTCGACGATCGCCGCGAGGATGCGCCTGTCCATCGCGTCGAGCCCTCTCGGATCGACCTCCAGCATCTCGAGCGCCTTCATCGCCGCGTCGATCGTCAGCACGCCGTCGCACTTCACGTCGGCGTAGTCGCGGGCGCGCCGGAGCAACCGGTTCGAGATGCGCGGCGTTCCGCGGCTCCGCCGTGCGATCTCCGCGATCCCCTCCGGCCTGCAGTTCATCTTCAGGAGCCTGGCGGCGCGGTCCACGATCTTCGTCATGTCGTTCGCCTCGTAATGATCCAGCCGGTGAGTGAGCCCGAACCGGGCGCGCATCGGCGCCGCGATCATGCCGGCGCGCGTCGTCGCGGCGATCAATGTGAACGGTGGAATCGAGAGCTTGATGCTGCGTGCCGACGGCCCATGCCCCAGGACGATGTCGATCGCGTAGTCCTCCATCGCCGTGTAGAGAACTTCCTCGACGGCCGTGGGAAGGCGATGCACTTCATCGATGAAGAGGACGTCGCGCGGCGCCAGCTGCGTCAGGATTCCCGCGATGTCGCCGGCCTTCTCGATGACCGGCCCCGACGTGGAGTGCAGGGCGACGCCCATCTCGGAAGCAATGATCGCCGCGAGCGTCGTCTTGCCGAGTCCGGGCGGCCCGGAAAGAAGGACATGATCGAGCGCATGGCCTTCGCGCTTGCGGGCCGCTTCGATGGCGAGCTGGAGGTTTTCGACGACGCGCGGCTGGCCGATGAAGTCGTCGAAGCGCTTCGGCCGGAGAGCCTGGTCGACGCCGTCCTCCTCCGGAACCTTGCCCGGTGCGACAACGCGGATGTCTCCGCCGAGGCTGGACTCCTCCTCGATCATGCGAGCTCGCCGACGAGTTCCACGAGCGTCGCCGTTCCGAATCCCGTGGCGCCTCCGGGCCGGCCCGACGAGGAACCCTCGCGGAACGCGGGACCGGCGATATCGAGATGAGCCCATTTCCTGTCGCCGATGAACTCCTGGAGAAATTGCGCCGCCGTGCAGGATCCGCCATACCGGCCGCCGATGTTCTTGAGGTCGGAGATATCGCCCTTCAATTTCGCGAGGTAATCCCGGCCGAGCGGCAGTCGCCAGTACATTTCTCCGACGGTCGCGCCGGCGGAGCTGATCTTTTTCGCGAGCGCGTCATCGTTGGCGAAGAGACCGGCGGTTTCTTCTCCGAGCGCGACGAGGCAGGCGCCCGTCAGGGTCGCGAGGTCGACGACACAGTCGGCTTTCGATTTCGCCATGATGTCCAGGAGATCTCCGAGGACGATCCGACCTTCCGCGTCGGTGTTCAGGATCTCGACGGTTCTGCCGGAACGCATCGTGACGACATCGCCCGGCTTGAAGGCGCCGCCTCCCAGCATGTTCTCCGCCAACCCGATGATCGCGCTGACGCGGACGGGCAGCTTCAGGCGGACAATCGCGGAAAAGGCCGCGGCGACCGCCGCCGCGCCGGACATGTCGCACTTCATCGTCTTCATGCCCTCGAAGGTCTTGATGTTGAGCCCGCCCGCGTCGAACGTCACGCCTTTGCCGACCAGCGCGATATGGCGACGGGCCCCGCGCGGATGATAATTCATCCGCACGATGCGCGGTGGCCGGGAGGAACCCTGGCCCACGGCGAGCACACCCGCGCATTTTTCGCGCGCCAGCTTTCGCTCATCCCAGATCTCCATCGTTACGGATCCGCCCGCGGCCTTCGCCCTCTTCAGCTCCTCGATGATCCGCGCGGCCAGCCGCGCTGGATATTTTTCGCCGGGAGGCGTGTTCACGAGATTCCGGGCGAACGTGACAGCGTCTCCGATGATCCCGGCGCGCCGGACAACCGCGGCCGAAGCGCCACTCACGCGAACCTTGATGGGCGCCGCGGATTTTTTCCGCCCGATGCGGAAGGAATACTGGCCGTCATGTCCGCCCCGGATCGCAGCCAGGTGCGCGGATGAGGGAACGCCGCCAATGCGGAGGGCCGCGAACCTGTGCTTGCGTGCGATCTCGACGGCGCGGATGGCGCCTTCGTAGACCGCGCGCCCCGTGTCTTCAGCCTTGATGCCAAGTATGATCGATGGCGAGGGTCCGTCGAGCACGAGCGTGGTCTCGCCGGCCTTGCCCTTCAGCTTGTGCTTCGCCGCCGTCCTGCTCCAGGTTTCGCGGTATTCGCGAGGAGCACCCTGGCCGGCCGGTCCGTCGAAAGTTTTCCCATCCCACATCCATGCTGTAATTTCCTGTTTCATCGGTTATCTCTTCCTCAATGCGATTTTGATGATCTCCGCAGGATCCGTCATCTCCGGATTCTCCACGCGGACCTTCTCGACCCGCCCCCGCGCCTCCGATTCGGTGAAGCCCAGTTCCATGAGCGCGAGCGTCGCGTCATCGGCTGTGCCGGTGACGGCCGGCGGGAGCGAACCGAGATCGATCTGGCCGCGCATCTCCAGCAGAACCTGCTGCGCTGATTTTTTTCCGATGCCGGGGACGCGCGTCAGCGCGTCGAGATCTCCGCTCGCCACGGCCTGCCGGAAACCGTCCACGCCGCAGTGCGAGAGGACCGCGAGAGCGGTCTTCGCCGGAAAACGCCGGATCCGCTGCATCGATTCGAAGAGCAGCAGCTCCTCGCGGGAAGCGAATCCGAAGAGGTCGAGAGCATCCTCGCGGACTCTCAGGTGAGTCCAGATGGTCACATGCTCGCCGATGCGCGGCAGGGGAGTGTTCGACGGCATCTCCACCGCATAGCCGACTCCGCCGCAGGAGATGACGACTTCTTCCGCCGTCTTATGCACGAGCGTGCCGTTCAACTGTCGGATCATGAAGCGGAATTCGGCATGCTGTCCGGTTCGGACGGCTGCGCTTCGGATTCCTCCGCCTTTCGCGCGTGATGATCCTTGATCTTTCTCCCCACGATTTCGGCGACGTCCAGCAACCTGTGGTACAGGCCGGGCAGGCGGGTGGCCAGGAGCACGACGGCGGTGTTGAGTCCACCGATGACCACTTCCGCAACAGGTCGCTCGATGCGTCGCGCAATGACGTCGGCGACATGCTCGGGCGAATGAAAGAACCAGTATTTCTTGATCTCGTCGACGGCCCGGTCTCCGCGCTGGATCATCGCGTTGAAGAAGTCCGTCGACGTGTAGCCGGGCAGGATGGAGATGACGCGGATGCCTGAGGAGGAGAGTTCATGGCGGAGCGCGTCGGCGAAGCCGACGACCGCGTGCTTGGTGGCGCAATAGACGGCGGTGCCCGGACTTGATGCGCGGGAAAGCACCGAGCCGATGATGACGATCTTGCCGGAACTTCGTTCCTTCATGCGGGGGATGATCTCCCGGATCGGCCGCATGACGCCGAGAATATTGACATCGATGAGCTTTCTCATCTCGTCGTCCGTCATCAGGTCGAATGGTCCGGTGTAACCCATGCCCGCGTTCGCGATGAGCACCTCCGTTTCACCCCATGCACCGGATGTCTCGACGAGCCGCGCGCAATGGAAGGGATCGCGGATATCCCCGGGAAACGCGAGGCATTCGCCTCCTTCGTTCCTGACTTCCTCCGCGAGAGAATCGAGAAGATCCGTGCGTCGCGCCGTGACGACGACGGCGTAACCGTCCCGGGCGAGACGCTTCGCCGTCGCGCGGCCGATGCCGGAGGATGCACCTGTTACGATGGCGACGATTCGGGACATCATTATCCTTTACACGAGTTCGCCGTTGAAATGAGCCGGAGAGAAATCCGGAGGATCAGCGGCTGCCGGCAGGTTCCGTCATGCTACTCGCAAAGCTGACGACGAGAGGCGGAACTTCCGAAAGGGATCTTACCACGGCATCCGCGCCCATCAATTCGTTTTGCTCCCCGTCGCCGTGTTCCGCGTAGCCATACCGGCAGGCGATCCAGCGCAGTTGAGCATGGCGCGCGGCTTCGCCGTCGGACGAGCGATCGCCGACCATGACGCCCCGGCGGCCCGCGGCCAGGCGCCGGAGAATTCCCGCTTTCCCGGCTTCCGGATCGTCCGCATTGCACATCGCGGATTCGAAAAAGCTTGCGAGCTGATAGGTATCGAGAATCGCCTCGAGATATTCCCGGCGGCAGTTGGAGACGAGAAGGAGGGGATACCCGCGGTCCCGGAGTTCAGAAAGAGTGTCCAGGGCACCCTCGATCAGCCGACCTTCCCCGAGCCGGATCCTCCGCGTCAAGGCATGCAGCGCGGCATCGGCGAGGTCTTCCCGGAGCTGAGGGTTCAGATCGGGATAGAGACTCGCGGCGATCTTCAGGCCGGGCTGTCCGACGTAGCGGAGAATGGAGGATGCCGAGGGCGGCACAAGTGACAGGCCGGCGCGATGATTCAGATCGGCGACGACTTCATGGTAGCATCCGGCGATGATCGATTCGGACGTGAAGAGCGTTCCATCGAGATCGAATGCGACGACGAAGGAAGAGGAAGGTGGAGGGTTGAAGGATGAAGACGGAGACATGGGGTTCCTTTGAAATTATCGTGATCGCACGCTTCGGAGAGGGTGGGATGTGCGTTCGCCATCCTGGCGATCCGCGAATCCCCTGGGCTGCTCGGCATCCTGCCGAGCGACACTTTCTCTCCTGCGTTTCGCTTCGCTCCACTTCGGAGAGGGTGGGATTCGAACCCACGGTACCCTTGCGAGTACACAACCTTTCCAGGGTTGCCAATTAAACCGCTCTTGCACCTCTCCATGGTGAACTTTCAGCCTTCAGCTCCCGGCTTTCACCAGGGACTCGACAGGACGTGATGGATCTGACCGAAGAGTGCTGACGGCTGAGCGCTTCTGGAGATGCGGGGATTCGAACCCCGGACCTCGTCATTGCGAACGACGCGCTCTACCAACTGAGCTACATCCCCAATAGCTCAAAGAGTGTATATCAGGCCGGCGGTGAGGAAAAGGCGGAAAAAGAGAAGATCGGGAACATCCTTTATCGCCCCGCTTGTTCCTCGTTCAGTATCGCCTGGAGCTTGCGTTTCACGGCCGGGATTTCCTCTTTCCGGATGAGCTTCCGCAATGTATTTCTCGCCGCCGCATTCAGCGTGCGGAATCCGATTGCGGTCGCGGCTGCCTGCCGCACGCGCGGATCCTGATCGCCGAGGGCCGCAAGAATGTGTCGCGTGATCGTGATTCCTGGGAAGTATCGAAGAGCGAGAATCGCCGCGGAGCGCAACCTCGGTTCGGTATCGGAGGATCGATCGATAAACTCCCGCAACGATGCGCTGTCTGCGGCGTTGCCGAGCGCCGTAAGCGCCGCGACGCGCTCATCCAGCGATGGCGCGCGCCGGTACGATTCTCCCAGTCGAGCGCGGATTCTCCGGGCAAGGTCGGGGTCGGCCGTGTCGACCCGCCTCGACCAGGCGCCGAGAACCACGAGCTCTTGAGCGGCAGGGTCATTACGAGAATGATCAAGAAGGATCGTCGTTGCCGGCAAGCCTGGCTGCTCGATCTCCATGAGCTCACGGAGAATGCGGCCCGTTCGTTCCTTCATCCGCGGAGAGTCGACGACGATATCCAGAAGCATGAGGAGTCCGGTCTCTCCTCCCGCCGTGCGGTAGGCCGCGACGAGATCCGTGAATGCCTGCGAGCCGACCGGGCATTCGCGGAGAAAAATCCCGTATTCCTTCATGGCTTCCGGTTCAAGCGCGAAGAGCGCGCGCAGATGGAGCAGCAGTCCCCGCCGATATACCGTGTCCCTGCCATCGCAATGCGACTGCAACTCTTCCCGCAGTGAAGATCTGCTGTGACCCGCCAGGATCTTCTCGTTCTTCAGGCGGTTCATCTTCGCTTCGTCGGCCGTCACGCGCAGCGATTCCGGCAGGCCCGTGCATCGGGTCGAGTCAAGAAGGAGATTCACACCCTCCTCGGACGTGAGCGGTTCCGAGCGGATGAGTCGCAGATGAACGATGCTGACCGAGTGCGCGATATCTCTTGTTCCCCATCGGATCACGTAGCTTTCCGTTCCTGCGATCTCGACGGGCAGTTCGAGGTCGTTCTCCCACAACAACTTGATTTTTCCCCCGGGGCGGATGGATTTTTCCTCGTCGCCCGATCCCGACTCGAAAGTTTTCAGGATCCGGTAGGGCGATCGTGAGGTCATCCGCCGATAGCGAACCCGCTGATCGCCATTCGGGGTAACTTCCACGGCGGTCCACCCTGATCGACGCGTCAGGTCCGCGGGAACCGTCCATTGCATCGTAGCGAGCCATGCTTTCCAGAAGGCCTTCTGCCCCGCGGAAAGTTTCGGATCAAGCCGGATCGAGACGGGCCCGTCGCCGCTCCTCACCATGAATATTTTTCCAGCAAGTGCCTCGCGATAGAGATTTTCCTGCGCGGGAGCGCGAACTGAATTCTGCCGGAAGACGACCGTGTCCGGACGGGCCGTGATCTCGATGATCGTTTCGTTTGTCGAATCGATCACCCGTCGGAAAGTGATCTGTCCCCGCCATTCCGTCTCGTAGCGGGAGGAACCCAGGAGCGATACTGCCTCGGCAGGCAGTACCAGGCTGTTCGTTACGGCGAAATTCCTGTAGGCGAATTCATAATCCGCGCGCACGCCCGCGGAGCGCGCCTCGCTCGAGATCGGGGTGATCGCAAGCAGGCACGCCGCGGCGAGGGGAAGGCGCGAAAGAAGCAACTTGAGGCTAGCGCATGAAACGAGACAGGAGCCGGCTAATAGACGTTCTGATTCTTGTCGTCGTAGAAGATCGTGTTGTGCAAGCTATACCCGTTCCAGTTCAGGATCGAGACATCGTAGTAAGGATCTCTTCCGAACGGATTCCAAACGGTCGCGTAAAGGTAGAGATATCCATCGAGCAAAGTCAGGTCCGCATCTCCTCCCCATTCGCTCCAGTACTTCGCGGTCTCGGTGTTCTGGTCCGAGATTCTGCAGTTGCCGTAGAAGTCGAGTTCGAGATCGGCCACGGTCAGGTTGCATCCCACTCCCGCTTCCGCGATCAATATGTCCACGCCGGCGGTGGCATAGGCATCCACCTTGAGCTCGGGGATGACATGTGCGTCCACGGAGTAGGCTGATGCCGTGTTCTCGAGCGTCAATGTAGCGGTGCCTGTCGCGCCGACCTCCACTTCGATCGGAACCGGGCCGACCATGAAGTTCACCGACTTATGGACGCTCACGCTCACGCGCTCGTCTTCGGTAACGGTCCTGAAGCTCCCGTCGTAATCCGCGTCGTCGTCGATGTACACGTCGCCGAGCACGATGAAGGACATCTCGCTCGTGAAGTCTTCCTTTTTCGCCTTGGCGTAGGTCGAGAGTTCGAAGATGGTTTTCTTCGAGTCGAAGAGATAGATATACGCTTCCGCCGATCCTTCCACTCCGACCTGCCTGCCGCTCGAACCCCACGCCCTGGCTTCTATACCAGCATACGCCTGGAAGACATCGCGTTCGCCATAGCTGACGGACCAGTCCGCCAGTTCATGTTCGTAATCGGTGGCGCCCGGCAGATTGGTCTTGCCTAAATTCGCCAGTGCGGGAGCTTCCATCGACCCCGGGCCGGGATTGCGCATGTTGTCGAGGAGCCTTCCTGAACTGACGTTCGATTGTACTCGCGCCTTGAGTTCCGAGGCCTTCGTGATCTGCGAAGGAGTGCACAGAAGCCGGATGCCGAGCTCCTCTCTCTGCGCGGCGAGCATCTGCGTCCGTTGATCGGTGCCGGCCAGGCGCATGATGAGCGGTTGTGTTTCCCGGAGGGGTTCGACCGGGTCGTTGAGGGAACGGCCGATGGAATTGAGAAATTGCTCCCAGGATTTCAACTGGGCGATGATCTCGGAGGCGCGGCCGCGATAGGTCTTTTCCACGAGAACAGGCCTGCCTTGATCGTCCCGGATGAGATGTCCGGCCATATCGCGCTTCGGCCGCATCCTCTTCATCTCGATGATTTCATCCGGCAGAACCGGACGGAATCCCTTGACGACTCCATCCTCGACGATCGGAATGCGCGAAAAGTCGAGAGGTTCGAATTCCCGCACCGGACCGGCAATGACGGGTTCCATCTTGAGACTGGTTCCCTCTCCCGCGGACGAAGGAATCGCGATCAGCAGCATCGCCATTCCGGCTCCAAGACAGCTTCGAATCACATTCCCGCCATGTTTCGTCAATTCCATTCCTCCGTATGGGAATAACAGCTGCGTAATATTTACAATGCTGGGCCCTGCGGATTCAACGAGATTGTCTGTACGTTTTTTCGTATTGCCACGCGGGCTTTCTGTTACCGGGGCGGAGATACGGCCAGTTGGTTCTCGTCGGAGGGGGTGGGATTCGAACCCACGGTGGCCTTTCAACCTCGCCGGTTTTCAAGACCGCTCGACTCAACCACTCGCGCATCCCTCCTGATTTGTTGCAGGTGAGGACGCCATTATGGGATGTTCGGACTCACGATTCAAAATGTCTTAAGCGAAAGGCGGGCTGAGACAAGAATCCCCGGTAGGGTTTGACCCTGTATCGGCCGGGCTCGCCGAACTCTATGCTTTGTTCATGAACACAAACGACAAGGTTGCGATCGATGAATCCGAGAGGCTTCGCGAGCATGAAGCGATCAAAGGCGAAGTGCGCACCGAGATTCACGGCGAAATCGCGCGAAGTGTGGAGATCACGTCCGCCGATCAGGCTCAGGCGGAAGGTGTCGCACGGCATCTGAAGCAGAAGGCGATCCGCGAGATAGCCACGACCGAGGATGAAATCGCGCGGGCGAGATCTGTTTCACGCATCTCCGAATTTCTGAACTACGCCTTCTACCTGGTGTACGGAATCATCGGCCTCGAGATTCTCATGGAACTTGTCGCCGCGCGCGAGTCCAGCGGGATCAAGCAGATCGTCGACGCCATCTCAAGACCGGTTCTGGGGCCGTTCCTCGGAGTTCTGCCGAATCCGGCGGCCGGCGAAATGCGCTTGATGCTTTCGTACTTCATGGCCTTCATCATTTACATGTTGATTCATCTCGCCGTCAACGGCCTTCTCAAGCTCTTGGCGCATAACAAGACCCAGGGCATCTAGCGGTTCCGACGATGAACTCCGCGGAACGCATCCGGTGTCGCTTGACGCATCCTGAATATGTTCACGGGCATTTGCGGATTCTGAAGCTTTATGGTGGCGTATTGAATACGGATAGTTCGAGCACAATCAAAATCGATAAAGGAGCGACAATCATGTGGAATAAGGATGAGATCAAGGGCAAGTACGAACAGGTCAAGGGAAACGCCAAGCAGATTATCGGCAAAGCCGCAAGCGCACCCGAGCTGACGGCCAAGGGCGAAAAGCAGCAGATCAAGGGGAAGGCCCAGGCGGGCATTGGCACGGCAAAGCGAAAAGTCGGCGAAGCCATTGAAGAGCTCGGACGTGGCATCAAGCACTGATTCGACCCCGGCTCTCATATCGCGCGCCCCTGCGCATCATCATGCGCAGGGCGCGCTGCCGTCGACTGGTGATGTCCCCGATATCACGATCAGGAAGATCTGCGCGCTCCTGCGGGAGCGCACCGGACATGATTTTTCCCAATACAAGGAGAATTCTCTCGTGCGCCGGATCCGGCGGCGGATGGAGGCCGCGTCTTTGGAAGATCCCGACGATTATCTGCGCTTCCTGCGGGATATCCCGGAGGAGGCCTGTGCACTCTTCCAGGACATCCTCATAAACGTAACCGGCTTCTTTCGCGACGCCGAGGTTTTCGCGACGATCGAGCAGGAAGCAATCCCGCGGCTCTTCGCCCGCAAACCAGCGGGTTCGACGATCCGCGTCTGGATCTGCGGTTGCTCCACCGGCGAAGAAGCCTGCTCCATCGCCATTCTCATCCTGGAGCAAATGGAAAAGATGAAACAAACTTTTCAGATCCAGATCTTCGCCACGGACGTCGACAAGCAGGCCGTGGATACCGCCAGCGCAGGCGTCTATCCCGCCGGCATCGAGACCGACGTCTCACCCGAGAGGCTCTTGCGATTTTTCTCAAAGAGCGCGGAGGACGGCACATATCGCCTCCGCGATTCTGTTCGCGATACCCTTGTCTTTTCCGTGCATGATGTGATCAAGAATCCGCCTCTCTCGCGCATCGATCTCATCACCTGCCGCAATGTGCTCATCTATTTGAATGCGGAACTTCAGAATCGGATCATTCCTCTCTTCCATCGTGCATTGCGTCCTGACGGATTGCTGATTCTCGGGACCTCTGAAAACGTGATCGAGTTTCCGACGCTTTTTTCAGCGCTCGACAACAGGAGCAGGATTTTCCTTCGAAGGTCCGACGATTCCAGTTCGCTCCCGTTGCAGGTGGACGGTTCATGGCCAGCTCCGCCGGTCGTCTCCACGCCGCCTCAGTTGACTCGCGCCGGCATTCTCCCTGAGGAAAAGACCGTCGCGGTCCATCCCGCCGCTGAACGCTATGCGGGTATCACCGCGCATGCGCTGGACATAAGGGCCAGGGATGAGCAACTCCAGACGACCATCGAAGAGCTGGAAACGTCCCGCGAAGAATTGCGGACGGCGAATGAAGAGATGCAATCGATCAATGAGGAACTGCAGACAGCGAATGAAGATCTGGAGACATCCAGGGAGGAAATGCATTCGATCAACGAGGAACTTATGACAGTCAATACGGAGCTTCAGAACAAGGTGACGGATCTTACCATGAACGGCTCAGCGTCATGACGTCGATGGCGGGGAGGGCTGATTTGCGCCAAAAAGCAGAGGAGAAGCTGTCTGCCATGACCGTCTCCGACATGGGGACGATGCCGGTCGAAGAGGGGGAGACGCTTCTCCGAGAACTGCGCGTTTACCATGTGGAACTGGAGATGCAGAACGAGGAACTGCTCATGGCTCATGCCGCACAGGAGTCCGCGCGAGCGCGATACTTCGATCTTTATGACATGGCTCCGGTTGCCTATTTCACCCTGAGCGAAAAAAGCATGATCCTTGAAGCGAACTTTCGAGCTGGCGCCATGCTGGCGCTTTCCCGCGGTGATCTGGCGCGGCAACTCTTCACCCGCTTCATCGATAGCGAAGACCTGGGCGTCTATTACCTTCATCGGAAGAAACTTTTCGCGACCGGCGACGCTCAGGCCTTTGAACTCCGCATGAAGCGACCGTCCGGTGGAATGTTCTGGGCGCGCGTCGATGCGACCGTGGCGCGGCATGATACGACGGGCGCGCTTCTCTGTCGCCTGGCCATGAGCGATATCACCGCGCAGAAGCATATCGAGGAGCAGCGATCCCTGCTCCTGGCCGGCGAGCTGGCCGCAAGGCAGAAAGCCGAGGAAGCTCTCAAGCAGCGCGATGAGTTCATCACCGCCGCAGCGCATAACTTGAGGACCCCATTGGGAGCGCTCCTCATCCAGGTGGAAGGAATGGAGAAAGAGATGCGGCGTCATCCGACTGATCCCTCGCAGACGGAGCAAGGCATGAAGCTGATCGAACGGTTGGCGCGCCGCATGATTCTTCTCGTCAATAACCTGCTCCATCTTTCGCGATACAACTCCGGCCGGATGGAACTGCGCCGATCCCCTTGCGATCTCGTGAAGATTGCTCGAGAGGTTTGCGCGCGGCATGCGTCCGAACTGTCGAGGAACGGATGCGATCTGGAACTCGAATTGGAGCCCAGTATCGCGGGGCTATGGGACAAGGAAGGTATCGACCAGGTCATTGATAACCTTCTGTCGAACGCGATAAGGTTCGGCCGTGGCAAGCCGATCAGAATCGAAGCGGCGTTGGAGGGAGGCCGGGCTCGGCTGACGGTCGCAAGCCAGGGCAACGACATTCCCGAAGAACATCTGTCACGCATTTTCGAACTGTACACAAGGGAGAATCCGGCAACGCAACTCGCCGGGCTGGGTATCGGGCTTTACATCGCGCAGCAGATCGTGACCGCGCACGGCGGAACGCTTGCCGCCGCGAATCGCCCGGGCCGATGGGTCGTCTTCACCATGAATCTGCCCTGCGAATGAAAGCGCGAGGCGTCGTATCGCCTTGCGATTTGGCCGTGGTTATTCGTCTTCGTCCGAGCGGATCAGTTCGTCGAGTCGATTTACAGTAGCTCGCGCTCGATTATTTATACGGTGAGAGCGTCACCATGAGCGAAGCCGCAGAGGCGGGCATCGGCGGAAGATTGCGGACCAGGATGTCGTCCACAGAGAGATCTCTTCCGTAGAAATTCCGGTTCGTCTGCGTGCTCGAAGCGATCCGTGCTCCGTTCAAAGCCAGGCCGGCGAACAGACCGCGGGCTCGCGCGTAGGATACGATGTCGGCTTTAAGCGCGATGTCGATATCGCTCTGCGCCGATGCCGTGTTGGGGCCGGCGGTCGCGGAGATATCCGCGCCGAGCGTGAACTTCTGCTTGAGGAGCGCTTCCCATCCGCGCTGGTTCATGACAAGCATGACCACATCCACGGATTCGAGGCCGATCTGCAGTCCCCAGCTTCCTCCGACCACGGAGTAGAACGCGGGCGCAGACCATGCGCCGCTCTCCGTTCTCGCCACCGTGATCCCCTCGCCGAAACGGCCGCCCCAGAAGAAACCGGCGCGGATCACTCCGGGGAAGATCATGATCGCCTTGCACTGCCGCAATAGTTGGGGAGGAATGCCGGCGCCTTCGCGCGTTATGGCTTCCACCATGACTTCATTGGCGCGGCTGATCTTCTGGTCGTATTTCGATGTGTCGGCGTTGACGGCCGTTGTGAGGATGGTCAGCGCGAGAATGCAGGCATGGATCATCGTAGTCTCCTCAACCCATCATCGTGAGAAGCTGGTTCATGGACTCCGCCTTGGTATTCAACCAGGAGCGTGTTGTTCGTCCACGCGGGCATTTCTCCGACAGCAAAGAGCGCCATTGGCGAGTCATTTCGCTGCGCGATGCTGTAGGCGAGGCAGTTGGAAATTGTGAGAGTTGATGACTTGTATTCGATGTTTCCTGCTGGATAGTTTTCATGAGGAGATTCTACCGCAGTGGAAAACTCGGTCGCTATGGGGTCTTCACCCACGTGGGTTCTCACCTATAGCGGCAGGTCGGTCGCGTCGCGGATAGTTACTTATGAAAGCTGGTGAATGAAATGAAGCAGAGATTGTCAGCACTTGCGGCGGGAATCCTCATCGCAACCACGGTCGGATGCTCGACGGTTCAGAAGAATACCGCTATCGGCGCGGGAGTCGGCACAGTGGCCGGCGCCGTGGTCGGTAGCACGGTAGGAGCTCCGGTGGCCGGTGCGGTCGTCGGCGGAGTCGTCGGAGCAGGGGCGGGATATGTCCTGACGCCGGAAGACGAGAGGTAGACCGGCGAGGGCTCGGAAACCAGGTCGTGGATGATGCTCATCTGCCTCCATGGTTTCCGCGTCGCGGCGGCGGGGATCCTCTTCGCAACGGCTGTCGCGGCAACACCTCCTATCGGAGAATATGAAACCACGAGCGCGGCGCGACAGGCGCCGGAGCCTTACGCGCGGGGCGCCATGAGTTCGGAATTCAACCAGAGCGAGCCCTCGATTCAAACATCGAGCGTCTTTGATGTCGAGGCCCCCGCGGCCACAGGCTCCCCGCGAAGAGGAATGGCGAACAGGGCTATCAATAAAGTCGCGCGCGAGATCCAGAAGATGCATCGCCGTTCGATCGACAATCCCTTCGACTATTACCTTCAGGCGTTTCGGAAGGCTCAGGATAAGTTCGAACGCGCCGAAGAGTCCGCGGGTTCCCTGGGAATCGAGAAGTCCGATTTTAGAGAAGGAATCATCGTTACGACGGCGGGCACGGCAGCGATTCTCGGAACCCTTTTTCTCGTCAAGCCGGTCGGAATGACCGATTATCTCATGTCGACGATGTTCCGCGTCGGATACGACGTCTCCCAGCTCGACGATCCCAAGATGTATGTCACCTACGCCGATCGATTCAATCTCGGCGTCAGCCGCAACGGATTGGGAGGATCATTCCGGGACGACAGCGGCAGGATTTATACGGCGGAGTTGAACATTTTCAAGTTGAGAGGAACCGTAAAACTGAATTTCTGAGTTTTTCCTTCTCGTCATGACCCTGTTGCATCCCAGGTAGGGTTTTACCCCGGAGTCAAAGGACAGCCCAATCGTGTACATTATTTACTGTTGCTTGCGATGCACGCAATGCGGGCGACGGTGGATACCCATTTGAATCATTCGAAGATTACGTAGAAAGAGGAGATTTCATCATGAAACAAAAGATCTGGATTGGACTAGCGCTCTGTGCGCTTTTTGCCGCGGCATTTGTTGTTGCGCCCGAAGCACAGGCCCTGGCGAAGGCGGGGGCTTCGCGGAGCACGTACTTCGCGCGGGCCGTGGCAGCGATGCAGATTCAAGGCGATCGCCGCGCGGAACAGATGCTCCGTGATCTCGGCGCGGGTAATCCTACCGTTCCTCCGGCGCTCTCTTCCGAAGACTACGCGGCGAATCGGGCGTATGCGGCGCAATACACCGAACTCCGCCGTCGTCTCCGCCAGGCCATTCTGCGGCCGGCGCACGCTCCCGAACACCAGTGGCGCGTCGACCGCGCGGAAGCTGATCTCCATATCGTCGCGCACGAACTGCAGAAAGGGCGCCGAGCCAACATTTCTCTGATCCAACGATACATCGCGGATGCAAGCTGGGCGCTCGATCACCAGATCGTTCCTTATGCCGCCGATGCGGCGGAGGCTCCGACCGCCCGGATCACCGCCGATCCCTCCGGCATCATAACCGGTGCTGCCAGCACGGTATCCTGGACCACATCCCATGCGGATCGAGCGATGATCAACGGAAAATCGGTAGCGCTGTCCGGCAACATGATTGTGACGCCGACGGTCAGGACGACCTACAATCTCGTGGCGACAGGCGAAGGCGGACAAGCGACCGACGCCGCGACGATCATCGTCATGGCGCCGCCTCCGCCGCCGCCTCCGCCCGCGCCGACGGCGTGGATTTCAGCCGATCCGTCCACCATCGAACGCGGCCAGAGCACGACCGTGAAGTGGGACTCCGAAAACGCGACCGAAGCCGAGATCAACGGTGATGTTGTCGCGCTCAGGGGATCCATGATCGTTTCGCCGACTTCAACCCGGAGCTATGACCTCGTGGCTCGAGGACCCGGAGGAAGAGCGAACGCATCGACGACGGTCACCGTCACGGAACCGCCGCCGCCGCCGCCCGTGCCGACCGCGCGGATCTCGGTCGCTCCATCCACGATCGTGCGAGGAGAATGCGCGACGCTCTCCTGGAACTCGACGGATGCGACGAAGGTGACGATCGACGGCCGATCTGAGGCGCTCGATGGTTCCCGCGAAGTCTGCCCGACATCGTCTCAAACGTATGACATGGTCGCGACGGGTCCCGGAGGCAGCGCGACATCGTCTGCTCTCTTGACTGTTGTGGCGCCGCCGGCGCCGACGGCCGATCTCTCCGCCAACACGAACCAGATCTACAAGGGAGAATGCGTTCTGCTCAGTTGGAACACGAGGAACGCGACGAAGATCACGCTCGATGGCGACGTGGTCGCAGCGGACGGAACCAAAGAGGTCTGCCCGACGGCGACTCGCGAATACGAATTGGTCGCCACGGGTCCGGGCGGAAAAGCGACGGACGCCGAGATCATCACGGTGACCGTGCGCGAAGCGAGGCGGTTCCGCATCCATTTCGACTTTGACGAATCCGTCATCCGACCCGACGCCATCGACACGATGTTGACGGTGGCGCGGATCATGCGCGACGAACCGGAGCTCGATTTCCTTCTGGAAGGACATTGCGACGCGAAGGGCAGCGAAGAATACAACATGGAGCTGGGGATGAGGCGCGCGGAGTCCGTTCGGGATTTCTTCGTGCAGAGATTCGGGATCAGCCCGACACGTCTCAGCACCGTATCCCAGGGCGAAGCCGTTCCGATCGCGCCGAACACCATGAGGGATGGAAGCGATCATCCCGAAGGACGACAGATGAACCGGCGGGCCGAATTCATCGAGCGGCGGTAGTAGGGTTATTACCCACAGCAGAGGAGCCGGTTATCGCGTATCCTGTCATTAAATGGCGAAATTGAACGATAGGCAGAACAGATGGGCGCGTCGGTATCAGACCGCGCTTCGCAGGCACACACGGTCGGGGCCGAAGGCGAGCATGCGGCCTGCGTTAAAGCTGGGCCGCGAGGCGATGGCCCTGAAGATGGAGACGCTGGACATGGCGCGCATTCACCGCCAGTCCATGAAGAATCTGGTCTCCGCCGGTGGAGCATCGATGTCGGCCCCGCAAAGAAACGATCGGGCCAGGGCATTTTTCGCCGAGACGATCGTCCCGGTCGAGAAGACGCACAGCGCGGCCGTGAAGGACGATGTCCATGTCCGAAAAGTGATTCAATCGCTGGACCAGCGCACGCGGGAGTCGACGGCATCGACGCGGAACTTGAAACATGGCATCGCCCGTCGCAAAGCGGCCGAAAAGGCGCTCGTGAAGAGCGGCAGCTATAGCGCCGGTCTGTTGAAAGAATCAGGCCGCCTTCAGAGAAGCATGCGGAAACAGACGCACCAGATTCTCACGTCGCAGGAGAACGAACGGCAGAAGACGAGCCGCCAGCTCCATGATGAAATCGCCCAGATCCTCATCTCGATCAATCTCCGTCTCCTGACATTGAAAAAATCGGCGCGAGCCAGCACCGATGATCTCGAGAGTGAAATTTTCGCGACGCAGCGGCTGGTGAACCAATCCGCCAGGACCATCTATCGGATGGCCCTTAAATTCGGAGCGCGAAATGAAAAGTAAGCGGAGCCATCTGGCGCGGATCTATAAAGAGGCATTGCGCCGCTACATGAAGAGCGGGTCTCACGCGGGACTTCGATCCGCCTTGAAGCTGGGACGGCAGGCCGTGTCCTATGGCATGGAGACGCTGGATCTGGCCATGATTCATGAGCAGGCTCTCATTGAACAGGTGCTGCCGGTCGGCGCCGTCGCGGAGCGGCTCGCGATCATCAAGCGGGCGAAGCTCTTTTTTTCGGAGGCCGTCATCCCGATGGAGGAGACGCATCGCTCGGCGATGGAAGCCCACAGTCAATTGAGAGAGCTGTATGCGTCGCTCTCCCGGCGCACGACGGATCTCGCTTCCTCCAACCGGCAGTTGAAAAAGGAGATCATCCGCCGTCTTGCGGCGGAGGGATCCCTCCGAAAGAGCGAGCAGCAGGCCAGGATATTACTGGAGCAGGCGCGTCTTCAGCAGGAGGAAATGAGGCTTCTCTCCCATCGGATTCTCCTCGTGCAGGAGGAAGAGCGCAAGAGGATCAGCCGTGAATTGCACGACGTGATCGCCCAGATGCTGACGGGCATCAATCTCCGGCTGGCGACCTTGAAGGTCGCGGCCGCGGCAGATTCCAAGGGCCTCTCCGGCAAGATCTCACGCACGCAGAGGTTGGTGGAAAAGTCGGTGAATATCGTGCATCGGTTCGCGCGCGAATTGCGCCCCGCCGTGCTGGACGACCTGGGTTTGATTCCCGCATTGCAATCGTTTCTCAAGATCTTTTCCCGCGAAGCCGGCATCCGGGTCAAATTGACGGCATTCGAGGGAGTGGAAGAATTGAGCATTGCGAAGCGCACGGCGCTTTATCGCGTCGCCCATGAGGCGCTGACCAATGTCGCGCGCCATGCGAAAGCCGGCCGGGCGGAAGTCAACATCCAGAAACATTCCAACGCCATCGGCATGGACATCAGCGATAACGGCAGAGGATTCGAACTGACGCACGTTCTTCACAACAACAAGTGCAAGCGATTGGGGCTTCTGGGGATCAGGGAGCGCGTGGAGATGGTCGGAGGCAAGTTCTCGGTTGAGTCCGCGCCGAACCGAGGCACGACGATCCATGCGATGATTCCGTGCGGCATCGGAGCGAAGGAGGCTGTGAGCTTATGAAAGCCGTGAAGCGCATCAGCGTGCTGATATCCGAGGACCACATGATTGTGCGGGAAGGTCTGCGGAAGATTCTGGAGATGGAGAGCGACATCGAGGTGATCGGCGAAGCGACCAACGGCCGCGAGGCCGTCGAGATGGCCAGGAAACTTCACCCCGACGTGATCGTCATGGATATCGCCATGCCGCTCTTGAACGGCCTCGAAGCCACCCGGCAGATCTGCCAGGCCGTCCCCGACGCCTGCGTGATCATCCTCTCCGCGCACAGCGATGACGCGTACGTCGAGAAAGCGATGGAACTGGGGGCGAAGGGGTACCTCGTCAAGCAGACTTCCGCCCAGTTTCTCGCCGATGCGATTCGCGCGGTAGGGAAGGGGGAAACTTACTTCAGCGTGTCGATCGCCAAACGGCGCGACCATAAGAACGAGAAGTCGGTCAATCGAAAGGGCAAGATTCGAGGGAAGGGAAAGCATCTGACATCCCGCGAAGCAGAGGTGCTCCAACTCGTCGCCGAAGGCAAGTCCAACAAGGAAGTCGCCGCGGAGCTCGGCATCAGCGTCAAGACCGTCGAGAAGCACCGCGACCATCTGATGCGGAAGCTCGACATCCACGACACCGCCGGCCTGACGCGTTACGCGATCGAATCGGGAGTCATCGAAAGCAGTGTCCAGTTCAGCATTGCCTAGCGGGATGAATCCCGCTCATCGGCCGACAACGTGATACTCCGCATCGGATATGACATGTCGTTCGATTTCCCGGCGCCGGCGCCGGCGATCCTGATGCTGCATGTCCATCCCAGCATCGAGTCTCGCATGCACTCGCAGGAATTGATCTGTGTCGAGCCCTCGCTGCCGATCCATGATTTCACGGATCAATTCGGGAATCGCGCGTCCCGGGTGACGGTGCCGGCGGGCGTCCTGCGGATCGCATCGGACACGCTGGTCTCCGATTCCGGCAACGAAGATTCTGTCGAGTGGCAGGCCACGCAGCATCCGATCGAAACGCTGCCGGACGAAGTTCTGCCCTTTCTTATTTCAAGCCGATACTGCGAGGTCGATCTCCTGAGCGACATCGCGTGGAACCTGTTCGGCTCCTCGCCATTGGGATGGGCTCGTGTTCAAAGCATCTGCGATTGGGTGCATTCCCGCATGACATTCAGCTACCCGTGCGCTCGAAGCACCCGGACCGCGTTCGAAGCGTATAACGAGGGCATAGGAGTCTGCCGCGATTACCAGCACTTGGCGATCGCCTTCTGCCGGGCCATGCATATTCCGGCGCGATACGCGACGGGATATCTCGGCGATATCGGAGTTCCGTACAGTCCGGACCCCATGGATTTCTCCGCATGGTTCGAGGTCTACCTGCAGGGCGCCTGGCATACGTTCGATGCGCGCAACAACCGTCCCCGCATCGGCCGCATCCTGATGGCCGTAGGCCGCGACGCGGCGGATGTCGCTCTCATGACGTCCTTCGGCCCGGCGAAGCTGCTGAGCTTCAAGGTCTGGACCGATCAGGTTCCGGAACCATGGCAGCCGCGGCAGGAAGCGCAGGCGCCGCCCGCGCCGCGGGAAAAAGAGGCTCGGTTGGCCGCTGATTATGCCGCAGGCCGAAAGGACTCGTCCCGACTTCTCAGCGATCTCGAGAACGCGCAACTCGATCTTCTATCCGATGAAAAAGAGTGATCCGATCGAAATTCGGCGCGGAGATATTCTCTGGATATCCTGCGATCCTTCCCTAGGCGTTGAACCCAGGAAGACACGAACCTGTCTGGTTGTCTCCAACGACGCGGCAAACCGTTTCGGCGCCGCCGTGACCGTCATCCCGACGCAGAAATATTCGGCGGAACGAGCGGGGCGCGCCTACATGGTGGATCTTCGAGCGCCTCGATCCACGCTCGGCGAATCGCGCGTCGCGAACGCTTCCATGGTCATGACCTATGATCGCCGTCGCGTTGCCAAAAAAGAGGGCAGGGCCGGGCAGGCAGCCATGAATGACGTCGAGCGCGCCTTGAGACTCCACCTCGGCCTCGATAACGCTGGAAAACAAGTCTGACCGAATCCGCCCCTTTTAATGGCGTAAGGTTTGTTTACGATCGGTGTCGTGAATGAGTTTAAGACCCCATAGCACTTGAAGAGGCGAATCACCTAAAGTTGAGATGTGAGACGCCCGTGATGTTCATCGTCGGGGCACTATATTTCGAAAATCCAAAAAGTTTGTTTCATGATCGCTCCGATCTGACTCGACCGGCGTCTTCATGAAAATTCAGATTACAGAATTCCAGCTCGCGCTTTTCGGCTCCGGGTTTCACTTTTCCCGCCGCGTCGCGAAGCGCGGTGCGCAAACCCTCTTCGACCACAGGATGATAGAACGGCATTCTGAGCATCTCGAATATCGTGAGCCTCTGTTGGAGCGCCCAGGCCATCAGGTGAGCGAGGTGCTCGCCTGCAGGCCCGATCATCTCGGCGCCGAAAAACCTTCCGTCCGACGGGTCGGCATAGACATGAAGTAGCCCGTAGTTTTCTCCTAGAATGAGGGAACGTCCCTGCGTCTCAAAGCTCACTTCGCCCGTGACGAAACTTCCTCGTTTCATTTCATCATAGCGTCTTCCGACCATAGCAAGATTGGGGTCGGTGAATGTGATGGCAAGGGGAACACGGCGTTTGAAGCAGCGCTGTATGGAATGGACGCTATTATAGCCGGCCATCCTGCCTTCGTCGGAGGCCTCATGAAGGATGGGCCGCTCGGCACTCACGTCTCCCGCGAGATAAATGGGGAGTCCGGTAAGTTTCATCGTACCACGGTCGAATTCAGGAATTCCGCTATCGTCCAGAGCGACTCCCATTTCAGCGAGTCCGATGGAATCGAGATTGGGCCGGCGTCCGAGGCTCGCCAGGATCAGATCCTGCGCGTAACGACGGCCTTTAATCAGGACGCCGACTTGTTTTGAATTCACCTCGAATTTCACTGCGGCGTTCAGGTGAATGGCGAATTCCTTCGCGAAATGCCTTGAGGCGTACGCTCTGATCGCGGGATCGGTGAGTTTCCCCACGCTCCGCGCTTGATCGAAGGCGCTGACATCGCAGCCCAGCCGGGAAAGAGCCTGGCCGATCTCGAGTCCTACGGGCCCCAGTCCTACGACTCCGATCCGCGCCGGGAGATTCTCCAGGTCGAAGAGGGATTCGGTCGTGACGACCCGGGTGCCAAGCGCTTGAAATTCCTCAGGCACGACGGGGATCGAACCTGTAGCCAGGATGATGCGCTCGGCGAAGTATTCTTTCTTTCCGACCTGCAGTTCGTGGGGCCCCGCAAGCAAGGCCCGGCCTCGGACGAGATGGCTTCCCAATTTCTTCGTCGAGCGGATCATTCCGCCCGCAAAGTGATCGCGGAGTTTTCGGACGCGGGCCAGGGCTTCCGGAATGTCAAGGCGGAGCTTGTTTCCACCATGAATGCCCCGTTTCTCCAGATGAAGACGGCGGTGGAATTCATGGGCCGCCTGAATCAGTGCTTTCGAGGGCATGCAGCCCGCGCGCGCGCACGTCGTGCCGAGCGGACCAGAGTCGATGACGATGTATTTTTTCGTGACCTTACGGACCTCCGCCAGCGCGGATAATCCGGCAGACCCCGCTCCGATGATGGCTACGTCGACATGCTTTGAGTTATTCCTCATCAAACAAGACGGGCATCCATGGTGATGCTTGCTGCCGCGCCCAGCAGGCGCGATATCGGACACCCGACTTTGGCGGCCTGGGCCGCCGTCATGAACTTGTCCGCGTCCGCGCCGGGTATTTTCGCGGTGACGTCCAGGTGGATTTCCGTAACCGTCCAGCCCGGGTCGAGCTTGTCGAGGCTGACGGTCGCTTTGACACTGATCTTCTCCGCCTTCATCTGGGCGGCCTCCAACTGACCCGAGAGCGCCATCGAAAAACAGCCGGCGTGCGCCGCCGCGATGAGTTCCTCGGGATTGGTCCCCGCTTCGCTTTCGAAGCGCGTCGTGAATCCGTAAGGCGCCTCGGAGAGCACTCCGCTTCCCGTCGAGATCCGGCCCTTGCCGTCCTTGAGGCCGCCTTGCCATACAGCCGATGCGTTGCGTTTCATGGTGTGCTCCTTCTTGAGCTGAAATGAATTTCCATAAGCCGTTGTCGGAAGATAATTCGGTTCCGATTCCCTGCCGGACTCGTCAGCGGTTTGCGCGGCCGGTCACTCCGGTTCGCGCGGGCGTGTGCATGCTAGCTATGTGATTGCATTCATGAACGATCTTCCTTGAAAGCTCGGAAATATTCCGCGCGTTCAGCACGCTGTAGGAAACCTCAAGTTCCAACTCGTCGAGCCGGCTGTCGATCGTCGCGATTCTCGTGTCCATCTGTTGAGTCATCTTCGACATCCGCACCTTCATGTCGTCGCTCATCGTCCTCTCGTGATCCGAATGGTGCTGCTTCAGCATCTCGAAGCTACGGCGCATTTCCATGACGGCCGATCGAGCCATGGTCGTGTCCACGGCTTCGGACCGGCCGGCCGGCTGTTGCAGGATCCTGGCGAATGTCATCAGATTGCTCTTGTATGCCATCGCCAGCATGTGGTGCGGTTCGCGAGCCGAGTCCCGCATGTGTTTGGTCATGTCGCGATGCTCATTCATCTTCGCGGCGATGACCTGAACCGACACCGAGGCGATGCAGAGGATCGCCAGAACAATATAAATCGTGAATTTCTTCATACTTTTTCCTCCTGGAATATGCGCGGCGGCGGCGTCTGCCATAACGCTGCGTCATAACATCATGATAGGCATGCAGGTTTCGCAATCGAAATGGGGTCCACACCTGATGGCGGTTCGTGACGGAGGATATGACCTCATAGCGAACACCCGGCTCAAGGGGATCGACGTGGTTCGGCGCGTGGGGTGGTCCAATTTTGGCGAGAGGTGAAGCTCCTCCGCCTATTTTTTCCAGATCAGCCGCCACGGTTCCTTCTTGACGGTCTCCGTCAACTGGCGCGTGTTTCTCATGATGCCGGCCAGGTCGGAATTCGGCCCGGTCAGTCGATCGAGATTCTCCGCGGCCATTTCGGTCAGTTGAGGGACGCGCTCGCCGACGAAAACGGAATGGTCCGGCGCCAGGGGGCTCGATTCGTTGCCCTCGATGAAGTCGATCACCTGCTGCCCCATGAGTCCCTGCTGAAATAGGCGCGCCGTGACTTCGCTCCGTACGCCGGCGGCTTTGTCGACCTTCACTTCGATCAAGACCTCGTAATCTTCATGACCCTTGGGGCGCCGATCCATCGGCACGGGCGATTCCAATGCCGTGACCTCGCCGATCTTGCGGCCCGCCAGCAGTACGGGATCTCCGGGATGAAGGCCGGACGCGTTGTCGAAGGAGACATGAAACGTATTCATCGGTCTGATGAGACCCGGCATGCCGATTGCGACCAATGCGCCGCCCAGAATTCCCAGCGCGACGATAACCAGGATCCCGGTTGAAATTTCATTTCTGTGGATCTCCATGAGACACCTCCTTGAAGTGCGATGAATAATGACCTAGAAACTTTTGAACGGCGGGATTGCCGGAATCGCGAAATGATTCCTTCGAGCCGTCCTCGGCGATCTTGCCGTCGTCGAGGAGCACCATGCGGCTGGCGATCCGGAAGGCGCTGTCCATTTCGTGCGTGACGACGATGGACGTGACGCGATGCTTCAGGCGCAGATCCAGGATGAGCTCATTGATGATCGTGGTGTTGACGGGATCGAGCCCCGCCGTCGGTTCGTCGAAGAGCACGAGCTCGGGTTCCAGCACGAGCGCTCGCGCCAGGCCGATGCGTTTCTTCATGCCGCCGCTCAGTTCGGAAGGAAGCTTGTCCTTCGCGTCGCTGAGGCCCACGAGAGCGAGCTTCGCATCGACGATGGTCGCGATCTCCGTGGATGATTTCTCCGAGAGCTCCTCGAGCGGAAACGCGAGATTCCGGGCGACGGTGCTCGAACCGATCAGCGCCGAATTCTGATGCACCATGCCGATCGTGGCCCGCAGGCGGTTCAGTTGCGGTCGCGGCAACCGGGTCGTCTCCTCGCCCTTCACGGTGATGGATCCTTCGTCCGCCTTAAGAAGTCCCAGCACGAGCCGGAGCAGCGTGCTCTTTCCGGTTCCGCTCGGCCCCATGATCACCAGGGTCTCTTCGCGGTTCAGGCTGAGGTCGAGATCCTTGAGAATGACTTTGTCTCCGAACGAGAGCTTGACCCCTGTCATCTTCATCAGCTCCTGATTCTCCGCCGTCATTTGAGCACGTTGACGAGAAAGAGATTGCAGATGGAATCGCAGCCGATGACGGTTGTGACGGTCGCGACGACGCTGGATGTTGTCGCATCGCCCACAGCGGCGGCGCCTCCACGGACGGCCAGTCCCTTATAGCAGGAGATCCATCCGATGATGCCGCCGAAGAGGAGGCTCTTCACGATTCCGGAAATAACGTCCTTCGCGAGCAGATTGGCCATCACTTCGTCCCGAAAGTAACCATAAGAAATATCCAGCGCCGCGCTCGAGACCCAGGCCGCTCCCATGATCCCCGAGAGATCCGCGATCACGGCGAGGCAGGGTGTGAGGAGAACGACGGCTGCCACTCTGGGAATCACGAGGTGGCGAAGCGGACCGATTCCCATTCCTTCGATGGCCTCGACTTCTTCCGACACAACCATCGAACCCAGCTCCGCCGTGTAGGCGGCTCCGACGCGCGAAGCGACGACGATGCCGGTGAGAAGAGGTCCCAGCTCCCGGGTGAACGATACGGAAACGACCGCGGGCACAAGGGAGACGAGGCCGAACGCCTGGAGCTGGTAACCCGTCAGCAGGGCCATCGTGATGCCGAAGAAGAGCGTGACGAGGGTGACGAGCGGAACGGAGCCCGGACCCACGCGATGTGTTTGCAGAAAGAAGTCCGACCAACGGATCGGAGCGCGGCCCATGGAAATCCGCTCCAGCGTTTCGGATGCCGTCTCGCGCGCCATCCAAACGAGCCCGCTCAATTCCTGAAGAAACGCGATCGCTCCTGCGCCTAGTCGCGTTATCATGCGTCTTCCCTGAGAACATCAAGTTCGGAAAGCTTCACCACAAGCTCGGCTACGCTCATCATGATGGCGGGCGACCGAGGCCGATCAGGATCGCGGATATCGCTTCGCGACGGCGCATCGGTTCGCTCCGGCGTACAGGAGAGCGGATCCCGCGATGAGAATCGCCGCAACGACAACCTGCGAGATAGGTATGATCTTCTCCGGTTCGAACGTGGGCGCCATCGGTCCGAAATCGATCATGGCGCTCCAGGACGCATAGCTGAACCCTTCATAAGCCCACGCCATCATGCCGAGAGCCAGCAGAAATATTCCGAAGCTCTTCACGGTCAGAACGCCTTGCGGCCCTGAATGATGCGGATGAGCACAGTCGCGACGGCGAGGAAGAGAAGAATATGGATAAATCCTCCGAGCGTGTACGAAGTCACCATCCCCAGAAGCCACATGATGACAATTATTGCCAGGATCGTTTCTAACATGATTTCATCTCCTTGACGCGAATGAACGGATATTTCGCATCCTGATATAATTGTAGCTGGAAAAGATTCAACAGCTATGGGGAGTAAACCTACCGCTCGCGCCGTTCTTTTCCGCTGATGCTGGGGGCTGTACCCCATATCGCCCGGGAGGATTCCTGCCTATCATCATCTTGGTCGTGCGAGTGAAAGGGCGGTGTTGGGATGGCGAAAATACTGGTGGTCGAGGATTCACCTCAGGATATCGAGATCCTGCGAGAAGTGCTCGAGACACTGGGCCATGAAGTGCGCGCCGCGCATTCCATCGCCGCCGCGCGGGCTGCGCGCGATGGAGTCGACTTGATCGTCGCTGATATTCGTCTCCCTGACGGACGCGGCACGGATCTCCTCGGCGGCGGGGAAGATATTCCGCCGGTCATTCTGGTGACCGCTTATGCGGAAGTGGAGGAAGGAGTCGAAGCGATGCGGCGAGGGGCCTTTCACTACATGACTAAACCCGTTCGTACCACCGAACTATCCGTTCTGGTCGACCGGGCGGTCCGGACATTGGAGACGCGGAAGGAACTGGCGCGGCTGCGCGCGACGGCGGGACGAAGCGTGTCGGAGGAAGATCTCGTCGCCCGGTCTCCCGCCATGCGCGAAGTCGTCGAAACCATCCGCGCCGCAGCTCCGACGGACTCGACAATCCTGCTGCTCGGCGAATCCGGCACCGGCAAGGAAGTCATCGCCCGCCTCATTCACCGTCTTTCGCATCGCTCGGAGGGACCATTCATCGCGGTGAACTGCAGCGCGATTCCGGCTACGCTTTTGGAGGCCGAACTCTTCGGCCATGAGAAGGGCGCCTTCACTGGCGCCGCGGCGCGGCGGACGGGGAAGTTCGAGCGCGCGGAGAGAGGAACACTTTTCCTGGACGAGATCGGGACGATTCCCGAAGAGGTACAAGTCCGTCTGCTGCGCGCGATTCAAGAGCGTGAGATCGAGCGGCTCGGCGGCGCCGGTCCCATCAAGGTCAATATCCGGCTTGTTGCCGCAACTAATTCTGATTTGAAAGCCGCCGTATCCGCCGGCCGGTTTCGCGAGGATCTCTTCTACCGCCTGAATGTGCTTCTGGTACGTCTTCCTCCTCTTCGTGAGCGGAGGGAAGAGATCGCGCCGCTTGTTGCTCGTTATCTGGCCCGCCATGACGCGGGGGATCGGGAGATCGACCCGGCGGCGATGGATCTCCTGGTGCGTCACGACTGGCCCGGCAATGTGCGGGAACTGGAGAACGCCATGGAGCGTGCCCTTGTACTTTCGCGCGGCGGTACGATTCGTCCCGACCATCTTCCCGAGGATGTTCGCTCGGAGATGCCTGATCGCCGCGTTATAGCGCCCGGTTTCGCGGCGCGTGGTGTGGCGCGCACGAATTTTCCGACGCTCGACACGGTGAAGCGCGGACACCTCCAGGCCGCGCTCGCGCTGACCTCGGGGCGTCGCGCCGAAGCCGCGAGCCTGCTCGGTATCCACCGCAACACGATGAGGCACCTTCTGCAACGCTACGGACTCGACATCGCGACCGCGGCATAAGCGAGCGTGAAAAATCGAGGAGCCCGCAAACATGGCAACAACAAGAAAGTGGATCTGCGACTCGAATCGCACGGGATACCTCGCGGCCGCACGCCCAGGCGATAAAGCATTATGATCGGTTCCAATGAAGTGGTATCTCTGAACCGCGGCTAGCCAGAAGTCCTTCCTTGCGAACCACCTTGAATGAGAGTTGAAATCGTCGGCCAGGCATTATATACTTGCATATATGAAAGTCGATAGGACACTCGTCAAGATCCTCGGTTCCGAGGCAAAGGTAGCGGTTCTGGGGGAGATCGTACCGTCCGCAGGGCGATATACGGCGAACGATCTCGCGGAGAGATGCTCCGTGTCGCTTGCCCAGGTTGGAAGGGTTCTCCGGGAGTTGTGCGAGGCAGGGCTGATCCTCTCTTATGACTCCACCACGCCAACCACCTACGAACTCTTCCGAAAGCATCCTCTCCTCGCCGGACTTCTGCACTTGTTCGGCGCCGCCGCCGCCGCCGAAAGAAAAGCCTCGGCGTATGAGACCCTTCGAGAGCATGGACTTGCGGTCTATCCCAAGTATCAGACGACGGCCCGACTTCCCTTGGAAGATGCTCTGGCTCTGGGTGTTGACCTGGCGCAACACGACGCTACACTGCTTTCGCTGCTTCCGGCATTCATGGCGAAGCACCGTGACCTTTCGTTGAAGAAGTTACGGGCGGCCGCCTCGCAGCGGCGAAGTCTTCCGCGACGGGTTGGAATGCTCTGGGACTATACCGGGACATTGGTCAACGACGCCGCAATGCAACGGGCGGCCCGGAGACTCTTTAACGAAGACGAATGGCCGCACGCGAATCCGGATCACCGAAGGCTAGTTCCATTCTCGGGGTACTTCCGAAAGGGGCGTGAGAACACCGTAAAAGAAAACACCGCCTCTGTCGCAAAAGAATGGGGATTCTACCTGAGCAATTCGGATCAGGATTTCCGCGCCCGGCTCCAGAACGGATAGGCCGGCCACCATGGAAGACGCTTCGTTCTCTGAAGAAGTTCTTCGCAAAGTTCTGGTCGAGGTCAGCAAGGCCATGACGGAAACGGATCGTGTCATCATTGCTGGCGGAAGCGCGATCGCACTTCGTTACAACAGCTCCCACCTGACGACAGATATCGACGTGATCGACTCCGACGACATTGTAGCCGGAGATGCTTTCTGGAAGGCGGTTGAGTCCGTATCGAAGAACCATCCAGACTTTCCGAAAATCAACAAGCGTGCCTCCGCAGTCGCCAACGTTCCGTGGAATTGGGAGGATCGGTTGGAAAAGATTCCCGGATTCGATCAAACTAATCTGATCGTATACGTCCCCGAGATTCACGACCTCGCGCTCATGAAGCTTTCGCGCGGCGAAGAACGAGACTTTGAGGGTATCGAGGCCGTGCATTGGGTTCAGCCATTCGATACCGAGCGCCTTCTCCGCGTTTTCGAGGACGAGATGGCGAAATACATCGTCGCCGATGTGAGCCGAATCCGGAGCCAGATCAAGGGGGCCATCAGGCACCTGAAGGAAATTTCAAAGAAGCAGGAAGAGGCGATGAGGAAGATCCAGAGCGAACGCTAATATTGTTGTCACGCTCCAGGCCCGGATCCTTGCTGCCTTTGCCTGTTTTCGCAATCAGACTCAAGCGCAAAACATTACCGATTCAATTTTTCCATGACAAACCGCGCGCGCTCGTCGATGAGATAGGCGTGGATATAGACTTTTCCATGCAGAGCTCGAATCGTTTTTGCCGTCGCGGCCCCTTCGGAGGGATCGTTCGCGGGAAGTATGTGCAGCTCCATATTCAGATCGCGCGCCGCTTCCTGATCTGCTTTCAACCAGATTGATTCTGTCCGGGGATTCAGGAGAGACACGATGTGCCGCACGCCGGCCCTTCGGAGCAGAAAATATTCCTCCTGCGTCGGGAGCGGGCCGACGACGATCGAATCTCCGATCAAGGTCAATGGTCCGAGC
This sequence comes from uncultured bacterium, assembly GCA_964499705.1. Classification (GTDB taxonomy): domain Bacteria; phylum UBA8481; class UBA8481; order UBA8481; family UBA8481; genus JBBTKW01. Next base: position 129,283 of record CAZCME010000004.1, on the reverse strand, counting down.
TCGAATTCTTCCGGCAGACCGGCGTCGACGGGTTGAACGCGGATTCCCTGGGCATCCATCAGCGTGATCCGCGCCAGTTCGACGCGGTGGTGTCCGAGATAGCAATGCACGTAGTAACGCTTGCTGTTCGCACTGCCATCTTTGGCGCCGGCGAACGCCATCTGGACGAGCTTGTCCAGCGATTCGCGATTGGAGCTCACCCATGGGAGCATCGGGGCTTCGATCATGCTGAGTCCGGCGGCGGCGACCGCTTGTCTTTCTTTCTCCAGCAGAACCGCTTCGAAGGGAATGAGGGGATTCAGGAGCGAGATGATTCCGGTGTAGCCTTCTTGTTTCAGGCGCGCGATCGCGATTTCATCGGGATAGGGACCGAAGGTGAAACGGCCTTCGCTCGATTCTTCCGCCCGCGCGAATCCGAAGCCGCCGGCGCCCGCCTGAAGAAATATCGTAAAGACCACGGCGCAGGCCGTGGCGCCCGCGACGTGCGCGGCCCACCGTCCGCGCGGAGTCGGCAGGCGACGGGTCGCGGCCCTCGCGGCCAAAAAAGATGCGGCCACCCAGGACAGGGCGATTCCCGAGAGGATCATGTCGATCCTGACCTGGGGCATGCCTTTACCTTTGAGATAACTTTCGATCGGTGTCGCGACGAACAGGAGAACGATGGCGCCGCCGGAAAATCCAAGCCAGAGCCAGAATCCCAGCAGATGAGCGGCGCGTTTCATCGGGCAAGCACGCGAAATTCGCGACGGCTGATCCTGTGCTCGATATCGATCCAGTCCATCTCATCCGGATCGAAGAGACCCGCGGTGAGCCGATGCGTTCCGGGTGCGAGATCACCCGTCGCCACGGCGAGTTTCAGGACGCAGGGACCAAGAGTAACCATGACTTCCTTCCCGTTAGTTTCGGCGGGTCTTTTCCCAGCGCTGTCGTACACGATCGCCACAGGTAGAATTTCGAATGGACCCGAATCGTCGACCGCGCAGTTCATGATGATCTCCATGGTTTCTCCTCGGATAATATTTTTCGGATATTGGACATCGACGAGACGAATCGCGAGAGAGCCGGCTACGACGTGTACGCCGTGCCGGACATCGATGCGCCGGTTGTCATGCATGGCGTCATAAAGAATGAGCGATCCGTTGCGGACCCCGGTCTCCATCGAGACGTTGACGAATATGTCCCGATTCTCGCGCCCGGGTATGCTCGTGACCGCTCCCTCGATCTCGGTTTCACCTTCAATGGAGAAGACGACGTATGCCGCGCCCGCTCCCCACCGGTCGTTGGCGACATTGAGGCCGATGCGGAAAGGATTGAGCGGCTTGATATCGGCTGACGGCATGGCCACATCGACGATGCGCAATCGCGGTCCGAAGACATTAAAGGGAATGACGACGAGGATGAAATACATCGCGGCGATGATGCCGGCGACGCCGAGCGCAAAGCTCCAGGTGCCGCGCCGTGGTGGAATACCGATTACAGGGACCATGCGGCGACTCCGGCGGCGGTCACCTGCACGAAGAAGTTATCGAGGCCGTGAGGGGAGACCGCTTCCACAATGACGACGGGAATCGCCACGGCGAGGGCCCGCATGAATATCTGTTCCTGATCCAGGAGCGCGAGGCCGATGGCGGCGGCAATGAGCGACGCGAAGAAGACGGCCGCGGATCCCTCGAATGATCTGGTTGATTTCACACCCTTCACCGACGGCACCTGGTAGCGATGCCTTCCCCAGTTCGTTCCGACCGGTTCCCCGACCGCATCGCCCCAGCCTCCGACGAGATAACCGACGGGCGCGAGCGGACCCGCGAGAAAGTTGGCGGCGAGCCCGCCGACAGCCGTCGCGAGAAGAGGCACGATCACATGGAATGTCCGGCGCGGCGCATCGCTCGGGCGCGCCAGCGCTTCGTAAAACGGAAACCCGTCTCCTCGGGCGACGGCGAAGAGGACGCCCAGAGCGACCACGCCTCCGAAGACGCTCGTCGCCTGGATTCCCGCGGTGAAATGAATCGCCGCGGCGGAGCTGAAGATGATGAAGTGAAATATTTTTCGTGTGTAAGGCGTCCGGACTCCGCGAGACCAAAACGTTCCCGCGCATCGGGCCGCTCCCCAGAGGATGAGTGCGGAGATAGGGGACCAGATCAAGAGAACGCGGACAGTGGGTATCAGATCGATGATGTGCTGCATGACAGGCAAGTCCCTTTCTGCTCCGGCTTTCATTGTAGCGGGGCAACGCGCGGGATTAATATGGGGTACACACCTTGGGTGCCGGAAATATTTAAAGGTCGGATATCCATACGCCGGGTATAACCCCATATCGGAGGAACCCCTCGTTCGCCTATAACATCTGAGGCACATGAATCCGAGACCATTGAGCGAATCACATCAGAAGCGAGCATCCGCGCGTCCGCAACGAAGCAGGCGCGCGTGAGCATCGATCCGAGAGGGCCGGTTCTGCCGATCCTCTGCTGCTGTCTTGTCGTTCTGTTCCTCATATTCGCCATGGATGCCGCTCCGGCAAGCGTTTCGGCGATGCCGGCGGCGTCGGCGCCACCCGCTGCGCTCCCTGAAACTCAGAAAGTCGGCATTACGATTGACTTCACAGATTCGGCTCCGGATTCTCCCGTGACTCCAGTTACCGAGATACCGGATTCAATGACCGCAGAGGGGGTGTCACGGATTCCAGATGTTCTGGTCCGTGCCACAGCGGTGTCGAATGTTGTGAAGAATCGCCCGTCGCCGGCAACACGGCTTGCCGCCGAGCCGGCGTCCTCCGCGTCGCGCCCGAAGAGCCTGAACCCGTCGCTCGCGATTCTTCCGCCGGAGAAGCCCGCTCCAACACTTGTCCCCGCGCCGCCTGCGGCGCCGGCGGAAACTCGGAGCGTTCCTGTGACACAGAATGTCGCTGTGCCAGCGCCGGTTTCGCGTTCCCTTCCGGACAATACCAACTGGCGGATTCTGTCCGGCGAGATCTGGGGACGAAGCCGGATTGTTGCGCCCGCGGCGGCATCCGAGAATCGGTCCATGGCGATGCTGATTTCCGGAGACGCGATCGCGGACGGGTTCTTTCGCTCCTCGGGCGACGCCGTTCTCGCGCCGGGATCCGACGCGGGTGTGGTGAGTTTCCATGGAGCGACGGGCCGGCTGGGAGGCGATGAATCCGGGTACTGGATTTATCTCCTGTCCGGAACGATGGACTGGGAGAAGTGCGACGGCGGAACCATCGTCTGCTCGGGCATGCGGCTGAGAAGTTCCTCGCAGGCGCACTTCCGTGTGACGATGGATGAGACCGCGATCCGGATCGCTGTGGTTTCCGGCCGTGTTCGAGTATCGGGCGCCTCGCAGCCGATCACCGTCAATCCGGGCGAGATCCTATCCATCGCGCGTAATGGACAGTTGATCCCGTCATGATTCCGACCGACGCATCTGTCGCGTTTTATCTCGCCCCGGTCCTCTTGGTCCCGTTCGTGTTCGCCACGGTCCGGCTTCTTGTTCAGCGATCGGAGATGACGCGCAAGATCGCGGGATATCGCGAGCAGAATCTCCGGTATGAAAAAGTGGTGCAGGACAGGAACGTAACCGTGGAGACGGATCAGGCGAAGAGCAAGCAGGAGATGAACCGGATCTCGTCGCAACTTGTTCAGCTCAAGGATTTCGCCCGCAAGCTCGGCGCTTCGGCGGATGAGCATGAAATATTCGCGATCATTCACGATCATGCCGTGGCGATTCTCGACGTCGAACGCTCTGCGTTTCTCGAGATGAGTCAGGATGGATCCGGCGACACTCTCGTCATCGGCGTGCCTCCTCGTGGATGGACCGTGGCGGAAATGACTTCGGCGATCAAAAAGCGTCCGCATCCTTTCGAGACCGTGATTCGCGAGCGCAGGATTTATGTCCGGATACGGCCGCGCGACGGCGGCGCTTACACTCCGCTGGCATCGCAGGATACTCTGGAAGCCGCGTACATCCAGCCGATCATTCACGGCGACCAGTTTTTCGGCATGCTGATTCTTTCGGAACCCAAGCGCGCTGATGTGCGCCAGGCGAGCGCGATCTTTTCGATCCTCGGCGACCTGGGCGGGATTGCGCTCGAGAACGCCGCGTTTGTGCGGCGCATCAGAGAGCAGGCTGTGCGAGACGGATTGACGGGCCTCTATAATCACAGGTACTTCCAGGATTATCTCACTCGTGCGCTTGTCGAGGCTCCTATCGTTACGCTGCTGCTGGCCGACATTGATCACTTCAAGAAATTCAACGACACGCACGGGCATCAGACCGGCGACGCCGTGCTCCGCAAAGTCGCGGAAGTGGCCGCGCAAGTTGTCCAGGAACATGCCGGGAAAATTCCCGACATGGCGCTCCTGGCCCGATACGGCGGCGAGGAGTTCGTCGTTGTTCTGCCGGGCCTGAGCGAGCCCGAGGGCGCCGCGCTGGCGGAACTGCTCCGCGCTCGAGTCGAATCCACACCTCTCGAGTACGAAAACCAGGTTCATCGAATCACTCTTTCGATCGGCGTGGCGGCGGGCGCCAGGGGCGATGACAAGAGCGCACTCATCAAGCGGAGCGACGAGGCGCTTTACGAGTCGAAGCAGGAGGGGCGCAACCGCGTGACGATCTCATCGAGGGATGCGGCATCCTGCGACGGCGCCATGCGGATGTCGCGTCCCGCCGCTCTCGTGCTGTCCGCGTGACCGCGATGATTACCGCGGCTCCCGCGGCTCCCGTGGCCAGAGCCGCGATGGAACGCCGCACGCGAAAGCGCATCGGTGAAATTCTCATCGCGCAGGAAGTCATCACGGAGGAACAGCTCATCGCCGCGCTCGAATCTCAGCTCGATACTCCGGGCGTTCGCGTCGGCCGGATCATGATCGAGAAGGGCTTCACCACGGAAAATGCGATTGCCGAAGCGCTCGCGAATCATCTCAATCTTCCTTACGAAAACATGGACCAGTACATCATGGATCCGGAAACGCTGCGGATGATCCCCGTCGACCTCGCGCTCCGCCATCGCGTCATACCGCTCTTTCGCGTCAAGGAACGCCTCGTCGTCGCCATGTCCGATCCGCTCGATGTTTTCGCGATGGATGCGATCCGCGAACTGACGGGGTTGAAACTGGACCTCGTGGTCACGACCGCGACCGAGCTGGAAAATGCCCTGCGGCGTCACTACGGCGCCTCGATGAACAGCGTCGTGGAGGAGATGGAGGAGGACGTCGAGGTGGCGGAGGATACGAAAGACTCCGGCATCGTGGATGTCACTCAGATGGAGTCGGCCGCCGAGGAGGCGCCGATCATCCGGCTCCTCAATTCCATCTTCAGCCAGGCGATCCGCGATCGAGCGTCCGACATTCACGTCGAGCCCGACGAGCGCGTCCTGCATATCCGCTTTCGCGTGGACGGGATTCTGCGCGTCATCAAGGGGCCTCCGATCAGTTTCCACGCGCCCCTTGTTTCGCGGATCAAGCTGATCGCGGGACTGGACATCGCGGAGCGGAGAATTCCTCAGGATGGCCGCGTGCGCATCAAGGTCCAGGGACACAACGTCGATCTCCGCGTTTCGGTGCTGCCGACGGTTTTCGGCGAGAAGGCCGTGATCCGCGTGCTCGACCTTCGCGCGACGCGCCTGGGGCTCGACGACCTCGGGCTCGAAAGCCGCGATGTGGAGAGGCTCAAGTCGATCCTCGCCGCGCCGAACGGTATTCTTCTCGTGACCGGCCCCACGGGGTCGGGCAAGACGACGACGCTCTATTCATGCCTTCAGCATCTCAACAGCGAGGAAGTGAATATCGTCACGGTGGAGGATCCGGTCGAGTATCACATCGAGCGCGTCAACCAGGTCCAGGTGCTCTCGAAAGCGGGCCTGACGTTCGCCAGCATCTTGAAATCGATTCTCCGCCAGGACCCCGACATCGTGATGGTCGGCGAGATCCGCGACAAGGAGACCGCCGAGATCGCGATCCAGGCGGCTCTGACGGGTCACTTCGTCCTCTCGACGCTTCACACGAACGATGCGCCCCTCACCGTTACAAGGCTCGTGCAGATGGGCGTAGAGCCTTTTCTCGTGGCCTCGTCCCTGACGGGCATCGTCGCGCAACGGCTTATCCGGAAGATCTGCGAAAACTGCAGACAGTCAGAGACCGTGACGCGCGTGCTGGCGGATCGCCTGGAAATTCCGATCGATTCGAAAGTTTCACGCGGCCGCGGATGCAAGCAATGCGGCGAAACGGGCTATGAGGGCCGCATCGGGCTCTTCGAGGTCATGACCGTCGACGAGAAGCTCCAGGAACTCATCATCGCGGGCGCGTCGGCGCATGACCTGCGTCGAGCCGGATGCGCCGCGGGAATGCGCAGCCTCCGGCAGACCGGCATCGAGAAGATTCTCGCGGGGGAGACGACGATCGAGGAAGTGCTGCGCGTCAGCCAGGATCACAGATGAAGATCGACGATCTATTGAGGATGGCGGTGGACCGGTCGGCGTCCGACCTGCATCTCGTGGCCGGGATTCCGCCGATTCTCCGGATCGACGGCAAGATCGCGAGAACGGATCTGCCGAGCCTCTCGTCGCATGATATCGAATCCTTCATGAAGGAGATGATCACCGCGGAAAAAGTGGACGAGGTCGTGAAGAAGCGTGACTGCGATTCCTCCTACAACCTTTCCGGCGTGGCGCGATTCCGACTGAACTTTCACTACCAGAGATCGAGCCTGGCTCTGGCGATCCGCGTCGTTCCATACCAGATTCCCGACTTCCGGACGCTGGGCGTTCCGCAGGCGGTGCAGGACATGATCGAGCGCGATCGAGGCCTTTTCCTCGTGACCGGCGCGACAGGCGCGGGCAAGTCCACGACGCTCGCCGCGCTTCTCGATCACCTCAATAAGGTCAAGGAACTTCACATCATCACGATCGAGGATCCGATCGAATTCATGCATGGCCATCGCAAGGGAATCGTGGAGCAGCGCGAGGTGGGAATCGATACCGCCAGCTTTCTCACGGGCCTCAAGTACGCGCTGCGCCAGGATCCGGACGTGATTCTCGTCGGCGAGATGCGCGACTTCGAAACGATCGCGGTGGCGGTCACGGCGGCAGAAACCGGTCATCTTGTGCTGGCGACGCTGCACACGCTCGACGCCGTGTCCACGGTCGACCGCATCGTCGACATCTTCCCGTCGGCCCAGCAGAGCCAGGTCCGGTGCCAGCTTTCGGAGTCTCTTCTCGGCATGTGCTCGCAGATGCTCCTCCCGCGGCAGGGCGGCGGACGTGCCGTCGCATGCGAGGTTCTTTCCTCGACGACGGCGATCCGAAACCTGATTCGCGAGGGCCAGACGGCGAAGATCCTGTCCCAGGTCGAAACGGGTTCGCAGCAGGGCATGGTGACATTCGACCAGTCGATCGTCCGCCTGCATCGGGAGGGCGTCATCTCGACCGACACCGCGCTCGGTTTCGCGCGCGACAAGGAGCAAGTGAAGATGAAGGTGTTCGGGTCGTGAGAGATTACGCGTACCGAGTGCTGGGTCCGGCCGGAGTTCCCGTCGAGGGCCGGATCGAAGCGGCGTCGTACACCGATGCGCGCGCGCGGCTGCGACTCGTTCATTCGCACATCATTTCTCTGAAGGAAAAAGCGATTTCGACATCCGTCTTCCGCGCCAAGCGGGTTTCGATCACGGAGCTGACGATTTTTACCCGGCAACTCTCCCTGATGCTGGAGGCCGGTCTGACGCTGCGCGGTTCCCTCGAGGCCGTCGGCCGCCAACCGGTCTCCAACGACTTGAAGTCGCTGATCGGCGAGGTGATCGCCGATGTGGAAGCGGGCACGTCGTTTTCCGAAACGCTCGCCCGGCGACCCGCGACGTTCTTCCCGTTTTATATCTCCATGGTGAAAACCGGGGAGACGGCGGGAATTCTCGGCCGGACTCTCGATCGTCTGGCCGACCACATGGATTCGGAAATGGTCGTCCGCCGCAAGCTCGTCTCGACCTGCATCTACCCCGCCGTCATGATGGGGGTGGCCGCCGTCGTTCTCGCCATCATGACCGCGTTCGTGCTGCCGCAGTTCGAAAATGTCTTCACGGAACTTCATGCGCAGCTCCCCTTTCTCACGCGCGCGATTCTCGGGATCTCCCGCGCCGCGCAAGCCTGGTGGTGGGCCGTCCTTTCCCTGATCGCGATCGCGTATTTCCTGGTGCAGAGGCTCTTGAATCGCCCCGGCATAGAGGACCGGATTCAGACAATATTTTGGAAAATCCCCTTCGTCGGCAGGATTCTGCTGCCCGTGGAGATGGCGCGCTTCTGCCGCGGCATCTCTCTTCTGGACGAAGGCGGCGTTCCGGTGGTGCGCGCGCTGAAGGTGACTTCCGAGACGCTGCGGTCTCCGATGCTGAGATCCGGCGTCGCGCGCGCGGTCGAAGAACTTGAAAAGGGACAATCGCTTTCCGCGGCGTTCGATCAGACGCGGGTCTTCCCGGATCTTCTCATTCAGATGCTCTCGGTGGGCGAGAAGACAGGGCAACTCTCCAGCGTCCTTTCCCGGCTGGCGACCTATTACGATCAGCAGGTCGATATTCTGCTGGAGAGACTCTCGTCGCTACTCGAGCCAGCCATGATTCTCGCGCTTTCGGTCATCGTCGGAACCGTGGTCATCGCCATGCTCCTGCCGATCTTCAGCCTCTCGGAGGCGTTCGGCCGATGATGACAGCCGGCATCGATATCTCGACAAGCGAATGGCGTACGGTCCTCATGGAATCGGACGGTCACATCGCCGGCAGCTTCCGCATTCCCACAATCAATCGCCCGCCGGCGGAGATCAGCCGGGATCTGGCGACGTTTTTCTCCGGCCGCAACGGCAAAAAGATGGATGTGGTTCTCGGAGTCGGAGGCAAGGGTGTCGTGCTCCGTCATCTCGTTCTGCCCCGCCTCGAACGAGCCGACCTCCTCGGCGTCGCCGGATCGGAACTCGCGTCGCAGATGAATTGCTCGATCGACAACTCGCTCTTTGACTGCTCCGTGATCGAGGACTTCGAGCAGGACGGTATCAGCAAGGTCCGCGTCCTGGCGGTATCGGCGGATCGCGACGGAATCGTGGCGGCGATCGAGACGATCGGCGCCGGCGGCGGCGAGGTGCGGGCCGTGGAGCCGGCCGCGTTCGCGCTCCTTCGATACGCGGACATCATGGAAAAGCCCGCCGCGGGCCGATTCTGGGTCCAGTTGCACGAAAACGTCATCTCCGTGGGCGTCACCGCCGACGGCAGGATCATCTTCTGGCGCGATGTGCACCAGGATACCTCCCTGATCGGCGAGAGCGGCGCCCGGTCGCAGGCCGCGCGCGAGCAAATCGTCTCCGAGGTGATGCAGTCCTACGATTTCTTCTCCACGAAGCATCACCAGATCGTCATAGATCAGGCGATCCTGCTTTCTTCCTTCATGGCGGGCGGTTCGCTTCGCGAATCCCTGGCGCCGGCGCTGGAGCTCGCCATGGAAGACGAGAATCCATTTGTGCGGCTGGGAGCATCCCCCAATGAATATCCCGAAACGGATCGGGCCGGGACTTCCGCCTACGTTGTGGCCGCGGGACTAGCGATGAGGGTCCTCCGTTCATGAACATGCAGCCGGTCAATCTCATTCCGCCGGAAATCCTGATCCGTCGCCGTCACGCTGTCTTTGTTCGTCGCGCGGTCATGGCCGCCTGCGTCCTGGTGGCGCTCGTCGCCGGGTTGCTGGGAATTCAGAAAATTCAGCTCGCGAATCTTCGGGCCGAGCAGGCGCAGATGATGGAGACGATGGCTGCGAATCAGGAAATGACGAAGAGAATCGAGTCGGAAAAGACGAAGCAGGCGGAGCTGAAGGCGCGCGCCGCGATCCTGTTGAACGCCATGGACTCGCCGCGGTGGGGAAAAATTCTCTTCGAACTTTCGACCATCGTGCCGAGCGACATCTGGATCCAGTCCCTGGCTTTCTCGCCGCAGGACCGGAAGTCCGCCGGCGATGCCGCGCCGCCATCGGGCATCGGGACGAATGCGGTTCCGGCCGAAGACGTTCTTCACGATTTTGGCGAGATTCGAATTCAAGGCGGCGGTGCCGGCGCGCAGAGCGTCTCCCGATTCATCGAGGAGTTGTCGAAGAGTTCGCATTTCGACAACGTCACGCCCGTCGTGACCGAGACGCTCGGCATGGGTCGTCCCGCCTCGTACACGCTCGTGGGGAGGTTGCTCTTTTGACGACCATCACGCTGGCCACATTCAAGCGCAAGGAAGTTCTCCTTTCAATATGCCTCGTGGTGGTGACCATCGCGTTTCTCTATCTGCAGGTGTACGCGCCGACGGCCGCCGAGATCGTGGCAATCGAAGTCGCCCTGGGATCTCAGGGCATCCAGGCTGAAACGGCGGGCGCGGATTCGCGGGCGTTGGAACACATCAGGGATGAAGTGGCGCAACTGGAACGGGAGATCAAGCTCCAGGCCCGAAGGCTTCCCGACGAGGAGCGATTCGAAGAAGTCGTCTCCTATATTTACGCAATCGGAGATCAGGCGGGCATCAACGTGGAGCGGCTGACATTGTCGGGAGCGAGAATCCGCGACGCGGACTATATCTCGATCCCGCTGCAGGTGGATTTCACCGGTCCGTATACCGGCCTCGTGGAATTCCTGACCCGACTGGAAAATGCCCGCCTCAGGATTTTTGTCGTCGACAATATTCTGGTGACGACCGACATTCCCGGCTCGCCCGTCCTGCGCGGCAGAATCGACATCCGGACGTATTACCGCGGCGATCACGACCGGGATGCGGCGCTATGATGAAGAGCAGAATCAAATCAGAAATCTTAAATCTAAAATCTCAAATCTTAAATCTTAAATGGCATACTCGAATTCCCGATTTACGATTTAAGATTTCTGCCTTCTGTATCTTTGCGCTTTTCCTCGTCCTCACTTCCGCTTGCGGGCAGGAAGTTTCCTCCACCGCTTCGGCCGCGCCGATCAGGGCATTCGTGGCGAGCGATTTCGACAATAACGACGAACCGGATTCGGACGAGTTCGAAGTGCAGGTCATCGAGCGCGATCCGTTTCAGATGCCGGGCGGCCTTCCTGGGGAAGAGCATGCCGAGCCGGTACGTGCTCCGAGGAAAAGAGCGCACATTCCTGTGCGAGAATCCGCACTTCAACTGGCGGATCATATTGTTTCGACGATCGAGCTCGTGGCGCCGATCCTGGATGCGATTTCTCCCGAAGAGGCGGCGCCGATCGAGGTGACCTGGCCCGATATCAAGCTCTCCGGAATGCTGCGCGACGCGCAAGAACGATGGGCAGCGGTGATCAATGGATGCGTGATCCGGGAAGGCGAGTGGATCACGACCGACGTAAGGCTCGCCCGCGCGGATCAGCATGGAGCAGTTCTCATGCATCGATCCGGCGCGACACGCCGGATCAATGTGAAAGACGGGAGACGAAACGGATGAAGACGACACTACTTGCCTGCGGCTTGCTGCTGGCCGCTTATGCGATGGCCGGGCAGGTGGGGGCCGAAGGCGAACCGGTACCCGCCGGCGCGAGGCTCAACGATATCCGTATGCATGTTACGGAGGATCGGGTCGAGCTGCGATTGATCGGCATGGGCGAGCTGACTTATGAAACGTTCTGGGTCACGCGTCCCTCCGGAGAATACTTCATCATGGATCTTCCCGGGGTGACGCTGGCGCGTGTCATGAGTCTCGATCCCGCCACCATGTCCTTCGACGATCCGATGTACGCGGCGGACATCGCCTATGGCTCCGAACCCGTCTTCGAAAGCGATGCCGGCGATACATTAGCGCGGAACAATCGCGCATGGAGAGGATGGCCCGTGTATTCGGTGAGAACCAGCCAGTTGCTTGTGGAGCCTCCGATGGCGCGCGTGACGATCCGGATGGCATCGGTTCCTGTTGCGACGGAGAGCGGAACCGGCATGCGGCGACCCGACATCAGGATTGCCTCCGGCATGTCGGAGCTTGTCGTGACCGTATCGAGTTCGCTCCGTCATCTTCCCGCGCCCGCATCGATCGCCGCGCAGCTCGCCGGCGACGCGGACTCCCGATCGCCGACGAGTCGGATATCTCTGAGGTTCACGAACACGGATCTTACGGAGATTCTTCATGCGATTGCTGAGCAGTCGAGCATGAACCTTGTCATCGATCCGAATCTCAAGGTGACCACCACCGTTCGGCTCGACGACGTTACGGTTTCCGATGCCCTGAATGCGCTCCTCAAGGGTTCCGGATTCGGGTGGCTGATCGACGGCAATCTGATCCGGGTCGTTCCCGACAAGTTCATACCTACGACGCGCGTCGTCATTCCGGTGGGCGACGCCAATGGCGAGGCTCTGGTGACTCTTTTAAAAAGTTACGTCGCCGAGCCTTCTCTTCTGCTGTACGACCAGCAGAGTCATGCGATCCTGTACACGGCTTCTCAGCCGGGCGAAGCGGAGACGATCCGCGCCATGGCGGCAGAGATCTCGAGGAGGGAAAGCCAGAGGCCATTGGACGGCGAAGGCCGTCCGTTTCTCTCCAATGTTCCGCTCCGTTACGCGGATCCGAAGGATGTCGTGACGCTTCTGCAGGCCATGCTCGCGGATGACAAGATCACTGTGATCGCCGATCCGCGGTCTCATTCCGTCCTTCTCCGCGCACCCGATCGGACGACTTTGGCCAGAACACTCCGGCTCATTCAGACGCTGGACAAGCCGACACCGCAGATCTTGCTGAAGGCGAGGATCATCGAGACATCCGTCAACGCGGGCGACATCATCGGCGTGGACTGGTCCAACAGCCTCACCGCCTCCGTCTCCGGAGTCAGCCAGATCAGCAAGCTGCCGCTGCGGCCCGATGAGCCGTTCGGCAACGGTCCTGTACTTGGTGACGGCATCATCCCCGGCACCCTGAACGTCACTTCCATCTCCGCGACATTCAATTTTCTGCAGGCGCATGGAAATTCCATCTTGCTTTCCGCGCCGGAGATCATGGTCATGGACCGCGAGGATGCCGTCATCATTGTGGGAACGAAGGAACCGATCCGCACCACGACGACGTCGAATGGCGTCGTCTCCGAAAATGTCACGTTCATCGATGTCGGCATCGTGTTGAAGGTGACGCCCGTCGTCCTTCCGGGCAACAGGGTGATGCTGAACGTCCACCCGGAGAATTCCAGCGCGTCTCCCAGCGAGATCAACGGCATTCCGCGGATCAACACGAGCGAAGCGACCACGAGGATCATGATCGAGGACGGCCGCACCGCGGTGATCGGCGGATTGTATTCGCAGAATTCGACGGATGCGACCGAGCAGGTTCCGTTTCTCGGAAATCTTCCTTTCATCGGGAAGCTTTTCCGTTCCCGCAACAAGGCGTCCGGCCGGCGAAATCTCATGGTCTTCATCACTCCCTACATCGTCGGCGACAGCGGAATGCCTACCCTGGAAACAGTCATCGAGGGGCCGGATGAAGCGCCGACTGGACGATGGATACAGGAATTCAGGGATGAAGATGCCCGCTGGATGGATCGCCTCCGGCGTTTCACCGGCCCTGAAAAAAATACGGATCCGTCTGCGCAGTCGGATCTTGATGGAAATGATGGAAATTCGGCCGCCCGGCGCCGTGAATCCGCCGTGCCAGTTGGCGCAACGCCATGAGGGAGAATATGGAATCCGAAAAAACGGGCAACTCCGTCACGATGGAACTGAAGGGGGATCTGCTGATTGTCCATCCCTTCAAGGAGATCGACGTCAACGTCTCGAAGAAGATGCTGACCGATGTCAAAAAGAAGATCGATGAGGGGCATGCCAGGATCATCATGGATCTGTCGAGCCTCGAGTTCATCGATTCGACCGGCCTGTCCATGATGGTCGATCTCCAGGACGCCGCGACCAAGCTGGGGGGAAAGGTCGTGTTCGCGGGCGCCGGCGCGCGCATCCTGCGGATTCTGAAAGTCACTCGGTTGGATAAATACATCGAGCAGTGTCCGGATGTAACTGCCGCGGAAGCATCCTACGGCGTCAAGGCGCAACATTACCATGATCGCACGGACTTGATCGCGAACGATCTGTGAATACCGTCCTCCTGGAGCCGGATCCCGTGACGCTTGTGCTGACACCGTCGGCAACAACCGGAAAGTCGGCCGCGGCTTCCTTGAAACCGCTCGTGAATCGGGTTGTCGATGGACACGAACTGGATGACGAGATGCACGACATTCGCCTCGCGTTGACGGAGGCCATAGCCAACGTGATGGATCATGCTCTCGCTGAAGGAGATTCCACGCCGATCACCCTGAAAGCCCGAATCTTCCTGGCCGACGGCATGGGCGCCAACGGCGCGCCGGGAATGGCTCTGGAAATCTGCATCGTCGACGGAGGGCGCCCTCCGGAAACCGACAGGTTCATCTCCCGCGATCCCGATGACGTGCGCTCCGGCGGCCTCGGTCTCAGGCTCATCGCGCAGGTCATGGACCGCGTGGAGATGCGCATCCGTCCGGAAGAAAATTCCTTCCGGATGATCCGTTTTCTGGGCCGGCGACGCGAACGTCACGCGACCCAGGAGACATTTCATGTGTTGAGGCGCGAGACCGCGGAAGGATGCGAGCTCTTTCTCTACGGTTCTCTCGACGCGGATCGTGTCTGGAAGATCGACATCGACGAGCTCGTATCCATGCGCGTCAAGATCGATCTCTCGGGCCTTTCCTCCATCGATGCTGCCGGCATTCAGGAAATTCTGGCTCTTGCCGACCGTCTGAAATCACAAGGCTCGGTTCTCGAAGTGACCGGAATCCGCGACAACATCCGTCGGTCGCTCACAAGCTGCGGGATCCTGGATCGACTGGCGTGGGGCGAGGCGAAATCATCGGACCGTTCGCGCGTGCTTCTTGTCGAGCGCGATCCTCTCTTCACCCGGCAAGTCCGGAAGGCGATCGACGGCATGAAGATCGATCTCAGGATCGCCCGCGATATTCTTGCCGTTCAGAATGAAATGCAGCGCCACCGGCCCGACCTCGTGATCCTTTCGATGGATCTGCCGTTCGAGGAGGGAGACGATCTGTTCTGGTCGATCCGATCGGATCCGGCCTGGGTCACGATCCCCCTGATCCTGACCGGCCGCGGCTCCGATTTCGAGACGCGGTTCGTCGCGCAGCAGGAAGATATCGACGATTTCTGTCCCATCCCGATGGACACGAACGAGCTGGCATTCCGAATCCGTCACGTTCTGGACAGGCATCGCGGGGCGCCCGGGAGCTTGTCGTTGCTGAGAGCGCTCGGGCGGCGATTCGAGCCCGAACTATTGGCGCAGAATATCGCGGACCAGATCGACGAACTTCAGGATCTGAATACATTTTTCCTCGGTTCTCATCGGGCTTCGCTGCCTCCGACCGGTAGTGTCGATCCGTGGAGCGCGGCCGCTGCGGCTCCACGTCTGGCCGGATGGATGCGCTGGGGACCTCTCTCGCTCGGTTCCTTCTTCCGCATGGAAGCGCACGCGGAGAACGGTTCCTGTCTCGTCGTCCTGGGCCGCGGCGTCAAGACCGGCATCTCATCGGTCATCGCGGCCTCTCATGTCGCGGGTCTTGCCGCGCTGGCGATCGAGGATTGTCCGGATGATATCGATGCGATCGCGTGCGGGATCGCCGAACACGCGCGGAAGCTCGTCACATTCGTCGATCCGTTCTATATCGCATTCGCGCGGTTCATACCGCAATCGGGTTGGATTCTGTACTCGGGCGACGGGCCCAACATCGGCTTTGTTCGCGGGCTGCCGCTTCATGGAGCTGAAAGAAAGACGGCCCCCATCGGTTCCTTCAGCGTGGATTGTCCTCCTCGGACTTTGCGGAAAACCGCGTACTATGCAAACAGAACGTCGAGGTTTCTTGCTCCGGGTTTCGGAATCGACGCTGACAGGATCTGGGAACTTCCCGCGGACGATCTGCGGAGAATGCAGGCGAGCTATCCCCAGTCGATCGACTTCTGGGTGGCGGATATATGTTAAAATCCGAAAACCTAAATCCTATATTCGAAATCAACAATTCCAACTTCAACGATCCAACATCAGAATCTCGAATTGCGGACAGGCGCGCCTGGGATTCAGGATCTCCGACCCAGCTGACTCCCCGCATTCTGCTCGTCGACGACGATCCCTTGATCGTCGAAGTCCTCACCATCGGTCTGGAAACTTACTTCCGGGTGAGCGTGGCCAGGAGCGTTCAGGAGGCGCGCGAGCGGCTGGCGGAACATCGCTTTGCTGTCGTCCTCCTCGATTGGGAACTACCTGACGGCATGGGATCCGAATTCATCAAGCATAATGCTCAACAGCCTCCTTCCGTTCCTGTGATTCTCCTGACCGCGCGATCCGGAATCGCCTCGCACATGAAGGAGACGATGAAGCACATCGAAGATTACATTCCCAAGCCGTTTGCTCTGAACGATGTCGTCACGCGGATCAATCGTGTGATCCGGACTCCGATCGAGCGAGCCCGCCTGCGGGATCTGGAGGAAAGGATCGGGGGAAGCGCGGCGGTGGCGAGGCTCGGAGACGAGTTGACGAGACAGCGGCGCGATCCGTTCATCAAGGGCGTGGAGTTCAAAGCGCCAGCGGGATGGAGAGCATGGGGACATCTGGAAGAAGTGTATTGCCTGGGCGGAGACGTACTGGAAGAAATCGAATTCTCGAGTGGCGGCATCGGGTATGTCATCGCCGATGTGTGCGGCAAGGGCATCACGGCCGGGGCCGTATCGAGCCTGTTGCGGGCGACATTCCTGAGCCTGGCTCCGCGCGCGAGCGGTCCCTCGGAATTGCTTCGCATGGTGAACGAGCGGTGGCGGAACTGGATGCCGCGGCATTTTCTGGTGACGGCGATCGTGATCGGATTCGATTCCGTCGGATTCAGGAGGCTTTGCTGGTCGAGCGCGGGACATCCGTTTCCGCGCGTCCGGCTCGATGGGCAATGGACGACATTCGAAGAGGACTCGCCGATGCTGGGGCTTTTTGACCGGAGCGAATATGCGGATCGTGATACGGAACTCGGGCCGGAGGATTGTTTCTGCGCTTTCTCGGACGGCGCGTTCGAAGTGACCGACGCCGCCGGTCAGATGCTCGATGAGGCCGGGCTTTATGAAATATTGGATGTTCACCTCAGGAAAAATTCTCTTCGCGTCGCTATTCCGAAAATCAGGGCGACGATCCGGGGATTGCATGAAGGCCGGCCGGCGGCTGACGATCTCGCGCTTCTGATCATCGGTCGCGAGTCCATCGCGGAAGCAGAGGACAGGCTAGCCTGTCCGCGGAATATATGACGACGCGCGCGGAATTGGGCGACGAATCGCCCCTTCACCAGGTGCAGCAGGGAACGAAGATCGATGCGGAGGTTTCATTCGCGATTCCTCCGTTCGGCATCGCGCCCGACTCCCGGATGATCTTCGCGCATCCCCATTTCGACGATGTGAGAAAAGGTCTGCTGAATACGATCCTTTCCGACACGGGATTCGGCGTGGTCACGGGCGAGGTCGGCTCCGGCAAGACCACGCTTCTGCATCGTGTCATCGCGGACCTTCCGCCCGATTTCGAAGTCGCAATGATCATGAACACCTGCCTGAAGCCCGACGAACTTCTCCTGGAAATCGCCGGCGACCTCGGAATGCCGGAAAATCGGGAATCCGGTCGGCCGGAGTTGGAACGCAGGCAGCTCCTGAGAGCGATCGGCGACCGGCTCGATGCGAATCACGGCGCGGGCCGGAAGACCGTCATCATCATCGACGAGGCGCAGCATCTGTCGGACGAGACGCTGGAACTTGTACGGATGCTGTCGAATCTGAAATCCGAAGCGGGAAAAGGCGTCAGGTTTCTGCTTTTCGGCCAGGATCAGTTGCGGGAAAGGTTGCTTCGGCCCGAGCTGCAGGCGTTCGCTTCGCGCATCGGAGCGCAGTATCATCTGAATCCGCTGACGCTTGCGGAAACCGAAGCCTATGTCCGGCATCGCCTCGTGGCGAGCCGTCCGGTGCAGCCCGTCACGCTGTCGAACAAAGCGGTCGCATGCCTGCATCGCGCTTCGAGCGGTCTTCCGCGGCGCATCAATATCGTGGCGGGCAATGCGCTTCAAATCTGCCTGACGAATCACCGCCGTGAAATCAGCACGAAGGATATCGTCCTCGCCGCCAAAGCCATGGCGCTGCCGTACGACAGGCGAACGCGAGAGCGAAAATACAGCACCGCGATCGCGTGGATTCTCTTCGTGGCCCTCACAGGTTTTGCGGCGCGACAGTATGTCGTGCCTCCCGGGCTTGCTTCCGCCGTGCCCGTGCTGCCGGCCGCGGCCGAGGTGGCACTGGTCGCTGCGGAACCCGTTTCCGATGGCGCCGCGGACACTTTTGTCGGGGAGATGGCGGTTGAGCCGATCGCCGTACTCGAAGAGCCTCTTCAACCGGAGCCGGAAAACCCCGCGTTGCCAATCGTTCTTGCGGCGCCGGAAGTATCGACGGTTCGCGTCAGGCGCCTGGAAGGGAACATGCGCGGGCCGGATGTGACGCGGTTGCAGTTGCGGCTTGCGGAGCTGGGATATTTCAAGGAATCGCCAACGGATAAATTCGGGCGGGCGACGCAGAGCGCGCTCATGGCTTATCAAAGAGATCAGCGAATTCCGGAATATGGCGCCGCCGGTCCGCGGACATTCGCAGCGTTGTACGAAACAGAGGCAGAATCGCGGCCGCTCGATGCGCAATAACTTCGATCGCGGGGAAATATGTCTTTCCGCCCCGGAAAGCTTGCCCCTTCACATAACGTGCGATGACGAGATGAGCGGATCAGGAGGATCGGGACGATCGGATGTCACGAGGATTCTCGAAGTGGTGTCGGGAATTCTCTCCGATGTGAATTCCTCGGCTCTTGCGGAACGGGTGATCGAGGAAGCCTCGATCATGACGGGCGCGCGCGGTGGAACTATTTCGCTGGCGAACGGCGATGGCGTCCTCATCCCAGAAATCGCATGGTCGGCGCCATGGGATCCGGCGCGCGTGGGGAAAAGAATGTCCGGGAACAGAAAAGCCTCGTCGATCTCCGTCCCACTGGCTCTCGGATCCGCGAAGGGCTCCTTGACCGTGTATTCCGATCAGAAGAATGCGTTCACGGAATCCGATCTCGATAACCTTCGCCTCTTCGGCGATCTCGCCCGCCTCGTCCTTCTTCGCGACAAGGAGCGGACGACGCTCACGAGCTTGAACAAGTCGCTCCAGGCGACCGACGACAGGCTTATCAAGGAGATCTCCCGGGTTCATCTCGGGCTGCGCATGAGCCGGAACGTTCTTGCGGTGAGCGGATACGAACAGCAGGCGATCTCGGTCTGCCGCGAAATCCGGGAACAATTCCACCTGTCTGGCGTCGCCGTTTTTCTCGTGAATCACTCCGGCACGCGCTTGCAGGGCATCGCCTCCGACGGGTTCGCGGAATTCAACATCGTCGCGCAGGATTACATGATCGCCGATAACGCCGGTTCTACGCCAGAGTCTACGATCGCGCGTTCGGTATCGCGCGGCGAGAGTCAGTTCTTCATCATGGAAAACAGGGACGCGGCCCAACGCGATGATGATATGGCTGTCGCCGATTCCTGGGAGTCCGGGCCATACGCCTGCATCCCTCTCCGCGCGCATCAGCAGACGATCGGCGTCATCGTGGTCTGCGACCGGGAGGAGGAGCACATCCTCGCGGAAACGATCGCGACGCTCGAAACGTTCGCGGACCTCGTGTCGCTGGCGATTCTTCAGGCAAGATCCTCGGGTGACGCCCAGGAAGCTTACCTCGAAATTCTCTCGACGCTCGCAAATGTCGTCGAGATGAGGGATACCTACACGGGGATGCACACGCAGAATGTCATGGCCTATGCTGTCGCTCTGGCCCGCGCCGCGGGCCTGGAAGGGGAGATCATCGAGGACATCAGGCTCGGAGCGATTCTGCACGACATCGGAAAGATCGCCGTGATCGATTCCGTCCTTCTCAAATCAGGACCGCTCCTGCCAGACGAGTACGAGGCCATGAAGAGGCACACGGTGATCGGCGCGGAGATCATCACGAGCGCGCATCTGCTCCGCGGCGCCTATCATATCGTGCGGCATCATCATGAGCGCTGGGATGGCGGCGGATATCCCGACGGACTGAGCGGAAACGATATTCCGATTTCCGCCCAGATCGTCTCGATCGCCGACGCCTACGACGCCATGACGACGAACAGGCCCTATCGGGAAATGATCGCGCCGGCGGCGGCCGCCGCAGAACTGCGGCGATGCGTGGGAACGCAATTCAGCGGCAGACTAGTGGAGATCTTCATCGGCGCTGTGATCGATGAACGGAACGATCTCTGCGAAGTCCAATGCCGCGACGAGGGATGCTCGCTCTGGTTTTCCCTGACCGGAACGCTGGCGCCTCTGACGGGCCGGCTCCTGCTGTCGCAGGTTCTGGAGTGGATGAATCCACGCCGCAAGCACGTCATCATCGATCTGACCGGAGTCGGCTTCATGATGGAGGCCGTCCTGTGGTCACTGCAGCAGATCAATTCCAAGTGCCGCGCTCTGGATGGGTTTCTCGTCATTGTCGCGACCGGCGATATTCGAGAGCAGATCGTCGGGTCGGCGCAGAGCGTCCAGTTTCGGGTGATCCGGGACGTGGGCAAAGTCCGGGACCTGCTGGCGTCCTACGCGGACGCGCATGCGATCAGGGTTCCATGATGATGCGTCGGGGATCGGCGCCCCATCGGCCGTCCGGACGTGAGGGATTGTTGCTGGCGGAGGTCCTTGCCGGCATGGTCATTCTTCAGGTTGGCCTGCTGGCGATTCTCGTCGCCATCCTGAACGTGACGGCGCAAGGCGTGCATCGCGAAGATCGGGTGGAGGCGGAGTATCTCGGAAATTACCTCCTCGCCGAGATCATGGCAAAAAAATACTCCTCGGTTTATAGCGCAGGCATTGCGCGGGGAACCAACGGAGACTCCGACGATCTCGGTTTCGACCGGACGCCTCGCGATACGCTGGATACCGATTATCTCAATATGTCCGATATCGCCCCTGACAGTTTCTCGGACAACGACGGGAATAAGGACGAGCCGTCGCTTGGTGAAGGAGACGGAATTCTGACGCGGCGGGAGTGGGATGACGTGGATGATTATCACGGATTCACATGGGGGCCCGTCATTGACGACGAATGGGGAAATCCTCTCCCGGGAAACTATCGGAATTTCCTCGTTCGTGGAAAGGTCGAATCCGTCTCGATGAGCGATCTGAGGAAACCGATCGCGTGGAATGCCGCGACCGGCGCCAAGCTGATCCAAGTCTCGGTTCTCTGCAGAGGAGAGACGATCCTGGTGGCGATGGGAGTCAAGATCAATGCCGGCCCCTGAATATGGGGAAATACGGCCGGCTTTGCCGGAAATCCTAAATCCTAAATCCGAAATCAGAATCCTTCATGCTCGGATTTCCGCGCAAGCGGCGGGCATGACTCTCGTGGAGCTTCTGCTGGCGGTGACGCTGGCGGCGATCATGAGCGTCGCGGCGGCGGCGCTCGGCCGAGTGGCTCTCAACACGTGGCGGCAATACGACGTGCGAACGCTGGCCGGGCGTTCCACTCAACTCGGGCTCGATTGCCTGAACGAGGACGTGATCAATTCCCTGGGGATGCAGGACAAGAGCTCGGGCAACGAAGTCTCGTTCGATGTGATTCTCGGATCGGATACTCTCGTCACGAGGACCGTTCGTTATTACTGGTCGGGAACTCCGGGAGATCCGATCCAGCGATCCGAGAACGGAGCGGATACGATTACCGTTCTCGATCACGTCGACAGCTTCCACGTGAATTTCGTCTCCGCCACGCGCAGCGCTTACAGGCTCAAAAATGAATCTCAGCCGCTCCTGATATATTCGCTCCTCCCGATTTTCGTCTTCGATCAGGACAGGCCCGATTATGCCGGAGCACTTGCAACGTCTCCGGGCGCCGACTCCGGCACTGGCGTCGTCACGCTTGCCGCGGACGGTTACGCGCTGGCCACGCGCGGCGGCTCGGGCGGCACATCGGAGACGGGGCCGTTTTCCGGCGGCGACGTCGTCTTCACGTGGAATGCTCCCGAGGACACCGACGAAATCAGCGATGTCTCCCTTTTTCTCAGGAGAGCCACGACCACGGGAGACTTCATTGACACGTTTGTCGATCTGTCGCTGTGGACGGATACGGGCGCGCAGACCGGCCTGTGGGACGCGTCGAATACCGGAGACGACGGTTTCGGGAGTTCTGTCGCCTATCCGACGGCTCTTCGCGCGCTCCTCTCTGATCCGGTCGATCATCTCCTCCGCGTCGCGACGGATCGCTTTCGAGCGTTTATTGCGCGGATGAATCTCTACGCATACGAGTTCAGTGCCGCGACTCTCCTCGATGACGGGCTGACCGCCGACTTTTCGGAATGGATCGAGAGTCCCGTGCCGGGAGCGGGATATTTTCTGAGGTCGGATCCGCCCGATGACGCGCCCATGAACATGGCGATCGTCACGAATCTGCTGGATGACGGGCTCCATTTTCTCTTTCCCGCGGATTCGCCCGCATCCGCATGGGGAGACATCACGGCCGATTTCGATCTCTGGATGCCGCTCGCGCCGTCCGGCCCGTTCCCGGATTCGCGCGCGAATGCGATGATGGACTCATACGCCGCGGGATTTGACTTCGAGCTTCTTGATAATCGTCCGGCCGCGTGGGTGAGCGGGCCGAATCCGGACTTCAAGGTCGAAGCGTCGCTTGCGGATGACGGACGAGCACTCGGAGACGACACGCGCGCCGGCAACGGGTCATGGCTTCATTACAGGGACACTGCGTATTGGTCGGACACAGTCGATGTCAGCTTCAATCTCTTCTGCGCAACGGGAGCCGACTCCATCTTCTTCGTTCTCTTTTCGCCGGACACGCTCTACGCGAATCGAAGCGCAGGCCAGAGCCCACCGGGCGCGATCGTTGTGAGCCTCGATCACGTCACGACGGGCAATAAACTCAGGTTTCACGCATGGCTCGGGAACGGTGCGGGTTCACCGCTCATTTCAGTGGGCGCGGACATGGACATTCTCGGCTGGAAGGCGGATATCGACAGCGGACGTATCCGCTTCGTTTTGTATCAGGGAGTTTTGAAGATCTACCAGCTTTCGTTCAGTGCCAGCGTTCCTCGATTCAAGCTCGGCGGGTTCACCGCGATCCTGCCGGCGCCGTCGAACTATTTCGGTATGATGGCCTCCAAGGGATCCGCGCCGGGCCTGTGGAATATCGACACCATGAGCGTGAATATCCGGAGGTCTCCTCCGGGCATCGGAGGCACTTTCGAAGCCAACACCGTCTTCTCCGACAACTTCGAGGACGACGACGCCGGAGGTATCGATCTGCCGGACGATCCGGGCTGGTTTACGGAGTTCGCGGGGAAGACGTACTTCGATATCACGAAGACCGGCGGCATACAATATCTCGGTTACCAGGGAAACGGAGTCAGCGCCACTTCATCGCCATTGTACTTTAATTATCCCTCGTGGAACTCGGCGTCCGCGGACACCTTCGCCGTGGAACTGGATATCCGGCGCACCGCCACCGCATCCGCTCAGGTCCTTGTCATTCTTGCGTCTCCGGGTTTTCATCCCGATACGGGAAACGGAGCTCGATATAACAGGGGAGTCCGGATGGTGCGCCTCGAGGAAAAGAGCGGCAACAAGCTGCAGCTCGTTGCCGCCTGGGGAGACGGAAGCGGAGTTTCCACAAGCAGCAGTTTCGACGCGATGCACGAGAACAATACGACGGAGCGATTTCGATTCGAGATGGACGATCGGACACTGCGTGTGTATCGCAACGGCGTGCTCGTCAAGACGTGGACGAATGTCTATCCCGACGATGTTATTTCCAACACGGCCGGATTCGACGGCATGGATCCATCAAAAACAATCTCGTACGACAGAGTTGCCGCGTACCACGAGGGATATCCTGGAACGCCGCTGGGATACACGTATGTCGTGGCCCGATTCGAGGACTCGGCAAATTATTACCGGGTTCGAATCTCGCCAGATCCTCCCTCGGGTTTGGTTGTCGCCCAGGCGGAACAGGTGATCTCGGGCGTGGTGACCGCCATGGGCGGAGCGGCCATGGTGACACCCGTGAACGCGGCGCAGAAGTTGACCATCACGATGGACGCCGACCGGCTGAGCCTGCAAGGTCCGGACAGCACACTGACGGCAAAGTTCGATGGAGGCATAACGCGAGGTTCGTTCGGATTTGCCGCGGGACTTTGTCATGCGCACTACGACGACATCAAGGTCAAGTCGCGCACGGGCGAAGCGGACATCATGGTGCGGTATCGGTCCGACAGCGACTACATCGTTCTACGGTTGGCTTCCTCGAAGGACGACGTGGATCTGCGGCTCGTCCGCAGGATCGGAGGAGGGAGCGAGCGATTGCTCGCGGAGTCCGTGGACGCTTTCGCCACGAAAGATATCGTCCCGATCGAAGTTCGGATGGAGTCGTATGACAGCGTCATGGTCAGGGTGGATACCGGATCGGGACTGCGGAAGATTATTTCCATGCCCGTCGGAAATGACATTGCATCCGGCTCCATCGGTTTTTCCGCCGGAACGACGCAAGTCAATTTCGACGACTTCGTCTGCACCAACACCGCGACATTCTCCTCGGGGATAGCCGTGCAATTGGAATGGGACCATGTCGACCATACGCACATCATCACATTGTCGGATCGGCTGGCGGTATTCGATCTGACGGACGAATTCGAGGAATATGTCTTCAGCTTTCCTGAGGAGACACTGGAGGTCGACAAAACCTATATGTTCCGGATCATACCGGACCCGGACGGTATTATCGGCAACGTCACGGCTGATATTGCCACATTCCTGCCTGTGAATTACGGAGCGCCCGCGGCGAGACTCGAAGAAAACGATCCGACGTACGGGGTTGCCGGCGCCGAAGATGCGTGGAAGCTTCGCTACGGCTACAACGGAACCGAGATCTCAAAATCGGACGTGAAATTCAACATATGGGCCGATATGCCGCTCCCCCTGAACGGCCGTATTCTCCGCCAGGACCGGCTCGCTTCGGGACTATTGTACGACATTGTGGTGAGTTACGACGGGAAACAGCTCCACTACGCCGGCGGGGAGGCGAGCGCGTATGTGCGTTAAAATATTAAATCTCATATCTAAAATCTCAAATCTCAAATCCGAGCGCGGCAATCCGCCAACATTTCAGATTTCAGATTTCAGATTTCAGATTTCGGATTCTTCCTCGTCCGGCTACATCCTCGTCATGCTCTGCTTCATGATGCTGGTCTTCTCGGCTCTGGCGGTCTCCATGTCGACGAGCGTGGTCTCGGGCAACATCGTTCAGACCGACAGGAAGGACGAAGATTCCGCTCGTCGGTACGCTCTGGCCGCTCGGGAGATGATCCTGCGCCGGGCCAGAGCCGATGATGAAGCATCGGGAAGCGGGAGCTGGCGGGCGCGCGCGCAGGCGGGAGCCTACAACATCTCGGATTCGCCGATCGGTTACGGCATACTTTCGACCAACCTGAAGGATCCTGGCGGTAATTTTACGGATCGCTCATGGGAGACCGCTGTGCTCTCCTGCACGGGCGTCGCCGGTCGAGCCGTCTATTCATTTACGGAGATTGTTTCCCCCGCGCCCGCGGAAGCGACGAAGCACGTTCTTTTTTCCGCCGAAGATATTTCCGTCGACGCGTATACGCTCTCGCACGGCTCAGCCTTCGCGAATAGAAATATCAAGGGCAACAAGACGTTCAACGGCGACGGATACGCGTCCGGCGCCATTACGGCAAAAGTCCTTGGGGAAAGCCTTGCCGGCGTGGATGAGATCCAGGTTCCGTCCGGTGACTCGTCATGGTACATGGCCGTCGGCACCGTGATTCCGTATCAGAGCGAATATAAGAACATGCTCTTCTCCCCGACATCGAATCCATTTGGCGCCGCCAATCCGTTCGGCGTCTATATCATCAGCCCGGCAACAGGAGATGTGACGATCAACAACTGTCGCATCGTCGGAACGCTCGTGTATGCAAAAGCCAAGGACCGAAAAGTTTCCTTCAAAGGCGGGATCCTGATGGAGGCCGCCTCGCCGGTGCAGTTGGTGCTTCTCGTGATGGGTGACAAGCCCAAGATCGAATTCAACGGGAAGAACGAGCTGAACGAGGCCATGAAACCCATCAACTTCAATCCGCCGGGAACTCCGTATCCGTACAACGAACAATTGAGCGAGGTGCTGACGCCGCTCCAGAATTTCAATCCGCCGGGAACCCCGGATCCGAATTTCGGAGTGGGCGTCTCCAATGGCAATATGACTGACAAGTTTCAATCCCACATCAACGGCTACATCTGGTGCAACGGCGAAATCAAGGCGCGCAATTCCCTGCTCCGGCTCCGCGGCGGATTGGGGTGCGGAAAAAAGTTGAGCGTGCGGGGTTACGTCGGATGGAACTCCATGCGCCAGTTCCTGCCGCTCATGGGCATGGAAGGATACGGCCTCGTTCTCTTTCCGGGAACGTTTCGGAAGATGATATGAGAAGATCGATTCTTCTGGCGAGCGAGAGTGGCTTCTCCCTCGTCGAGCTTCTCATGGTGACGATCATTACGGTGATCGTCCTCGGCGTCATGGTGATGTCGGCAAGCGCCTATGCCGCACAAAGCTCGATGACGCGGGCTTCATCGCAACTCGTCATTGACATCGAAAGGCTTCAATCCACCGCCCGGGTTTCCCGCCACACGACGCGGCTGACGCGTCTGGCAACGGGATATCACTGCCTCGACGATAACGATACGAAAAGTCCTTTGAATGTAACGCGAAAATTCCCCGGCAACGTGGCGTGGGCGCCTTCCAGCGAGTTCGCTCCCAACGGCTCGCAGATCATCTTCCCGAGAAATGCGCGTCCGCATTCCGCGGTGGGTGTGCCGCTGACCGAGACTTCGAATGATTTGGTCATCTGGGTTCCCGGCCGCACCTCCCGCACGATCGCTTTCGCTCCCGCGCTCGGCATGATCAGCGTGAAATAGTTGAGAACGGATTTGATGGTTTATGCTGAAACCCTGTCAGGAAATTCGCCTGTAGGGTTTAGCCCCACAGCATGGTCACTCCTCTGAGTGTAGAATCTCAACAATATTGAAAATGTAACATGGGAGGATGCAGTATGAATTCAGAATTGCGTGAGGATCCCAGAACGGCCATTGTTGTTTCGCTTGGAATCATGGCGCTCGTGGCGGCGATTACGCTGATGATGAGCGCGCCTTTCCTGGCACTGTTCGGCGGTGGATACGCATACCGGGGACTCATCCACGGCGTTTCGGCCAGTCTCCTCATGGTCGCGGCCACCGTCGGTCTCTATCAGGCATACAGGCTTTGGTTCGGAGGACACCCGTCACTGACGGAATTGAAAGCCGGAAGCGTGGCTTACGTCGTTGCCGCGCTCGCGACAACGATTTCGGGAAACTGGATCTATATTCCCTATCGCGCCAATGTTCCTGATTCTCCTCGCTCCTATTTCCTGGCGAACTCTCCCGAGATTCACAAGGTCTGGTTCGAGTTCAAGGAATTCTCGGCGCTCTTCGTGCTCCCGCTCACCGTTCTCATCGCCTACCTCATCTTCAGCTATCGCGACGACCTGCTAGCCTCAAAGGGGCTTCGGCGATTCACCGCCGCCGCGCTGGTTCTTGCATTCTTCTACTTTGCCGTCGCCTTCGGGCTCGGCGCCGCCGTCACGAAATTGAAATCCGTATGAATACGACAGGGAGGAGGCTTCCATGATCGCAACGCATCTGGCGAATAAACATATTGTTCTCGGACGAGCTGCGGCGGCCGCGTGGAGCGTCGCCATAGGGATGATGGCTCTTGCAAAGGCGCATCTCGCCGCGGAGATGTCGGAAGCCTGGAAGACAACCATCCACGGTTTTGGAAAAGCATGGATCCCGGGAGCGCAGGGGATAGGCCCGTATTCAGGAAAAGAGACATTCGCACTGGCGGCGTGGCTCATCTCGTGGATCGTCCTTCACTTTCTGCTCAGAAACCGCGACATCCGCCCGGCCACCCTCGCCACCGTTTTTCTTATTGGAATCGGAATCGCAACAACATTGCTCTGGCCTCCGGTATGGGAGCCGATCCTCCATTTCTTCGGCAGTCATTGACTTCATGCGCATCTTTACGCTCCCCCTCGTATTAATCATTGCGGTTCTTCCCGTGCGCGCCGAAACCGACACGCCGTCCGTCGTCCGAGCCGTGCTCGAAGAGCTGCGTCTGAAACCCGAGAACCAGACGCCGGAAGAAAAGAGGCTCGTCACGCTTTACGATGAGGGATATGTCCTTCGCGGCCACGATGACTTGCTCAAAATTGGAGGCATGGTGCAGATGGACGGCCGCTTCTATCAAAACGGCCATCCGGCGTCCGACAGAGCGCTCATTCGGCGCGCCAGAATCGACATTCGCGGCGTTCTTGAAAATTTCTTCGGCTATCGGCTGCAGGGGGACTTTGCTTCTTCCGCGCAGAGCCGACTCGTCGAAGGATGGCTCGACTACACGCGTTACCCCGCGTTCCGATTGCGCGTTGGCCAGTTCGGTACGCCGTTCTCGCTCGAAGGTTCACAGTCCTCGCTCTTTACGCCATTGCTCGAGAGGTCTGTTGCGGTGACAAATCTCTGGCCGGCGGAAGATATCGGCGCGATGGTTTTCGGACAGATCGCCGGTGGTTCGCTCGAATATGCAGTCGGAGGATTCAACGGCCGCTTCTCGACAGGCTCGCCGCGAGCTGCCGCTCAAGACGACAACAACGACGATTTTGACATCGCATCGCGCCTTGTCGCGCGGATCGGCACCGCCGGCAAATCGGTTCTGTATGTCGGCGGTTCGGCAACGATCGGCAATCAGGATGATGCGTGGGGAGCCTCGGGCGAAACCTTCCGCACCTCGTACGGCACATCGTACTGGACCTGGGCTGCCGGCACGACACATGCCGGTCGCCGCCTCCGCTATGGAGGAGAGGCTCAGTTTCTTCGCGGGTCATTTTCTCTTCAGGGCGAATATTTGGGAGCCTCCTACGACGATATTTTTCGCGCGGGGATCAGGACGGATCTCGATGTCCACAGCGGATATGTGGCGGCGAGCTATGTTCTGACCGGTGAGGACAAGCCTCGCAGCGGAGCGATCAAGCCTCGCGAAAACTTCGATTTCTCCAAAGGCGAGTGGGGCGCCTGGGAAGCTGTTGGCCGATGGGAAACTTTCATCGCCGACGAGCGATTAATCAGCGGCGGCTTCGCTACGGGCGCGAGCGAACTTGATGGATACTCCGGTGGCCTTCATTGGTGGCCCAACCGTCACATCATGATCGGCGCCGACTACACGCACTATGACTTCAATCGAGCTATCACTGTTTCCGGACGGGGCATCGATCACGAGGATATCGCCGCTATCCGGTTTCAGTATCAGCTGTGATGCGTTTCGCCGGCGCCCCCCGCGTTCTTCAAGTGATACCCCTGAGGAAATCACCGCTCTCTGCGAGCGCGTAAACATGCGCCGAAGCGGGCAGAGTTATGCCGGGAAATCCGGATGTCGACCCGGTCTGGAACGGTCTCAATAGGGTTGCACCCCATATCGTGGCCGTCCGCCGCTCCGCTATGCTTCACTTGAAACCGGAGCGGTGCAAATCAGCGTCTGCGACCGGCGATCAGGAATTACAGGGAGGATTCAATCATGAAGAAAATATTTTTAGCGGTGCTCATCGGCGTCGTTTTCAGCGGTATGTCAGCGGCCATCGCGGAGAGCGATAACGCCATCGGCTCGGTGATCGCGGCACGACTCGACAAGGTGCATACGGCGGTTCTCTCGGTCGCTCAGGGGAAGAATTTCACCGTCAAGATGGACGTCCGGTATGCCACGGCGTATCACGTAGAAATGACTTCGGCATCAGGTCAAGAGGTTCAAGTCTGTCTCCGTATGGACAAGAACCGCACCGATATTCAGGTTCACGGCAACGACCGCGCCAGTGTGAATCAGATTTCGGATGCTCTCCGTTCACGTTTCTAATCATCAACCCTCACGCCCCTGCCGTTTCGAAAGCGGCAGGGGCCTTATTGCCGCGCTCGTCGGTATCGCGGCGATCCTTCTCATGATTCCTTCCTCGACTGTGTGGAGCGATATCGATCCTCCTCCGCGCATTCGTGGGGGTAGCACCCCATATCTTCCTCTCATGCCGACGAACTATGATCACTATTGCTTGATTATGCGCATTGATATCGAAAATCTGAAGAAATGGAAGTCATCCTCATGAGCGAAGAACTCGCGTACGACCTCGGAACCAGGACTCTGGTTCCGAATGCCAAGGAGATTCGAGTGGACGGCGTCGCTGATGCGCGCCGGGCTTTCGCTTCCCTTCCCGCTTCGGATGATCCTCAATGGAAGAGCGAGGAATCGGGGCGGATGGAGCAGGCAAAATACGGCGTGCTCGTCGTGGACGACGATCCCGTCGTTCTGGAATTGCTCCGCGAGCTTCTCGAATCCCCGGATCGGATCATTCACGGCGCGACTACAGCGGCCGAGGCGGATGCGATCCTCCTGAGCGAAGATATCTCCCTTGTCTTCCTTGACCTGCTCCTTCCGGATGTGGATGGGCGGGATCTGCTGGTGCGCCTCCGGAAAAATGTGCGCACCGCCGGGCTTCCCATATTCGTTCTCTCCGCAATCCAGGGCAACAAGATCAAGACGGATTGTTTTGCGCGTGGAGCGGACGAATTCTTCGAGAAGCCCTGGGATTCATCTGTGATTGCCGCCGCCGTCGCTTCCAAGCTCGCTCGCAATGGCCGGATGATGCGCGACATGAGACGGGATTCGCTGACAGGCCTTCCCAACCGCGCCGCGTTTCATGAAGCCTTCGACAAGGCGGCCGCTCTTTCGGTCCGGAACAAGCAGGCTCTCTCTCTCGGCATCATCGACCTCGATCACTTCAAGCATGTCAACGACCGGCACGGTCATCCCGCGGGCGACGCTGTGCTTCATGCGGCTGCGAATCTTCTCGCGGAAACTTTCCGCGTCTCCGATTATGTCGCGCGATGGGGCGGAGAGGAATTCGTCGTCTTCTTTCCCAATACAGATGTGAAGGACGCAAATCTTGCCATGACCAAGGCGCTCGAAGCCATGCGTGCGACTCCGATATCCATACCCGGCGGCGAAAAGATTACGGTCACTTTTTCGGCCGGGATCGCGCTCTGGACGGAATTCGCTTCAGTGGAAGAGACCATCTCCGAGGCGGATCGGTATCTCTACATCGCGAAGGCAGCCGGGCGCAATCGCATCGTTCTGTCGGACGATCACGCTCCGGCAACCCGGAAGAAGATTCTGATCGGGGACGACGATGAGCTCGTCGTGGCGGTCATCAAGCATCGACTGGAGCGAGTTGGCTTCGAAGTGATCCAGGTCGATTCCAGCGTCGAAATTCTGACTGCGGCCCTCGATCCCACGATCTCGATGATTCTTATGGATGTCAAGATGCCCGGGATGGACGGCTTCGAGATCCTGGGTCGCCTCCGCGCGCTTCCGATCCTGCGGCACATTCCCATCGTCATGCTCACCGCAATGGGAAGTGAGAGGGATATCGTCAAGGGGATCGAGCTGGGAGCGGACGACTACATCGTGAAGCCCTTCTCGCTCTTCGAACTCCTGGCTCGCATTCATCGTCTGTTGAAATAAGCAAATCTCGCTCCGGCCCGCTCGGCCGCTGATTTTTTGAAAGGAAGTGCATTCATGAAGGTCTTCGCACGAATTCTCCTCGGCGGCGCGATTGCGGCCACGCTCGTATCCCCCGCGTCCGCGACTTTCGCGGGCCAGAAGGACGCCTACGCCGCGGCCATCCGCAGGTCGTTCACCGAGCCGGATTTCCTGTACAACGTGGCGCTTTCTCATCCGTTTCTCCTCTTCCTCATCGCTTCGATCGCGGTTCTTTTCATCATGTCGTGCGTCTTCTGCGGCCTGGCCGTCACATACCGGCGCCGCAACAACGCGATGGCGGCGCGCTGGATCAGGATGGAGGCGGAATGGGAGCCCTACGTCGTCTCGGTGTTGAACGGCGAGCAGTTGCCCGTCTCCGTTGGAGATCATGTGCGCGGGGAGGACAGGCTGTACTTCGTCGATTTTCTCACGCGATTCACGATGCGCTTTCAGGGCGAGGAACTGGAAAAGATTTCCGAACTGGCGCGCCCCTTTCTTCCCGACGTCGCCGCTCACCTTCACATGAAGTCCGCGGCCCAGCGAGCGCGAGCTGTTCAGACGCTCGGCGTGCTCGCTTTTTCCCGCTACTCCGTCGAGATCCTGAACGCGCTCGATGACGAGTCGCCGCTCGTGGCCATGATCGCGGCGCGGACGCTTTCGAAGAAGGAGCACCCGGAATATGTCGAGCCGGTCATCCTGCGCCTGTACCGATTCCATCAATGGAGTCCGAAGTTTCTCGCGTCGATGCTCTCGACGATCGGCCCGAAGGCGGCGCCGCTCCTGCGCAAAGCTTACGCCGAGCGTTCCAATGATTCGCAGGTGCGCGCCGTCGCCGCCGAGTCGCTCCGCATGCTGAACGACCTTTCGTCCGCGGACCTCGCCGCCACGGTCCTTGCAGAAGAGAAGGAATCCGAGACGCTGACCGATCGGGAGAAGCGGAGGCGTTCCGCCGAATCGGCACGCTCCTCGGAAAAAGAGATGGAAGAGGCGCGTCTTGAGGGATTTGATCCGGGCGTGGCGGCAGCATCGTCCGCGCCTGTCGAACCCGTCCGGGAAGCGGTCGAGGGAATACCGCATCCTCATCGCGATCTTATCGCGTCGAGCCTGCGGCTGGTGCGTAGCTTCGGCAGGCCGGAACATGCCGACACAGCGCGTCTCTTCTGCGACTCGTCGGATTTCGTGCTCCGGGAATTCGCCTTCCGCGCGCTGGGACGCGTCGGCGGCGGCGAGGACGTCCAGCGCCTCCAGGACGCCCTTGACGACAGTTCCGTCTGGGTCGCCCTGCATGCGGCCCGCGCGTTGCGCGAACTCGGCGCTGAAAACGCTCTTCGTACTCTCGCCGAAATCGAGCAACCCCGCTCGGATATCGCGCGCCAGGTCCTGGCGGAGTCGGTGCGATGACGAACGAACAGGCCTGGTGGATTCTCAATAGCTTCAATTACGCCGTGCTCGCTTACTTCTTTCTCCTCAACACCACGTATCTTGCGACGAGCATCTTCGCGTTCGTCGGATTGCGCCGCTATTCGCGCCGCCTGAAGGCGCTCGATATCGAAAGTCTCATCACATCGACCGGCGCGCCAGCGATCACGGTCATCGCTCCGGCGTTCAACGAGGAACTCACCTGCGTCACCACGGTCAAGTCGCTCCTGGAGCTCCGGTATCCGGATTACGAAATCATGATCGTCAACGACGGTTCGACGGATGAAATGCTTCCGCGTCTGAAGGCTGCATTTGAGCTGGTCCGTGTTCCGCGAGCCGACACCGCCAATATTCCCACGATGCAGATCAGGGGGATCTATCGGAGCGAGCGGTATGAAAATCTCTGGGTCGTCGATAAGGAAAACGGCGGAAAGGCCGATTCCCTGAACGCCGGGATCAATTTCTGCCGCACTTCGCTCTTCTGCTCCATGGACGCCGACTGCCTTCTGGAGCGCGATGCGCTCACGCGGATCGTCCGGCCGTTTCTGGAGAACTCCGACACCATCGCCGCCGGCGGTCTCATCCGCATCGCGAACGATTCCGTGATCGCCGGAGGACGTGTGGCGGAGGTGCGGTTTCCCCGCAAGTGGCTGGTCGGATTCCAGGTTCTCGAATATCTGCGAGCCTTCTTTTCGGGGCGGATGGGCTGGGATGTCCTCGGAGTCACGCTCGTCATTTCCGGCGCGTTCGGGCTCTTCAAGCGCTCCGTCGTCGTCGACGCGGGCGGTTATTCGACGAGCACCGTCGGAGAAGACATGGAGCTCGTCGTGAGGCTTCATCGCCATTGCCGGACGAACGACATTCCTTATGAGATCGGCTTCGTCGCGGATCCGATCGCATGGACGCAGGCGCCCGAGACCATCCGCGGCCTCGCTCGGCAGCGTGATCGCTGGCAGCGCGGTCTCATGGAGAGTCTCTCGAATCACCGGGGCATTCTCTTCAATCCAAAATTCGGCAAGATCGGATTCCTCGGTTTTCCCTACTTTTATTTTCTGGAGATGATGGGACCCGTCATCGAATTCGGAGGTTACATCACATTCCTTGCCGTCGTTTTTCTCGCGACGCCTCCCGTCATATACGTGCTGGCCTTCCTCGCCGTCTCCATCGTGTACGGGATCGTGCTGTCCGTATCGTCCGTGGCGCTGGAAGAACTTTCCTACCGCCGATATCCGAAGTCGGGCGATCTCGTGCGCCTCCTGCTCTTCTCGATCTTCGAAAATTTCGGCTATCGACAGATGATCACGGTCTTTCGCTTCAAAGGTGTCATCTCCTCGCTCTTTCGGGTCACGGAATGGGGGAAGGCGGATCGAACGGGGTTCGATGGAGTATGCCAGCGTGAAAATGACAGAAAGCGGGTAGCTCGCAGCATGAAGATGAAGATTTCGGAGGCAGCAAGATGACGTTGATATTGGTATGGAGCTTCATCGCCGCGATGGCGGATGGAGATTCGGCGATGGCGCGGAGTGATTATACTTCTGCTGCCATGGAATACCGCGCGGAGATGGCCGCGCATCCGGATCAGTTCGATCCGAAGTTCAAGCTGGCGCGGGCTTTGTCGTATTCGAAACAGCGCGACGAGGCGATCCGGCTCTATACGGAACTGCTCGCGACGCGTCCGGATAATTCCGATCTGCTCCTAGCGCGCGGTCGCACGTACGCGTGGCAGGGGAAATGGCAGGAGTCCGAGGCGGATCTGACGGCGGTCACGGCAAAGTCACCGGAATATGCGGACGCATGGTCCGCATTGGGGGATATGTATCTCTGGAGCGATCGGCCGCGGGACGCGGCCGGCGCATACGGGCGCTGGATCGCGGCCAAGCCGGAAGATCCCCGCGCGTACATCGCCCGGGCGAAAGCCTGGCGCTCGGCAGGCGATCTGGACGCGGCGCGGGCCGACTTCGAGGCGGCTCGCCTGCACGGCGCATCGGGAACGGAGATCGACGGGTATATCGCGTCGCTTGACCAACGCCGTCAGAATCAGGACGCGTTCATTCCCGAGGAATATAAATGGTCGGGCAGTCTTTCGTATGGCGCGAGCGACTGGGCGCCGGATCGGGGAGACTGGTATGACTACAGCGCCAGCGTCCGCCGTCATTTCGACATCGGTTCGCTCGCCTTCGAATATCTTCACGCGCATCGTTTCGCCAGGGACGACGACGCGTTCGCCCTGGATGGATACATCGATCTCTGGCCGCGCGCCTACGCCAATCTCCGGTACCAGTATTCGCCCGACGCGATCCTTTTTCCCGATGACGCGTATCGTGTCGAGCTCTGGCAGGGAGTTGGAAAGGGATGGGAGCCATCGCTCAGCTACGATCATATGAATTTCGGCGCCAACGGCGTGGACATGTACGGAGCGGGGCTCGGCAAATACCTCGGCAACTGGTATCTCCGCTGGAAAACGCTCGTTATTCCGTCGACCGCGAAGACGAGCCTCTCGCATCGAGCGCTGGCGCGGTACTATTACGCCGGCAATGCGGATGATTACGCCGAAGTCAACGGGGGCTTCGGAACCGGCGGCGAATTCCGGCGCCGCAGCACCATTGTCGAGAACACGAAATCGAGCGGGGTCGGCGTGGCGATCCAGAAATATTTTCATCCGCGCTGGGGCGTGAAGATCGCGGCATCCTACGACGACGACGATAATTCCTTCGTCGAGCGGAGCGGATCCGTCAGTCTCTACACGCGCTGGTAGGGGAATGAATGATCACGCTCGGTTTCCGCCGGGAAAGCAGAAGAATGGAAAGGTGGAGTGAAATGAACGTGACGGCGCAATGACAGGCCATGATCTATTGACCTTCGCGGACAACACCGCGCGCAATCAGGCGGAAGAGACGATCCTGAAAGCGGGAGCTCTCCAGGACGCGATCTTCAACAGTGCGAATTTTTCGAGCATCGCCACCGACGCCAAGGGCGTCATCCAGATCTTCAACGTCGGCGCCGAGCGCATGCTGGGCTACGCGGCCGCCGACGTGATGAACAAGATCACGCCGGCCGACATTTCCGATCCGCAGGAAGTGATCGCGCGCGCCAAGGCGCTGAGCGTCGAGCTCGGCACCCCGATTGCGCCGGGCTTCGAAGCGCTGGTGTTCAAGGCCTCGCGCGGGATCGAGGACATCTACGAGCTGACCTACATCCGCAAGGACGGCAGCCGCTTTCCCGCCGTCGTGTCGGTGACGGCGCTGCGGGACGAAGGGGAAGTCATCATCGGATACCTTCTGATCGGCACCGACAACACGGCGCGCCAGCAGGTCGAGGAGGAGCGGAAGAAGCTTGATCAACGGCTCCGCGATCAGCACTTCTACACGCGCTCGCTCATCGAATCCAACATCGACGCGCTCATGACGACCGATCCGCGCGGCATCATCACTGACGTCAACAAGCAGACGGAGGCGCTGACCGGATGCACGCGCGACGAATTGATCGGCGCTCCGTTCAAAAACTACTTCACCGATTCGGGCAGGGCGGAGGCGGGAATCAACCGCGTTCTGGCCGAAGGCAAGATCACCAACTACGAGCTCACCGCGCGCGCCAGGGACGGCAAGCTGACCGTGGTCTCCTATAACGCGACCACTTTCCATGACCGCGACAGAAGTCTGCAGGGCGTGGTTGCCGCGGCGCGCGACATGACGGAGCTGAAACGCATCGAGCGGACGCTCCAGCAGAAGAACATCGAACTGGAGGAAGCGAGCCGGATGAAGTCCGAATTCCTCGCCAACATGTCGCATGAATTGCGAACGCCTTTGAACGCCATCATCGGTTTCTCGGAAGTCCTGAAAGACGGATTGATGGGCGACATGACCGATGAACAGCGGGGATTCATCGGCGAGATCTTCAACAGCGGCAAGCATCTGCTCTCGCTCATTAACGACATTCTGGACCTCTCCAAGGTGGAAGCCGGCGCCATGGCGCTCGACCTGGAGCCGGTGCAGGTCTCCTCCATGTTCGTCAACAGCCTGTCCATCATCCGCGAGAAGGCAGCGGCCCGGAATATCAAACTGGTCATCGAAGCCGCCGAGGGATTGGGTTCGATCCAGGCCGACACGAGGAAGGTCAAGCAGATCCTCTACAATCTGCTCTCCAATGCGGTCAAATTCACTCCCGAAGGCGGGCAGGTGACTCTGCGTGTCGGCAACGTCCCGCGCGCCGAGGTCGGCGATTCATACGGTTCATGGTCGGGAGGGCGTCGATTTCCATTGGCCGAAAACGAATTCGAAGAGTTTCTTAGAATCAGTATCACCGACAGCGGCATCGGCATCTCCCCGGAAGGTCTGGAACAACTCTTCAAGCCTTTCAGCCAGATCGACAGCGGCCTCGCGCGAAAATTCGAGGGCACCGGACTGGGACTGGCCATGGTCAAGCTGCTCGCCGAACTGCACGGCGGCACGGTCGCGGTGGAAAGTTCCGTGGGCGAGGGAACGTGCTTCTCCGTCTGGCTGCCGTTCAGGCCGTCCGAAGAAGGGGCGAGAAAAGTTCCGGTCCCCCGCCGAATCGCGGCGCAGGAAGGCGCGCGCACAGCGCTTGTGGTGGAGGACGATTATCGATCCGCCGAACTGATCCGCGTGCAGCTCGAGGCAGAGGGATTCAAGGTGCTGCATGCCGCATCCGCCGAGGCCGCGCTGGTGCTCGCGGTGCAACAGCCGTTGTCGCTCATCACCCTCGACATCATGCTGCCCAACATGGACGGATGGGAATTTCTCGGTCGGCTGAAAATGGTGCCGGAACTGCAGCGCATTCCTGTCGTCATCATCTCGATCGTGGCCGATCACAACAAGGGCATCTCGCTTGGCGCGGCGGTCGTCATGCAGAAGCCGATATCAAGGCAGGAACTGCATGAGTCGCTTGTCGACCTAGGGCTTTTTCCACTCTCGCAGAGCCAGTCTCTGAAAGTGCTCGTGGTCGATGACGATCCGAAGGCCGTGGAACTGATCGCCGTTCGCATGATGGGTCTGGCCACCACCATTCTGCGCGCGTACGGCGGACGCGAAGCGATCGACATGGCGCGGAAAGAAGTGCCGGATCTGATCGTCCTGGATCTGATGATGCCGGAAGCGAGCGGATTCGACGTCGTCGAGGCTTTGAAAGACAGTGCGGCAACGTCCAAAATTCCCATCATCGTCGTGACCGCCAAAACGATCACTGCCGAAGATCTCGCTCGGCTTAACGGCTTCGTGATGGCGATCATGCAGAAGACGGAATTCGATTGCGTCCGCTTTATGGCCGAAGTGCGGCGCGCGATGCCTCTCCGGAAGTGGACGGCCTGAAGTGGCGAAGATACTCGTCGTCGAAGATAATCCGGCGAATATGAAGTTGGCGGTCATGCTGCTGGAGAAGGCGGGACATACTCTCGTCATCGCCGTGAATGCGGAGGCCGGGCTGGCGTTGGCGCGCGCCGAGCAACCTCAACTGATCCTGATGGACATCCAACTTCCCGGCATGGACGGACTCGAGGCGACGAGGGTGTTGAAGAGAGACGAATCCACGAGCGCCATTCCGGTCATCGCGCTCACCGCGCTGGCGATGAAGGGTGATGAGGAGCGGATTCTGGCCGCGGGGTGCAACGGCTACATCGCAAAGCCGATCGCGTACAAGGAATTTCTGGGAACGGTCGCATCGCAGCTGGCTCGATCATGAATCCAGCGAGTCGCGGCCGAATCCTCGTGGTGGATGACGATCGTAACGTCCGCTCCGTTCTCTCCATTCGCCTCCGGGCAGCGGGCTACGACGTGGTCGAGATCGAAGATGGGCATGTCGCGCTTGAGCTGGTTGGAGAAGGAGGCATCGACGTCATCGTGCTCGATGCCCTGATGCCCGGGATGGACGGCTTCGAGGTGATCAGCCGCCTGCGAAAAATCGAACGCTGCCCGAGGGTCCTCCTTCTAACCGCCCTGCCAGACAACGACCATCGCATTCGAGCGTTGCGAGGAGGAGCTGTTACCGTCATCGCCAAGCCTGTCGAGCCGGCCGCGTTCCTGGAGCTCGTTTCCGTGGCGGTTCGGGAACGTCGGAAGGCCTATGGTTCGGCGGAAACGACGGGTGCGTCGCCTGACAAAGATTGCCGAGGCGATATCGCGTGCCGTTTCCCTCATCTGATACCGCGCATGATGAGCGATGTGAACAAGGCATGCCGCTCCATGGAAGAAGCGGAGCAGAACGACGATATGAAGGCGATCGAATTACTGGCTCACAAAATCAAAGGAACCTGCGGCGTGTTCGGATTTGCAACTCTCTCGGATCTGGGCGGGGCACTCGAAGTTTCAGCGGAAATCGAGGATAAGGTGGAAACGAAAAGACTTGTCATCAGGCTGGCGTCGCATCTGGAGGAACTTGCCCATGGAAACAGATAACGAAGATTTGATGGAGCCGGCGGATCCCGTGGACGAGGGAGCTGTGGCTGCTGCCGAGGATGAAAACGAGGGAAATCCGGGCGAACCCCGCTACACCGCGATGGAACCGATTCAGATATATCTCCTGGAGATTTCGAGAACTCCTCTTTTGACGGCCGCTGAAGAAAAAAAACTGGCCGCTATCATCGAGAAGTGCCGAGCGAAGGTGAAGGCTGTCGCCGGTTCGCACGCTTTGGGAGCCGGAAAGCGTCTGGAGACGGCGGAGAGCGAACTCGCCGAGGCAAAGCGGCGGTTTATCGAGGCGAATCTTCGGCTCGTCGTATCGATCGCAAAACGATATCTCAACCAGGGCCTGCACTTTCTCGATCTCATCAATGAGGGCAATCTCGGACTGATGCACGCGGTCGAGCGGTACGAAGGCAGTCGCGGGTTCCGGTTCTCGACATTCGCCACCTGGTGGGTGAGGCAAGCCGTCCGCCGCGCCGTCGCCGGTCAGGGCCGCGTCGTTCGAGTTCCCGTCAACATGTCGGATTCGATCAGAAACTGGATCAAGACGACGCACCGCCTTTCGCAGAAATTCTGCAGGGAGCCATCGAGTCTCGAAGTATCGATCGCCATGGGAATTTCCGAGCCCAGGCTGCTGGAAATCGCAAAAGCATCGACCCATACTGTCTCGCTCGATACTCCCGCCGGCGCCGACGAAGAATCCACGCTCGGTGAGCAGGTGGAAGATCGCTTCGCCCGTTCGCCCTATTCCGCTTTTCTCGCGCTGACCATTTCAGAAAACCTGGCGGAAGCCCTGGAGACTCTTCAGCCAAAGGAGAGGCAGATCATCAAGATGCGTTTTGGATTGAATGGATCCGAGCCGCACACGCTGGAGGCGACGGGCCGGAAGCTCGGCATCACGCGCGAACGCGTCCGGCAGCTCGAAGTTCGCGCGTTGAACACGCTCAGAGGCATGCGCCTATCGGGGGAAATCTTTGCCATGATGGATGATTTGAAGTAGCGAGGAATGCGACGGATGCGCGTGTGATCGGAATCAAATCCCGCTCGATCTTTTCCGGCGAGTCGGAATCCGCGAGACCCAGCCGCCGCGCGAG
This sequence comes from uncultured bacterium, assembly GCA_964499705.1. Classification (GTDB taxonomy): domain Bacteria; phylum UBA8481; class UBA8481; order UBA8481; family UBA8481; genus JBBTKW01. Next base: position 88,604 of record CAZCME010000004.1, on the reverse strand, counting down.
GCGGAGGAACATTTCGCAAAGAGCATCGGTTAATCTGACCAAGATTGAAATCTATCTTCCGGTATCAGCCAAACTTCGAAAGACTTTTGAAATATTCTTGATCTCTTTATCGATACCCAAGGGGTAGGAGGATACGAGTTATCCGGCGGAGGGGGTGGGATTCGAACCCACGATCGCCTTGCGACGACTCTGGTTTTCGAGACCAGCCGATTCAACCGCTCTCGCACCCCTCCTGGGATTCGTCGCGGATTCGAAACGGGATAAATTTTATCAGTCTCTACCGGGTGTGTAAACGTCCGCTCGCCGTCCCGGGATTATCCCCGAACTCAATATCTTGTGTTTCGCGGTCAGGGATCATCGCGCGGCGGCGAGGACTTCCAGCCGATGCGTTTCGTCGCGCGCTCGATCATCGGATGGCTCATGAACTGCTTCCAGACATAGCCCGATCTGTGGTTTTCGATCGCCAGCAGGAGGGTCCCCTGGTCGAGTCCGACGGTACGGCGCGTCACGAAGTCGAGCGTGGGATTGACCGCGTCCGTGAAGCCGTGCTTGCCCCAGCTTTCGTGGTGACGGTCGTAGATGCGGCGCATCGCGGCGATGGAATATTCCGGCGTGAAGGGCGTCGACCCGCCGATCGCATACACGACCACCGTGCCGTCGACCGGCGCCTCCGGTTCGCCCGGCGGGAAGCCGTAGATGAGATACTTGTCCCCGGGTCCGTTGGAGGCTCCCAGGCCCCACATGTCCGGGCCGTAGGATTTCGGAAAGTCCTTCGCCTTGTCGATGCAGTACTGGCGCATCGCCAGCGTCGCTTCGACGCCGTTCTGGAAGTAATCGGCGATGCCGTCGTGCCGGCCTCGGAAATCATACCAGAGACAGGGATACTGGAAACGAAAGATCGATTGAGCGCCGTACTCCACGAAGAACTCGTGTCCTCCGTAGCTGCCCTTGTGCCGGTCGAAGGCGCGCCATGATTCCGGGGGCATCGGATTATTCCCGGCTCCGATCCCGAGAATATAGCAGAGCATTCCCTCCGTGGTGCTGCCCCACCGCGCGTTCAGGAATTTTCCGGATGGATCGGCGCCATGCGCGGGGAAATGCGGGTGGCCGTTCAGCATCCACTTCCAGTCCACCCGGTCGAGAATGGACCCGGCCAGCCGGACGATATCCGTGTCGTCCGAGAATTCCCGGGCGACGGTGATGACGCCGCAGAAAAAAAGCGCGGAGTCGATCGAGGAGAGTTCCGTGCCCTCCTCGGGATTGCCGGTGAACATGTCGAGGAAGTGGTAATAGAAACCGTGGTTGTGAGCGGCGCTGTGGAGATAGAACGAGAGCGTCTTTCGCACGCGCTCCGCCGCTTCGTTCCGGGTCACCCATCCGCGCTCGGCGCCGATGGCATACGCGGTCAGTCCGAATCCGACCGCCGCCGTGGAGGCGATCTTGCGGGATTCGCTCGATCGGAAATTCTCCGCCTGGTCGAGCACCAGCCCGTTCTCCGGGTTGGCCTCCCACCAGAAATAATCGAAGGCCCGCCGCGATACGAGTTCGAGAAATTGATCGTCGCTCATGCCTGCGGACTTCTTCGGATCGCTTGCCGCCGCCTTCATCAGCATGTCGCGCGCCTCGCGGCATCGCTTGTCCCACGGCGAGGGAGCGGCTTCGAATCCCAGCAGCGATTTTCCTGGAGGTTCCGCTTCCGGGGAGCCGAACAGATCGATTTCGAAGATCGAGTTGCCCCAGGCGGTGGTACGCTTGAGACATCTCAGCCGCATGTAGCCCGCCCGCATCGGCTCCGCGAGCACAATCGTGTCCGTGCCGCCCGTCCAACCCGTCCGGGACGCGGCCTGTTTCCATGTCTTCTGGTCCTCGGACAGTTCGACGACGTAATCCGAGGCGCACGCCGCCTCCCACGCGATCACGATCTGCCGGATGCCGCACATCGCTCCGAACCGGGCCGTCAGCACCTGGTTGTCCGCGAACTGCGACGACCAGCGTGTTTCCCTGTCGCCGTCGAACGCGAATTCGCCGGAATAGTGCCGGCTCTCGGAGGACGTCGCCACCGCTTCGACGATCCAGGGTTTCAACGATTGCTCCGGAAGTCGGGCGCGTCCCGCGCAGGCGAAGAGGGAGCCGGTGAGAACGAAGGAGATCAGCAGGCGGGGCCGCATGGAAGCCGCATCCTGACATGATCAGGTAGGTCCGGCAAGAGAAATGCTTGTGGAAATCGAAGTAAGCGGTTACATTCCCGAAATGGTCATGCATCGCATCCTGCTGTGCGCGGTAGTCCCGATCCTCCTTTCCGTCTCCTCCCGCGCCGATGCTCCGTTGCCTTCAGCCTCGTCGTCCTCTCATCAGGATGATTATCGCGCGGATCTCGCGGTGGACGGGAATCCCTCAACGCGTTGGGGCAGCCAGTTCAACGATGAGGAACAACTGACTCTTGATTTCCGCGAGCCGCGCAGGATGGCGGGCGTTCGGATCCGATGGGAGGCCGCCTACGGCAGGGATTACGACCTGCTCGTTTCGAACGACGGCGCGGAGTGGATCCGCATCAGGATGGTCCGCAGCGGCGACGGCGGCCTCGATGAAGTTCTCTTCGCGCCGCGTGTCGCGCGATTCCTCCGCATCCAGGGAGTCAAGCGCGGCACGGGATGGGGTTATTCGATCTTCGAGGTCGAGGTGCTCGATCCGGACCACGTGCCGGTCGCGTCCGCGACGTCATCCGAGCCCGATCACATCCCCGGAAGCGCGCTCGATGGGGACGTCACGACCTTCTGGAGGTCGGCGGCGGGAAATGCAGGATGGATCGTCAATTTCCGGTCGGAGAGATCGATCGGCGGCCTGGAGCTGGAATGGGGACATGACCTTCCGGACCTGTACACCGTCGAGGCGTCCCGCGACGGGTCCGAGTGGAAGGAGGTCGACCGGATTCTCGGCACGGATGGCGGGAGAGATCTAGTCTTCTTCCCGAGCGTGACCGCGCGCTTCATGAGGCTCTCCGTCATCGCGATGAAACCCGTGGCCCTGAGGGAAATCTCATTTCTCGACGGCGCCCCCGATGTGTCGCCCGATCGCCATTTCGAAAGTCTCAATTCGCGGATCCCCATGGGCATGCTGCCGAGATGGATCGAGCGCAAGCAGACATTCTGGACCATCACGGGCGTTCCGGGCGACGCGGAGGAAACTCTGATCGGCGAGGAGGGAACCGTCGAGGCGAGAACCGGATCGATCTGCGTCATGCCCTTCTTGAAGGTCGGACCCGCGATTCTTTCCGGAGAAAGTTTTCAGAGGACGCATACCCTGGAGGAAGGCTATCTGCCCATGCCTTCGATCCGGTTCCGGAAGGATCCGATCCTCATGACGATGAGCGCCGTTTCTCATGGCCCCGCCCACTCCTCCGCGACCACGGTGCGATACCGCATCGAGAACGGCTCCGCCGTCGAAAGAGAAGTGACGCTCTATCTCGTCGCGTGGCCTCTGCAGCTGAATCCGCCGTGGCAGTACGGCGGCATTGCGCCGGTGCAATCCGCGTCCATCCAGGATGGCCGCATGCTCCAGGTGAACGGCCGCCCGGCTTTTCTCTCCCTCACGCAACCCTCCACGGCCGGAATCGGCATGCGCGAAGACGGTTCGCCGCACCAGTGGATGATGAATCATGCGGTGCCGAATAAGATCACGGCGCGTGATTCCGACGGCCTGCTGACAGTCGCGTTCGCCTATGACATCACGATTCCAGCGCGCGGATCTCGCAGCGTCGTGCTGGAATTTCCGCTGCATGATTCGTCTCCGCTGCATGAAACCGCCCGGCCGGATTCGCATTTCGAATCGGTGTGGAGTACCGCGAAAACGGACTGGATGAAGAGGCTGGGCGCGTGGAGGATCAAGGCTCCGGGCCCCGCCTACGAAAGCATCATGAAATCGAACCTTGCCTACATGCTCCTCAACGCCGACTACGCGGCGGCGCAGCCCGGCCCGAGAAATTACGCCAAGGCGTGGATGCGCGACGGCGCGGTTTCCTCCGTCACCTATCTCCGCTTCGGCTTTCCCGATGTCGTCCGCCGGTATCTTGACTGGTTCACGCCTCTCGTCCGGAACGACGGCTTCGTCCCCTTCCTCGTCAGCTCCAGGACGGGAGAGATGCCGGAGTGGGCGCGCGACTGGAAGGAATACGACAGCCAGGGAGAATTCATTCATGCGGTGCGCGTCCTCTGGACCGCGACGCGCGACGCGGAGATGGTGCGCGCAAAGATGCCCGCGGTCGAGAGAGTCGTCACCTACATGCTGGGGCGCATCCTGGAGCGTCGCACTCCGGATCGCGTCGGATCCGAGTTCTACGGCATTCTCCCCGAATCGAACAGCCACGAGGGGTACTTTCCCGGCGTGCACAGCTATTGGGACGACTTCTGGGCTCTGCGCGGCCTGGAAGACGCCGCCGTTCTCGCGACCGCGCTGGGCCGCCGCCCTGCCGCCGCGCGGTATCGCGCGGAGGAAAAGAGACTGCGCGCGGACCTGTACAATTCCATCAAGCGCGTGCGGGCTTTGAAGAGCGTCGACTTCATTCCAGGATGCGCGGAGAAGGGTGACTTCGACGCGACCTCCACATCGATCGCCATCTCGGCCTGCGGCGAACTGGCGCATCTCAGAGCCGACTCGATCCTTTCACGCGCACTGGAGGCGACCTACGACCGATATACCCGAGAGCTCGCTCCGCGGTTCGACGGCCGTCCCTGGGGCACGTTCACGCCCTACGAGGCTCGCAACGTCGAGGCCATGGTACGTCTCGGGAGACGGATCGATGCCGTGAAGCTCGCCGATTTCCTGATCGAACCCTGCATGAGGCCCGCGGGATGGAACCTGCTGCCGGAGGTCGTCCACTTCGACCGGTCGACCGGATCGTACATCGGCGACATGCCGCATACGTGGGTAGGAGCCGATCTCATCAACGCGCTCCGGTCCATCTTCGTGATCGACGAGGAGGATCGCGTAGAGCTGGCCGCGGGAGTTCCCGTGGAATGGCTGGCCGGCACGGAGGAAGTATCCGTCACAAATCTTCCCGCGGCCCGTGGCAGGATCACGTGGTCGCTGAACCGGACGGCTCCCGACCGCGTGGTCTTTCAGGCCTCAGGCACGGCGAAGCCGAGGAGCGGATTCGTCCTGAAGCATCCATTTCCGGAAGCGCTCCGGTCGATCCGCATCAACGGACGATCCGTCTACCCGGATCGTCCCATCACATTCAAAAAGCTGCCGGTAAAGATCGAGATCCAGACCTACTGATCCCGCGAAGTCCGGGCGCCGGTTTTCACGGCCACCGTATCCGAATCCAGTTCGGGGAATTGCTTTCGAATTTCCTCGGCTACCGATGAGCGATCCTTCTTCTCCTCCATGATCACGAAGCGTGCGGCCTTCAACTCGGCCGGATCGGCATCACCGTTCAGCAACCACCTTGTTTCGCCCGCGGCGACGTCGCCTCCGCGGATGATGATGTCCCGCCGCTGAAGATCCATGAGCGTTTCATAACGCAGCATGCGGTTGATGAGGGCGGATACCAGAGGCTGCGTCGCCTTGATGCCGCGTGCCTTCAGTTCTCCGGTGACGATGACCCGGATCGCGGTGTCCCGGCTCGCTACGCCCGTCTTCACTTTCAGCGATGCCGGAATGTTCGACGCAATGACCCAGCCGCTGTCGCTCGTCTCGGCTTCGACCATGATCAGTTTCCGGCGCGCCTGGGGCATCGCATCATGGTCGGACTCCGCCGCATGTGCTCCGATGCTTCCGCACATCATGATTCCGAGTGCTCCCGCAGCGAGCAATCCTCGTCCGATACCGATCCTTGAGTTCCCGAACATACGGTTCTACCTCCTGCTCGAATAGGTGTGAATGATGAACGCCACCCTATCACGAACCGATGGAAAATTCTTCCCCTGTTTCAGTCGTGCGCCCTGGAGGCGTCCGCCTGCAGTTGCGCGTTCCAGAATTCGCCCACGAGGACGGAGAAATTGAGCGTCTGGAGCCAGAGCAGAAGAAGAACGATGGCGCCCAGACTTCCATACGTGGCGTTGAAATTGGCGAAGTAGCGGATGTAGAGGGAGAAGAGATGGGAGACGCCGAAAAAGACGAGAGCGGATAGGCAGGCGCCGGGCCAGTTCGCGCGGAATGCCCGCCCGGAGAAACTCAGGAAATGATAGAAGATCATGAGCCCCAGGACGAAGAAGGAGACGCCGAGCGGAAGGCGGATGAAATTCCAGAGGAGTTCCCACGTTTCCCAGTAGCCCTGGTCTTCGAACACGGACGCGACAAGCCAGGGGCCGACGACCCAGGCAAAAAGCGCGCATACGAGGCCGATCGCGCCGCCGATGGTGAAGACGATCCGGACGAGATATCTCTTCAGGATGCCTGCGCGACTTCTCCGGCGGTTGATCACCGAAAAAGCCTCGATGAAGGAGCCGATTCCCGTGGAGCCGACCCAGAGCGTGACGAGCGCGCCGATCGACATGAGCGTCACTCCGGAGGAATCCTGGATGCCTTCGTACCAGGATTTGATAAGTTCCGCGGCCGGAGCGGGCGCGATGGCCGGGAGAAACATCATGATCAGGCCTTCCGAAGGAAGGAGCGCGATGCAGTTGACGCTGAAGACGATGAACGGAAGGATCGCGAAAAATTCATAGAAGGCGATTTCCGCGGAGAGCCCGATCAGCCGGTCCACGAGCGTGCGGTGGAAGACGCCGCCCAGGCGCGAGCGCATGCGTTTCAGCCGCATTCCACGTGTCGCCGCTTTCGTCTCGGAGGGGGTGGGATTCGAACCCACGGTGGCCTTCCGACCACTCCGGTTTTCAAGACCGGTCGATTCAACCACTCTCGCACCCCTCCTTGTCCTCTCGAAGCGGAATACCAATTATACCGGGTATGGAAGGAGGGAGAAGAGGTAAGCATCCTTTTCTTGAATCGACGGATCCATTACACTTGGACCATCAGCACGCAGGGAAGACCTACGGAGTATCGAAGGGAGAGCGACTTTGAGCCAGGAGAATGCGCAAGAGAGGATCATTGTCCTGCTACGCCGGATTCTTGAAGATAAGGACAAACATTCGGACCGATGGGACGCGGGAGTCGCGCTGCATGAGGGCGGACTGGGGCTCGATTCTCTCGATACGGCCACGCTGTCCGTCCTTCTCGAACGGGAATTCGGCCGCGATCCTTACACTGCCGGCGTATTTCCCGGTACCCTCGGCGAGCTTTCTGCTTACATGGAAGAGAAGAGACCGATCGCTTGATCATGGATATGGCGGAGAGCCTGGCTGCCTCGACGCCGCAATCCATCATGATCATCGATTCCGCGGGAGCCACGGACCATGTGTTTTTTTTCAAGGAGGCCAGGAAGGCGGCCGCGGGAATCCTCGCTCTGGGCTCGAAGCGGCTTTATGTGCACATGCGAGACTCCGCCAGGCTCATGGCGGTTCTGGCCGGCGCTTCCGCGGCGGGCGTTGAAGCCTGTGTATTGCCGCGCCTTTGGTCCTGCTCGGAGGCGCACAATGTTCGACTGCAGCTGGGAGCCGGTTCCCTGGTCACGGATGAAGAAAATCCCCCGGGTGAATTTCTGCGCGCCGAGGATTTCTTCGCCGATCGGCGGCCCGCTTCCGGGCCATGGGGAAAGGGCAACATCGTCATACTGACGAGCGGTACTACGGGAATTCCCAAGGCGGCCCTTCATACCTGGGAAAGACTTCTGGGTCGCGGCGGTCCGCGGCGATCTTCACGCAGGCTCAGGTGGCTACTTGCCTATCCTCTGAACCATTTTGCCGGCATCCAGATGCTCGTGCGCGCGCTCAATACCGGAGAGACCCTCGTCGTGCCCGTCGACAGAAGCGTCGATGCGATCACGGCGGCCGTGCGAGATCATGACGTCACCGCGATCTCCGCGACTCCCACATTCTGGCGGAATTTTCTCGGGAGGCTCGCTCCGTCCGCGGCGGCGACTTTGCCGCTGGAGCAGATCACGCTCGGCGGCGAACCTGTCACATCCGGTATACTCGAAAAGGCGCGAGCCTTATTCCCGCGCGCCGCGATTTCGCAGGTCTACGCCACCACGGAACTGGGCACGTGCTTTTCGGTGAAGGACGGATTGCCGGGATTTCCCGCTCAATATCTCGATCGTCCCGTCGGAAACGCGGAACTCAGGATCATCGACGGTGAGCTCATGGTCCGATCCCGCAATTCCATGCTCGGTTATCTCGGAGCTCCATCCTCGGATGAGAGCGATTCCTGGCGTCCGACCGGGGATCTCGTTGAAGAGCGGAACGGCCGCGTGTATTTTCTCGGCAGGAAGGAGGAAATCATCAACGTGGGAGGTGTGAAGGTTCATCCGGCGCGGGTGGAAGAAGCCGTTCTGAAGTCCGGAGGCGTCCTCGCGGCCCGGGTCTACGGCCGCTCCAATCCTGTGACCGGACAGATCGTGGCCGTCGAGGTGGAAGCCGCTCCGGATTCGGACGTCGCGGAAATCGAATCCGCCATCAGGAAGAACTGCCGGGAATCGCTGAGCCGTTATGAAATGCCCAGGGATATCCTGTTTGTGCGCGCGCTGGCGCGGCGTAATGAAAAAATCGAAAGGCGGACCATGCGATGAAGATTGCCATCGTCAGCGGCGGCACGCGCGGGCTCGGACAGTCGATCGTCCAGGCGCTCCTGGATGCGAATTACAGCGTCGCGGCGTTCAGCCGCAGATCGTCGCCGTTCGTGGAAGGATTGCTCGCTGATGCGTCTCTTTCGGCCCGTTTCCATTTCGCTCCCGTCGATCTCGCGGATCCGGGCGGAGTGCAGGAGTTCGTGAAGAGCGTCCGGAAACGATGGGGCGGAGTCCATATCCTCGTCAATAACGCGGCGATCGCGCGCGACGGAGTCCTGGCCACGCAGAAGGACGAGGATATCTCCGTGATGATCGAGGCGAATCTGCGAGGAACGATTCTGCTGACGCGCGCCTGCGTCCGGGAAATGCTTCCTGAGAAATGGGGGAGAGTCATAACGATCACGTCCGTGGCGGGGAAGACGGGATTTCGCGGGCTCTCCGTCTATTCGCTCACCAAGTCCGGGCTCGACGGCTTGACCCGCAGTCTGGCGAGGGAGCTGGGGGATCGAGGGATCACGGTGAATTCCGTGGCGCCGGGATTCCTGGATACGGAGATGACGCATGGACTGACGCCCGCGCAGCGTCAGCAGGTCATACGCCGCACGCCCGCCGGCAGGCTCGGAGTGCCCGACGATGTGATCCCCCTTGTCCTGTTTCTCGCATCGGAATCCGCATCCTTCATTTCGGGCCAGGTCATCGCGGTGGACGGAGGATTTTCCGCCTGAGCATTTCGGATTCGACCGGGTGGACTTTCTTCCGCGCGGGCGAAACGGACGCGGAAGAATGCGTCCGTGTTCTGAACGAGCATTTCGGCGCGATGTCGCTCGAATATTATCGGTGGTTTTTTCATCGCTCGCCGCATGGCCCCGGTCTTTGCATCACCGCCCGCCATGGCGCCGAAACGATCGCGCATCAGGCGATCGCGCGCCACGATCTCATGATGACCGGAGGCGATCGGATACCGGCGGGTCAATCCTCCTGCCTCGTCGTGGCTCCGGCGTACCGCGGACGAGGAGTGTTTCCGCGCATCTCCGCGGAATGTTTTTCCTTCGCCGAAGAGAGCGGACTCGACGTCGTCTTCTTTTTCCAGGCCGGCGACGTTCGCTCGCTTCCCTGGTACAGGCGGATGGGGTGCATCGACCTGGGAGTGATGCCTGTCGTGAAGCGTCCTCTTCTTCCCTCGCGGGTCGCGGCTCGAAAATGGGGCCGCTGGGCGGGAATGGCGGCGAAGGCGGGCGATTTCGCCTGGACGCTCGCGCATCCTCTGCCCGGATCGGACGTGATCCTGTCTCCGATCGACGAGTTCACTCAGGATTTCATTTTCCCGACGCTTGGTCCGGAAAAGGGAATCTCGACCGTCCGCGATCCTCACTACCTTAATTTTCGATTCAGGGAGGATCCGCTCCGACGTTATGAGATCCTGGGAGCGACCCGCGGCGAAAGAAAATGCGGATATGTCGTTTTCGCGGTGGATCGATCGCATCCGGATAAATGGAATCTGATCGACCTGAGCGTCGCGGCCGGTTCGGAGGAAGCCGTCCTGTCGTCGGCTCTGAGAGAAGCGCGTCGTCGCGGAGCTTCCGCCATCTATTCGTGGGATTCCACGAACGCTCTCATGAGACGGACCTTCTCCGGTCTGGAGTTCAGGCGCGTTGCGGGTGTGCATGGAAGGCTCCTGGTATGGATTTCCAGGCGACGCCAGGATCTGAGAGCCCTGAGCCTTGAAGAGTGGCTTCTTACTATGGGAGATTCCGACCTTTATTGATCTGTGTCATGAGCGCGCCCAGGATCGCAGTGTCGCCTGAGCTCGAATGTAGGCGTCGTGTCCGCCGAGCACTTTCAGGGTGAAACGGGAGAAAGAATCGTCCGGATGAGCGAGGACGCGGCGAAGCAGATGCCTGTCGTCTCCCTTTCGAACCGTGCCCTCGCAGGTCGTCAGGGCTAACGTGATGCCGGATTGCCTGAGGATTTCGGGAGCCTTCGGACCGATTTCATCCTTTCCGCCGAACGGATAGGCGAAGTGCGCGCACTCTTTTCGCGTCCATTCGGAAACGCGGCGAATCGATCTTTGCAGATCGTCGCGAAGTTCATCGTCATCGAGCGAGGAGAGCGGACGGTGGCCGGCGGAGTGGCTACCGAACAGGAGGAATCCGTTCCGGGCCAGGGACGAGACTTCCTCCGGAGACAGCAGTGAGCGCGGAGCGGGGGGAGCCGCGCATGCTCGCACGATCTCGTCGACACGTTGTTCGGTTTCCGGCGAGGGGCGGCGGGAGAGGGGGAGACAGATTCGCCTCAGCAGGGCATGGCGGGATGCCGGATCAGGCAGCGGACAGAGCTCAAAGCCTTGACCGGGGATCTCCACGGAAAGGCTGGTCGCCGAAGTGGTGAGCACCGCCGCCGAGAGTCGGTCTTCCCACTTGTCGCGGCCCTCTGCAATGAGATCCGTCGGGAGAAATACGGAGGCGACGATACCGAGGCTCTTCAGAATCGGCAGCGCTTCGTCCATGACGCCCTTGTAGCCGTCATCGAATGTCACAGCGACAGCACGACGGGGAAGAGGTGACGGACTTTGCAGGGAGAATTCCACTTCATCCAGCGACATCGGATGACAGTATCTCCTGACGAAGTTCATCTCTTTCCTGAAGAGCGATGTGGGCAGGGCGTTGCCTGGGAAAATACCCTGCGCCGCCGGGTCTCCCACGGAATGATAGTTGAGGATGATGATGCCATCCGCCGCCTTGTCGAGCGCGCGTGTCAGGAAGGCGCAACCGGATGTGAAGACCCGGTTCGCAAGGCGCGTCCCCCGGCTCATGGAAATGCCGCCCGATGATTCCGGAGGGCCGATCTCATTCCGGAAACATCCCGGCGGAAGGACAGAGATCGCGCACGCAGCATCGCGAGCAGCATGGCCGTCGCGCCCTGCACAGGCTCCTGCCATGCGCGATGAAATAATGCGTCACCATGGTCCAGCGCTTTTTCGGAACGATCGTCATCAGTTCCCGCTCGATTTTTTCCGGAGTATCCGTTTCCGCGAGGCCCAGTCGGCGAGCCAGCCGGTGACAGTGCGTGTCGACTGCGATTCCCTCCGGCGTGGAGAAGATCTCTCCCAGGACGACGTTCGCCGTCTTGCGTCCCACGCCGGGAAGCTTGATAAGCTCCGCCATGGTCCGAGGCACGCCCGATGAGATCAGGCCCGCCAGCGCGATGATATTTTTCGTCTTGGATCGAAACAAGCCGAGCGGGTGGACGATGGCTTCAACATCCGGGATGTGGGCCTTCGCCATGCGCTGCGCGGTCGGATACTTGCCGAAGAGTGCCGGCAGAGTTCGATTGACCTTGGCGTCCGTGCATTGAGCCGACAGGACGACAGCGACGATCAATTCGAATTCATTCCGGTAATCCAGGGAGCAGCCCGCGTCGGGATATTCCTTCGCAAGCCGCTCCAGGATCGCGCGCGCGCGCGCCGATTTCGGATGGGACAGCGCCCGGCTTTCATGAGCGGTTTTGAGTTTGTCTCGGATCGCCATCAGTCTATGATACGAGTGTGTCGAAAACGTACGCGCATGCAAAGATCAATCTCTTCCTGAATGTCCGGGGTCGCCGGCCTGACGGATATCACCTTCTCGAGATGGTGAACATCTCGCTCGATCTCGCCGACACGGTCGTCGTGGAACCATCCAGGAAGCTGGAACTCAAGATGATCAATCATACGGGCCAGGATCGCCTCAACCTGTCGTCCGACTCCAAAAACATCGCCTGGAAGGCCGCGGAAGCTGCATGCCTTGCCAGAAAGATCAGGCCTGAATTCAAGATCACGATCGAGAAACGCATCCCGCTTTCCGCGGGACTGGCGGGCGGATCGTCGGACGGAGCGGCCGTGCTTCGTTTGCTCGGAGAGGGACGATCGGATCTCGCGTCCATCGGGATCAAGCTCGGCGCCGATGTCCCGTACTGTCTCCTGGGCAAGCCGGCGCGCGTGCGAGGCATCGGCGAAATCGTGGAACCCATTCCGATGGCGGCCGACCTGCATCTCGTCCTGATGAATCCGGGATTCGAAGTGTCGACGCGCGAAATTTTCACGCGACTGGCCCGGGATGGACGGGCTTTCCGCGAGCATTCTTCCGACAGGCTCGTCAAGGCGCTGGCGAGCAATGATCTGGATGCGATCGCCGGATCCGTTCGAAATGACCTCCAGCCGGTGACCGCTTCCCTGTATCGTGAAATCGAGAAATATATCGATCTGCTCCGGACCACCGGAGCCGTGGCTGCCTTTCAATCGGGGTCGGGGCCCACGTGCATCGGCATCTACCGCTCCGAGGACGAAGCCCTGAATGCGACGGAAAAGCTTCAGGGATCCGCTCGCTTCATCTTTCCCTGCAGGGGCATGGCCGCATAATGTCCGTGATGGGCGAACCATTGAAGCACATCATTGATTTTTATCTCGACCCGAAAACGGAATGGGGGCGGAGCCGTATCCGGCGCGTCATGGAGGCGCTGGCACTTTCGCCCGGCGAGCGGGTTCTCGACCTCGGCTGCGCCACGGGTACTTTTTCGTTTCATTCGTTCCGGGCCGGGTGCCGCCCTGTCGGGCTCGACCGCGATGCGGAAGTGCTCCGGACCGGTCGCGGCGCCGCCATGGAATTCGCCGGGGTATCGACGCCGCGCGTCTGTGGTGACGCGCTCCGGCTTCCGTTTCGAGACGGAGCATTTGATGTCGTCATTAATGCGGATTTCATCGAGCACACGCCGGACGAGATCAAGGCACCTATCTTCCGGGAGATGTTCCGCGTCGTTCGCGCGGGCGGACGCGGGATCGTATATACGCCGAATCTGAATCGCGTGCGGTGGGAATTGAACGGCGAACGGGTCAAGAAGTGGACGGGCCGACGAAACGATCCGGTGCCGGCCTGGGACAAATTCGTCGATCCGGATCACTTCGGCCTCACCACGCCGTGGTTGACGCTTCACCGTTTGCGCGAGGCCGGATTCCGCACAAGGCTCCGCTATTTTGAATTCCATGTCCCGCTGCTGTCGCGGATTCCCGGAGCGAATCGCGTGTTGGAGCCTTTTCTTTCGGCGCAGTTCGCGAATCGTTTTCTGATCACGTTGAAAAAATGACGGAAGGATCCCGACGGGTTCCGTTGAGGTCCCTCTTCGTCCTCGCGGTCTTCGTGATTTTTTCCTTTCTCGCGGGGCGCATCTATCTGGTGATGGGTGATGATGGATCCTACATCGCGCTGGCTCGCTCCCTGCATGCCGGCCAATATCGTGCCATCAATGTGCCGGACCATCCGGTGCAAACGCAATATCCGCCCCTGTTTCCCCTGCTGCTCTATCCCGTGGCCGGACTGCCGGAAGGCAGCATCGGAGTGGCAAGGCTGTGGGTGGCATGCTGGGCGCTCCTGGCCGTCTTTCCTCTGGCCGCCGTGGCCCGGGCTCGCGATCCGGATACCGGATACTTCTCGCTTCTTCCCTTCCTTGTTTCACCGCTCTTTGCCGAATATTCCACCACGATTCTGACGGAATCACTTTACGTGACTCTGGCTTATGCGGTTCTCGCGCGCGCGATGGACGCGACCTCGACGTCGACCGGCAGGTTTGATCCGCTGATTCCCCTCGGGCTTGTTTTTGCATGGCTCACGCGGAGTTCGGGCGTTGCGCTTGTGGCCGCGGTTGTCCTGGCATTTTTCCTTCGACGGCAATACCGTGCTGGAGCGCGAACCGTCCTGCTGGTCGCCCTGGGCATGTCCCCGTGGTGGTTTTGGCAGTTGTCTCATCAGAGCGATTACATTCGCGATCATATCATGGCGGCGAACATCTACGATCCCTCGGCCGGCACTTACTCCCTGTTCGATCTGATCACCAGGCGCGTTCCGTATAACCTGACGCGCTACGCGGGTCGCGTCCTCGCGGACGTGATCTTCGCCCCCTGGTTCCGCCCCATCTCTCCGCGAACGACTCTCTTCGCGCTCAAGGTCTTCGCCAGCGTTCTGGCCGGAGCGGCGATCGCCTTGGGTCTCTTTCGCAGATGCAGAAGCCGGTCCTGGAGCGTGGAGGAGCTGTATGTTTTATTCTCGGCGGGTCTGTTTCTCATCCATCCTGTCTTCGCCGACCGTTATCTATACGCGATATTGCCCTCCCTCATCGGGTATTTTCTCCTGTCCTGGTCCTCCCCGCGGCACCGGATCAATGCGTCGATTGTTCTGGCCGCCTTGTCCCTGGCGGGATGCGTGCTGGCGCTGGCGGAGCCGATTCCGAGGGATGACGCCGCCTACATGGAAGCCGTGGAGTGGATCGACGAACACGCGCGCGAGGACGATCTTGTGCTGGCGAGAAAAGCGACCGCGGTCTGGTATTATACCGGCCGCGTTTCTACGGGGTATCCCGCGGAACCTGACGCCGCGATCTGGAGCCATCCGCGCCTGCGCTATGTCATTCGGGACGATTATGTCATCGGCATTCATGCGGCGAGCCGCTATCTCGATCCGCTCCTGGTGGATACCTCCACCTTTTCCCTGGCCTTCACGTCTGCTATCCTTCCGGAGGTGAGGATCTACGAAATTCATCGTGCATCGGCCCTGAACCCATGAAGAGCGAGGCTCCCTTCGGCCGGCCCAACCTCGACTGCGCGCATTACCGCGGAGAGTTCCCTTGCGTGAAGAGGAAAGTCTGCTGGGACTGCGATGAATTCTCCCCGCTTCGCCGTCGCGCGCTCATCGTCAAGTTCGGGGCTCCCGGCGATGCGCTTCGCACAACGCCGGTTCTATCGCGCCTGCGCGCCGAAGGGTATGATGACATCACATGGATCTGCGACAAGGCATCGAGGGAAGTGCTTTCGCTCGCGCGGAACATCGATCGTCTGGTGGTCTTCGGCCCCGAAGCCATGGCCCTGGCGATGACGGAGGACTTCGACACGGTCTTTTCGCTCGATAAGGCGCCTGAAGCGCTGGCGATCGCCATGCTCGCCCGGAGCGACGACAAGCGCGGTTTTGCCAGGATGAAATCCGGCCGGCTGACGGTCTTCGACGAGAATTCGAACTACGCCCTCCGGCTCGGCATCGATGACGATCTGAAATTCCGCGAGAACAGGAAAACGGTTCCTGAGATTATTTTTGAAATGGCGGGATTCGATTATGCGGGCGAGGAGTACGAGCTCGAAATTCCATCCCTGTCCTCGGCGCCCGTGAACGCGCCTCGCGGCAGAGTGATCGCCCTGAATATCGGAGTGGGCCCGCGATGGCCGTCGAAAGCGTGGCCCGATGACTGCTGGATCGAGCTGGCGGGGCTCTTGAGGCGGACGGAGTTCCGGCCTGTATTCGTCGGCGGAGAAAGCGAGCGGGACCTGCTGGAGAATTATGCGGGTCGCGCCGGAGCGCAATCGCTGCCGCCGGCCTCGCTCGGAATCTTCGCCGAAACGCTTGCGACATCCGCGGGTGTGGTGACATGCGATTCACTGGCCATGCATGTGGCGCTTGCCGTGAAAACACCGACGATCGGGCTCTTCTGTTCGACGACGCCCGCCGAGATCGAATGGTTCGGCCGGGGCGAGGCGATCAGGTCCGGAAAAGGGCCGTGTTACCAGGGAGCGTGTTCCCGGTGGCCGGGCTGCATGAGGGACATCAGGCCGGAGGCGGTGATGGAGCGATTGATGCAACGGGTGGGAACGCCGGCAAGGTGACGTCGCCTCAAAAAGTGGTCGTCATGTTTCCGACATGGAACGAGCGGGACAACATCACGCTGCTTCTGCCGCAGATCATCGGGCTAGGCCTGGGAATCCACGTGCTTGTCGTCGACGATAATTCTCCGGACGGCACGCATGAAGTCGTCGCGGAAATGGCGAAGCATTCTTCCTTTGTGCACCTGCTTCTGCGCACCACGGAAAGAGGACGCGGCTCGGCCGGAATCGCGGGCTTCAAGCGCGCGATCGAGATGGATGCGGACATCGTGGTCGAGATGGACGCGGATTTCTCGCATCCGATCAGGTACATTCCCATTCTCCTGCGCGCCGTCCGGGACGTGGATGTTGTCATCGCATCCCGCCTTGTGCGGGGCGGCGGCGAAGTGAATCGCAGCGTCGGGCGCATCGCGATCACCAAGGGCGCGAATCTCCTGACGCGCACGCTGATGGGTTATCCCGTTCACGACTGCACCGCGGGTTACAGGGTCTTCAAACGCCAGGTGCTGCAGCAGATCGGGCTCGACGATCTTCATGCGGACGGTCCCGCCATCGTCGGCGAAGTGCTCTACCGAGTCATCCGCGGCGGTTTTCGAGTGCGCGAAGTTCCTTATATCTACGAGGATCGGAAATTCGGCACGTCGTCGCTCCGGTCGTCCACGCTCGTCAATTGCCTCGGCTGGCTCCTGAAGCTGAAGGTCCGCCAGGTTACCGCGGATGCCGAGGCGTTTCGCCAGGCGCGCGCGAAATATCGCGAGCATCCGCCGGAACCTCCAGATCGCCCTTGGTCCGACCGCTCCTCCTAGCCAATTTCGCCCGTATCGTGGGCGGCGGCGAGCTCGGTTTGCTTGAGCTGGCCGGGGAGCTGGATCATCGCGGATTGCAGCCCGTCGTCGCTGTGCCCGGAGAAGGAGACTTCGCTGATGCCGCGCGCGATGCGAAACTGGACGTGAGAATCATTCCGGAAGCCCTTCCGGATGCCGCGCGCCGACTGCGTCCTCTGGCGGCGGAGGCGGAACTGGTCCATGCGACGGGAGCCAGGGGGCTTATGGCCGCGTTCATGGCCCGCGCGCATAAGCCTCTTATCTGGCACGTGCGCGTCGCGTCGCGGGACAAGATGGATCCTTTTCTCATGCGTCTGCCGGATCTCGTCATCGCAAATTCGCGCGCGACCGCGCAGCGATTTGCCGGACGGGCTCGTGTGCGCGTCATCTACAACGGAGTTCGCGAGCCGCGCCCCGCGCCGATCCCGCTGCCGCTTCTGCCGGATTCCCGTCGGATCGGAGTGATCGGGCGGATGACTCCGGAAAAGGGGCACCTCGATCTCGTGCCTGTCCTGGGGGAAGTGCTGGAACGCCGGTCGGATATCCAGATCGTCTTCGCCGGAGACGATTCGGGCCGGATCGGCGATGCGATTCGCGCGTTCGCGGATTCCCGCGGTCCGTCTGTTTTACGGCTCGGCGTCGTGGATAATATGGCCGACCATGTGGGCGAACTTGATCTCGTGGTTATTCCTTCGCTCGTGGAAGGCTTCAGCCGCGTCGCCGCGGAAGCTCTCCGGTCCGGCGTGAACGTTCTCGCCCGGCGCGTCGGCGGGCTCATCGAAGTTCTATCGCCGCTCAGCGATCCCTGGCTTCCGGATGACCGGAGGTCGTGGGCGGATGCGATCATCCGGGAATTGGATTCGCCGTCGCACACATCGGAGGAATTGAAGGGCTATGGAGCCCGGTTTGATCCGGGCCGGCACGCGGATGGAGTCGTCCAGGCCTACGAAAGCCTTGTCAGGAGTTCCCCCCCGGCGTGATTTCCGCGCCTCCCCCGGCGGATTTTTCCAGGACAAGAAACGCGTTGGCTCCTTTTTCGAGCGCGCCATGATCGTCGAGCCACCCACTGATTAACGAGACCGGCCATCGTGGAACGGGAAGAACTTCCCGTCCGGTCAGGGCGCGCATCATTCTCGCCACGACGACGCCCGGGAGAAAGAGATCCATCAGCATCTGCCGTCTTTCCCCGATATAGGGCTCCTTGTGCGTGCATTGGAGCCCCGCCTTCTCCGCCTCCGCAATCCACTCGGACGCGGGAATATACCGTTGATGGACGAATCGGCGCTCAATGTAGGTGAGGTAGGCTTTGGCCGCGGGCCTGAGCCCGATCCGGCCGAAAAATCGCGGCCAGAAGAGAAGAATTTCATAGCCGTCGGCGACGACCGTGGCGATGAACCGGCCGCCGGGCTTCATCATGCGGTGCGCTTCGCGAAAGGTCGCGTCGATCCGCTCGACGTGCTCCAGTACGCAGTTGCTGATCGCTCCGTCGAAGACGCCGCCCCGAAACGGAGCCCGCTGCATGTCTCCCACCACGAGGTGAGTGGCGGTGCGGCCTCGAGCGCGCCGGAGTTCCTCCAGGGAGATATCCATGCCTACGAAGAGGCGGACGCCGTGGCGGGCCAGGATCGCGGCGAAATGACCGTCGCCGTGGCCGAGATCGATGATGCGCCCGTCGGGGCGCTTGCGGAGAATCAGCTCGATCTCCTTGGACCGTATCAGCGCGCGCGAAAGGGGCGCGACGCGCAGATATTCCCTGAGCAGATCGTCTCTGTGAATGGTCACGGGATAATCATCGCGGAGAATCGCCGGCTTGGCAAAAGGTATGCCGCGATATCAGATTGCGGATTGGGAGGCGCGGAATTATACATTCTCCATGCGCATCCTGATCGCGACATCCGATTATCCGCCCGCGCTCGGAGGAATGGCTGAATATTCGGCGGCCTGGGCCGCTGAACTGGATCGAGCGGGTTGCGATGTCGATGTCCTGGCCCGGGATCATTCCGCGCCATCGGCCGGGCGTAAGGCCCGCGTCGATGCGATGCGCTGCTCGTGGAACCCGGGCCCCCTTCGCGATCCGTGGAACGCTCTGGCTTGCCTGAAACGCGCCGAGAAGAACTCCCGTCCCGATATCGTCATGGCGCATACCTGGATCGGCTGGGGACCGGCCCTGGCGTGGCTGAAAGGGCGCACCGGGATTCCCTATGTTCTCTCCGCGCACGGCGCTGAAATTCTCGGCCCCCGCTCTTCCGCTTATTATGCAGGACTCATGACGCAGAGTTTTCGCGGAGCGGACGCTGTCTTCGCGGTCAGTTCTTTCACGAAGAACCATGTGGCCGCGCTTGGATTATCGAAGGAGCGTATCGACGTGATCGGCAACGGCGTCGATGTCTCCCGGTTTTCTCCCGGACCGGGTTCCGACGGGCTCCGGAAGAAATTCGGGTTGGAAGGGAAGCGCGTTCTTCTTACGGTCGGGGGGCTCGTGGAGCGCAAGGGGCATGATACGGTGATCGATGCGCTTTCGCGCTTGAGAGATTCCTATCCCGATCTCATGTATCTGATAGCGGGGGGCTGGGCGATGAATTCTTCGAGGGAAGGGTATCTCAAGGAAATTGTCGCGCGGCGGGGATTGCAGGAGCGGGTCGTCTTCACCGGGTTCGTCGCCGACGAGGAACTTCCGGAGATATACAGGCTTGCCGACATTTTCGTGATGACCGGACGCGAAATAGCGGAGAAGGGATGGGTGGAGGGATTTGGAATCTCCTATCTT
This sequence comes from uncultured bacterium, assembly GCA_964499705.1. Classification (GTDB taxonomy): domain Bacteria; phylum UBA8481; class UBA8481; order UBA8481; family UBA8481; genus JBBTKW01. The sequence goes on along the minus strand of CAZCME010000004.1, from coordinate 68,718 downwards.
GAGGCCGCCGCCGCCGGCTTGCCTGTGGTCGCTTCGGATACGGGGGGCGTTAGTGAGGCGGTGTGCGGTTCCAATGCGATCATGGTGCCTTCGGATGATGCGGTCGCCACGGCCGCCGCGCTGTCGAAGCTGCTCGACGACTCCGCGCTCCGAAGTACAATGTCCCTGGCCAGCCGCGCATGGGCCGGAGAATGCACATGGACGAAACGGGTGAGCGCGGGGAGGGCGGTCATGGAAAGGATCATTGCGGGATGACAACGTATCGGATTGCCGTGCTTGCCGGAGATGGAATCGGGCCGGAAGTCATGGAGGCGACTTTGCCGGTCATTCAGAAGGCGGCGAAGATCTTCGGAGCTTCGCTGGATTGGACGCATGCTGATGTCGGAGGCGCCGCGATCGATCGCCAGGGCAAGGCTCTGCCCGACTCGACATTGGAGGCCTGCGGCGAATCGCATGCGATCTTCTTCGGTTCGGTGGGCGGCCCGAAATGGGAGAATCTTCCGCCGAACGAGCAGCCTGAAAGGGGGGCGCTTCTTCCGCTTCGCAAGGCCTACGGATTGTATGCGAATATCAGGCCTGTCGTCGTCTATCCGGGACTCGATGAACAGTCACCTCTCAAGCGGGCCGCCGGAGTGGATCTCGTTGTCATTCGCGAGCTCATCGGCGGAATCTATTTCGGCGAGCCCAAGCTTCGCAAGCAGGATACGGCCATCGATACATGCCGTTATGACAAGCATCAGATCGAGCGCATCGTGAAGCTGGCCTATGAGTCGGCCCGGACTCGACGAGGTAAGGTGACCAGCGTGGATAAGGCGAATGTCCTGGCCACGAGCGTGCTCTGGCGTGAAACCGTGAACGCCATGAAGCCCTCCGATGTCGAGACGGAGCATATGTACGTCGACAACGCCGCGATGCAGCTGGTCATCAATCCGTCCCGCTTCGATGTGATCGTGACGGAAAACCTGTTCGGTGACATTCTGTCCGATCTGGCAGCCTCCATCCCGGGTTCCCTCGGCATGCTCCCGTCGGCTTCGCTGGGCGAAGGCGCGACCGAGCACGGGAGGTTCGGAATGTATGAGCCGTCGGGGGGCAGCGCTCCCGATATCGCGGGTGAGGGAATCGCGAATCCGATCGCGCAGATTCTCTCCGGCGCCCTGATGTTCCGGTATTCCTTCGGCCGTGAGGAAATCGCGAACGCCATCGAGTCCGCCGTGCGCGCGGTCATCGCTTCCGGACTTCGCACTCGCGATATTTCCGCTGGCGGCAGCGCCGTTGGAACAAAGGAAATGGCTTCCGCTGTCGCGGATCTCCTGTGATATGATTTGTCGTCTCCATGACAACAGCTCTTCACGATAAATTCGCCCGTCTCGGACTCGAGTCGCTCTACAGCGAGGAAGCCTGTCGAGAGCTGGAGGCGGAGTTCGCCTCGATTCGCGCGCTCAAGAAGGAACACAACGCGATTCTGCTCGCGCATAATTACCAGCGTCCCGAGATCTTCGAGGTCGCGGACTTCGTGGGTGATTCGCTCGAACTGGCCCGCAGGGCGGTGGATGTCGAATCCGACGCGATCATATTCTGCGGTGTCCACTTCATGGCCGAGACGGCCAAGATTCTCAATCCGTCGAGAAAGGTCATCCTCCCCAACCTCAACGCGGGCTGCAGCCTCGCGGAAGCCGCCGATGCGGAAGCCGTCGTCGCGCGCGCGGAGGAACTCCGCCGAACTTATCCGGATCTGGCGATCGTGTCGTACGTCAACACGACGGCCGCCGTGAAAGCCGTCACCGATGTATGCGTCACCTCCGGCAACGCGGTCAGGATCGTCAACAGCCTTCCGAATTCCGCGGTTCTCTTTATTCCCGACAAAAATCTCGCGGCGTATGTCCAGGAGAACACATCCAAGAAGATCATTCCATGGGAGGGCGACTGCTACGTTCATCATCAGATGAAACCATCCGATATTCTCGACGTGAAGAAGAATTTTCCCGATGCGAAGATCATGGCGCATCCGGAGTGCAGAACGGATGTCCTGGGGATCGCCGATGCGGTTCTCTCCACGGCCGGCATGATCCGCTACGCGAAAGAATCTCCGGCGACGGAGTTCATCGTCGTGACCGAATGCGGACTTTCGGACCGGCTTCTCATGGAAGTGCCCGAGAAGAAATTCTACAAATCCTGCAATCTCTGCCGGTACATGAAGATGATCACGCTCGCGGATACAAAGCGGAGTCTCCAGCGCATGGCTCCGGAGATCACGCTCCCCGCCGACATCATCGAAAAGGCTTCGGGCTCCATCCTGCGGATGCTCGAGCTGTCCGCCTGAATTAATCGTCCCCGCGTGCCCCCCCCTCTCTCCGTCGCGCGCATCGGCAGGCTCGCGGCAAGACATCTCCGGAAGCTGGAGGATTTGCGGAGAGAACGCACCTCGGAATCCGCGGCGCTCAAGCTGGAACTTCTGGCAGCCCTGTCCGCCGCTTCGTTTGCAGGCAGGCAATCGTCGCGCGCGCGCCTTTTCATACGCTATCACGATCTGCTTCTTTACATGGCCGCCTTTCCCGACAACGGGGACATTCACCGTCTTGCCCTTCAGCAACTGAAATCGTTTCCTCACCGGATCGACGAGCGACTTGCCCGCGCGATGAAGAGCTCCGGCATTGCCGGCACGGTCATCGAGTATGCCTTTGAATTTCCCATGGCGGCCTGGTTGCGTTCCGCCTGCCCCGGGCAGGTCGAAATCGACTGGAAAGAATGTGAGACAGAAGCGCTTCAGAAGCTGCTCCCGCTGCTTTCGGGTCTGGCCGAGGAACCCGGCCTCGAGGACGAGGAGATCTCGACCGAGGACTGGATGCGGCTGGCGGCGGGGAATAGGAACACGCTGGTCTGGCTCATCGACAGGATCAGGGAATTGAATCTGTCTCCACGCCTCCGGGATCATCTTTTTGATTCGATGGAGCTACCTCTGGTCCTTCGATTGGACCAGCCCGGACTTTCGAAGACGAGTGCGTATGCGGAGAGGGCGCATGTATTCCATCATGAGGCGCCGTTGCAGCGGGGTGTCGCCGATCTGCGCATGGAAATCGGGAGACCGCTGGACAGGCCCTCCGCGGAGACCAGGGAGGAAGCTCTCTTTCTCATCCGCGTGGCCCGCGCGTCGCTCGCCGCGCGCGAAAGGGAGATCTATCCGATCTCGCATGCGAATCCCTCGGATGTGATGGTCTATGCGCTCGATCGCGGCCTGGAGATCGTGACGTATGGAGTTCTTCCTGAACGGCGGATGATCCTTGAGGGATTGTGGGGATATCTCCTGCTGAAGAATGGAATTCCCGTCGGTTACGGCTGTTTCAGCTGCCTCTTCGAGTCCTCCGAGATCGCGTTCAACATCTTCGACTCCTTTCGGCACGGCGAAGCGGCGCTGACCTATGCCGCGCTTCTGCGGGTCATCCACCATCACACCGGAGCCCTTTCCTTTTCCGTCATGAAATACCAGTTCGGCCATGAAAACGACGAGGCGATCAAGTCCGGCGCGTTCTGGTTCTACCACAAGCTCGGCTTCCGCCCGTTCGGCGCGAAAATGCGGGCGAAGGTCGAAGCCGAAGCGAAGCGCTTGAAATCCCGACCCGGTTCGCGCTCGGATGCCCGCACTCTTAAACTGTTCGCGACGGAGAATCTTTATTTCCATCTCGGAGAGGAAAATCGGGCCGTCCTCGGAAATTTCCGTTATGCCAAAGCGGGAATGATCGTCACATCGTCGATCGCCGCTCACCAGGGAGATCGGACCGATGCGATCCTGTCGGCGCGCGAGCATGTCGCGGGAGCTCTGGGAGGAAGGATACCGCGAAACGAACTTGCGGATGAGCTGTGTCTGCTCCTCGCCTGTATTCCGGATTTGGCGGCCTGGCCCGCCGTCGAAATGAGCGAGATGCTCCGGATCATTCTGACGAAGTCGGGACCGTCGGAGCGCGAGAGCGTGCTGGGAATGAACGGGCATGCGAGTTTTCGGCGGGCGATCATGGGGATGGTGCCGGAGGTGGGAGTTGAACCCACACAGGATTGCTCCTAACGGATTTTGAGTCCGCCGCGTCTGCCATTCCGCCACTCCGGCCTGCCGGGATATTTTATGCCAGCTTGGCCCTCCTCACACGCATCTTTTACGCGCGCCCCCGAATCGTGATCCCCTCAACCTCTTGTTTTTCGCCCGATAATGGACTAGGATTGTCTCAATTATGGATCCCCTGTTCAGCCTGAATCCGGAACTCGCCTGGAGAGTGATCGACGGGGAGGTCGTGATTCTGCGGATCAAGACCACCACTTACTATTCGCTTGATCCGGTCGGATCCTTCATCTGGCGCTCCATGGAACAGAAACCTCTCCCGAGATCGGAGCTGATCGACCTGATCGTGGCGGAATACGATGTTTCGCGCGAAACGGCGGCGGCCGATCTGGATGAACTCTTCGCCGACCTCGTGCGGGAAGAGCTCCTGCTGGCCTCTCCTCCATCCGATCGGTCGGAAGCCGCATGATCGTCGAAATGTCGCGCGAGGAATTGTTCAGCAAGCTCGAACGGAAAGCCGTTCCCCATATGGCCCATCTCCATCTCACGGAAAAGTGCAACCTGGAATGCGTTCACTGCTATCGCATCGGTCTGCCCGTGGGTGGGGAGATGTCGACGGATGAGTGGATCCGCATCCTGAATGAAATCCGGAATGAAGGCACGTTTCAGCTCACGTTCAGCGGCGGGGAACCGCTTGTTCACCGCGGCTGGCGGGAGATTGTCCGCGAAGCCTGCCGCTTGAGATTCCGGTATGAGATATTTCAGAACGGGACGGTCCTCTCCGAGGAGGACATCGAATATCTCGTGTCGCAGGAAATCCAGGAGCTGCATTTTTCGATTCATGGAGTGGGAGCATCGCATGACCGGTTCGTGAAGATGCCCGGAGCATTCGCGCGGGCGTTTCCCAAGGTGAAACTTTCGGTCGATGCCGGCATCAAGACGATCGTCAAGATGTCGGTTATGAGGACGAACTTCGATTCGATCACGGAGCTGGGAAGGCTCTGCGAAGAAGCCGGCGCCATCTTCGCACCATCGTATCACATCACGCCCCGTTTCGTTTCCGGCAACGACGGGTTTCTCGCGGACCGCCTGACGCCCGCCGAGATCCGGGAGTGCGAGAGTCGCTATACGGAATGGACGGGCCGCCCGGAATTTTCATCCTGCATCGACGAGGATCATCCGGAGATGTGCAACATGGGGTGGAGCAGGTTCGCGGTGGGTCCGCTGGGGGACTTGTATCCCTGCTCGCAGGTTCCCGAATCGGTCGGCAATATCCGGCACACTCCGTTCCGGCACGTCTGGAGAAATTCGCGGAGGTTGAATGAAATCCGGATGCAGAAAGGCACGGAGATCTCCACGTGCAAATCGTGCTCGATGCTTTCCTCGTGCCGCTACCGTTGCATGGGTCAGTTTGTTCAGGAGACGGGGCATTATGACCGCCCCGCTCCGCATCATTGCGAAGTGACCGCCGCTTGGCTCGGTCGCGACGACATCATAAACGGAGTCTTCATCCGAGGTGCCGCATGAAAAAGACGGAGAGCTGCCACGAGAACAAGGGCAAGGCCTATCTCAAGCCGCATTTGACCCGGTACAAGCTTCCCTACACGGGGATCGAGACGTATCAGCAGCCGAGCGGAACGCGGAGCTCGATCAATTGCCAGAGTGGGCGATGCGGAGGCGCTTCGGCGCCGATGGACATCCCTCCCTGGCTTATGCCCTGATCATCTTTCTTCATCCTCATGCTTGAATATCATGCCGCCCTGCTGAGCGACGAGGTGCGAACGAACGCCTTTCTCGCCGCGCTGAAGCAACGCGTGCGGCCCGGCAGCCGCGTTCTCGACGTGGGTACGGGCACCGGCATTCTCGCCCTGGCGGCGGAGCGTCTTGGCGCCGACGTGGTCGCCGTGGAGGCGGGCGACATGATCGATTATGCGCGCGCCGTCGCGAGGAAAAACGGATCGAATGTCCGGTTCATTCACGACGACATCAGGAAGCTGGATCCGTCCGCCATCGAACCCGTCGATACGATCGTCTGTGAAATGATCGGCAATATGCTCCTGGACGAGAAAATCATCTCCGTCATGGAATCGGCGCGCCGATTCTTGAAGCAGGAAGGAATCGTTATTCCGTCGGCCGTCCAACTTCGCGTGGCGCTCGTGAATTCGGTACCGGTCGCCAAGGCAGCGGCTTTCTGGCGAGAGAAGCGGTACGGTTTCGATTTTTCCGCGCTGGCGGAATGCATGGAGCATTACACGTTTCCCGATTATCTCAAGCCGTCGATGCTGCTCGGCCCCGGGTCCTCGCTGCCGGAGATCGATCTCATGACGGCGACGGGCGACCGGTTTTCCGGATCCTGCACGCTGGTGGCCGATCGATCCGGCGAATGCAACGCTGTTCTTGCCTGGTGGTCGGCCCGGCTTTCGCCCGGCGTTGTCCTGGAGGAGAAACCCGATGAAGCGTGGTCCGGACAGCATTGGTTCCGGACGCTCTTTCCCGTCGATTCCATGCCGGTTTCTCCCGGAGACGCATTTCCTTTCTCGATCGAACATGATGCCGCGGTTCCGCGAGGAATGTGGACCTGGACTCTGGGCTCCCGCCGACGATCGACGTTTTTTCAGTTTCCGCAGACCCGGGAACGGCTGATGCGGGTTTTCGGAGCGGACTGATCCGGTCAGATTGCCGCGAGAAAATCAGGAAGCGATGCGAGATCGCCGATCCTGATCTCGAGGGTACGCGCCGCCAGCGGGACAAGATCGGGCGCGGGACCGCCGACGATATGATCCGTGTGGCAGAACTGCGCCTGGCCGGACAGAATTTCCACCGCGGAATCCAGATCCAGGGGAGCGATGGAATTTTTTGCGAAAGTTGCGGGAATCGGCGCGAAGATGCGGAATTTTTCCGGGGGCATGGCCGGCGCGAGCCATGGGCGGATGACTCTTTTTCCCGTGGGGCGAATTCTGAGCACGCGCGGGAGCAGCTTTAAACGCTCGACCGTCCATTCGGTCGCCGCCGCGAGCTTCGGGAAGGCATGGATCCGGTAATGCGCATCGTAGAAGACCATGTCGTCTCCGAGATAGGTCCATCCGGCTTCGGCCAGCCGGAACGCGGTCGTGGATTTTCCCGCCCCGCTTCGACCCGTGAAGAGCATCGCGGTTCCATCCGGAGATACGGCGCCGCCCGCATGCAGGAGAAACAATCCGCGCCGGCGCAAGAGCAGCGCAAGAACATACGGCAGGCAGATTTCCGTCCAGAACATCGGATCGAGTTCGGGCCCCCAATAGCAGACACCCTCCATGCGTGCCGCATGAAGCTGAAAAAAAGCCTCTTCATGGAAATCGATGAAATATGCGCCGTCATGTTCGAACACTTTGCGCCCGCCGCTTCGTAGAAGCTTTGCGTCAGCGGGGAGTTTCAGGGGAGACGGCTCGTCCCAGCCGCGCGGATGGAGCATGAGTTCGCATTCGGCTTCGCCGGGATCCGTCGTTCGCATCGCGCTCAAATCCTCGATCATGGCCGAATACGGAGGATCATTCCTGTCGGATGAGATACGCGTCCGGACACCGGCGATCAGGAAGTCGGTCGAGAGATGTTCGCTCACGCGCCGCGTAATTCCTTCGAGGTCTCATCGATTTCCAGGAATGGCGTGAAGTCGCGCTGCGGAGTGAAGGTCGGATCCTCGATCCGTCGGCCATGAAGAGTCAGCCAGGCGTGGCCGTCGAAACCGTGCTCGCCCCGGCCGAGCCCGATATGCGCGACTGCCGGGTGGCCGCTCTCCCTGAGAAGGCGATAAAGGACAAGTGTGCGTTTCAAGCAGCGCGTGCGGAAAACAAGCCTGCCGCGGATACGGTAGAGGAGGATCTTGTCCGCGGCCTCCACGATCCTTTCAGGGGCGTCGTGAACGGATCCGGCGGAACGCGGACGATACCAGTCGAAGGCGCGCGCTATTCCGCCGCGCAGCGCGAGCGGCGCGGCGAGCGTCCAGAGAATGACACGAAGGCGGAACATCCTGCTATGATAACACACTCATGAAGAAACGGATCCGCACGCACGCCAACCCCCTGCGCACTTTTCCAGGACTGGAACCACCGGCATGGAATGAAGTCTTCGCGGATCCGGCGCTGCCGCTGGCGATCGAATGGGGCGCGTCGAAGGGCGGATTTCTCCTGGAACACGCGAGGACCCGCCCGGGCATGAATATTCTCGGCACCGAGGTTCGAAAACCTCTCGTGGAGGAATTGCTGGAAAAGATCGGCGCCGCGCAGCTCCGGAATGCTCATGTCCTCTGGGGAAATATCGCCGGCCGTATCCGCGATTTCACGCCGAACCGCCGCATCGACGCCGCCTATCTTTTCTTTCCCGATCCCTGGCCCAAAAAACGTCACCATAAGAGGAGAGTGCTTTCCACGAGCTTCCTCGATGAACTGGCTCTGCTCATGCCGCCAGGTTCGAGGATATACATCATGACCGATCACGAGGGTCTGCACGGAGGCATTCTTGAGACGATCGCCTCTCATCCGGCATTCCTCTTTTCAGAAGGATGGAACCTGGAGATCAGGTCGGAATGGGAGGATCATTGCCTTCGCACGGGCAGGATGTACTGGAAGGAGGCGTTCGCTCGAAGGAGCGATTTACGATCTCCGCGTGTCCTCCTATGATGAGCATTGCAAGGTGAACGGTGTGAAGACATATCGCCTGTGGAGCAACACCCCCGTCTCTTTCTCCAGATGATCTGCGGGCTAGCCATAGGTCATTCCGTCACCGCCGTGCTGGTGCATGAGGAGCGCGGCGTCGTGGCCCGTTCTTCATTCGAATTGCCCGTCGGCGCCATCCGAGCCGAAGTGCTGGCGCGTTCCGTCATGGGAGCACTGGAGAGCCTGGGTGATCGCGAACACTGCCGGTGCGCGGGAGTGGCATTCGCTCCGCAGGACTTCGTTCTTGCGGATCAGCTTCTCCGTGATGGCCGCTTCGATCCGCACCTGCCGCTGATCGGGGGATTGAAAATCTCCTTCTCCGGCTCGGAGATCGAATCTCTCCTCCCGATTTTCGCCGGTGGCAGAAACAAGGCCTGGCTCATGCTCGATGACCCGGTGAGGCTTTACGCGGAACAATGTGAAGAAGGGGAGAGTATCGAGGTGACGGATGAGAAGGGAAAGCGCCGCGTGATGCATCATCGCATGACTCCGGACATCCTGGAACCGCTTCGCGTGCTCATCAGCCGGCTCGGCCTGGTGGAATCGTTTGATGACATCCGCGACCTTGCTCGGATCGGCAAGGATTCCGCCGGAGTGCGTTTTGCCCGACGGTCCCGTCAGCCGGTTGCGGGCGAGGAGGGAATCGCTTCCTCCAGGGACGATGGGTTCGCGATCATGGGGCTCAAGGACGGAGTGCGAAGGCCGCAGGTGGCGCGCGCCGCTCTGGAAGCGGTCGGCCTGGAGGTTCGCGCGGCGCTCGCGGATCTTGCGGGGGAGGCTGTCGTCGAGGAACTGTACGCGGTCGGATCCTATGCGCGGAGCGATGAACTGACCGGAGTGATCGCCGACATGATGGCCGCGCCCGTCATTCGTGTCGCGGAACAAAATGCGGTTGCCTGGGGAGCGGCCTACCTGGCGGCGCGGGCGGAATCCGTGATGCTTCTGCGTCCGGAACGCCACCGGTCCAATCCGTCGATGCCCGCGGCGCGGCGCAACGAGATATTCGCGAGATGGGCCGTCGCGCGCACGAGAGAATCATGAGGAACGGCGCGAATTCGCGAGCGACGGGAACCCGGGCAATGCGGGAGCGGCGCGGGAACGTGAAGATATTCGGTCATCGAGGAGCGATGGCTCGTGCTCTGGAGAACACGATCGAATCCATCGGCATCGCGATCGACGCGGGAGCCGATGGAGTTGAAATCGATATCCGGCTAACGGCCGACGGCGAAGTCGTTCTGCTCCACGATGCGACTCTGGACAGGACCGGCCAGGGCCATGGTCCGGTCGCGGAAGCGCGCTTCGAGGATGTGAATCGCGTCGGCGTTCCCTCGCTTTCGCAGGTGTTGGAATTCATCGACGGCCGGTGCGCTCTGAATGTGGAGATCAAGGCCCCGGAATCATGGACGAGGGCCCGTGAGATCGCCCGCGGCGAGAAAAAGACGGACATCTGGTTTTCATCCTTCAACATGGGTCTCATGGAAACCGTCGTGCGTGAAGGGTTCCCCGTCGGCCTTCTTTTCTCCGCCCGGCGCGGCACGGTCAGCCCTGCGATGCTTCTGGACGCGGCGCGCAGAATCAAACCTCGCGCGCTGCATCTCCCTCCGGAACTTTTCTTTCCGGAACTGACCGGCGACGGATGCGTCCCCGTCTTCATCTGGACCATCAACGATCCCGCCGAAGCCGAGCTCCTCATCGATCGTGGCGCCGCCGCCATCTTCACCGACGACCCCGCGCTCCTGGATAATACGGGGACAGTATACTATTTTCCGTGAAATTTTTCACGGAAAATAGTATACTGTCCCCGTATTCGCCCCGTCATTGATCGGCATTCTTTACGAGAGTAGACTCGCTTCCATGACAACGAAGATCGTGGGAGTTCTCCTCATCGGCGGTAAAGGCGAGCGATTCTGGCCGCGCTCGCGGCGCGGCATGCCGAAGCAGTTCCTCCCCATCGCATCCGAAAAGCCGATGCTGATAGACACCCTGGAGCGGATCAGGCCGCTGGCGGCGCGGACGATTGCGGTAGCCGGCGCGGATCTGGCCGAGCAGGCGCGCGCCGTCGCGGCGGAATACGGCGCCGCGGAGATGGAGCTCATCCTGGAACCCTCCGGCCGGTCGACCGCTCCCGCTTTGGGACTGGCCGCCATCGCCTGCGCTCCCGACGACATCATTGTCGCTCTCCCTTCGGATCATCACATCCCCGATCCGGAAAAATTCCGCGGAGTTATTTCATCCGCCGCGTCCATCGCGGCTAGAAAGAACGGCATTGTCTGCATCGGCATCGCTCCGACGCGCCCGGAGACCGGCTACGGCTATATTCGTCCCGGCGACCCGCTCGACGGCCCCGGTTTCCGCATCGCGTCCTTCGTGGAGAAGCCGCCGCCGCAGCGCGCCGCGCGCCTCATCGAGGAAGGCGCGCTCTGGAACGGAGGAATCTTCGTCGTCCGAGCCGGTGTCTACCTCGATCTTGTCGCGCGCTACATTCCCGACCTCGCGAAGGTTCTGGCGGAGATGAAGCAGAGTGGAAAGTCGACGATCTTCACGGCGGCTCCTTCCATTTCGGTGGACCATGGCATACTCGAACATTGTTCCGAATCGTTCGTCGTCAGGGGTGATTTCCCGTGGGACGACGTCGGAGACTGGGGCGCGATGGCGCGCGTGTACGGTAAGGATTCGTCCGGTAATTCCGTCCGGGGCCGCTTTGTCGGCTTCGAGACGAAAGGGCTCATCATCGATTCGGATGCGGGCCTGGTCGCGGCGGTCGGCGTGGAGGATCTGGCCATCATCAGGAACGGCGATGTCGTTCTCGTTGTGAAGCGCGGCATGGAACAGAATGTCCGCGAACTCCTCGCGCAGATGAAGACGGAGGAGTTGAAGGAATTCCGATGACCGTCCACGGCCTGCGCGGTTCCGCCGCCGCCCGGCGCGACATCATCGACGTCGGCCGGAAGCTCTGGGAGCGCGGTCTCATCTCCGGAACCGACGGAAATCTTTCCGTGCGGCTCCCCAACGGTAGAATCCTCGCGACGGTCTCGGGAGTTCCGAAGGGCGGTATGACCGACGAGCATCTCGTCGAGATTTCTCTCGACGGAACGATGCTCTCTCGATCGAAATGGAAACCTTCGTCCGAAATCAAGATGCACCTCGTCGCGTACCGGCAGCGGGAGGATGTCTTCGCCGTCTGCCATGCGCATCCGCCGCATGCGACCGCCTTCGCCGTCGCCGGGATCGGGATGACCGACTGCATCATTCCCGAGATTATCGTCGCCCTCGGCAGCGTTCCTCTGGCTCCGTACGCAACGCCTTCGACACAGGAGGTTCCCGACTCCGTCGCAAAATACGTGACCGGCTCCGATGCGATTCTCCTGGAGAATCACGGAGCGTTGACGTTGGGAAGGAATATCCGGGAGGCGCATTGGCGGATGGAGTCGATCGATCATGCCGCGCGCATCATTCTCCTGGCACGCAGCCTCGGAGGACCGAACCCGATCTCGCCCGAGAATGTCGAGAAGCTTGTTCGCACGCGCGAAACGCTCGGCTTCACGAATCCCGCTCCTCGATGCGGCGAGCCGTTCAAAGCCTGACGCGCGCTTGTCCATAGCCGGGAATATAGCGGAAGTCCGCGGCCGGATCGCGGCTGCCGCTCAACGAGCCGGCCGGGATCCGGCGGAGATCAGGCTGATCGCCGTGTCGAAGGGGCACGGGCCTGAGGCGATCCAGGAGGCGCTGGCCGCGGGCGTCTCGGATTTCGGCGAGAATTACGCGCAGGAACTGGAAACCAAGGCGGAATATTTTACGTCGGCGAGTGCTCTTTCCGGGCTACGTCCCCGATGGCATTACCAGGGCCGGCTCCAGACCAGGAAGATACGCGACATCCTGAAAGCTTCCTCGTCTCTCCTGTCCGTATCGCGCGTCGTCGAGCTGGAGGAGATCGACAAGCGCGCGCGCGTGCCCGTGGAATGCCTCATTGAGGTAAACCTCGCGGAGGAACCGCAGAAGGGAGGTGTCCTGCCGCCCGATATCTTGAGATTGATCTCCGCCGCGATGAACAAGACTTTGGTTTATGTCGCGGGACTGATGGCCGTGCCTCCTCAAGGACAGGATCCCACTCCGTGGTTCAGGAAGCTTCGGGAGATCCGCGATCTGCTGGAGCTTCGAGAACTGTCCATGGGCATGTCGTCGGATTTTGAATCCGCGATCGGACACGGCGCGACGATGGTGCGGATCGGCACGGCGATCTTCGGAGAAAGGCGAGCGAGGTAACGCGAGGAAAGCGAGCGGAGTCTCGAATTTCTTGGCGCTTGAAGCGACTTGGCGATAAAATTTATCGCCATGAAAACCGACTGGAAAACCTGCCTCGCCGGCCGAATGCCCGAGGATCTTGCGCGCGAGATCGAAGTCTTCGAGCAGCAGATCGCGCTCCGCAAGCAGGGCAAGTTTGACGAGAAGCTCTTCGCGGAGACAAGGCTGCGCCGCGGCGCGTATGGCCAGCGGTACGACAACGGCCAGAGGCACGACGGTGTCCGCTCCCGCCGCATTTCCTACGCATCCGGCGATCTGACCAAGGGCCCTGAAACGTTCTGGGATGCTCCGGGGATGCAGCGGATCAAGATTCCCTTCGGCGGCCTGTCGGCGGCGCAGATGGAGACGCTCGCGGATCTCGCGGAGGAATATTCCGATTCGATCCTCCACATCACGACGCGCCAGGATTTCCAGTTTCACTTCGTCCACATCGACGACACGCCCGATCTCTTCCGTCGGTTGGCCGCCGCCGGGATCACGACGCGCGAGGCCTGCGGCAACACCGTCCGCAATGTGACGGCATGCCCGATCGCGGGCGTCTGCCGCGACGAAACGTTCGATGTGACGCCGTATGCCAAGGCTTGCGCGCGATTTCTCCTTGGCCACAAGGACACACAGGACTTCGGCCGGAAATTCAAGATCGCCTTTTCCGGATGCGCGGGCCATGCCTGCGGCCTGGCGATGATGCACGACATGGGCTGCATCGCCCGCAAGCGAATCGTCGACGGCGTGGAGAAGCGAGGATTCGAATTCTATGTCGGCGGAGGGCTCGGCGCCGTTCCCTACCAGGCCAAGCTCTTCGACGAATTTCTTCCTGTCGAGGAACTCCTTCCGGTCGCTCAGGCGATGGCGCGCGTCTTCGCGCGCCTCGGAGAAAAGAAGAATCGCGCCGCGGCTCGCCTCAAGTTTCTCGTGAAAAAGCTCGGCATCGGCGAATTCAAGCGCCTCGTCATCGAAGAACGCGCTGCGCTCCCGTCGGATCCGAAATGGACGGACTGGCTCGGAGAGGCGGAACAGGATGTCGAGCATCCTCTCCGTGGCCTCGATGAACCTCCCGTGGTCGCCGGCCATCCGGTCTCTACTGTCCGGATTTCGCCCTTCGAAAAGTGGTGCTCCACGAACGCCAAGCCCCAGCGCCAGCCGGGATATGTCGCGGTCACGGTCACGCTTCCGCTTGGCGACATCTCTTCAAGCCAGATGCGAAAGCTTTCCGACATCGTCCGCAAATATCTACACGACACGATCCGGACGACCGTGGAGCAGAACCTGCTGCTGCGCTGGATTCGCGAATCCGATCTCCCGGCCCTGTATCGCGACCTGGAAGGCATCGGCCTGAACGAGCCCGGCGCCGAATCGATCGTGGACGTGACGGCCTGCCCGGGAACCGACACCTGCAAGCTCGGCATCGCCTCGTCCCGCGGCCTGGCCGCCGTGCTGCGGGAGAAACTGATGACGAGAGAACTGCAGTACGACGAGGCCGTCCGGAACATGCGGATCAAGGTGAGCGGTTGCTTCAATTCCTGCGGCCAGCACCATCTCGCCGACATTGGTTTCTACGGATCGAGCCGCACCATCGGCGGGTTCACGGTTCCTCATTTCCAGTTGCTGCTGGGCGGGGAGTGGAGCGAAAACGCCGCGCATTACGGCCTGTCGATCGGAGCTCTTCCTTCGAAGCGAATTCCCGAGGTGGTCGATCGATTGATCGAACGGTACATGCGGGAGCGGCAGAGCGGCGAGAACTTCCGCGTCTTCATGGGCCGGCTCGGGAAGAAGGAAGCGAAAGCGATGCTGGACGACCTGACGATGGTTCCGGCTCATGACGCCGACCCGTCGTTTTTCGTCGATTGGCACGACTCGCGTGAATTTTCCATAGGTGACATGGGCAAGGGAGAATGCGCGGGCGAGGTCGTCAGCATGTTCGATTTTGATCTCGCGGAAGCCGAACGTGAGGTCTTCGAAGCGCAGATCGAGCTCGATGGGATTTCGGAGGACGCCTCGACCGAGGAAATCAAGCGGCATTCCGCGGCGGCGATTCGGACGGCCTGCAAGGCGATGATCTCCGCGGCGCACGCGCTGAACCGGATCCGCAACATCGATTCGCCCGCCGACCCGGCTCGCGTCGTCGAGATTTTTCGCCGGGATTTCTACGATACCCAGATCTTCTTCGACCGGTTCGCGGGCGGCCGCTTCGCGCAGTTCCTCTTCCAGGCGCATGAACGGGGCGATATCGATCCGACGCCCGAAAACGCGCACCAGCGCGTGGAGGAAGCGCAGCTCTTCATCGAAGCCTCGCACGCGTGCCAGATGAAGATCGTCGCCGGCCAGGCTCCGGCCGTTCCGTCTCCGTTCGCGCCGGGCCGCTGAATCCATCATGACCGCGCAGCCGTCGAGCCGGCCTGAATCAGGAGATCTCTTTTTGGAGAAAATCTGGTTGAAGATCTACTTTGCGGAACCCGCGCAGGTTCGGAGCGAGGAATTTCTTCCTGTATTTCAGAAGTGGATCCAGGAGGAGAAAATCCCCGGCATCATGATTGACGCGGCGGATTATGGGCATGTGCGGAACGGCCCGGGAGTACTGCTCGTCTGCGCCGACGAGCATTTTGCGGTGGACGCGGGCGGAGGACGAGCTGGCCTACTGTACCAGCGCAAGACGAAGATGGAAGGGAGCAACAGGGACCGCGTGCGCGCCGCGTTGGCGATGCTCGTGAGAGCCGCGCTGCTCCTGGAGCGCGAAGCATCGTGGACGAACCCGCCGAGATTTGCTCCGGGTGAAATCAAGCTGTCGCTCGCCGACCGGCTTGCATTCCCCAATACAGGAGATACGTTCGAAGCTATCCGGGATGATCTGGAAAGCGCCTTCGCCGAACTGTTTCGGCGAAATGTGGCGTTGGAACGATCGAACGACGATCCTCGTGAATTATTTTCGGCGACGGCCCGGAGCCTGTCGCCCGTGACGCTGGATGAAATGAGGAAGAACCTGGGACTCCAGGTCTGATTTCGTCAAGGCATCACGGACAAACCTCTTCGCAAGACGCGCCGACTTCTCAAGATCAAGACCGTGGATCAAGGAACAGGCAAAAGCTGTGGAAAAACGGCACCCTGTGCCCCGGAGCTGAACGCGGCGCCCATTCGCTGAGCGTCGAGCTTTGCCTCGAATCCAGATGAAATCATTGCGGGACGCCAGCAGGTCGTCGGCTCTGTCCGTGGAATCGTGGCCACCCTTAATGATGACGGCGAAAGCTCCCATATTAAGGATACGTTGGGCCGCGGCCTCGCGATCCTTGTCCGAGAGAATTTTCTGACGAGAGATGATTTCCGCTTCGACAAGATTCGGCGTGAGGATGGCTCCGGGAAGGAGCGTGCTCAGGAGTGCGTTGAAACCTTTGGTGGAAATGAGGGCTTTACCCGAGGAAGAGCACAGGATCGGGTCGACAATCTTCGTGATTCTTGGAACGATCTGAAGAGAAGATGAAACGATCTTAACAGTATTCTCATCAGGAATCATCCCGATCTTCATGATCCGAGGCCGGAATTCCCCAAGCAGGTATTTCAGTTCCGCTTTTGCATGCGAGGCCTCGCGTGGTTCGACACGATGGATGCTGCGCCCGGATTGGATGGTGAACGCTGTAACGAATATCGCGGGATCGACGTTAAAGTCATGGGCCGTTGCGATATCGACCGCGAGCCCGGCAGCTCCGGACGGATCCACTCCGGAGGCGATGAGTAGTTCTCGTTTCATCCTTGGAGGAATGAGTGTACCACGCAAAATATTTTTCTCGGTATTTTTTTTCACAGTCGATTTTTTCAAATCGCCCGCATTTTTTTCCATAAAAACGTTGACACCCCGACTTGATAATGATTATTGTTCACGACTATGAGGGAAACTTCGTTTCAATTAATGGTCTGTGATGATGCGTGCCTTCGTGCGCGCATTTGTTACGGGCGATACTATTACCGAGCGTCGGTGCGATAATGCGTGCTCCCGCTTCGGTCTCTCATTCTTCTCTCGAGAAGAAAAATCCAACCGCAAAGCGGGGTGATCAGTTCATGAAGATGTCGGCCAAGGTTTTTTCGTACGGACTTATACTTTCGGCAATTATTTCTCTGATGCCTCAGGCTGCGCATGCGCAGGCCGCATTCCGCGATGTCATCCGCGGCGATAGCTATTCAAATCTTCTGAAAACTCCTCCGGCCGCCTTCGCCGACACCGGCCTGGTTCCCGGAGGTATTCTGAAGTTCTACCTCAACACGGCGGGCGCGATCGGATGCTCCGGTTCCGCCGGCGTGCCCGACACGGTTACGGATTTTAAGATTCAATTCGTCAAATCGCCTAACTCTGTTCCTTTCGCCAGCATTATCGATACCGTTGACCTCTATGTGGACGCGAACAACAACCAACAGTTCGATGCTGGTGACGTCACTCGGATCGCAAGGCAGACATTGCCCGTCGCCGATACCGGCTCCACGGTCGACTATAGTCTGATCGTCACCGAGCCGGCTGCCGGCAGAATTCTTTTCACCGGCACGGAATCGTATGTCATTGTCGTATACACGAAAAATAATCTGCGCTTGAACGACACGACCATATTTGTTCGCATACCGAACCGCGGCGTCACGATTGTGATGGATACCGCCGGTCCGACCGTCACGCAGAAGCCCAATCCTGGCCAGAGAGATCTCGATACCTTCATCTTCCGCGTCTACAGCGACTCGACGGGGACGCCGTTTATCGGCAACAAGTTCGCGTTCCAGGATTCCGGCGCCGCTGGACAGTCACCGTTCACGCTTCTCCATGGAACGCTCCAGGGAGAGACTCGCACGGTGGGTGGCGATAGCTTGGCGAAGTTCGGAGTGGACATGGGCGGTTCGGCCGGCGCCAACATCGATAGCGCCTGGCTCATCGTCGGTTCGGCCGTAACTCCTGATGTTCGTGTGGATCTGGCGAGAACCGCCGGCACGACGTCTTGGAATGCCCCCAACATTTCGACCGTCATCCTCGCGCTCGCTGGCGGCGTGGATACGTTCCGCGTTGTTGTCACGGCCGACACGCCCCCGTTGCAGGGGTTTGTGGGCTGCACGATACCGGTGGACTCCGTCGGATCCAAGTTCCGCCGCGGCAATGCCACGGTCAAGGATTCCTCCGGTGTCGTGACATTCTCGCGTCCCCGCGCCGCACTGCATGACAGCTCGTTGCCGAACATCATTGCGCATCCGGATTCGCGCGCCGCCGGGACACCGTATATCCTTGCTGTGGGAACGATTCAACCGGACACATTGTTGCAGGTTCGGCTCGGTGGCGACTCCGTCCAGCGCTTCGGCCTGCGCCTCCAATTCGGAGGCGGTATGTCCTATCTGGACGTCGAGTCCGTGGGAGTGCTCCTCGGCGCGACCGAATTTACCGCCGACAGCTCGGGCGCGCTTGCAGCTTCCTCAGGCGACTCATATCTGACCGCGGTCATCAATCAGTCCTTTGGCGTCGCGGAGTCGTATACGATCCGAATCACGATCCGTGAGACGGCGCCCATCAACGGCACGGTTCGGGCCATTGTGCCGATCGATTCCGTAACGTTCCGATACCGGTCATCCGGCCCGTCCGACTCTGTTGTCGGCAGCAGGCTCATCACCATCAATAAGCCGCGAGTCACTATTGCGGATTCCACGTTATCGAGCATTGCCGTTCATTCCGATACGCGGATAACGGATTCGTTCCTTCTTATGGCCGGAACCATTAATACGGACACGCTTTTCACGCCTTCCATTGCATCCGATTCGTTGAGAGGATTCACGTTCCGTCTCGTCTTCACGGGCGGTGTCACGACGGCGCATATCAGCGAAACGACTTCTCAGATTGTCATCGGTAATACGGTATGGACGCCGAAGCGCGGCGCAGGCGACACATATTACATCGAGGCGCCGGGCTTGGATTCATCCTTCAGCCTGAACACTTATGAAAGCTTCCGCATTTACATTCGCACGGAGAGCTCCACTCCGATCAACGGCACAATCCGGGCTCAGATACTTCAGGATTCCGTGACAACCCGATATCGCGTCGCGGGGCCGGACTCATCGCTTTTGGGTAGCCGCACCGTGACGATCAACCGTCCGCGTGTCACCGTGGCGGATTCCATATTGACGAATATCGCGGTGCACCCGGATACACGCGTTACGGATTCCTTCCTCATCATGGCGGGAACCATTAACGCGGATACGCTGTTGACGCCGATCCTTCCAAGGGATTCTCTGACGGCGTTCACCTTCCGTCTCGTTTTCACGGGCGGCGTCGGAACGCAGCATATCAGCGAAACAACGTCGCAGATCGTGATCGGCAATACGGTCTGGACTCCCAAGCGTGGCGCCGGCGATACGTACTATATCGAGGCGCCGGGACTTGATTCCGCGTTCAGCCTGAATACGTACGAAAGCTACCGGATCTACATTCGCACGGAAAGTTCCACACCCGTCAATGGAACGATTCGCGCTCAGATACTTCAGGATTCGATCACCACGCGTTATCGCGTCGCAGGACCGGATTCGTCGCTCTTGGGCAGCCGAACGGTTACCATCAACAAGCCGAAGCTCACGGTCGCCGACTCGGCGCTCTCGAACATTGCGGTTCATCCCGACACTCGGGTCACGGATTCATTCCTCATATTGGCGGGAACAATCAACGCAGATACACTTTTGACGCCGATTCTTGCCAACGATTCACTGACCGGCTTTACGTTCCGCCTCATCTTTACGGGCGGCGTCTCGACGGCGAATATCAGCGAAACAACCTCTCAAATCGTCATAGGAAATACGATCTGGACACCGAAGCGTGGCGCCGGAGATACGTACTACATTGAGGCGCCGGGTCTTGACTCGGGATTCAGTTTCAACACGTATGAAAGCTATCGTGTCTACATTCGCACGGAGAGCTCGACGCCCGTCAACGGCACGATCCGCGCGCAGATTCTCCAGGATTCCGTCTCCTCAAGGTTCCGCGTTGCCGGTCCGGATTCTTCCTTATTGGGAAGTCGTACGGTCACGATTAACAAGCCGCGGGTCGAAATTGCCGACTCCACGCTAGGCAACGTCACTGTTCATCCGGATACGCGCGTCACCGACTCGGTTCTTGTCATGGCCGGAACGATCAACAGGGATACGCTCCTGACGCCGTCGTTGCCTTCCGACTCGCTGACTGGTTTTACGTTCCGGCTCATCTTCACCGGCGGAATGACCACGGCGCACGTCAAAGAAACGGTCTCGCAGATCGTGATCGGCAATACAATCTGGACGCCCAAGCGTGGCGCCGGCGACACGTACTATATTGAAGCGCCGGGCCTAGATTCCGCGTTTAGCCAGAGCACATATGAAAGCTTCCGAATTTATATCCGCACGGAGAGTTCCGTTCCCAATCTGGCCACATTGAGAGCTCAAATCCTGCAGGATTCCGTGACCACCCGTTATCGCGTCGCGGGTCCGGACTCGTCGCTCTTGGCAAGTCGCACGGTTACATATCGGAAGCCGCGTGTCATTGTGGTGGATTCCGCGATGCCGAGCATCGGAATTCATCCCGACACGCGCATCCAGAACGATTCGATTTTCCTTGCGTCATTCTTTGTAGCTGCCGACACACTGCTAACGACGCCTTTGCCATACGATACGATCACCCGTCTCCAGACGCGCCTCATTCTCGGCGGCGGTCTTGTCTCGGCAACGCACATCGATACCGTTATCTTCGTCGTGGATAACACGCCGTATGTCACGTCCAGCCGTACGGGTGATACCTTCGGTATTCTCCCGAACCAGACTGTTTCGAATACGACCACGGTGCGCGTCTATGTCCGCACCTTCAATCTCGCGCCGGTCAACGGCACGATCCAGGGCCAGATCCTCGTAGATTCCATTGCGGCGGCATTCCGTGACACGGGCCCGGCTCAGGACATGCTTCTCAGCCGCGTTGTTACGATTGTCAAGCCACGCATTGCGCTCACGGATTCCGTTCTGCCCGCCATTACAGTTCATGCGGATTCGCGCGTTCAGGGAGATTCCGTCCAACTGGCGGAATTCTTCATCAACGCCGATACGCTCCTGACCCCCGCGCTGCCCTACGACACGATCGCGCGCGTCAACGTGCGCTTGGTCTTCGCTGGACCGCGCATGGATTCACGATACGTGGATACGGTAACGCTTGTCCTTAATGGAACGTCCTATCCCCCGGGCACTATTCTTGGTGATACGTATCTCTATCTTGTGAATCAGACCATTACGGGGACGACAACGGTACGTCTGTATGCGAGGACGTTTGACACGGCTAACGGTTCGATTCAGGCGCAGGTTCAACTCGATTCCTTCGCATCTGCCTTCCGCGAGAGCGGTCCATCCTCTGTCTTCACAGTTGCGCGCATCGTAACGGTTGTGCAGCCGCGTATCGCTATCACCGATTCGCCGCTCGAACGCCGTTTTGTCCACGCGGATTCTCGCGTCAGCGATTCCATTCTGATCCTGGCCGGAACCATAAACGCCGATACTCTCATTTCCAACGGAGTATTGGGACAGGTGGGCGCGCTTTCGTCCGACTCGCTGACGAGTTTCGCCGTCCGGCTGAAATTCAGCCCGGGCATCAATGCGACGTTCGTCGATGAGACGAACTCCTTGATTCAAATCGGCAATACCGGCATTCGTCCTTTCAAGGGCGGAGACAGCCTGTATATCACCAACGTGGATTCACTCTTTGCTCTCGGATCCTACGAGACTTACCGCGTCTACGTTCGGCTGCTCAATACGGCGCCGCGCAATGAGACGATACAAGCGGTCATACAGGCCGATTCGATCACGACTCGCCGTCGCGTCGCGGGCAATGCCAACGAGGTCGCTTCGGCGATCGATTCGATCGTTCGGTCGCAGGTCATCGTCAGCTGCACGACGCTTCCTGCGAATATCGGGCATCCGGATTCGCGCGTCCTCTTTGGAGCGAATCCGTGGTCATTAACCCGGGATTCCTATCTTGTTGTCGCGGGTTATATTCACGATGATACGATCTCGGGAATCAACCGAGACACATTGAGTCAGTTCGGTTTCCGTGTCGTCTACACAGGCGGCATCAGCGCGGTGGATGTGGAGTCGGTGGCACTTGTCATCGATGGGATCGAGACGGCTGCCATGACCGCGAACGGCAATTTCTTCCGCGCGACATTCAACGGCACCACTCTGAAACAGACGCAGGATACCATCAACTTCCGCGCCTACATCAGCTTCAACGACAGCGCATCGCTCCTGCAAAATGCCGCGACCGTGCAGTTCTTCGTGGCGCAGGATTCGATTCTCACGTTCTTCCGAGACAGCGGTCCGAGCTCCGAGACGACTTCCGGACGCGTCATGACGACGCTCCGTCCGCCGCTTGGTTGCACACCGGCCCAGCTTTCATCGACGCTCGCTCCGGACACCATCAACCCGATCCAGTCCCAGATCATTCCAGCCAAGATTTTCGACGCTCTCATCACGATCGACAGCCAATTGATC
Organism: uncultured bacterium; assembly: GCA_964499705.1. Classification (GTDB taxonomy): domain Bacteria; phylum UBA8481; class UBA8481; order UBA8481; family UBA8481; genus JBBTKW01. Next base: position 46,173 of record CAZCME010000004.1, on the reverse strand, counting down.
GAGATCGACCAGGATACGTTCCGCGAGCTGATGATTCGATTCACCTCGGGCGGCAACCAGGTCAGCGACTCCGTCACTTCTTCGGAAGTGCAGTTCAAGCGCAATGGAGTCTTCGGTCCGTGGATGGCAATGACGCGTCTGGCGGCGGTAGCTCCAATCAAAGCCGATACGTGGCTCCTCACCGGGCTTGACTCGACGGTTCGCTCGGGCGACACGTTTGCGATTCGGATCAGGCTGATGGACACGACGCCGACCGGAACGACGCTCGCTTGCTGGGTCGTCGGTCGCGGCTGCACGGGCGTCTTCAGCTCGCCCGGCCCGCTCATCGGCGAGTCCTCCGGCATCTTCCTCATCAACGCCGATCCGGTCACGCTCGGCATGTGGACGCTGCCGGACACGCAATATGTTCCGTGGGAGATTCTCTTCAATCCGATCTCGACCGATCCTGACAGCAGAAACTTCGCGATCATCAACGACGGTCGAGGAGGACTCGGAATCCGAGTCTGCTCCGGTGTTATCTTTACGAACGTCGGTCCTGTTCCGATGCCGGCTTACGACACGCTCACGCACTTCGGCATTGAGTTCGACTCGCTGCCCGCCGGCATGACGGCGGACTCGATCGCGGTCGTCACGATGAAGCTGATGCCGTCTTCGGCTCGGCCGAGCGGCGACACGATCTACCTCGACTCGCTCGCTATCTCTCCGCGCAGCTACCGCCTCCGCACGGGCGTTCAGGACACGACGATTTCCGAGTCGCAGGCCTTCCAGATCTTCGTCACGTTCCGGAATACGACGAACAACGCCGGATTCCTCCGGGCCCGTTATCTCCGCCAACTCGCCGATTCACGCGGGCTCGGGCTGAGCGACACGGTGCACGTCATCATTCCGGCGGATTCGGTCAACACGACATTTACCTCCGGTCTTGCTGGCGATACGGGTTCGTGGAAGGGCGCGACCGGCGCGGAGACAACTCGCGCTGGTATCTCGTTCACATTTGCCGATACGACGCAGATCGCGCAGAGCCTCGTTTATACGGATACCAATGTGAATCCGGATTCTCGACTTGCCGATACGCCGCCCGTAATTTTCGCGGGGCGCATTAACGGCCAGAACGCTAAGACGATCTTCACGGATAGCGCCGGTCAGCAGTGGCGCAACATTGCCGGAGATTCGCTCATCTACTTCGGCATCCGGATATTCAGCGCGACCGCCGGTGACACGGTGGCCAACGCCGTCGACTCCGTCATTGTCTATCTCTCCGATTCAGGACGACCGATCGTTCTGACCCGCGGCGCGGCGTCTCCTGCCGTTCCGCTCGGTGACAACATCTGGCACTGGTCGGCGTCCGTTGACTCGCCGCTTCTTGGGTCGAATAACAGCGATACCTTCATTGTTACGATCCACGTTCCGGACACGGTTCCGAATGGCGCCCGACTGCGCGCGGAGATCTTCTCCGACTCGATCCAGACGCTCTTCATGCGCGACTCCCGCCCGCTTGCCGGCGGCCTGCCGCATACGGTTCTCGGCGTCCGGACCATCACCTACCAGAAGCCCGCAATTTCTGTTCAGATGACGGTTTTGGGCGATACGACTGTACCGCCGTTCCGGCTGCTGAATGACTCCACGGTGGCGATGGCCGGTAACTTCAGGGTGACCTACGCGCCGACGGATACGATCGTGGCGTTCGGCGTTCAGCTGAACGGTCTTGTCACGACGCGCGGCGAGTCCTATTCGGTCAAGATGGTTCTTGAGTCCGGCGTGCTTGTCGGATTCACGGAGACGACGCTGACGCTCGTCAATGCGAACTCGACCTCGCCGACCTACGGTTGGCGCCACATCGCCAATCCCGCGGATACGAAGCTGCAGATCGAATCCGGTCAAGCATTCACGATCCGCGTTGTTTTGAACGACACGCCGATCAACTACATCGGCGAGAATCTCACGATGACGATTCCGACGGATTCGATCACGCTCCAGTTCGCTCAAGGCTCAGCGGGTAACCTCACTTGCAGCCGGACGATCCGCCTCGCTTACATCGACACGATCACGGTCACGGACAGCGCCTTGGGAGATACGACGATTCATCCTGACTCCAGGCAGCGTATGGCGCCGTTCGTTGCGCAGGTTGTGACCTTCCAGGGTCAGACCACGAACAGGGATATATCAGGAAATCTTGTCAGGGATACGTTCCGCCACGCGGACTTCATGTTCACCGGCTCGGCAACACCGGGCCTCGTCTTCGGCGTCAATGACACGATCGTCGCAGTCTGGGCGAATGTCAGCACCCTGACGGAAACCAGGGCTCTTGTTCGTCGCGACTCCGCCACATGGCGTTTGACCCTCGATACGGTCATGTCCGCCGCGAGCAACTCGATCAGCTGCACGATCACGGTTCACGTCCTGGAGACAGTGGCTCTCAACAAGTCGCTCCGTTCCGAGGTTGTCCTATCGCGCTATGGTCGTGCGGGCGATACGGGGACAAGCGTTGAGACAGGCGCTCGCACGGTCTTCACGGCCGGCAAGCTCACTTCGACGTCCTCTGGTCGTCTCGTAACACTCAACAAGCCGACCTTCGCCATCGACATGGATGTGTTGACCGATACGACCGTCTCGCCGTTCGCGGTGCAGACGGAGTCGACCATCATCATGTCCGGCAAGTTCGCGGTCACAAACGCCGATGCTTACGGGGATTCTCTGCTCGGATTCACGGTCATTGTGAGAGACACGGTCAACACCAGCTTCCGCGGTGAATCGATCGCGGTCTGGCTCAATACGATCGGCGGTGTCCTCGACACGAATATCCAGCTCACCCGTATCTCGACACAGGCGTTCCAGTGCACCTACGTTCTGCCGTTCCAGATTCGCGTCGACTCAGCGCAGAGGTTCGCGGTTCGCGTGGTCGTCGACGACATTCCGACGGCCAATGACACGCCGCTCGGTATGATTGGCAAATCGCTGAACGGCTACATCGATTCGGCGTACGTGGCGTTCATCTCCGGCACGGCAACGAATCTCACTTCGGGCCGGTCGATCCGCTACAACTACGTGGACACGATCATCATCACTGACAGCGCTCTGACGGACACGAACGTCCATCCGGATTCCAGGACGCTCCTCAATCCGTTCGTAGCCATGGTCTTCAAGGTCCAGGGACAGACGTCCGCACTCGGAGTTTCCGACACCTTCCGTCATGTCACCATCAAGTTCGACTGGGCGGGCCAGCTCGCGACCGATTCCTTCGGAAACGGCGCCGTCAAGGCTGTCTGGATCATGTACGACACGACACAGCAGCGTTTGGATTCGATCTCGCTCTATCGCGCGACCGATCCGACTCTGGCCGCTAACGGCCATGACACAAGGCAGTGGGGCACGGATTCGAACTTCTGGCTCGGATTCTTCGATACCCGCATCAACTTCAACGGGATCATGACCTGCACGGTCTTCGTCAACATTTACGACACGACGGCTCTCAACACGACGCTCCGCATGACCATTCCAAGGGATTCGACTCTGACGGTTCTCACCAACCGTAAGGAGACGGCCACGGTTGCATCGCGGCTCGTCACTATTGGAAAGCCGGCGTTCGGCATCACTGCGAACTTCCTGAACGACTCGATCGTTCAGCTCTTCCGCGCTCAGAACGACTCCACAATCATCATGCAGGGTTCATTCTCCGTCGCGAACGTTCCGCAGGATACCATCAGCTTCTTCCAGGTCGGCCTTGACTCGAAGCTTGGGTTCGGCACATATGCAGCGCACGACTCGATCATCCTCACGCTGCGTAGAGATTCGGGAACCTTCTACCCGTCCTATGAAACGCAGCTCCTCCGCGTGGCGGGAACGGAGTCATGGAGAATCCAGGCCATGATGCCGATCGACTCCGGCCACAGGTTCAGCATCTGGGTCACGGCTTACGACACCGGAGTCATGCTCCGCGCCGACAGCTCCACGACGATGATGGGAGTCTTCGCTTCCCTCAAGATTGAGTCCGCGACATCGCTCTTCACCACTGGCTCCTCCAACAACCAGACTTGCTCCAAGATCGTCCGGTGGGCGTATCTCGACACCGTTCTCATCACCAACGACGACACGCGATCGTCCACGATTCATCCGGATTCGCGTCTTGGCCAGAATCCGTTCGTCCTTTACCAGGGACGATTCCGCGGCCAGACATCGACCGTCGGACTTGTCGACAGGATCAACCGGATCGGCTTCCGGATCACCGGAACCTCCGGCACATCGCTCGGCGACTCGATCGAAGCCATGAACATGGTTCTCTCCATCACCGATTCGACAGGCGCTTTCGTGAGCGGCCAGGACACGATCAGCGTGCCGCGGCATGGAACATTCGGCCTCGGTGTCGATACGAATGCCTGGTTCTTCAACCGCATCGATTCGCCGCTGCCGTACCTCGGTTGGATGCACTGCACGGTGTACGTGCGGATCGCGGAGTCCGTCGCTCTAAATACGACGATGACGCTCCAGATGATGCCTGACTCGATCAACACGTACTACTCGCAGGATACACCGCTGGGCGGAGTCTTCTCGGCGACGGGACGTACGATCACCTTCGGGACGCCACGTTCCGAAGTGGTCATTGACACGCGAGCCTCACAGGCGTGGGTGCACCCGGTTCTTGCGATCCGTCAGCATCCGAACTGGCTGAGAAGCCGCGGTCAGGAGTCCAATCCGATCGTGGTGCTCTCCGGCAAGATCGATGGCGACAGCTCCGCGCTGCCGACCATCCAGGTCACCGGCGACACTCTCCGCGTCTTCAAGGTCACCTTCGTGCGGCCCGCGACGGCGGATTCCAGCATCATCGCCTGCACCATGACGATGCCGAATAATCTCGTCGGCGCGCCGCTCCGCACGATTGTTCTGACGCGGCTCGGCACGGAAGCAACTTATGAGACGTGGGGCCACCTGAATATCGATACAGTCTTCTCCGCCATTGACGGAGATGCGGCCAGCGACACATTCTTCGTGACGATTCAGGTCGCGGAGACGATCGCGCAGGCATCGACGATCGAGCCTCAGATCTGGGCTTCCTCGATCAAGACGAAGTTCCGCGATACGGGCACGGCTCTGAATCAGACTGTCGGCAGCGTCTTCACCTTCAGACGCGACTCCTTCTTCATCCACACGGAGCCGCCGCACCCGTCGGTTACGAGACTTGTCGAACGCGGCGAGACGAAGGCTGTCATGTGGTTCGTGCCGAAGGCCGATCTCGAGACTGCTGTCATCGTGGGCATGACCATCCGCCTCCGCGGAACGGCCGGCCTGGCGGGCAGCATCGACACAGTCCAGCTCTACAAGGACTTCAACAGGTCAAGAATCTGGGAGTCACGGTTTGTCAACCCGGCAGACTCGTCTCAGTTCGCGACGGATACGCTGGTTGGTTTCTTCACCTCGGTTAGCGCGACGTCCGATCTCTGGACTCTCACGCGCAATCCGCTCAACGCGGCCTCTACGGAAGCATCGGAGCGTGCGCGCGGGTTCTCCACGGATACGCTCTCCACGGAGACCCCCTTCTTCCCGACGGTCGACACGCAGGAATACATCATTTGCGTGACGGTCAAGGTTTCGGATACCCAGTGCACGACGGTCACTGCATCGATCGTCGCCATGGGCTGCACGGGTCCCTATATGGAATCCGGTCCAGTCACGGCGCAAGCTGGCCAAGAGGTCTCTTATGAGTCCTTCGCGGTAGGTGCGAACGATACAATCGCTCCGCTCACTCCGGTCGACTTCACGATCACGGTCAATGCCGGTTCGCTGTCGATCACGTGGAGTCCGTCGCCATCCGGCGACACCGGCATGACCAACGGCAAGTATGTGCTCTTCTGGGATTCAGGCCTGGGTCTCTACCCGCAGCAGATCCTGAAGACCGTCAATCATGTCTCGGGCCAGCTGGCTTACACCATCTCGCTGCCCGATTCGACGGCGCAGCTCTTCTCGGATTCCGCCTATCGATTCTCCCTGCAGGCGTTCGACTCGGCCGGCAATGCCAGCCCGGCGGCGCCCGTTATCACGGCGGTCTTCCGCTCGACGCTCTCGGTTCCGCCGGTCGCTTCGGCGCAGATGATTTCGCCGAATGCCGGGGACGCGATCTGGTTCAACTTCGCTTCGCCGACGGCAAGGAACCGCATTAACTTTGTCGCCAAGCTGACGGACAAGACGACGGCAACGCAGGTCACGGGCATCGAGTTCGGCATCCGCAAGCTTGTGGAGCCCGGCTTCGTTTACCATCCGTTCTCAACCACCGCGGACTCGTCCTACGACGACGCGGGCGATGTCTACTACTCGGCGATTCTGGAAACAGATGTCGCCAACTTCCTCTCGGCTCAGGCTCGTGCAGGCACAGTCGTGGATTCCTTTGAAGTCCGCGCGGTCGCCATCACGGCTGTTGGACGCGACACGTACGCCAGCAGCATCAGCTTCTCGGTCGTCGGGTTCCAGGACGTCGACAGCGATCCTCTGACAACCGACACGTCGCTTTCACAGTACTTCACGGTCTACGGCGAATCGACATACAACCCCGGCGATTCCACAACGCCGAGCGACACGGCCTTTATCGAGCAGCAGGTCACCACGCGTGCCACAGGAGACATTCTCCAGTTGCGCACGCCGACGGGAGCCTTCGATATCGTGCTGAAGCTCAACTTCGGATCGTTGCGTTCGGATACGGCCAGGATTGTCGGCTCGCTCCAGCGCGGCGGTATGGGCGAAACTCTTCAGACCCAGATCCGTGCGATGGGTTGCGAGATTCCGAAATACTTCGCCAACTTCTCGATTCAACAGAACACCAACGACACAAGCCTCGGCGCCGGCGCGACGATCACGATCAACTACATCGACGCGAACAATGACGAAGTCGACGACTCCTCATTCGTCGACATGGCCAAGGCGAGGATCTACACGGTCGGCGGCGACGGCAAGCTGGAGAGACTCCAGAACCTCGTCCGCGATCCGGATCTCAACACGGTCTCGGGAACGGTGAAGCACTTCTCGCCGTTCTTCGTCACCAACGACACGGGCATCGTGACGAACGGGCTCAATTCGCTCCTCGTCGGTCCGAATCCGTTCATGCCGAACGACGGCAATGACCAGACGGGCCGGGCATGGGTGCCGGGAGACGCGACGACGGGTATCATCTTCAAGAACCTGCCGGTGCGGGTCAGGATCGAGATCTACACGATCCTCGGTGAGAAGATCACCGAGATCAACAAGAACGACAACAACGGCGCCGTGAACTGGGGCGTCATCAACGACAATGGAAAGCCGGTCACGAGCGGCTACTACCTCTACGTGGTTACGGATGTGGCTACTGGACAAAGAGTCACCGGTAAAGTGGCGGTGATCCGATGAGACACAGAGGCTTGGAGAGTAGGAACATGATGCGGACGGTTCTGGCGGCAGTGATGGTGGCGGGCGTTGCGATGAGCGCGAGCGCCGCGTCGAATTCGAATGACGCGGGCGCGACAAGCGGCTCCGTGTTGAGACTCGGCTCCGGAGCGGCGCAGCCCGCGATGGGAGACGCCGGCGTCGCGAACACCTGGGGTGTCGCCGCGATGCATTACAACCCGGCGGGCCTTGGCTTCACGAATCGCGCCGAAGTTCAGGCGATGTATCAGAATCTCGTCCTCGATATCGGTCACGGAGAAATTGCGGTCACGCATCCCATCAACAATGTCTCAAGCTGGGGCCTCGGGCTCACGTATCTCGATTACGGAAAAACGCAGCGAGTGACGCTGGCGGATGTCATCAACAACCAGACCCCGTCCACCTCCTTCGGCGGTCAGGATTTCGTCTTCAAGGGCGCCTACGGCCGTCAGTTCAACGAATACTTCGGCTTTGGTATCACCGGTAAAGTTCTCAATCAGCAGATCGACAACGTATCGGCGACCTCGGTCATGGCGGATCTTGGCCTCGTCATCCGGCCCTCCAACCTTCCTATTCGCGTCGGCGTGACCGGCGCCAATCTGGGGTCCAAGGTCAAGTTCAACAACACTTCCGAAGATCTTCCATTGCTTGTTCGTGGAGGCGCGGCGGTCGACTTGTTCGATAACCGTTTGACCATCACCGCTGAAGCGGAGAAGGTTCGCGACCAGGATGTCACCGCCCAGGTCGGAGCCGAAGCCCGCATCATGGAAATGGTGGCTCTCCGGATCGGCTGGGACGGACGCGTCGATGCTGACGACGGACTGACGGGCGGTATCGGCGTCAAGGTCAACGATCTCTGCATCGATTACGCCTTTGTCCCTTATGGTAATCTCGGCAACAATCACCGCATCTCGCTGAATTACAAATTCGGGCCGAATTACTGACCTTCTTCTCCGCTTTCTGAAGTAGCCGATGTTTTCAGCTTTGCGGAGCGCGTTTCACGACGGCGCTCATCGTGGATACTTTTTTCTCGCCTGCCTCTTCTACTGCGCCGCGATCTTCGAAGGCTTTTACATGATCGACGCCGGCATGATCAGCGACTACAAGGCGGATGTCATCACCCGGTACGCCGAAAAATATCCTGAGCTCGTCAAAATCATGATCGCTGACAGGGAACAGGCTCACGCGAAGGTCTTCTCCTTCGACATGCCGAAGGAATTGACGCTGGAGCAATACATGGCCCGCCAGGCGGAGGACACCGCCGATGATACCGTTGTCCTTTCGACGGATGGATCGGATTCCTTTCGCGTTCGAGCCTGGTTTCCAAGGCTCATCCGGAAGCAGATCCTCGGGTCCATTTACGGCGACGAACCGAATACGATGGCGGCTCTGGGGCGGCTCAAGCCGCAGAATCTCAATTTCAATCCGAAATGGTTTTTCTACGGAGGGGCCTACATCTATCCGGCGGCCGCGATCGTGGGAGCCGCAACCATCGCGAAGCACGGCTTCAGGGCGCTTTCGCTTCCGCAGATACTGACCTATCCGAAAATCTCGCGAACCATGTACATTGCGGCTCGCAGCTGGGGCACTGTATGCGGCCTGCTCGCGATTCTTATTCTCGGTCTCGCGGTCTCCCGGCTTTACGGCCCGAATGCGGCGTGCTTCGCGATCGCCGTCACCTCCGCGCTGCCGTATTTCGTCCTCTTCGGTCATCTCGCCAAACCCTACATGACGGGCGCGCTCTGGGCTTTTCTCTCCCTCTACTGGACACTGGCCTACATGGAAAACCGGGGAAGAAAATGCTTCGCTCTTTCCGCCATCTTCGCGGGCCTGGCCCTGGCCAGCAATTACGTCGTCGGGTTCATCGCGGCGCTCATGGCGGTGGCCAGGTTTCTTCCTGTATTCATGGAGGGGCGTCGGGATCTGGCCGATCGATCATTTGCGGCGGTGAAAGATCTGGTCCGTTACGGGTGCGTTGTCGCGATTTCTTTTCTGATCGTCAGTCCCTACTGGCTTTTCGAGCTCGATATCGTCCGGAGCGAAGCGAACCAGGCCAATCCCTTCAACCTATGGAATTTCGGCAGGAATCTTCCTTCGGAAGCTAGCCTTCGAATCGTCGTTCGCGGGATCGCGGACGGCATTGCTTACGGCATCAATTACCCGCTCCTGATTCTCTCCCTTCCGGCCCTGGCACTCGTATTCCTTCGAATCGTCCGTCGGAAATTCGAGAAACCGGAACCCCTCATCGCGCTTTCGATATGGGCCCTTCCCTTCATGCTCGTGACGCTTATCTATAATTCCATCTGGCTGCATCAGAGCCTGCACTACCTGGCGTTGGTCGCCATCTCGTATTTCGTGATCCTGAATGCCGCCGCCTGGTCGCCGGTCCTTACGAGAAGTCCCGCCGTGGGGATGATCCTCATGCTGCTCGTGGGGGGCTACAACGTCGCCTATTCGCATATCTACAACATGAGCCTTCAGGACATGAAGGACCGGAACAGGGAATTCGGAAACATGATGAACGAGACCATGAAGCCCGGCTCCTCCGTGACGACGATGCTTACGGTCGCCGAGAATACCGACTCTTTCACGCTCAACATCCTGAGAGCGCCGCAAACATGGATTTCCGCGACCTTGCCCGACTTCGACTTTTTCCGATACGACTGGAGATTCCGGCACCATCTCGTGCCGCACCCGTCTCCCCAGGACGCCGACTATATCATCGATGTCTTTGGCGACTCCCTCAAGCCGTTGCCCGATACGCTTGCGGCGTTCGGGGCCCGGTACGAGCTTGTGGCCGTGCGCCCACGACGTCATTTTGTGCCTGCATCCTTTTCGGCGCTCCTGTTTCCCAAGATGATCATGACGTATGAATACAAGGACCTCATGCTTTGGCGCCGCCGCCCGCAACCTGTTTCTCCGGAACCCGAGGCTGAAGCGAAGGAGGGCTGAAATCCCATTTTTCGGGTGATTTCTCCGATGTGATGGCTCTATAATACGGGCAGCCTTGAACACTGCTTCTACGTCGGAGAAAATAATGGCCCGCGCTTCCATACCTCGCGCAGATCTGATTCGGAATATCCCTCATCTTGTTTTTCATTCGGCGCTCGTGGCGATTCTGCTCATGGCGGCTCCCGCGGCGCATGCGCATCTTGGAGCGGATTCCGTGGCGCGCGGGGAGAGCCATGTCGCCTACGTGCGAACGGCCGGAGCGGACTCCAGTCTCATTCCGGGAGGCGTCGCCAGATTTCATTTCAATACCGCGGCCGTATTCGGCGCGCGGGGAACGACGCCGAATTCCGACACCATCATAAGCCTCGATCTGACCGTCCGCCGGCTCGACAGTTCCGTCGCTATCTCGAATATCATCGATACGATCGAGCTGTATTTGGAAGGGGACGGCGGGCAGCTGCACTCGGCGGCGGATTCCCATGTCGCGTCCGTTTCGGTTCCGGCGATTTCCTTCAACGATACGGCGCGCTACAACTTTTCCGCTCTCTCGCGCGTTCTCGGGACCGGCACGGAAACATTCCTGGTCGTCATTCGGACAAGGAACGACCTGAATCTTCATGATACGCGGATTGTATTCAGCATCGTGCAGCTCGCGTCGCTGGGCGTCGGCATCGAATCGGGGCCGGGATTGGTGGAATATTATCCGGTCGGAGATTCGCTCCAGTGGCCCGTATTCCAGTTTCGCGTTTCCGCCGATTCGACGGGACGCGTCATCCAGGGAAACAGATTCCTGCTGCAGGACTCCGGCGCGCCGGGACAATCTCCCTTCACGGCCTTTCAGGGAATCCTGCAAGGCGAAACGCGAACCGTCGGCGGAGACAGTCTTTCTCGCTTCGGAGTTCATTTTGGAGGCACAGCCGGCTCCCGCGTTGACAGTGCCTGGCTGCTGTTGGGACCGGGTAACACGCGCGTGGATCTGGCCCGGACGACCGGAAATCACTGGTCGGCTGGCAACATTACGACGGTGTCCCTTGCGCTGGCGGGGGGGAGCGACACGTTTCGCGTGGTGGCATCGGCGGATACGCCTCCGCTCCAGAGCTTCATGGCCTGCACGGTCCCCGTCGACTCCGTCGGCACGAAGTTTCGGCGCGGAAATGTCACGGTCATCGATTCCAGCGGGATCATCACCTTCATTCGCCCGCGCGCTTCCTTCTCGGACAGTCCGCTCGCCGCCTTGATCGTTCACGCGGATTCGCGATCCTCGGGAGCGCCCTATACTCTTGCCCGGGGAACGCTTCTCGAAGACACGCTGCTCACTCCGATCCTTGCCGGCGATACCGTCCTTCGCTTCGGCCTTCGGCTCCAGTTCGGCGCGGGCATGACGTATCTCGACGTGGAGTCCGTCGGCGTCACGATCAATGGAGTCATTCATACCGCGGACAGCATCGCGGCATCCGCTTCCGCGCCGGATTCATACATGACCGGTACGATCAATCAGCCGTTCGGATCTTCCACCACCTATTCCATCCTGATCACATTGAGGGAAACAGCTCCTGTCAGCGGAACGGTGCGCGCCCTCATTCCGATCGATTCGGTGACGTTCCGTCATCGTGCCGCCGGCCCATCCGACAGCGTGTTGGGAAGCCGGCTCATGTCGATCGCCCGTCCCCGCGTAATGACGGCCGATTCGCCGCTCGGCGACATCGTGATTTATCCCGACTCGCGGTCGATCGGAAGCGATATCCCCGCGCTGACCGGTCGCATTCTGCCCGACACACTTCTGACGACTCCGCTTCCGAACGATACCATCACTCGATTCGCTCTGCGGCTGAATTTCGGCAACGGGATGGACAGCCTCGCGCTCGCGTCCGGAGGAGTGAAGGTCGTGCTGGCGGGAGAAACGTTCACGGCGAGTCCTTCGGGCAACGACACATGGTTCGTGGCTCCCGCCAAATATATCGCCGATTCGGCCGCCTACTCCGTGCATCTCACATTTCTGCCGACGGCTCCCGCGAACGGCACGTGCACGGCGCAGTTGCTTCATGACTCGATCTCGACCTTTTTTCGCGTCGCGGGCCCGCCGGTGACCGTCGACACGGGGCGAAGAATCAGCATCAACAGGCCGAGGATCATCATCCTCGATTCCGCCCTCGCGAACATTGCGATCCATCCGGATACACGTGTCAACGGCGGAGCCGTTTCGCTCCTGGAGGGAACCCTGCTGGCCGATACGCTGCTGTCACAACCGCTTCCCTTCGACACCATCACTTCTTTTGTTGTCCGCCTGAATTTCGGCAACGGCATGGATAGTTCCCTTATCGCGAGCGGCGGAGTTCGCGTCGTTCTTGCAGGCGAGACCTTCACGGCCTCGGCATCGGGAAACGATACGTGGTTTGTCGCGCCGAATAAGTTCATCGGCGACTCCGCGACCTATCGCCTGGTCCTCACCACGCTCCCGAATTCGCCTGTCAACGGAACGTGTTCCGCGTCGCTCCTTCCGGATTCCATCAGCACGTTATTTCGGTCCACGGGCCCCGCGGTGTCCGTCGATACCGGTCGGACGATCCGCATCGCCAGGCCCAGGGTCGCGATCACGGATTCCGTCCTGCCCGCGCTTTTCGTGCATCCTGACACCCGGGTTCTGGATTCCTTCCTGGTGGCGGCCGGAAGAATCGAGGCCGACACGCTTCTTGCACCTTCACTCACGAATGACACATTGACGTATTTTGCCGTCCGCCTCACTTTTTCCACGGGCATCAGCGCGACCAGCCTCATCGATTCGGGATTGCGGATCCACCTGGCCGATTCGATCTATGTGCCATCCCGCGTGGGGGATACACTCTTCATTGTCCCGGATCGATTCTTCGCGGACAGCATCACGTACGCGGTTTATCTTCAACTGAACCGGAATGCGCCCCAGGGAGAGACCATCGGCGCGATCGTCGCGATCGACTCCATCCGGACGAGCTTCCGCGATTCGGGACCTTCCGCGGGCATCGATACAGCGCGCGTCACGGTCTTCAAGCAGGACATCATTCTCCAGATGAACGCGCTTGCGAACGGGTCGGGTCATCCTGACACGCGCGTCTCGCGCGCGAGCACGGCGGATTCTTTCACGGTCGATTCCTTCCTGCTGGCGAGCGGTTCCGCGCGGGCCGACACCGTTTCAGGGATCGGCGGCGACACGCTCGAACGCTTCGGCATCCGGCTCACGTTGTCAGGGATCAATGCCAGCGACGTGGATTCGGTGGCGATCGTCATCAACACGGAGACTTTTCGAGCTGTCAATTCTCCCGCTGGCTCCGATTCCTGGTTTATCGCGCCGAATGTGGTCGTCACCGATACCTGGACGTTCCGTGTCCATGCGACTTTCCGGGAGAGCGCGACTGTCGGGGCGACCGTGGTCGTTGCGATCCCGGCGGAATCCATCGTGACGACGTTCCGGGATTCCGGGCCGTTCTCCGTCGCCGGATCCGGCAACACTTTCACCTGCTCCCGGCCGCTCCTCGGTCTCGCGGCCCGACTTCTCGCGGTTCCAGGCGAGGACACGATCGATCCTATCGTGGCCTTCACCACTCCGGTTCGCGTCTTCGACGGAATCTTTCGTGTGGACAGTTCGCTCATCGAGCCCGATTACGACACGTTGCAGGCGATCCAGATCCGCTTTGGAGGATCGGCTCGGGACAGCGTCTACAACGCTTCCTTTCAGTTCAAGGTTGGCGGTCCCAGGATCTTCTTCACGAACATCGATCCGAATCCCGCCGACAACGCCATGGGGGATACCTGGATCATCACGGGGCTCGATTCCACCGTCCGCAGCGGTGATTCGCTCTCGATTATCGTCAACCTGGCCGATACGTGCACGATCGGCACGGATCTCGCCTCCTTCATCACGATCGCCGGATGCACGGCGGCGTGGTCCGCTCCGGGACCAGGCCAGGGTCTGGATTCTTCCGGCCTTTACAAGATCAGCACCGTTCCGATTTCCCTGGGTATGTGGAATCTAGGCGACACGTCTATTCCGCCATGGGAGATATTCGGCTCCAACCCGACCCTCGTGTGCTCCGGCATCATCTACGCCCGAGTCGGCCCCGTTATCACGCCCGTGTACGACACGCTCACGCATTTCGGAGTTTCCTTCGACACGATCGGAGCGGGCATGACGGCCGATTCCATCGTCAGCGTTCGGCTTTATCTTATGCCGAGCGTGGTGCGGCCCGGCGGCGACACGATCAGCCTCGATTCCTATCTGGACAATCCGAGGAGCTGGAGGTTCAGGACGGGCACATCCGATACCCTGGTCGCGCGAGAACAGCCGTTCCAGGTTTTCGCGACGTTCCGCGATACCACTCTTAACGCGCAGAATCTCCGTGGAATAGCGGGTCGCGGAGATTTCGTATTCGCCCGTATTCCCCGGGATTCCGTCAATTCGACGATCACGTCCGGCCTGGCCGGTGAAACGCATTCCGCTCGAAGCGTCCATTTCGTCTTCACGGACACGACCACGATCACTCAGAACAGAAACTACGCCGATACGACCTTCAATCCGGATTCGCGATACAGCGATGTGCCGTTCGTCCTTTTCGCGGGCCGGATCAACGGCGTCAACGCTAAGGTCATCCGCGCGAGCGACAGCGCCGCGCAGCAATGGCAACCGGGCGTGGGCGATTCGCTCATCTATTTCGCCATCCGGATCTTCAGCGCCAATGCGGGCGAGTTCGCGGCGGATTCCGTCTCTGCAGTGACGGTCATGCTCTCCGATTCTGGCCGGCCCATCATCCTGACGCGAGGAGCATCCGCTCCCGCCGTGCCGCTCGGCGATAACATCTGGCACTGGTCCGCATCGATCGATTCCCGGCTCCTCGGACCCGACAATTCCGACACGTTTCTCGTCTTCGCGACGGTCATGGATACGATTCCCTCAGGCTCGCGGCTGCGCGCGGAGATGTTCTCCGATTCGGTTCGCACTCTCTATCAGGCCGATTCGATTCCACGCAACACGATCCTGGGATCGAGGACCGTGACGCTCAATAAGCCCGCTTTCGCGATGACCGTGGTCACTCTGAGCGACACGACGGTGGCGCCCTTCCGGGCCCAGAACGATTCGACCGTTGCGATGCAGGGGAGGTTCACGTCGACGCAGATTCCGATCGACACCATCCTGACGTTCGGCGTCCGCATGACGGGTCTGGGGAGCACGGTCGGCGAATCATACTCGCTCCGAATGCGCTTCGAACCCGGAGCAACACAGCCGGGCCGGGAGACTACGCTGGTTCTCCTGGACACGGGATCGACATCTCCGACTTACCGTCTTTCCGCGCCGATAGTCGTGGATTCGGCCCAGGCGTTCACGATACGGATGGTTCTGAACGATTCCCCGATTCGATACGCGGGTGATTCGCTCAGCTTCATCATTCCGACGGATTCCGTCACCGCGCTTTTCGCGCAGGGTGCCGCCGGGAATCTCAGCTGCAGCAGGATCATCAGGATCAATTATCTCGATACCGTTGTCATCACGGACCAGCCCCTGGCCGATACGACGATACACCCGGATTCGCGTGCACGGATGAATCCGTTCATCGCATTCACCGGTACGATTCGCGGCCAGACGTCCGCCTCGGCGCTCTCGGACACGCTGCAGCGGATCGGATTCCGGTTCACCGGCACGACGATCGCGCCTTCGGGGGACAGCATCGTCGCTGCCTGGGTTCAGATCGAGACGTCCGGCCTGGGAATCTCCGACAGCATTTCGCTCTTTCCCGATGGCGTCGGCCGCTGGATGTCCAACGTGACAAAGACGCTTCTCCCGTCAGCGGCCGTTCCCTGCACGCTGGTCGTGCAGATCGCGGAAAATGTCACGCTCGGCTCGACGCTGCGGGCTGTCATCGACGCGGATTCGTTCCATACCTTCTTCACGAACCGGCCCGACAGTTCCGTCACGGCGTCGCGCACCGTCACGTTTGGAAAGCCGTCGTTCTCGATCGCATCGTCGAGCCTGGCGGACACGACCGTGACTCCATTTCGGATCCAGAACGATTCGACGACGGCTCTGCAGGGCAAATTCACTTCGACGTATGCTCCCAGCGACTCGCTCGCGGTCCTCCGCGTCAAGCTCGTGGGAAGCGCCGGAATCCGCGGCGAATCCCTGACGGTCAGGCTTTTCCTCGATTCCGCGGCCCTCATTCCGGCGGGTGAAGTCATTCTGGCGCTCGCGGACACATCGATCGCGACGTCGCCGGTGTTCGCCCTGGGGGCGGCCGTCACGATCGATACCGGCCAGAATTTCTCCGTGCGTGTGGCGACGACGGACAGTCCGCTTCGCTACATCGGACAGTCTTTTACGGCGCTTATCGAGACAGCCTCCTCGAGCCTCCTGACAGGCCAGGCCGGGAACATTTCGTGCAGCCGGGTAATTCGGTATAACTTCATCGACACGGTTACGGTCACGGACAGCGCGCTCACCGATACGACGATCCATCCGGATTCGCGAGCGCGGATGAATCCCTACATTGCCTTTATCGGGACGGTGCGCGGCCAGGCATCCGCGTCGGCGATTCCGGACACGCTTCAGCGCATCGGTTTTCGATTCACGGGATCGGCGATCACGAGCGCCGGAGACAGCATTGTCGCGGCCTGGGTGCAGGTCGAGTCCGCGGGCCTGGCGTCATCCGACAGCATATCGCTCTTCCCCAACGGGATCGGCCGCTGGTTCGCGAATCTCACCGAAACGATTCCCTCCACCTCGGCTGTCCGCTGCACGCTCCATGTCCAGATCGCGGAAAATGTGGCGCTGGGAACGACCATGCGCGCCGTGATTGACGCGGATTCTTTTCACACGACCCTTGCGAATCGGCCGGACAGTTCCGTGACAGCCTCCCGGCTGGTCACGTTCGGGAAGACTTCCTTCACGATCGCGGCGGCGACGCTGTCCGACACGACGGTTTCTCCGTTCCGGGAACAGAACGACTCGACGATCGCGCTGCAAGGGAAGTTCGCGGCGACGTTCGAGCCGAGTGATTCGCTGGCGAACTTCCAGGTGAAACTTGTCGGCAGCGCGGGGATACGGGGCGAATCCCTTACCGTGCGCCTGTTTCTCGACGCGGGATCCTTCACGCCCGCCAGCGAGACGACGATGATTCTCCTGACACCGGGCACCTCCAATCCCATCTACAGCATCCAGGCGAGCGCGACCGTGGACAGCGGCCAGAGTTTCACGGTCCGCGTCGCCACAACGGACAGTCCGCTCATTTATATCGGCCAATCGATCACGGCAATCATCGATTCGGCTTCGACCGCGTTCCTGAGCGGTCAGCTCGGCAACATTTCCTGCAGCCGCGTGATACGCTTCAACCACGTCGACACCGTTGCGGTCACGGACAGCGCGCTGGCTGATACCACCATTCATCCGGATTCGCGCGCGCGCATGAATCCCTTCATCGCCTTCATAGGAACGGTTCGCGGACAGACTTCCGCATCGGCCCTTCGCGATACGCTCCAGCGGATCGGATTTCGTTTCACAGGATCGGCGATCACCGATTCGGGCGACAGCATCGTGGCGGCCTGGGTGCAGATCGAAACCGCCGGCCTTGCGGCTTCCGACAGCATATCGCTTTTTCCCAACGGCATCGGCCGCTGGTTCGCCAACGTCTCGGAGACGATTCCGTCATCGTCCGGCCTCAGATGCACCCTGGTCGTTCAGATCGCGGAGAACGTGGCGCTGGGGACGACTCTGCGCGCGGTGATCGACGCGGATTCGTTTCATACGGCGCTGACCAACCGTCCCGACAGCTCGGTGACGGCCTCGCGCGCGATCACGTTCGGAAAACCGTTCTTCGCGATCGCGCCCGCGACGCTGCCGGATACCACGGTATCTCCCTTCCGCGTGCAGAACGACTCGACGGTCGCCCTGCAGGGCAAGTTTTCATCGACCTTCGTGCCGAGCGATTCGCTTGTTGTTTTCCGCGCAAAGCTGTTCTGCAGCCCGGGCCTGACAGGCGAGCAACTCTCGACGCGGCTCTTCCTCGATGCCGGATCCATCACGCCGGCTCGGGAGATCACGCTGACGCTCGTCACTCCCTCGACGTCATCGCCCGTTTTCAGTCTTCCCGCAAGCGTGACGATCGACTCCGGCCAGAGCTTCACCGTGCGCGTCGCGACAGCCGACAGTCCGCTCCGCTTCATCGGTCAATCGTTCACGGCGCTCATCGAAACGGTGTCTTCGGCATTCCTGACCGGTTCCGTCGGAAATATCTCCTGCAGCCGCGTGATCCGTTACAATCATGTCGATACCGTCCTGGTCTCGGACAGCGCCCTCGCCAATATCACCGTTCATCCGGATTCACGGCTTCAGCAGAATCCTTTCATCGCTCTTGTCGGGACCGTCCGAGGCCAGACATCGGCGACCGCAGCCACGGATTCCCTGCAGCGCCTCGCTTTTCGATTCACGGGCGACGGAGCCAGCGGCGGAGACAGTGTGCGCGCGGCCTGGGTGCTCGTCGATCGAGCCGGCGGAGGATGGGATACGTTCATCCTGGTGCGCCAGGAAGCTTCCGGATGGACAACGACACGGATGGATTCACCGATCATCTTCGGGTCAGTGATCAGCTGCACGCTGGTCGCGGAGGTCTTCGACACGGTACAGCTGGGCGCCGGAATCCGTGTCCGGATCGATCCGGATTCCGTGCACACGTTTCTCACGAACCGGCCCGATCTCCCCGTGACGGCGTCCCGGAACATCACGTTCGGCGCGCCGAAGTCCGCGTCATTCATGGATACCCTGAGCAGCAAGTCGTGGGTCCATCCGATCTTCGCGCTCCGCAATAATCCGAACTGGCTCCGGTCGCGCTCACAGGATTCCAATCCGACGGTGATCATGTCCGGGCTCATCGGAGGCGACAGCGCGGGTATTCCCGTCGTGACAACGCTGGGAGATACGCTGCAGATTTTCACGATCGTGTTCACGGGTGCGGTCATCGGCCACATCGATACCGTTACGCTCACGCTCTCGCCCGGCGAGAGCATCATTCCGCTCGCGAAGCAACTGGCCGCGGGAGGGCAGGAAACCTGGGGCATCGCCAACCAGAGTTACGGATTCACCGCGGAAGATCCGGCCGGCGAAACATTTTTCGTGACGATTCGGATCGCGGAGACCGTGCCGCAGGCTGCGACGCTTTTTGCCTGGATCCCCGCTCACGGCTTGAAAACGTTGTATCGGGACACCGGTCCCGGCGCCGCCGCCACATCGAGCTGCACTTTCACGTACCGTCGCGATTCCATGTTTATCCACACGGAGCCTCGAAATCCATCCCTGACAGCCACGATTCAGAGAGGGGACACGAAGGAGATCGCGTGGTTTATTCCCAGAAGCGATGTGGAAGCCGATACGCTGCATTCGCTTCTCATCCGCATTCTCGGCTCCGATACGTCGCGCATGTTCAGTTTCGACACGGTTACTCTTTATCGGGATGCCAACAGGAACAGGAGATTCGACTCGGAGGCGTTCGATACATCCGGAAATATCGTCCGTGATGCGCTGGTCGGTTATTTCAGGAACGACAGCATGGGCTTATTCGCGGACGGATGGAGGCTGGTCCGATATCTTCCGGATTCCGCGGGGACCGCGATGCCGACCGATACGCAGCTTCAATCCTTCAACCAGGGACCGGGGCCGCTTTCTCCGGACACTTCGGAATATCTCATCGTCGTGCGCCTTGTCGATACGGGGCTTCCGACGGTCCGTGTGGTCTTTCCGGCGCTGGGCGCGGACGGCTGGTACACCGAATCCGGTCCGCCCGCGGATGTTTACTATGACACGTACATAGTCATCGTGCCGGACCGGATACCCCCGCTGCCGCCGGACAATTTTACGGTGACGACCAATCCCGGCCTGCTCGTCATCACGTTCAATCCCTCGCCGTCGGGGGACACGGGCATGACGGGAGGTCAGTATAATCTCTTCTGGGATTCCGGCCTGGGGCTCTATCCGAATGCGCTTCTGAAGACATTCGCGCACGTCTCGGGCCAGCTCTTCTATTCCCTCACGCTTCCCGATTCGACGACCTCCATGAACGCGGATTCCCAGTATCGGTTTCTCATCGTCTCCCAGGATCTCGCGGGCAATAAGAGCACCGCTTCGGCGATCATCACGGCCGTGTTCCGCGGACTGACCTCCGCGTCGCCCGCGGCGAGCGTCCGGTTTGTGACGCCTCAGGCGGGAGAGCGGATCCATTATGATACGAACCTCGTCGTGAACCGCATTCCCCTGGTCGCGCAACTCGTCCTGGGCACGGCTTCCGACATCATACAGGTCAAGTTCAAGCTGCGTCCGCAGGCATTGTCCGGCTTTGGCTATTCGACGATCGGTGTCGCTCAGGATTCCTCTTTCGATGCCAGTGGAAATGTGTTCTACAGTTTTCTCTGGGAAACAAGCACGCTGAAAGCCGACTCCTACGAAATTGTCGCGGTCGCCGTCACGAGCCAGGGTGAAGACACATACGCCACATCCGTCGGCATCACGCTGCAGCAGCCCGGATTCGTCGGCGACACCGGGACGCTGACGTATCTCGTGCTGGCCGGCGACGAGCGGGCCGCCGAGGATTCCGTCTACCAGGAGCAACAGGTCTCCACTCGCTCGGCCGCGGATGTCGTCGTGATCCGCTCGGCCAGCGGAATCTTCGACGCCGTGCTCAACCTGGCGCAGGGATCGATCCCGACCGACACGGCGCGCGTCACTTCCCGCGCCACTCGCGATACGTACACCGAGGAGATGCTGGCCGCGATCCGCTCGGCCGGCTGCGCCATCCCCCGGTACTGGGCTCATCTGGCGCTCACGGGAGCCGGCGGTAATTTCCTCCAGGGCGCGCTTTCCACGATCACGATCAATTACATCGATGCCAACCAGAATGGTTATGACGATTCAACAGGTATCGATATGTCCAAGGCTAGAATATATACGCTGAACGCGGCCGGACAGCTGGAACTTCTCGATAACATCGTCTGGAACAGGACCCGCAGGACGCTGACGGGAACGATCAGGCATTTCTCGCCCTTTTTCATATCGAATGACACGGGTATTTCGGACCAGGGGCTGACCAGGCTCCTTGTCGGCCCCAATCCCTACATTCCCAATGACGCCAACGATGAGAACGGCAGGATGTGGTCGCCCGGCGATGCGACATCAGGCATCCTGTTCAAGAACCTGACGCCTCAGACGCGCATCGAAATCTATACGCTCTTCGGCGAGAAGATCATCGAGATCAAGAAGAACAACGCGAACGCGACGGTCAACTGGGGCGCCATAAGCTCGAACGGGCGCCCGGTGGCCAGCGGAGTGTATCTCTATGTCGTCACCGACGATGCGACGGGCCAGCGGGTCACCGGCAAGCTGGCGATCATCCGATGAAGATACCCCGAATCAGGTTCCGGATTCACCCGGCCGCCCCGCGGAAATATCAGCTTCAATCGAAGCCGCTGAAGTCCGATGGAGATTAGGATGATGAAGACGATCGCGCTGTCGGGCGTCGCAACCTTGCTCCTGGCCGCGGGAGTGACCGCCCGGTCCAACACGAACGGAGCGGGATCGACCACTGGCGCGGTACTTCGCATTGGCTCGGGAGCGGCCCATGATCTCGTGGAAATACAAGCTATGGCGTACGGC
>CAZCME010000004.1:0-24172 GCA_964499705.1 uncultured bacterium | reverse complement strand
GATGGGTGACGCTGGAACGGCGACCGCGCTGGGCGTGGCGGCGATGCATTACAATCCCGCCGGCCTCGCCTATACCCATCGGAGCGAAGTGCAGGCCACATACCAGAGCCTTGTTCAGGGGATAAGCCATGGCGAGATCGGATATTCCAAGCCCTTCACGGATATTTCGGGCTGGGGCGTGGGAATGACCTACCTGGACTACGGCAAGATTCCGCGAGTGACGCTTTCGGATCTCATCAACAATGCCACGCCTTCCGGTTCCTTCAGCGGAGCGGACTGGATCCTCAAGGGGGCCTATGGCCGGCAGTACAATGAATTCATGAGCTTTGGAGTAACCGCCAAGCTTCTGCACCAGGAGCTTGCCAATATCGCGGCCACTTCGTTCATGGTCGACCTCGGCATGGTCATGCGCCCCTCGACATTGCCGATCAGGCTGGCATTGACCGGAGCCAATATCGGGACGAACGTGAACTTCGATGTGCCCGGAGCCACCGCAAACTCGGTGTCCGAGCAGCTTCCGGCGTTGTTCCGCATCGGCGCGGCCGTCGATCTCCTGGGCGATCGCCTTACGTTCACGGGAGACGTGGAAAAAGTAAGGGATCAGGATCTGACGTTGCAGTTGGGTGCCGAAGCAAGAGTCATGGATATGATCGCTTTGCGCATCGGTTGGGACGGACGGATCGACGCGGATGAAGGGCTGACCGGCGGAATCGGGGTCAAAGTCAACGATCTCGCGCTCGATTACGCCTTCATTCCCTACGGTAGCCTCGGTAACAACCATCGGGTATCCTTGAACTACAAGTTTGGTCCGAATTATTAGCTTTGTAAAACCGGGACTTACTGATTTATGCACGGGGGGCGGTGCAAAACTCAGCCTGTCCCGTTTCCTTTGCTGATGGGATGAGATATGATCGCGGCCGTCATGTCCTCGTTGAAAGTTCATATCTCCGATCTCCAGGGCCTCCTGCGGCGTCTCGACGATCGTTTCTATTCCGCTTACGAAGATACGCTTTCCAACATTGTGGGCGCCATGAAATCCGGCTCCAAGATTCTCGTCTTCGGCAACGGAGGCAGTTCCGCGGACGCGTCGCATTTCGCGGCGGAGTTTGTCGGCCGATTCATGAAGGAACGCAGCGCGTTGCCGGCTATTTCTCTTACGGCTGAATCGGCCGCGCTCACCGCGATCGCGAACGATTACGGATACGATCGCGTTTTTGTCCGGCAGATTGAGGCCTACGGGCGGCCGGGAGATGTCGCGATTGGAATCACGACGTCCGGAAAATCCGCGAACGTGATTGCCGGTCTTAAGGCGGCTCGCGCGCGGGGGCTTGCCACCATGGCTCTCGCCGGTCAAAGGGGGCTTGCGGAACCGGCTGCCGATATCGTTATCTCGGTTCCCTCGGATCGCACATTCGAGGTTCAGGAAGTGCACAAGATCGTTCTCCATTCGCTCTGCGCGGACGTGGAGACGACGCTCTTTCCATGAGCGGAAAGTTGTGACCGCCGCGGGCGTTTCCGATTCGCGCGCCAGGGAATCCGGAATTCTCACTGAATTTCCTGAGAAGACGATTGCCGTTCTCGGCGACGTCATTCTCGACGAATACATCTACGGCCGGGTTTCCCGCATTTCACCGGAAGCTCCCGTGCCCGTGCTGGAAGTGGAATCCCGGACGCAGACACTGGGAGGCGCCGGTAACGTGGCCCGCAACATCGCGTCTCTGGGCGGCCACGTTCAGCTTTTTTCGATCGTCGGCAACGACGATACCGCGGATCGCTTCGTCGAACTCGCCCGGGAAGGCGGAATCGGATGCGAGGGAATCGTGGTCGCGGAGGAACGGCCGACCACGCTGAAGCAGCGCGTCGCGGCGCGGACGCAGCAGATTGTCAGGATCGATTCCGAGACCGTGAAGGCGATTGCCGCCGAACATGCCGAGGAACTCGGCCGGCGCATCGAAGGCTCCGTGCGCCATTGTCATGCGCTCGTCATTTCGGATTATGACAAGGGAGTCATCACCGCCGATCTGCTCCATCGCGCCGTGGACGCTTTTCGAGCCGCCGGCAAGCCGGTGGTCGTCGATCCGAACGTTCTTCACTTCTACCGGTACGGCGATGCCACCGTCGTGACGCCGAATCATCTCCAGTTGGAACGCGTATCGGGCCGCCGCATCCGGAACGAGGAGGAACTTTTCGAAACGGCCCGGGCGGTGCGGGAGAAACTGGGGCGGGCGTCGCTGCTTGTGACGCGCGGCGAGGCCGGGATGGCGCTCATCAATGATGAGGGGATCCTGAAGATTCCGACCGTGGCCCGTGAAGTATACGACGTCACGGGCGCGGGCGACACGGTCGTCGCCGCGCTCGGCCTCGCATTGGCGTGCGGCGCATCGCTGCCGGTTGGCGCGCGCATCGCCAATGCCGCCGCCGGGATCGTGGTCGGCAAGCGCGGTACCGCCGTGGCCTCTCGCGAAGAACTCGACGGAAAGCTGCGCGATCTGGGGCAAGCGCATGACTGACAGGATTCTCCTGGCCGATGAGTGCGGCAAAATCCGCGGCTCCGGCAGGAAGATCGTCTTCACGAACGGATGTTTCGACATTCTTCACGCGGGGCATATCGAGCTTCTGCGTCGTGCCCGGCGCATGGGAGATTACCTGCTTGTCGGCTTGAACTCCGATGCTTCCGTCGCACGGCTGAAGGGTCCGGGACGACCCGTGAATTCCGTGCTGGACAGATTATCCGTGCTGGAAGCCATCAAGTATGTGGATCGTGTCGACGTGTTCGATGAAGACACGCCGTTGGAATTGATCATGGTCGTCCGACCGGATGTGCTTGTCAAAGGCGCGGACTACGGCGCGGGCAGGATTGTCGGCGAGCCGGAGGTTCTGTCCTGGGGAGGACAGGTCCATCGCGTCGACCTTCTTCCCGGCCGGTCCACCACGTCCATGCTGCAGGCTGCGACCGGAGTTCGCGCATGAGCGCTTCAATCCACAACGCGATCGGGATCATTCCCGCGCGGTACGCCGCCGTCCGTTTCCCGGGCAAGCCGCTGGCTTTGATCGCCGGAAAGCCGATGGTGCAGCATGTCTACGAGCGCGCCCGCTGCGCGAAAAATCTCGCGCGCCTGGCGGTCGCGACGGACGATCGCCGGATCGCGGATGCTGTGGAGGCTTTCGGAGGCGAGGCGATCATGACGTCGCCCGATTCGCCATCCGGAACCGACCGGATCGTGGAAGCCGTCGGACATCTCTCGTATGACATCGTGGTGAATATCCAGGGCGATGAACCGATCCTCGATGCCGGAGGTATCGACGAATGCGTGGCCGCACTGTCTGAAAATCCGGATATTGCCGTCGCCACGCTCGCGGAACGCATCGTTTCTCCCGACCAGCTCATCGACCCCAACGTCGTCAAGGTCGTCAACGATTTCGATCATAATGCTCTCTATTTCTCCCGCTCCATCATTCCATTCCCCCGCGGCTTCGAAGGCCCGGACGGCGACATGGACCTGGAAAAAGCCTCCAAACAGCTCCTGTATCTGAAACACATCGGTCTGTACGCCTATCGCCGCGACGCGCTCATGAAATTCGCCTCCATGCCCCCTTCACCGTTGGAAATGATCGAGAAGCTGGAGCAGCTTCGTATTCTTCAATCGGGCGGGAAAATCCGTATCATAGAAGTGGGAGGAAGGAGCGCGAGCGTGGACACACCGGAGGATATAGCAGTCGTAGAGAGGCTTCTTTCAATGCAATCCGGGACTCAGGACTCATCCTCATGAATGCCGGCGCCAGGAAGATCGTCTTTCTGACCGGAGGCGTGATGTCTTCGCTTGGCAAGGGCATCACCTCCGCATCCCTCGGGAACCTTCTGAAGGCCCGCGGCTTCAACGCCGGGATCATGAAGCTGGATCCGTACATCAACGTCGATCCGGGAACAATGAGCCCGTTTCAGCACGGCGAGGTGTATGTCACGCAGGACGGCGCGGAGACAGATCTCGACATCGGCCACTACGAGCGCTTCCTGCAGAGCGATCTCACGCGCGACCACAATGTCACGACGGGGCAGATCTACGATGCGGTCATCCGGCGCGAGCGGGCCGGTGATTATCTCGGCAAGACAGTCCAGGTCATCCCGCACATTACCGACGAGATCAAGTCCCGTATTGCCGGCCTGGCGTCCAGGTTCGATGTGCTCCTCGTGGAGATCGGAGGCACGGTGGGCGATATCGAATCGCTGCCCTTTCTGGAATCCATCCGCCAGATGAAGCGCGATCTGGGTTCCGGAAACGTCTGCTATCTCCACCTGACCCTCGTGCCGTATCACCCTTCCTCCGGCGAGATGAAGACAAAGCCGACCCAGCATTCCGTCGCGGCGCTGCGGCAGATCGGCATCCATCCGAATATTCTCCTGTGCCGCTCCCAGGTGGCTCTGGACGAGGATGTGAAGCAGAAAATCGCGCTCTTTGCGGACGTCGATCCCGCCGAAGTCATATCGCTTCCGGATGTCCAGACGATCTATCGCGTGCCATCTCTCCTTCGGGAGGCACGTCTCGATGAAGTCGTCCTGAGGGCGCTTTCGCTGCCGATGGAAGGCAGCGGTCAATCGGGAAGCGGCGCGGGAGCCGGTGAGGAATGGGACCGTTTTGTCCATCGTATCGAGGTTCCGTCGCGGCGCGCGCGCATCGCACTTGTCGGGAAATACATCGAGTTGAAGGATGCCTACAAGAGCATTGTCGAGTCCGTCATCATCGCCGGCGCATCCATGGATACCGGTGTCGATCTCGAATGGATCGACGCGGAAACCGTGGAACGTGGAACGGCGGATCTGGAACAACTGGACGGCATCATCATTCCAGGCGGATTCGGCGAGCGGGGCGTCGAAGGAAAAATCATGGCGATCCGGCATGCCCGCGAATCGGGCATGCCGTTTCTCGGAATTTGTCTCGGTTTGCAATGCGCCGTCATCGAGTTTGCCCGGAATGTCTGCGGCCTCGATGACGCTCATTCCGTGGAATTCAACGAACAGACGCCGCACCCGGTCATCCATATCATGGCGGCCCAGCGGACCGTGAAGGACAAGGGCGGCACCATGCGCCTTGGATCGTATCCCTGCCGCTTGCGCCGCAAGACACTGGCGGCGGCGCTTTATGCCGGCGTGTCCGATAACGGTTCCCAGGTGCCCGATGAAATCACGGAGCGGCATCGGCACAGATACGAGGTGAACAACGCCTACCGGGACCGGCTTGCCGAAGCCGGCATGATTTTTTCCGGCACATCGCCGGATGGACTCCTGGTGGAAATCGTCGAATATCCCAAGCATCCGTATTTCATTGCGTGCCAGTTTCACCCGGAATTCCGCTCGCGGCCGAAATCTCCGCACCCTCTTTTCTCCGGTCTCGTGAAAGCGGCCGTCGAACGGCGTTCGAAGAAGGAACTTTCCCTGTGACGGTGCCCTCCCATGCCGCGAAAGCGCAGGAAAAGATCTTCGGCCGCCGCGCAGTCCTGGAAGCGCTGCTCGCGGGAAGAAGAAGCATTCAGAAGATCATCCTGGCGAGGGGACTCAAGGGGCATACGTTCCGCGAGATTATCGACGAGGCGGAGAAACTCGGGATTCCCATCCAGGAGTGCGAGCGAAAGCGGCTCGATGTCATGGCGGGAACGGAGCATCACCAGGGCATTCTCGCGATGGCTGCCGCGATCGCGGACGAAGGCGTCGCCGCGATTCTGGCGCGGGCTCAGCTTGCCCGCGAGGATCCTTTCATACTTCTGGCTGACGGAGTGACGGATCCGCAGAACCTGGGAGCGCTCATTCGCTCGGCCGAGGCCGCCGGAGTGCACGGGGTGATTGTGCCGGACAAACGGATCGCGCCCGTCGATCGCGCCACGGCGAAGGCGTCCGCGGGGGCCGTGGAGCATGTGCCGGTCTGCCACGTGGGGAACATGGGGCAGACCATTCTCAGGTTGAAATCGGAGGGGATGAAGATATTCGCCGCCGATGCGGATCCGGGAGCCATCAGTCTGTATGAAGCGGATTTTTCCGGAGGAGTCTCCATCGTGATCGGTTCTGAAGGCCGCGGATTGTCGCCTGTGTTGAAGGATCGCTGTGACGCGCGGATCCGGATTCCGATGAAAGGGAAACTCAAGAGCCTGAACGCGTCCGCCGCCGCCGCCGTCATTCTCTTTGAGGTGGTCCGCCGCAGGATGGGCAGATCGAGCCCGCCGGTTCGACATGGAAGCGCGGGCCCCATGGGCGTGAGCGGCTCCCATCACCGGCCTTCAGGCTTTCCGCTCTGACCGAAGGTTCCGTGAAGATCGTGCGAGTCATCGCGGAAGCACATTCATGGAGGGGATGCGCTTTCGTTCCCACGATGGGAGCGCTTCATGAAGGTCACGCGGCGCTGGCGCGAGCCGCAAAGAATAGCGGGCTCCCGCTGGTCCTCTCCATATTTGTCAATCCGACACAATTCGGTCCCGGGGAGGATTTTTCCCGATATCCCCGCCAGGAGGAAGCGGACCTGGCGCTCTGCGAGAGGGAAGGTGTGGATGCGGTCTTTCTTCCGACCGCGGAAGAAATGTATCCGCCCGGATTTTCGACCGTGGTGGCCGTGCCCGAGCTGGCAGCCTGCATGTGCGGATCGTTCCGGCCCGGGCATTTCGACGGCGTCGCCACGGTGGTCGCCCGCTTCTTCGGGATTCTCGAACCTCGCCTTGCGTTTTTCGGATGGAAGGACGCCCAACAGTTTCTCATTATTCGCCGCATGGCTGCCGATCTGGATATGAACGTGACCGTGATTGCCGTGGATACAGTTCGAGAGGAAGATGGGCTCGCGATGTCATCGCGCAACGCCTATCTCACTCCGAACGAAAGGTCCCGGGCGCCGGAACTGTACAGAGCTCTTACAAAGGGCCGGGAGGCCGCGATGGAAGGCGCGCGCGCGGGAGAGATCACGCGCCGCGTGAGGAAACATCTGGCGGTCCATGGATTCGAGACGGAATATGCGGATCTGCGGAGCCTGGAGACATTGAAGAGCGTGGACGATAACCAGGCCTTGTCGCGCGTGGAGGGCGAGGTCATTCTTGCGGCGGCGGCTCGCCTGGGCGCAACCAGGCTCATCGATAATCTCCGGTGGACGGGAGGAGAAATCCGAATTTCATGAAGCAGATATTTTCCCGCATCATGTACCTGGTCTCCCGTGCCGTGACCAAGCCGGAGCGGGCTTTTTCCGCGATCGCTTCCTACAATCCTGTTCTGGATGTCGTCTTCGTCGCCACGACCGGCGCCGTCTGGACGCTCCTCTGGGCCGCGTTCGTCCTGGCGAGAGATCTCTTTCACATGACGCCCGTCGTTTTCCTGGAACGCCTGGCCCTGGCTCTGGTTGGTTACGTCGCGGCCATCGTCATCCTGGCGCTTTATGGATTTCTTGTCAGCGTCACAGCGACGCTTCTGGGCGGAAAAGCGAGGCTTCTACCGACGGTTCTCGCGTTCATTCTGACGGGCTCGATCGCGCTGGCCATCACCGCGGTCCCTATCACCGTCATCAAGTTCGTCGACTTCGGCGAGCAGATGACGCCCGTTTCACGCTCCATCATCTCCGTCGGCCCGTGGGTTTACATCATGATTCTCCTGTACCTGGCGACCCTCAAGATCCACAAGACGGTGGCGCCTCGCGCCGTGGCCTATCTCGGCCTCGCCGCGCTCCCGCTCGTGCTGCTGCTCGTTCTCATCTATCGATACGGCCCGATCGCGGTACCCATCGGGCACGGCTGAGGCATCCGGGGAATGGCTTTGCGCAGCAAGGGAGATACGCGTCCCTACACGGCCGCGGTCATCGGCTGCGGCCGCGTGGGAAGCCTTCTCGCTCGCGACAAGTTGCGCCATCAGCCCAGCACGCACGCGGGCATCTACGCTGCTCATCCTCGCGTCCGGCTCATCGCGGGCTGCGATCGTCGCGCTTCGCGCCGGGCGGAGTTCGCCTGCGACTGGGGCTTGCCCGCTTTCCGCGTGTATGCGGATCATCGGCAGATGCTGGAGGAGATGCGGCCGGATATCGTGAGCATCGCGACCTATACCGACAGCCATGCGGAGATCACGATCGCGGCCGCGCGCGCGGGAGCCTCCATCATCCTGTGCGAAAAGCCGATGGCGCGGACGCTGGCGGAGGCGGATCGGATGATCGAGGTCTGCCTGGCCGAGGGCGCCGTGCTCGGTGTGCATCACGAGCGGCGCTGGTCCAGGATATTTCGAGAGGCCAGGAGGATCATAAGCTCCGGGGAAATCGGCGAGGTTCGCACCGTCATTGGAAACGTACTGACCGGCGCGCCTCATCCTGACTGGCATGCGCGGCCCGAGGTTTCTGGCGGAGGCCCGACTCTGCATGACGGCACGCATCTCTTTGATGCGATCCGGTATCTTTGTGGAGAGATCGCCGCCATCAGCGGCCGAACAGAGCGTAAAAATCCGGATCTCCTGGTGGAAGACACGGGATACGCTGTGATGCGGCTGGCTAATGGGGGGATTGTCTTCGTGGAATGCGGCGGCCGTCGCAAGTATTTCAACTTCGAACTCGACATCCAGTGTTCCCGGGGGCGAATCCAAATCGGCAACGCGGTACTGCGACTCTGGACGGTCGGCCCCAGTCCCCGGTATGAAGGTTTCACCGAGTTCTCGGAACGCGTTTTTCCCGTCGGTTGGAAGCCCGATGATTACTTCCCCTTCATCGTGGATGAATTGATGGATGCCTACGATTCGAGTCGGCCCTCGCTCTCCGACGGTCATGAAGGCCGTGCCGCTCTGGATGCGGTCCTGCAGGTTTACTCCGGTAAAGGCGCCGATCTTCCCTCCCTTGAATGAGGACTTCGGCGGAGGCCATGGGAGCCACCGTCTTGGATTTCCCGGCAGGATGTAGTGCAAGCGCTTGCAATAAGGTGCTTGATCCTGCATGATCCGGTTGCACGGCGACTGGAGGTCTCCTTTATGACGAAGCTGTTTCGTGGCCTGATTCTGTCTTGTCTTGTTCTTTCCGCCTGTGGCGGATCCGGCGGTGAGCAAAAGCCGGCACCTGCTCCGGGGCCGCCTCCGAAAGTCGCGGAACCTTTCTCGTTCGATGCGATGAAGGAAATCGCTCGGGAGGCGAATTACACCGCGCGGGAATTCAAGCCGTTCATCGGGGAGGAATGGCTCGGACACGCGATTTCCTACGGTCCGTTTCGCGACGGTCAGGAACCTGGACAGAAGGGGCCGACGGAAGGGGAGATCCTGTCGGACCTGCAGCTGATCGGTAAGAATTGGAAACACATCCGGCTCTATGATTCATCCGAGGTGAGTGAACTCGTTCTGAAAGTGATCCGGAAGAACCATCTTCCCATCCGGGTCATGCTCGGCGTCTGGATCGCTCCGCCCGATAAATTCGACTGGGCTGCGAAGGGAAACAAGACGCAGGTGGAAAATGCCGTTCGACTGGCGAAGGAATATTCCGATATCGTGATCGGCATCAATGTCGGCAACGAAACGCAGGTCTCCTGGTCGTTTCACAGGACGGACCGGAATCTTCTCCTGAAAGCCATCCGCGCGGTGAGAAACAACGTGACGCAGCCGGTGACGACCGCTGACGATTACAATTTCTGGAACAAGGAGGAAAGCAGGAGCATGGCGGAGGAAGTGGATTTCATCGTCGTGCATCTCTATGCGATGTGGAACGGCCAGAAACTTGCGGAGGCGATCCCCTGGATGGAGAAGAACTATTCCGGGATCCAGGCATTGCATCCCGGCAAGATGCTCGTGATAGGCGAAGCGGGATGGGCCACCACCTACAATGCTTCGAAGAAGGGCCCCGGCGACCAGGGGACGCTCATCAAGGGCGAGGTGAACGAGAAGGCACAGAAGGCGTTCTATGAGGCTCTTTCCGGATGGATCGACGAACGAAAAGTCACGACCTTCTGGTTCGAAGCGTTCGATGAGAACTGGAAGGGCGGAGGAACCGCGTCGGGTCCCCTGGAGGTTGAAAAGCACTGGGGTCTCTACACCGCGGACCGCAAACCCAAGCTCGCCGCCCAGTCCCTGTAACTGTTCGGCGGCGACATCGCGTTTTCTGCGGCGTGCCCGGAGGGATTGACCCTCCCTATCCGCCGTCGTACGATTAACGCGTGAATCGGCGATTATCACTTCTTCTCGGGATGGTTTTCATCCTGGTCATGCCGGGAACCATGGTCTGGTTGAACGCGGAGGAAATACCCGCGTTGAAGGGCGCCAGGATCCGGTTCGATCATCTGTCCTGGGATTTCGGTACGGTGGTCGAAGGTGCGATCGTCGAACATGCGTTTCCCTTTCAAAACGCAGGCGGAGAGACGCTTGTCATCACCGACGTTCACGCATCCTGCGGCTGCACGAAATCCGGAACCACGAAAGATCTGATCCTCCCGGGCGAAACCGCGGCAGTATTTGTCGAATTCAATTCGATGGGAAAGCGGGGTGATATCGTCAAGACCGTATTCGTATCGACGAACGCGCCCGACAGCGCGGAAATTCAGCTGACGATCGATATCAGGGTCGTCGAGGACACGGCAAAGTCCATCGCTGTGCCGGTTCAACGAGACACGACGGCCGTGCGCAAGCACGCGGACGACACGCCGATCCGCGCGATGAGCATGATGAACATGCCCGCAAGAAAACCAGGACAGAGCATCTTCGATTCTGCTTGCCGTCCGTGTCACGTGGACCCGGCTGTCGGAAAATTCGGCGCGGACCTTTACGAAGCCGCCTGCGCGATGTGCCATGGCAGCGATAGCCATCCGGTGGTTCATGGCGCGGCCGCCATCACCGCGGGAAAATATCTCGTCGGCAAGCCGCTCAGTTATTATCGAGATATGATCTCCAAAGGAACGGGCAGTCCGATGATGCCTGGTTTCTCGGACCAGCACGGCGGACCGCTTACGGAAGAGCAGATACGGAGTCTCGTGAATTATTTCGCGCGAATCAAGATTTCTGGACACCCGGCGCATTATCCGCCCCGATTTGTCGAGCACTGAACCTTTGATTTTTGCACCAGAACTTCCCCATCAATAAATAATAACAGGATGAACAGGCTAGGCAGGATCGATTCAGGGTCGATGAAAAGGCAATTTAGGCCCGTTATCGGGAAGTGATTTTCATTCCTCTCAAATCCTGCCCATCCTGTTAAATATCCCGCTATCGGATGGGGAACTACTATCCGCGTGCATGGAGCGTTGAATCAAGGTTCTTCCGGCGATATCCTCCGCCGATGAAGAAAATCACGATCTATAGCAAGGAAGATTGTCCCTACTGTGTCCGCGCCAAGGCGCTCCTCGACAGGAAGGGCGTTTCGTACGAGGAAATCGACGTGGAAGCCGATATGTACGCCCGCGCGGAGATGCAGCGCCTGGGAGGAGGGCGCACCGTGCCGCAGATCTTCGCGGATGGAAAATACGTCGGAGACTGCGACGGGATGCATGCTCTGGATGAGGAAGGAAAGCTCGACGCTCTCCTCGGAGTCGAGCCTGAAAGAAAAAGTCGGAAGAAGAGCGACGATGCGATCATCCATAAAGTCATCATCATCGGCGCGGGCCCGGCCGGTTACACCGCGGGCCTGTATGCTTCGCGTGCGAACTTGCAGCCGCTTCTCTTCTCCGGTCTCCAGCCCGGCGGTCAGCTGATGATCACGACTGATGTCGAAAATTATCCCGGCTTTCCGAAGGGAATCCAGGGCCCCGAGCTCATGGCGCTCTTCCGGGAGCAGGCCGCGAGATTCGGGACGGAGATCATCGATGACACCGTGGAGCAGGTCGATCTACGGGCGAATCCGAAGCGCGTGATCGTGTCGGGCACGACGTATCGGGCCCACGCCGTCATCATTGCGACCGGAGCCTCCGCGAAGTGGCTGGGCGTGTCCGGCGAGGAGCCGGCACCGAAGGGATATGGCGGAGCGGGAGTTTCGGCATGCGCGACCTGCGACGGATTCTTCTTCCGCGGCGAAGATATCGCGGTCGCCGGCGGAGGCGATACCGCCATGGAGGAAGCGCTCTACCTCACGAACTTCGGCAAGTCCGTCACCGTCATTCATCGTCGTGATGAATTTCGCGCCTCCAAAGTCATGCAGGATCGTGTGCTGAATCATCCGAAGATAAATGTGCTCTGGTCGACCGTGATCGAAGAGGTAAAGGGCGACGGCACGAAGATGACGGCTCTTCGACTGAAGAATGTCAAGACGGGGGAGATCTCGGAGCAATCCTTCGGAGGTTTCTTCGTCGCGATCGGTCACACACCCAATACGGAATTGTTCAAGGATCAGCTGACGCTTAATGCGGCCGGCTACATCGAGACGCCCGACGGCGGCAGGACGGTCACCGAGATACCAGGTGTCTTTGCCGCAGGCGATGTGAAAGACCATTATTATCGCCAGGCCGTTACAGCGGCTGGAATGGGCTGCATGGCCGCGATCGAAACCGAGCGTTACCTGGGTGACATTCTCCGACCCCCACGGATGGGGGAAGTGCCGCGGGAGTCCACGGATGGACGAAGCGGCCAACATTCCATCATTCAAAATAAATGAGTTGTGTCGTTTATCCGGCGCATTAGGAAATTTCGCCTTCAAACGAGGCCGATGAGCAGCCTCCTTTTTGCTTGCAATTAGGACCAATATTTACTATATTTTGCCTTCGTGTTAAGGATCTCTAAGAAGCTCGATTACTCGCTCATCATCCTGGCGCATCTGGCTCATGCGCTGCCGGGAGAACTGACGAGCGCTCGCGACGTGGCTCGGACCTACGGTTTACCGCTCCCCATCACCGCCGGCATCCTGAAGACTTTGGCCAAGCATGAGATCGTCCGGTCGCTCCGCGGCGTTCATGGCGGTTACCTGCTATCGCTCGAACCGTCCAAGCTCAACCTTTCCCGCATCATCGAGGCAATCGAGGGTCCGTTTCAACTGGCCGACTGCATACCTATGGCGCCGCATGCCGGACATAATCGTGATTGCGAATATATGGATCGATGTCCGGTCCGGCGTCCCGTCAACGAGCTTCATCGCGTCCTCCATCAGACCCTGGGAAACATCTCGCTGGCGGAACTTGCGGGAACACGGGATCTGCTCTGGCCGAAACCGCGACTAGAGGAGGCGGAGGCGGTCGGAGCCAACGCGTGAACCGCGTCGCATCCATCCTCCGTATCGGGTCCTGAAGCTCCCGATCTTCCTCGATCATCACTCCACAACGCCCGTCGATTCCCGCGTCCTCGAGACCATGCTTCCTTATTTCAGCCGGATCTACGGCAATCCCGCATCGAGAAATCACAGCTTCGGCTGGGAGGCGAAGGCGGCCGTGGAAGAAGCGCGCGAGATCTGCGCCCGCGCGGTCAACGTGCACGAAAAAGAAGTCGTCTTCACTTCAGGCGCAACGGAAGCCGTGAACCTCGTCTTGAAAGGCATCGCGGCACGTCATGGCGCGCCGGCTCATCTCATCGCGACCGCCGTCGAACACCGCGCGGTTCTTGATACCCTGTGCGCTCTCGAAGCGCGCGGATTCTCGGTTACGATTCTCCCTGTCGATCCCGACGGCCGTCTCGATCCGGATAAACTTCAGGAGGCGATCCGCCCCGAAACGCTGCTTGTTTCCGTCATCATGGCCAACAACGAGATCGGCACGATCAATGACATCGCCGTCTTCGGCAGCATCTGCCGCGAGAGAGGCATATTTTTTCATACGGACGCGGCCCAGGCGGTGGGGAAAATCCCGATCGATGCCGAAGCTCTGAAGATCGACTCGCTTTCCGCGTCCGCGCATAAATTCTACGGCCCCAAGGGAGCCGGTTTCTGCACGATCCGGAAGGAATTCGCGGACAAGATCGAACCGCTCATGCATGGCGGCGGCCATGAGCGAGGCCTGAGATCCGGAACGCTCAATGTGCCCGCGATCGCGGGCATGGGAGCCGCCCTCCGGATCGCCCTGTCCGAGCTCGAATCCGAATCCGCCCGGCTTGTTCGCATGAGGGAACACCTCCGGTCCGAACTGATGCGCCGGATTCCACACGCCCGTCTGAACGGACATCCGGACCGGCGCCTTCCCGGCAATCTGAACATGTCGTTTGCCCATGCCGAAGGGGAGGCGCTCCTCATCAGCCTGCACGATATCGCTTTGTCGACAGGTTCGGCCTGCACGTCCGCTTCTCTCAAGCCGTCGCACGTGCTGAAGGCGATCGGCCTGCCCGATGAAATGGTTCATGCATCCATCCGCTTCGGTCTAGGACGCGCCACATCGGACGAGGAAATCGACTACGTCATTCGTCGTGTCACGGAGGAAGTGGCGCGCCTCAGAGATCTCTCGCCGCACTATGAAAAATTTCGCGCCGCGGTCTGATCTGGTATAATGGTTATGAATTTCCAAGAGGAGTGAAGAGAGATGAGCATTGCAGTCAGTGAAAAAGCGGCGAGCCAGGTTCAGAAATTGATGGAGCAGGAAAAGCTTCCGTCGGCCAGTTCCGGGCTCCGTGTCGCCGTCAAGGGCGGCGGATGCTCCGGATTCTCCTACTCTCTCAGCCTGGCCGAGGCTCCCACCGAGAAGGACCAGGTCTTCGAATCCGGCGGAGTCCGCGTCTTCGTGGATCCCAAGTCCTATCTGTATCTGTCGGGCATGACGCTCGATTTCCAGGACGGCCTGATGGGCAAGGGCTTCGTCTTCAATAATCCCAACGCCACAAAGACCTGTGGATGCGGGAGCTCCTTCGGGGTGTAACGCAGGATTCAAAAAGCAGGGTTTCCTTTCGCGTTCACCGATGTCCATCCCGCTTTGAAATCACTTCGGGAACGAACAATTCCGGTTCATCCGCACTTGTCCTGGTCGTAGCCGTAGCTGATCGAGTCGCTGCTTCTTTCCAGATTGGCATGACCGATGCAACATCGATTGTCAGGAGGTGGATGCATCGTGAATCGACAACTCACATTTTTCGCTACGGTTTCGCTGGCCGTATTATGTCTGTCCACCACATCCGCATACGCTCTGGATCCGGAGACTTTGGCCGCCATCCACGGGGCGGCGGCCATCGGCACGGCTGTCAGCATGGGAGAGATCGATCCCGATGTCGCCAGAGACGCGGTCAGGAGCATGAAGCGGGACGGAGTATCGAACACGGTCATTGGCAGCTTGTTCAAGGCGCTGGCTGGTGACAGAACGGAGCGCACTGGAAGGGGAATGGGATCCTTCGTGCAGGATGCTCATGCCCGTGGATTGAGAGGACGCGCCCTGGCCGACGCCATTCATGCGGAGCAGGCCCGGCGGGGAATTCCAGGCCAGGTTCGAAACGCGGACGGCTCGATCGTTGCGATCACCATTCACGATGACCATGGCCGAGGTCCGAAAGACAAGACTGATCATCCGGCGCGAGGCCATGAGCGTTCCGAGGAAGTAAGACAGGACGAGGAGCATCGCGGCCGGTCGGATCTGGCGCCGCGTGGGCCACGAGCAAATCCTCATTCCGTTTCGAGGAGAAGGCCATGAATTCAATCACCTGGACAAAGTCACCGTCATTTCCGATCGCGGCGTTAATGGCGATTTCATTGATCCCGGGTTGTTCCGATAAACCTCCCATGGATGCGGCTTCCCTGGGCCGGGTCGCCGCCGAAGTGGAATTCGTATCGCCGGATGAGGCGACAAAGATTCTGTCCGCGAAAGGATACAACGAAACGGAATTTCGACAGGCCGTGGAGGAAGTCATGGTTAATCCCGACAGCGCCGTCCTCTTTGCCAGGGCATACAATTCTTCTTCCGCAAGGTAGAGCGAGTCACTGCTGAACTTATCACAAGGCCTCCCAAACTTTCCCCCTCCAGTTCGCCCTCCGTCCTTCCGATAAAAATCAAAGCTGCTCAAGGCTTCACAAACTCTCTAAACGACAGAGGTCGCGGTTGAATCAGGAATGGGACAGACACAGCCTGGGGCGGGCAATCATTTTCATGGGAGCCACATTTCTGCTCCTGACCGGCGTCCGCCAGGCCTTGTCCGCCACCCGTCTGTCCGACGAAGACGCCCTCGACGCGTCCTTTGCTCTCCCGGAATTCGCATCGACCTTTCCCGGGATCAAGGGTTCAGATATCGGTAAGCTGGGTTCGATCGTCTTCCAGGGGAACGAGGGAGACGACCTGGATGAAGAGGAAGGCCGAGTCCTGTCGCAGGCGGAGAATGCTCCACGATCCTCCGGCAGGACAAACTCCGGAAGCCGAAGTTCCGCCTCACCCGCGCGTGGGACAGCCAGGAATAATGCGACGGCCCGGACAGCGCGATCTCGCGAAGTGCCGAATACCGTGGCGGTTCGCAGGGCGTCCGTCCGGGAAAGAACCAGGAGCCGCCGCGCGGGTCAAGCCGCGCGATCCGTCCGAGGATGGCCCGTGGCAGGCAGGCTGACTTCACGTTTCGGATTCCGCCGGCATCCCATTACGGGCCGCAAACGATTCCATTGCGGGATGGACCTTGCGGCACCACTCGGCTCACCGATCCACGCCCTGAGGGAGGGTGTTATCGCGTTCAGCGGCCGGCGCGGAGGCTATGGCTGGTGCGTGGATATCCGGCATCCCGACGGCGTGGTTTCACGGTATGCGCACAATTCCGCCAATCTCGTCAAGGCCGGAGCCAAAGTCAGAAAAGGCTCCGTGATCGCCAAGGTCGGGTCTTCCGGCCATTCCACCGGCCCGCACGTTCACCTGGAGATCATCCGGCACGGCACACGCATCAATCCTCAGAAATATCTCGCCCGCCGCTGAACGAGCCTGCCGGATTCGGGCCCCCTTGCCCCCGCAGGCGCTTGCGCGAACTTCCACCCATTTTTTCGAGGCGTCGATATAGACACGTCGCCTGAGGCTGACTACTATTCCTTCCATGCCGTCCTCCGTCTCGCATCGACATTTTTCACTCGTCCTGTGCTTGCTCCTGTTTATGACCGTGAGCGCCGGTGCGGAGTCTTATCCTGCGGGTACGCGCCTCTCCATCGTTTCACCCGGCGAGATCAAATTGTCGATCGAAGTCGCAGGCCCGTCGCTTCTTTGGATTCATGCGGAAGCGCCGGGCCTGCTGGAACTTCAGGCAGGCACCGATGAAGTCTGGTCCCAGATCATGCCCGAAGCGGGACGGGCGGAGTGCGTCATCCCGATCTATACTTCCGGTTCCGTCGAGATCCGGCTCCGCACGCGATCAAAGGAACGAGTCGTTGTGACGACGAACTACGGGCTCGGGGAGATTGTGACGGACCCGAGCCTCATGGAGGTTCCTCTTCGGATCGAGCCCGTGATGCCCGTCGTGCCCGTTGTCGTGCCGAGAGAGATGACGCAACCGGAACCGGTTGTTCCCGCGAAACCTCCCGAGCCGGTCATGCCGAAACCCGTCGAACAGGCACCCGTGTCGGAACCCGCTCCTGAGGTTTCAAAGCCTGCGCCGCCCGTCATCCAGGAAACCCAAATTGTGACCATGCCGCCTGCGAAGCGATTCGTTCCCTTTGCGGATGACAAGGCCACGCTCATCTTCGGAGATATCGCCCAGGGGGACCTGGCTCCCTCGCAGCCGCCCGCGGTCAAGACCTTCCGCGTGTACGCCCCGAACCGCGCTTCCTTTGAAGTCGTGCTCTCCGGAAATTTCGCCCTGCGGATCGCTTCGGAGAAGCCGGGTCTCGATATGACGCGCATGGGCGACGAGCCTATGAAGCGCATTGTCGTTCCGGCGCCCACGTCCGGCTTTTACTGGATATCCATACAGGGAATGGGCGATTACGTTCTTCTGGTGAAGAGCCTTGACTGATCGCCGCATCACATACCTTGCCGCCGTTTTTTCCACGCTGGTTCTTCTTGCCCTGCCGGCGCAGGGAGACGGCGAGGGGATGACTCCCGCGATGGCCATCGAGCTCGGCTCGGCTGAGATTTCGTCCACGGTTCGCAATTCTCTCTACTATTCCTTCACCGCGGCGCAGAGCGGAATCATGGATATCACTCTGACGCCGGTCGATGGGGAAGTGGATCTTACGGTAGTCCATTACTCCGGCAGTCCCGCCGTGGAATCCCGCAGGGAAGGCCTGGCCCCGGAGGAAATATCGATCCGGGTCTCACGCGGGGACAAGTATCTCGTCCGCGCCATTTCCCCTTTCGGTCGGTCAGCGAAATTTCGCCTGAAGGGGTCCCTGGAAGCCTCTCGAGTGGAGATGGCCAAACCTGTCGCCCCGCCCGTCGAGTATTTCGCGCCGGAGCGTTCGAGTGATGGTCGATCCGAAGCTACCGCGGTCGACATTCCGCTCGGTCGCGTGGTGCCGGTGGAGGCCATGAGTGAGCGGTTTTTCCGAACGCGCGTACCGGCGGGGTATGTGCTGTCCGTGGCCTTGTTTCCGGTTCATGGCGACGCGGACCTCGGAGTCGGCTCGAAACCGGACGGTTCCGGCTGGAGCCTTGTATCCCGCCGGCGCGGACTCCTGGCCGAACGCCTTTACATGCCCGTTTCCGCGGACGGATCGATCATGATCCGCGTGAATCCCGCTCCCGGCAGCGAGCAGATGCTGCTGCGCTACGCGCTCGTAACGAGGCTCCACTATTCCGGCGTCGCGTCGATGAAGTCGGCTCCGGTCCAGGAAGCCGATCCCCGGGCCATCTCGCCCGATCTGATGGGAGAAGCCCTGGGCAGCGGGGTGCCGGGGCGGATGAATGCGCCGGAAATGGGCTCCTCAAAGATATTGCGTCTTCCCTGACAAAGCGGTAGTATTGTTCGGCTTTTTGGAGCCCGCCCGATTCACGAGGCGGGCACAAGTTTTCGAGGAAAAGGATCATCGTCATGAAAAAGGAAATACATCCCACGTATCAGGAGTGCACGGTTCGCTGCGCCTGCGGCGTCTCGTTCTCCACGCGGTCGACGCAGAAGGAAATCCACGTTGATATCTGCTCGGCGTGCCATCCCTTCTACACGGGCACGCAGAAGCTCGTCGATACGGCCGGCCGCGTTGAGCGCTTCCGGCGGAAATACGCCGACGCTCATCTCCGCTAACCGCGGATTCCCGCGGCACCTCTTTGTCGCATGTCGCTCCTGTCGGACCGCGCGCGTGAAATAGAAGAACGTTTCGCCTCCAACGAGGCCGCCCTCGCGGCCAGCTCGGACGCCGGGGACATCGATCTCATGCGGAAACTCTCGAAGGATCGCTCTATGCTGGAACCGGTACTCGAAGCCGCGCGCCGGTATCAATCCGCTCTGAAGGAAATGGAGGGCGTGCAGGAAATCCTCGGCCAGGCGAATCTCGATCCGGAGCTTCGCGCCATGGCGCTCGAAGACCGCAAGGGGCTCGAAGCCCGCTTCCCGGACATCGAGCGCGATTTCAAACGCAAGCTCCTCCCCCCCGACCCGCTTGACGAACGGAACGTGCTCGTCGAGATCCGCGCCGGCACCGGCGGGGAGGAAGCCGCTCTCTTCTCCGCCGTTCTGTACAAGATGTACATGAAATATGCCGAGCGGTGCGGATTCAGGACCGAGATGATCTCGTCGAACCGGACGGAAATCGGGGGATACAAGGAGATCGTTTTTTCCGTGGAAGGAGAACGGGTGTATTCGCGGCTCAAGTATGAAGGTGGCGTTCATCGCGTGCAACGCGTGCCGAAGACAGAAGCATCGGGCCGGATCCACACGTCGGCTTCGACCGTCGCCGTGCTGCCGGAGGCGGACGAAGTGGACGTGCAGATCGACATGAACGATCTGCGCGTCGACGTGTACCGATCCCAGGGGCCCGGCGGGCAGAGCGTCAACACGACCGATTCGGCCGTGAGGATCACGCACGTTCCCACGGGGCTCGTCGTGACGTGCCAGGATGAAAAGTCCCAGTTGAAGAACAAGAACAAGGCCTTTCGCGTCCTGAGGGCGCGGCTGAAGGAGATGCAGGAGGAAAAAGTACGGAGCGAACAGGCATCCGCGCGCCGCTCCATGGTGGGCTCCGGCGACCGTTCCGAGCGGATCAGGACGTATAACTTCCCGCAGGGGCGCGTGACGGATCATCGGATCGAGCTGACGCTCTATGCCATCGACGAGATTATCGAGGGAGACCTGGACCGGCTGATCGAACCGCTTTCGCTTGCGGATGAACAGATCCGGCTGGAGGAGCAATTGGAGAAAGGGCCCGTCCGATAGACGCCGCTTCGGAATTCACCTTGCCCGCGGCGTTCACCGATTATTCTTCCGCGATCCGCTGGGGAGCCGGTCAATTGCGCGGCCTGCTCGCCGGTATCGACAGATCGAATCACAAGAATCTGCCGGCGCGCGAAGCGCGGTGGCTGCTGGAGGCGGCGGCCGTCTCGGCCGGTCGAGATCCGCTGTTCCTGCTGGAGGACGGTCGCGTTACCGACCGTGTGAGGGCTGTCTACCGGTCTCTCATTGCCCGGCGCGCCCGCGGCGAGCCGCTGGCTTACGTGATCGGCGAGGCTTCCTTTATGGGAATCGACCTCGTCGTGACGCCGGACGTTCTCATTCCGCGGCCGGAGACGGAACAGCTTGTGGAACTGGTGATGAAGATGATTCCTCCGGATGCGGCAGGGAGGTTGCTGGACCAGGGAACCGGGAGCGGAGCCATCGCCATCGCGGTCGGATTGAATCGGCCGCGGGTGAGGATCACCGCAGTGGACGTATCCGAGTCGGCGCTCGACATCGCGAAACGGAACGTCGCCCGGCATGGCCTGTCCGACCGGATTGAAGTCGTGAAAGCGGATCTCTATCCGGACCCGGCATGCGGCGAGCGAAAATACGATTGGATCGCGGCGAATCTGCCTTATGTGCCGGATGATGCCGCGTTACCCGAGGATGTGCGCGACTGGGAACCGAAGCTGGCGCTCCGGGGTGGAAAAACAGGTCGCGAGCTCATCGAGAGATCCATACAATCGGCCGAAGAATACTTGGCTGCCGGAAGCGCGGGTACATCGGCGAGACTGATCTACGAAATCGGCGAGGATCAGCGCGAGGAATTCGAGGCCTGGCTGGGACGCTGTGTCTCGGGCTGCGGAAAAAACCTTGTCTGGAAATTCCAGGCGGACTTGACCGGCCGAATACGATATCTGATCGGGAGCATGGGATAAGACTATGGATCGCATCATCATTGAAGGGGGCAGAAGATTGAAAGGCACCATGCGGGTGTCCGGCGCGAAAAATTCAGCGCTGCCGATCATGGCCGCCACGATCCTGGCGCGCGGTCGTGTCCGCCTGGAAAACGTCCCGCATATCCGCGACATCAAGTCGATGGTCGCCGTGCTCCGGACCCTGGGCGCCAAGGTCATGCTGGATAACTTCGGTGTCGCCACGATCTCCACGCGCACCGTGAATCAGCCGGAAGCCAACTACGAGCTGGTCAAGACAATGCGCGCCTCCATTCTCGTTCTCGGCCCCCTGGTTGCCACGCTGGGGCGTGCGCGCGTTTCGCTTCCGGGCGGCTGCGCGATCGGCACGCGTCCGATCGATATACATCTGAACGGGCTGGCCGCGCTCGGCGCCGACATCCGGATCGAAGGGGGCTATGTCATCGCGGAAGCGGAACGATTGAAGGGCGGAACATACCGGATGAATTTCGCGTCGGTGGGAGCGACCGAAAACCTGATGATGGCCGCGTCCCTGGCGGAGGGAAGAACTATCCTCGAAAATTGCGCCCGCGAACCGGAGATCGTCGACCTGGCCAACTACATCAACTCCATGGGCGGCGAAGTGACAGGAGCCGGGACGGAGACGATCGAGATCGAAGGAAAGGAATCGCTGGAAGGGTCGACCTATTCCATCATGCCCGACCGGATCGAGGCCGGAACATTTC
The DNA here is from genome assembly GCA_964499705.1 of uncultured bacterium. Classification (GTDB taxonomy): domain Bacteria; phylum UBA8481; class UBA8481; order UBA8481; family UBA8481; genus JBBTKW01. The sequence continues at coordinate 2,378 of CAZCME010000004.1, read as the reverse complement.
TCGTGGCGGGGGCGATCACCGGCGGCGACGTGACCGTGGCTCCGATGCCGACCGTGCATCTCGAGTCTTTTCTCGACATGATGGAAAGGGCCGGGGTGCGCCTGGAATACGATGACGACGCCCGCTCGATCCGGGTCCTGCCCGGTGGCAAGCTGCAGCCTGTGGAAGTAAGGACCGAAGTCTTCCCGGGATTTCCGACTGACCTCCAGGCGCAACTGATGGCGCTGTCATGCATCACCGAAGGCGAATCGCTCTATCACGAGACGATCTTCGAGAACAGGTTCATGCATGTCGCGGAGCTCCGCCGGCTGGGCGCCGACATCACGATCGAGGGCGGCACGGCGCGAGTCAAGGGAGTCCGGGTTCTGTCCGGAGCGGAAGTGATGGCATCGGATCTGAGAGCATCCGCCGCGCTCATCCTGGCAGGGCTCGTCGCCCGAGGCCGGACCAGCGTGACGAGGGTGTATCATATCGACCGAGGTTACGAGCGTTTCGAAGAGAAACTCGCTGCCCTGGGCGCGAACATCCATCGGGATCGGGATACCGCGAACTGATCCAGATCCTGACCCACCGGCTGCCTGCCGCCGACCGCCGACCGCCGGCCGCCGGCCACCGGCAGGCCGCGGGCCGGTGATGCTGTTTATCGGGTCAGCAGGGAAATTACCCGCGACCTGCGAGGAGAGGGACTTGAACCCCCACCCCTTTCGGGACCAGATCCTAAGTCTGGCGCGTCTGCCAGTTCCGCCATCCTCGCGCAGGCTCGATTACAGATAGAGTCTGACATATCCGGGGGATTTCCGACAGGAATGAGTGAGATGAAAAATGCCCCCGAAGAAGATTCTTCCAGGATATTTCTGAATGTGACGTCATGACATGACGCTGACGCCCCCCTGGCTTATCAGCCTTAAGCAAGGACATGTCACGCCATCGCTAAAGCGACATTGCCCCTCCCGGCCGGCCCCCGAAAGAAACTCCATCCGATCTGCGCCGGTGCTCCTGGTTCGCTTGGCCGCAGCCGCCTGATGGTGTCGGCCGCGACATAACCGGCGGTTGTCAGGCGACCGCGAATCTCGACTGTGTCGCCCGGCTCCCATTCCTTGCAGAGCTTTTCGGCTCCGCTGCCGCGGACTTCAATGCCGACTTCATCGCCGCTGTGTGTCGCCACGGTGAAGCGGGCCAGCGTACGCCGAGGGTCGACCGATCGCTCGATCATCGAGCTGATCTTCCCATCCAGAATCACAAGGTTCATGGTGTCACCTCCTCATTTCAGGTTCAGATACATCTTCATCATCTGGATCGTGCTTGCCCCGAATCCCGGCAGGCGGTCGATCTCCATCCAGTCGTGGAATCCGGGGAGAGGCCGCGCCGCCAGCAGGGTTTCCGCCCGTGTCCGTCCGATTCCGGGAATATTCATCAGGTCGCTCAATGAGGCGGAATTCAAATTGATCTTGCCGTCCGCATGATCCCGCGGTCCGGCAAATTCCGCTTGCGGAGCAACGGATCCCCCCCCGCCCCGCGCGATCGCGGCCGGCGCGGAATATTCTCGCGCGCTTTGAGTCGGGATATCCGCGGAAGAATAGAACGGAACGCCCGCGCGAGGCGCTTGACGACCGATGAACTCCCGTGGTTTTACGGACGGATCGTGATCTGGAAGTTCCCGGGGAGCAACCGTTGTCGTTTCGGGGAAGTCAGGCAGGAGAGTTCCCATGATGGTCGCTATTTCTGCTTTGTCTCGAGAAGCGGGAACGGCCGCGGTCACTGCTGAGTGCAGGGAGGAACCTTGAGCCTTGGCTGCCGCGACAGGGACGTGCTCGATGCGTGACTTATGCCCGGCGGCTGTTCCGAAATAGAGCGTGAAGGCCATGATGATGGCGACCGGAATCATCTCAAGGTTTTCTCGAATCATGACAATGAACTATTCAAGTCGCATGCCAAACGTAAGTGCAATAATATCAATATGAGCATATTACAAAAGTGTCTAATACTAGACAGGTGTCTAGAATTGTACAGTTATCGACGAAAGTCGTGCCGCCAGTTTCGGGATGATCCGTGATGTATTCACGGGGAAAAAAGCAGGTGCCGGCAATTTATTCAGTCGAAGGAAGGAAGCGTGCAATCCTGCGCGGTTTTGAGGTGAAAGACGGATTCCACGTGAATGCTATCCAAGTGATCGGGCGCAGGATGGAGCTGGCCACTTTAATGGAATGCCATTTCATTCGAACATATCGGTATGTCGCGGCGCGCAAATCAAACAACGATTTACCGTTACGTGCTTATTGATTATAGTACCGGCCACCAACGTCCCGGCCTGGGTAGCTCAGTCGGTAGAGCAGAGGACTGAAAATCCTCGTGTCGGCGGTTCAATTCCGTCCCCAGGC
>CAZCME010000003.1:0-385959 GCA_964499705.1 uncultured bacterium | reverse complement strand
ACTGTGAATCGTCGCCGTGATCACTCCCCATCGCGCCGCCGCCCGGAAACCCGCGGAAGGCAAGCGCGTCACCAGCGCGCCGAGCAGAAAGCACGGCAGCAGGATCCAGTTGTAGATATTGCGACGTCCCGCGACCGCGCGAAAGGCACGATCTCCGGGCGAGAGCTCGTCGATCATGCGTCCTGTCCGCTTCTTCACGGCCAGGTATGCCATATTGTCGGCGAGATCGGCGGCCACGAGCGCCACTCCGTATGGTCTCATCCTGAAATGCGCGGCCAGAGCCAGGTACCAGGAATTTTCGTAGAGGAAATCGAGAACGTGCTCCATTTCGCCGAGGCGCGACGTTTCGAGCCGGAGCCGTGCCAGCTTGCCGTCCACGCCGTCCAGGACGCCGAGCGCCGCGGCGCCGAGAGCGCCGATCCGGAGAAATCCGCGCGCATAGAGCGCCGTGACGACGAACGCGGCGATCGTGGTCGCGAGGGTGATGTGATTCGGCGTGATGCGTGACGGAGCGAGTTTTCGAACCAGGGCATTTTCGAAACGGGGATGGAGATAGCGGCCCGGAAGATCAAGCGCGTCCTTCTGCGTCCGCAGCAGGAGAAATTCAGAATCCCGGGCGATATCCTTTTCGTCGCGGATCGGATGAAAATAGACCGCCTGATCCCGGCGCGTGCTCTCGTCATAGGAATCCAGCTCGCGCATCTCCAAAGCGCGTCCCAAGGGCTGCGCGCCGTCATGACATGACCATAGCGCCGCACCCGCGAAGCAGCCGCTCGTCCTCACATGAACCGGATCCCCGGGCTGCAATAATCTTTCAAGAAGCCGGGGGTGGATGATTGTTCGGGCCGGAAACCAGATGCAGATCGACGAGTCCGCCAAAGGAATTTTCGTCACACGATGTATACAAGCCGGAAGAAGATCCGGCCGGGAGCCATGGTTCAGCAGGGCATCGTCATGGGAATCCAGCCGGTCCAGAAGCACGTACACTTCCTCGCAACCTGCGCGACGCAGTTGCCGCAGAATTCTTTCTTCCAGCGTCAGGCCGCCGCAGAGCAGATTTCGGATCCTGCCGTATGTCCCGTCCGACGCGTCCAGGATCACCGGCCTGGGGACAACGTCGGCGCTTTCTTGTGCGGGGAATGGAGTCGCCATAAAGTGTGCTCAGGATACCGCCATTGACTCCCCAATTCCATTCGCACCGCGAGAGGCCGATCCGGGCGGTCCTCTTCGACTTCGGCGGAACGCTCGACGCCGATGGCGTGCCGTGGAAGGACCGCACGGCCCGACTGATCCGGGACGAAGGAGAAACGGCGGACGGCGAGGAATTCGATCGTGCCTTCTATCGTTCCGACGACGCGCTGGTCGGCCGGATTCCACGGACGCTTTCATTCCACGAGACCATTCGCGCTCTCTTTCGCAACCTGGGCGAAGCCTGTCATTGGCGTGATCCGTCGCTCGCCGAAAGACTGGCCGCGCGTTTTCATCATGATTCGATCGCTCACTTGAATCGCAACGCCGCCCTGTTGGACCAACTCGCCGACCGATATCGGCTTGGAGTGATCTCCAACTTCTACGGCAATCTCGACACGGTCTGCCGCGAGTCGGCGATCGGAGAGAGGTTCGCGGTCGCGATCGATTCCACCGTCGTGAATCTCGAAAAGCCGGACCCCGCGATCTTTCATCTCGCCCTGGAACAGATGCATATCGCGCCGCAGGAGGCGGTCTTCGTCGGGGATTCGCTCCGTCGCGACATGGCCGGAGCACGCGCCGCCGGGATCGAGCATATCTGGCTGGCCGCCGACCCTACCGCCGATGCGGCCTGCTGTCCCGGCGACCGCGTCATTCACCGCATCGACGATCTGGCCGGACTCCTGCTGTGAAACCCATTCTTTCCGGCGGCATCATCGCGGCGGGCGAAGGGTCGCGCCTGAAGGCGGGCGGGAAGGCGGGGCCGAAACCACTCGTGACCATCGGTGGAATCGCCCTGGTGGAGCGCGTGCTCATGAACATGCAGGCGGCGGGAATCACGCAGGTGACGACCATCTTCAATGAAGATGACCGGGAATGCGATGCCTGGGTTCGCGCCCGTTTTTCCGAGCTCACATTTCGAAATATCATCCGGACGACTCCCTCCTCATGGGCAAGCTTCCTGGAAGTGGCGCGCGCCATCATGAACCCGCCCGCCGTCATCTCCGCGGTCGATACCTGGTGCTCGGCGGATGCTTTCCGCGCGTTTCTCCGCGAGGCGGAAACTTTTTCCGATGATGCGGTTGTCCTCGGCGTGACTCCTCTTGTCGACGACGAGCGACCGCTCTGGGTTCGCCTTGATCCCGACGGCCGCGTCCGGGAAATCGGAATCGGGTCCGGCGAAGCGGTCACGGCAGGGCTTTATGTCATCCCCGGTGACCTTATCGAGTCCGCCGGCGCGCATTCTTTCGATCGTCTCCGCGATTTCCTCAAGTGGCTTGTTGCCGGAAGCCGTCCGGTATACGGTGTCGTGCTTCCGGCCGTTGTGGATGTCGACCGTCAAGAGGACATCGCGCTCGCGGCCGCAGCAAATATCGACGCAGGCGTACCTGGAGCAGGCTCGCCTGGCTCAGGCTTGCCTGGAGGAGAAAGATCGTGAACTTCTGGGGCGTTTACCGGGAACGCGAGCACTCGCCCGAGCGCGAATTCGATGACGCCGAGATTCTTCGGCTTACCGGTGGCCGCCTCGCCGATTCCGGAAACCTGGTCGATCTCTTCTCTCCGGCGGAACTTCCCTCGACCGCGGAAGAAAATCCCGACGCGATCTTCGTGATGTGCGAACGCCGAGCGATACTCCAACAACTCCAACGCTGGTCCAAACTCGGCGTCATCGTCATCAACAGCCCATCCGCGATCCTGAACACGTATCGCGAGCGCACCCTGTCCCTGCTGGGAGACGCCGGGATCAGCTTCCCCTTCAGCCGCATCGTGAGCACCGCGGATCGCGTTGTCCCGGACGAGACGGAATTTCCCGCCTGGGTGAAACGGGGCGACGTGCATTGCGTCCAGTCCGGGGATGTCGTCCTGGCGCGGTCCCGGAATGAGATCGAGCGGATCCTCGCCGAGCTGCATGGACGCGGCATCGAGACCGCCGTCGTGCAGCAACATATCCCTGGAGACCTCATCAAGTTTTACGGGGTGGTCGATCCGGACAGGTCCAGGGAGGACGAGAACTGGTTCCGCTGGTTCTACCATCGCGACCAGGTTCTCGCGGGATTCCGATTCGACGAGAGCGATCTCCGGGCATCCGCGTGCCTGGCCGCGCGGTCGCTCGACCTGGAGATCTTCGGAGGCGATGCGATCGTGACCGCAGCGGGAGAAACCTGGATCATCGACATCAATGCGTGGCCCAGCTTCGCGCTCTTTAGAGACGAAGCCTCCGAGCAGATCGCCGGACATATTCTCCGGCGCGCCGCTCGGTCGGAAACGCTCCTCGTACGGACCGGCGGAAGCGACGACAAGAAGATACCCGCACGATGACGAATCCTGGCGGAGCGGGTCCGCGATCCAAGGAGATTGTCGAACGGGAGGCGCGATGGATCGCTCCGGGCCTCCAGTCCATCGCTCTCTTCTCCGGACTGGCGATGGCGGAAGGGCGCGGCTGCCGCCTGAAGGACGAGGACGGCCGCGAGTACATCGACTTCACCGCCGGCATCGGCATCGGCAGCACAGGTCACTGTCATCCGCACTATGTCCAGTCCCTGAAGAACCAGCTCGATCGCATCACGTTCGGCAGTTTCACCACGGAAACGCGCGCGAAATTCCTGGAGCTTTTAGCGAGCATCACGCCGGACAAGCTCACGAAGATCCAGCTCTTCTCCGGCGGCGCCGAAGCCGTCGAAGCCGCGTTTCGCCTGGCCAAATCCGCGACGAAGCGGCACGAGTTCATCGGGTTCTGGGGAGGATTCCACGGGAAGACGGGCGGCGTGCTGGGCCTCCTGGGCGACGACTTCAAGCAGCATCTCGGCCCGTTCATGCCCGGGCTCTACTCCACGCCGTACGCGCATTGCTATCGCTGCCCGCTGCAACTGAAGCATCCCGATTGCGGCATCGCCTGCGCGGATCACCTGAGAAAAGTCATCCGGTATCAGACGCAGGGCGAGGTCGCGGCGATCATCGTGGAACCGATGCAGGGAACCGCGGGCAACGTCGTTCCACCGCCGGGATTCCTGAAGGCCGTGCAGGAGATCGCCCGCGAAAACGGCGCGCTCCTGATCGCCGACGAGATGCTCACCGGATTCGGGCGCACGGGGTCGATGTGGGGATGCGATCACGAGGGAATCGTTCCCGACGTGATGACCGTCGGGAAGGGCATCGGCGGCGGCTTTCCGCTCGCGGCCGTCGTATCCACCGATGAGCTGATGAGCGCGAAACCGTTCTCGAATCCGAGCGCGAGTTCCTCGAGCTATGGCGGCAATCCGCTCGCCGCAGCGGCTGGGCTCGCCTCTCTCGAAATCATCCTGAAGGAAAACCTCGTCGAGAATTCCCGCCGGGTGGGCGAGGTCATGATGAAGAGACTGCGGGCGATGCAGGAGAAGCATCCCGTGATCGGAGACGTCCGAGGCAGGGGCCTCATGCTGGGAATCGAGCTCGTCCGCGATCGCGAGACGAAGGAGCCGCTGCCCAAGGACGTGACGCGCGCCCTCTTCCATGAATGTCTCCGCAGAGGACTCGTCTCGATGTGTTATTCCCACACCGTGAGAATCAATCCGCCGCTCGTGATCGACGAGGAGACCGCCATGGACGGCCTGGATCGATTCGAGGATGCCCTCACGGCGGTCACGCGCGGGAAGACGGCCGGGTGATGACGCCGGACGGCGGGAGTCCGCTGCGCGGCGGACTCATCGGCTTCGGCGCCGTCGCGGAGAAGGGACATCTCCCGGAATGGACCAGGACAACCGGCGTGGAGATTATCGGCGTGGCCGAGTCCGATGAGGCGCGCCGCGCGGCGGCACGCGCCTTTCTTCCTGGCGCCCGTGTCTGTTCCGCCGTGGAGGAACTCTTCGCGGATGGTCACCTGGATTTCGTCGACATCTGCGTGCCTTCGTCCCGCCATGCGGAAGTCGCCGGAGCGGCGCTCCGGAACAACATTCCTGTTCTCTGCGAGAAGCCGCTCGCCTGCCGGGTCCCGGACGCGGAAAATCTCATTACGCTCGGCATCCATTCGAAGCGAGCCGTCTTCACAGTCCACAACTGGATGTTCGCGCCTTCGATCGCGCGCGTGCAGGAACTGCTGTCGCAGGACGCCATCGGCACGGTTCGGCGCTGCCGGTGGGAAACGATCCGCACTCAACCGGCGGGAGCATCGGCTTGGCGCGCTGATGCTCAAGACGAAGGCGGCGGGCTCCTCTTCGATCATGGATGGCACGCGCTCTACGTCGTTGCGCGCTGGATGAATGCGCGGCCGCTGTCACTGACCGCGAAGTGTTCACGTTCGGGCCATGACTATTCCTGCGGCGAGACATGGGATCTGAAACTTATTTTTCCGCAGGGTGCTGCGGAGATTCATCTGACGTGGGCGGGAGCGAACCGGAAAAACCACGCCGCTCTGGAAGGGACGAAGGGCAGTTTGCAGATGCGGGACGATACGATCTTGGTCGAGCGAAAGGGCGCGATCGAAACGATACCGACAGGGTCCGCCGTCTCAGCAGGCTCCTACCATCCTGATTGGTTCGGCGGCGTCATCCGGGATTTTCTGCATGCGATCCGTCCCGACGGGAGCGGCCGCGACATCCTGCGGCGCAACCAGGAGGAGGCGCTACTCTGCGCGCGCCTGATTGAAGCCGCCCGCCGGTCTCATGGGTGCGATGGATCTTCCGTGGATCTGGATCACGATTCGATCGCGACGGAGCATGTCGCCGTTTCGTGAGCCTTTTCGTGCTTCTTCCCGGGCGGAATTCTTTCTCGCCCGAAACACAACTGCTCGGCCTCACGCTTCGCGACCGGATGCTCCTGACCGCCTCACGCGCCGGCTTCTCTCATTTCGTCGCTTCCGATGGTCCTTCTCCCGTTCCCGATATCGGACTCATGAAGATGATCGACCCGCGACGCGGAGCGTCCCTGCCCGATCTCGGCCCGCATCGCGCTCTCTTTGCGGCGCCGAATGTCGTCTTCACTCGATCCGGCCTGGATCGACTTCTTGCCACGCCACTGGCGCAAGGACACGCGCTCATCGATGACGGCGGCGTCGTCCTGATGCAGGCATCCGAACCCGGGTGGATCGGCGAGGTCATGGCGAAGGTATTTTCCGGCTTGAAGATTTGCGATGCGATCGGCGAATCTCCATCCGGGTCTCTCCACGGAGCCGGTCTCGATTACATCGTTCTGAATTCGAAAGCGGACCTGGAGATCGCCGAAGAGATGCTTCTGAGATCGCTTGTAAAGGATACGGAAGGATTCATGTCCCGGCATGTCGAGCGGAAGATCTCGCTGTCCATGACACGAAGGCTGGTGAAGAGAGGCGTGTCCCCCACGCAGATGACGCTCGTGAGCCTGGCCATCGGCATCACCGCGGCGCCTTTCTTTCTTTTCCAGCGACCCGCATGGCAACTCATGGGCGCGCTCCTCTTTCTCCTCCATTCGATCCTCGACGGATGCGACGGGGAACTGGCGCGCCTCACGTTCCGCGAGTCGCGGTTCGGCGGACTGCTGGACTTCTGGGGGGATAACATCGTCCACTCCGCGATCTTCGCCTGCATCGGCGCGGGATGGGCACATGCGGCGGGTTCCGGGATTCCGATCGTTCTCGCCCTCGCCGCCGTGATCGGGACCTTCGCCTCCGCGGGCATCGTGTACTTCCGAACGATGCGCCGTCCTGATGAAGCGAAAAGCAACGGGCCCCTCTTCCAGCATGTCGTCGCCAGACCGGACGGCCGGACCGAACGGGCCATGGACTTCCTCGCGCGACGGGATTTCATCTACCTCGTCGTCATCCTCGCGGCCTTCGGCAAGGCCCATTGGTTCCTGATCCTCGCATCCGCGGGAGCGCCCCTCTTCGCGCTGCTGCTCCTCTTCATTCCCCTCATGAGCTCGCACCATCAAGACGAGCCGGGTTTAAAAGCCGTCATACTCGCCGCGGGCCGCGGCTCGCGTCTCGCGGATCAGGCGTCGCGGGAACCGAAGTGTCTTCTGAACATCCACGGGCATACCGTCATGGAAGCCATCGTCGAAGCGGCCCGGGGCGCGGGCATCCATTCCTTCGTGATCGTGACAGGGTACGAAGCCGAAGCGATCCGCCGCGAGCTCGGCGACGGTTCCAGGCTCGGAGTTCAAATCGAATACGTTCACAACGATCGCTGGAACGATCTCGCGAATGGTCACTCCATCCTGGCCGCGCGATCACTGATCGGGAATCGGTTCGTGATCCTGATGAGCGATCATGTCTTCGAATCCACCATGCTGCGCGAACTGCTCGACGCTCCGCCTCCGGAGCGAGGTTGCGTTCTCCTTACCGATCCACGGATCGAGAGCATCTTCGATATCGGAGACGCCACGAAAGTCAGGACAGACGGAGAGGGACGCATCGTTTCCATGGGCAAGGATCTAGAGGATTACGACGCGGTGGATACCGGGATATTCCTGGCCACGCGCGATCTTCTCGACGCGCTGGACGAAGCCCATCGTGACGGCGAGAGCTCGCTGACCGCCGCCAATGTCCGGCTGGCCTCCCGGGGGATCATGCGCGCTCTAGCCCTGAAATCCGTAAACGCGAAATGGTTCGACATCGATACCCCTGAGAGCCTGGCGCATTGCCGGGCCCGTTTCGACATTCGATGAAGACCGGGATTTATCAGCTGCTTCCGCATGTAACGGCGATGCGGCGAGCGCGCTTCACCCGAACGTGCAGAGATACTCCGCGATTCCTGAATCCACCGCGATCTCGAATCGCGATGCGGCCGCGACATGGAACGTCGTTCCCGCCGCGAATGCGGTCCAGTCCATGGCGTCGGCCAGCTTCACGCGGCAGGAGCCGGCGAGGATATCCATCCTTTCAGCATCGGACGTGTTGAAGGTATAGGAGCCGGGGTAGATGAGACCGACCGTGCGGCGCACGCCGTCGGCGGAAACGATCGTATGGCTGACGACTTTGCCGTCGAAATAGACGTTGGCTTTCAGTTTCACACGGACATCGGCAAGTTCTTCCGGTAATGAGGACATGGTTTCTTCTCCTTGTGTTCGCGGGAAGTCTGACGGAAAGCGGCCGCGGAATCAAATTTCTTTTGCAACAGGATTTCGGATTAAGGATTTAGGATTTTATCAAGATGGCGGCGAAAGAGGGTTCGAGTTTGAATCGCAGAACGCCATCCCGTGATGCAAATCGTTTTTCCAGCAGGAGTTCGTCGTAATCTCCATCCTGATCTACGGGCAACTCGACCTCGTGCGCGGTCGCATCGTTGTTGAAGACGACGTAGATGCGCTCGCGTACATAGCCGCGCGCGAAGCCGAAGAGGCGGCGGGCGTCATCGATGAGAACGGTCTCGTATTCGCCGCGACGAAGCGCGACATGTTCGTTCCGGATCCGGATCAGATTCCTGTAATGCTCGAAAAGCCCGGTGTCGGTTTCGTTCTTCTCGCGGGGGCGCGAAATGCCCGCGTGAGGATGAACGGCTTCGTCCTCATACGCGATATCGTCCCAGAGCATCGGCTTCCGGCAGTCCGGATCGTTGGCTCCCGTCATGCCCGCTTCATTTCCGTAGTAGACCATCGGCGCGCCGAGATATGTCATCTGGAACGTCACCATCTGCATGTGCGTGGCCCGTTCGCCGGGCCCGCCACGATCGATCCGATACGAGGGCGTATTTTCCACCTTGGACTTGTTGAAGTGCGCGCCGAAGTCGCGGAAGTTCATGTCGGGATTGACGATGATGGAAGCCAGCCGCGAACAGTCGTGCGACGAATAGAGGTTCTGCATGACGCGCGTGATCTCCGGAGGATACGCGGCGCGGAGTTCGGCGAGCTTCCGGTCGAAGACGCCGGGCGACACGCGATTCTCCCTTTCGACAAAATATTCCACGGCCGCGTAGGCGAAGGGATAGTTCATCAGGCCGTCGAATTCGTCGCCCCGGAGGTAATCCGGAGCAATCTCGACAACCTCGCCCGTGATGTAGGCGTCCGGATTGATGCTCTTGACGTGTCGGCGCCAATCCTTCCAGAAGCCATGGGGCAGGCAGAAGGCGACATCCAGCCGCCAGCCGTCCACGCCATCCACCGCGCGGCCGCCGGGCGACATCCAGCGGCGGGTGATGTCGAAGACATAGCGCTGGTACATGGCATCCACGCCGTCGTCGTCGCGCCGGAATTCCGGAAGCGAATGAACGCCGTACCAACCTTTGTATGCAAATCCGTCCCGGAGCGCTTCATCCCAGCGCGTGATCATGTACCAGCTCGCGAAGCGGGATTTCGGGCCATTCCTGACGATGTCCTCGAAGGCGAAGAACGTCCGCCCGGAATGGTTGAAGACTCCGTCGATGATGACCCTCATGCCGCGCCGGTGCACTTCCTTCACGAGGTCCAGGAAGAGCCGATCGGCGCTCGTCCAGACCCAGGTCGCCGGATCCTCCGTTTCATGCGCGGCCTCGATCATCCTCCGGTCGCCCTCCGGATCCGGGCCGAATGTCTCCTCGATGTGATGAAACGAGCTCCCGTCGTACTTGTGCAGCGACGGAGACCGGAAGACGGGATTGAGATAAATCGCGTTCACGCCCAGCGCCTGCAGATAATCCAGCTTGTCGAGAATGCCCTTCAGGTCGCCTCCATAGCGCCTGCGGAAAATAGTCTGGAATGCATTCGGATACTCGGCCTCTTCCCATGCATCCCTCGCGTACCAGTCCGAGCCCCACTCCTTGATGCGCCACCCCGGTATGTCGCCCTCGCCGATCGATTCCAGCGTCGGATCGTTGGAAGGATCCCCATTCCTGAACCTCTCGGGAAAGATCTGGTACCAGACCGCATCCTGAGCCCACTCCGGCACGCTGACGTCGATTCCGCTCATCGGAGGATCATAGAAGAGCCGTGCCGGCAGCGCGAGCGCGGAAGTCACGGTTGTCGCAAGAAGAAACAGGAGGATGGGGAAACAAATAAGCTTCACGCTGAAACCATACAGGAAAACCGCCCTAAAATCCTAAGCCCTGACGAAATCATGACTCCTCAGGAGGAACAAACCACGAATGGGTTTATTTGAAATCATTATGACGGTTGCGCCCGTTCCATATTTTATTTGCACAGCATTCGTGTTTATTCGTGTCCATTCGTGGTTCAAAAGGCAATTTTCCCGCCGCTCAATGCGTACAATATCTCCCCACCACCTTCAGAATGCCTTCCGAGGATTTGTTCTTCGGTAGCCAATCGGACAATTGCAGCTCCTCCGCTATGTTCGAGAGCAGATCATGCTCGGAGAGAAGAACTACCGGTATGCCGGCGAGAAACGGGTCCTTACGGAGCTCCATCACGAAGCGGCGGCCGTCCATGACGGGCATGAAAATATCGGAGAGGATCAGATGGGGGAGAGAATCGAGCCGGAGGAGTTCGAGAGCTTCGGCTCCCTGCGTGGCCTGGGTGACGAGGTAGCCTTCCGCTTCGAGCACGGTCTTCAGGAAGTAGCGCGTGTCTTCGTTGTCGTCGACGACGAGGATCCTGCGCTTCAAGCCCGGCTCGGCGGGACGCGCCACCACGGACGCCGGTGCCTTGGCCGCAACGAGGCCGCGCGGGAGAACGACGAGGAAATTCGAGCCCTGTTCGGGCGTGCTTGTGACATGGAGGCGGCCTCCATGCATCTCCACGACCTGGCGTGCGATATAGAGGCCGAGACCGAGGCCCGGGGCATTTCCGCCGGGATTCAATCGCGCGAAGCGGTGGAAGATCCGCTCCTTATTGACGTCCGAAATGCCGACGCCATGGTCGCGCACTTCGAGGCACGCCATGCTTTCATCGATTTCCAATTCGATCTCGATCGGCTTGCCCCTTCCGTATTTCAGGGCGTTGGAGATGAGATTCACGACGACGCGCTGGATGTGCAGGCCATCCCACATGCCGGTCGCTTCCGGATGGAGCCGGGTCGTGACGGCGGATCCGGAGTTCGCGATCTCGCCATCGAGGATGGTCAACGCTTCGCGAACCAGGCCGGTGAGATTGCACTCTTCGAGCTTCAATGCCTTTTCATGCGAATTCAGGTGCGAGAGATCGAAGAGATCCTCCACCATCCGCGCCAGCTTCTCGCCCAACAGATTCATCGACGAGAGGCGCTCCCACTTCTGATCCTTCACACCGCTCGCGTCATCCCGTTCCATCTCCCGCCGCATCCGTCTCAGGTGAAGCTGCAACGCCACGAGAGGCGTCCGGATATCGTGCGTGGCGATGGCGATAAGCTCATCCCGGCGCGAAGAGGCCTCCCGCGCCTCCTCATACAGGATGTGATTCTCGACCGCGAGCGCGATACGGCTGGCCAGCGCGGATGCCATGTCCAGTTCCGCCGGCCCGTACGTCCGCTCCGGAGACGTCGACATGAGTGTCAGCATGCCCAGAGGATTTCCCGCCGACATGATCGGCGCCAGTATGCAGAATTTCATCTCCGGATCAGGAATGAAACCGTGCGCGGCGGCAGGTCGCAGATACTCCGGCGGCAGCCCGGGCTTCATCAGCGCCTTCTGCTCGGGCGGAAATTCCGTCAGGATCACCATTTCTTTCCTCGCCAGGATGGCGGACAGGCCGAATGAAGATTTCGGATCAGGGGCGACATCCCGCAGGATGTTCGCCATCGCTTCCTGCTTCAAGTCCCGATGCGCCAGCGCGACGCGTCGCAATGCGCCGTCCTCATCGACGAGCCCCACGGCGCACCAGTCGCAGACCGTCTTGACAGCGTGCTGCGCGAGCCGCGTAAGCGTCGCGTTGTAATCCAGCGAGGACGCCAGGATGTCTCCCGATTCGGCAAGGAACTGGACGCGCAGCTTCGCCGATTCCACTTCCGAGCGTATAGCGCGCTCCTGCCGCAATTGCTTCGCACGAGCCGCCTCGTGCGCTTTTCGTTCCGAGATGTCGGACATGCATCCGACGAATCGTCCCGGGCGGGAATGATCCTCATAGACGATGAATCCGCGATCGTGGACGACGGCATAGCTCTTGTCGTGCTTCAGGAAGCGATACTCGGCCTCCCACTGCTTCGCCCGCCCGCGAAACGCCTCGTCGATCGAAGCCGTGACGCGCTGCCGATCCGCGGGGTGAATCTTCTCCGTCCACCACGAGGAAGAGTCGTTCACATCTTCGGGAGGATAACCGAATATTTTCTCCGGACCGTCATTCCAATCGATCCTGTCCGCGATGATGTCCCAGTCATGGATGACCGCATTTGTCGCCTGGGCCACCATCCGGAATCGTTCATCGCTCTCCTGGAGCGATCGCTCCCACTTTCTCCGATCCGACACGTCACGGAACGCGATGACGACGCCGGAGAGTTTTCCGTCGTAGCCCAGGAGAGGGGACGATGTGGCTTCGATCGCGCGGAAGAGTCCCAGCCGCAGCGCGAACAGGATCCGGAGGACGGCGCCCCGCCAGCCTTCGCCGCGCATCAGCTCGGCCGTCAGCTGCGCGCTGCCGCTGTCGGGATGCTCCTCCGCCAGGGGGAAGACCTCGGCCAGAAGGCGGCCGCGCGCCTCCTTGTCGGTCCAGCCCGTCAGGTGCTCCGCGGCGGGATTCATGAAGTTGACCATGCCCGATGCGTCCACCACGAGAACGCCGTCCCCGAGAGCCGCCATCGCCTGCGCCAGGCGCTCGATCTCGCTTCGCAGCCGCAGGGTCGGCGCTTCATGGAGCGCGACTTCGAGAACCGCCTTCAGCTCGCGTTCCTCGAACGGCTTGACGATAAAGCCGAGCGGATGGGTTTCCTTCGCGCGGGAAATCAGGAGATCGTCGGCGTATGCCGTGCAATAGACATGGGGAATCTTCCAGCGTTCCTGGATCTCCTCCGCGGTCCGGATGCCATCCTCGCGACCGGAGAGGACGATATCCATCAGGACGAGATCGGGCCGCATAGCCGACGCCTTTTCGATCGCCTCCGCGGCGGTCGCCGCCGTGTCAGGCACATCGTAGCCGAAACGCATCAGCGTTTTCTGCAGATCCCTCGCGATGATGCTCTCATCCTCGACCACGAGGATCTTGTACTGCTGCCTCAAACCTTCCGTCACGGTTGATCCCGTCATCATGATATATCTCCGTCCATCATATTACCCCCCCGCTTTTTTCGCCTGTCTCCTGAACCGGATCGCGAAGCGCGTCCCCCGCTTCACCGACTCGATCTCCACCTGCCCATGGAGCTGGGACGCGACCAGCATCTTGACGAGCTGCAGGCCGAAATATTTTTCATTATTGAAATTCACCCCGGCAGGCAATCCGACGCCGTTGTCCTCCACCAGCATCTCGAGTTCATCGTCGTTGATTTCCTGCAGATCCAGCCGGATCATTCCCTTGCCGCCCGCGGTGAAGGCATGCCGGATGGCGTTGGTGACGAGTTCGTTCAGGATCATGGCGCAGGGGATGGCGGTATCGAGATCGAGGAGAACGTCCGTGCCGGAGCAGGCTACCTCGATCGCCGCCGAGCCCTGCCCCTTCGCCAGTCGCAGCTCGCCGACGATATTGTCGGCGAACTCGCCGAACTTCACATCGCGGATCTCGCCCGTCTTCAGGAGCTTCTCGTGAATGATCGCGATGGACCGGAGAAGATTCTGGCAGTCCGCCAGGATCGCCTGGGCCCGGGCATCCTTCAAGTCAGCCGACCGGATCCGGAGGAAGCTCGTAACGATCTGAAGATTATTCTTCACGCGATGGTGAATCTCACGAAGAAGCAGTTCCTTGCCCTGCAGGGATCCACGAAGCGAATCCTCCGTCTTCCGGAGCGTCGTGACATCGGTGAACGTCACCACGACTCCCTCGATCACGTTCTCGATCGTCCTGTACGGCATGATCCGCATGACGTACCAGCAATTGTCCCTGGCCCGCAGGATCTTTTCCTGGGGCACGAGGAGGCGGAGAACGGATTCGGCGTCGCGCGGAAGGTTTTCATACAGGATGTTCTGAGCCAGGTCCTGGATAGGTCGGCCCACGTCGGTGGGCAGAAGAGGAAGGATCTTCGCGGCGGGGGCGGTGAAACGCTTGATCCGGAGGTTGCCGTCCAGGAAGATCGTCGCGATGTCGGTGGACGATAACAGATTATGCATGTCGTTGTTGGACCGCGATAATTCCTCCACCTTGCTCTCCAGTTCCTGGTTCATCATCGACATCTCCTCATTCAGGGACTGAAGCTCCTCCTTCGACGTGGACAGTTCCTCGTTCGACGATTGCAGCTCCTCGTTCATCGAGGAAAGCTCCTCGTTCGACGATCGGAGCTCTTCGTTCGACGTCTCGAATTCCTCGATCATCATCTGGAGCTGCTCCTTGGCCTCCTTCAGCTCGCTCTCGAGATGCACGAGGACCGGGTCATTCTTCGGCAGAACCTGTTTCTTCGCTCCCTTGACAGGAGGCGCGATCTCCTCGAACAGTACGAGCGCGAGGCCTTCCAGGGATTCGGTCTCTCCGAGCGGGCTGACGAGGATCCGGACGGTCGCGATATGTCCGTTCTTCTTCATCTTGACGCCGTCCACGGTGACATCCTTCCGCGTCTTCAGGCACCGGTGAATTGCGGCCCGCAGATCCAGGCGGAGCCCTTCGCGGGCCATCTTCAGAAGGTTCAGGCTCGCCATGCCGCCGGCCGGTTCGAGGAAGGCGCTTGTCTTTTCGGAAAAGTGGAGGATGTCGTGATTTTCGTTCACGACGATCCAGGTCGGCGCCAGGCGGCTCACGATATTCTTCTCCGCCAGCGCCCCGACGCTCAGGTCTCCGGAGTGCGCCGGATCCGCGGAGCGGGAATTCTGGCGGAGGGGTTGGAAGGACGGCAGGAGCGGATAGACAGGCTCCACGCGGCGCGCCGCCGGCCGGCGATGATAGACCTTCATCTTCGCGTCCACGGCCGTGAACATGTCCGCGAAGTCGCCGATCGATTCGGACGTTCCGAGCATCAGGTAACCGTCGGGCTTCAAGGTGTAATGAAAGAGCGGGATCAGTTTCTTCTGCAGATCCTTGTTGAGGTAGATCATGACATTGCGGCAGGAGATGAAGTCGAGGCGGGAAAAGGGGGCATCGCGCACGAGGTCGTGGATGGCGAAGACCATCATGTCGCGGATCTGCTTGCTGATGCGGTACCCGTTGCCTTCCTTCGTGAAGAACCACTTCAATCGATCGACCGAGACCTCGGACGCGATGCTCTCGGGATACAGCCCGCTCCGGGCGGTCGCCAGGGCATCCTCGTGGATATCCGTCGCGAAGATCTGGATCCGGAAATTCTCCTTCAACTCCATCATGCGTTCCACCAGAAGGATCGCGATGCTGTAAGCCTCCTCGCCCGTGGCGCAGCCCGGCACCCAGACGCGAAGGGAGCCGCCGGTGGAATGTTTCTGCAGGAGCTTGGGAATGATCTTCGACCGGAGCATCGCGAAGACCTTGGGTTCGCGGAAGAAATTCGTCACTCCGATCAGGAGTTCCTTCACGAGAAACTCCGCTTCCTGGACGTTGGAGCGCATGTAATCGATATACTCCGGAAGATCCTTATGGCGCAGCAGGTGCATGCGCCGCTCCAGACGCCGCACGAGCGTGCTCCGCTTGTACCCGGAGAAATCATGGCCCGTGCGGGTCCGGAGGAGGGCGAAGACGGCGCCGAGCTGGGAGGAAAAATCCTCCTTCCGGAGCACTTCCTCCTCGACGGTCAAAGCGGGAGTCCGTTTCCGCGCGTGCTCCACGAGCACGTCCGGCATCTTCTCCACGGGAAGCACGCGATCCACCATTCCCGTCGCGATCGCGTTATGAGGCATGCCTCCGTACTGCGCGGTGGATTCCTCCTGCGCCATGGTGAAGCCTCCCAGCTCCTTGATGGCGCGGATGCCCTGGGTGCCGTCGGTGTCCGAACCGGAGAAAATGATGCCGACGGACCGCGTGTTCTGATCGATCGCAAGCGACTTGAGGAAAAAGTCGACAGGCAGACGGTGGCCCCTCGGTTCGGCGGGAGACGTCATGCGGAGCTTGCCGAGTCGGATCGAGAGCATCTTGTTCGGAGGAATGACATAGACGCAGTCCTGCTCGACGTCGGCTCCTTCGCGCGCTTCGACCACCCTCATGGCGGTATCCTTCTGGAGAATTTCCGGGGTGAGACTTTTCTGCGTGGGATCGAGATGAAAGATGACGACGAAAGCCATGCCGGACCGGGCGGGCATGGCGGAGAAGAACTTTTCGCACGCGCGGAGACCTCCGGCGGATGCGCCGATTCCGACGACGAGGCACGGTTTTCGGGATGCCTTGGCGTCCCGGACGGGCGAAGAACGTTGAGGCGATTTTTTACCCTTGCGGTTCGCGACACGGCGGCCGCCCGCGGTCTTTTCCGTTCTTTTCTTCGTGTGTCCCGTCCCCCGGATGAGATACCGTCACGTGAACCCGGCGAGAGAATTATATAGGAGCGACCTGCGGATCATAACAGATTTATGCACATTATTTCATCTGAACGACGGCAGATCAGGGTGAGCAAATAATCATGGATCTCCGGCGAAAATGCCTCCATGGCCATTTTCTTCGCCGTGCGCGCCGAAAAATGGAGCCCATGAAAATCCGGTCTGACCAAACGGGATATTCTTGGTACAATGAGACTGAGTTGATGCTCATGAATGACACTTCCAAAGAGGCCAGAATCCATCACATTTCCTCCCTGCGTCGCATGAAGATTCAAGGAAGGATCGATCTGACCTTTCGCCTGTGCGAAGGTCTCCGCCTGACCGTCGAATCAGGAATCCGGCATCGACATCCGGATTACGACGAACGCCAGGTACGCCTCGCCCGAATGCGCCTCAGCATGGGACCATCCCTTGTTGCCCGATGTTTTCCCGGAGCCGACGTGGCACCTTGAGAAGCCAGGAGGACCTTCTTCGCAAATTGGTCGGATCGCTTGAGGACCTGGGCATTTCGTACATGCTGACTGGTTCGATCAGCAGCAGTTTTCATGGTGAAGCACGAGCCACCAACGATGTCGATATTGTCATTGCGCCGTCCAAGGCGCAGATCGAGAAACTTCTTTCGAGCCTCGGCCCTGATTTTTATTCCGATCGCCAGGCCGCCCTTGATGCTCTGGCCCGGGCGGATATATTCAACATCGTCGACATGGAAGGCGGCTGGAAAGTCGATTTCATGATCAGGAAAGAGCGGCCGTTCAGCAGGGAGGAGTTCAGCCGGCGCACAACGGTTCGCATGGGCGAGCTCCTGGTTTCCATCACCACGTCGGAAGATGCCATTCTTTCGAAACTGGAATGGGCGAAATCATCTCATTCCGAACGTCAGTATCAGGACGCGCTCGGGGTGGCTCTTGTGAACCGCGACGACTTGGATCGCGATTATCTCAGACGATGGGCCGAGGAACTTGGGCTTGACCAGCTATTGGAAAAACTTTTGACGGAAGTGGATCAGGCCTGAGACGTGTCAGCCTTTCCCGCCGACTCCCGTGCTGCCGAAACCGCCTTCGCCCCTGGAACTCGACTCCAGTTCATCGCTCTCGACCCAGAGAATCGACTCGACGCGGGCGAGAACGGCCTGGGCGACGCGGTCGCCGGAACGGACTGTGAAGGGCTCGCGGGAGGCGTTGTAGAGAATGACGCAGACCTCGCCGCGATATCCGGAGTCGATCGTGCCGGGGGAGTTGAGGCAGGTGATGCCCGACTTGATCGCCAGGCCCGACCGGGGGCGGACCTGGATTTCATAGCCGACCGGAATCTCGAAGGCGAGACCGGTCGGCACCTTCGCGCGGTCGCCGGGCTGGAGAACGATCTCGTCGCCGGCGGCGTGAAGATCGAAGCCGGCGTCTCCGGCGTGCGCCTGCTTCGGAATCCGGGCATCTTCCCGGATGGACCGGACCTTGACGGGAACGGCCGAAAGGCGCAACGGCGTCGGGGGCTGGTCGATGAATGCGTTCGTCATGATTTCTTCTCCTCGAAGTCGGCCAGAGTCTGCCGGAAAGATTCCACCGAATCAAATTCCTTGTACACGGATGCGAAGCGGATGTAGGCGACGGGATCCAGGAGCTTCAATCCCGAGAGGACTTCCTTCCCGAGCGAGACGGAGTCCACCTCGCGGCCGCCTTCGTCCCGGATCGTCCGCTCGATGCTGGCGACGAACTCCTCCAGCGTCTCCAGCGGCAGGCTCGTCTTGCGGCACGCGGTCATGATGCCCTTCAGGAGCTTCTCGCGCGAGAACAGCTCCCGGGTGCCGTCTTTCTTCACGACATAGATCGGCTCCTGCTCCATCCGCTCATACGTCGTGAACCTCCGCCCGCACTTCTCGCACTCGCGCCGCCGCCGGATCACCATGCCGTGCTCCGTCGTCCTCGAATCGATGACGCCGGTCTCCTCGGCGTTGCAACCGGGACAGATCATAAGATAAGGATGAAGGATGAAGGATGAAGGATGAAGTACACCGTTCGACTCTCGACGGTTTTGTTTTCTTCGTGCTTCATAGATCATCCCTCATGCGTCTCATATCACCCGCCTGTAATCTGCCAGATCCATCGTCCAGACCCGCACGCCGCAGTATGAGGCGCCTTCGGGGCAGAACGGCTTGACGCCGGCCGCGAGGCGCAGGCCGCACGGCGGGAGCATCCAGCGGCCGATGCGCGGGAAGATCGCGCGAACCTGCTCCACTTCGTCGCACGACGCGCGCCAGATTTCCTCCTGCGCGTTATAGCAGAGGCGCATCGCCCACTTGTGACGGAGCGAAAGCAGGTCGCCCGATTCCTCGAATCTTACCGGAAAAGCATTCGGCAGCAGATACAGGACGGATTCCATCGGTTCGCCTTCTTCGAGCATCGTCGCGAGCGTGATCCAGAGCCTCTTCATGAAGCCGTGATACAGATCCTCCGCTTCCGCGGATTTCGTGACCAGCGTCGGCACGATGTAGTCGGGGGTGGAGGGGCGGAAATGGCTCGCCAGGAGCGGACGCGAACCGGGAACGCAGCGGTGGCGCTGGTCCTGCGCATCGGCGGAGAGCGAAAGTTTCCTGGCGAAGGTGAAGTGCGGGTGCACCAGCGTCTTCGTCAGTTTCCCGTGCGTGGAAAGGTTCAGGGAATCGCAGAGGTGGGAATTCCGTTCCGGGTCCAGGGCCCAGCGGATCGCCTCGTCGTCGGACATGGTATCGGATCCCGCCCCCATGACCGTGCGGACCGCGCGCGCGAGTGTCGCTTCGGCATTCGAGGAACAATCGAGGAGCTTCGAGGTCCGGCCGGAGAGTTCCTTGTCGAAGGCTCGGATCCAATCCGTCGTCTTCGATTCCGCGTTCGGCCCGGACGAGAACATCCGCGAAAGCAGCCTGCGTTCCGGAGTTTCATCGAGCGGCAGCGGATCTTCCGCCTGCGAGAAGAAGAGGGGATCGTGCCGCACGACTTCCTTCACCATGGAGTCGATCAGGAGTTTCATCTCCGTTCCGCACTCGATGGTGTTGGAGAGACGGCGATACCGGTGGATCGTCAACCCGGAAACGGTGTGATGGAGATGCGCCATCGTCGCGAGCGGTAGAACATAGCGCGCGACCTCCTGCGATTTCTTGACAATATCGCGGTGCCACCTGCTCTTGTCGCCTTCCGCCTGAAGCGACAACCTCCGGCCCGTAAAGACATCCGCGTAGGCATCGCGCGCGGGCTCTTCCAGGATCTCCGTCAGCCTGTGATACGTCCCGGCCGCGTCGGACACGGCGGCCGCGAATCGTTCGCGGCCTCGTTCCGAGAGCGGCGGCGTGAAGACCTTCTCCGCGCTGACACGGACATACCGCTGCGAGACCTGCTCAGAGTTATAAAACGGGTGATCGTGCAGGAACGTCCAGAGCAGGTACCGGGAGACGCCATGAAACGCGAACTGGAACGTGTTGTGCTGGAGCGTCGTATTGTGCCCCGCCTTGAACGTGCGCTCCGCGATCCGGTCGCGCCGGGCGATCGCCTTCTCATCCTTCGAAACCTCCGGAGTTTTTATGAGGCGCGACGAATAGCAGGTCATCGCCGTCGCGACGGCGTTTTCGTAGGGAGCAGGCGTGGCGTGAAGGAGCTCAACGGAACCGATCCGGGGCTCGATCGATCGAGCCCCGGAGATCAGATCCTCTTCACGAACATCCATTGCTCGTCCCGCAGGTCGGGCAGAGATAGCAGCTAGCGTTGCGGACGGTGATGGAGCCGCAGACGGAGCAGAGCGGCGCGTCCACCTGGTTGTAGAAGGCGAATTTGCCGGATTCCTCCTGCTGCATGACGGCGGTCGCGGCCGGCGCTTCGGTGGTTTTTTCCTGTTTCGGCGCCTGCGCGCCGATGATGCCGAACGCGTGCCGGTCCTCCTCCGAGAGAAATCGCGACGCCAGCCAGCGGAAGGTGTAATCGACGATCGACTTGGACATCGGGATCTGCGGATTCGTCGTGAATCCGCTCGGCTCGAACCGGACGTGTCCGAATTTCTTCACGAGCGCATGGAGAGGGACGCCGTACTGCAGGGCCATCGATGTGAGCGTCGCGATCGTGTCCATGAGACCGGAGATCGTGCTCCCTTCCTTCGACATCTTCAGGAAGATTTCGCCGGGCGTGCCATCCTCGAACATGCCGACCGTGATGTAGCCCTCGTGTCCCTGGATCTCGAAGCGGTGCGTCAAGGCCTGCCGCTCCGTGGGCAATCGCCTGCGGAATGGCTTGGGCTTTGTCTGCGGCTCGGGCGCGACCGACGCGCTCGCCGGCGCCGGGTTTCCCTTTTTCGCGGTGGAGAGCGGTTGCGAACGCTTGCAGCCGTCGCGATACATGGCGACGGCTTTCAGGCCAAGCTTCCAGGAGGTGACGTAGATCTCCTCGATGTCGGCCACCGTGGAATCCTCGGGGAGATTCACGGTCTTGGATATCGCGCCCGAGAGAAAGGGCTGGGCGGCGGCCATCATGTGGACGTGGCCCATCGGAGCGATCGTCCGCTTGCCGGACCGGGGACGGAACGCGCAGTCGAAGACCGAGAGATCCTCGTCCTTCAGGTAAGGAGCTCCCTCGATGGTTTCGTGCTCGTCGACGTACGCGATGATCGTGTTGATCTCGCCGGCGGTGTAGCCGAGCCGCTCCAGGGCGGGACGGACGGACTGGTTGACGATCTTCAACGTTCCGCCGCCGGAGAGCCGCTTGTATTTCACCAGGGCGATATCGGGCTCGATACCGGTCGTGTCGCAATCCATCATGAAGGCGATGGTGCCGGTCGGCGCAAGGACGGTGGCCTGCGCGTTTCGATAGCCGTACTTCAGGCCTTCCTGAAGCGTCTCCTTCCAGACGGCGCGCGCGACATCGATCATGCCGCTCAACATCGACAGGCGCCACGCGGGACCGGACGCGGGCTTCTCGATCTTCTCGACCGCGTCCTGGTGCATCCGCATGACGTCGAGCATCGACTCCTTGTTCAGTTCATACTCAGAAAAGGGCCCCTTCTGGCAGGCGATGCGCGCGGACTGCGCGTAAGCAGCTCCGTTCATGATCGCCGTGATGGCTCCGCACCACCCGCGGGCTTCCGCGGAATCGTACGGGATGCCCATGTTCATGAGGAGCGCTCCGAGATTGGCGTAACCCAGTCCGAGCGGACGGAACTTATGGGAGTTCACTCCGATCCGTTCCGTCGGATACGAAGCCTCGTCGACGAGGATTTCCTGCGCGGAAATGAGAACCGTGCACATGTGCCGGAACGATTCGGCGCTGAACGCGCCCGCGTCGTCGACGCATTTCATGAGGTTGATCGAAGCGAGGTTGCAGGCCGTGTCGTTCAGGAACATGTATTCGGAGCAGGGATTGGAGGCTTGGATCCGGTCCGTGCCCTTGCAGGTGTGCCACTTGTTGATGACGTCGTCGAACTGGACTCCCGGGTCTCCGCAACCGTGAGCGGCCTTCGCCATCCTGTTCATCATTTCCTTCGCCGGCATCGTGTCGATGATCCGGCCGTCCTGGACGGCGCGCGTCGAGAAATTGTCTCCCCGGACAAAGCTCTCCATGAAGGCGTCGGTGACGCGGACGGAGTGGTTCGCGTTCTGGAAGTAGACGGAGGAGTAAGCTTCGCCGTTGACGGATCCGTCGTATCCGGCGTCGATGAGGGCGTGCGCCTTGGCTTCCTCGCGCTGCTTGGATTCGACGAAGTCGAGGATATCCGGGTGGTCGACGTTCAGGATCACCATCTTCGCGGCGCGGCGCGTCTTGCCGCCGGACTTGATGACGCCGGCGAAGGCGTCGTAGCCCTTCATGAAGGAGACAGGGCCGGAAGCGAGGCCGCCGCCCTTGACGTATTCCTTCGACGACCGGAGAGGGGAGAGGTTCGTGCCGGTGCCGGATCCGTACTTGAAGAGCATGCCTTCCGTCTTCGCCAGGGTCAGGATCGACTCCATGGAATCCTCCACGGAATTGATGAAGCAGGCCGAGCACTGCGGGCGCGGCTCGGTCCCGACATTGAACCAGACGGGCGAATTGAAGGAGGCGCACTGGAAGAGGAGAATGTACGTGAGCTCGTCCTCGAAGGCCTGCGCGTCCTCTTCGGTCGCGAAATATCCATCCTTGCGGCCCCAGTCGGAGATCGTGTGGGCGACCCGATGGATCATCGCGCGCACGGACGATTCGCGCGCGGGTGTGCCGGGCGTGCCGCGGAAATACTTGGAGGCGACGATGTTCAAGGCGAGGTCCGACCAGAAGACGGGCGCTTCGACATTCTTTTGTTCGAAGATCACCTTGCCTCCGTCATCGGTGATCGTGGTGGTCCGGAAATTCCATTCGGTCATGGAGTAGACATCCACGCCCTTTTTTGTGTAGCGTCTGGAGAATGTACCTGGCGTAATTTCGGGCAATTCCGTCATGGGGGCGGCGTTCTTTGCGACGTCGGACAAACCGGCGTTCAATGCGGCTGATGGAGTCATGGCACCTCTCCGAAGATTTGATTGGGTTTTTCCCTATTGCGTCGTCAGGTGACAAGTCAGGTGACGGGCAAGGATTCGAAGATACACTGCATGTAGTTGGTGAGTCAAGTCCAAAATCGCTACATTTAGTATTTATTTTCAAACTGTTTCAAAATTAACCTTGACGAGCGCTCCCCCTGACAAGATCATATTCCGCACATCACAGCCGGGCAGAACAGCAGCCGCACGACAACAACATTTACGAGAAGTAAGAGAAAAAGACCGCAACCCGCAGGTTATACGTCTATACGGGGATGAGTGCCTACAAACTGGAACGGATCATGTTTTCACGGGAAAGCGCGTCTCCGAGGCGCATCTGTCCGTGGAACGGGAGGATTGCAGAATGGCGTACTACATCGGCATGAATCGGAAGGCGCGCCGCGCCTACGGCTTCGACGAGGTGGCACTGGTTCCGGGCCAGCGGACGATCAATCCGGAGGAAGTCGATATCAGTTTCTCGATCGGCTCCATCAAGTTCGGCATCCCGATCATCGCCTCCGCCATGGACGGCGTCGTCGATCCGCATTTCGCGACGACGATGAGCAAGCTGGGGGGGCTTGCCGTCCTGAACCTCGAAGGCGTCCAGACCCGCTATGACAATCCCGCGTCGATCCTTACTGAGATCTCCTCCGCCGACCCCGACACGGCCACGAAGCTCATCCAGAGGCTCTACGACACACCGGTCAAGCCCGAGCTGATCGGGCAACGGATCGGGGAGATCAAGAAAGCCGGCGGAATCGCCGCCGTCTCCGCGATCCCCCAGAAAGCCGAGCAGTATCTTCCGCTTGCGGAGGAAGCGGGCGTCGATCTCTTCTTCATCCAGTCGACCGTAGCCACCGTCCGCCACATCTCCACCCAATATAAAACGCTCGACCTCGCTTCCTTCTGCAAGCGCGCCAAGGTCCCCGTCGTCGTCGGAAATTCCGTGACGTACGAGATGGCCCTGGAACTGATGGCCGCCGGCCCCGCAGGGCTCCTGATCGGCATCGGCCCCGGCGCGGCCTGCACCAGCCGCGGCGTCCTCGGCATCGGAGTTCCACAGGTCACCGCGACGGTCGATTCGGCCGCCGCGCGCGACATGTTCCACAAGCAGAGCGGCCGCTACATCCCGATATTCACCGACGGCGGCATGATTACAGGCGGCGATCTCTGCAAGGCGTTCGCCTCCGGAGCCGACGCCGTCATGATCGGATCGGGACTCGCCAAGGCGACGGAAGCTCCGGGCCGCGGCTATCACTGGGGCATGGCCACTCCTCATTCCAACCTTCCCCGCGGCACGCGCGTCTCCGTGCAGGTCACGGGTTCCCTGGAGCAGATCCTCTTCGGCCCCGCCACATGCGACGACGGCACGCAGAATCTCGTCGGCGCCATCCGCACCTGCATGGGTTCCGTCGGCGCAATGAACATCAAGGAGCTCCAGTTGACGGAACTCATCATCGCCCCCGCCATCAAGACCGAGGGCAAGCTCTTTCAGCGCACACAGCACATCGGCATGGGAAAGTCGTGATGAGGGCAAGTGTTAACCACGAAGACACGAAGACACGAAGAAGTGTTTTAATAAGAACCAAAATCGAATATGTAGAAACCAGCTTCAATTCCATCTTGAAGGCAACGTCGGACAACCCAATAGATTTTCTTCGTGTCTTCGTGTCTTCGTGGTTAAAAAAAACATGATCGCGATTCTCGATTTCGGATCCCAGTACACGCAGCTCATCGCTCGCGCGATCCGGCAGCAGGGTGTCTACTCCGTCATCCTGCCGCACACCACGACCCGCGCTCAGCTCATGGAAATGAAAGCGTCCGGTGTCGTCCTGTCCGGAGGTCCCGCCAGCGTGAATGACGAGAACGCGCCGGGATGCGATCCGGAACTGCTTTCGGGGGAACTGCCGCTTCTGGGGATCTGCTACGGCATGCAGCTGCTCTGCAGGAACCTGGGCGGAGTCGTCACCTCCGGGGATCGGCGCGAATACGGGCGGGCTCTCGTTTCCCTGATGTCGCCAGGCGGCGGATTTTCCACCAATGGCTGTTCGTCGAAGATCTTCCAGGGAATGGCGGCCACGCAGAAGGTATGGATGAGCCATGGCGACCGATGCGTCAAGTTGCCGGACGGATTCCGCGGCATCGCGCTCTCGCACGGCACGGCTTCCGCGGAAAGCGAGGACCAGGCTTGCCAGGACCCGTCATGCCTGCAGGAGTCGGGCGACTCCATCTGTGTCGCGATCCAGGACGAGAAGATGCGGCGGTTCGGAGTCCAGTTCCATCCGGAAGTCGCGCACACCGAGAACGGCCAGACCCTGCTGGCCAATTTTCTCTTCCACGTCTGCGGTTGCGAAAGGGATTGGACGACGGAGACGTTCGTCGAGGAGAGCATCCGCGAGATCCGCGAGACGGTCGGGAACGACAAGGTCGTGCTCGGCGTCTCCGGCGGCGTCGATTCCTCCGTCGCGTCCGTCCTCATCCATCGCGCCATCGGCGACCGGCTCGTTCCGGTCTTCATCGACAACGGCCTGCTGCGGCAGAACGAGCGGGAGGAAGTCGCGGAACGTTTCAAGCGCGACGTCGGCGTTCCGCTCCACGTGCACGACGCCTCGGTTCGCTTTCTCTCGGCCCTGGCCGGCGTCACCGATCCGGAAGAGAAGAGGAAGATCATCGGGAAGACGTTCATCGATTCCTTCACGGAAACTCTTCGCTCCATCGGCGCCGGTTCCGACGACGCCATCAAATTCCTCGCGCAGGGCACGCTCTATCCCGATCTCATCGAGAGCCGGTCCGCGATGGGCGGACCGAGCGCGAAGATCAAGACGCATCACAACGTGGGAGGATTGCCCGCGGATCTGAAATTCAAGCTGCTCGAACCGCTGAAGTGGCTCTTCAAGGACGATGTCCGCCGGGTCGGCCGCGAGCTGGGACTGCCGCACGACACGCTGGGCCGCCATCCGTTCCCGGGGCCGGGACTGGCCGTGCGGGTCCTCGGAGAGATCACGGCCGAGCGGCTCAGGATCCTGCGGGCCGCCGACCACATCTTCATCTCCGAATTGCGCGCGGCGAAATTGTATGACCACACGTCGCAGGCTTTCGCCGTCCTGCTGCCGGTCAAGAGCGTCGGCGTCATGGGTGACGCCCGGACGTACGAGGAAGTCGTCGCGATCCGCGCGGTCACGACGCTCGATTTCATGACGGCCGACTGGGCGGACCTCCCGGGTGAACTCCTGCGCACCGTCTCCAACAGGATCATCAACGAGGTCGCCGGCATCAACCGCGTCGTCTACGACATCTCGTCCAAGCCGCCCGCGACGATCGAGTGGGAATGAGATGACTCCGACGGCGCGCATCATGCCGAAACCTTTCCGGCCCGTGACTCTCGGAATCGTCGGCGGCGGACAGCTCGCGCGCATGATCGCGCAGGCCGCCTTTCGACTGGGGTGCGACGTCATCGTCCTCGAAAAAGATCGCCACAGTCCGGCCGCCAATCTCGCGACGCGGACGATCATCGGAGACTGGGACGATCCCGACGCGCTGATCGACCTGGGGCGCCGCGTCGATGTCGTCACGCTCGAAAACGAATTCGTCTCCTCCGAATCCCTCTCCGCCCTGGAGAAAACCGGATGCCGGCTCTTTCCGTCCGCCGCCTGCATCCGGACCGTGCAGGACAAGCTGGTCCAGAAGAAGGCCCTGGCGGCCGCGGGACTGCCTCTGCCGCGATTCCAGGATACGCCATCTCCAGATGACGTCGCGAAAACCATGGAATTATTCGGAGGATCGATCGTTCTTAAAAAGCGCCGCAACGGTTACGACGGCAAGGGGAATGCTACGATCGATCATCCCGACCAGGTCGCGCCCGCCTGGGACAAGCTGGGCGGAGGAGCCAACGAGCTCTTCGCCGAGGAATTCTGTCCGTTCGAGCGGGAGCTCGCCGTCATGCTCGCGCGTGGAAAAAATGGCGACACCGTCATCTACCCCGTGGTCGAGACGATCCAGCGCGATCACATCTGCCATGTCGTAACGGCGCCGGCCGAGCTGGACACGAAGACCCGCGCGAGGGCCGAGGAGACCGCCCGCGCGGCGGTCGATGCGGTCAAGGGTGTAGGCGTGTTCAGCGTCGAATTCTTCCTCTGCAGTTCCGGTAACCTGCTCATCAACGAGCTTGCTCCGCGCGTCCACAATTCGGGGCACTACACGATCGAGGCTTGCCGGACATCCCAGTTCGAGAACCATGTCCGCGCCGTGCTCGGCTGGCCGCTCGGTTCCGCCAGGCAGCTCGTCCCCGCCGCGGTCATGATCAATCTCCTCGGAGCGGGTCCTGGCGACGGCGCTCCCCTGGGCTTGAAGGATGCCCTGGCCATCGACGGCGCTCATGTGCACGTCTACGGCAAATCCGCCAGCCGGCCCGGCAGGAAGATGGGCCACGTCACCGCGGTCGGTTCCTCCGCGGAGGAAGCAACGGATCGCGCGCGGCGCGCGGCGGAGTCGATCTCCTTCGGCCGCGAAGAAGCGGTGCGCGAGCCGATTCCCTCCGAAAAAAGAAGGGCCTCCCGATGAAGAAAAAAAGGGGGCAGACCCCTTTTTTACCGGTCGTCGGGATCATCATGGGTAGTGATAGCGACTATTCCACGATGGAAGCGGCGGCGAGGACGTGCGAGGAATTCGGCGTCCCGCATGAGGTGCGGGTTGTCTCCGCGCACCGCACGCCGGACGCGATGGTCCAGTATGCGATGACCGCGGCGGATCGCGGGATCAGGGTCATCATCGCGGGAGCCGGCGGGGCGGCGCATCTGCCCGGCATGGTCGCCAGCATGACGACGTTGCCGGTCATCGGCGTGCCGATCGAGACAAGGACATTGAAGGGGCTCGACTCGCTCCTCTCCATCGTCCAGATGCCGGCCGGCGTGCCGGTCGCCACGGTCGCGATCGGCAACGGACGCAATGCCGGCCTCCTGGCCGTGAAGATCCTCGCGACGCATGACAGATCGCTTCAAAGAAAAGTCGCCGCCTTCATGTCATCGCTCGCCGCGGAATCGCACGGGAGAAACACGCGCATCCAGGCCCAGCGCTCCGCGTCGGTGGCGCGCCGATCGCCGGCTCGCCCTGCTCCTTCCGCGCGCGCGAAGAAAAAGCGATGAGCTCCCTCCTGTCCGCTTCGCTTCCGGCTCCGGCATATCGCGGAAAGGTGCGCGATGTCCATGACCTCGGCAATCGCCTGCTCATCGTCGCCTCCGACCGGATCAGCGCGTTCGACGTCATCTTCGACGAAGAGATCCCGGAAAAGGGCCGGATCCTCAATACGCTCTCCGCGTGGTGGTTCGCCCGGCCGGAGCTCCGCGCGATCGTTCCCCATCACTGCCTCTCCACGCTCCTCGCCGATTATCCCGAACCGTTCCGATCCTGCCGATCGCTCGAAGGCCGATCCATGCTCGTGACGAAGGCGCGTCGCGTCGATTTCGAATGCGTCGCGCGCGGATATCTCGCGGGATCCGCGTGGAAGGAATACCGGGCGAACGGAACGATTCACGGTGAAAAAATGGCGGAGGGACTCGTCGAGTCCTCCCGGCTTCCGGAGCCGCTCTTCACGCCGGCGACCAAGGCCGCGGAAGGACACGATGAGAACATTCCCTTCGCCCGGATGCGCGCGGAACTCGGACCGCTCGCCGACAAGCTCCGCGCGCTCACCCTGGCGCTCTTCGCGGCCGCATCGAAGCACGCCGAAAGCCGCGGGCTTATCCTGGCCGACACGAAATTCGAGTTCGGACTTCTTCCCGACGACAGCGTCATTCTCATCGACGAAGCCCTGACTCCGGATTCCTCCCGATACTGGGCGGCGGATTCCTGGCGACCCGGGCGCGCGCAGGATCCCTTCGACAAGCAGTTCCTCCGCGACTATCTCGAAACGCTCGACTGGAACAAGCAGCCGCCTCCGCCGCCGCTGCCCGCATCCGTCATCCAGGGCACGCAGGACCGTTACAAGGAAGCGTATCTTCGGATCACGGGGAGAGAGTGGGCATGAGTGCGATTCTTCATCAGTCATTGTTCATTCGTCATTTGTCATTGCGAACCATAATGACGAATGAACATCGGCTGATGAACAATTCGAATTCCACTGGCGAGGTTCCCCAATGACAGACAAGTATCTCATCACCGTCCTTCCGAAGAACGAGGTTTCCGATCCGCAGGGCGAAGCGATTCTCGACTCCGCGCACGCTCTCGGGTATCCGGAAATCCGGTCGATCCGCGCCGGACGATCGTTTCTCATCGAGACGGACGGCGATCCGAACCGCATCGCGGAGATTTCCGACAAGCTGCTGGCGAATCCGATCGTGGAGCGATTCGAAGTGAAGGCGCTCTGACCGTGCGCTTCGCCGTCGTCGTCTTCCCGGGATCCAATTGCGACAAGGACTGCGTCCGGGCCCTGAGGGATGTCATGGGACAGGACGTCGCGGAAGTCTGGCACACGGAAACGTCCCTTTCGGGATTCGACGCCGTCGTTCTGCCGGGAGGATTTTCCTACGGAGATTATCTCCGGTGCGGAGCGATCGCCCGCTTCTCGAAGATCATGCGCGCTGTGAAGGAACACGCCGACCGCGGAGGCCTCGTCCTCGGGATCTGCAACGGATTCCAGATTCTCGTCGAGGCTCATCTGCTGCCGGGCGCGCTCATCCGGAACAGGTCCCTGAAGTTCATGTGCAGGCCGGTCTGGCTGAAGCGCGAGCGCCGGGACTCGCTCTTCACGGCCAGGGGCGAGGATTTTCTCCGCCTGCCGATCGCTCATGGAGAAGGCCAGTACTTCATCGACGCGGAGGGATACCGGAAGCTGGAAGACGAGGGCCGGATCGCGTACCGGTATGAGGCTCCGCCGGGAATCGAGCAGGCGGAGAATCCGAACGGATCCGTCGGAAGGATCGCGGGAATCCTGAACGCCAAGGGAAATATCCTGGGGATGATGCCGCATCCGGAGCGGGCCTGCGAGGAATTCACGGGGGGCGTCACGCACGGGCGCTGGATCTTCGAGTCGATGATCGCGCATCTTACGGGCGAGCGCGCCGCGCGCGCGGGGATCGCGGCATGAACGCGACGCAGAACAAACCGACGCGGGCCGTCAAGCCCCTCTGGCAGGAGCTCGGCCTGACGCGCGGCGAATACGATCACATCGTGAGCCTGCTGGGGCGGGAGCCGAACGAAACGGAACTGGGAATCTACGGCGTCATGTGGTCGGAACACTGCTCGTACAAAAACTCCCGGAAACTTCTCTCCGGGCTTCCGACGACCGGATCGCACGTTCTGCAGGGGCCGGGCGAGAACGCCGGCGTCATCGCTCTCGACGAGAACCTGGCCGTCTGCTTCAAGATCGAATCGCATAATCATCCTTCCGCCATAGAGCCATACCAGGGCGCCGCGACGGGCGTGGGAGGAATCCTGCGGGACATCTTCGCGATGGGCGCCCGCCCGATCGCGCTTCTCGATTCGCTGCATTTCGGCGACCCCCACGAAAGGGGGAAGTGCCGCGAGAGGCCAGGGATGGCCGGATCGGTCGATCCGGAATCAGACCGCGTCGCGACGCTGGTCCGCGGCGTCGTTCGCGGGATCGCGGATTACGGCAACTGCGTCGGCATCCCGACCGTCGCCGGAGAAACGCGATTCGACGCGAACTATCTCGGCAATCCTCTCGTCAACGTGATGGCGGTCGGCATCGTGCCCCGCGACCGGATCATGCGCGCCCGCGCTTCCGGAATCGGCGGGCGCGTCCTGTATTACGGAGGACCGACGGGCCGCGACGGAATTCACGGCGCTACCTTCTCGTCGGAGACGTTCGAGGAAGGCGTTGAGGACAAGCGCAGCGCCGTCCAGATCGGCGACCCCTTCATGGAGAAGAAGATTCTCGAAGCGACGCTGGAGCTCATCGAGTCGGACGCCGTCGACGCGATCCAGGACATGGGCGCCGCCGGTCTGACCTGCTCCTCATGCGAGATGGCGTCGCGCGGCGAAACGGGAATCGAGATCGACCTGGCCAGGGTTCCGCTCCGCGCCGCGCGGATGTCGCCGTATGAGATCATGCTCTCCGAGTCGCAGGAACGCATGCTGGCGGTCGTTTCTCCGGAAAAATGGGAGAAGGCCGCCGCGATCCTGGCGAAGTGGGACATGAAGGCGCACGACCTCGGGGAGATCAAGCCCGGGAGATCCATGGTCGTGAAGCGCGGCGATGAAATCTGCGCGGAGATTCCCGTACCGAGCCTGACGGACGCCGCTCCGCTTAATTCGCCCGCGATGCGCGAGCCGGACAATCGCGAGGCTCGCCTGGCGCTGCATCTCGATGACATTCCCGAACCGGCCGATCCGGGAGCGGTCCTGCTGCGGCTTCTCGATTCGCCCGAGCTCTGCTCGCGAGCGTGGATCTGGGAGCAGTACGATCA
Source organism: uncultured bacterium (assembly GCA_964499705.1). GTDB lineage: Bacteria > UBA8481 > UBA8481 > UBA8481 > UBA8481 > JBBTKW01. The sequence continues at coordinate 354,490 of CAZCME010000003.1, read as the reverse complement.
CATGGTCGGAACCTCCACGGCTCTAAAGACCATCGGGGGCGACGCCGCGGTCCTCCGCGTGCACGGCTCCGAAAAAGCAGTCGCGGTCTCCGTCGATTCCTGCGCGCGCGCGGCATCTCTCGACCCGAAAACGGGCGCGATGCTCGCGGTCGCCGAATCCGCCCGCAACGTCGCCTGTTCCGGAGCCTTGCCGGTCGCCGCGACGAACTGCTGCAACTTCGGCAATCCGAACCGGCCGGAAATCTACTGGCAGCTGGCTCAGTCGATCGAAGGCATGTCGGAAGCCTGCCGCGCGCTCGATACCCCGATCACGGGTGGCAATGTTTCGTTGTACAATGAAACAGACGGCGAGGCGATTTCTCCGACCCTGACGATCGGCATGCTCGGCATTCTCGATGCCTCCGCGCATGCGACAGGCATCGCGCTTCAGGCGGGGAATCTCTTTCTCATCGGATCCGGCGCGCCTTCGCTCGCGGCGTCGGAATATCTGTACCAGGAGCATCATCGCATCGCCGGGCGACCCGCGGCGCCGGATTTCGCGGACGAGCGCGCGATCCAAAAGCTGTTGCTGGCGGGCATCCAGGGCGGCCTCATCCGTGCAGCGCATGATGTCTCCCTGGGCGGCATCGCCGTGACGCTCGCCGAGATGGCGCGCGCCGGACGAATGGGTATACGAGTGGACCTGCCGGGGGCGGAAAGAACCGACGTCGCGCTCTTCGGGGAAGGCCCGGGCCGTGTCATCGTTGTCGTCGAGGAAAAGGACGAGGAGAAAATCATGGAACTCGCGCGGAAATTCGCAACGGAAATTCGGAAACTCGGTGAAGCGGGAGGAGGCGAACTCGTGATGAAGCCGGGCATTCGTATACCCATGAGCGAAATCCTGGCCGCCGGGCGCGACACGTTCACGAAGCTCTTCGAAAAGCGAGGCTCACGATGAAAATTGAAAATCCCAAATCACTCATTCCCCGCGACGAATGCGGAGTCGTCGGTGTCTGGGGAGTCCCCGAGGCATCCACGATCACCTACCTCGGCCTCTACGCGCTCCAGCACCGCGGCCAGGAGAGCGCCGGGATCGTGACGCGCGAGAACGGGCGTTTGCACGGGCATCGCGCGCTGGGACTCGTGCCGGATGTCTTCAACAAGTCCGTTCTCCAGTCTCTGCCCGGCGACACCGCGGTCGGCCATGTCCGCTATTCGACGACGGGCGCGCCCATGCTCGAAAACGCCCAGCCGCTCCAGATCGACTACCGTCGCGGAGGTCTCGCTCTCGCCCACAACGGCAACCTCGTCAACGCCGCCGGGCTCCGGACGGAACTGGAGCGATCCGGCGCGATCTTCCACACGACCGTCGACACGGAGGTGATCCTCCACCTGATGGCGCGCGATCTCGGATCCTTCGAGGACACGCTTGTCTCGGCCCTGACGATCGCGAAGGGCGCCTACTCGATGGTGATCCTGACAGAGCGCGAGCTTGTCGCGACGCGCGATCCCTACGGATTCCGCCCGCTCATCCTCGGGAAGCTCGGCGAGGGCTGGATCATCGCGTCCGAGACCTGCGCCTTCGACCTCGTCGGCGCGGAATATGTCCGCGAGATCAAGCCCGGTGAAGTTCTCATCATCGACGAGCGAGGCATGCGCTCGCGCTTTCTCCCGCCGGTCGACAAGCAGGCGCTCTGCGTCTTCGAGCTCATCTACTTCTCACGCCCGGACAGCGTCATCTTCGGCGAATCGGTCTACGACGCCCGCATCCGGCTGGGCGCGAAGCTGGCGGAGACGCATCCCGCCGACGCCGACGTCGTCATTTCCGTGCCCGACTCCTCCAACGCCGCGGCGATCGGCTACGCGGAACGGTCCAATCTTCCTTACGCCAACGGACTCATCCGGTCTCACTATGTCGGCCGGACATTCATCGAGCCGGATTCGGCGATCCGCGACTTCGGCGTCCGCGTGAAGTACAACGCGGTCCGGAATGTCCTGGACGGCAAGCGCGTCGTCATCGTCGACGACTCGATCGTGCGGGGAAGCACCAGCAAGAAGATCGTGCGGATGATCCGCAACGCGGGCGCCCGCGAGGTGCACATGCGGATCTCCTGCCCGCCCTGGATCGCTCCCTGCAACTACGGCATCGACACTCCCAGCGCCGACACGCTGATCGCGCACAATCATACGATCGAGGAGATCGCCGCGAAGATCGGCGTGGATACCCTCGGATATCTCTCCATCGAGGACATGGTGTCCGTCCTCCCGGGCCACTCGTTCTGCAACGCCTGCTTCACGGGAAAATATCCGGTGACCTTCGAGGAGCGATCCGCGAAGGAAGTTCTTCATAAGAACCGCGTGCCTGCGGCCGGCGCGGCATGACGACCGTCACCTACGAGGATGCGGGAGTCTCGATCGACCGCGGCGACGACGTCGTGCGGCGCATCGCCTCGTTCATCCCCGGCATCGGCGATTTCGGAGGCCGATTCCCGCTCGACACGTCAGGTTGCGAAAAGCCGATCCTCGTCGCGGGTGCCGACGGCGTCGGCACGAAGATCCGCGTCTCCCTTCCGGCGGGAAAACCGGAGAGCCTCGGCATCGATCTCGTCGCCATGAACGTCAACGACATTCTCTGCTCCGGCGCGAAGCCGCTCTTCTTCCTCGACTACATCGCCTCCTCTCATCTCGATCCCGAGCTCATCGAACGACTCGTGCGCGGCATGAACGACGGCTGCCGGCAGGCGGGATGCCGGCTCCTGGGAGGCGAAACCGCCGAGCTTCCCGGGTTCTACGCGCCGGGAGAATGCGACCTGGCCGGGTTCGCAGTCGGGATCGTCGACGAGAAGAACATTCTCGGCCCGGAACGGGTCCGGGAAAACGACGTGCTCCTGGGATTGGAATCGACCGGCCTTCATTCCAACGGCTTCTCGCTCGCGCGGAAAATTCTCTGCCCCGACGATCGCGCGATCGATCGGGACCTCGCCGAGCGACTCTCCGTTCCGACGCGCATCTACGTGAATTCCATCCTGGCGCTCATGAACAGGGTCGAGATCCATGCGATCGCGCACATCACGGGCGGCGGCATCCCCGGCAACGTCATCCGCGCCGTTCCCGAGGGTCTTGGAGTGATCATCGACGAGAGGGCCTGGCCCGAGCCCGGGATCTTCCGCGAGATCGCTTCCCGTGGTAATGTCCCCATCGAAGAGATGCGCGGAACTTTCAACATGGGAATCGGAATGATCGTCCTCCTGCCGGAATCGGAAGTCGCCTCGGCGAAGGAGATCCTCTCCACCCGCGGCGAAACGACGCACGTCATCGGGAACGTAACGCGGAATCCGGGGGTTATTTACAAGTGAAGTTCAATTCAGGATCTGAAATCGGATTTCCCTCATGATCGGCCGCTATTCACGGCCGGAGATGGCTTCGCTCTGGTCGGAGCAATCCAAGTTCGAGCGATGGCTGGAGGTCGAGCTGGCTCATTGCCGCGCGGCGTGCGACATGGGCGCGATCCCGAAGTCCGACCTCGCGGAGATCACGTCGCGCGCCGTCATCGACGTGGCGCGGATCACCGAGATCGAGAATACGACGAACCACGACGTCATCGCGTTCCTCGAATCGCTCGCCGAAAAGATCGGCCCGGCCGCCCGCCATATTCATCGCGGTCTGACATCCACCGACATCGTCGACACCGCGCTCGTCCTGACGATGAGGCGCGCCATCGTCGCGGTCGAGAATGGGCTGCGGGAGCTATCGGGATTATTGCGCGAGAAAGCCGTCCGCTACAGGCATCTCGTCACGCTCGGCCGGACGCATGGCATCCACGCGGAAGCGACGACCCTGGGTTTCAAGTTTGCCGTCTGGCATGACGAGTCGAGACGCAACCTGGACCGCATCCGCAGGATCGAGGAGCTCATCTCCATCGGCAAGCTCTCCGGCGCGGTGGGGACCTATTCCGAAACCTCCCCGGAGCTCGAGGCGAAAGCGCTCGCCCACCTCGGTCTCGCTCCTGCCCCCATCGCCACGCAGGTGCTCTCGCGGGATCTGCACGCCGACGTTCTCTCCATGCTCGCGGTCCTCGCGGGTTCTCTCGAAAAGATCGCCGTCGAGATCCGCCACCTCCAGCGCACCGAGGTCTCCGAGGCGGCGGAACCGTTTTCCGAGGGGCAGAAGGGATCGTCGGCGATGCCGCACAAGCGGAATCCCGTCGTCTGCGAAAGGATCACGGGACTGGCGCGCGTCATGCGGAGCTATGCCGGAGTCGCTCTCGAGAACCAGGCGCTCTGGCACGAACGAGACATTTCCCATTCCTCGGCCGAGCGCATCATTCTCGCCGACGCGTTCACCCTGATCGATTACATGCTGAACAAGACCTCGTGGGTCGTGCGGGGGCTGACGGTCAACGAGGAACAGGTCGCGAGAAACGTCGCGTCCAGCCGCGGCCTTATCCATTCCTCCCGCGTCCTCGCGTCGCTCCTCAAGCGTGGCATCACGAGGCAGGCCGCCTATTCGTGGATCCAGGCGGCCGCGATGAAGGTGCTCGATTCCGAAGACCGCCGGCTCGATCTCCTGGCATCCCTCTGCATGACGCCTTTTCCCGGAGGATCGTGCCCCTTTTCCGAGAAGGAACTCGTCGAGCTCTTCCAGGTCGGCGACCTCCTGAAGAACGTGGATATGGTCTTCGAAAAGATGGGATTATGCTCATGAGTAATCCACAAATATGCAAACCACGAACCACACAGACCACACGAACGGAAATAAAATATTTATCGCCCCGCATCACTTTCCCATATTCGATCGATATTGATCCTGTTCAATCGATTCATCTTGTCTCGTTCGTGTGGTTCGTGGTTAATTAAAATGGTGAACAAAACCCTCATTCTCGACTCGGAACGCATCGCGCAGGCGCTCGCGAAGATCGGCAACGAGATCGCGTCGACCTACAGCGATCCGCCCGTCGCCTTCGTCGGGATCCGCTCCCGGGGCGTTCCCCTGGCGGACCGGCTCGCCTCGATCTATCGCGAGCGGCGCGGCGTCGAGCCCCTCCGCGGGACGCTCGATATCACCCTCTACCGCGACGACTTCCACGCGCGCGATTCCTCCACGGCGCGCGCATGGCCGGAAGTCCGCGCCAGTCATCTCCCGTTCGACGTGCACGGCACCACGATCATCCTTGTCGACGATGTCCTGTACACCGGCCGCACGATTCGCGCGGCGCTGAACGCGCTCTCCGATTTCGGTCGTCCCCGCGCCGTTCATCTCGCCGTCCTCGTCGACCGCGGGCTGCGGGAACTTCCCATCCAGGCGGAGTTCGCGGGCAAACGGATCGCGACCTCGCCGGTAGATCACGTGCGCGTCCGGCTGACGGAACTCGACGGAGCGGACGAAGTCACCGTCGAGCGGAGCGACGCGTGAGCGAGCTTCAGTCGCGGCACCTCATCGGGATCGAGCATCTCTCGCGCAGGGAGATCGAGCTCATCCTGGAGACGGCGAAGGGGATGAAGAGCGTCTACACCTCCCCGGACGGCGGAGCGCGGACCGTGAAGAAGGTTCCTGTCCTGCAGGGGCGCACCGTCGTCACGCTCTTCTTCGAGCCTTCCACGCGGACGCGCCAGTCGTTCGACCTCGCCGCCAAGCGCCTCTCCGCCGATGTCGTCACTCTGAACGTGGCCGCTTCAAGCGCGTCGAAGGGCGAATCGATCATCGACACGGCGCGAACGCTCGAAGCCATGGCCTGCGACATCATCGTCGTCCGCCATCGATCGTCCGGCGTGCCGCAGCTCCTGGCCCGCAAGGTCCGCTCCTCCATCGTGAACGCGGGCGACGGCGCGCACGAGCATCCGACGCAGGCGCTTCTGGACATGTTCACCGTGCTCGAAAAAAGAGGGCGGCTTGACGGGCTGAAGATCCTCATCGTCGGAGACATCCGCCACAGCCGCGTCGCGCGCTCCAATATTCACGGTTTCACGAAGATGGGAGCGCACGTCACGGTCGTCGGGCCGCCGACGCTTATCCCGGTCGGCGTGGAGCAGATGGGATGTTCCGTCAACCATGACTTCGACGAAGCGCTGGCCGACACCGACGTCGTCATGATGCTCCGGATCCAGCAGGAGCGGATGGAGACGACCTATTTCCCCTCACTCGGCGAATATCACCGGTGCTACGGCCTGACCGCCTCGCGCCTGGCGAAGGCGAAACCGGACTGCCTCGTGATGCATCCGGGACCGATCAATCGGGGCGTGGAGATCGACTCCGATGTCGCCGACGGGCGCCAGTCCGTGATCCTCGACCAGGTCGCCAACGGAGTGGCGACGCGGATGAGCGTCCTATATCTCCTGGCGGGAAAACTTTCATGAAGCGGATTCTCCTGAAGGGCGGTCGCGTTCTCGATCCTTCCCGGAATATCGATGCCATCGCGGATGTTCTTCTCGGCGAAGGCGCCGTGAGCGCGGTGGATCAGAATATCACGGCCGACGATGTGGAGGTGATCGATGTTTCCGGAATGTGGGTCGCTCCCGGACTCATCGACATGCATGTTCATCTCCGTGAGCCCGGGCAGGAAGAGAAGGAAACGATCGCGACGGGCGCCGCCGCCGCCGTGAACGGCGGCTTCACGGCGGTCTGCTGCATGCCGAACACCAGCCCGACCCTGGATACCTCCGGATGGATCCGATACGTCATCGACCGCGCCTGGGCCGCCGACATGGCCCGCGTCCACCCGATCGGCGCCATCACGAACGGCATCGAGGGAAAAGCGCTCACGAACATGGCGGCGCTTCAGAGCGCGGGCGCCGTCGCGCTTTCCGACGACGGTAGGATGGTGATGGACGCGCTCATCATGCGCCGCGCGATGGAATACGCGCGCGGCCTCGATCTTCCGCTGACCCTTCATTCCATCGACGAGCGCCTCGCGTTCGGGTGCTCCATGAACGAAGGAGCGCTCTCGACGCGTCTCGGGCTCGGAGGCACTCCCGCGCATGCGGAGATCGTCGCGATCGGCCGGGATATCGCGCTCGCGCAATTGACCGGCGCGGCGATCCACATCGCCCATGTCTCGACCTTCGGCGCGGTCCGCCTCATCCGTGAAGCGAAGAAGAAGGGAATCCGCGTCACGGGAGAAGCCTCGCCCCACCACATCGCGCTCACGGAGGAAGCCGTCGTCGGATACGACACCCGCTTCAAGATGGCGCCGCCCCTGCGGACGGAGGAGGACCGCAGGGCGCTCTGCGACGGACTCGCCGACGGCACGCTCGACGCCATCGCCACCGATCACGCTCCGCACACGGAGATCGAGAAGGATCTCCCCTTCGACGAGGCGCCATTCGGAGTCACGGGCCTGGAGACCGCCGTTCCCGTCTCGTATTCGATGCTCGTCGAGACGAAGATGATCACGCCTCTGCGGTGGATCGAACTTCTCTCCACGGCGCCCGCCCGGATCTTCAAGCTGCCCGGTGGGACGCTGGTTCCCGGCGCCCCCGCCGACGTCACCGTGATCGATCCGGCGGCGGAACGCATCGTCGACCTGGCGAAGATGAAAAGTCTCGGCAGAAACTCGTGCTTTCTCGGCAAGACATTCCGCGGCTGGCCGACCCTCACGATCGTGGGCGGAAAGGCGCATCGACCGTCATGACAATCGATTTCGGATGTGAGATCTCCCGGCCGAGCGGAACCTCCGACATCTCAAATTTCATATCTGAAATCCTCCCTCTGAAATCCTAGATCGTTTCCCCATGCTTTATTCCTCCCTCATCCGCCCCCTCCTCTTCCGCCTCGATCCGGAGGTGGCTCACCGGTTCGCCCTGGCCCTGCTGTCCCGGACGCCGCTGTCCTCCGCTCTCTCCGCCGGGCGGCCGACGCCCGAACTCCCTGTCAACCTCTTCGGGTTGACATTCCGGAATCCGCTGGGCATCGCAGCCGGGGTCGACAAGAACGGCATCGCGCTTCCCGCCTGGGAAAAACTCGGCTTCGGCTTCTGCGAGATCGGAACGATCACGCGCCACGCCCAGCCCGGCAACGCCCGGCCCCGCATCTTCCGGCATCCCCGCCAGGAGGCGCTGGTGAACCGGCTCGGATTTCCCAACGACGGCGCGGAACTCGTCGCGCGGCGGCTTCTTAAAGTCCGCGAACGCCATGCGTGGAAGGACTTTCCGATCGGCATCAACATCGGCATGTCGAAAGTGACTCCGCTCGCGGAAGCCGCCCGGGACTACGTGGCCTCCTTCCAGCTCCTGCATGACGTCGGAGATTATTTCGTCGTAAACGTGAGCTCGCCCAACACGCCGGGGCTCCGGGAACTGCAGGAACCCGAAAAATTGCGCGCGATCCTTTCGGCCCTTCAGGAAACAAACCAACCCCGGAAACCGCTCCTCGTGAAGATTGCTCCGGACCTGAACGAAGACCAGCTCACGACGATTGTCGCGCTGGTTCAGGAGCTGAAGTGCGCCGGCATCGTCGCGACGAACACGACCGTCGCGGATGGTGGAATCCCCGATCGCGAGGAGGGCGGGCTCTCCGGCAGGCCGCTCCGGCAGAAGAGCACGGAAATGATCCGCTCAATCCGGACCATGTCCCGGGATGCGATTCCGGTCATCGGCGCGGGTGGAGTCTTTGACGCGGCGGATTTCAGGGAGAAGATCGACGCCGGAGCCTCGCTCGTCCAGCTCTACACGGGGCTCGTCTTCCGAGGACCCCTGGTGTCGTTCGAGATCCTCGGTGATCCCATGATGGCGCACGCGCTCATGCCGGCGAATCAGCCATGAAGGATCGCCTCCTTCCCGCCCTGGACGTCATGACCCGCGCGGAGGCTGTCGACTGGGCCGGGCGCCTGTCGGGCCACGTCACGACCGTCAAGATCGGGCTGCGACTTTTCATCGGCGAAGGTCCGGACATGGTTCGCGAGATCCGCGGAAAAGGCCTGCGCATCTTTCTCGACCTGAAGCTCCATGATATTCCCAGCACGGTCAAAGCCGCGGCTTCGGCATCCGCCGCTCTCGATATTTCCATGATGACGGTCCACGCATCCGGCGGACCGTCGATGATCCGCGCGGCGGTCGAAGGAGCGAACGGTCGCGCGAAGATCATCGCCGTCACGGTTCTCACGAGCCTTGGTCCGGATGAGGCGGAAGCGATCCACCGCGACGGGCGATCGCCGCAGCAACGCGTTCTCGACTGGGCCGCCCTGGCGATCGAGGCCGGAGCCGATGGCGTCGTCTCGTCGCCGCAGGAAGTGGCCGCATTGCGAAAATCTCTGCCCTCCACGAAGCGCGGAGAACTTCCGCTCATCATCACGCCGGGAATCAGGCCGGCCTCCGCCGCAAAGAACGATGACCAGTCGCGCACCGCGACCGCGGGCGAGGCGATCCGGAACGGCGCTACCCACATCGTCGTCGGCCGCCCGATCCTGGAGGCAGCCGACCCCATCGCATCTCTCTCGGAAATACTCGGTGAAATGAAGGGAGTCCTCGCATGACATTCGATATCGAAGTCTCGCTCGTCCGGACAAGGGCCATTCTCGAGGGCCATTTCGTGCTCTCGTCCGGGCTCCATTCCGGCGTCTACTTCCAGTGCGCGCGGCTGCTCGCGCATCCGGAGGAAGCCGCGCATGCCGGTAAAGCGATCGCGGAAAGATTTTCCGCCGACAAGCCCGACTCCGTCATCGCGCCCGCCATCGGAGGCATCGTCCTCGCGCATGTCGTCGCGGCCGCCCTCAGGATTCCCGGATATTTCGCCGAACGGGTCGGCGACACATTCGCGCTGCGGCGCGGCTTCGAGCTTCGACAAGGCGAGCGCGTGCTCGTCGTCGAGGATGTCCTCACGACAGGTGGCTCCGCGCTGGAAGTGGCAGACCTGGTCCGCTCCCTCGGCGCCATCCCCATCGGCATCGGCGCGCTCGTCAACCGCGCAGGCGCGTCGTCCCGGGACATCCCGATGCGCGCGATCCTGAACCTGAACGCGCCGCTCTTCGAGCCGAACCTCTGTCCGCTCTGCGCGGAAGGCCGCCCCATCGAGAAACCCGGCAGCCGCAGGTAGCGCCATTTGGCCATTAACTTCCCCACCGGCTTGAGCTACCGTATTCCTTCATGAACGAAGCACCGCCAGGCCGCGAGGCCGAAGAATTGAAGCACACGGTTTCCCTCCTCCGTTCCACGCTCGATTCCACGACCGACGGGATCCTCGTCGTCGATCTCCATGGAAAGATCACGCTCTTCAATCAGCGCTTCGTCGACATGTGGAAGATTCCCCGCGACATCATGGACAGGCGCGACGACGACGCGGCCATCATGCACGTCATGGGGCAGCTGGAGGAACCCGAGCGCTTCATCGCGAAGATCCTGGAGCTTTACGCGAAACCGGATGTGGAGAGCTTCGACGTCCTCCGGTTCAAGGACGGCAGAATCTTCGAGCGCTATTCCATCTCCCAGAAGCTCGACGGCGTGTCCGTGGGGCGCGTCTGGAGCTTTCGGGATGCCACGGAACGGCGGCGGAACGAAGAGGCTCTGGAGGAAAGCGAAAAGCGTTTCCGCCAGATGGCGGACAATCTCCGCCATGTCTTCTACTTCGGCCTTCCTGATTTCAGCCGGATCCTGTATGTCAATCCCGCCTACGAGCAGGTCTGGGGCCGAAGCTGCGAGAGCCTGTATGCCCAGCCGATCTCGTGGTTCGACGCGGTCCACGCCGACGACAAGGACCAGTTAAAGGCCGTTCTCGACGCGCATGTCGGAAAAGGATCGTCGTATGCCCTGGAGTATCGCATCATCCGTCCCGATGGTTCCGTCCGATGGATCTGGGACCGCATCGTCGAGCTGAAAAACGAGGAGGGGAAGATCTACCGCGCCGTCGGAATCGCGGAGGACATCACCGATCGGAAATACGCCGAGGTGGAGCGACTGAAGCTCCTGCAGCGCGAGAAGATCGCCCGCGTCGACGCCGAAGCGGCGGTGCGCGCGCGCGACGAATTCCTCGCCATCGCATCGCACGAGTTGAAAACGCCCATCGCCACGCTCCGGATCCACCTCGACGGCCTGTTGCAGGCCATCCGGCAGAATACCCTGGTTACGCTGCCCGCGGATCGCCAGCAGAAGATGATCGACATCGCCGAGCGCCAGCTCGACCGGCTCCACAGGCTCGTCCAGCTCCTCCTCGACGTCACCCGCGCCGGCGAAGGCCGCCTTCGCATTCAGAAGGAGAAGACCGACCTCGCGGAGGTGGTGCGATCGTCCGCGGAACGGTTCGAGAAGCAGCTGAACGAAGCAGGCTCCATCCTCAAGATCGACATCGTCGGTCCGGTGACAGGCCAATGGGATCGCAGTCGACTGGAGCAGGTCGTGGACAATATCCTCCTCAACGCCGTGAAGTACGGCCAGGGAACCGCCGTAAGCATCCGGGTGCGCGAAGAGAACGGAAACGCCATCCTGGAAGTGAGCGACAAGGGGCGCGGCATTCCCATGGATCAGCAGAAGAAAATATTCGAGAAGTACGAACGGGGCGACCTTCCGCAGGGCTTCGCCGGACTGGGCATGGGCCTCTACATCGCGCGGGAGATCGTCATCGCCCACGGCGGAACGATCGAGATCGAGAGCCAGCCGGGAGAAGGCTCCCTGTTCAGGGTGGTGTTGCCGATATAGGGGTCATTCTCCAACATTGCAACATTGATAAATCATGTAGTTATGAAGCATGCACCTGCATTCAACTGATGGATCTTTCGCAACTACCATAATTCTGAGTGTTGCAATGTTGGAGAATGACCCCTCGCCGATTCATCCGGTTCCGTTCAATCTGGCGAGGACGTCCTTCGCGGCCCGCTGACCCGATAGTAACGCGCCGTGGACGGTGCCGGGATAAGCCTGGTTCGTCGCCTCGCCGGCAAAGTGCAGGACTCCCCCGTGACAAGGCTTCGCGAGCTCGCGATAGTCATCGGGTGACGATCCGACCGGGATGTGGGAGTAGGCGCCGCCCGCCCAGGGATCCGCGTGCCAACGGGAAACGACCATGCCCGAAGGCTCCGGTATCGATCCACCGAACATCGCTTCGATGGTCCGGATCACCTCGGTGCGAATCTTTTCGTCGGGCCACGAATCGAGCCGATGCCCGAAGGGGCCGCCGGTCAACGCCATGAGCACGGGCGCTCCATTCACGGGCACCATGTTGACGAATTCGGCGAAGCCGCTCGACGGACGGAGCGCGGGCGGCTCATGGCACGTGGCGCACGTCGCGCCTGTTACCGGGCCATAGGGACGACGTCCGGCAAGATATTCGAAGAACTCCGTCTCTTTCGGCCAGAAGACCTCGGGAAATTTCACCGCAACCTTGTTGAGAACACCGATCCCGAGCCGGTCAATCGCCTCAAGTTTTTTCGCGGGTAGGTTCGGAGCGAAGGTAACATTCCCGCGCTTGAGGATTCCCAGCGGCAACGTGACGATCACGGCGTCCGCCTCATGCCGTCCCTTGGAGGTCTCGACGACCGCAGCGTTCGCGGAACACGCCACGGACTCGACCGGTTCCGAGAGCCTGATATCGAGTCCCCGGGCCAATGCATCGGGCACCGCTGCGTATCCGTCGGGAAAGACGAGATCTTCCCCGTCAAAACCCTCGTCCGCGTTCAGATACCACGCGGAGAGGCGGTCGGCGCTCCCCCCGAACTCACACTCGACACCCGCCAGGATGTTCTCGTAAATCCGTTCTTCCCGCGGCGAGAGCTCGCGCCCCTTCAACGCCGTCCTCATCGCCGATTCGAACGGAATATCCTCCTCGGATTCTTCCGCGATCTCCTCGGCCGCGGCGATAATTTCCTCCCAGGGTTCCATCTCCGCAAGCGGAATGGGCGAGCCGTCGCGGTCGACCAGCAGCCGATCCTCGAAGTCGCTTGGCATCGTGCGAATCGAGTTCGCTCGACAAATCGCCGTGAGCGGATTGCCTTTCTCGCCATGAATCCAGGACGCGCCCATGTCCACGGGAGCACCGTGCGACCGGTCGGAGCAGATCCGGCCCCCGACGCGGTCTCTCGCCTCCAGCACTGTCACTCCGACAGCACGCTTTCCCAGCGCCTCCGCGGCGGCAAGCCCGGCGACTCCGGCGCCGATGACGATCACGCGACCGCCCGCGCGGCGGGAGGAATTGGCCCGACCGCAACCCGCCATGAGCGCGGCCGAGCCCGCCGCAAGCGAGGTGATGAATCTCCTCCGTGTTATCGGTCGCGCGCGCGGCGACGGCACTTCATTTTTTCCGGAGTTATTCAAACTGCAGCCAGCATAGCAGGCAACGTGCCGGATTGGCTACCGGCAGGGACATCGAAGTGTCCGCGGAAAGTGGGCATGGGGCATTCGCGATCCTGAAAGAGTTTGAGACCGGAGCAAAGGTGCCTTATGTTTCCGTCACATCGGATCATCTTCGGAGGTTGGAATCGCAATGAGCCATCAGGAAATCGGCAATTCGGATTCGGACAAGTATGAAGTCATCGCGGCCTTTGTTCTCGGTCTTGCGGCCGTCGGATCGGCCCTCGCGGGATTCGAAGCCAACCAGTGGGGATCGACGCAGCTCGAGGCATACGGAGACGCCAACCGCCTGACGACACAGGCCGCCGCCGAGTACAACGAGGCGGTCGTCGCCGTGAATAACGACTTCGCGGCCGTCGCTCAGGCGAAAGCCCACGTCATCGCCGCCCGCGACGCGAGAAGCGGCGCGGAACGGGCGCAGAACCTCGAAATCGCGAGCTACATCTATACCACGATGCTCTCGGAAAAGGCGTACCGGGCCTTCGAATTTCCGATGAAGTATTACGTGGAGGACAACGCGCCGGGCGCGGACACGGAAAGAGCGGGTGCGCCCCAGGATGAGGATATCCCGGACGAATTGCTTCTTGAGTCCCTGGAAGATGAGCTGGACGACGATTATGTCGACGCGATGACGGCCGCTCCCGAGGGCAAATTCAAGGAGGCGGATGCCCGATTCAAGGAAGGAGGAAAATGCGACAACATCGGCGACATGTTCGACCTCGCGGGAATCGCCTATGCGATCTCGCTCTTCTTCGGCGGTATCGGAGTGATCTTCAGGACGAAGACGCGCTGGACGGTGCTCGGCATCTCGGCCTTCATTTTCGCCGCGGCGTCGCTCTTCTTGCTCTTCCAGCCCTGGACTTTGTAGGTCTCAATCCGCCGGGATCAGCCGGCGGTAATCCTCGACCGTCCCCTTCTGCAAACAGCAGTCGATGATCTCCTTCGCCCTCGGCAGGAGATCGGTCGTCAGGAATTTCGCAAGCTGCTTCCGGAAAAAAGCATGGAGGATCTCCGCGCCGGCATCGTACGCCTCTTCCCCGACTTCAGGCTGCGTATCCACCTGCAGAAACCAGCGGGGTATCGTGCTGCCTTCGACCTGGATGGAATAGAGCGCGTCGCCGAGGAGCGAGCAGCGCGCGGGCTCGATCTGGTCGGGCTTGAATTTCGCGCTGCCGCGCCGGGCGAGATATTCGCGGGCGATCCACTGCGGCATGAAACTCGTCTGCCATGCTCCGATGTACTGGTTGGGCGTGAGGATATACCGCACGCCCGTCGTCGCTTCGACCTGCTTCAGAAGGAGATTCGCCTGGTCGACGCGGCGCCCGGTCGCGAAGGGCCAGTAGGAGCCGACTCCTTCGCTCGACATTCCCTCCGTCGCGATGATCGAGGGATTGGCGTAGCCGCGTGGAGCGACGAGCCTCCAGAGCCAGGCGAGCGCGGGCGGCAGGATATGGAAGAGCCCGATGATGCCGTAGCTGGGATTTTCGCGCGTGCACGGGGGAGTGCGGACGCCGATGGATCGGATATCGATGGAGACGGGATCGTTCACGATGTTCGGGACGATGCGGCGCGGGATGACGACGCGCGGATTGGGGCACGCCTTGCCGGGCGAATCCTCGATGTGTTCCCAGATGAGCGCGCGGCTGCCGGGCACCGCATCGACATTGAGGAAGAGAAGCGGCTCCGGAGGAAGAGCGGTGAGTCGTTCCAGCTCGAGATCGACGCCGTACGAATCGATGTGATTGACGCGGACGAACCAGGCGTCCTCCGCATCGACCACGGTCAGTTTCTTCTCGTCGCTCTGCTGGAGCGACGGATGGCAGAGCGCCATGTCATCGGTGACCGGCCGCAGCTCGCATGTCCGCGGGATCGCCAGATGCCGTTCCTCGTCGGTGACAATGTTGCGCCCCAGCAGCAGCCGGCCGTCCCGCTCGCGATGAACCTGCTCCAGCATCTCGCTCTTCCCGCCGCCCGACGCGCCCTCGTGCATGATCGTTGTGATGTTGTCGTAGGGAGTGACGACCTGGACGACGGAACAGTGCGCCGTGACCCAGCCTTCGAGCTCGCCAAGGCTGATGAGAAGGCCGTAGACGCCCTTCTTGGCGCTCGGGCCGGGATAGAGGTTGTAGGCAAAAAGCTCATGCACGGTTCCCCTGTTGTGAACGACGACCTGCTTGCCTTCGAAGTGCGTGTGCCGGAACGGCGGCGCAATGTAGATGACGGCGCGCGGAGAAAAATCGTCCGGCAGATCCGACGGCGCGATGCTGCCCTGCAGAAGCGCGAGGCCGAAGGAGAAGAAACCCGCGTTGGCAGGAGCGACCACAAGCGTATCGACACCCATTTTCTCGCGGCCCGAGATGAAGGGAAAGATGGCCAGATCCTGCGTCTTCAGCCATTCGAACGTTTCCAGCCTTACCTGCGCGAAGTCGCGGCCATAGCGGTCGCGAAAAAGTTTTTTGTCGGTCGGGAGCGAGTCGGCGATGACGAGACAGTCGGGATCGCGCCGCCGCATGTACGGCTCGGGATAGTTCGCGGCGATGCCGTTCCTGACGCGCGCGACCGTCGCCTCCACGACGCGCCCCCGACCGGGCACGTCATAGGCGACTTCGAAATAATCCCGGTCCCTGCCGCCGCACGCGAGGTCGACCATCTCCGCCGCCGTCGACGGCACATCGACGCTCGGGCACGCCGCGAGAATCTCCTTCACTTCCGGCGGAAGGTTCATCCTCTGCCACCGGTCCATGAGTGTCGCCATCGCATTCCCTTTCCTGTTTTCGCCTGAAGTCCGCCCCGAATATCGCTGCGGGAGAATGGTCGATTGGAGTGTGAAAATCAAGCTGAACCGTGTACATTCCCACCGGCATGATGGCGTTATTCACAAGCCCGGAGGCGTGGATCAGTTTCTTCACGCTGACCGTGATGGAAATCGTCCTGGGGATCGACAACATCATCTTCATATCGATTCTCTCGGGACGCCTTCCGGAAGCGCAGAGACCTCGCGCACGCAAGACCGGGCTCGGCCTCGCCCTTGGTTCCCGGCTCGTGCTCCTCTTCGGCATCTCCTGGATCGTCGGCCTCACGCGGCCTCTTTTTCATATCCTCTCTCACGAAGTCACCGGCAAGTCGCTCGTCCTCCTCGCGGGCGGGCTCTTCCTCATGTACAAGGCCACGCACGAGATTCACGAGAAGCTCGAAGCCGAGGAACACACGTCGCACGAAAACGGCAAGGGTCCCATCACGATGAAGTCCGTACTCATCCAGATCCTCATCCTCGACATGGTCTTCTCCATCGACTCCGTCATTACCGCGGTCGGCATGAGCCCGCACATCGCGATCATGGTCGCGGCCAACGTCGCCGCCGTCTTCGTCATGCTCCTCGCCAGCCGCTCCATCGCCGAATTCGTGGAACGCCATCCGACGGTCAAGATGCTGGCGCTCTCGTTCCTCCTGCTGATCGGTTTCACGCTCACCCTGGAAGCCGCGCACGTCGAAGTGCCGAAGGGCTACATCTACTTCGCCATGGGCTTCAGCGTCCTCGTCGAAGCCCTGAATCTCCGCGCCGGTACCCGCGCCAAACCGGTCCAGCTCCGCAATACTCCGGGGTAGCCGGAACAGAGAAGATCCGGAATATGCATCATGAAAGGCACGACTCCTGAAAAAACCAGATATGAAAAGACGGGTTTGAGTCGGCGATTTCTCACCATCATGGAATGAAGCATGGAGGAGGCTTCAGCTCGAGAGCGGAAATGATCTGATTCCGGCAAGGGCAGATGAAAAGTGTACAAAATTCGACATGTGTCTTGATTTTGTACACTTTTCAATCTGATAGTTGTTGGGATAACAGCAGTTAGGGGCGGCATATCGATTGCCCTAACCTCGTCCATGAAACCCATGAAGCCGGTCTCCGCATCGCGTTTCGCGATGGCTAACGCGGGGACAAACGAAGAAATGAAGGTTGATCATTCCACGGGATCCGCCGTGATTATCAGCGCCGACAAGAACGCCTGGAAATCGATCCTCGACACCGTCCAAAGAGCGAATCAGGATGCGGAAACGGCGCGGTCGTCAGGCGCCTTCGGTCATCGCGAGATCGTTTATTTTCTCGAGCAGGTTCGACCGCAGTCCGAGCAGTCCGCTTTGAAGGTGGCAATCGGGTGGCGCGAGCGGAGGCTCACCGGGGAGTGGTCCGAACCGCGTTTCACGCGGATCCAGCAGCACGAAATCTTCCGATTGCCCGATCCCTCCGATCGGCTTCTGCTCCAGCTTCTCCTGAACCTGAGTTCTCCGAAGACGTGGTCGAGCGAGGCGAATATTCTTGAACCTCTGATCGACCTCTCGGATGCGGCGGCGGCGGCGATTCTGCCTCAACTCGTCGCGACTGGTCGGGCTCGGGCGAAATCTCATGCGCTCTCGTTTCTTCCCAATTCGGAGCCTCTCGTGTTGGATTCGGGTCAGGAATGGAAGACGCGCATCGAGGCTCGCGAGACCTCGGAAAAGAGTTTCACCTTGTCGGCGATCCTCGTTCGAGGCGCGGATCGGATCGAAGCGGGCAGCGCGGAGATGATACTTCACTGCGGATACTTCATCGCGAGCGGCGCCCTCATGAAGTTCGATCGAACCGATCCTGCCGCCTTCGCCCTGCTCGAACTTCTCTCGACCGGTTCGATGCTCTCCGTGCCGAGAAACAAAATGGAGCTATTCCTGAAATTCGGGCTGGAGAATTCATTCGGGATCGAGTGGGAGACTCCCGATGCGTATCGATTCGAATTTGTCAGAGGCGCGCCGTCGCGAGTGCTTCGCCTCTCGAGACCGAAGGAAGCCCCTGCGCGACCTGATGCGCCGCGTCAAGATGCGCCGCGTCAAGACGCTTCGCGATTCCGGGGCGCGGGAAAGATCGAAGGGCGACTCTTCTTCGACTACTCGGAAACGATCATCGAAGCGGCCGATCCAAGGCCCCGGGTGGTGAGGATCGATGAGCGGACGTGCATCGAGAGAGATCGACCGGCGGAGAGTAAAGCGTTGGCGCGATTGGCGCAGGCGGGATTTCACGAAAGGACGTCTCCCGTGGCGGGCGAAAATAAGACTCGTCTCGAGATTCCGGCGAAGAAATTGCCCAGGGTGGTGACCGTGCTGATTCGGGAGGGATGGCGCGTCGAGGCGGAGGGAAAGGTATTTCGTTCGAATTCGTCCATCAGCTTCTCCGTCGCATCGGGCATCGACTGGTTCGAGCTCGAAGGCAATGCCGACTTCGGCGGCGCCGGAGTGGACCTGCCTAGGCTTCTGGAGGCTTTTAAGAGAGGAGAAAGCTATGTGATGCTCGACGATGGATCGTTGGGGCTTCTTCCCGAGGAATGGCTGCGAAGGTTCGCGGGGATCGTCTCGCTCGGCGAGACGGATAAGGGGCGAATCAGATTTCGCCGATCGCAGGCGCTTTTGCTCGATGCGTTTCTCGCCGAGCAGCCCTCCGTTTCGATCGACGCGGTCTTCCGGAAGATTCGCGACGAGCTGGCAAAGTTCGACCGCATCGAACCGATGCGTGAACCGGATCCCTTCGGCGTTCGTCTTCGCTCGTATCAGCGGTGGGCGTTGGGGTGGTTCGGATTTCTCCGCAAGTTCGGCTTCGGAGGATGTCTCGCCGACGACATGGGGCTCGGCAAGACGATCATGGTCCTCGCTCTTCTGGAGAGCCGTCGCGCGGACAGAAAGGTGCGGAAGCCGTCGCTCGTCGTCGCGCCGAAGTCGCTCATATTCAACTGGCGGAAGGAGGCCGCTCGCTGCGCGCCGAGACTGCGCGTTCTGGAGCATGTCGGATCCGGTCGCGCCGATACGGCCGATGATTTCGAGGAGCACGACCTCGTTCTCACCACGTATGATCTGCTGGCGCGGGACATGAAGCTCTTCAAGGACTGCGCTTTCGATTACGTGATCCTCGATGAAGCACAGGCCGCGAAGAACTCCATGACCGCGCGCGCAAAGGCGGTGCGGCTATTGAGGAGCGATCATCGGCTGGCGCTCACAGGCACGCCGATCGAGAACCACATCGGGGAGCTCTGGACCATGTTCGAATTTCTGAACCCGGGCATGCTCGGAGCGGCGCCATTCCTCAGCCGATGGGCCGGCTCCTCCGAGGTGAAATCCGTCAAAGCCGCGGACTCGGATGCTCGGGACGGACTGAATGAACTCGCGGCGGAATTCGCGCTGCTCGCTAATGTGCTCCGGCCGTTCATGCTCCGCAGAACCAAAGCAGAGGTTCTGAAATCTCTTCCGCCTCGAACCGAACAGACGGTCTATTGCGAGATGGAACCGCGGCAGCGGCGACAGTACGACCAGTTGCGCGATCACTATCGAGCGGAATTGGCGGGGCAGATCGATCGGCACGGCATGGGCGGTTCCGGCATGATCGTGATCGAGGCGCTGTTACGGCTGCGTCAGGTCGCGTGCCATCCGGGCTTGATGGATCGCAGGCGCGCGGCGCAGTCGTCGGCAAAATTGGATCTGCTCATGCCCATGATCGAGGAGGGCCTTGCGGAAGGAAGAAAGGCTCTCCTATTCTCGCAATTCACGTCGCACCTGGAGATCGTGCGCCGAAGGCTCGATCGGAAAAAATTGAATTACGAATATCTGGACGGACAGACGACCGATCGCCAGAAACGCGTCGAGCATTTTCAATCCGATCCCGAGTGCAGGCTCTTCCTGATCAGCTTGAAAGCCGGAGGAGTCGGCCTGAACCTCACATCCGCCGATCTGGTCTTTATTCTCGATCCCTGGTGGAATCCCGCGGCCGAGTCCCAGGCCATCGACCGCGCTCACCGCATCGGGCAGAGCCGATCCGTCCTCGCGAGGAGGCTCATCACGAGGGGCACGGTGGAGGAGAAGGTACTGGAGCTCCAGGACAAGAAGCGCGGACTGGCCTCCGCGATCCTCGGGTCCGCGACCCTCGGGCAGGACGCGAGGTTTTTGAAGAACATGTCGCGGAGCGATCTGGATTTTCTGCTGAGCGACGGCGCTCGGGCGTGACGAGGATAGGACGAAGATGAGACGGGATGCGAACGGGACTGAGGGCTTCGTTTGAATTGAGAGCGGGAAGAAAACCTGATGGCGGCAGGAGCGGCGGATGAGAGCGGCAGTTCATTCAAAGAGACGTCAACGGTGGCGCGGTGGCGGAACCGGCAGACGCGCCTGATTGCCAATTGGGTGGGTCGAATGACCCGTCCGGGTTCGAATCCCGGCCGCGCCACAATTATTTCCGGAGGTTCGGTTTTCGGTTAAAGATAATTAAAACGTCTCGAACGCCTTGATTTTTGTCGGGTCTTCTCGGATGATATATGTGATTGGCAATCAGGCGCGTGGCTCTGCTACGCAGGAAAACCCTGGCCGTAAGGTCAGGGTTTTTTATTTCGATAGGTAAACAATTCATGCCCCCCCGGCACCGTCATATGCCCAGGATTTCATCCTCGTCCAGCGCCCGGATCATGCCGCGCAAAAGCTGGATCTCGTTGGAGAAAGGTTTCGCGCGGCCGAGGAGATCCCGTAGGCGCCTGATGGCGAGCTCGCGCTTTGAGGAAACGAAGAAATCCCGCCGGTCGAGCGCTTCGACGAAGGCATCGACGAATCGCTCGATCTGGCCCGCGGTTGCGGTCTCATATTCGCACGGCGCGATCGACGCTCCGGCCTGCCGGCGCAGCTCGTAGGCGGCGACCATCACCGATTGCGCCAGGTTCAGGGACTTGAAGCGCGATGATGTCGGGATCCGCACGATCACCTGCGCGTGATCGAGTTCCTCGTTCTCCAGGCCCGTCCGCTCCGTCCCGAATAGGAAGAGAACTTTTCCGGTCGCCGATGCGGATAGCGCCTCCGCAGCGGCTTCTTCAAGCCAGACGGCGCCGGAACGATGGTCGCGATCCCGCGCGGAAAATCCGAAGACTCTGGTCGCGTTCTTCACGGCATCGGCGAGCGTCGGCAGGCTCTTCACCGATTCCAGTTCCTTCACCGCGCCCGCCGCCAGCGAGATCGCCGCTTCCGTGATCCCCGCGTGCGGCTCGATCAGCATGACGCTCCCGATCCCCATCGACTTCGCCGCCCGCACTGCGGCTCCGATGTTGGCGGAGATCCTGGGACGCACGAGCACCGGATGGATATGCGAGAGTTTCGGTCCGCGACCGGCCGCCGCGCTGTCATGAATTCGGTCCGTCATTTACTTTCCTGTCATCAGAGAATACCCTGTGTCGAGCGGCGACGATAGGGTCGCGACACTCTTACGCAAAGGTCAGGTCCCGGCATGAGCTCGCCTTCCGGCGGTCAATTCGTCCATCTCCATAACCACATGGAAGGTTCCTACTCGGATTCGGCTCTGCCCATGGCAAGCGCCCTGGACCGGGTCGTGGAACTGGGCATGAACGCGTTCGGCCTGACCGATCACGGCGAGATGGCGATGGTTCCCGCGTTCGCCCGCGAGGCCGCCGCGCGCGGCATCAAGCCGATCGTGGGGTTCGAGGCGTACTTCGTGGAGGACGCGGACGAGAACATCCGGCGCCGCGTCAACGACCGGTACCACCTCACGCTCATCGCCGGAAATCAGCGCGGCTATGAAAATCTTCTGCGGATCTGCTCGCTCTCCTGGCGCGACAACTGTCTGATGCAGAAGCTGGGGCTTGTCGACTGGAAGCTTCTTGAAAAATATTCCGAGGGTATCGTCTGCCTCTCAGGCTGCCTCGCCGGTCCGGTCGGGTGGTCGTTCCTGAAGGACAAGCCGGCGGAGGCGGATCGATTCTACGGACGATTCAGCGAGGTCTTCGGCGAACAATACTTCATCGAGGTGTACGAGCACGGCATGGCGGAGGAGAAGAAAGCGGTGGAGGGACTGCTGGAGATCGCTTCCCGCTACGGCCGCAGGCTCGTCCTGACGAACGACTGCCACTACCTCGATCCTCCGGACTGGGAACTGCATGACACGCTCATCAAGACCCGCTTCGGCAAGCCCTCCGACTTCGAGCTCCCGTATCACGAGTATTTCATCAAGTCTCCCGCGCAGATGCGCGCGCTCGCCTTTCCCGGCGCGTGCTGCGACGCGACTCTGGAGATCGCCGAGCTCATCACGCTGACGGCCGGCGAAATCACCGCGTCCCGCGAGGACGATCCGAGCGCTCCCGTGGAAACCGCGTTCCTCCAGGTGCGCTCCCCGATCGGTTTCCTGCCCGCCGTGGAGAAGGCCGCGGGCGTCCAGAGACTTTCGCGGCGGGAACAGCAGGAGGTCCTTAAACTCTCGCGGGAGGAACTGCGCGAGCGTCATCCGAGAATCGCGAGGATCGCGGAGAAGATCGAGTCGCTGCCTGTGAAACCGGAACCCGACACGTCGCGGGTCGCGGTGCGCCGCAATCTCTCCGCGCGCGTTCCGCTCCGCCGATCCGAAAAACTTCTCTTCACGATGTGGACGGAAGAGGAGTGCGTCGCGGCGGGCGCGGAGATCCGGCCGGTGGAGGAATTTCCCGATCTCCTGCCGCAGGCCCTGGCCACCCGCGCCTACACGCGGGGGCTCGATGAGTACAAGCGCAGGAAGCTCGAAAAGGCGCGAGCTTCGTTTCGCGAATCGATCGATCATGATCCTTCGTTCTCCAATGCCCGTTATCAGCTTGGCCTCGTCGAGTATTACGACGACCGCATCGAGGACGCGCTCCGGCATTTCGAGGAAGTACTGCGTCGGGAACCCGACTTCGAGCGGCTGCCTCACCTGCAGTCCTATCTCGGCTGGTGCTATTTCCGACTCTCCGAAGATTCGAAGGCGCGCGCGAGTTTTTCGAGCTCGATCAAGGACAAGGAGATTCCCGGCTCGCTTCTGGGGCTGGGCCTGACCTACGAACGGCTCGGCGATTTCGAACGGGCGCGGGAGACACTCCTGAGGCTCTTCACGATCGCTCCCGATTTCCCCCGCCTCCACACCGCGCAGAAAGCGCTGCTGCGTCTGGAGGACCGGCTCGCGCACTCGGATCGATCATGAGGAAGGATGGTCTCATCCTCCTTACCGGAGGCTCCGGGCTCCTCGGCCGCCACCTGCGGGCGCTGGATCCCACGATCGTCGCGCCGCCGCGCGCCGAGCTCGACGTCTCCAACCTCGCGCAGATTTCCATCTGCATCGCGAAATATCATCCCGCGATCATTCTCCACGCCGCCGCGATGACGAGGGTTGGCGATGTGAGAAGCAGGCGCACGGAGGCCATCGAGGCGAACATCGTCGGGACCTGCCGGATCGCGCAGGCCGCGCTGGAACATGATCTGCGCCTCGTCCATCTCTCGTCCGATTACGTCTACGCGGATACGGCGGGACCTCACAGGGAAGATGAGCCGTTGCTGCCGGCCAATGAATATGCCTGGACCAAGCTGGGCGCGGAAGCCGCCGTCAGGCTCGTGCCGGACTCCCTCATCATCCGTACAAGCTTCGGCCCCAGGCCCTGCGAATACGACATCGCCCTGGAGGACAAGATCACGTCGCGAATGTACGTCGATGAGATCGCTCCCCGCATGCTGAAGGTCGCGCGGAGCAGCCTCACGGGAATCATCAACCTGGGAGGTCCCGCCATTTCGATGCTGGATTATGCCCGGCGAACGAAGGATAATGTGCGTTCGGCGCGGCTGGCGGAATTGAACGAGCCGATACCGCGCGATACTTCGCTGGACCTGTCCCGGTGGAACAGGTTCCAGGATGAGTCGATGGAGAAGGCATGAACGAAATACGGGATGTTGTCGTGAAGAAGCTGGTCACGCACAACGATGAGCGCGGATATTTTCGCGAGCTGATCCGCGTCACCGATGACTTCTTCCGGGAGGGATTCGGGCAGTGGAGCATGTCGCTCATGTATCCCGGGATCGTCAAGGCGTGGCACATTCACAGGATCCAGACCGACTGGTGGTTTGTGCCCAGCGGCACGCTGAAGGTCGCGCTTCATGACGCCCGGCCGGACTCCCCGACATCCGGAATGACCCAGGTCCTGCACATGGGCGAGCATTGCCCGCCGAGCATTCTCAAGATTCCGCCCGGGGTCGCGCACGGCTGCAAATGCATCTCGGGTCCCGCGACCCTCTTCTACGTGACGTCCCATGTGTACAATCCCGATGACGAAGGCAGGCGGCCGCATGACGATCCCTCGATCGGCTTCGACTGGCTCGCGCTTCCGCCCATCACTTGAATTCTTCAATCCGCCCCTGAGTCATGGAGATATTTCTCGTCCGGCACGGAGAATCCGTCGATAACAGCGAGCGGCGCATCCAAGGGTGGAGCGGATCGTCGCTGACCGATCATGGCCGCGCCGAAGCGGGGCGCGTGACGGAACGACTGCGAGGCCGGAACATCGAGGCGTTGTACACGTCCGATCTCCAGCGCGCGACGGAGACCGCCGGGATCATGGGCGCGGGCCTGGATCTTGTTCCACGGCCCAGGGTGGAATTCAGGGAGATGCATCTCGGCCCCTGGGAAGGCCGGCTCATGAAGGAAGTCGAAACCACGGATTCGGACGCCCTCTGGAAATGGCGCTGGGATGGGCGGACGCCTCCCTACCCCGACATCGAACCGATCGCCCGATTCCGCGACCGGCTCATGTCCGGGCTCGATTCCCTCGTCGCCCTGCACAGGAACAATGTCGCCGTCGTGTCCCACGGCGGCGCCATCTCCGTCATGCTGACGCAGATCATCGGGCTGGAGCTCATCCGCATCTGGCAGATGCCCACGGAAAATTCGTCCGTGTCCCGGGTCACACACGACGGTGAAAAATACTATGTCACTTCCTACAATGAGACCGGCCACCTGGGCCCTGGACCCGTTTCGGTCATGAATACGCTGGGGTGAACAAAAAAATCCCCAAGGATACCTGTTGACAAATTCCTGAAATTCTTCAAAGTATTTGCATGTATATTCGATCAGCGTTTCCCGCTTCGTGCGTCAGGTTATTCGGAATCGTCCTGCTGCTGGCTTCCGCCGGCATGCCCGTGTTCGCGGCCGACCCCACGATCACCGTCGACTTCGAGGATCTGCGCGATCCCGGCGTGCCCGAGCTGAGCGGGGACACGGGCGACATGGTGGAATCCGCCATCGGCAGGGATTCCCTTATCAGCCTGGCTGATTTCTACAGCCGCACCCCCGGTTCCTCCATCTTCGGAACCTGGGAACTTCACGGCGACGTCCGCCGCCGCGGCACCGCGCTCTTCGGCGAGCAGATGCGCTGCCGCCTGGGTGGCGACACGTTCTACGCCGCCGCCTGGATCGTCATGGACACGAACTCCGAGGGAACCCGCGTCACCTCTTTCGATCTCCTCGGCGATTCCATGTCGGTCACATCCTTTATTCCGAAGAATCTCGGTCCGATCCGCAATCTCTTCAACGAGATGCCCATGGGCACGGGCCGCGCGGTTCTCGTGGGTTCCAGGGACGCCAACAACGACTCCCGCGTTCACTACTTCTTCGCCAACTGGGTTTCCACCGGCGGCACGTTCTCCAATGACACGAACACGCTGCCGGGCATGATCCTGAAGAACATGATCGCCCAGATGCCGGGTCCCTACCGGCAGGACATCAAGGTCTCCGAATACCAGTTGACCGGCTTCAACATCCGCTTCCGCTACTGGCCCATCTTCTACCAGCAGTCTTCCGCGGATAAGCTTTTCGGCGCCAACAGTCGCCGGGATGAAATGGTCATGTCCCTCGATGCCGTCGTGACGGTGCCGCACCGGTTCCTGATGCTCAACACACCGCACCGCTACTCGGTGAGCCTCAAGAACGTTCCGCTGAGACTCTTTGTCGAAAGAAAACTGAAGAACTGATCCGCGCCCTAATCACCAGGCCGTCGAATCCTTCTTCGGCGGTGATGTTGGGAGTTGGGATTCAGGATTCAGGATTTTCCAGCATCGTTCCGCAGAACTCCTCGATGCCCTGAAAGGTTTTTCGCCAGGAATACCGCGCGACCACCCTGTCTCCCGCCGCGATGAACTTCCGCCTCGCTCCATCGTCGCGCAATAGCAGGTTGGCCGTTTCGGCCCAGCGATCGCCGTTACCCAGGGGAATCATTCCCGGAAAATCATAGCCCATGACTTCAGGCAGTGATGTCAGATCCGAGACCAGGACGGGGCAGCCGCACTTCGCCGCTTCCGTCGGCGGCATACCGAAGCCCTCGTAGAGCGACGGATAGAGAAACGCCTTCGCGCGGCGATAGAGAATGCCCAGCATCTCATCATGACATGGTCCCAGGTGCAGCGCGCCGCTCACATCTTCCATCGGCGCGTCCCCGACGACCACGAGGGGCGCGTTCAGGCGGGGAACGAGATCCAGGAGAAAGGGGAGGTTTTTCCGGGGATCGCGTGACGCGATGCCCAGAAAAAATTCTCCCTCCGGTATTCCTTCGGCCGCCATCGACCCCTCCTTTGTAAAATGTTCTCCCGGGCTCATGGGAACCACCGTGTCCCTGACGACGCACTCCGGCCAGAGCTCGTGAAATTCGCGCCGCGTGAAATCGGAGATGTGGATGATGCCCGCGGCACGGCGGGGAAACGGCTGGAGAATCTTATGCCGCGCCGCATGCGGATCCGTCATGTCCAGATGAGTCCAGGGCCAGACGTCGAGAAGCATGGAGACGACCGGAAGCGCGCTTGTGCCGGGAAAGTCCCACGCATGGGGCGAGAGAATCAGGTCGGCTCCCGCTTCGCGCGCCAGCTTCGGCAGGTGGTGAAGCAGATACGCCAGGCTCCGGATCCCGTCGGGACGCTGGATGGGAATCCACTCATGAGTCGAATCCGGCTGCATCGCCGCGGAGGTCTCCAGGAGCGACGAAACAATCCGATGGATCCCCGTCCTCGGTCCTTCCAGTCGGGATGTGTCGAATGCGATTCTCATGGATGTATCCTACATCTCTCCGGGCAGAGCTTCCAACTTTTGGATCGCCTCGGCGACGGAGCTGACCTTCAGCGCGTGATCCCGCGCGGCTCTCCCCATCCGCTCGCGTTCTTTCGTGTCGCGCAGAAGCCGCGCGATCGTTCCCGACAATCCTTCGGCGTCCAGCGGATCCACAAGTAGCCCCGTGATACCGTCTTCCACGGCCGAGCCCGTCCCGCCGGATCGGCCTCCGATGGAGGGCGTTCCGCAGGCGCCGGCTTCGAGAAATACCATGCCCCAGCCCTCGATCTCCCCTGACGGCAATTCCCGGTTCGGCATCACGAACAAGTCGGCCGCGGAATAGAGCGCGGAAAGTTTCTCGTCCGGAACTCGTCCCAGGAAATGAACCGCATGCGCGACGCCCTCCGCGCGAGCCAGTTCCTCTATGCGAGGCCGATCGGGCCCTTCGCCCGCGATGTAATATCCCAGCCCGGGGAATTCCCCCAGGAGAACCTTCAGCGCGCGCACCACGCTGTCATGCCCCTTCCGTTCCACGATCCTCGAAACGGTCAGCAGGATGGGATCCCCGGATATCCCCAGCTCCGCCCGCGCAACATCGGTTTCCACGGGATGAAGCGACGATAGATCGATGACGAAGATGAGATGCGTCGACGCTTCGGCGGAGCCGTGCTTGACAGCCTCGCTGCGCGTCGCCTCGCTGATGGCCACGGTCGCATCCGCGTGACCGAGCACATGCTTCATGACCTGCCGCCTGTACAGGGACCGTCCCTGCATGCCGAATTCCTCGCCGAAGACATGAGCGACAAACGGAATGCGGCGCTCCTGCGCCACGAGAAGCGCGGGGAGGGCCGCGCCATAGACCGGCATCCCGTGGATGACGCCCGGCTCCATCCGGCGTGCGAATTCGCGGAGATGCGTATACAGGCGGAGATAGACTTTCATCGTGGAGATCTTCAGGGGCGACGGAGGGACGACCCACCACGAGGGACGAAAGACCTGGTGCGCTCCGATCCGTTCAAAGGGCGGAGCGCCCTCGACGGGACGCGTCACGACGGTCCATCTGAAGTTGCGCGCGTTGCGGATGATGACGTCGTACCAGCGCGGAGAACCGCCGGTGACGGGAGGAAAATATTCGGTGACCAGCAGGGCGTTCATCGGAGCGCTAATGTGATTCGCTGATCATCCTCTCAGGATTCCCCGCTGCGATGTCTCCACAAAGGAGATGATCGCCGCGATCTCGGGGATCGCCGGCAGGCTCGCCTTGATCTTCTCCACGCCCTGCGTCGTGTTGAGCCCCGACTTGAAGAGGATTTTCACGGCCGTGTCGATCGCTTCCACGGCGCGCTTGTCGAAACCGCGGCGCAAGAGCCCGACGCTGTTGGCGCCGAGAATGGTCGGAGGAATGCCTCCCATCTTGATGAAGGGAACGATGTCCTGCGAGACCCGCGTCGCGCCTCCGATGAAGGCATGCGGGCCGATCCGGACGAACTGGTGAACAGGCGTCAGGCCTCCGATGCTCGCGAACTCGCCCACCGTCACGTGCCCCGCGAGCGTCGCGCTGTTGGCCATGATGACGCCGTCGCCGACGTGGCAGTCGTGAGCAACGTGGGCGGCCAGCATGAAGAGGCAGCCGGTACCCACCGTTGTATGACCTCCGCCGCCCACCGTTCCCCTGTTGATCGTGACGCATTCGCGAACAATGTTCCTGTCGCCCATCGTGAGCGTCGTCGGCTCGCCCGCGTACTTCAGGTCCTGCGGCTGGGTTCCCACCGCGCATCCGGGAAAGAAGACATTATCCGAGCCGATGCTCGATGGACCCTCGAGCGTGACGTGATTCCTGAGAATATTCCGCGCGCCCATCACGACACCCGGTCCGACCACGCAGAACGGCCCGATCTCGCATCCTTCGCCCATGACGACGTCGGGAGAGATGACGGAGGAGGGGTGGATCATTCTTCGGGAATCGAGAACTTCAGATCGGCTTCCGCCACGAGGTTGCCCTCGACGAAGGCCTGGCCGCGCATGAGCCCCGTCCGGGACCGGATCTTCACGGCCTCGACCTCGAAGATCACCTGGTCGCCCGGCACAACGGGCTTCCGGAACTTGACGTTGTCGAGCCCCATGAAGAAGACGAGCCGGCCCGGCATGTCGGCTCCGGAAAGAAGCATCACACCGCCGACCTGCGCCATCGCCTCGATGATGAGGACGCCCGGCATGATCGGATACTGCGGAAAATGTCCGTTGAAGAAATCCTCGTTGCCCGTGACGTTCTTCAATCCCACGATCTTCTTGCCCGCCTCGATCGAAAGGATCCGGTCGATGAGGAGAAACGGATACCGGTGCGGCAGGATCTTCTTGATCGCCTGGATGTCGAGCTGTTCGTTCGCGACCGAGAGACTGCGGTGATAATGCGCGACGGTCTTCTGACGCAGTTCCCCCAGCTTCCTCGTCATCCGGACGTTCAGCGAATGTCCTCCGCGGATCACGATGACGTGCCCCTGGATGGAGGAGCCGAGAAACATGAAGTCGCCGATCAGGTCGAGGATCTTGTGCCGCACGGGCTCGTCCGGGAATCTCAGGACGCATCCGTCGATCGGCCCCTTGTCGTCGAAGACGAGCGCGTTATCGAGCGAGCCGCCCTTGATGAGATCGGCCTTCCTGAGCTGCTCCACGTCCGAGAGAGGGCAGAAGGTCCGGGCCGGCGCGAGTTCCTTCGCGTAGGTCTCCGGGGTCACTTCGATGGTGCGGAACTGCGAGCCGATACCGGTCCCGGGAAAATGGATCGTGTAGGAAATCTTGAACGTGGACGACGGCAGGACGATGATCTGCTTTTCTCCGTCTTCCATCCACGCCGGCTCGCGGACCCGGAAGGCGCGGGCGGGTTCATTGTATTTCTTCAAACCCACGCGCTGGATCGCTTCGACGTACGGCAGCGACGAACCGTCCAGGATCGGAACCTCGGGCCCGTCAAGCTCGACGATGAGATTGTCGACGCCGAGGCCGCCGCAGGCGGAGAGAAGATGTTCCACCATGTGCACCATGACTTCGCCCTGGCCGACGCATGTCTCCCGCTCGGTCGCGACGACATACTCCGGGCTGACAGGAATCATGGGAGACTCCGCCAGGTCCGTCCGCGTGAAGACGATGCCCCTGTTGACTTCCGCCGGACGGAGCCGGAGCCTCGTGGAAATGCCGGTGTGAAGGCCGACGCCGGAAAATTCCAGTTCGGCCGCGATCGTCGCCTGCGTCACAGCTTGCCGCCTTCGATCTTGTCCAGCCTTCTGGCAAGGCGCTGGATTGCCGTGGTCAGTTCCACGACCTTCTTTACCATCTCGGGCAGCTTCGGCAATGAGATCATGATCCTTTTCTCCTCGAGATGCGGCTTGGCGGGAAATCCCGACGCGTGGATGCGGGGAGGAAGCGTCTTCGTCACGCCCGCTTTCGCGGCGACCACCGTCTGGTCGCCGATCTCGAGGTGCCCCGCGACGCCGACCTGTCCCGCCAGGATGCAATGGTCTCCCACGGTGACGGAACCGGAAATGCCGACCTGCGCGATGATGAGGCAGTCGTGGCCGATGACGACGTTATGCGCGATGTGAATGAGGTTGTCGAATTTCGTGCCGGACTTGATAATGGTGTTTCCGGAGGCGCCCCGGTCGATCGTGCAGTTGGCCCCGATCTCCACGTTGTCCCCGATCACGACGCCGCCGATCTGCGGAACCTTGTAATGCTTGCCTCCATGCTCCACGAATCCGAATCCGTCCGAGCCGATCACGGTTCCCGCGTGGATGATGCAATGGCTCCCGATCACGACCTCGTGCTCCACCGTGACATTGGCATGCACGATCGTCGAGGCTCCGATCCTGGATCCCCGGCCGATGAAGACGCCGGGAAAGAGCGTCACGCCGTCGCCGATCTGGGCGCCTTCGTCGACGACGACCCTGGCGCCGATGGCGACTTCGCGGCCCAGGGCGACCGAGGGAGCGATGACGGCGGTGGGATGGATGCCGGGCGCGATCCGGTGCGGCGGCGAAAAAAGCGACGCGATCCGTGCGAAAGCGAAGCGCGGATTATCGACCTTCAGGAGCGTCTTGCCGGCCCGCGAGAGGCCGTCGCCGTTGCCGGACACGATCTGTTCGAGGTTGTGCGGAACAATGATGCATGCCGCCGCGCAATCGGCGGCCTCCAGGAGCAGCTTCTCGTTCAACGCGAATGTGATGTCGTCCCGCTCCGCCGTCTCGATCGAACCCACGCCGGAAATGAAGATGTCCTTGTTCCCGACGATCCGGCCTCCGACGAATTCGGCGAGGTCGGAAAGCCTCCGGTTCTTCCCATCGAGTTCCAAGATTTTATTCATCCTTCATACTTCATCCTTCATCCTTATCTGTCAGCGCTCGTCCCGGAACGGCCAGCCGCGGCCGGGGGTTGTCGGCGCCGGCGCCGCGTTGGGAATGGCGGTCGGCGAGGAAGGAGTTCGCGTCCGGGATGAGGAGGACGCGGCGGGGCGGGCGGCCGGAGCCGGAAGCGGCTTGTAGCGATTGTTCAGCTCCACGATGAGTTCCGCCGTCACATCGAGCGCGTCGGTCGAAAAAAGAGTCATGTTCCGCTCGATGACGATGTCGAGCCCCTTGGCCCTGGCGACCGCGTGCACGGCGGTCTCGATTTCATTGCGGGTGCGATACTGGAGCGAATCGAGATCGTCGCGGAACTGGGTGTTGGTGGACATCACGAACTCGCGCAGTTCCTTGTCGCGCTGCTCGACTTCCTGGCGGCGCTTCATGATCTCGTCCTGGGAGGCCGTGGCGCGGATCGCCTCGAGCTGGTCGATGAGCGCCAGCACGGACTTCTCCTCGTCGTCGACGACATCCTGGAGTTCCGTCTTCCTGGCCTCCAGGATCTTTCGGGATTCGAGATACCGGTTATAGCCCTCGCTCACCTTGAGCATGTCGATGACACCGACCGTGAGCGCATCGGCGCCCTGCGAAAACAACCCCAGGCAGGCGACTGCCGCCAGGACCAGAACCGATTTCTTCATGAAAACTCCTCCGTGAAGGCGATCGTTCGCCTTGAAGGACGCACTCCCCGCTTGGGACGATCATTCTTCCATCCCAGCGCGCCCGCCCGGGAATTTTACCTTGAATCGATCCGGAATTCACGTACGATTCTTGGTCATGGCCGTCGATGACCGCATGATCAATATCCGCGTGGATCAGATGCTTGTGCGTCGCGGCATCGATACCTCCAAGCTGACTGTCTCCTCCACGAAGGGCACGGTCATGATCGCCGGCCTCCTGAAGGCCCGGTCCAGGAACCAGGACGTCAAGCAGGGTTCCGACCTCAAGATGCTCGATGCCTCGCTCCGCCGCATCCCCAACCTGAAGGGTGTCAACTGGCACCTCTCGAACTGGCGTCGCGAGGGCTCCACGTTCAAGAAACTCCTCGTCGCCAACGAAGCCTCCGAGTAACAGCCCGGCTTCGCCATGATCCATTCCTACTGGTGGGACGGCTCCAAGGTTCACCAGAACATTCCTCCCGCGGAATGGAAGAGCATCATCGACGGCGACAAGGGACTTCTCTGGATCGACATGGAGGATCCGATCGAAGACGAGATCGACTATCTCTCCGACATCTTCGATTTCCATACGCTCTCGATCGAGGACTGCATCCTCCCCGTCCACCGCCCCAAGATCGACGACTTCGACGATTACATCTTCGTCATCTTTCACGCCATGGCGGTCAAGAACACGCTGACACGCGCGGAGGATCTCGACATTCTGGAGCTGAACCTCTACATCGGCGCGCACTACATCGTTTCCTTTCACGAGGATGTCATCCCCCTCATGAATCACGTCCGCAGCCGCTGTTCCATGCAGCCGTCGCTGATGACGAAAGGTTCCGATTTCCTCCTGCATCTCCTCATGGACAGCGTCGTCGACGAGACGACGCATATCCTTCAGCGGCTGGAGGAAAAGCTGGACGTCATCGAGGACAACATCCTGGCGGACAAGGAAGGGTCGATCGCGGAGATCAACGAGTTCAAGTCGATCGTCTCCAAGGTTCGCAAGATCGTCGTCCCGCAGCTCGACGTCGTCCGGCTCCTGATGAACAAGAGCTTCTCCTTCATCTCCGACCACCAGGTGATCTATTTCCGCGACATCTACGACCACCTGATGACCGTGAACGACACGACGCACCTCTTCCGCGAAGTGATCGCGTCCACGCTGGACAGCTATCTTTCCATGCTGTCGAAAAAGCTGAACGACGTGATGAAGGTCCTGACGGTGATGACGATCATCTTCATGCCCCTCAATCTCATCGCCTCCATCTACGGGATGAACTTCGACGTCATGCCGGAGCTGCGCTGGGAGCAGGGTTATTACATGGTGCTCCTGGTGATGGCCACCATCGTGCTGGCCCAGGTCTGGCTCTTCAGAAAGCTGAAGTGGTTTTAGTCATTCCGGTCAAATGAACCCGCCCGATTCATGCGCATAGCACTTCTGACTTCCAACCAGCTTCGTCATAAATACATGGCCGCTCGCATCGCGGAAAAGCATGAGATTGTCGCTCTTGTCATGGAAGCGAAGTACGACGTGATTCGGGCATCCAGCAACGATGAAATCCCGATCATGGCCGAGCATCTTGCGGAGCGCGACAGGAAAGAAAAGGAGTATTTCGCCGCGAACGGCATTTCCCACGAGAAAGCGCGGCTGGAAATACCGCCCGGCGCGATCAACGAGCCTGCTGTCTTTGATGTGCTCCGCATGGCTCACCCGGAACTGATCCTGCTTTTCGGGACG
Source organism: uncultured bacterium (assembly GCA_964499705.1). Lineage (GTDB taxonomy): Bacteria > UBA8481 > UBA8481 > UBA8481 > UBA8481 > JBBTKW01. The sequence continues at coordinate 320,573 of CAZCME010000003.1, read as the reverse complement.
CATATCGTGAAGAATCCGATTCTGGACGCCTTCGAGGGGAGGATCATCAATCTCCACCTCGGGCTTTCACCCTACTATCGCGGCGCCGCCACGAACTTCTGGCCCCTGGTGAACAACGAGCCCGAATGCGTGGGAGCCACGATTCATCACGCGACGCTCAAGACCGACGGCGGCCCTGTTCTTCACCAGGTTCGCCCCGACGTCCTGTCATCGGACGGCGCGCATGATTTCGGGTGCAAAACCATTATCGCCGCAGCGAACGGTCTGCTCCGTCTCTTCGATCTCCTTGCCGTCGCCTCCCCGCCGGGCATCTCTCAGGATCTCTCGCAGGGAAAGGTATTCAGACGCAAGGATTTTTCCGCCGAGGCGGTGAGGCTTATGCGCGGGAATTTCGAATCTGGGATGGTCGCTTCCTATCTCCAGGAAAAATCGAAACGGGACGCGGCGCGGCCTCTGATATCCGTCATGCCGTCCTCGTCTTCGAACGGCGCGCGAGACAGCGGATGACGGCCAGGGGGCGGCGGCAAGCCGCAATCAGACAGCGGGAATAATGTTCCATGCGTTCGCGTCCATCCCCGAGAGCGTGGATTCCGCCGAGGACGCGCCGCCACTCTTCCGCCAGGATCGAATCATGGGGATGATTCAGCAGATTCCGCAGAAGTAGAACGGGATAGCCGGAATCGGTGACGGCATGCCCCGCGAGGAATTCCGAACGGATCGCATCCCGGGCGGCCGTCTGTTCCGCACGCCGGGCGCCTGTGATATTGATCCTGCTCCGCCTCCATCGTTGCCGCGGTTCCGGCAGGTTGGCCATCTTCGTCACGCGGGACGCTCTCAAAACGAGATCGTAATCCTGCGCGAACCGCCAGCGAGGGTCGTATCCGCTGATTTCGCCGAGCAGCTCATTCCTCATCATAAGCGAGCTGTGGACGAAAGGATTGTCCCAGAAAATGTGCTCCATGATCCTCTCGTGCGGACAGCTCATCTCTGGACATTCCACTGTCACGCCGTCCTGATCGATGATCTCCATCCTCAATCCCACAATTCCATGATCCTCATGACGGTCCAGGAAGGAGACCTGCTTCTCGAAGCGATCCGGAGGCGAGACATCGTCCGCGTCCATGCGTGCGATGAATTCTCCCCCGGCTAATTTCCATGCCTCATTCAACGAAGAGGTCAAGCCGCGATTCTCCGCGCGATCGATCAGCCGGATCCTGGGATCGCGGAACTTTTTGACGAGACGAGCGCTGCCGTCGCTGGAGCCGTCATTAATGATGAGAAATTCGAAATCAGGAAGTGTCTGCGCGAGTATGCTCTCGATCGATTCCGCCAGGTGCTGTTCCCCGTTGTACACGGACAGGATGACGGATATTTTCACTGGAATGTCCAAGCGATCATCATGCACTTTCCCGTTGCTCATGCATTGTTCCATGAAATAGAGTCTGAAACCATGTCGAATTCGGATGCACCGCGCGCAATCCCATGGCGCCTCATGGCGGTCAACTTCCATTACATGGGGCCGGAAGGGCTTTACCCTCATGGGGCCATTTATCCTACAACATCGGAGCAACTGGAAAACCAGATCAAGCTCCTTTCCGGCGCGTGTCGCTTCATCAGCGGTTCGGAACTGAGCGGCGCCGTCCGTGATAACACGCTGCTTCCCGACCATTCCTGCCTTATCACTTTCGACGACGGGCTCCGGTGTCAGTTCGAGACGGCCTTGCCCATCCTCGACAGCATGGGTATTCCGGCCATGTTCTTCGCGTCCGCCAAACCGATCCTGGAAGGACGCGCGTTGGCTGTTCATAAGATTCACCATGTCCGCGCTCACCTTTCGGGCGCGGAAATCCGGATCGCTCTGGCGCGATACCTCGATGTGTCGGAAATAGAAATGAGTCGCGTGCTGGAGTCCGAGCGGGTAGCGGCCATCGCCTGCTATCTTTACGATGATCCGGAGGCGGCCATGCTGAAATGGCTCCTGAATTTCCGCATGCCGCCCGCGGATCGGGACCGGTTCATGGTGGAGCTTTTCGACCGGCTGGTATCGGATGAACGAGCATGGTGCGAAGCCATGTACATGTCCGAGCAGGAACTGTCGGTTCTGGCTCGGCGAGGAATGCTCGCCAATCACACCTACGATCATCTCCCCCTGTCAACTCTGGCTGACGATCAGGTGGAATGGCAGATCAGGTATAATCGCGAGATGCTCGGGAAGATCTGCGGAGAAAGTCCGCTTCCGCTCATCTCCTATCCCTATGGCTCCAAGGAGGCTGTCAGCCGTAGCGTCGCTGAGGTCGCCGCGAAACTTGGCATCATGGCCGGCGTCACGACCGAGAAAGCCGTGAATCTCACGCTCGCCGATCCCCTCCTCCTCGCCCGTATCGGTTTCAACGAAGCTCCCGGAGGCAAAAGAAACCTTGTGACGATCCAGGACGGCAGGATCTCGATCAGCCCTCCCATGACCCTTGGACGGACGCGATACATCAGGGAAGCTTCATAAAGCCTGCTTCCGCCTCCAGATCGCTTCCGCCATCATGAAGTCCAATTCCGTATCGATGCTGACGGAATCCGCGGAATCCATGAGATAATACGTGGCGCTGTCAGGATTGATCGTCGCGCCTTTCAGCCTGATAAATTCGCGCCGGATGATGTAGATGGCGCCGTTTGGACGATAGAGCTGGGGGAAAAACTGCCGGCCCACCTTGAAAATCTCCGCGTCTCCTTCCCAGGGAAAGGCAAGGTTCAAACGATCGGCGTCCGTCCGGAACAACCACCATGCGGGGTATTCGTGGGGCTTGATGGACAGCAGGCACTCACACCCGCTGTTCTCGAACTTGCGGATCGCTTCATCGATATGCGCTCCGGTTCGGAAGGGCGATGTTCCCTGCAGCGTGAGGACATGATCGAACCGGCAACCTTCTTTCTCTTCGATGAATGAAACCGCGTGTTCGAGAGCCCCGCCCGTGGAGGATGAATCTCCGGATAATTCCTCCGGTCGAAGAAAAGGGACTTCTATCCCGGCCTCCCGCGCCATGGCCGCCAGTTCCTCGGAATCCGTGGAGAAGATGACTCGCTTCAGGAGAACGCTCCGCTTCGCGGCTTCGAACGTCCATGTGAGCATGGGTTTGTCGCCCAGGATGAGCTGATGTTTCCTGGGCAATCCCTTCGATCCTCCCCGGGCCAGGATAACACCGAGCATATTCCCGATCATGCTGCCTGCCTCTCCGCGACAACGGTCTCGACCAGGTCCGCTATCCTCGCCCTGCTCCGCGTGTCGGCATACCCCAGGTACCGGCGGACATACTCCTCGCGGCGTGAAGAATCGAAGGGAAAATCGCCCCACGACGCGCCCGACACCCGCCTCCGAAACTCGCAGACTTCGACCGCATGCACGATACCCTGGAAATTATGCCAGCTCGGACTGATGTTCCCGGGGGGGAACCACATCCTGTGCAGAAGAGGATTTTTTACCCGGATGTGCTCCTGGGAGATGAGGATCGAGATCGATGGCACGGAGGCGGCGACTGCCTCGATCACCGTGGAACTCTGAAAGTGGATACAGAGATCCGCGATCGACATCAGTTCGATCGAGGTACTCGGGTAAAAGCCTTCGTCATAGAAAAAATGATCCGCGTGATCGCGGACATATTCCGGATCGTTATTCTTGCGACGGGATTTCACGACGAGAAGCGCGTCGTTTCTTCTGCAGAACGATTTCATGCTTCTCATGATGCCCGGATATTTGGCTCCAAAAACGACGGCCGGCAACAGGTCGAATCTCCGCTTCCCGCACACGTGAAGGATGCCTCGCGGAATCGTCTCCGCAAAAGCGTATTTGCGCCAGCACTCCGGAACGTTCATCTTTAAAGACATGAAGAGAACTATCTTCCGGTCGGGTGGCAGGCGATACTTCCGCCGAATGGCCGGTCGATCCAACCCTTCGTACTGATCCAGAAGGGGCGAGCCGGTCACGACGAGCTTCCGCCTTTCGCTTTCGGACAGTTGCGCCCCGCAACGTTCCAGATGCACTCCCATGGTGAAATCCGACTGGTAACAGACGCGGTCGAAGAGGCTCAGCCCTTCCAGGGAACGCGAAGCGGTTTCGGTGTAATGCGGTATCGAGATGATCCGCACTCCTCTTTCCCGCAACCTCCGGAACTGCAATTCGGATTCCCCCGCGAGCGCGTAGTCCAGGCCTTCCACCGTGACAAGTGCCTGAATGCCGGCGGATTCCGCGACACCGGCCAGATTTTTCCATTCGCACATCCGGATGTCCGGAATTCCATTCTTGAAAATGAGCAGATCCTCCCGGCGGATCGAACCGTATTTCTCATCGTGTTCCATGCAGAGCAGCGTGACGCGGTGGCCCCTCGCCAGAAATTCGTCGATGACCGCGCCCGACTCGAGAAGAAGATTGATGCGCTCTATGAGAAATCCCGCGTTCAGAGCGGCTCGTACCATGATTCCACGATATTGCCGTGTTCCAGCACGCGGCGGATCCCCGTGCCGAGATCCACGCGGGGCTCATATCCAAGCAGCTCCCGCGCCTTGGAAATATCGGGTATTCGCTTGAAAATCTCGCGGATCATGCTGCGGTCGGATTCCTCCATCTTGACGAAGATCGGTTCCAGTTTCAGACCGGCGATGCTGATGACCCGCTCCGCCAGTTCCTTCATGGACACGGGTTCGGTCGGATTGCCAATGTTGAAAATCTGATCGTCGCCCGCAGGATTGTCGATGGTCCGTATGATCCCCTCCACCAGGTCATCCACGTTACAGAACGCCCGCGTCTGGCTGCCGTCGCCGTAAATGACGGGCGGCTTGCCGTCCAGAACGCGCTTCGCAAAACGGGGAAGAACGAACTCGGCCACCTGACCGAGTCCGTACACGTTGAAGAAACGTACAATGCTGAATTTCATGCCGTATCTCGCGGCATAAGCTTTTACATATTCCTCGCCCGCGATCTTGCTGGCGGCATATACCGAGACGGGATTCAACGGACTGGTTTCGGAAAGAGGAATATCGGGTGTGTTTCCATAGACTTCGGACGAGGAGGCGGAGACGATTTTTCCGACGCGTTCCTTGACGCACGCTTCCAGGATGTTGACCGTGCCCTCGATATTAATATTGAGACAGGCCAGCGGATTTGTTTCCGTCCGCTTGACTCCCAGTCGGGCCGCCAGATGAACGACGGTATCGCATCCGCGCATGGCCTGGCTCACGAAGTTAGCGTCGAGAATGCTTCCGGGAAATACACGCACCGCCTTGCGGAATTCCGGATTCGAGAAAACGCTCTCATGCGTGGCCACCAGGTCCAGAACCCGCACTTCATGCCCCCGCTCGCACAGGACCTCCGCGAGCCGCTGCCCGATGAATCCGGCTCCGCCTGTAACGAGAATCTTCCCCATCGTCGCTACCTCCTGTACTTTCGCGCCGTCGAGAGAACAGCATCGATGATCCGGTCCTCTTCGGAAGGTGTCAGAGAAGGATACAACGGGAGCGACAGCGCTGTTTCCGCATACAGGGTGCTGACGGGGAATTCGCTGTCAGGCTGGCGGGGGAACCGGTGAAAGACCTTCTGACCGTGGAGACAGGGATAGTACAGACGGCTGCTGACGCCGAGATCCTGCAGATGCGACATGAAGTGATCCCTCGATATCGACAGCTGTTCCGGTTTCAGCCGGATGGTGTAAAGCTGGAAGTTATGATCGGCGCCGGGACGAATCGAGGGAACGACGAGCGACTCTTCCGCGCGAAAAGCCCCGGAGAAACGCGCGGCCATCTCCCGCCTTGTCCGGATCGCATCCTTCAATCGCTCGATCTGTTTCAACCCGAGAAGCGCGATCGATTCCGGCATCCGGAAATTCCATCCCAGGAGATCCCATTCGAATTTCCCGACGTCGCCGATGTTCCTGTACAGACGCGCCTTCCCCGCAACGTCGTCGCTGTTCGTCGTGATCATTCCGCCTTCACCCGTCGTCATGGGCTTGGACGGAGTGAAGCTGAAGATCCCAGCATCGCCGATGGTTCCGTTCATGACGCCGCTCTCGTGGCGCGAAAGATGCGCCGCCGCGCCATCCTCGAGTACAAAGAGGCCGTGTTTCTTAGCGATCTCCAGGATCGGAATCATGTTCGCCGTCTGGGCCGCGTAGTGAACCGGGATGATGCCTTTCGTCCGGGGAGTGATTTTCTCTTCCAGGCGCGCGGAATCGATCGTGTACGTCTCCGGATCGATATCGACGAATACGGGGCGCGCTCCCAGAAGCATGGCCGACGACGCGGTCGTCACGAATGTCATGTCGGGGACGAGCACCTCGTCGCCGGGGCCGACGCCGAGCGCGGACTGGGCGACCCAGAGCGCCGCGGAACCTGTCGCGACGGCAATCGCGTGCTTCGCCTCGTGCATCTCCCGAAACTTCGCTTCGAATTCCGCGACGATGGGTCCGGATATGAGGTATCCCGAATCCGCGATTCTCTCCGTGCCCGCGAAATCGCCTCGCTCGACGATGGGGCGCGCCAGGGGAATGAGAGGTGGCTTACTATCGGTCATCGCGGCACATGATATCGCGGCGGGATCGTCCTCACAAATATCGATCTCCTTCCGCCCGGGCTCTCACAACACGGCTGGGAACGCCGTAGGAGACCACGCGCGGCGGAACATCTTCCAGGACGACCGCGCCGGCGCCGACAACGGCGTGTTCCCCGATCGTTATGCCGTGAATGACCGATGCGCCGAGATTGATCGACGCGCCGGCGCCCAGCGTGACGTTGCCGCCGCAGATGGCGCCGGGCGCCAGGCTCGAGTAGTCCCCCAGGATGCAATCGTGATCCAACGAGCCCTGGGTGTTCACGATGCAGTGCCTGCCGATCCGGGTGCCGCTGTTGATCGTCGCGCCGGCCATGATGACTGTGCCGGCCCCGATCTCGACATCGCGGCCGATCTGCGCGGAGGGGTGAATCGCCGTTACGAAATTCAGGCCGGGCGCTTTACCGATGACCCTCTCGATGAAGGTCCGCCGGCTGAAATTATCGCCCACGGCGACGAGCGCCAGCGTCGTCGACAGCGCGCTCAAGCCATCCTCGTTCGCGATGACGCGGTATCCGAGATATTCGCGCCCCAGCTTCTCCGGACTGTTATCGACGAGTCCGAGGATGCGGTATCTCCCCATCTTCTCGACAATGTCGATGACGACCTTGCCATGGCCGCCCGCGCCCAGGATGACGATCTCCTCCACGTTCACATGCTCCGCTCGTCATGAAATGTTTTCTGCACATCCGTCACAAGGAGCGCCGGATCTTCGAGGATGCTCACAATTTTTTCGGCAGCGTGTCCATCGCCGTACGGGCTCCGACAGGTTCGGGCGAGCCCTCGGAAGTCCTCGTCATGGAGAGCTTTTTTCAGGGCGTCGGTAATGGCGTTGATGCCGGGCAGGCCCGGCTCGAATGGAACATCGATGACATTCCCGGCGCGCTCGCGCCCCTGCTGCCGCGTTCCGACATTCACGACGGGAAGACCCACGGAGGGCGCCTCGAGGATTCCACTGCTCGAATTTCCGGCAAGAGCGCGCGCTTCCCGCAGCAGCGCCAGGTAATCCGCATGGGGTAACGTCGTGTGATAATCGATCTTGCTCGCGGTTTTCCTTTCCCGTTTGAGCAGTTCGACCATGCCGCGCCCTCCGGCATCGGCGTTGGAAGAGAGAAATATCGTCCGCATCCCGCTCGCCACGACGGCGGCGAGAAACACCTTCATCTGATCCGACGCGCTTTCCGATTCCGTCGAGACGGGATGAAAGACGGCGATGATGAAATCCTCTTTTTCTTTCAAAGCGTATTTTTTTCGCACGGCCGGGCCCGAGGGAAGTTCCTCGAGGAAGAGATTGTCGAGCGAAGCGTCGCCGACGCAATGGACCCGGTCGGGCCTTTCCCCCATCCGCAGAAGCCGGTCGGCGCTCGACCGGCAGTTGGGAAAATGAACGTGAGCGAACTTGCTGATCGCGTGGCGATAGGATTCATCGATGCTGCCGGAGACGTCGCCGCCGTTCATGTGAGCGATCAGGATGTTCATCGTCGCCGCCGCCACGGCCGCGGCCAGGTGTTCCGCGCGATCCACCGGCAGAAGAACGATCGCGGGCCGGATGCTCTCCAGGGCCTGCGCCATACCCTGCACGCCGATCCCGATGGACTTGGCCATGGCCGCATTGGTATCGGCGCCCAGGAGCATGTCGACGCGGGCGTCGATCGGAAAACCCGCCTTCTCGATCTCCCGAACGGTCAATCCGAATTCCGGAGCGAGATGCATGGCGGTCGCGATGACGGAAAGCTCGATCTTCATGGAATCGCGGAGGACGCGGAGGACAGGATAGACAACGCCATAATCGGCGCGCGATCCCGTCACCACGCAGATTTTCCGCCTCGGGTTCGTCATTCCTTGTCGAAACGGATGACGCGCTTTTCGCGCGAAGAGCTCTTGGCGGCCAGGACGATCTGGAGCGTATCGTAGCCGGATCGTCCATCGACGAGCGGACTCTTCTTCTCCGCGATGCACTCCCTGAAATGGTTCAGCTCGTCGATATAGGCCTGGTTGCCGTCATACTCGTATTTGCGCACCGTGCCCTTCTTGTCGGCCGGCGTATAAACCGTGACCGTCTTCGAGATGTGGTCCCAGATCAGGGTCCCCTTCTCCCCGATCAGCTCGCAGTTCCGCCGCACGGTCCTCTGCAGAAGATCCAGGTGGACCGAAGCGATCGCGCGATTCTCGAATCGCAGAAGCGTCGCCGACATATTGTCCGCGTCCATTTCGAGCGGGCCGAGCGTATCGTGGAAGCCGCTCACCTCGACGACCCGCGACCCCATGAAAGACCTGACGTAGTCGAATTCGTGGCTGATATCGAGGAGCGCCCCGCCGCCCTCGGCTTCCTTCGACATGTAGAAATGCCTGTAGTCCTCGTGGGGATGCCAGTCCGGAAGATACTGGCCGCACTCCACGCGAGCGGCGTATACGACCCCGATCGTGCCGGCGTCCAGGATTTCCTTCACCAGGCGATAGCCGGGATGAAACCGGAAAAGGTAGGCGACCATGAAGACAAGATTCTTTTCCTCGGTAAGACGCAGCAATTTTTCCAGGTCGGTAGCGTCGCGAGCTATGGGCTTTTCGACGAAGAGATGACAACCGCGCTCCGCGGCGGGAAGGCCGACCTGCGTATGAAACGCCGTGGGGGCGCAGACCAGGACGGCGCCGAACTGTCCGTCATCCAGGGCGGTCGCGAGATCGGTATACTGCCGCTCCACGCCGCACCCCTGACCGGCTTCGCGCGCGCGATCCGGGTTCGGGTCGTACACGCCGATGTCGGCGGGCGCGATCCCGATCTGCACCAGATTACGAACGTGTCTCTTGCCAATGGACCCGCACCCGGCCACCAGAAATCTCATGCGTCGTCTCCCTCGAATACCCGTTAATTTGTAATACTAATCCGCGGGAAAATACACCACGATTCTCTCCAGTCCCGCTCCTCGATCCTGCGGTTCCCTCAACCGGGCCCAACGGGCTACCCTAACTCATGCCCGGAGGTTACAATCACGGGATGCTTCCAGCGGACGTGAGCGATATTTCCTTCCCGAAACCGATCGCGGACAAGCTCCATGCCTATTACAAGCGCTACTACCTGGACACGCTCGGCCTGCCCGACTGGGAGGACAGGATCATGCGGCGGCGGCGGGAGGAACACTTCTTCGCCAAGCCGATCATGGCATTCATGGAGCGGTCGCTCGGAATCCCTCTCGACGGAAAGCGCGTCCTTGTCGTCGGCTGCGGTACGGGCGGAGAATGCGTCTACCTGGCCTCCCGAGGAGCCGGCGTCATCGGGCTGGATCTATCGAGTGAAGCGGTCGGAATCTTGCGCGACAAGGCCTCCTTTCTTGACGCAAAAACCATCCAGCCGTTGACCGGGCGCGCCGAAGAACTTCCCTTCCCGAATGATCGCTTCGATCTTGTCGTCTGCTACACGGTGTTGGAACATGTCCGGTCGCTGGAACAGGCCACGCAGGAACTCGTGCGGGTCGCCAAACCCGGGGGGAAAATCTTCATCGAATGTCCGAACTATCTTTATCCCGTGGAACAGCACTACAAGATGAACTGGGTGCCGTGGATTCCCGGTTTCTTCCGCAAGGCTTATCTCCGGTTGCATGGCCGGCCTCCCGCATTTCTCGATACGCTCAACTGGGTCACGAGCACGAGCCTCAGGAACCTTTTCCGGAATCTCCCCGTCGCCGCAAGCCAGGTCTTCTCTCCTCTTCCCGCGGAGCAGCCGTTCCTATTCCGGCTCTTCCACTCGCGGCTCGGCCTGGAGAAGAACCTCTACTTCATTCTCGGCAAATTGTAGAAGGGATCTCATGTTGCCCATCACTCCTGTTCCGCGGCGAGCGACGTCAGAGCGACGCGTCGAGGGGCGGCGATTGGCGTACTACGTCACGGCCGCCGATATCGACTTCTGGGACCATCATTGGCGGACAGTCCTTTCGCGCGAAACCTATCAGGCGGTGGAAAAAGGATTCCTCGGCTCGCTGGAAGCCCCCTTCCTCCGCCATCTTCCAGGAACCGGCCGGATTCTCGAGGCGGGATGCGGGCCGGGCACGGTGGTCGTTGCCCTGCGAGCCCGGGGATACGACTGCGAGGGGATCGAATGGGGGAAGGAGACGGTGCGGGCCGTCCGCGCTCTTCAGCCGAACCTGCCGATCCGTGACGGCGACGTCACGCGGGTTGACGTCCCCGAGGGCCACTACCAGGCCTATATTTCCCTCGGGGTGATGGAGCATCGCAGGGAGGGCCCCGAGCCGTTTCTGAAGGAAGCGCATCGCATTCTTGCTCCGGGCGGCATCATGATGATCTCCGTTCCCTCGTTTCACGTACTGCGCCGGCTCAAGGCTCGCCTCGGTTTCTATCCTTCGCGCGGCGAGGAACTTTCCTTTTATCAATATGCTTTTTCGTCCGCGGAAATGACGGAGATCCTGGGATCCGCCGGATTCCAGGTGATCGAGCAATTTGCCTACGATAGCTTCAAAGGAATCAAAGATGAGTTACCACCTGTAAAATGGCTGTCAAAGATGAAAAGCCTGAACTGGCGGTTGCCCTATTGGCTCGGCCGGTCGCCATGGGCCGAGCGAACGTTCGGCCACATGATGCTCTTCGCCTGCCGGAAAACATCCGGATAATCCGGGCTGCTTCCCTCCTGCGTGGCGGAGGGACTGATGAAATCCTACCGCCCGAGCGCTCCCAGATACGCGTCCGCGGCCTTCTCGATCGTGAAGGGGTGGTCGCGGATTCCGGCAACAAGCGAATCATATTGATCCTGAAGCAGGTCGACGCTCTCCAGGAAATCCCCCGTGTAAGCAACGCCGCAGGCGCCGGCAATCTCCTTCGTACCTCCCGAGTCCAGGTAGAGAACCGGGAGCCCGCAGCTGATTCCTTCGAGCACCGCGTTCGAACAGGTGTCATGCTCGGCGAACTGCAGCAGTCCATGGTACGTGCGCAGCAGTTCCCCCAGGTCCGCGCTCGCGACCGGAGCATGAATCCTGATGTTTCGAAAATGCATGGAATCGGGAGCGTTGCCGATCAGGTCGATCGAGACGTTCGGCTCCTCCTCCAGCAGCTCATCGAATTGCCGGTAGTACGGGAAGCCTTTTCGGACGTTTACGGACCAGTTCGAGATGACGAGGCGGAAGCGATCGCGTCCATTCCAAAATGTCCTCCCGCGGGAGTGGAAAAATCGCGGATCGACGCCGTTCGGAATGGTGACGGATGCGGAGGGCGCCAGACGCAGCTCGAGAAATCGGGCGCGCGACCATTCCGACTGGAACACCGAAACGTCGGCGATCTTCCGGTTGATCATGATGGCCCGGTCGTCGTCGGCCGGATCGCGGCCGTACAGCCGCGCGATCCCATTCAGGCGATGCATGACCCGGGCGCCTTTCCGCCGCAGCTTCACGGCTTCGTCAAGATCCAGGTCCGAAAGGCTCCACGAGTTCACAAAGACCGCATCGACTCCCGGCTCGCTCCGGACCACAACGTCGACTCCGCGGCGGCGAAGTTCCGCGAAGAGCGCGGTCAAGAACTGGTTGCCGCCGCCCCATGGGGCGGGACGCAGCGGATATGTGTTCCAGATCCTAATGGCCGCGTCCGATCACGTCGCCGTTGGAGACATGCGTGACATCATTCCGGTCGGCCACATAGCGGCAGATCTCATCGAGCGCGGTCCACATCCGGAATTTCTCGATCTCCCACGAATGCCCCCAGAGATGCCACACTCCTCCCGTTCGATGGGCATGGTCGAAGGTCGCCTTCGCCAGCCAGATCCAGCGGTAGTAGGAATAGAACGGGAGCCGCGCTTCCTTCGCGCGATCGAAATAACCGGGCATCCGGATCTTCCTGATCGGGTACACATGGATCGTCGTCGGCATCCGGTAGGGGTCCGCACTCTTCGAGAACCCGAACGGCTCGACGGTCCTCGCTCCCGCGAAACCCGTCGCCTCCACCGCATCCCGAATCCGTTCGTTGTATCGCCCTTTCGGGTAGCAGAACATCCGGGCGTCCTTGCCGACCAGTTGCTGAACCATATCCTTCGATTGGCTGATCTCCCGGGCGGCGTCGGCCGGATCGATGGAGGTCAGGTCGGGATGAGTCATCGTATGCGCTCCAATCTCGAACTCCGCGCTCAACTCGCGGATCTCCGCGTCCGACATCGACTTGTACGGAGACCGGCCCGGGATATAGAGCGTGCCGCGGAATCCGTAGCGGCGCAAAATCCCGGCCAGCTTCATGTCCAGCCGGTTTCCGTCATCCCAGCTTGTCGTGACCAGGCAGCTCACGGCGCGGTCTCCGGCGTTTTCCGGAGGGAGAAGAGGGAGTAGAGCCCCGGCCTCCCTCCCCGCTCGGCCGTGTTGAAGAAGTGCATCTTCCGGATTCGAAACCATCTCTCGATCAGTTCCAGGCCGGCCAGCTCCCCCGCTCCATACTCCGACCGCACCTGCTTGCGCCAATCCGGAACGCCCTGGTAATGATCCTGGCGCGCCGCATGTTCGACAAGCAGACGACCGGCGCGACTATCCAGGATGGTATCGTCCCAGAAGTTGCTGTGGAGAAAGTGCCTCGTGCCGCCGTAGTCGCCGTAACAACGCCGTCCCCGGAATTCCCAGCCGAACGTCCAATCGTCTCCGTCGCGGGGAAAATGAATCGAGCCGAGGCTCCAGTCGATGAAGAGCCTTCCGGCATCGTTGAGGATTTCATGGAACGAATGAAGGAGCCTCGCGGGATCCTTCGCGAAACAGGCGGTCCGGAAGCAGAAGATGACGTCGAATTTCCCGCGGGGCCACGGATCGCCGTTGATGTCCCAATTACCGAGCTGAACGTCGAAGAGTTCTCCCTCCACGCCGTAACGCCTCTCGACGTACCGGCAGATTTCGTTCTTCTCCGGAAAACCGAAGAAGCCGACGCGGCAGCGATGCCGCGGCCGCGGGAGCCACCACATCGAGCTCCCGATGAAACGGCGAAACACCGGGAAGACAATCGGATCAGAGATCCCCACGATCCGCTCCTTCCCCATCCTCGCGCGGGATCTCGAACTGAAGCCGGTGAAGTTTTTGATAAGTGGCGCTTTTTCCCATCAGGTCCGCATGATTCCCCACAGCCTCGACGCGCCCCTCGTGCAGAACCACGATCCGATCCGCCTTGCGGATCGTGGAGAGGCGGTGCGCGACCACGATCGCGGTCGTCGACTCGACCACGCGTTCGATCGCCTCCTGGACCAGCCTCTCCGATTCGCTGTCGAGCGCGCTGGTGGCCTCGTCGAGGATCAGGATCTCCGGGCGCCCGAAGACGGCCCGCGCGATGGCGATCCTCTGCCTCTGGCCGCCGGAGAGACGGATCCCCCGGTCGCCGACGATGGTGTCGTACCCGTCGGGAAGCTCCATTATGAATTCGTGAGCATTAGCGATCCGCGCGGCGGAGACCATCGCATCTTCGCTCTCCTCAACCCGTCCGTACATGATGTTGTCCCGCACGGTGGTATTGAAGAGCAGGCATTCCTGGGAGACGACGCCGAAGAGGCGCCGGTACGAGCGCTGCTTCAGGTCCCGGATGTCGGTCCCGTCCAGCGTGATCCGGCCCTGCTCCGGGTCGTAAAAGCGCAGGAGCAGATCGGTGATCGTCGATTTCCCCGCGCCGCTCATTCCCACGAGCGCCACAACCTCCTTCTTTCCGATGCGGACGCTGACATCGTGAAGCACCCGGTCTCCACCATAGGAGAACGTCACATTTTCCAGCTCGAGACTCTTGCGAAACGATTCCGGCTCTCGCGTCCCGTCCGCGACGGTCGGTTCCTCCTCCGTCAATTCGGACACCCTTTCGGAAGCCGCGATCGTCTGCTGAATGAGCGTGTATGCCGTGCCCAGCGAAGAGATGGGATTGACGACCGATTTTCCAACGTAGAGAAAGAGGAGGAAAGCGGAAGGCGCGAGTTCTCCTTTCACGAGAAGCGAAGCTCCCAGCAGGAGGATTCCCATCTCGATGAACAGGTTCACGATTCCCCGGACCGGTTCCTCGACGTGCTTGAAGATCCCGTATTTCATGTTGACCTTGACGAGTTCCTTCACGGTGGACGACAGCTTGCGGACTTCATGATTCTCGGCTCCGAAAGACTTGATGACGCGGATGGAGAGGAGGGATTCCTGGAGCGAGGCATAGAGATCGCCGAAGATCGAGAATTGGGCTTTCACGTGCCGACGGATGGGCCGCTCGATCCCCTTGCTGACCCCGTAATGGAATAGTCCGGCGGCCAGCGCCGCCCAAGCGAGGACAGGACTGGTGTTGAAGAGCAGAGCGCCGAAGAAGAGGATCAGGATCGGGGAGACGATGAGCGCCGTCACGATATGTTCGAACGTCGAGGTGATCGCCATCGTGTCCGTCTCGAGTCGGGACATCAGGTCCCCCGTCTTGTGCCGGGTGAAGAAGCTCATCGGCAGCGAGAGAATGCGCTGGAAGACATCCATCTGCATGTCGCGTCCGGTCCGCACCCGGACCCAGAGCGCGAGGAGGTAAACGGCGAAGTAGACGATCCATCGTAGCGAGCCCGCCAGGACATACAAGCCCCCGAACAACATGACCTGTCCCATCTTCGAGAGCGGCGCTTCGAACGGGAGCAGGCGTTGAACGAAGCGCCCGGCATGGGCGAGATCCAGTCCGGCGAACGCTCCGGTGGCGCTCTCAGATGAAGCGGCGGATTCGGCCGCGGGCCGCGCGCCGCCCACGACAATTTCCACGATCGGCGCGATCAGGAGCGGAGTGATCGCCGTCAGGAGCGCCAGCAGGAGGTTGGAGCAGAGCAAGGCGGCGATCGCGCCTCGATAGGGCCGCGCATACCGGACAAGATGTCCGGCAAGCTTGCGGATGCCGGAAGTCTCCTTCAACTCATGGGTCATGGCCGCCTCTTCACCCGCGCCCGATCGCCATGCGCCTATCGCTTCCGGGCAATGCAGGTCACCGTGTCGCGGTCGAGATGTATTTTTCCCTGCAGAAGATGGAATTGCCGGGCAATGAACTCGAGGACGCGGGAGCGCTGGTCAAGGCCCTGCCTGGTATCGAATCCCTCCGCCTCGCTCCTGACATAGTCGAAGACGAGAATGCCGCCCTCGGCGAGTACGCGGTGAAACTGCTCCACTGTCTCCAAAGGCCGGTCCAGGTGTTCAAAGACTTCGAGGCAGAAGATCACGTCGGCTTGCGCCGGCTGTCTCCATCCGAAATCGGCCGCGGGATCCAGGAGAACAGGACGGACGTTGGAGACATGGCGGAAACTGAAGGCGGCGTAGTGGAAGGCGAGCGTCGCGATATCGGCGATGAAAAATTCCGGGCGGGACGGGAGAATATCGAACTCAAGACACGTCCTCGTGATGGGCGCCACGCCGGAACCGAACTCCAGGATCGTCCGTGGTTCCCTGCCCAGCCGGGCAAGCGCGTCCCGCACAAGCGACAACTTCGTCTCCCTCGATCTCCGATACACCTGCTGGAAGAGAAAATACAGGAGCTCCGGTGATTGCCAGGCCGCCACGTGCTGCTCCGGCGTCGGATTCTCCGGGAGCCCGCTCTCCTGGAATCGTACGCGGTATGTGTTGCGAAGAAAGTGAAAATCCTCGACGCCCCACAAGGGACGGCCTCCCAGGATCGCCGTCCAGTACACCTGGAAATCCTCGAACCAAGTCTCGTCGATCCGCGTCCGCACCAGCAATCTCCAGACGCGCTCGCGAAGTCCGGGCGGGACCAGGCGGAGGCGGTACCAGAAAGAGAGGGTGGATTTTCCGGGAGCGATGCCTGGAAACGTCCCGGGATCCGGAACGGGATACCGGAGGTACAACGCTTCGACGTCCACCGCCATCCGATCGAACAAGTTGGAATCGCGCAGGGTGCTCGACATGCGGACATGATAGCGGATTTGGCGGACCACCGCGAAAGTTTGATTGCCGGATATCACCTCATCGCTGGATCAGGTAAAACCAGGGATTGATCGACCAGACGCTCCGATAGAAGACCGTCGCAAAGCCATTGAGAAGAACCGAGATTCCGGCGAACAGAATAAATCCGAGCCTTGCCGGGAGCTTCTGCCGGTCCCATCCTTCGATCCAGTGCAGCAGCGGCAGATAGAGGAGCGGAAGCGTGGGAACGATCAATCGTGGACCGTAACAGTAACCGCCGCGCCACTCATGCCACAGGGACATCGAGAAAAAATAGACGCACCATCCCAGCAGGAGCGGCACGGTGCGGGAGGTGTCGCCTCTGACAAAACGCGGCCACAAGGCGAGAGGGATCAGGACGAGAGGCGAAAGCCAGAGCAGCCCTCGATTGCCGGCCGTGAAGAGCCCCCATGCGCCCGTCACAGGATTGCCGCAGATGAACTTCTGCGCCCAATGGAGCGGGCTCCCGAAATGAGACGCGTTGAGAAGGAACATCGAGACAAGACCCAGCCCCGGCCCCAGGGAGAGATAGACCGCGCCTTTGAACTGTTTTCTAGCGAGACACCATAAGATCATCGGAGCCGCGAATAAAACGAAATTCGGTTTCATCGCGATCCCCACTCCGATTATTAATCCCGGGATCAACCACTTCCTCAAGGGTGAGATCTCCTCCTTCTTCAAGGTCAGGGCGAAAAAAGCAGTGGCGAAGAGCGCAAGATACGCCTCCGTGTACAGCGTCCTGCTGTAGTGCCACAACGGAGAACCCAGCATGATCAGGAGAACACTGGAATGAACCGCCCACTTTTTCGTCGAGAAGAGGCAGCAGAGATCCTTCAGGAAGAGGCCGGTCAGGAATATGGCGAGCGCCGAAAAGAGAATCGCGGCGGGCTCCGTGTATCGCTCGCTCCGGAACGGCTTGAGAAATGTTCCCAGAAGAATCGGCAGACCCGGAGAATGCTGTGTGTACTGGGGAGTCCGCTCGGTGACCGCGCCTGGCGGAAGAGTGGTATCCGGAAGTGCAGCGCGCAAAGGCGCCGTGAGACCTCCCGACTCGTCGCGGATCCATCGCTCCGGGTCGGTCTCGAAGAAGTGGATCCACCCATAAATCCGGCCGTTGAAGTAGTAAATGGAATGCGGCGGAAGCGGCAGCGCGCGGTAGTGAATCCCGGCCTGGTTGGACCCTTTATGAGCCGAGCGGTAGTTATTCGAAACATCGAGGTCGCCATCGAATACAAGACTGTTCAGCGTGACGAGATAGTGGGGTTCATCGCCGGAAAAAATGGAGGGCCATGCAATATCAAGGGTGAAATTCCCGGCCATGGGATTGATGACCAGCGGACCGAAAACGCAGAGCAGAAGGACAGTCACGAAGAACCTGTCGGATTCCAGGATCCCGACTCCACTTCGCGCGGACGGATTTCGCGTCCGGTCCGGGCCGTTATCGTTCTCTGACAAACTTCCTCCCGGGACGGCGTTTCTCTACCCGAATCCGAAAGGATAATATCCCGATACGAACCGTCGCAAAAGAGATGGATTCGAGCCCGCCCGCCGCGCTATATTCGAGCCTCTTGCTCGATCATGACTCCATGATTCATCTCGTTCTCTTCTTCACCCGCGGAGTCTCGCTCCAATCGTGGAAGGATGCGGGGATCCTCGAACGCGAGCTGGCCCTGTACCGCCGACTCATGGGTCGCGGGGTCCGCGTCAGCCTCGTGACCTACGGCGACGGATCGGAGAGAAAATTCGCCGAGCGCATCCCGGGAATTTCGATTCTGTGCAATGACAGGCGCCTTCCCCAAGCCGTGTATGCCTTTTTCCTCCCGCTCCTTCATGGCGCCGCATTGAACGGGGCGACCGTCTTCAAGACGAATCAACTGGACGGAGCGGACGTGGCGATACGGGCGGCGGTTTACTGGCGAAAACCGCTGATCGCCCGGTGCGGATACATGCGCTCCTTCATCCTCGAAAAGGAGCTGGGGGCCTCATCGCCGACCGCCCGACTCATGCGCCGGCAGGAGGACCGCGCGTTCGAGACGGCGCGCAAGATCGTCGTGACCACGGCCGCTCTCAGGGACGATGTCGTCACGCGCGTTCCGACAGCCGAGGAAAAGACAGTCGTCATTCCGAATTACGTCGACACATCGCTCTTTCAGCCCGTGGATCGCGATGAGACTTCCGGCGGAATTCTCTTCGTGGGACGACTCTCTCCCGAAAAGAATCTCCGCGCGCTCCTGGACGCCATTCGCCCGCTCGACGTGAACTTGACGATCGTGGGCGAGGGATCACTCCGGACGGCTCTGGAAGAAAGGAGCGCGGACATGGCGTCGCGGATCCGATGGCGCGGCATCGTGCCGAACGCGGAATTGCCGAAGCATATGGATAAAGCCGCGCTCTATGTCCAGCCTTCGCTCTATGAAGGCCATCCCAAGACTCTCATCGAGGCGATGGCCTGCGGCCTGCCGGTGATCGGCGGCGATTCACCCGGAATTCGAGATCTCATCCGCCACGGCGAGACGGGCTGGCTCTGCGGAACCGATCCCGCCGGCATCCGTGAAGCCATACAGACGCTGATGAGTCGTCCCGACCTGCGGAAACAGCTGGGCGAAAACGCCCGCCGGCATGCCCTCGATCACTTTTCGCTCGACCGGGTTGTCGACCTGGAACTCTCCGTCCTTTCGGAAGCCGCGGCCTCGGGAACAACCTCCGCCCAGATCTCGCCCCACCGGAATTCCTGATCCGCGATCCGCATACCCGCTTCCGCCATTTCCGAGGCGAAGGTTTCCTGGGTGAATTCCGTCTCGTGCGTCGGATCCAGTCGCCATTCCACGCCCAGTTCCTTCTTTAACGGCACGCGCCAATCTCGCTCGAAGAGCGGCACGCGGATCAGAAACCTCGAAGCGCGCGTCGCGCCGGCAATGCGCCGCAGAAATACCGGGCGCTCCCTCAGATGCTCCAGCACGTTGGAGAGGATCACGACGTCGTATCGACCGTCCGGAATGTCTTTCGAGACGTCCGAAACTGAATACGCCAGGCGAGGATGTTGATGCCGGGCCCTGGCAGTTTCAATGCTCCCGGCGTCCCAGTCGACGCCTGTCACCGCGGCGCCGGTTTCGGAGGCGACCGAGAACGCAACCGCTCCGATTCCGCAACCGAGATCAAGCACCTTATCGTCAGGTCGAATCCGTTTCACGAAAAAGGAATGGTAGTTCATATGCCGATGTTTGCTGTGAATTCCGTCGCCGTAGGCGACGGACGTCGTTCCTTGCACTTCATACAGAACGGCATCCAGCCGAAAGAGAAACCTCAGCGCTTCGGACGCGGGCAGCCTGAGAACCCGATCTCGCACGACGCCATGCAATAAGCGCTCGAGCGCGCCGAGCGGGATCCGCGACGCGATCCCCAGCAAGACTCGTTTCATCAGTCCCCTCACCGCATTTTTCCCTTCACACGGCCTTCCTTCTCATGCCTGCAGGAAGCCGAGCGGGCAGGTGTGGCAGGTAGACCTCTTGGTAATGTCGCTCCGCAAGTCGCGGCCAGTCCAGAGGCAGGACATCCGCCCTCCCTTGCCGGGTGCATCGCTCGCGCAGCGCCGGCGATTCCAGGAACTGTTTGATGTGACGGACCAGTCCTTCCACATCATCCACATCCGCCATGAGCGCGTTCTCTCCATGATGGATCAGATCGGCGGGCATCCCCATGCGCGTGGATACCAGCGGCACGCCGCACGCCCAGCTCTCCATCAGCGACTTCGGGCCTCCCTCAACGCGCGAGGCGATGAGATACAGATCGAGCGCGTGGTAGAATTTCACGATGTCATGATATTCGGAGAGGTTGCGGTGAAGATATGGTATGCCCATCCTCTCCAGACCCTTCACCACGAATCCGCGCGCCGGGCCGGACAAAAGCACGAACAACTTCTCGTGATCGGGCTTCAATCGCTTGATCGCTTCCAGAAATATGTCCGGCCCCTTGATCAACTTCGGTTCGAGCCCCTCATCCCATCCGACACCGTCTTTCTGGAACGATCCGATGCAGACGGCATCATCCGGAATTCCCAGCGCTCGGCGCGCATCGACTTTTTCCTGAGGAGACCGGGGAGGCCTGAAGACGGAGAGATCGATCCCGATCGGGATCAGGATGATTTTCGTTTTCGGAATCCCGAATCGAAGCAGATCCTGCCGCGACGTCTCGCAACTCGTGACGATGCGATCGATACGCGGCGCCGCGGAGCGCAATTCGTCATAGAGCTTCCGAACGGACGGATGCGGATCGTCCGCATCGGCATGATACCAGGTCATGAAAATCGTGTTCGATTCGGGTATGGTGCGCCAACGACCGTCGAGATATTGATACCGATCGAGGAAATGAATGAGGCTGTTCGCGATCGCGGCAGGACGGGTCGTGATCCGGGCGCGAATTGATTTCTCCGCGAGTTCTTTCATCAGGTAGTGCGCGACCCAGTCCACAGCCCACCCTGATCCGGGAGCGACGAAATAGAGATCCGCCTTTTTTTCCGGAAGGAGGTTCCGGATGCCGTTCGACAACCGGCTCCGCGCGTCAGCCAGTATTCGCATCATGGTCGTGAAACGGGGTCACCCAGAAGGTTCCCGAACAGGTCGAGATGCGCTGCCGCCTGCTTCCTGTAATCATACTGCGCGACCGCGAGCTCCCTCGCTTTCCTCCCCATGGCGATCCTGCCGGCTTCATCCTGCAGGAGCGCGCGCGCCGCGTCTAGGAGCGCGGGCGCATCGTTCACCGGAACAAGTCGGCCGGTCTCGCCGGAACGAACCATCTCAGGTATACCTCCCGCCGCATACGCGACAACCGGAATGCCGCAGGCGTACGCCTCCAGAACCGCGTTCGGAAAGTTGTCGCCGCGCGAGGGAAGAAGAAGAAGATCCGCGGCTCCGTAAGCGAGCGGCAGCAGTTCCGGGGACACATACCCCAGGGACCGGGACCGGCAATCCGCGGGCGAGGCGCCCTTTCCGGCCGTCAGCAGCAAAGTTCGCGGATCGTCCTCCTGGAGCGTTTTCATCAATGCCGGCAATTCGGCTCCTCCCTTTCGGGCATCGCCCGTCCACTCCGATATGAAGAGAATCACCCTGGCATCGCGAGGGATTTCGAGCGCGGCGCGGATGACATCCTTCGGGCGCGGCTGAAACACGGTCGTGTCGATACCGTTGGATATGACCTCTCTCCGGAAGCGCCCGAGAAAGGGATGATCCTGGAGCAAGGAGCTGAGCCAGCGGCTGGGCGTGATGAAACAGATGTCCTCTTTCGAAAGCCTGTTGAACAACCGCGACTTTCGCGCCCAGGTTCGTGACGAGAGATCGGCTGCCTCATGGGAATCCAGAACGGGGCACGCCCCGCATCCTGACCGCCAGCGGCCGCAGTCCTCATCGTAGTGGCATCCCCCGGTGATCACGTTCATATCGTGAAGCGTCCACGCAATGCGCGTTCTCCTGACCGCGGCGGGCAGGAACTCACCGAGATCGATGAATTGCGTGACGGCATGAATATGGACGATGTCGAATTCGGACACACGCTCCGCCAGGTCTCTCCCCATCAGCCCGCGTTCCGGATAAAACGGCCTTCGCCGCGGAAAACGCCCGAGCTGACCCGCGATCAGGGTTTTCATGGCGAATCGCCCCGCCCTCGCGGTCGCCGATCGGCTTCCCTCGAAGGCTTCGACTCCGGGATCCGATCCCGTGCGATCGAGTACGATCATGCGGGCCGCTGCTCCGCGTTCCGTAAACCCCTGCTTCAACCTATGGGCGGCCAGCGCCGCGCCTCCCCGCAGATCATGCGTGGAAAGAAGCGCGATCTTCATCGCACCTCCCAGACGATGACCAGCAGATCGTCCTTTGCTTCCCCGATCCGCTTCGATCGGACGAGCTGGCTCATCGCGTTGATGAGGCGATCGGCCGTCAGCGTGTCGGTCGTTTTCGTGAAGAGGCCTTCGAGGTGTCCCACGAGCGACCAGAGATCGAACGGGCCGGTTTCGGAATTCCATTCGATGAGGCCGTCCGTGTAGAAAAGGATCAGGTCGCCCGCGGAAACGTCGATGGCGCTTTCCGGAGCGAGCTGCGGAATGTCGATTCCCATCACGTAGGAGTTCGACGACAGGAGGCGTACCGTGCGCGTCCGGCGCTCGAGAAAAACCGGAGGCGGATGGCCGTAGTTCGACCAGCGGATCTTCCGGGCGGCCGCGTCGTATTCGGTCCAGAGCGCGGACATCAGCATCGCGGTGCCCTCGAATGCCTTCGTCGCGAACGCGTTCAGTTCCGCCGCGGCCCGCGCGGGTCCCAGCCGCGACGTCATGATCGATTCCACCTTCGTGTTGATCCTGTTCACCATGAGCGCCGCAGGAGCGCCGTGGCCAGTCACGTCGGCCACGAGCATGGATGTCCGGCGGCCGTCGATCGGCGCGATCTTGACGTAGTCTCCCCCCAGTTCCTGCATCGATTCATACAGGACCCGGACGGAGAGGTTCTCCAGGTCCATGTCGCGGGAAATGATCTCGCCGTGCAGCTTGGCGGCGAGGCGCAGGCTCTCGATGAGGCTCTTCCTGGCTTCCTCCGCCTCCGTCTCCAGCCGGAACGCCACCCGCCGGTCCCGCTCCTGCTTCAACTGCAGGCGTACCACGATGAGCGTGGAGATGAAGAAGACGAAGGATTCGTCGGCGGTCCCCAGCAGCTCCCGCTGGACGCCGTGATTGAAGAAGAAGAAGACCACGGGCGCCAGCGAGACGATGAGCGCCTCGCGGCCGTTCCACGGCAGGAGAAATCCCATCACGAAGATGACGACTAGGTAATAGGAGATGTCGAGCGCGGCGGCCTTGATCATGAGCGCCAGCGGGATGAGAAACGCGCAGATCGAGAGCGCCTGGATGAGCGGAAGCGAGACGATGCGGCGCGACGCGAGCCACAGGAAGGATTCGCCGACGAGCGCCAGCAGGACGAGAACCAGCGGGACGGGATCCGCGATGCGCGGAAAGAGCCAGGCTCCGGTCGTGTGAATGATGATGGCCATGATCGTGATGTTGACGATGACGCCGATCTGCTGCCGGAATTCACGGGCGCGCGCGCGATCGTACGCGTCGCGGTTCTCGTCCGTGATGGGTTCCGGAGGCCCGGCCAGCTTCTTCCATTTTTCGCGGCGGACGAGCGCTTCCATCGTCGAGAGAATCATCGGGATGTTCGATTCAGGAGGTCTGAAGAATGGTCAGGAGCTATTTGCCCAGCCGGTTCCAGCGGGGGCGGAACCGGAGGTTGACGGCCTTGCCGGTCTCCACGGATTCGTAGATCGCGTTGATGACCTCCAGCGACAGGCGGCCTTCCAGGCCGTCCACCAGCGAATTCTCGCGCTTTCCGGTCGTCAGGTTCTCGATGACGGCCTTGTAGAATTCGCGATGCCCGAATCCGTAGACATTGGGAGGATTGGACTTGGCCGACGCCATGATTTCCGCGTCCTCCGGTTCGGGAGTCGTGAAGTTCCAATGGCGCATCTCATTCACCGCGAAGCCGCCGACCTCGACGCTTCCGGCTTCTCCCAGTATGGAGATGGCTCCTTCCAGGTCCTTCGGTCGCGTGGCCGTTGTGGCTTCGATGACGCCCAGGGCGCCGTTCGCGAAACGGAGAATCGCCACAGCCGTGTCGTCGACTTCGATGTCCACGAGCTGCGTCGCCGACATCGCCATCACCGTTTCCACCGGGCCCATCATCCACAACAACAGATCGATGTGATGGCTCGCCTGGTTCGCGAGCACTCCCCCGTCCATCGCCCACGTGCCGCGCCATCCGTCCTGGTCGTAATAGCGCTGGTCCCGGCACCACCTCACGCGCACCGTGCCCATGACAAGCTTGCCAAACCGGCCCTTCTCGATCGCCTGGTGCAGTTTCTGCACCGGCAGGTTGTACCGGTTCTGCTTCACGACGAAGAGCTTCACTCCGCCTCGGTCACAAGCCTTGATCATCCGGTCGGCATCATCCAGCTTCAGCGCCATCGGTTTCTCGACGATGATGTGCACGCCGCGCTTCGAAAGCTCGATCACATGTTCCGGGTGGTCTCCCGACGGCGTCAGGATCGAAACGATGTCCGGCTTCGCCTTCTCGATCAGCTCATCGGCGGTCGCATATGCCGTGAGGCCGTGCTTGCGGGCCTTCGCCTCGGCACGGTCATTCTTCACATCCGTGACGCCGACAAGCCGGGCGGATTCCAGGTTCGTCAGTACTTCGATGTGCCGATCGGAGATTCGGCCGCATCCGACGAGCCCGACCTTGATGGGAAGTGAGGACATGCCGGAAGTGTAAATCGGCTCCGCCCTGGAGGAAAGGGGACATTCTCCAACAATGCAACATTGGCGCTGATGGAGTTACGAAGATCGACCACACATATATTTCAGCTCCATGGCTAACTTGTCTATTCTGAATGTTGGAATGTTGGAGAATGTCCCCCTATGCGGCCTGCGCGGGGAATTCCACCTTCCGCAGCAGAGCGAGAAAAATGTCCGCCACATAGCCGTTGCAGGATCCGGCGTGACGCTCTACCCAGTTCTTATGCAGCGCGGCATCGGCGTAATGGTTGTTCAGGCGATGCGAGAGCGCCAGCAGCGCGTGCGCGCCGGTCTTCATCTCCTGGCTCACCGCGAGATTCAGGAGGACTCGATCAGTGATGGCGAGCTGGAGATAGCGCACCATCGGATACGGCCAGCGCTCGTGCTGGCAGAGCGCCGCGGCGCGTTCGAGCGCCCGCTCCGCCTGCGCGGTCCTGCCGGAAAACCGGAACATGAAATAGCTGATGAGGTAAGCGTAAGCCGCATCGTGGGAAATGGAATTGAAGGCCTGGGGTGCGATGGTGCGTGGGGTCTCACTTGGCATATGCGTCCTCTCCGCGGCAAGCCGCAATGACGGCCGCCGGTGTCCATCGCCGGCGGGCTTGAATTCATTATCGACAAAGGAGCCGGAATTTTTGAGCAGGTTTGCGCAGATTCATGGTGCGTTTTCTTACACGCGCGGACGATGCGCGATTTCTTTCAGCACGGTCAGGAAGCTCAACTCGGGCGTGGTCTCCGCTCCCTCCATGTGCATCCTGTGATCCGCCTGGAGGGACAGCCTGAGTCGCGCCGTGCCGCGCGGCACGGTCGGCGGCCTGATCGCCGGCGCGTAGGCTCCGGCCCTTTCCAGCTCGCGCGAGGCTTCCATCGCGCGCTCGGATGTGCCCGTGAGAATCGGCGCGATCGGAGACGGAATCTCCTCGATGCCCGCCGCGCGGCGAACCATCACCGCGTTCCTCGCCAGGCGCGCGATCCGTTTCGGCTCGCGCTTCATCACGTCGATCGCGCCCTGCGCCGCGCCGACGGCGGCCGGATTGATGCCCGTCGTATAGATGAACGCGGCGGATTTCTGGATCATCAGTTCGATGCACGGGCCTGACGCCGCGATGAATCCTCCCTGGCTGCCCAGGGCTTTCGAGAGCGTCCCCATCTGGACAATGAAATTCTCCGAGGCGCTCATCCTGAAATGCCCGAGCGTTCCGGATCCATTTTCGCCGAGAACTCCCGTCGCATGCGCATCGTCGAGAAGAAGGATCGATTCAAACCTTGCGACGAGCGGAATGATTTCCGGCAGGGGCGCGATATCGCCGTCCATGGAATGGATGCCGTCGATCACCGTGAGAATTCTCCGGCAGCGTTTCCGCAGGCGTTCGAGCGCCTTCTCCAGCGTCGACCGTTCGCCCCGGCGAAAGACGGAGATCGAGGCGCCTGAGAGGCGCGCACCGGTGACGAGGCTCGCGTGGCATCCTTTCTCCAGCGCGATTCCGTCGCCTTTTCCGACGAGCGCGGGAATCGCTCCCAGGGCCGCGGCGAACCCCGACGGGAAGATCAGCGCGCGGGATGTTCCTTTCAGCCCGGCAAGGGAATCCTCCAGCGCGGCCACGCGCGGCGATGTTCCCAGGATGAGTCGCGACGATCCGGCTCCCGCTCCATCCTCGCGGAGAGCCCTGACAGCGGCCTCGATCACTTCCGGATGCGTGGCGAGCGAGAGGTAATTGTTGGTGGCGAGATTGACGAGGCGCCTGCCCTCTTTCTCGATCATCGCTTCGGCTCCGTGCGGAACGATCCGCAACGCGCGGCGCAGCTCGGCCGGAACCGCCGCGAGCTCTTCGCGTATTCCCTTCATTTTTTTTCCGCCTCAAGGACAAGCGCCGCGAGGTGCCCGCCGAAGCCGTACGAAAGCGCCATCCCGATCCCGCCCTCGATGACCGTATCCTCGCGAATGAGGCAGCGCGATGAGCATCTCTCGTCGAGTTCCTCCAGGCCCGTGGTCGCCGGCGCCACGCGCTTCTTCAGGGCATTCAACGTGATGAGCGCTTCCACGGCGCCGGCCGCGCCGAGGCAATGACCCGTCGCGCCCTTTGTGGAGGAAGCGGCGACGAAATGGCCATGGTCGTCGAAGAGCCTCCGCAAGGCCGCCGCCTCGGCGATATCGTTCTGGATCGTGCCGGTCCCGTGCAGATGAATGTACGACAGATCCAAAGGTTCGATTCCCGCGCGGCGAAGAGCCGTCTTCATCAGTCGTTCCACCGCAATGCCGTCACCCGCGCCGGCGACGGGATGCGTGGGATCCTGGGCCAGGGCCCATCCCAGAACTTTTCCGCGTATCGCGGCGCCGCGCCGCCGCGCATCGGCTTCCCGTTCCATGACGGCGATGCCGGCACCTTCCGCCGCGACGAATCCATCGCGCCTGCGGTCGAACGGCCGGGGGCGTGTTCCGGAGAAGACTCCCATCCTCTTGAATCCCGCGAGCAGGAAAGGATGGAGCGCACCTTCGGCGGAGCCGGCCAGGACGACATCCGCTTCCTGGTTCTCCAGAAGCTGCGCGGCCCGGATCCAGGAACAGAGGCCGGTCGCGCACGCGCCGATCGTCGTCACGACCGGTCCTCGGACGAAATCGGGATTGAGCCTGGGCGCGATGTATTCGCTCCACGCGTCCGCCGAGATGGATCCTCGATCCCACGATGAAAGAAGTCCGCCGATGCCCAGCTTCGAAGCGGACACGGTGGATCCGATTCTCTCCGGAGGCACGCGACAAGCGGCCGTGGCCCATGCATGTTCGGAGGCGCGCCGGGCGAAGTGGCAGGTCCTGTCCCCGGAATAATCCCCGGAGATTTTCATGTACCGTGGCTCGCTAGAGGTCACGGGCCAGACCGAGCTGAGCCTCAGGCACGCACCGGTAATGAC
Source organism: uncultured bacterium (assembly GCA_964499705.1). Lineage (GTDB taxonomy): Bacteria > UBA8481 > UBA8481 > UBA8481 > UBA8481 > JBBTKW01. The sequence goes on along the minus strand of CAZCME010000003.1, from coordinate 292,837 downwards.
GATACTCATGCCCGTCTTCGCCTGCGACAATTCCGCTCGTGTCCGGCATCTGAAATATCAAATCCTAAATCTGAAATCAGGAAATTCTCCCGTCCGCCGTGATGATCTGCCCCGTCACCGTCTTCGTCTCCGCGAGCGCGATCATCAGGTCCGCCGCTTCCTCCACGGGCGTCATCGTTCCCCCCAGGTGGTCGGCGACCGCGTTCCGAAGAACATCCGGATTCTGCATCCCCATGTCCGTCGGCATGTATCCCGGGATGAAGACATTCACGCGCGCTTGCGGAGCCCATTCGCGCGCGGCGGAGCGCGCCAGCGCGATGACGCCGGCCTTGGCCGCGCAATAGTTGGCTGATCCGGATTCGCCTCGCCTGCCGAGAATCGATGACACGAGGATGGCTGATCCTCCCGCCTGCCGGAGCGGACCGGCCGTTTCCCTCAGGCCGAAAAACACGGCCGACAGGTTGGTGCGGATCACATCGTCCCATTCCTCATCCTTCATGCGGAGAAAAGGGCGGTCGACCGAGATCGCGGCATTGGCGATAAAGAGATCGATCCGGCCGAACCGACGCATCAGTTCTTCCGCGGCCATGCGCGACGTATCGGATCGCGATACATCTCCCCGCAGGATCACGGAATCGGGAAGGTGTGGTGGATCCGCGTGGAAGCATCCAAGCCCGAGCGCATACCGGCCGGCCAGTCTCTCCGCCACGCAGCGGCCAAGGCCGCGGGATGCCCCCGTAATATACGCCACGGGTTTCATGCGGGATGCGCCCAATAGCGCGCGATCGCGCCGTCGAAGGCCCCGTAGATTCCATCCATGAGCGGATGCCGGACCGGATAGCGATGATCGGCCACGGCGCGAACCGGCACCGGTCCCATCGATGTCGCGGAGAGGAAGAGCGCATCGGATGCGAGGAATTCATCGGACGTCATCACCCGTTCTTCCACGGCGAACAACTCCTCGATGACGCGCCGCGTCGTCGCAGGAAGCACATGCAGGGACGGCGGAGTGAGGATCCGCTCGCCGCGGATGGCATACAGCGTGGAGGCGGCACCTTCGGCCACATGGCCGTTCGCGTCGAGCATGATCACTTCATCCGTCTCCGCCAGGACGCGCGCCAGGGCCATCGCACCGATCGACGTGGTCTTCACCACCGAGAGAAACGGCAGGGGGCGCGGCACGGGCGACACGGAAAGCGCGAGACCTTCAGCGCGAATCTTCGCGACATCCGGAACATCCCGAGCCGACGCGTAGACGGTCGGCCTCGTTCCGCTCTTCCATCGGTATCCGCCCTCCCCCATGCCGCGCGTGATCGTCACTCTCACGACCAGATCTTTCTCCCCGTTGAGGCTGTGCATCTCCGTCAGAATGTTCAGCAATCCCGCCTGATCGAACGGAGCCTCGATACGGACTTCTTCCAATCCGCGGAACAGACGCGCGGCATGATCCTCGAAACGGAAGAAGACTCCGTCATAGCTGCGCAGGGTATCGAAGACGCCGTCGCCCAGGAGAAAACCGCGATCCTCCGGCGAGATCCGGGCTTCAGCGGCTTGCATCCACTCACCATTGAGATAAACGATCGACATGGTTGTATGGGATGCTACAGGGCTAGAGCCACTTGATGGAGCATCCGATGGGATGCGACCGGTCACGGCGGATGACGCGGGCGGCGAGGAGATCCTCGATAGCCTCCGCGAGATACCTGGTTTTCACCCTCGATTCATCCTGGTCGTCATCCAACCGCCCCGTATATCGCAGTCTTCTCTCCTCATCGAAAAGAAAAAACTCCGGCGTGCACGCGGCTCCGAACGAGCGCGCCACATCCTGCAAGAGGTCCGGCGCATAGGGAAAGGGATAGTTATTCGCCCGGACGCGACTCTTCATCTTCTCCACGGAATCATCCCCGTAGTTCGGATTCGCCGCGTTCGAATTGACCGCAAGCCACGAGATGCCGCGCGGCAGGGTGATACGAGCCAGGTCGAGAAATCGCCTTTCGTACGACATCACGTACGGACAGTGATTGCAGGTGAAAGCGACGACAAGCCCGCGTGGACGGCGCGCATACACGAGCTCATCCGTGATCTCCGCGTCAAGCGTGTCCGAAAGGCGAAACGCGGGGAGCCGCGAACCGACCGCAAGCGGGTCGTTTTTTGTGATGAGCACCATGGCCGAATTATGACATAATCGCCGCATGCGCGACAGGCGTTTACCATCTCGAATTCTTCTTTGAACGCGATTCATCCGGCAGGCAGACCGCGTTCTCTTGCCGTCATACTCATCGCGCTGGCCGTCATCGCCTTCCTTTTCCTCCGCTCCGGAAATCATGCGACGCCGCAGCTCGCGCCAGAGACCGTAACGCCGCCTTCTGTCGCCCCGACTCCGCAGGTGCCGGTTCTTCAGGATACTCGCCCTGCGTTTGTTTCACCTCCTGCTGCTGCTCCGCCGATCGACAATCGCTCGCCCCTGGCCAAACTCGTGGGCGACACTCCGGGCCGCCTCGTCGTCCTCTTCGTCGATGTCGGCCAGGGCGACGGCCTGATCCTGAAACTTCCCAACGGTTCCTTCGTCGTTGTCGACGCCAACCAGGGCCAGGGCGACCGCATGGCGGATATTCTTGATGAACTCGGTTGCCACACGATCCTGGCGATGGTCATGTCCCATCCGCACGCGGATCACATCGGAGGATTGCCGGAGATCATGAAGCGCTTCAAGGTGGAGAACTTCTACGATCCCGGCGTTCCGTATCCTTCCTCCATTTACAAGCGCGTGCTGTTGGCGGTCGAGGAGGAAGGTTGCAACTACATCATTCCGAAACCGGGGGATATCCTCACCTGGGATCCGCGAGTCGCCATTACGGTTGTCGGAGGAGGGAGCATCCTGGCCGACGACGTGAACAACGCCTCCATCGTCCTGCACATGGTTCTCGATTCCGCCTCGATTCTTTTGACGGGCGACGCGGAGAAGGAATCCGAGGATTCCATGGTCGCGAGATACGCCGGCCGGCTCCGCAGCACCATCCTGAAAGTCGGGCATCACGGTTCGTTCTCCTCTTCGAAGCCGCATTTCCTGAAGGAACTCGGCGCGCAGTACGGCGTCATCTCCGTCGGCCGCGACAACGTCTACAAGCTTCCGAAGGAAGGTACGCTTCAGTTCCTCCGCGAGGCGGGCCTGCGGATTTTCCGGACTGATGAAGACGGCACGATCCTGGCCACGACGACCGGCCAGTTCTGGTCCATCGCTCCCGTGGGCGAGGCCGATCCCGTCCGACCATCCGGGAGATGGAAATCGAACCGGTAACCGGACTCTCGCGGAAATCCCAAGTCCCGCCAATTCAGCCCATGGCCCTGCAAGGATTCCTGCTAATCCTCTAAATTTCTGAACAAATTCCTACGTTTACTGCCGATAAATAGAACGGACCGATGCGCATCACTGAAAGAATGTTCAAATTCGATTCCATCCGCCACGTCAACAGCGCGGAAGAGGAATCGATCGAGCTCCAGAAAAAGCTGAGCTCCGGGCTGGAAGTGTCGAAACCCTCCGACGATCCGCTCCGCTACGTCACCGCGATGCGGTTCCGGTCGATCGTCCGGTCGAAGGAACAGCACCTCCGGAATATCAGCGATGCCCGGGGTCACGCCGAGAACAACGACGCGGCTGTCGAGAGGATCCGCGAGCTCCTGCAGCGCGCGCGAACGCTTCTGCTCCAGGCAGGCAACGAGACGTTCACGACGGCGGATCTGAGATTGACGGCGAAGGAGATGAGGCAGTCGCTCGAGAGCCTCATCCAGTTCGGAAACTCCGAGGGGCCGGAGGGCAAGATCTTCGGAGGTTCCAGGACGCGCACCGATCCCTTCGAAGCGGTGCGCGACGCGAACGGCGACGTCACGAACGTGATCTACCGCGGCAACGCGACCTCCACGCAGAAACAGATCGCCGACGGATCTCTCGTGGATCTGAATCTCGTCGGCTCGAAATTCTTCCAGGTCGATCCCGACACGCGCGCCTCGTCCTTCTCCGCCAATTTCGCCGGCCAGACGCTCGCGAATTCCGGCTTTCCCGCCGGCGACCAGACCGGTTTCTTTCAGCTCCAGGGGAAACGGGTTTCCTTCAACACCGCCACCGATTCGCTTCTCTCCGTCGCCAACCGGATCAACGAACAGGTTCCGGAAATGGAGGCCACCGTCGAGGGAAGCCTCATCGGCACGGCGACAGTGGTCGATGCGTCCGCCGCCACCGCCGCGACGGCGGGCAGCGTTCTCATCAACGGCGTCAGCGTCACGATCGCGGCCGGCGCGTCCCTGAACTCGATGGTGAGCACGATCAACGCGGTCACGGGCCAGACGGGAGTCACCGCATCCGCCGCGCAGGTCGCGGGTGGATTCGCTCTGCAGCTGGACGGCGGAGTCACGGTCGACGATGTCACCCCGAATCCCCGCTCCAATGCGTTCCAGGTCCTGGGCGTGACCTCATCCGCATCGTCTCCGGCCAATCTCACATCCCGCAACGCGCTCGCCTATCGCCTCCAGCTCGCCACGCGCGAGCCCGACCAGATCTTCTCGCACGATGAAGGCTCGGCTCAATTCCTGAAGCGAATGGGACTGGCCGACGGCACATCGAACACTCCCGCCGACAACGGAGCCGGCACGAACACCGACACGTCTCTCTTCTCCGTCTTCATCAACGCCATAAGCGACCTCGACAACGGACGATTCTCGAATCTCAGGGGCGACCGGCTCGCGGAGATCGACCGCGGGCTGGCTCATGTCGATGACGTCTCCTCGGATGTGGCCGGCCTCGTGAAACGTCTCGAGAACACGCAGTTCAAGGAGGAAGGTTTCATCCTCCAGGCGAAGGAAGTCATATCCGTCAACGAGGATCTCGACATCGCCAAGGCGATCTCCGACCTCCGGCAGTCCCAGCTGAAGCTCGAGGCCGCGCTCGGCGCCGCTTCCAATGTTCCGGTGACGAATCTTCTGCAATTCCTGTAAGAAATCTTCATGATCTGAGTCGCTTTGCCGGCGGATCCAGTCCGCCGTCGTTAACACTTTATTAACGCTTTTGCGGCGCCTGTTGACTCGCGATTCCACATCCGTCCCATCACGATTTCACCATGAACATCTTTCATGGGCTCGAAGTGTTCCTCTATTTCACCGGCCTCGTCCTGCTCGCGGCGCCGCAGGGAATTCTCATGGCCCGGCTGCTGGAACCATCGGCCCATGCGGGGACGCGTTGGGAGAAGACGCTCGATCGGTGCGAGCGATTTTTCCTGAAGGTCGTAGGCGTCGCGCCGAATCAGGAAATGAACTGGCGCGAATACGCGATCGCGCTCATGTCCTTCAACATCCTGGGCATCATCATCCTTGTCCTTCAGCAGATGTTTCAGGCCGCGCTTCCGCTGAATCCGGCCGTCGTCGCCGATGTACCCTTCTGGCTCGCGGTGAACACCGCCGTCAGCTTCGTCACCAACACCAACTGGCAGGCGTATTCCGGCGAAACGGCCATGAGTTATCTCACTCAGATGACCGGCCTGGCCGTTCAGAATTTTCTGAGCGTCGCCACGAGCGTCGCCGCCCTTCTCGTCCTGGCGCGCGGTCTGACGCGGAGGAGCACCGAACTGCTCGGCAACTTCTGGCGGGATCTCGCGCGAACAACGCTCTATATCCTCATTCCTCTTTCGTTCCTCTTTGCTCTCATTCTCGTCCACGAAGGCGTCGTTCAGACATTTTCAGGACCGGTCATGGCGACGACGATCGAAGGAGCGGACCAGGTCATACCGCTCGGGCCGGCGGCGTCGCAGATCGCGATCAAGCAGCTAGGAACAAACGGCGGCGGATTTTACGGCGTCAACAGCGCGCATCCATTCGAGAATCCCACGCCGCTCTCGAACTTCTTCGAGATGCTCGCCATTCTTCTCCTGCCCGCCGCCTGCGTCTTCATGTTCGGCCGACTCATCGACCGGCCCCGCCATGCCCACGCGCTTCTGGCCGCCATGTTCATTCTCCTCTTCGCGGGCCTGGGCGTCTCTCTCTGGGCCGAGCATCAGCCGAATCCGGCGCTCGGCATCACGGAGCAGTTGGAAGGCAAGGAAACCCGATTCTCCGTGACCGAAAGCGTTCTCTGGAGCGTCACGACGACGGCGGCGTCCAACGGTTCGGTGAACGCGATGCACGACAGTTTCTCGCCTTGGACAGGTCTCGTTCAGATTTTCAACATGCAGCTCGGCGAAGTCGTCTTCGGCGGAGTCGGCTGCGGGTTGTACGGCATGGTGCTCTTCGTTCTCCTGACGGTCTTCCTCGCCGGGTTGATGGTGGGTCGAACTCCGGAATACCTCGGAAAGAAGATCGAGACGCGGGAGATGGCCTGGGCACTCACAGGCATTCTCCTGCCGGGCGCCTGCGTCCTGCTGGGCACCGCGGCATCCTGCCTTGTCGAGTCCGCGCTCGCCGGCCGCGCGAACCGGGGACCTCATGGATTGTCGGAAATCCTGTACGCCTTTTCATCCGCGGCCGGCAATAACGGCAGCGCATTCGCGGGCCTCGCCGTGAACACCGATTTCTACAACGGCTGGCTTGCGCTGACCATGTTTCTCGGACGCTTCGGTGTTCTCATTCCCGTCCTGGCCATCGCCGGAAGTCTCGCGGCCAAGCGCATCTCGGCGGCGAGTTCCGGAACATTTCCGACGGAGGGCCCCACATTCGTGGTGCTTCTCGTCGGCGTCATCGTCATCGTGGGAGGATTGAATTTCTTTCCCGCCCTTCTCCTGGGACCCGGCGTCGAGCAATTCCTGATGCTCGCGGGCCGGCTCTTCTAATCCCATGAAACAATCCACGTGGAATGACCCGGCACTCTGGAGAGCCGCCGCTGCGGAATCCTTCCGCAAGCTCGATCCCCGCGAACAGGCGCGCAATCCTGTCATGTTCATTGTCTGGCTTGTAACGGTTCCCGTCACGATCCTGCTCTTCTGGAGATTCTCGGCATTCAACGCGCAGATCGCCGCCTGGCTCTGGGCGACTCTCCTCTTCGCCAATCTGGCCGAATCGCTCGCCGAAGGGCGGGGCAAGGCCCAGGCCGCATCGCTCCGAGCAATGCGCACCCACACCATGGCTCGAAAACTCGACGGCGGAAGGGAGATTGCGATCGCCGCGACGGAACTGATGCAGCATGATCTCGTGGTCTGCGAAGCCGGAGATCTCATCCCCGCCGACGGCGAAGTGATCGAAGGAATCGCCACCGTGGACGAATCCGCCATCACCGGAGAATCCGCGCCCGTGATACGTGAAAGCGGCGGCGACCGATGCGCGGTCACGGGCGGAACGCGCGTCCTCTCGGACAGGATCGTCATCAAGGTGACCGCGGCCCAGGGCGAGGGTTTTCTCGACCGCATGATCTCGCTCATCGAGGGCGCGAAGCGGCAGAAGACGCCGAACGAGCGCGCTCTCGGCGCGGTTCTCGTCGGGCTCACCGTGGTTTTCGTTCTCGTCGTCCTGACGCTTCCTCCCCTGGCCTGGTACAGCGAGGAGGCATCCGGAAATCCCGGCGCGGCGAACATCACTCTGACGACGCTGGCCGCTCTCTTTGTCTGCCTCATCCCCACGACGATCGGCGGACTTCTCTCCGCGATCGGCATCGGAGGAATGGACAGGCTGATGCGGAAAAACGTCCTCGCGATGAGCGGGCGCGCGGTCGAGGCGGCGGGCGATGTCGACGTTCTTCTCCTGGACAAGACCGGCACGATCACGCTCGGCAACCGCATGGCGACCGCGTTCCTGCCGGCGCCGGGAACCCAGGAACGGGAACTGGCGGAGGCGGCGCAATGGGCATCGCTTGCGGACGAGACACCGGAAGGACGGTCGATCGTGGTGCTGGCGAAGGAAATATTCCAGTTGAGAGCGAGAGACGTCGGAACCAGCGAGGGTCACTTCGTGCCGTTCACGGCGGAGACGCGGATGAGCGGCGTGGATCTGCCGATCCCGGGGAATGCGATGCGTCGCATTCGCAAGGGCGCCGTGGCGGCCGTCCGGCAATTTGTCGAAGCCGCGGGAGGCACGATGCCCGCCGAAGCGCTGGCCGGGGCGGAACACATTTCCCGCATGGGAGGAACACCTCTTGCCGTGGCGGAGAACAATCGCGTCCTGGGCATCGTGCACCTGAAGGACGTCGTCAAAGGTGGAATTCGAGAGCGATTCGCCCAGTTGCGCAAGATGGGTATCCGCACGGTGATGATCACGGGCGATAATCCCCTGACCGCCGCGGCCATCGCCGCGGAAGCAGGGGTCGACGACTTCATCGCGGAAGCCAGGCCCGAGGACAAGCTGGCGCGCATCCGCCAGGAGCAGGCCGAGGGACGGCTGGTCGCCATGATCGGAGACGGCACGAACGACGCGCCCGCGCTGGCGTATGCCGACGTCGGCGTGGCGATGCACACCGGGACGCAAGCCGCGCGCGAGGCCGGGAACATGATCGACCTTGATTCGAATCCCACAAAATTGCTGGAGATCGTCGAAACGGGCAAGCAGATCCTCATGACGCGGGGCTCGCTGACGACGTTCAGCTTCGCCAATGACGTCTCCAAGTATTTCGCGATCCTGCCGGCGATGTTCGGCGGACTCTACGCCATCGACGGCCGGCCCGGGCAGCTGTCCTCCCTCAACATCATGGGCCTGGCGACGCCGGAAAGCGCCATTCTCGCCGCCATCATCTTCAACGCCCTCGTCATCGTCGCGCTCATCCCGCTCGCGCTGCGGGGAGTGAAATACGAACCGATCGGCGCGGAGGGAATTCTCAGGCGCAATCTCCTCGTCTACGGCCTCGGCGGGCTGGTCGCGCCGTTCATCGGCATCAAGCTCATCGATCTTATTCTGGCCGGAACAGGAGCCGCATGATCATGAAGACTTTCTTGAAAACTCTCCGTCAATCCGCGATCACCTACCTGCTGATGTTCCTTCTCTGCGGGGTGCTCTATCCGCTCGCCGTGACGTTCGCGGCTCAGGCGATCTTCCCCGCGGAAGCGGAGGGAAGCCTGGTGCGCGTGGCCGGACGCGTTGTCGGCTCATCGTTACTGGCTCAATCGTTCACCGACTCGCGCGCCTTTCATTCCCGCCCTTCCGCCTGTGGTTACGGCACGATGTCAAGCGCAGCATCCAACGCCGGACCGACCAGCGGGGCGCTCAGGACCGCGATCGACGCGCGCGCGGCGGCCATCGACGGCGGCGATACGAACCAGTCGCGGCGCCTCATACCCGCGCATCTTCTGACCGCATCGGGAAGCGGCCTCGATCCGCATCTTCCGCCTCAAGCCGTCCTGTATCAACTGGAGCGCGTGACGGCGGCGCGAGGATGGACCGCCGACGAAAAGGAACGGGCTGCCAAAACGATCCACCGCCTCACGGAACCTCGCGTCCTGGGAATCTTCGGCGAGGAGCGCGTGAATATTCTGCGGTTGAACATGGAGCTGGGCCGATGATCGCAATGCTCCATCCCGCGCTCGAGCTTCTTCTTCTCATGATCTTCTGCGCGATCCTGATCCCCTTCTTCATTTCCGGAGTGATCATGCGCGTCAAGATGAGACGAATGCGGAGAAAGCTCGATCAACGTTGTGACTTTTCATGGTTCGATTCGCGGCGCGATGAGCCATAATCGTGTCATGACGAAGCAGGATCAGCGACCCGATCCGGATCGACTTCTGGCGGAACTGAAAGCCGCGTCCGGAAAATCCCGCCGCGGAAAATTGACCGTCTTTCTCGGCATGTGCGCCGGCGTGGGAAAAACCTACGCCATGCTCATGTCGGCCCGGCGCATGCGCGGGACCGGCATCGACGTGCTCGCGGCCGTCGTCGAAACCCACGGCCGCGTCGAAACGGAGGCTCTCCTGGATGGATTGCCCCGGCTTCCTCTGAAGGAGATTGCCTACAGGGGCACGACGCTTCGCGAGATGGACCTGGACGGGATCCTCCTGAAAAAACCGGGAACCGTGATTGTCGACGAGCTCGCGCACACCAACGCTCCGGGCAGCCGCCATCCCAAGCGGCACCAGGATGTGCTGGAACTTCTCGATGCCGGCATCGACGTGCTGACGACCCTGAATGTCCAGCACATCGAGAGCCGGGTCGACATCGTGCAGGGAATCGCCGGCATCGCGGTGCGCGAAACCGTGCCGGACTCCATCGTCGATGCAGCCGACGAAATCCACCTCGTCGATCTCACTCCCGAAATCCTGCGCGGACGTCTTTCCGAGGGGAAGGTGTACATGGGAGAGCGCGCGGCCACGGCGGCGGACAATTTCTTTCGCGAGGAGAACCTGACGGCGCTGCGGGAAATGGCGTTGCGCGTCACCGCGGAGCATGTGGGCCGGGATCTCAGGGACACGATGAGCGCCAGGAATATCGCGGGACCATGGCGATCCGGGGAACGTCTCATGGTGGCGGTCGGACCCAGTCCCTATTCCAACTACCTCGTGCGCTACACGCGCCGCATGGCGGCGGCGCTCGACGCGCCCTGGGTCGCCGTCTATGTCGAGTCCGCGGACGCGTTGTCCCCCTCGGCAAAAGAAAGGCTCTCCAAAAACCTGACGCTGGCCCGCCAGCTCGGCGCGGAAATCGTCTGGACCGCGGGAGACGATCTCGCGACCGCCCTGATGGATGAAGCCCGGTCGTTGAACGTGACGCAGATCATCGTGGGCAAGCCCCTGGGATCCTACTGGTCCCGCCGCCGCCGGAATGCCGCGCTCCGGAAACTCATGGACGAAAGCGGACATATCGATATCTGCGTCGTGCGGGCGGGTGCCGAAAATCCAGCCGCTGTCTCCCTGCCGGATCAAAAGGTCGAGACTCCGTGGATGACCGAAATCCTGAAGGGGTGCGGCATCACTGGCGCTTTCACCATCCTCTTTCTCATCCTGAATCCATGGACGGGATATTGGTCGATCTCGATTCTCTACCTCGCGGTCGTCGTCTTCCTCGCGACGCGGTTCTCCCGAGGCGCCACATTCGCGATCGCGACGATGAGCGCCCTCTGCTGGAACTTCCTCTTCATACCTCCGCGCTTCACATTCCGCATCGAGCGTTTCGAGGATGCTCTCATGTTCGGCATGTTCTTTCTCGTGGCCGTCGTGATGGGCCATACGACCGCTCAGTTGAAGTGGCGCGAGAGCGCGGAACGGAGGCGGCAGGAACGCACGCGCGCCCTGTACCGCCTGTCGCGGTCGGTCATCGGAAGCAGGAACATGGACGAAGGGCTGGCGCTGGCCGCCGAGGAATTGAAACGCGTCTTCCATGCGAACTGCTCCATCCATGTCGCCGACGACGGCGGTCGGCTCTCTCCCGAGCCGCGCGCTTCCAGCGCGTGGCGGCCGGGCGATAAGGAATTCGGCGTCGTCTCCTGGGTCTTCGTCAATCGCAATCGAGCGGGACGCGGGACCGACACCCTTCCGGATGCCGAAGGTCTCTACATGCCCCTGGCCACCGGAGATTCCATTGTGGGCGTCCTGGGAGTCCGACGCGCTCAGGAAGAACGATTCTCGCTCGACGAACTCGATCTTCTGGACGCCTTCGCCGATCTCCTGGCGGCCATGATCGAGCGGGAGGCGCTCATCCGGCGCGCCGGCCTCCTGCAGATCGCGGACGAATCGGAACGCCTGTACAAGACGCTCTTTTCGAGCGTCTCTCATGAGCTCAAGACTCCGCTCGCGGTCATCGCCGCGACTTCCGCATCGATGAAGAAGGCCGCCGCGTCCCCCGAAGAAGCGCAACGGGCCGCGGATATCGAAGCCTCGATCATCCGGCTCAGGAACGTCGTCGAGAACCTGCTCAATATGTCCCGGCTCGAGGCGGGGCATGCGCGGCCGGAGAACGTCTGGTGCGAGCTCGACGAAGTGATCGACGCCGCGCGAAGCCAGATCGCCGAGCTGATCGAGAAGCACGTCGTGCGGGTGACGCTCGACGATTCTGCGCAGGCGGCGGTGAAGCTGGACGCCGCCTTCCTCCAATGTATTCTCTGTAACCTCATGACCAACGCCGCGCAGCACAGTCCCGCCGGATCGACGATCTCCCTCTCCGCACGCCTCGTTTCCGGCAGACTTCTCCTCTCCGTCGCGGATGAAGGCATGGGAATCGCGGAAGACATCCTGCCGCACGTCTTCGAGAAATTCTTCCGCGGCGACCGCGGCAGGACGGGCGGCACCGGTCTCGGGCTCGCCATCGTCGCCGGGCTCGCTCATGCCATGAACGGCTCGGTCACGGCGCGCAACCGCGAGGAGGGGGGCGCGGAGTTCAACCTGTCGATCCCGGCGGAAACGGCGAGCGTGGAGGAGTGAAAGCCGGTGCCGCCGCGAATCCGACCGCTCTTGTCATCGATGACGAGCCGGCAATCCGGAAGCTTTTGCGGCAGATCCTCGAGGCTGAAGCTTTCATCGTGAAGGAAGCCTCAACGGGACAGGGCGGCTTGACGGAGGCCGCCTACGCCAAGCCGGATGTCGTCATCCTGGACCTGGGCCTGCCGGATACGGACGGCCTGGAGACGCTGAAGCGCCTGCGCGAATGGAGCAGCGTGCCGGTCCTCATCCTGTCGGTGCGGCAGGATGTCGATGACAAGGTGGAGGCTCTCGATGCGGGGGCCAACGATTACCTGACGAAACCGTTCCACGCCGCCGAACTCGTCGCGCGGCTGCGCGCCATCCGCCGCCAGGCGTCGCAGGTTCACGAAGATCCCGTGTATCGATGCGGCGCGCTCGAAGTGGACTTCGTCGCGCGCGCCATCCGCGTCCGAGAAGGCGAAATCCACCTGACCGCGACCGAATACGCGCTCCTTCGAATTCTCATCCGGAATCGAGGCAAGGTCGTGACGCACCGCCAGCTCCTGCGCGATGTGTGGGGACCGGTGGCCGGGGAGCGGTCCCAGTATCTGCGCGTCTACGTGAACCGGCTCCGCAAGAAGATCTGCCCCGCGTCGGAAAAACATCCGTCCATCCAGAACGAAGCGGGAATCGGTTATCGATTCCTGGAGTAGCAGCTATCCCACATCTGACGAAACGTGCGTGCCCGGACGCGAAGGATCAGGCGAAGCGCTTGATGATCTTCTGAGCGATGTCCACGCGGGGTTGGTCGAAATGGAGCGCGACGTTGAAGCCGCGGGTGTTCTGTTCCGCCCGCACCACCGTCGCCGGGATCCCGTGCAGCGCAAGACGCGGAACATCGACAACGACCGGCGCGCGGTCCGCGATCAGGTGCTCGGCTTCCGCGACGATCACGGAATGGCCGTCGATTTCCATCATCAGCCCCCCGATGGAGATATCCTGGATGCTCCCCGGGATCGAAGCCTGGTTGAAATTGGCGAGCGCGGGCAGGATCATGTTCGTCCTGTGGTAGGCGCGTCGCTCGTTCACTCCCTGCGGCATGGACATTTCAGTACGGAACCTTCTTTCGTTTCAAATCGTCCCAGACAAGCCAAAGAAACGCGAGGACAAGGGCAAGCTCCGTCGTCATGACGATGCAGATCAACACATATGTCCATGCGGTTTCTCCCATGGGTCTTCCCCTAGGAAAGTATCTGATAATATCTGATGCGGGGTCGTCAATCATTAATTAATGACAATTTTTGAAATCCACATCGCGTTGCAGAAGCTGTTGCGGGGAAATGCGGAAGATTGTTGCGCCGTCCGCAACGCGGGCCATGATCGACTCGCCGCGGCACGGGAAAGCCTGTAACTCTGATTCGCCGGAGCCTATTTCTCTTGTCATTAACAGCCCTCATCCCTACATTGCACGCATGGAAACGTTCGAACCGGTGGAGCGGAAAATGACCGATGAGGAAGGGCGGCGCATCGTCGCCTTCCAGAAGAGCTCCAGGCTCTTCATCGCCTTTGCCGCCATCCTAGCGGTCGCGACGGCCGCGCTCGGGTGTTTCATCGTCGCCGAATCCGAGGGGAACGATGCCGTGATCGGCGGAGGGCTCTGTTTTATCCTGGCCGGGCTCTGGGCGTTCGCCACGTTCGCCATGGTCTCCAAGCAGAAGCTTCTCACCGACGATCTCAGGAACGGCACCGTGCTCCGCACCGAGGAATCCATCTGGGAAACGCAGATCGTCAAGGCCAGGGTCATCGCCTTGACGATCGCCGGCCGACGGCTGCTGCTCGATGACAAGCTGGCAGGCTCCCCGAAATTCGAGACGGGCGATGCCGCGGAAATATCCTGGCTGCCGCTCTCGGGCTACATCGTCGAACTCAAGACCAATCGAAAGTAGGGCTTTCGATACGGTCCTTATTGGAACCCGATCTCGCTCGTGGCATCCACGGGCAGCCGGGAAATGAGCCTCAGGAGCGACGCGTTTTCGATCGTCAGGAATCCCAGGAAAGTTTCCTTCTCGCTGGCGAGATGGATGTCGGTTCTGAAATCGGAAAGTTCCTCATCCCGCACGAGGTCGATCCGAAACTCATCGAAGTAATAGTCGCCGACCAGCATGAGCGCGAATCCGGGCGGACGCTTCTCCTTATCGAGCATCTGCACGAGAGCGCTGATGACCTTGTGACCGATGCGGCCCGGTTGCGGTGCCGCGACGCTGCCCTTTCCTTCGTGACACTTGGTGTCGGTCCATGCGGTTTCCATCTCGAAATTGATCTCGCCCTTCATCGTCCGCGCGACGGAGCCTTTGCCGATGAACGCCTCGTAGAGATTCGCGAGCGGCACGCCGTCGACCTTCAGCTCGAGCGCGGCTCGCCAGCGACCCATTTCGTCGCGGAAGGGATCGAGTATGAACCGGGAACGGGCTAGTCCTCCCAAGATCGCAAAGGAGATGTCGCGGAAGCGGAAGACGTAGTCGGCGAAGACGGCGCGGCCGGACAGGTCGCGCGCCATGATGTCCTTCTGCCCGAGAGCTCCGATACGGAGGTTCACCGGAACATCCGGCCACCGATCGGCATCCGTGACCTGGACCTTGCCGGGATCGACGAAGCGTTGGCGGATCGGGATCTCCGCCGTGAGGTTTTCCACGAGAAAGTCCGAAACGGGATCATGGAATTTTTTCACGTCGAGATGCAGGGATCCGTCGATGCGCCGGTCGGAAGAATGCCGGAATTCGCCGCGCACTTGACCTGCTACCTCCGACCGGTCGAGGATCGTCTTCTGGGGCGGAGGTAGAAAGGCGGCCAGCGCCATGAGCGGCGTCTCCTCGATCGTCACGCGCGTCTCGCGATACCGGCCGCCGGCCAGGACGGCGCGCGCCCGGACTGTCACGCCTCCCACGCTCACCGGATTCAGCTCGATGCTCTCCTGCCCGCCTTTTGCCTCGAGCTTCAGGGGGAGCGATCTTCCGTGGAGCCGCAGCGAGCTCGATGTTCCCAGGCCGGCCTTCCATGACGATGCCGTGCCCTCGACCTTCAGATCGGCCAGGTTCAATCTCCACGAAGCCGCGCCCTTCGCCGGTTCGAGAGAAATCGCGCGCGCCCTGAGCCCGATCCTTTCGCCGATCCCCGAACCTTCTCCTTCACCCTGGAATTTCACGGGCGTCGCTCCCGCGTCGGCGATTCCTGAAAGCGTTCCTCCGGCCGACCACGTGATTCCAGCCGGCTGCAGGCGCGCTTCCACGCGGCCGGACACCATGAGGTCCCGTACGGATCCCGCGCGGCGCGCGCGAAGTACACCCCGCCATGTCATTTCGGATTTCCCGGTATTCAGATCGGCTTCCCATTTTCCGAGCTCCCCATCCGAGGTGAGATGAAATCCTTTCCGGTTGTCGCCGGAGAAGTCGATGCGGCCCGCGGGCAGCCGGGCGCCGCGAACGTTCCCCTGCGCGAGCGTGAACGCCGAACCTTCCAGAATCCGCATTCCGTCGAGAGGCAGAAGGTCGAGCTCAAGCCGGCCGTCCAGGACAGCATCGCCGGGTCTTGTCGCATGGTAGGCGATCCGGGTTCGCAGGGTATCGCCGGAAAATGCGGATGTTCCTCCAACGGTCAGCATCGTTCCCACGCGGCCGTCTATCACAATGTGCCCGCTCTCCGGAGCGGCATCCAGGGCCAGGAATCCGGTGGCTCCGCTTTCAGCGAGAATCTCCGCGCGTCCATGAAATCCATGATCGAGGAGCGCTTCGAACCAGGCGGGACCTCGAAGCAGGGTTCCGGCCGCCGCGCGAGGAACAGGCGTGCTCGATGCGCGTGCCACGATAGTCCACGTGTCGGCGCTCTGGTCCATCCCGGGAATCGCGCGCACGGCGACCGGGATTCCGGCGCCTCGGACGGAGACCCGGGCCGATCCGGCCTCGACGCTGCATATTCCTTCGATTCCCTTCAGCGTGGCGAAACGCACCAGCGCGGAATCCACGCCGCCCGGAGCGGCATTCATGACATCCATCGCGCCCGTCACGGTCCAACCGAGAACCGATGCCGACCAGGCCGGCACATGTATGCTTGCGACTCCCCATGCCGCCGCTTTGCCCTTCGACGGCGGACGGGAATCCAGCCATTCCGCGAGCGCTTCGTTCCAGAGAACCGCCACCGAATCCGCTTCGACAAGTCCGAACATCCATCGCCCCCGGACGCATTCGCTCCACTTCGGTCCGAGAACGACGCCGCGCGCTTCGAGAAACGGAAGCGGTTGGGACGCGAGCCGGACGGAGATATGCTCGGCAACCACTTGTTTTCCGACGTGAAGCCCATCCAGGACGAGGATGAGTCCCTGGGATTCCGCCCAGCGACCCGCCGCGAGCTTGATCGTGGATGGGAGAGTCACGATGGCCAGGCCGGCAAGAAGGATGAGCGAAACGCCGAGGATGACGAGTAGGCGCGCTCCGAAAAATCTCCTGGGATTGCGAGTTATCATGCGAAACCGGATGATATCCTGTATCATGGAAGCTCGCTACGGCGCACGCGTGCCCGGCGGGAAATTTACTTGGGAGAGAACACGATGAAATTTCACGTTGTGCTCATGGGCCTGCTCGGAATCCTGCTCGCCGCGGTCTCGACCGATGCCGCGCGCGGGAGCAACACATCGCCGGGAAATACGTTCGGCCGCGGGCGCCAGGGCCGGATCGCGGTCAATATCCGGATGACGGCCGACACGCGCGTCTCCCAGGCGCTCGCCATCATCAACAAGGATACCCAGGACGGGCAATGGCTCCTCGCGTCAAGCTCCAATGTCCCGCTCCTCGATCGCTGGCGCGGAGAAGAGAACGCGAACGAGGCCCCTTCCGAGACCATGCTCGTTGCCATCCGACAGACCGCGAAGAACGCGGGGATCGAAGCGACCGATACCGTGATCCGCATTCTCGATCGACGCATCCATCGCGACGCGGAACTCCGCCGCTACCGCGACATGGGGCTCCTGCGGAGGGACACAAGCGGACAATGGCAGGCCGCCGCGACCGCCGCGGACGAAGAAGGATCGATGGACCTGGAATTCGCCCGCTTGTGCGCCGAAGCGGAAAACGCGGACGTGAGCGCGTTGACGCGGGAGATCGAGCGC
This sequence comes from uncultured bacterium, assembly GCA_964499705.1. Lineage (GTDB taxonomy): Bacteria > UBA8481 > UBA8481 > UBA8481 > UBA8481 > JBBTKW01. Next base: position 275,389 of record CAZCME010000003.1, on the reverse strand, counting down.
CAGGTCTGCGCGGAGCAGGCGGAGTGTCCGGTGCCCGATCCAGGCGCCGCGCGCACGTCGAGCGGCAACGCGAAGCCCAGTTGCTGCGCACCCAGGCCATAGCGCGGTCCGCGTCGACTCCCCATACTCGCCGCATCGTCGGATAAGGACATGATCAGGATCGAATCGGGAAACCAGCATCAGCTCCGCTACCGACGAGGCACGGGAATCTATGGATTGCTCGGGCTGCCGTTTCTTCTCTTCGGCTTGGTCGCGTTCGCGTTCTGTTCGTTCGCGCTGCGCGCGCTCGACTTCCTGGGAATCCTGGTCGGATTCGTCATGGGCGGCCCCTTTCTTCTTCTCGGCGCATCCATCGTCGGGTGGCGCGCGGAATTTCTCTTCGACCGCGCGGAGGGAAAGCTCACCCGCTCGTGGGGTATATTATTTCCGATGCGGAAAAAATATTTCTCGCTGAAAGATTTCAAGGAGCTCTCGATCAAGCCGGAAAATCGCGTCCATCGTTTCGCGGGGCGAACGAGGATGAGCACGTGGACCGTCTATCCCCTGACCCTCATCGGACCGGCGGCATCCGAGCACCTCTTCGAATCGACGTCTCCCGAATACTCGATCCGGCACGGTCGGGAAATCGCCGCGTTCCTGAATCTGCCGCTGAACGATCACAGCCGCGACAACATGGTCCCGACGCGCGAGTCCGCGTCTTCAGGCGGAAGGCTTTAATCCCCGGATCAACCGCGCCGTGACGCCGGCGGTGATTCCCTTCAGCGACAGCGGTATCGGTTCCGACGCTTCCACGGAATCGCGGATCATCTCCCACGTCGATTCCGCCACGTAGATGCCGCCAGGATCGCACGCGCCTTCCAGCCTCTGCGCGAAATTGACGGTCCGCCCGATGACCGTGTACTCGAAGTGCCGCTCCGAACCGACGTTTCCCACGACGACGGGTCCGGTGTTGATCCCGACGCGTATCTTCAGGTCCGGCCCTCCCTGGGCCACCAGCTCCTTCATCCGCTGCTGCATCTCCAGCGCGGCGCTGACAGCCTGCAGCGCATGATTGCCGGGCTCGTCCATATCGCCGAAGAAGGCGAGAATTCCATCTCCCATCAACTTGTCGATGATCCCCTCGTGGTCGAGAATCACGCGGTTCATCTCGGCGAAATATTGTCTCAGGTACGCGACGACATCCTCCGCGGGCTGCTCCTCGGAATAGGCGGTAAAACCCTGGATGTCGGCGAAGAGAATGGTCAGGCTCTTCCGTTCGCCGCCCACGGCCAGCTCGATCCTGTGGTCGAGGATCCGGGACAATACGTGCGGCGAGACATAGCTCTCGAACGCGGTCGTCAGGAGTTTTTTAAGCCGGGACTGGACGAGAAAAAGCCGGATGAACGAGAGAATCGACGTGAAGTAGAACGTCATGACTCCGGGCATGACCGGTATGCGCGTGTTTCCGAAGCGGAAGGCGACATGGGTTATGACGAGCCAGGCGCCGAGAAACAGGATGAGGAAGATGCTGCTTAAACCCGGAGCGGCCAGCATGAGCGACGAGAGAACGATCGCGGCAAGAAGGATCCCGAGCAGGATCGGCGGCAGCGAGGGCGATTGAAGCGCGCGGTCCTGGAGAATCGTATCGAGCGCTTCCTTCCAGATCTCCACGCCCGCGAGATTCTCGGTCTCCAGCAGCTTTGGACCGGGCACAGGCGTATTCATGAAGTCCTTGCAGGCTTGGTCGGTCCGGCCCACGAGCACGATCCGATCTTCAAAGAAGAGCGCCGGATCGAGAAAATCCTCCATGACGTCAGCGGCGGAGATGGCATCGACGCGGCTGCCGGAGTAATTGATCATCGCTTCGCCGTCAACGAGCGGGATCGTTCGTTTTCCCACGCGGATGTCATCGTCTCCCACAGTCACGGCCGAGAGGTCGAGGCCGTCCGCCGCAAGAATGAGCGCCACCGGAAACGACACGTATCCGTCTCCGGGATGCGGCCGGAATCTCCTGACACGGGCGTCCGTGGCGTCGGGATCGATGTTGACAACTGCGGGTCTCGAATGATCCGAAACAAAACCCGGCAGCGGCGCGATCAGAACGGGCCGCTCGCCTTCCGGACCGATCCGTCCCAGGACCATCGGCAGGATCGCGGTCGGAGAAGAGGCCGTCAACGCCAGGGCCAGCGCGCTGTCCCCTCGCCCGTCCCGGACTCCGGCTCGCGAAGCGCGCCCCTCGCGCGAACCCGAAATGTTTTCGGGAAGATCGACAAGGATATCGAGACCGAAGGCGCGCGGGCGTCCTTCCTTGATGCGCGAAATCAGCCGCGCGAAGCGCTCGCGCGGCCATGGCCATGCTCCTTCACGCTGCAGGCTCGCATCGTCGATCGCGACGATCACCACGTCGTTCTGCGTGCTGGGAATGTTGCCGCGGAGGAGATAGTGGAGGTCGTAGAGACGGTTTTCGTACGTGGCGAGGTAATTCGTCTTGAACAGAATGAGAGCCACGGTCGCGGCAATGAGAGGAGGCAGCAGGACCTTCAAGAGGAGTTCCCGTTTTCTTCCCGGCGGCATCGTGCTCATGTCCGTGCCCCGTCATGGACGTATTCGCTGAAGTTCATCAAGGCGTGAAGAGCGGCGTGACCACCGTGGAGAGAACGGATGCGCCCGTTGCATCTCCCCATTCTCGCTCGAATCGGACCGTCCGAACGGACGGACCGAAGGAAACGTCAAGCCCGCCCTGGCAAAAGTAGTAGGGCGTCACGAGGTCTTCGATCGAGGCGCCCGGAGCGGCGACGTAGAACCGCGCCGAGTGCGTGAAGAGAACTCCATCGGATGCGACGGGCACGAGAATAAACCGGAGCGTGTATTCCTCGCCGGCGGGCGCATCCGGAATCTCCAGTCGAAGCGGCCGGCCGGGCGAAGGAAACTCGACGGAAGCGGTCGCAATCGTCGACTCCCCGCGCAGTACGCGGATCGTCGCCGACGCGATGACCGGCGTCTCTCCGGCGCCTGCTCCCATCGAAAATGCGAAAGCCGGCATGGCCGCGAATACGGGAACTTCATCGGGCGAGCACCGGAATGTATCGGCTTCCACTCCGGCGCTTCCCCGCGTGGCGCCGAAACTGACCGACTGGCCCCGATACGGCTCGATCGCGGGCGCGAGGGCGGCGACGCTTCCGGAGATCCCATCCGCGCCGCCACGAAGAACTTTTCTTCCACCCTCACGGTAGTAGATGCCGACTTCCGCTCCGGCTTCCAGCACGATGCGGTCACCCGCCGATAAAACGGCGCCGCGCGCAAGAGGCCGATCCGCGGAGGCCCCCTCGCTGCGCACCCAGGCTTTCCCGGACGCGAGGTAGACCTGAGCCACGGGCGAGCCCGCTGCCCGGATCTCTTCGGCCCAACCGGCCAGCAAGAAGACTACGAGAATAACGATTCGAAGGCGCATACCATAATTATCGAGGTTTGCGCCGCAAGGAGCAACCCCCAACTGCGACAGACGGAACTTGCATCACACTCGCCTCCTCCGTACGCTTTGGGATCGTGTTGAAACAACTCCTTGCCATGACTTTGCTTTTCGCACTGCCGCACGCGGCGAGCGCTTCCGGTTCAGCATCCGCCGCCGGCGGATTCGCGGGATTCTGGCGCACGACATACGGCACTCTTGTCATGACGGAAGACGACACGGGCATCATCGGAAGTTATGCCGATGGCGGCATACTAAGGGGTCGACGGGATGCCGCACGCCTGGATTTCGAGTATCGGGATCCCGTTAGCGCGGGATCGGGTGCTTTCATCCTTTCAGGCGACTCGCAGTCCTTCACCGGATGGTGGCGGGTTGCTGGAATGACAGAGACGGGGATCTGGGCCGGCCAGCGGACTGAATCCGCGACACCCTCATTCACCGCCGAAGAAAATACCGCCGCGCTCGAAGCCATGGAGGCGGACTACGACAGCCAGCGAATCTCCGGTGGCGCCACTCCGGGCCTGGCGCTCGCCTACATGATTCTCGGCGACGGCAGGATCGACTACTTCTTCGATGCGGACGGAGCGATCGACGACTACAACCAGGCGCTCGAAATCTATCGCGAAATCCACGGAGACACGCACGTGGACAACGCGTTCGCCTATGACCGCATCGGCCGCGTCCATCTCGCCCGCGCACGTCCCGTTCTCGCGCGCGAATATTTTCTTCGCACGCTTGCCCTGCGCCGGGCCCTGCTCGGCGACACGCACGCCTACGTCGCAAAATCGTATCATTCGCTCGGGCTCGTCGCGCGAGCCCTGGGAGATCTCGCCGGCGCGCTCGATCATTACATGCGAGGCCGGGCGATCAGCCTCGCCCTGGGAGACGAGACCGGCATCGCCATGTTCACCGCCTGCAATAACATCGCGGCCGTTCAGGAGGATCTCGGGCATTACGACGCATCCCTGGAATATCTCCTGAAGGCGCTCGATATCATCGAGCGCCTCCCCGGCGATACCCGGCTCGATATGGCGGCGCTCCAGAATAATCTCGGGCACCTGCGGCGGGCGCGCGGAGAATTCACGCGGGCGCGGGATCATTACATGCGGGCGCTCTTATTCTTTCGGGAACATTACGGTCTTCTCAATACGAATGTGGCCGATGTCCTCGACGCGATCGCGCTCCTCGATGCCGACGCGGGCGATTACATCGAGGCGCGCGAACAGGCGCAGGCGGCGCTCGAGATCAGGCGGATCGTCCTGCCCCCGGATCATCCCGACATCGCCTATTCCCTCAACACGAACGCCTTCATCGCGCATTACCTGAAGGAATTCGACACGGCGCTGGCGAACTATGAATCGGGCCTCGCGATTCTTCGCCGCGTTTTCGGCGACACCCACTCCGAAGTCGCGACCGTGTACAACAATATCGCCACCGTTCTCCACGATCGCGGCGATACGGTCCGGGCCGGCGAATACTACCGGCACACGCTCGATCTTCGCCGCCGCGCCTATGGCGAGACCCATCCCCATGTCTCCACATCCTGGAACAACATCGCGATGCTCGCGCTTGCGTCGAACAACCTGAACGAGGCCGAGGAGGGTTTCCGCCGATCGCTCGCGATCCGCCGCGCCTCGCTCGGCGACCGTCATCCCGATGTCGCTTCGATTCATCACAACCTGAGCGAAGTTTATCGCCTGCGGGGCGACACGCCCGCATGGCTCGACGAAGTGCGGGCCGCCGTCGAGGCATCGCGCCTTCTGCCCGAAACCTGGGACGGCCGCGTCGCGACGCTGCGGCCGACTCCTTCCTCCGTCTGGTATCTCTACATCCTCTCCTGGGCGGAAGCGACGGATTCGCGCATCGACCGCAGGGTCGCTCTCGCCCGCGCGATCCTGACGATGGACACCGCTCTTGAACTTCTCGCCCGTCTCCGGGCGGTGGTCTCCAAAGAGTCGCGGCTTCTTCATGAGAAGCGCCTGAAGGATCTCCCGGCGTGGGCCTTGGCGCTTCGCCGCGATCTGGATTCTCTCGGCGGCTCCGCGGACACGGCGGGCGCGTTGCGCGCCGCGGAGATCGCATCGGCGTGGTCGTTTCTCGAGATGCTGGCCGAGGCGCGCGTGGAGGAAATCGGTTCGCCGCCCAAGGAATTGGAAAACGAGGAACGCGCGCTGCTCGAACGATTGCGTCTCCTTGATGCGCGCGCGGGAGAACCGGAGGCGGATCGGGAACGCATCGAGGCCGGGGAGATTTTCGAGGAGTTCGTGGCGCGTCTCCACCGCGAAGCGCCGCGTTATGCGGGACTGAAATATCCGAGACCGGTCTCCCTGAGCGTGCTTCAGAATGCTCTTACCGAGAGCGAGGCCGCACTTTCCTATATTCTCTCCCCCGAGGGTCCCTTCGCCGTCGCGGTCACATCCGATTCGTGCGTGCTCGTGGATCTCGGAGATCGCCGCTCGCTCGATAGCGCGATCAGGGCCGCGCGCGTCGAGCTCACTTCCATCCCGCGGCAGGGCGTAGACGGAAATTCCGGGCTCGTCGGGCTCGATCGACGACTCCTGGCTCCGCTCGATGGACTCGTGCGCGGTCGGCGTCTCATCATCGTGCCCGGCGCCGCGCTCGAGGGAATCGCGTTCGGCGCGCTTCGTACGGCCGAAGGGCGATGGAGGATCGACGAGCATGAAATCGTGATGGCTCCATCCCTGGCGGTCTTCGCTCTCATCCGCCGAGAAAGCGGAAAGGGGAATAAAAATGTGTCGAACCAGAACCGCCTGCTGGCTCTTGGAAATCCGGCGTACGAGGGCCGTCCCGATTCCAACACATACCGGGCGATGCGAAAATACGGCCCGGAGCGAGGCGGGTGGGGACCTCTTCCGGCTTCCGGCGCGGAAGTGCGAGCCCTCTCCGCCTACTTCCCCGCGGATTCGCGGCTCATCCTCACGGGGCTGAACGCCGCGGAGGGCCGACTAGATGCCGAATCCTGGTCGCAATTCGGATTTCTCCACTTCGCCTGCCACGGCGCGCTCGAAGAAGGCCCGGGTCGCGAACCGGCGCTGGTTCTTTCCCTCACCGGCAACACGCCGCCCATGGATGGATTCCTGACTCTCTCGGAAGTGGCGAGGCGGCGGATTGAAGCTCAACTCGTGGTTCTTTCAGCCTGCAACTCCGGACGGAGCGGCCTCGAAAAACCTCCGACCGGCGTTTCGTCCCTCTCTCGCGCGTTTCTCCTCGCCGGCGCCGACGCCGTCGTCGTCTCGCTCTGGCCGGTCGGTGACGAAGCCGCAGCGCGCCTCATGGTCGACTTCTACCGGAGGATGCGGCGCGAGGGAGCAACACCGGCGGCGGCGCTGCGGTTCGCCGCCATCACGCTCCGCGATCGCCACCGCATGGCGGCTCCGGTGCAGTGGGCGCCCTTTGTGATGCTGGGCCCTTAGAGTCTCCGTTCCCTCAAGACCCGTTCCGAAATATACTTCCCGCGCGGACATGAACGATCGTCAACAGAAGATGTCGTTGTTCCTCGATAAGCTCTGGAACAATCCTGCCATCAGCCGGAAGCCGGTCAGAAAAAAAGAACGCGAGATCCTGAATTTCATCAGGGAGAACCAGGCGTCACTGCAGAAGGTTTTCTCTTCTCCGGATTATTTCCCGGGAGAAAGCTGGAACGATTCGGTCGCGCTCCTGCTTTCCCTTCTCGTCGAGAAAGTCCTGGATTCGCTGGCTCCGCAGATCGACAGGATCGGTCAGGGTCTGCTCCAGTCCGGGGTGATCGCGCACTTCGATTCCAAGGCCGGCGTGGACGCGCGATGCTTCGGCGAATTCCTGACAGGACTCATGCGGACCAGGATTCTTCGGGATCAATACCACATCGTCATAGAGACGATCACGCTCGACTTATTCCGGCGCTACATGCCTCCGGCTATCGTCCAGAGAAAGACCATCTACAACGAGATCGTCCGGAGAGAACGGCTGGACCTGGACGCGAACTTGATCCCTGAATTCATGAATGCAGCCTCCCTCTTCCGCCCACTCTATTATCACAGGATCCCTTATAAGAAAGATCTGCCCGATCTCGTTAGTCTCCATGAAGCCCGCCTGGATCGAAAACTTTACGACACCGCAGTCCATGCGATGAAAGACTATATCCGGGAGAGGGTGGGCCAGGTCCCGGAATGCATCTACCTCCCGGGACTCGAAAGCTGCCTTGACGCCTCCGCGCAGCCCGACATCGCGGGCGCCTCCAAGCTCATCAATATCATGGTGAATCGATGCGAGGCGTATGATCCGGACGTGAAACCGGACAGGGGCGCGGAGAGCCCGGACAAATCCTGGTTCAACATCAACCGCCGGGACGCGCGGGAATTCGGTTATGATGCGAGGATGCTCGACGAGCTGTACCAGATCGCGGGCGATGAGGGATGGTGATATGACGCAACCGGGAGACAACAGCGATCACTTTCATCCGGTGATCGAGAACATCATCTTCGTCGCGATCGTCCTGGTCATTCTCCAGATGATCGCGGAAAATCTCGCTGTCATCTACCACGTGCCTCAGGACGTGACGACCGGCATCATCATCGCGGGTTTTCTCTTCGACCTCCTCTTCACCCTGGAATTTCTCGGCCGCCTCTTCGTCTCCGGAAAACGCTCCGGCATGGGCTACTACCTGAAGCGCCAGAAGGGCTGGATCGATTTCATCGCCTCCGTCCCGCTCCTTCTTCTCGTCTCCGGTCCCGCGCTTCTCGCCCGGTTCGGGAACATCGAGGAAGGCGGCACGGCGCTCGAGATCCTGATGGTCATGAAGACGGCGAAGATAATCCGGGTCACCCGGATCCTCCGGCTCATCCGCGCGATCAGGCTCTTCGGGCACATCCACCAGACCGATTCCGCGATGACGAACAGGCACATGGGCATGCTCTCCACCGTCTGCGTCGTCGCCCTGATCGTCGTCCTGGCGGCCAGCCATTACTTTCCGTTCGCCCGGACAGGCGACCAGCACGATTACCTCGCCTGGCGGACTCCCCAGTTGAACGCGATGATCGCGGCCTTCGCCGGAGACGGATCGCGGGAGACACTGCTGGAATTCATCCGGACCAATCCCATCAATTCCGATCTCATCGTCCTGAAGGATGGTTCGGGCGCCGAGCTCTACAGGAGCCCTGACTACTCCACCCTGCTCTGGACCGCCTTTCACGCCGGACGGGATATTCCGCTCGCCGGAGGATGGTCCGCCGTCCTTTCCACGCACATCACGGACGGAGAACGCGCCAAGTTCGAGCTTGCGCTTCTCCTGTGCATCATCGGCGTCATTCTCTTCATCATGTTCGGCTATGCTCCGATATTCGCGCAGCAGGTTTCCGATCCGGCGTTCGTCATGCTGAAAGGTCTCCGGAATCCGGATTACAACTTCGAGGTCAGGATCCGGGAGGATCTTGCTCGCGATGAAATCTTCCAGCTTGCCCGGACGTTCAATGAGGAATGGCTCCCTCTCAAGAACAGGATGCGCAAGGCGAAGGGGAGCGAGTCGGAAGAAAAATCGAGCCTCACGATGGAGGATCTGTAAGGAGTCGAACCCGCCGTCGTCATCTTCGAACGGCAGGATCGCTCCCCACCAGAAAGTTGACGACGACTTCGCGTTCTTCCCTTTCGGACCGGGGTTCATAGGTCCATCGGCGAACATTCTCTTCCGCCAGTCGATCCAGTTCGGGGTAACCGGAGGTCAGAGCAAGTTGAGCCCGGGAGACTGAGCCGTCGGGTTCGATGGTGATGCCGAATCGGGGAGCCCCCTGGATATGCGCTCTTTCAGCCCATGCGGGATAGCGCAACGCCGGCTGCGAATAGATTTCCCTGGCGCGCGGCGCTTTCTTCGCGGCACCGGGTTGCAATGCCGCCTGGGGCTGTGTATCCACGATCTGGCTGGGTCGCACTTCATAGGGAAGCACCTGCGACCTGTTGAGCCGGTCCGAATAAACCCAGACAATCCCCGCGAACAATACGGCCACGGGAACGGCGATCTGCAGGACGATGATGACGCGCCTTCGTTCCTCGCGTTTTTCGGCGGCATCGAGCGGAGCATCGGGATCTTCAAAGGGAATCATGGATCACCGCTTCCCTCGGATTGACATTCCGCCGCGCCGCCGTTTCAGACGTGAAGCGCCACCTTCAGCGCCTCCACGACGCGGTCCTGTTCCCCGTCGGTCATCTGGTAGAAGAGCGGGAGCATCAATCCTCTCCCGTGCGCGGCGACGCTGCTGCGCAGAGCCTCTTCCGGCGGACGCGTTCCGCAATGCCAGTTCGCGCCCGCGTAGGCCGGTTCACCGTGGATACACATCACGCCACGGCGCGTCGCGATGCCCATATCGAGCATCGTCTGCATCACGACTTTCTGAGGCGCGCTTTCCGGCAGGAGCACGCAGTAGCTCTGCCAGTTGCTCCGCGCCCATTCCGGCTCGTGCGGTCGCGTGATGTTCGGGAGAACCTCGAGTAGGGAATGATAACGCTCCGCGATCGCGCGCCTGCGGGAGATAATCTCGGGCAGGCGTTTCAATTGTTCGCGGCCGATCGCGGCCTGCACATCCGTCATCCGGTAATTGAATCCCAGTTCCACATGGGCTTCGAAGAGCACTTCCTTCGAGCCGTGACGCTTCGTGTCGGGCACGCTCATGCCGTGCTGCCGCCACAGACGAAACTTCGCGTCCCATTCAGGCTTCGAAGTCGTCACCATTCCGCCGTCGCCCGTCGTCACGACTTTGCGGGGATGGAACGAGAAGCACGCGACGTCGCCGTGCGGCCTCCCGATTTTTTCCCAATGTCCATTCCAGAGAATTTCGCTTCCGCTGGCGCAGGCCGCGTCCTCCACGAGAACGATCCCGCGCCGCCGGCACAAGTCGATAAGTGCCCGGAGGTCGCACGGCATGCCCATCTGATGGACGGAGAGAACCGCCTTCGTCTTCGGAGTGATGAGCAATTCCACGAGCGCCGGATCGATATTGAACGTCGGAAGCTCGATGTCGACGAAGACCGGTGTGGCGCCGCAGTAACGGATGCTGTTGGCCGTGGCGATGTACGTGTGCGACGGAACGATCACCTCATCGCCCGGACCGACTCCGGCAGCCAGCAGCGCCAGGTGCAGGGCGGTGGTGCAGTTCGAGACCGCGCACGCATGCGGCGCGCCGACGAGAGAAGCGAATTCCTTTTCGAACGCGGCGACTTCAGGCCCCTGTGTCAGCCATCCCGATCGGATCGGCCTTTGCGCGGCTTCCACTTCCGTCTCGCCTACCCATGGCTTGGCGATCGGTATGAACGGTTGGCTCATCTCCTGTTCCAAACGAGCGATAACCACGAAGACACAAAGCCACAAAGATTGATATTAAATAAATTTTTTCCTCGTTCCTTCGTGTCTTCGTGGTTCATGATTCGAAAATCACTTTTCCGTCGATTCCCGCTTCCTCAGGAACTTCGCGGGAACTCCCGCCACGATCGTGAACGGCTCGACATCCTTCGTCACCACGGCGCCGGCTCCGACGATCGCGCCCTTGCCGATCGTGACGCCCGGCAGGATGACGGCGTTGGTTCCGATGTCGGTCCACGCTCCGATCCGGACGGGCTTGATGACGAGGTCCGTCTCGATGATCGGCCGGTCGGCCGGTTCCCCCGTGTGCTCGGATCCCAGCACCTTCGCGCCCGGTCCCCAGCCGACGTGATCCTCGATCACGAGATTGCGGGCGTCGAAATAGCTCTGAGGACCGAGCCACGTCTTGTCGCCGATCACGGTCTTGCCGTCGAATCGCCCCTGGATGTAGGCCTGGGCTCCGATGAAAACGTTGTTCCCGATCTCGAAAGTCTCGATGTGCTTGTATCCGACATCGCTGCCGATGCGGACGCCGTGGCCGAATCGCTTCGTCAGCGCCCTCCACAGGACTCGACGCATCATCATCTCGAACGGACCGTCACCCTTGGAAAAGCGGGCGAGCAGATCCTCCAGCCCGCGCCGGTCGTAGCTCTCTTTCAGGTGATCCGTGAGGCCGATCTCGAACGCGGGATCTTCCACGGCGGATGCCGCTCCGTGGACAGCTTTGACGACCCTCACATCCTCCGCGTCCGGCGTCATGGCAGCTCGACGGGATGACCCTTCAGCTTCAGGGACTGGGTCGCCGCCTCGAGAATCCGCACGACCCGGAGGCCGGCTTCGCCGTCGGAGATCGGGCGCTTCTTGTTCCGGATGCAGTCCACGAAATGCGCCGCTTCCACCTTCAGCGCTTCGGACACTTCGAGCTGAGGAGAATGCATGTCACCGGTCCGGTATCCGATGAGGTACTTGTACATCGTCTCCGTGTCCGAGACCGTGATGCCGCGGTCATAGATCTTGATCTTCTCCGACGGCTCGATGTCGTCATAGACAATCATCCGTCGGCTGCCGCTGATGAGGGTGCGTCGGAGCTTCACCGGAGCAAGCCAGTTGACGTGGATGTGCGCGATGACGTTGTTGTCGAAATACATCGTCAGGTAGGCGATGTTCTCAGGCTTGCCCGGGACGTGGCTGATTCCAGTGGCCGACACAACCAGCGGTTTCGCCGGAATAACGACATCCATGATCGTGAGGTCGTGCACCGCCAGGTCCCAGATGACGTTGACGTCGGTTTGAAAGAGCCCGAGGTTGATCCGGACGGAATCGTAATAGTAGATGTCGCCCATTTCGCCGCTCTTGACGAGATCGTCGATCTTCCGGACGGCGCTCGTGTACACAAAGGTGTGATCCACCATCAGGACAAGCTCACGCTTCGATGCTTCATCGATGAGGATGGACGTCTCCGCCGCCGTGGACGCGATCGGCTTCTCGACGAGCACGTGTTTCCCAGCCTTCAGCGCTTCCAGCGCGAGCGGAAAATGCGTCGCGACGGGAGTGGCGACGAGGATGGCGTCGACCGAGGGATCCTTCAGGAGATCCCGGTAGTCCGTCGCCGTCTTGATCGTGGGATACCGGCTCCGCACCGCCGCGAGGCGGTTATCATTCAGATCGCTGACGGAAACGACGCGGGCCGTGGACGTCTCGTAGAAATTCCGCACGAGATTGGGCCCCCAGTATCCATAGCCGATGATGCCGATGCCGATCTTGTCTTCCGCCACTTGACCTACCTCCGGAGCCGAAGAAGTGTGCGGGGCGCGACGGGCCATGTCAAGGAAGGCGTAGGGAAGCGTAGGGAGGACAGGTATTCCACATCCACAAAATCTTTAACCACGAACCACACTAACCACACGAATAAATGCCATTCGATGGGACTGAATAGAGTCAGCGAACGCGGAGGATTTTCTTTTTACTTCTCTCTTTTCTTTTCACATCACTTACGCAGTTTCTACGGAGAAGCGAACGTGGCGCCATACGGCAGCCATTATTGGCTTTTTGTGGAATAAAATTTGTCAGACCAGCGTTCTCCCCAGGCGCATCCATAAAGCGAGGCTTCTTTCCAAATTTTCGTGTGGTTCGTGTGGTTCGTGGTTTCAGGTTTTGTGGATGAGGCGTTTCTGTAGGGAGGAGTATGGGACGAGGGTGATAAATATCATCGCTCGGCTGGACAAGTCAGCCTCAATTCTCGGATCGATTTCGCGACGCGGTCTCACATTCGAGAAGTTCATCTACTAAAGGTCGGTCTTGCGGTCCGCCATCATCGGCACACGGATTGCTGCATATCCGGATAACCCATTCATGCTCGCGCGATCGTCAGCCATCCTCCTCCTGCTCTGTCTTGGAACGCTCCCCGCGATCCCGCAGATGCGGAAGCAGGATTCTCCCTCCGCCACGCCTTCCGCGAAAAATACCGGCCGCGACCGGGACGAGGCGCCGGAACCTGAACCCGCTTTTCTGCCGCCCGAGTTCAAGGTACCCGCAGACGCCGTCCGGATCTCGCTCGGCGTGCCCATCACCATGGCGGCGGAAGAGGGATCCCAACGCTGGTTCCTTTTGAAACTTCCCGCGCGGATCGCGGATCGCTTCGTGCTCGCCGATCTGGTAGGAACGAGCGCGAACATCGACATGGATCTCTACATGACCGGGCTCGACGGCCGCCTCCTGTCGAGTGCGACGGGTTATCTTTCGAACGAACGTGTCTTCGCGGAGATGCCGGCCGACAGGTTCGTGGCCTTGATGGTTTACACCATCCCGTCGACCGAATCCGACGGACAGCGCGATCTGCTTCATGAATTCACGCTGAGCGCCTCCACGTCTTCGTCGCAGCCGTACGTGACTGTTTTGCCCGACCCGCCCCGGACGCCTGACGAGATCCCTCCGGAGGATGAACCGGAAGTTGACATACCGCCGCCGCCGGATACGACTCCGATTCTGCGCGTTCTCCTCAGCGGTCAGGACGCGGCGGCATACGGAACGGCTTTTTCACCCACGGCCATCGCCGTCAGCCCGGGCGGGAGCATCGTCCTGGCAACCGGCGACAATCTCTTCGACGTGGCCGGTCGTCGATTTCTCCAGGCAAATTCATCCGATGTGAACGACTGCGCTTATGATCCATCCGGTGCACTCCTCGCCGTTTCCGGAAGATCTCTAGGTTTCTATGCCGGAGGCGTGATCGAATCCAGGATGACCTTGCCCGAGCCCGGAATGAAAGTAGTCGCGGCCCGCGATGCCCTGTATCTCTACGGTGGCGAACGACGCTCCGGTTTATCTCTCTTCGGAGGAGCCCGGCAATCCACCGCTCTCTACATGATCGATCCGGAGCGCGGGCATGTGAAGCTTCTCGATATGCCTTTGCCGATCCTGGCCGGAGCAGCGTTTGGCGATACGCTCTACTTCTCGGTATCGAACGACGTGTATCGCTTCTCTCGCGCGCGCGGATTGCAGATGCTCTGCCGGATCCCCGGTCCCGTCATCACGTCGCTCGCGGCCGGCGATCGCGAGGACGTCTACTTCACCGCGGCCCGCTCTCTCTATGTCTGGCGCGGAGGTCAGGTCGCACTCGTGTCAAGCGAACTGGGCGACCTCATCTGCTGGCACTCGTCCGGTCTTCATGTCCTGGACACGCGCAGCCGGTCGCTCGTCCGACTGGAGAATCTGCCATGACACGAAGTATTGCGGACACGCGATTGATCGCGGCGGCGCTCCTGCTCTCATTCATCGTCCCCCTTCCCGCTCTTTGCGATTGGTATGACGAGGGGAGTTCCGGCGACGCTCCCGCCGTTCCGGAACCGACGCGCGTCGATGGAGACGAGTCGTCCGATGGTTCCTACGACGCGGATGCGGAATACCAGGAGGAAGCGCGGCGCGAGGAAGCGGCGCGGAGGGACGCGGAGCGAAGGGAGACGGCGCGGCGGGCCGCGGCCGAACGCGATGCCGCGCGGCGGGAGGCCGGGAGAGTCGCGGAAGCGCGACGCGAAGCGGAGAGACGCGAGGCGGCGCGGAAGGCGGCGGATCGCGAGGCGGAGGCGGCGAGGAAACGCGCGGAGGAAGAAAGCCGGCGCACGGGTTTCGGCCCGCACATCAGGACGATCCACGTTCCGCTTCCGGCGATCGCGGACGCCGACTTCCAGCGCGGCTCGGAGATCCGCTCGAATCTCAGGCCGGTGTTCTCGGTCTCGCCCCGCACATTCGTCGTCATCGGCACGATCGGCAAGTGCGTCAAGGAGGTGCCGCAGAAAGTCGGCGAGGTCGTCCTGACGTACTTGGCGGGGCGCGCCGGCGTTCAGAATTCCGAGGAATATCTCTCTATTCTGAGTATCAACAAGGGAATGGCCGACGACGCTGTCTCCCAGTTGCGGACGGCCATGGATCTCATCGCCGGCAACTTCCCCGAACCGGCCACCGGCGATTTTCTAAGCTCGTCCGGAAATCGCGGACTCAAAGTGCTCATCAGCAACATGTCCTCATATCCGAGCGACGGCATCGTGCTGTCTCCCGTGGACGAGGAAGAGCTGGCGAGAGAAGGACGAAGCTACTGGAACAAGGTAACCGGCGGCCGCAGATGACGTGAAGGCACCCCGGGAGCGCTCGGTCAGGGTGCCACTGTCAGCTCGATCGATCGCAGGACTTCATATCCCTGCAGAAAATGGGATTTCCTGCTGACCACTATCGCGACGGTTCCCGGTCGCGCAGCGCGCCAGGTCTTGACGATGCGTCCGTCGGGCCGCATCACATCCGCTTGCTGTTCGAGTATGTCGCTCGACGCGACGGCCTGGTAAAAGGGTCCCGATTTCGAACCGACATCGCCGTATTGAATGCTGAATACCTGTCCCACATGCAGGACCGCGGCCGGGGCATATACGAATCGGCTGGTGAACCGGTACGTATCCCCCCGCCATCCGGTCCCGGCAATCTCGATGATGTTCGTGCCGGGTTGCGCGGTATCCGGAATGATCACGCCGGAATAGGTGACGCCGTCGCGCGGCATCATCTTCTCGATGCCGAAGTCGGCCGGGGCGCCGTTGATGAGCACCGTGTCGATCGAGAGGAATCGATACTCCAGCCGGAGCCCGGGCGGCTCGAAAGCGAGAGCGTCATCGACCCATCCGGGAAGAATGACGGGGCGCGGATCGAAGTCCGCCCGGGTCGCGGCATGCAGTGTCTCTCCACCGACGCGCATTTCGATCGTGATCGACTGCGCGCCGAATCCCGCGGAGTTCACAAGAACGCTTCGGGTGCTTCGCCCGCCTCCAAAACCTTCTCCCGCCGGGTCGACATCGACGGAGCGTCCGTTCGAAGTCACTTCGATTTCCGGCTTCGGATCGCCCGCAGGCGTCGGATAGGAAAGCTCGATGAGAATGCGCCCTCCCGCGTCGGTATCGCGCACCGTCGCTTCGAACGGATTCAAGGCGGCGGCCGTCGTCGCCGTTCCACCGATCAGGGACATGGAAATCATAAGAGCGGTACAGGAATGTTTCATGCGGGCACCTCCAGCGAGCATCGCATCATGTCATCGCTCGCCGATTCGGCCCGTGATATCGCTCACCGATTCTGAAGTTATTTTCCGTGAATCAGGAAGAGGCCGACAAGAGTTCCTTCCGGGTCCGAAAAATCTTCGCCATCTCCCACGCGGACCATGCTCCGAAGAGGATGCCCAGGACAAGAATCGGCGCGGGGTGCGCCATGACGCGGATCGCCAGCGTCAGCGCCAGAGCGCAGAAGATTCGCAGGACGACGTTGCGGCTCCGGATGCCGAACTTCCTCAGCATGATGCTGAAGAAATAGTAGAGGACGATCCCCCGGACGCTCGTCGCGATCGCCGCTCCGATCGGGCCTATCCGGGGGACGAGCAGAAGATCGAGACCCACGTTCACGATCATCATTCCTGCGCAGACATACGCGGGGATCACGGACTCCTCCTTCGCTGTGTAGATCGGTCCGATCGGCGCCGCCAGGAACGTGGCGATTCCGCCGGGAACAAGAAGCAGCCACACGTTCTCCATCAGCGGCGCGTTCGGTCCTCCCATCCTCGCGAAGACGAAGTGCGCCAGGACGGTCATGAGGAGGCAGAGCGACGAGGCCATCAGGAAGGCGACCCACTGCATCCGGTTCACCAGGAGGTCGGCGAGATCTTCCCGGTTGCGCATGACGATGAGAACCGTGAAGGGATTGAAGACCGTCGTGACGATGATGCAGAGCTGCGTGAAGGCGTTGAAAAATTGATACGCGAGAAAATAATCGCCGACATGTCCCATCGTCATGTAGTGGCGGATCACGAAAAGGTCGACCCAGCCGACGATCCCCAGCATCGGAGCCGTGATGAGGACGGGCTTGCAGAATTTCCAGTAGGTGCCCAGGTGAGCGCGAGCGAGCTGCCACGGCAGAAGTACAGCGCGGATACGGACCATCACGGCGAGATTCAGGAGAAGCGATGGGGCCATGAAGGCGACGAGCGCCGTGACCGTGTTGGCGTTGCCCGCCTGGTGCAGGTACAGAATGCCGGCGAAGACGAGCGTCCGCTCGATCGCCAGGAGAGCCGACGTCAGGTCGCTCCGCCCCATCGCGGGCAGGATGTACTGCACGGTTTCGGAGAGAGCGAAGGAAAGCGTGTACAGGACGACCAGGGCGACGACGTATCGCGGAGCGTCCATCACGCCGGCGAGAAATCCGCTGCCGGCGGAAGCGACGAGGATCATCAGGAGAATTCCCGGAGCCGTCAGGTACATTCGGGATGTGAAGGAAATCCTCATCCGTCCCGACGAGAGGAATTCCTCGCGGCCATAGCGGGTCAGCGCGGCGCCCGTCCAGCTCATGAAGAAGGTGTAGCCCCACTGGGAAATCGCCATCATGAGACCCCATTGGCCGAAACCTTCGGAGGCCAGAAGTCTCGCGAGCGCGAGCGACGTGACGAACTGGATCCCCATCGCATACGCCCGGAACGGCACCATGATCGCGCCGTGCCGGACGGTCTTGACCGCCTCCTGGCGGATCGTCACTTCTTCGGGTCGGATCGCTTCCATCGGGGAAAAGAATACTCGTTCCTGACGGCGACGTCCCTCGCCGTCGAGCCTGGACCATCAAAAATAGATTATTTCGGTCCTATTTTTCGTTGACACTTTTTTTCAGGCCGATTATCATATTTCACGTTCGTTCTTTCGACCATCCAAGTCGAATGTAACGAAGAGTTCCTCAGGAGGATTCATGACGATTCTTGCACCAGACGCTCCGGTTCAATCCATAACGCCCGCCGGAACGATCGCCAAAGCAAGGCTTCACGACAAGATGAAAGTGCTCCTCGTCGTTCCTCCCAACCAATTCACCCTCACGCGCATTCCCTCCATCGGTCTCGCCTGGCTTGTCTCCTATCTCCGCGCCCGCACCGACTACCAGATCAAGCTCCTCGATTGCCTCCGCCTGAAAGAACGCTCTTTCGAGTCCTGGCAGGACGAGATTCTCTCCGAGGAGTACCAGGTCGTCGGCTTCATGATGTTCTCCCGCGACGTTCCGGCCGTCACGCGCCTCGCCGCCGCCGTGAAAGCCAGGTATCCCCGCACGACCGTCGTCACCGGCGGCGCGCACGTCTCCGCGATTCCGGATCACACCCTGAAGAAGATCGAGCACGTCGACTACGCCATCAAGGGCGAGGGCGAGGTCGCTTTCTACCAGCTCTGCAAGATCATCGAGAACGGCCACGGCAATCTCGCCGATGTGCCCGCGCTCATCTACCGCGAGAACGGCGAGATCAAGACGAACTGCCAGTATTTCGAGAAGGTTCTCGACGACCTCGGCTTCCCCGCGTGGGACACGATCAACCCCAAGACCTATCCGCACCAGCCTCACGGCGTCGTCTCGCGCGAGTCGCTGACGGCCCCCGTCTTCGCGACGCGCGGCTGCCCGTATCACTGCACGTACTGCGGAGCGCACCTCGTGGTGGGATATCCGATCCGCGAGCGGAGCGTCGGGCATGTCATCGAGGAGATGGCGATGGTCCATCGCGATTATGGCGTCACGGAGTTCCACATCGAGGACGACAACTTCACGTTGAACAACAAGTACGCGATTTCCTTCTGCGAGGAGATCCTCCGCCAGGGTCACAAGTTCCAGTTCGCGCTTCCGAACGGAGTGCGCCTCAACTCGCTGAACCCGCCGCTCATCAAGCTGATGGAGAAGGCCGGTTTCTACTCCTTCGCCGTCGGCATCGAAACCGCCACGCCGCGCCTCCTGAAGCAGTTGAAGCGCGGCATCACGCTGGAGGCGATGGGCGACAAGCTGAAGATGGTCGCGGCCAATTCCAGGATCCAGGTCGTCGGCTACGCGTTTCTCGGGATCCCGACTGAGACCGAGGAGGAGATGGAAGCCACGGTCAAGTTCCTCCTCGACATGCCCCTCTCCCGCATCGGGCTCGGCTGGTGCAACGCGCTTCCCGGCACGGAGATCTTCAACAATCTCGTCAAGGACGGGATCATCGACATGGACACGTTCGATTACTCCCTCTTCGACGTTTACCTCGACTGCCCCGTCGACATCACATCCGTCGGCATGGATCGTGTGAAAGAAAAGATCGCCGAGGCGAACCGCCGCTTCTACCTGCGGCCGCGAATCCTCTGGCAGCTCATCCGGAACATCAATTCCTTCGAGCAGTTCGTGACGGCGTTCAAGACCGGTATCCGGCGCCTTCTTAACACGAACAAGAAGGACCACTACGTCAGCGAAGGCTGGTATGACATCAACCAGACGTCGAGCGTAGGATCGGGCTGACACGGTTCCAGAAACCACGCGCCTTGCCCGCCATCTCGGTCTCGGCGCCCTTATTCTCTATGGCATAGGCGATATTCTCGGAGCAGGAATCTACGCGCTCGTCGGCAAGGTCGCCGGCCAGGCGGGCTCCGCATCTTGGGTTTCCTTCACCCTTTCCGCCATCCTCGCCACCGTCACAGGCTTGTCCTATGCGGAACTCGCGTCCCGCGTTCCGCGCGCCGCCGGAGCCGCCGCGTACTGTTCCGAAGCCTTCCGCAATAGATTCGCGCCGTTTCTCGTGGGACTGCTCGTCCTCGCGAGCGGCATCACGTCCGCCGCGACGGTCTCCATGGCGATTCACGGCTACCTCCAATCGTTCTTCGCCGTGCCGCAGCTTCCCGCCGCCCTCGCGCTCATCGTCCTTATGAGCTTCATCAGCTTCCGCGGCATCCGCGAATCCTCCTCGGTCAACATCGTCTTCACGCTTTTGGAGACGTCCGGATTGATGCTGGTTCTCGTGGCGGGATATGCCTTCGTCTGGAAAGGCGATCTCGACCTGTTCGCCAACGCCACGCTTCCCGACGCGGACTGGATCCCGATTCTCGGAGGCGCCACGATCGCGTTCTATGCGTTCATCGGTTTCGAGGATCTCGCGAATCTCGCCGAGGAGGCGAAGAATCCGTCCCGCGACATTCCCCTGGCGATGGTGATCGCCGTCGCCTTCTCCACCGTCATCTACATGGCCGTCCTCTTCGTGGTTCTCGCCGTCATGACTCCCGCGGAAGCCGCGGCCTCCGCCCGGCCGCTCCTGGATGTCCTCGTGCGATCCGGTTTACCCATGCCGGCATGGGGTTTCTCGGCGATCGCGCTCTTCGCGATCGTGAACACCGGCCTCGCCAATCTCGTCATGGCGTCGCGCCTCATGTACGGCATGTCCTCCGAAAAGCTCCTGCCGGAATTTCTTTCCCGCGTTCACGCCACGCGGAAAACGCCCTGGATCGCCGTCATCGCATCCATGGCCCTCTGCATGCTGCTCGTCGTCTCCGGCGGAGTCACGCTCATGGCGCAGACCACCAGCCTCCTGCTCGTTCTCGCCTTCGTCTTTCTCCACGTCAGCCTCATCCTGCTCCGCCGGAGATCCCCCGCGCGCCCGACGTTCTCCGCGCCGCGATTCACCCCGTACGCGGGCCTGATCTTCTGCGGCCTCCTCCTCAGCCAGTCTCCGGCAGACGCCTGGTTCCGGGCGGCATGCATCGCCTCGGCCGCAGCCGGACTGTTCGCGCTTCAGAAGTTCCCCAACCACAAAACCTGAAACCACCAACCACGCGAAAAACATGAAAAGAAAAGAGAGAAAAGAAAACCCTCCGCGACCGCAGACTCTATTTATATCCCATCGAAAGGCATATTTTCGTGTGGTTCGTGTGGTTCGTGGTTAAAGATTCTTTAGTTGGGGAACTTCTGTGATCGCTTTTCTATACTTGAATTTTTCCCCGCTCCTGCGACGATAGCGGCATGACAGTCAAACGCCGCATCATGATGTTCGAGCCGTGCGCATACCAGTGGCTGGTGGACAAGGGTTCCGTCATGTCCGTCGTCCGCCCCGGCTGCGACCTCGGACCCGAATACCAGGAACATCTCCATTATGTCTTCCCCTACGACACGGAGGATGCCGTCCACCCCGTGACCGACCGCTGCACGATCCATTCCTTCGCCAAGGGCAAGGGCTATCTCGGCTTCATCGCGAACGCGGTCCGCGTCTGGTGGAAGGCGTCAAAGCTCGTCCGGAGCAAGAACATCGACGTCATCATGTCGGCCGACCCGTACGTCGGAGCCGTCATCGCGAACTTCGTCGCGCTGGCGACCGGCAGGCCCAGCGCCGTCGGGATCGCGGGCGAGCATGACGTCATCTTCCGCGAAACGGGGAAGATGGTGAATCCTGCTTTGAAGTTCCGCTGGGTCGAGAACTTCGTGATGTGGATCGGCCTCAAGATGACGGACATGATCATCATGTACGTCGATGCCTACAGGACGTATGCGCAGAGTCATGGCGGGAACCCTAAGAAGATGGTGCTCTGCCAGGTCGGCGCCGCCGATCACAATTTCGTCCCGGCTTCGGAGCGCGGCAAGCCGACGAAGGACTGGCGCCGCAGGCCCACGGACAAGCTGATCGCCTACACCGGCCGCGTCGACAACAGGAAATACGCCGACCATCTCCTGCGGATTTACCAGAAGATCATCCAGCGCCGCGACGATGTGACGTGCCTCTTCATCGGAGACGGTCCCGACCGCCGCTGGATCGAGGAAGAACTCGCCGACATGGGCTACTCGGACCGCATCATCGTCACCGGCTTCATCCCGAACGAGGAAGTCTGGAAGATCCTGCCGACTCTCGATGTGTACGTCGCCGTTCTCGCCGGACTCGCCCTCATTGAAGCCGCCGCCGTGGAGTGTCCCATCGTCGCCTACAACACCGACTGGCACCCGGAGCTCATCAAGCACGAAGTGAACGGCCTGCTGGTCCCCTTCCAGGACTACGACGCCTACGCCGACGCCATCTGCCGTGTGCTCGATGATGAACCTCTGCGGAAGAAACTGGGGAAGGCCGCGCGCGAGCAGGCCTTGAAGCGCCACACCGCCGCCGTCGTCATGAAGACGTGGCAGCATTTCTACGAGCAATTGATCGCCGGGAAACGCGCGCCGTTCGAGAAATTTCCCGGGACCTGATCCCGGTGCGTACTACTGGTTGAGGCTCGCCTCGACGCCCGCGATTTCGCCGGACGCGGCCACGGAAACGATCATATGGATGGGATTGCAGCAACTGGAGCAATCCTCGACGTAATCGATCCCCTTCGCGTCCGTATCCAGCGCCACGGTGATCGTCGCATAACAGTACGGACAGGTGATCTCGGTATCTTTGGCGCTCATGAGCGGGATCTTAACGTCCCCTCGGAAAGCGTCGAGCGATATTTACTTCACCAGAACGCGCCGAACACAGGCGGTATCTCGCGAGCCACCGCTCGCAGGCTATAGCCGCGTTCACGGAGGCTCCGGTCGAATGAAACGGACCATTTCGAAATCGGTTGCTGCAATCACCGGTAAAGTTCGATCGAAGACCGTCACAGGGAGAGCGCGACATCCCGGCGACGTTCGCCGGCCATCCTATGATGGGATCGAAATGCACGCGACCTCTGCCGCGTTTCATTCGTCGAATATGTTTCCCGAAAGAGCCAGCGCATCCCTTCTTCCAGCTCCGCTACCGTCATTTTCCGAGGTATGAAATTCACATCGAAGAGCGTGCACCGATCCCAGAACTTCTCGCGCAAAAGCCGATTTTCCGATTGCAGTCGATGATAGAGCGGCGTCCCCGGAAACGGCGTGAGCACGGTGTATTGAACCTCCGCGAGTCCCGACGCGCGCACCGCGTCCCTCATGATCGGGAAGATGCCGGCATCCTGGTTGTCGAGCCCGAGTATGAAGCAGCCGTTGACGCTGACGCCGCGGCTCTGGAGCCGCTCCGTGACGCGCGCGATCTCCGGGGAGCGGCGTTTCTTCCACGCCATCGGATCCATGTCCTCCAGGTCCGAAGCGCGCGGGCTCTCGAATCCGATCAGCACCTGCCGGCAACCCGCTTCGGCCAGCAGCGCGCAGAGCTCCGGATCATCCGCCACCGACGCGTCGGTCTCCGTGAAGAAGCGGATCTCCTCCCGCGCCAGCGCGCGTAATAGCTCCTTCGACCAGGCGCGGTCGAGAAACGTGTTGTCGTCCGCGAGTTCGAAGAAGGGCTCGTCGATCATCCGTTTCGCCCGACGAATCTCCTCGATGACAAGTTCCACCGGTTTCCGCTGATACCGGCTCGTGATCCGGAGACTGGCGGCGCAGAATTCGCAGCGGCGCGGACATCCGCGCGTCGTCTGGACCGTCACGCGGTTGTATCGCCGCCCCGAAAGAAACTCGAACCTGGGCATGGAGTAATTCCCCGGTTCGAAGACGCCGTCGACCAGTCCGTCGTATCTCCGCTTCAGGCGATCCTGCTCCGCATCGGCAAGCAAGGCCGGCCACGCCCCTTCCGCGCCTCCCGTCACGATCGCATCGGCATGCTCCAGAGCTTCCTCGGGACAGGCCGTCACGTGCAGCCCTCCAAGGACAACGGTCGTGCCTCGTGAAAGATAGGTGTCCGCGACGGCGTCAGCATCTCCGATCATCGCCGTGAAGGAGGAAATGCCCACGAGGTCGAATTCCGGAAGACTCTCCTTGTCCGGCCATTCGTCGATCTCGATATACGAAACATCATGTTGCCGCGGCGTCAGGCCCGCGACGGTCATCAGGCCGAGACTCGGCAGCGACGCGATCACCTTTCCCCGCCGCACGAATCCCGGAAGCGTCACGCCCAGCTCGACCAGCTCCGGCGTCCTGATCCGCACGCCGCTCATCGCGATCAATCCGATCTTCATGATGTTGTCCTTTCCCGCATGGTCGCGGAAGCAAGCAACAGCGCCGGGATGATGAGGGATCCCACCGGCACGACAAGAGCATATTTCACGACCGGGATGAATGCCGCTGCCGCGAGCAGTGCCGGTAATCCGATCGTCCCACCCAGGAAGAGCTTCGCGATCAACACCTGCCGTGCCCGCGAGATGCGAGCCCGATCCAGCGAATCCGCAAGGTGCAGATTAAGGACGGGAAGGGCGATCATCGCAATGTGCGCCAGCCGCATCAGCCTCCTCGGCAGCGCATCCACGCTTTCGAATCCTGCCGGAGCCTTCACGGGACCGTCGAAGGACCAGAGCCCTAGCAGAGCCCCCAGAAGGCATCCTGCGGAGATTATGGTCCACGCCCACCGCCGATTCCGGTCGGCGGCTGAAACGCTGCTGTTCATGAGTAACGTCATGAGCAGGAATCATGCCGCCTGCAATTGCTGCATTTTCGATCTGCTGTCCGGCCCAGGCGCGAAATATTTTTCACATCATAGGGCGCGTGGATTCCTGTACTGGAGGAATCGGATCAAAAGAAGGACGGAGTGCGCCGGGAAGAATCGATTAGGCTTTTTTTTCCGGCATCGTCGAAGCCTCGATCAGATACCGCGGCCTCATGCGCGTCTCGTCCAGCACGCGCCATAATAGAGTCCCGATCATGCCGCACATGATCATGAGAATCCCGCCGACAACGGACATGACTCCGCTCACGAAAATCGCGGCCGGCCACGGAGAAGAAGGGCCGGCGCACTCGGGACACGCGCCGCAGAGCGCTCCCAGAGCGGCGAGCTTGCCGACAACGATGAAGAGAATCCCGATCCAGATCATCGCCCGGAGCGGATACGACGTGAAGGGGATCATCGAGTCGCTGATCAACTTCACCTTCTTGGAAAAGCTCCAGCCCGTCTGGCCGTGCGCGCGCGCCTGCTTGTCGTAGAAGATCCTCGACTGCTTGAATCCCATGGAACACACGAGGAGAAAGAGGCTGATGGATCTCTCTTGGTACTGCTTCAAAGCCTCCGCGACGCGGCGGTCCATGATGTAGAAGTCCGCGCCCGTCGGGGGCATCTCCTGCAGTCCGTCGAAGTGGCGGACGATCCAGTAATACAGGCGGGCGAAGAGAACGTTCGTGAACTTCTCGCCGTATCGTTTCGCCCGCACCGCCCAGACGACGTGGCTGCCGGCCTTCCATTCCGCGATGAGATTCGGCAGGAATTCCGGCGGATCCTGCATGTCGGAGGCCATGACGGCCACGACATCTCCGGATGCGATCTCGATCCCGCACATGATCGCCGAGTGCGAACCGGAATTGCGAGCCAGCCGGAATCCCTTCACGCGCGGGTCTTTCTTCGCCAGGTCCGACAGGATCTCGAAAGTGTTATCCCGCGAATGATCGTCGATCGCGATCCACTCCCAGTCGTAATTCTCCTTCGCCGCAACCTCCTTCAGCGCCTCGTAAAAAAGCGGCAGGTTGAGGGACTCGTTGAAAGCCGGAGTGATGACCGTAAGCCCTATTCTGTCGGAAGTTCCCATGGGAAAGGGGATCGTAATTCCTAATCCGTCATTCGTAAATCGCAAATCGGAACGCACAGAAGTCCCCCGTCCAAGCTCCAACAACGGCGCGGACAGAGCAAGAGAACCGCGCAACACACGATCGAGATAATACCGCGCGATCCGCCAGACCTGATCGAGCAGTCTCGATCGCCATCACCTTTCCCCAAAGGCACTCCCCAGGCTATACTTCAGTGCGTGCCCGCAGGATGGATATTCCCATCCGTTGGAGCTCAGTAAATGCCGCCAGGGAGCGCTTGCGACGCAGACGACCGGGGAGGCTGCCGGCGGTATTCGATGAAGTAATCACGGATGAGCCCAAGCATATTCCGCTCTTCGTCCGTCAGCGACTCCGCCCATTCGACGCGCTCTTCACGCGTCCAGCCCCGGCAATATCTCTGGATGTGATCTCGCGCCGTCGCGCGGAAATCCTCGTCAGCGCTTTTCATGAAATCGACGATGGTCCGGATGGATGAGTTGTAACGGCCATACTGCAGACGCAGGTCGAGAGCGTTCCATGCGGTGCTCCGGAGCATGATATTGTCATTCCGCAACGCGAGAGTGATCAGCGCAATCTCATCGGAATCGCTCAGGGTCGACGCCGCTTGTATAAGCGCGCCGGAAAACGCGATCACGCCGGCACCCTGTTCGCCGCGGAAGAGCTGGAGCAGGCGCGCGCCTTTTCCGGGGAAGGACATCCGCGAGAGCGCGTCAGCGGCGGCACTCCAAAAGTATTCGTTCGCCGGGACCAGGAGCGCGAGGACGGATTCTCCCCAGACCATGCCATGCTCCTTCTTCAGCGCGCCGAGAACCGTCATCAACAGGCTGTTATCCTCGCTGTGGCCGCGCGCAAAGATTTCGGCGAGGCGAGATGCGACGAGATCCAGCCGGTCCAGATCCGCGAGAGCCGAAATCGCATGGGATTGCGTGGTCCCGTGCAGATCTTTGCCGGTGAAACGAACGAGCAAACGTAGCGCGCGGGGATCCGGCGAGAGCGATTTCAGATAGGCTACCTCCACATGGAGCGTGCTCCCGTCCCGGCCCTTCCAGGTGTTCACCAGGCGTTCGACATATCCGAGGGCCGAAGGAGACCGGAGATCAGCGAGCAAGCTCAGAACTTGCTCGCGCATTATATAGTCGTGGAAATCGGGGGGGAGAAAGCGGGCGAATTCCGCGCCGCTGTCTCGGATGGGCGGATAGGAATCCGGCGCTTTGTGTTTCCTCTTCAACTCGCTGAACGACGACCAGATTGCGAATTTCAGTGCCGGCTCCTCATCGGAGAGGTGGCTCCGAAGTTCCACGATCGATCGCGGGTCTCCGAGGAGCATGAGGACGCGAGCCAGAAGTGCGCGCTTCTCTTGCGGTGAATCGTGAAATTCCGAGTGAAGAAGCGGGATCGGATCCCATGTCCGTGCATCGTAGGAGATCGGATAATTCGGCATTCCTATTCGCAATCGCTGAAAGTCATTCATGTATTCGATGGAAAAGCCGATTGCCGCGATGTCGGCGATCGTCACCGGAGGAAATCGCCCCTGGGACCGGATGGCCCGCAGAAGAAGTTGCTCCCTGCCTTCGACGTCATCCGCGTAGGTGCGGAGCAACATCGCCATCGCTTCGTCGGCGAATTCCCGGGGGCCGAAGTAGGCGGCATCCGCGAGAGCCGCGCGCGCGAGTTCGGAGCAGGGCGTGTTATTCTGCGCATGGAGCGCGCGTAGTGCGCTTATGTAGAGAGGCGATCCGGTATCCGCGATGATCCGGACGAACGCCCGAATCGACGTCTCGCCTCCACGCGCGCTCAGGATATCCATCACGATCGAGCTGTACGGGGAGTCCGGATACGTCCTGAGCATATCGGCAAGCCTCTCGACCTGGCGCGGACCGGCGTATGTTTTGAGCAGCGTGACGGCCCGATAGTAGCTCGTGGTGAATTTCTCGTGTTCCAGCGCCGCGATGGCTTCGTCGAGAACCTTTATTCTCTCTGAATCCGGTCCGTATGCGGCGAGAAGGAGAGCCGCCTGATGTCGGACGAGCGGAAACGGATGGGCTCTCAGGGCGACCAGCGTTGGTGTCAGCGAAGGGGTATCTTCGACGTGGAATGTCGAGGTTTCCAGTTCCGTCGTTAACATCTCGATCAACGCTCCGGTCAGTTCCGGATGACGCCCTCTATCGGCGTCGAGCGCGGCCTGGATAGCGCTGTTGCCCCAGAACGTCGTCGGCCCTGTCTCGCGGATGAGATCCCAGCGCATGCCGGACAGGAGCGCGGTCGCGGCATCGTCATCAGGAAGGAGCGAAAGCAGCAGATCCCGGGCGACCGCGCGCATGAAGGGGGAAGGATGCCCGATGTAGTAGCGGGTGGCGATTGAAAAAACCCGCCGCCCGGCGCGGATCCTCGTCAAAGCGCGGAGCGCCTCGGCCGCGAGATAGGCATCCGTATTCCGCGAATACTCCTCGAGAGTCTCGATGAATTGGTCCTCCGGTTTTCGGATGCACTGGAACGCCGCCGATATCACTCGGGGATCTGTCTCAGCCGACTGAAGAACGATGCGCGCGAGGGCTCTCGCCTGGGGAGTATCCAGAAGCTCGGCTGCGGAGATCACGATGGCGCGGCGCGTGAACCAGGACGAGCGTCCTCGCGCGATCGACCAGTATTTTTCGGCGGCGTCCGAATCCGGGGGGAGGGAGCGATAGAATTCACCATTGTCAGGATAATGCCGATGTCTTCCCGCCGATCCGCAGATCAGAGGAAGAATGCGCGTGTCATCGGCGTCCTCGAGAAGCCGCACCTCCGATTCCGATAGATGATTCCAGACGATGGCATCCTCGCCTTCGTTCCGAAGATATTGTCCCGACTGGTTCCATGCCGCCGCGCGAATGAGAACAGCGAGGGGGTGGAGTGAATTGCGAATGTAATACGCGGAATTTTCCGATCCAATCACTTGCCATCGCGCTGCGAGAGCTTCCATCAGATCGGTATCGCGAGAAATGTCGATATCCAACGTCTGATATTCGCTGAAGGGCAGGCGCTCGGTGAGGCGAATATAATCCCGCAGAAGATCCCTTTCATCCGCGCGATCACGCGCGATCAGAAGACGGACGAGGTAAGATGCGCCGCCGTCGGCGCCATCGCCATAATAGCGGATGAGATTGCGGATCTGGTCCGCGGATGCGTGTTGGAAAGCCGTGTCAGGATCACGGGGGAGATTTCCGTAGGAGCCTTCCTGCAGGCGGGCGGCGTATGCGAGAACAAATGGAAATTCAGGATCCCCCATCTGCGCGAAGATCGTCGAGGTGTTCCAATATTCGAGCGAACCGGCGAGCAGGAGCTTCTTCATCCAGAACTTCGATTCGTCCGCGTGGGCGATGAACCACTCGGCTTCCGTCGTATCCTCATTGCGGGAGAGACGGAGCCTTCCCAGGCGGCCACGGACATGCTCGGGACAACCCGCGAGAAGGTCATTCTTGGCCATGGAGATCGAATGAAGCGCATCCGCGGAAAGGATACCGTCGTTCCACTCGGCCGCGGCTCCTGAGACCGGGAAAAGCAAAACCGCCGCGACGATGCCCGCCGGCATTGAGAATCGGAGGATCCATTTTTCCAAGCGGATGGGCATCGGGATTGCGTCCGGAGTCTTGCACGGATCGACGGGATTCGCAATTGATGTATACTGGCGCTGTCTTGACGAACCGCGAAAATAATCGGGTGCGCATGGGTCTCGGAATCGTCGTCCTCGCGCTTTCTTCTTTCATGCTGCCCTCTCGTTTCATGCCACCCGCTCGCGCGGATGATTCGCGGCCGATATACGATCGCGCGGAGGCTCTTCTCGCCGCCGAAAATTACGAGAGCGCTCTGGAAGAGTTCACAGGGTCGATGCTTCGCGAATCTCGATCCGCCGAGGTCTTCAAGGAACGTGCTAAATGTCACCTCGGGATGAGGAACTACGACAGCGCGCTCGCCGATCTCGGCACGGCGCTCGATATCGATTCGACCTATTGGCCCGCATGGAACAATCGCGGCATCATCTACGCAAATCATCTCGGGATGTACGATGCCGCGTACGCGGATTATGAAATGTCGATTGCGAACGGCGGCGCGGCCTACTCCTATGTCAATCGTGCGCGGGCCTATCTGGATCAGGAACTTTTCGACAGCGCGATCGCGGACTTCGGAAGGGCGATCGAGGAGGATCCGCAATACATCCCTAGCTACGAGGGGCGCGTGAGCGCGCGCTTCAAGGCCGGGGATTATGCCGGCGCTCTGCCGGATCTGGAACATATCCTCGCCGCGTCGGACGACGTGATGGAACTGACCTTCGCCTATCGACACCGCGCCTGGTGTCGCATGCGGTTGAAATTGTGGGATGCCGCCGAGCAGGATTTCGCTTCGGCAATCGAGTTGTCGCCGGAAGATAACGACGTCTATCACGACCGGGGAGGCATGTACTACTTCATGGCAAAAGACGCCTACGGATCCGCTCTCGCGTTCGATACGCAGGACGCCGTCGCGATGGCGCGCTCGCGCGGCCTTTATATCGAGCATGATTGATGCCGTTCCGGGATTTTGAGGCGCCGCGGACATCGTGAAAAGTGCGGCCCTCCGCTACGCTCTCGTCGCTCTCGGCATGGCGGTTTTTTTCTCCTCGCCAGCGAGGGCCGGATCGGAGACGGCGGAGGTGGGCATGGCGCATGCCGCTCGCGGCAGATACGACAGCGCTGTCGCGGTGTTCTCCGCGATTTTAGAGACCGGCGACAGTCCGGTCATTCGCGATCTTCGCGCCGCGGCGCTTGCTCATCTCGGTCGAAACGAGGACGCGCTCCTGGACGCGGAGCAGGCCGTACGGCTCGACACTTTGACCGCGCGATTCCGATACAACCTCGGTCTCATCCGCGCCTATGGATCGCGGGACCGGGATGCTTCGCTCCAGGATCTGGCCGCCTCCCTCGAACTCCGCGGGGATTCCGCGTTACGCTCGCATACGTTGATGAGCCGCGCTCTTATCCTCATGGAGTCGGGTGCCTACGAGGCGGCGGACATGGATCTGGAGCGCCTCGCGAACGAGGATGATGCGGCGCCGCGGATACTGCTTCTTCGCGCGATCTGCGCCTACGGAGCGAATCGTCCGGATGCCGCGGCAGGCTATGCCGCGCGAATTCTGGAGAATGCGCATGACACGTTTCTGCTGTGCGATGCGAGGATCATTCTCGGCAACCTGCGGCATAAACGCGGTGAATGGATGGAAGCGAAG
The DNA here is from genome assembly GCA_964499705.1 of uncultured bacterium. Taxonomy (GTDB): domain Bacteria; phylum UBA8481; class UBA8481; order UBA8481; family UBA8481; genus JBBTKW01. The sequence continues at coordinate 244,537 of CAZCME010000003.1, read as the reverse complement.
GAATTTTATCGGAGCGCTTTGAATGAAAATCCGAGATCATCGGTCGCCCATCACAATCTGGGCGTCGTCTGCGAACGAATAGCGCACGATGACTATCGAAGATACATCCGCAATAGGACGAAAAATGCGAATGGTAAGGACGATGGTGACGCGGATGCCAAAAGCATAATGAGGACGCTGGAACCGGATCTGGAACCATTAATTCCCTCGCTGTATCGCGTTCCGTGATCGATTGATCGGGGATCTGCCCGGTAATGCCATGCGCACGATCACCTTCCTCAATGGCACTACCCAAGCTTTACTTCAGCTTTTGCTCCGCAAAATGGAAATTCCCGTCAGTTATCAGTTATGTGCCGCATCGCGCCGCCCCCGCCTGTTTCCCCGTCGCATCCATCGAGATTGGGTTATCCGCTCTTCCCTCCTATAATGCCTCCATGCCGAAAAGCAAATCCACCGCCTCGACTTCCGGCGACTCCGGCGGCGAAATCCAGGCCGCGAGAAATGCTCCGCTCTTCGCCGGTATCACGGAACCGGAACTCGCCGTCCTCGTCGGCGAGGCCCGCAAGATCAGGTTCGCGCGGACCGCGATCCTGTTCCGCCAGGGAAGGCCCGCGGATCACCAGTTCCTGCTCCTTCGCGGCCGCGTCAAGATTTCCCAGGTCTCCCCGGAAGGCCAGGACGTGATCCTGCGGTTCATCTCCCCCGGTGAAATCTTCGCCATCGCATCCACCCTCGGCAGTCCCGAGTATCCGGCTACCGCGGAAGCCGTCGAGGATTCCATCGTGCTCTGCTGGAATGGATCGGCGATGCTGCGGTTGATGGAACGTTTTCCCCGCATCGCCAGGAACACCATCCCGATCCTCTCCGCCCGGATCCGCGAGCTCCAGGATCGCCTCCGGGAACTCATGACGGAGCGCGTCGAACGGCGGATCGCCCGCGCGGTTCTCAGGCTGGCGCGCCAGGCCGGCCGCGGGACTCAGGACGGCACGCTCATCGACATGACCGTGACGCGGCAGACGCTCGCGGAACTTGCCGGAACAACCCTCTTCACGGCCAGCCGGACGCTCTCCACGTGGGAGAAGGACGGAATCGTGACCTGCGGCCGCAGGAGGATCACTCTTCGCGATGAAGCCCGGCTCCAGGAACTCGCCGAGGATCTCTGATCGCTCAGGCCGCCGTTTCCGCCTCCACGCTGCTCCAGATCGCCTTCCCGCTTCGCGATGACGCGTACGACCAGCCGGTCCATAATCCGCCGACGAACACGGCGAGGCTCACCATGCCCAGCGAAAAGATGATGTCTCCCGGCACGCGCATCCACCGGAGCGTCTGCATCAGGGGCGTCTGCAGGAATTCCGCGGACCGCGCAAACCACAGGCCGTGCTGCATGCTGGCTTTCGCCTGCAGCAGACCGATCGGCAAAAGGCTTAAGAGCACCATCATCGAGATCCCGACGTTCAGGGACCAGAATGAGAAGGAGATGATCCGGTCGTTCCAGGCGCGCCCCGCCGTGTAGGCGCGCAGGCAGAAGAGCATGAGCCCGATGCCCAGCATCCCGTAGACTCCGAAGAGCGCGGTGTGCCCGTGCACCGGAGTGGTGTTCAAACCCTGCATGTAGTAGAGCGCGATCGGAGGGTTGATGAGAAATCCGAAAAGCCCCGCTCCGACGAGATTCCAGAACGCGACGGCCACGAAGAAGTAGATGGGCCATTTGTAATCGGAGACCCACGCGCGCGTGCGAAGGAGCCCCATGTTTTCACAGGCCTCGAATCCGACGAGAACGAGCGGCACGATTTCGAGCGCGCTGAAAGTCGCGCCCAGCGCCAGGATCGCCGTCGGCGTGCCCGTGAAGTAGAGGTGATGAAATGTTCCGATGATGCCTCCCGAGAGAAAGATCGTCGTGGAAAAGAGAACGGAGCGCGTCGCCGTGACCACGCGAATGAGGCCCAGGCTCGAGAAGAGAAAAGCGATCACGACCGTGGCGAAGACTTCGAAGAATCCTTCCACCCAGAGATGAACGACCCACCAGCGCCAGTACTCGGCCAGCGCGAGATGCGTCTGACGGCCCCACATGAGCCCCGCGCCGTAGAAGAGGACGATGGCCCCGCACGCCACGGTGAACATCCCCAGCAGGCTCCGATGCTCGGACGCTTTCCGCAACGCGGGCGCCAGCGCGCGCAGCATCAGGGCCAGCCAGATGGCCAGTCCTGAAAAGAGAGCGATCTGCCAGAAGCGGCCGAGGTCGACGTATTCATAGCCCTGGTGGCCGAACCAGAAGTTCTCGACGAGGCCGAGCTTCTGCATGACGCCCATCCACTGTCCGGCCAGAGAACCGACCACGACGATGAGGATGGCTCCGAAGAGCACATTGACGCCGAGCCGCTGGTGACGCGGCTCACCGCCCGCGACGGCCGGAGCGACAAAGAGCCCGGTCGCCAGCCACGCCGTGGCGATCCAGAAGATCCCCAGCTGCGTATGCCATGTCCGGGTGACCGCGTAAGGAAGATACTGGTCCAGGGCAAAGCCGTAGAATCCTCCGCCTTCCACGCCATAGTGGGCCGTGATCCCGCCCAGCACGACCTGGACGACGCAGAGCGCCGTGACAGTCCAGAAATACTTGATCGTCGCGCGCATGGAGGGCGTGATCGTGATCGCCCGCAGCGGATCACGATCGGGAACGGTATGGTCGTCCTCCTGGTGCCGGGTCCGGGCCATATTCCAGGAGAGGGCTCCGATGCCGGCCAGGAGCGCCACGCACGATACGATCGACCAGAGAATGATCGAACCTGTCGGGCGATTTCCGACAACCGCATCCGGCGGCCAGTTCTGCGTGTACGTGATCTCGCTGCCGGGGCGATTCGTCGCGCAGGCCCAGGAAGTCCAGAAGAAGAAGGCGGAGATATTCCTGCGGCGCTCCGCGTCCGGCACGGCATTGAACGGGATCGCATAGGCTTTCCTCAGATCGCCGAGCGCGGGATCCGTTCCGAAGAGCGCCTCGTAATGACCGGCGACTTTTCGAACCGCTGCCGCGCGAGCCGGAGTGACGACGATATTTCCGGAGGCGGCGTCGTACGTATTCGCTCGAATCTGACCCTGAAGCCTGGCTTCCAATAACGCGCGCTTGTCGCGGTCGATCGCAACCGCCGACGTTGCGTACTCACGCCGCGCTTCCCCTTCGATCCATGCTTCCGCTTCCCGATGCAGCCAGTCCGCGGACCAGTCCGGCGCCACATAGGCGCCGTGTCCCCACACCGACCCGACCTCCTGCCCGCCCATCGATTGCCACGCATTCTGCCCGTCGCGAATCTCCTGCCCGGTGAAGAGCACGTCTCCGTCCGAAGTCAACACGCGATCGGGAATCGGCGGCGCCTGGCGATACAGTTCGAGCCCGTAGTAACCGAGCGTCAGAAACGAGAGAGCGACGACGACTCCGAATCCCAGCCAGAGCTTCTGATAGGAAACCGCATTCCCCCCGCCCACAAACGCCGATCGATCCGAACTCTCCATCGCATTTCTCCTTCCCCGGAGCCGCGCTCCGGATGCCAGGAGTAATCATGACCGGACGTGTGAGATATATCTTTGCGCCAGCGCAAGGAAGGAAGAAAAAATCCAGAAGTTCCCCATCCATTGACGGGAAATTAACAGGATGGGCAGGATTTTCACCCGCTCTGGAACCGGTAGAGGGCTGGCGCTTTGTCGCAGACGCGACGATCGATCTCAAGAAGGCTGCGCGCACCGGCCAGGGGCAGGAGCATGATGCTGCCGAATAGCGAGCCTTGTTCAGTTCTCCGTAAGTGATGTAAAAGGAAAAGAGAGAAGAGAGAATAGAAATCCTCCCCGATAACAGGATTACATTACCTTCATTTCTACCCGAAATCGATCCTGCCTATCCTGCCCATCTTGTTAAATGTTTTTGATGAGGAACTTCTGGAAAAAATCAATTCAGGATCAATAATCCTTGTCTAGGTCCGTCATCATCTTTACCGAGACGATCTGCACGCCCGCACCGCCCGCGACGCGCCCCGCGATGTACTTCGCGTATTCCAGGAAGTTCGCGTTCTTCAATCTCTCGAACTGCTTCCGTGGCCATGCCGCGTTCGACGGCGGTTTGCACGTCGCGGCCGACGAGTGGCCGCCGTCGCCGGGGCCTCCGATGATCGGCATGAGCTGCGACAGATCGAGCACCTGGTCCTTGTCGTTGTACCGGCGGGTCGTCAGGAGGCTCGCGCCCCAGGCGTAGAAAAAATAATCGAACCGGAAGAACCGCTTCAGGTATCCGATGGCCGACGCGACGTTGATCCGCGGCTCGCGGCGCGATTGCGACGGAGCCAGGGCGATGAAGATACGATGGGTCAATTCCGGCCTGCGGCCCGAGAGGATCTTCGCTTCCAGGTCGAATGCGCCGAATGTGATCGTCTTCAGGATCTTCGAGACGATCGAGAGGAACCCGAGCGAGCCGCGCGCGGATTCGATCTCCCCGGGCACGATGAAGTCGATCCGCGCCATGCATTTTTCGAGTCCCGGCGATACCCGCTCCAGTTCGACCTCATACTGATCGACGATCTGGCGCCAGCCCGTCGTCTCCATGATCCGGCGCATGTCGTCGAATGTCCGGACGAACATGAGCTGCTGGGCCATGTCGATGCGGGAATACTTGGAGCCGATCAGCTTGGAGAGATCGATCGCAAGGTAATCCGGATGGTTCCGGTCGTCGGGATCCGAGATGAGGTGGAGATCCTGCTGATGCGCGAGGCGCCGCAATTCCTCCAGGCCGGGAGTGTCGAAGCCACGCCCTGCTATCATCTGCCGGTGGACGAGATCGGCGCCGCAGGTCTTATCTTCCTCCGATTGCTCCGTCCCCTTCACCGGCCCGGACATCACGAAATCGCCGAAGAATCCGGACGCCTTCAACCGTTCCAGAAGATCCATCTTGTCCTGCCCCATCGGATGATGGTCGTCGATGCGGACGAGAAAACTTCCCGCCTCGATCACCGCCTTTGCCGCTTCTTCCAGGTCCGGAATCGCATCCATCGGAAAGTCCGGAAGATAAAGCTCGCAGTTCCTGTGACGCGCAAGATGGAGAAACGACTGATGATAATTGACGAAGTCAAACTCGAAGTCGCGGCCGTAACGGGGAGCGGTCCCGTAATTCGCCTGCCACGCCTGCAGAATCCACGCTCCATAAAGGGCGTTCGAAGCGATCGTGTCCAGGTCTCCGCCCGCGTCGTTCAATCTCTGGAACTCCAGGAGAAAATCGATGAAGGGCTCGGGCGCGACTCCGCGTGCAGGAAGAATCGACCTGATTGCTTCCTTGTATTCGCGCTCCAGCCACAGTCCTCCGTCGGAAGGACGAAGCTGCATCCGGAAATTCGCCAGCGAAGCCGCCAACGCGGGCTGGCTCGTGATGACTTCCCCGAGGACCGGGCCGAAATCGTTCCAAAGCTGCCGGAAAAATCCGTCGATCCATTCCCGGCTCGCGCCGACCGCGCCCATCGGGACGCCGTACAGCTGGAGCTTGTCGGAAACTTTATATTCGGAAAGAGTGGTCCATGTCTCGTCGGGCCGCCAGTCCGGCGGAGGCGGAAAGTGGGGCGCGAGAGCGATTTTCCCGACGAGAATCCTGTCGAAGAGCTTTGCGTAGGGATTCCGTTGCGTGTCGTACAGCAGGTAACGGACGAAATTGGAATTCTCGGAATCGACGTAGAATTTCGACTGGTAGTATCGAAACTTGACGCGGACAAGCTGGATGAGCCGGCCGAAGGCGTCGTTCATGGTGTTGCCCCGGCCGTGGATGATGAAGATCTTCTTCTTCTCCGTGATCGCGACGTCGCTTCCCGTCGCCAGGAGCGGGCTCGCGGACAGGGTGCCGGCGGAAGGCGGCGCCAGGAGCTGGGGCACCTGCGAAAGAAGCTGCCATTCTTCCGAGCCGGCGACGCAGACCTGCGTATCCGGAGCCATGTTCCAGCTCCGCACGTCCGCCGGCGCATAGGGCCCGGTGATCTGCCCCTCGTGATAAACGTAGTATTGCGGATCCAAGCCTATTCTTCTTCGTCCAGTTCGGATTCTTCCTCGGAGGGTTCTTCGAGCGGTTCCTCGTCGTCCAGCAACGTATCCGGCTCATCGGGCAATTCGAGCGCGGGCGCGTCCGGGGCTTCTTTTTCCTTTTCGTCCTCGGGCCCCTCGGTGTTCCAGTCGTTCAGAAGATCCTCATCCGTTTTTTCATCATCATCGAAACGCTCGAACGCGAAATTGCTCATGTCGTCTTCATCGAACGGCCTGACTCTTGCCATGTCTTCCTCCACGAATTCCCCCTTACCCACCTGAATTCTGATACGACGGCACGCCATTGCGCAAGGGCTTGATTTCCGCGCCGGGATAATAAACGGCCAGGATCTCGCGATAGGACTGCCCCGCGCGCGCGCGGCCGATGGCGCCCATCTGGCACATTCCGATGCCATGGCCCCAGCCTCGCCCCTCCAAAATCAAGGCGCCCGTTTCATGGCGGACGTCGAACCAGCTCGACCTCAGGAGTCCCCCATCCGGACGCCGGACCGTCTTCCTGATCCAGTCGCCGCGCACGAGGAGCCTGGAATCCCCTCGCACCACCGCGATATTGAGGCACCGCCCTCCCGTGTCTCTTTCGAGGATCTCGATCCGGATGTCCGGCGCGGGTGACGCCAGGCGCGCGTATGTTTCGCCGCGATAGATTTCGGTCCATTGAAAATATCTGGAGATCGAGCAGGCGAAGGTATCTCCGATCAGATCGGAGCTTCCACGAAGATACGGCCGGTCGACGCCCCAGACTTCCTGCATCGATGCCGTGCGTCCGCCGCACGTGGAGTGATAAAACGCCTCCACGAAATCCCCCTGGTACACGAGTATTTCGCCGCGCGTCTGCTGAACGGCCCTGCTCGTGATGCCGATCTCGGCATTGACTCCGCCGTACACCTGATCCTCCGATGTGGCGAAGAGGTCGAATCCGAGAGACGCGCGCCGGCCCTTGTTGCGGACGGAATACGTTCGCGCCGTCACCGCCTGCGCCTTCATCGCCTCCACATGATCGTCGCGCACGATGCCGATCTCCTTCGGCACGACGCCGAGCAGATAGTCATCGAGAGCAAGGACGTTCACAAGCGTGAGGACGGGATTGCCGGACGAATCTGATCCTGGAAGAAGAAAGAATTCGCCGCGATAACGGATGTTATAGAAGCTGAGAAACCGATCTCGATCCGGCTGAATCCGGATGCGCGAGGAGAGGCCGATGCCCAGGTCTCCGCACCGGACGCCGCCCGTCTCCGCGACGAACCTGACGTCCCCCGCGGCGCCGACCCGGCGTGATTCGACGGAACCGGTCGCCCTGCTGCCCGCAGGAAGGCTCACGACGATCTGAGCCTTGCCGACGGCCAGGCCGATCGAGATCGTGTCCGGAAGAACGAGCGGAGCCGCCGTGGGCTGGTCGGGAACGGGGATTTCCTTGCGATGAATGGAGATGCAACCGGAGATCGCCGCGAGCATGACCAAAACGGCGCAGGAAAACCAGAGAGGAGAATTGCGAGTCATCCGCCCATCGTATCATGTCCCCATCCGATGGCGGAAAATTAACAGGATCGGCAGGATTTGATGTTGATAGAATCCGCATTGGACACGACCTTTGATCGCGCGCAGTTCCACAATATTACGTTGATTCCCCGCACAAGGTTCGCGTCCGAAATGAACTCCCCAACATAGCGCGGCGCGTCGATTCGAAAGCGCTGATTGATCCTGCCCATCCTGCCTATCCTGTTAATATTTTTGATGGGGAACTTCTACCACGATGGGAATCTTCTGTCCCATCGCCCGTTTCCGCCGTAAGCTCACCGTATCGGTCCGCGGGATCAGGGAGGCATCATGGGTACAGGCATCATCATTTTCATCGTGCTGGGCGTTATCGCGCTTGGTCTCATCGTCTTGGTCGTCGGCATCTACAACCGGCTCGTCGTCCTGAGGAATCGTAACAAGAATTCCTGGTCGCAGATCGATGTCCAGCTCCAGCGTCGCTACGATCTCATCCCCAATCTCGTCGAGACCTGCAAGGGTTACCTCGCGCACGAACGCCAGACGCTCGAAGCGGTCATCGCGGCGCGGAACCAGGCTTCCGGTGCGCGTGAGAAAGCGGCCATCAATCCCGCCGATCCGAACGCCATGAAGGCTCTCATGGGAGCCGAAGGCGCCCTGACCGGCGCGCTCGGCAGGCTCTTTGCGGTCGCGGAAGCCTATCCGGATCTGAAGGCCAACCAGAACATGATGTCGCTGCAGGAGGAACTCACCTCCACCGAAAACAAGGTCGCGTTCGCGCGGCAGGCGTACAACGACAGCGTCATGGCCTACAACACCGATCGCGAGTCCTTCCCCAATGTGCTCTTCGCGGGCATGTTCGGTTTCCAGGAAGCCCCGCTCTGGGAAGTGCAATCCGCCGAGGCGAAGCAGGCCGTCAAGGTGAGCTTCAGCTGAGTCTGATTCACAGGGATCCGACTCCATGAACTTCTTCGAGCACCAGGCCGCCGCGCGAAAGAAAACCGGAAGGCTGATGTTCCTCTTCTGCCTCTCGATCGTCGCGGTCATCATCTCGCTCTACCTGGCCGTCATTCTCATCATGGGAATCGTCTCCGATCAGCCCGGGCGGGAGATCCATTACTGGGATCCGGGATTGCTCGGCATGACGGGCGCGGCCGTTCTCCTCATCATCGTGCTCGGAAGTTCATACAAGACCGCGCAGCTCTCCAGCGGCGGGCAGGCCGTCGCCGAAATGCTCGGCGGGCAACTGCTCCATCGACATACCCAGGATCTCCATGAGAAAAAAATCCTGAATGTCGTGGAGGAAATGGCCATCGCCTCGGGCACATCCGTGCCGCCCGTCTATATCTTGGCCGATTCCTCGATCAACGCCTTCGCCGCGGGTTTCACTCCCGGCGACGCCGTCATCGGCGTGACGCGCGGCTGCGTGGAACAGCTTTCGCGCGATGAGCTCCAGGGCGTCATCGCTCATGAATTCAGCCACATCTTCAACGGCGACATGCGCCTCAACATCCGCCTCATCGGCCTCATTCACGGCCTCGTCGTCATCAGCATCATCGGCTACATCCTGCTGCGGCTCATGGGAAACTCCCGAGGCGGCAAAGATGAAGGAAAAGCTCTCGCGGTCCTCGCACTGTTCGGCCTCGCTCTGTACATCATCGGATCCGTCGGCGCCTTTTTCGGCGGCTTGATCCGGGCCGCCGTCTCGCGGCAGCGCGAGTATCTTGCGGATTCCTCCGCCGTCCAGTTTACCCGCAATCCCGGCGGCATTGCGGGCGCCTTGAAAAAGATCGCGGGAATCGGCTCGAAGATCGAGGCGGATCACGCCAGCGAAGCCAGCCACCTCTTCTTTTCCATGGGAGTCAGCTCGCTCTTCGCCACGCATCCTCCGATCAAGGACCGGATCGAGCGGATTCTCCAGCAGCCCGTCACCGAGGAGATTTCCGACCGGTCGGGCAACATGCCGGAGGACGGGCGCATGGGTTTTCAATCCGGTACCATCATCGCCGGCATGGGCAGGGTCGACCAGGCGCGCCTCAACCACGCCCACTCCGCTCTCGAAGCGCTCCCTCCCGCTCTTACCGACGCTCTCGCGGATCCCCTCGGCACAATCTCCATCCTCTACGGTCTGCTCGTGCAGAATGAAAAGACCGCGCAATGGGTCAGGGATAACTCCGACGCCGATTTCGCCGAGATGATCCTGAAGATGCGCGGCATCTGCGCCGGCATGGGAAAAGAAAAGCGTCTCATGATCGTCGATGTCGCCCTGCCGTCCCTGAAGCTCCTCTCGAAACCTCAGGTCGAGGAGTTTCGCTCCGGGCTCCACAAGATCATCGAGGCCGACCAGGAGCTTTCACTCTTCGAATTCGCGCTCGAACGCATGATCGCTCATCATCTCGATCCCGACCGCCGTCGCGCCTCCGTCGTCAAGCATCGCTCGTTGGCGCAGGTGCAGGATGAGGCGGTGCTGATCATTTCCGCCGTCGCGCACATGAGCCATCACGATTCCGCCCCGGAAAAGAAAGCGTTCGACAAGGGCATGGAAACGCTCGGCGCGACCGGCTCGATCGTGCCCCACGATCAATGCTCATACCGGAATATCGATAAGGCTCTCGCCGAGCTCGCCCACACGGCGCCCGCCCTGAAGGCAAAGATCGTCGAGGCGATCCTCGACGCGGCGGGCGTCGACGGTCGTATCACGGTGGAGGAGGCGGAGATCGTTCGCGCCATCGCCGCGACGCTCGATGCGCCGATTCCTCCGCTTCATCCGAATGGATAGCGGATCGCAGTCGTGAAATAATGGCCGCGTCATGATGAAACGAACGCCGCGAAAGAAGGATCCCTGGGCTGAACTGGTCACGGAATCCCCCAATCCGCATTCACGAGACCTGGATCTCATGAAGCCGACGGAGATCGTCCGACTCATCGCGGCCGAGGATGCCCGCGCGGTGGCGCGTATCGCGGAGTCTGCCGACACGATCGCCGCCGTCGCCCGCGATTTCGCGAACGCCATCGTCTCGGGCGGGCGCGTCGTCTACATCGGCGCGGGCACATCCGGTCGGCTCGGTGTCATCGACGCGGCGGAACTTGTTCCGACCTTCGGACTCCCGCGGAAGGGGCCGGGGAGCGCGATGGGGCTCATCGCCGGAGGACCCGCCGCGCTCCGCAGAAGCATTGAAGGCGCCGAGGACGATGCCGCGAGGGGCAGGGCGGAGATCGACGCGCTGAAACTGCGCGGCAACGATCTCGTCATCGGAATCTCCGCTTCCTCCATGGCGCCCTATGTCCGCGGCGCGCTCGCCGCCGCGCACGCGCGTAAATCCTCCACGGCTCTCGTGACGATGAACATCATACCCAGGCCGCGCTATGTCGATCATCTCATCGCCGTGCCCGTCGGGCCCGAAGTTCTTGCAGGTTCGACGCGGATGAAATCGGGACTCACGACGAAGAGCATCCTGCACAGCATCTCCACGACGGCGATGGTGATCGCCGGCAAGGTGTACGGCAACCGGATGGTGGATCTGAAAACATGGTGCGCCAAGCTCGATGCGCGCGCGAATCGACTGATGATTGATATCGGCGGCGTCTCCCGGAAAGAAGCCCTGCTAATCCGGAAAGAAGCGCGCGATGACATCAAGCTCGCGCTCGTCATGGCCCGCACCGGCTTATCCCGGAAAGATTCGCGGGCGCGCCTGAAGAATGCCGGAGGAAATCTTCGCGCGGCCCTGGAGAGCTAGTGCTCGCCATCGGCGTGCTTGGAATATTCGTTCGATAAGAAATCCGATCCCCGGTTTTACACACGGAGCATGCCGATCAAGAACGACGTCTACCCGCCGATGATTCTTTCGTTCATCCTCTTCTCGACACTCCTCATCACAGGCGGCGCCGTCGACACCGGAAAGAAAAACCCGGAAGCCCGTCAGGCATGAGCAACGTCCCGCGAGAATCGAGATGATTGGGAGCCGGCTTTATAAGTCGAACCGATTTAGCGAGGCGTCTGGCTGGAGCTCGCCGACGCTTCCTGGAATCACCCGCAACTTCGAAGTCTTCGCGCCGCTCGACTTTCTGGCGCAGATCACCCAGCACATCCCTGACCGAGGACAACACCTGATCCGGTATTACGGCTGGTATTCGAACCGAGCACGTGGAGTTCGGCGGGAGAAGGGGCAGATCCCTATGCGGCCAGCCGCCGAGCCCATACGAACTCGCGACAATACCGGCTAGTACGTCACTCTGACGAGTACCTTCAATATGCCACTCTTATTCCGTTGTCATATATCCCTGGCAACCGTGACTGGTGTCATAGCGGCCCGAACGGCATGTTTTATTATGAAGAAAATGTCAGCCTTACGAGACGGAGCACTGCAAATACGTCGAGACGAAATACCACGGTCATTTGACTACGCCGTAGTCCCCATCGGATATTTCTTCCGCAGAGACCGCTTTGATGCAGCGGCAGCCAGCATCAGCATCCAGCTCTATATTCAAATATCCTTCGTTGTCCCATCAACGAATTCACCCGCCGGGAGGAATTAATCATGCGCGCACGTTGGATCACACACCTTATTTGCTCGGCTCTCATTGCCTTCGGCTGCATTCCACAGACGACGGCTCAGATTCCCGGATCCGGCCTCCCCACCAACATCCGCGTCCAGAATGTCCTGAAGCAATTCGTCGCCACTTCCGGACAGGACGCCGTTGGTCTCGGCTCCTGGATCTCAGGCAAGAACTACAAGGATGCTCTCAAGGTTGCCGGTTCCGTTTCGGATCACGATATCCGGCTCATCTCCAAAGCCGCATCGCCCGCCGAGGCGCAACGCGAATGGCTCCGCGCGCGCGCCACTCTGACCGATATGATGAAGCAGGAATTCGGGAAGGACGCGGATAAGGTATTGAAGAACGTCAACCTCTATCCGCCATCGCAGCTCATGGCCGGCGTGGAGGATGCATCCGACGCTCTCGCGCGATTCCGAAAGGTCGGCAACGTCCCCAATCTCGGCTACACGGGATCCGTTACCGAGGCGCCCGCCCAGTTCGCGGAGGGGCTCTACGGAAGCGGAGCGAAAGTCTGGACGCAGGCGTACGAGGAACAGGCCGGTCGCATCTTCTATACACGCGACGGGAAAGTATTCACCGGGTTCACCGATCTGACGCATATGTCCGAGGGCATCGCACGATACGACGTGCCGGGCATGTGCAACACAACGACGCAGTGGGCCGACCACATCGTGGAGGAGCTTCATGAGGGGCGAGGCGACAAGGTCGCGAAGTATCTCGAACGCCTCGACCGCGATCTCGCCAAAGCCAAGGATCTCGCTCGCGTGAATCTCGATCCTGAATGGCGCAAGCAAGTGAAGAAACTGGCGGCGGCTCTGAAGAGAAATCCTGCAGCGGTAGGCGATCTCGAAAATGAAATCAACGCTGTTCTCGCGCGCAGCCGCACCGAGGCGTCGATGCTCTCTCGGCTGTCCCAGGCGCCGGCGGCGGAACGGAAGATCCTGCAGCAAGCCATGAAGGAACTCACCGGCGGCGGGAGGTTCTCGAAGCTGATGAGCGAGGCCGGGGAGCTCGTGACCTTCGACCGCGTCATGACCGCCATCACCGTGATGCTGCACGTGCGCCAGACGGCGAGATTCGCGGGCGAAGAGGAATATCACCAGGCGGTTTCGTCGGCGCTCGCCGGGATGGCGGGCATGGCGTCCTTCCCCGTCGGGTTTCTGGCGGACGTCACCAACTGGGTGATCGAGTCGGCCAAAACGAACGGTTATGAATTCGCCGCGTCAACGCAGGAGGCGTGGGACCTGATGGCCGGCGTCCAGACCGCTGTCGGTCGCACCGATGTAGAGGACCGCGGATACACGCTCGACGAACTCGTCGCGAAGATCGACGACGAGAAGAAGCTCGAAGCGGTCGTCATGACCCGATCGAGGAACGCGTCGGCGCGCGACATCGGCGGCGCGGAGACCGGGAAGACGGATCAGCGGGTCGGGGAGGCCATTTTCGCCCGCTGCTATCCCGTCATCCTGGCGGCATGGCGAGCACGACGCGAGGAACTCACGCTCGAATATCTCAACCTGATGGACCAGCTCTCGCACGTGCCGGTCCTGATGAAATACACACCCATTCCCGCCGCGCTGAAAGCGAACGAGAAGCTCCTGGTCACGATCGTGGCTGAAATCGCCGACTACGGTTTCAGCGAAAAAATGCGGCGCGCGAAGGAGATTCTCTCCACCCTCTGCCGCCGGAACGTCTTCATGGACTTCACCTGGAAGTGGAGCGGCGGGAAGGAGCTGTCCGATCCGGCGCAGCGCCAGTTCCAGTATGACACGACAGGCGTTTATCCGGTCACGGCAACGCTGAAGATCTCCGCCGGAGCGGCCGGATCGAGCACAGGCGAGGCTCTCATCCGCCGATTCGACCTAGTCTCCGGCATCGACGTGAAAGTGGATATGCCGGAACTGGAGTTCATCTGCAAGTACCTGGGCTTCAATATACTTCTGCAGGGACAGACCATGGTGCAGGTGCGCGCTCCATACGAAGAGGATTATGAAAAAAGAGCGAACGGCCCATCGATAGCGAGCCTTCAGTTGATCGGGGACGACGTGACCTTCACTCTGAAAGGCAACGCATTCACCGCGGATTTTCTCCATCGCAGCGATTTCGACATCGTCAATCCCGCGAAAGTTCACGTCGAAGGCATCTTCAATGATGCAAAGACAATGGTCGATCAACTGACGATCACGCGGATGGCTCAACGGAACGATCCCAAGAAGCAGGAATTGGAGAAATGGACCATCATCGCGCGAGGGATTCCATTGGCATATCACTCAACGCGCAGGGATATAGGCGAGCATTTCGATTTCTCCGTCATGGCGGACGAAGTGAATGACCGCCCGGTAGGCTTCCAGCTTGTCTCCGCCGAATACCTGAAGACGAGCGTCTCGCAGCATATCCATTGGGAGAACGATGAGCCGAAGACTCCGTATCAGATCACGTACCGCGAGGATCAGTTTGGATATCAAGCGGCCAAAGTCCATATCGATTTCACCTTCAGCGAGAAGCCGGACGATGATCCTCCCAAGCCGATGAGCGAACCGCGATGACGGTAGCCGCCAGCGCGATTCCGGCGGATGAAACCATCCTCAAGGCATGGGATTCGCGCATCCATGTCCTCAATAATCCCTCCGCCTGGTCCGGGGTGAGCATCTGTTTCGACGCTGGAGCCTTCTTCCTAGGGCTCTTCTTCCTCGGGCTCCTCTTTCTCTTCATCAGCAAGAGCATGACGGGACTCCTGGTCGCGCTCGGAATCTTCTGCGGCCTGATGGTTCTATTTGTTCTGATCGGCGGAGCGATCGATCTCTTCGGCGGATTCCGCGTCACGTTCATCATCTCGGATCGAGGCGTGCGGAGCATCGATGGAAGAGAAGCGAAAGCGGCTTCCGAGGCGGTCGTCGTGCGAGGCATCCTCACGGGAATAGCGGCGGGCGTATCCGCGCGGGCGGAGCAGAACGTCTTCATTCCGTATTCCGAGATATCTCGCGTGGACGTGAATGAGAATCGCCGCAACATTCTCATCAAAGGATCCTGGCTCCAGAAACCCATTGCGCTTTCCTGCACCCCGGAGAATTTCAACAACGTTCAGAAGGTCCTGACGTAGCGTGCTTCCGCGGCTTTCGGATCCGTGATCTGATAATCGTCTTTAACACACTCCCCGCGAATCGTATCCCCGCCGCCCGACGGCGTCCTCATGTGCCGCAACGCGTTCTCGATCTCCCGCACGAGATCGCTCTCCGTGTACGAATCGCCCTCTTTGGATTATGACTGGAGAGCCGGCTTTGCCCGAAACTCTTCCACTTTCCCGGCTGGAACTCGCCGACGCTTCCTGGAATCACCCGCAACTTCGAAGTCTTCGCGCCGCTCGACTTTCTGGCGCAGATCACCCAGCACATCAGAGAGGCCCACGCCCCCCGCAAGCGCCGCCGCCGCGGATCGTGAGCGCGAAGGCGAACGAAGCCGGGAAGCCGGGCACGGCTCAAGACGCCACACAGCCCTGGATCGAAGACGATAGCTACCCCGAAGAATGGTTCTCGTAGGGAGAAGGGGCAGATCCATCGGAACGCAGGAAGAGAAATGCGTGCTCCATGCGGGGGCGAATGGACATTTCGGAATGAAAGTGGCCAGGTGCCGCGCGATCCACCCGTCCGAAGCCTCGGACGGGTGGATCGCGCGGAATGCGGCGACGCCAGAGCCATCGTTCGACTAAATCTGCCTTCACCTTCCCGAGGGACAACCGCCGGTCTATACTGCAGCGTGTGCTCGGATTATGGAAATTCCTATCAGTCGTCATGGCCCGCACCGGCTTATCCCGGAAAGATTCGCGGGCGCGCCTGAAGACTGCCGGAGAAAATCTTCGCGCGGCCCTGGAGAGCTAGTGCTCGCCATCGGCGTGCTCTCCGGCACGAGCATGGACGGTATCGATACGGCCATCGTGCGCGACGCGGCAACGAAGCCGCGGATCGTCGCGGCGCGGACTTACCCCTATGCCCGCGAAACAGTCGGGCTTCTTATGAAGGCCTCCTCGGCCGGTCCCGAAAAAATCGCGATGCTTCATGCCGCGATCGCGGAGGATTTCGCGGGCTCGATCAACAAGCTCATCAGGGAATCGCGGATCCCGCGTCAGAAGATCCGCGTGATCGGCTCGCATGGTCAGACGGTCCACCACATCCCCGGTCGCTCCTCCCTTCAGCTCGGCTCGCCCGCCATCATAGCGGAACGGACCGGCATCACGGTGGCGGCGGATTTCCGGATGGATGATATCGCGGCCGGCGGCGAAGGCGCGCCTCTCGTGCCCGTGCTCGATCTGCTCCTCTTCGCGAAATGTGCGCGCGGAAAAAGAGTGGGCATCCTCAACCTCGGAGGCATCGCCAACATCACGGTCCTCGCGAACGGCGCGATCGAGTGTGCCTACGATATCGGGCCGGCGAATTCGATCGTCGATGCCGCAGTCCGGCGCGGATGGAGCAGGAATTTCGACCGCGACGGCCGGATCGCATCCCGAGGTCGTGTGAAGGACGCCGAGCTCATCAAGGCGCTGTCCCATCCCTACTTCGGAAAGAAGCCGCCTCGCACGACGGGGCCGGAACTCTTCGGCGGCGACTTCGTGGAGCGATTCGCAAGACGGATCGCCGACCCGCGCGATCTCGTCGCGACGATGACGGCCGTGAGCGCGGAAGCGACCGCCCGCGAGCTGAATCGCCTGAAGCTCGACGAGGTCTACGTCTCGGGCGGAGCCGTCCACAATCCCGTCTTCATGGATCGGATGGGCCGGCTTGCGCGGCCGCGGATCCTCAACACTTCGGTCGCGGGGCTCGATCCCGATTTCAAGGAAGCCGTTCTCTTCGCGCACCTGGGTGCGCTGCGCCTTCGCGAACGCGCGGTCGACCTGACTCGTGTGACGGGAGCGAAACGACCGAAGATCCTCGGAGGATTGTGGCGCCCTTGACGCCCATCCGGTAGGCTCGCCGCATGACGCGCGCACATCATGGACGTCTCATCATGCCCGCACTGCGGATCGATCGCGACGGCATCGACCCGGTCCGCGAGGAATCCTTCCGGCTCCTCGACGAGATCGATCCCTGCGGTTTCATCCTCTTCGGCGGCAGGGCTCATGATGTCGCCCGCCTGACGGCCGAACTCAATGCGCGCGCGGGCCGACCGCTTCTCTTCGGAGCCGATCTCGAACGCGGAGCAGGTCAGCAGTTTGAAGGGCTCACGCGCATTCCGACTCCGATGGCGATCGCCGCCTGTCCCGAGGCCCGGTCGCTCGCCTGTCTCGCCGGAAAGCTCACCGCCGTCGAAGCCCGCTCGATCGGAGTGAATCTCCTCTTCGCCCCCGTCTGCGACGTGAACACCGAGCCGAAGAATCCGATCATGAATGTTCGCTCCTTTTCCGGCGACAGCCGGACGGTCGGCGAACTGGCTAAGCAATGGATCCACGGAGCCCAGGCGGCCGGCGCCATCGCCTGCGCCAAGCATTTTCCAGGCCACGGCAACACGACGAAGGACTCTCACCTGGAGCTTCCCGAGGGTCCGCGCGACGAAGCGGAGTTCCGCTCCGTGCACCTCCAGCCCTTTCGCGACGCCATCGCGGCCGGAGTCGGATCTCTCATGGTGGCGCACATGACCGTGCCCGCGATCGACGACTCCGGACTACCCGCGACTCTCTCCCGCCGCGTCGTGACGGATCTGCTCCGCGGGGAACTCGGCTTCGACGGGCTCGTCATCACGGACGCTCTCGTCATGAAGGGAATTCACACGGATGAAATCGAAGCCGCCGTCCTCGCGGCGTATGCGGGATGCGATATTCTTCTCTACCCGGACTCCCCGCGCGCGGTCCTGCAACGCCTCCGCGAATCGGAGCGCGATCCTGTCGCGTCGATGAATCGCGTGGAGCGGCTTCTCGCCCATCCCCTTGCCGCGAAGATCGCTCGATCATGCCTCACGCTTCTCGATGGCCGGCCTGTCGCCCCCGAGTGCTTCCTCGTCATTCATGACGACGATCGCCTGGATCCGGCTCCCTTTCGCGAGGCGGCTCGCGCCGCGGGCTGGAGAGAACTGGCCCGCGATGAATCCCCGCGGGATCCGTCGCGCTGCGTCACCGCCGTCTTCGCGATGCCGGGCGCCTGGCGCGGACGCAGCGGACCGTCGGAGGAAAACAGGATGAAGATCCCCGCCGGTTCCGGCGTCATCTCCTTCGGGGATCCTTATTTCCTCGCGCAGGTCACCGACGCTTCCTTCAGGATCGCCGCGTACGACGATCACCCTCTCACGCAGCGCGCCGCCGTGGCTGCCTTGCAGGGCGGGCATGGCTTTGCGGGGCGCGTCCCTTTCTGAACGGAGATGTCAGAAGTTCGCCAACATAAAATAATTAACAGGATGGGCAGGATAGGCGGGATCGAAATACGGTAAAAGTGAAGGTCATCTAGTCCTGTTATCGGGGAGTGGATTTCTTTTCTCTCTTTCCACTTTTCTTTTTACATCTCTTAAGGAGAACTGAAAATGGCTCGCTATGAGGCAAAGATCCAGCCGTCTACCAGTTCCAGATCGGGCGCGACCTCCGCGAGGGCAGTGCCGGCCGATCCTCCATAATCCTTTCGCCGGCGGATTATTTCTACCCCAAATCCCGCCCATCCTGTTCATTTCCCGCCAACCGATGGGGAACTTCTGCGGAGATGCCGCGGCTGTTGATGCCTGACGGCTCATATCGTATCCTTGCCCCATGCTTCTGAATGACGCCAAGCTCGGCGAGCTTTTCTCACGTAAGGGCCGCACTTATCCCGCCGGCAGCATCATCTTCCTCGAAAACGAAGGCGGTCACGAGATGTACATCATCGTTTCCGGCCAGGTGGAAATCTCCAAGACCTACAAGGAACAGGAAATTTTCGGCGGATCCACGATCACCGTGGGAGAAATTTCCGAGCTGATGTCCACGCTCTGTCCCGGGGATTTCTTCGGGGAGATGGCGCTCTGGAATGACACCATGCGGATGGCGTCCGCCCGCGCCAAGACCCAGGTCGAGGTGATCGTACTGGGAAAGAGTGAACTGGAGCTGATGATGATGCGGAGCCCGGCGCTGGCGATGCAGATGATGAAATCGATTTGCTCGCGGTTACGCGACGTCGCGGCATCGCCGCGCGTCGATACGATCATGCCCTATCTCCAGGAGCTCCTTCAGAGCCGTGAGCGGCGCCTGCCGCGCGGGCGGGAGGACGAACGGGAAGAAGCCGCTCCGGATCCGGGCCTCGTCGACAAGACGCTTCTCGATGCCGATCAGGCCGCCAATTTCATCGCGTCCTCGGTGAAAGGCCGGAGCTGCGCGGTCTGCGGATACGATGTCCGGCCTGACGACCGCTACTGCGGACTTTGCGGAAGGCCCGTCAAGAAGGTCGAATAATCCCCCGGGCCGGCCTCAGACCGGCGTTTCATTCCCGGTTTCGACCACCCAGGGGCGCACGAGCGGCAGGAGCGCGAACGCCGGCAGGGCGAGCGCGAAGGTCAGCCCGAAATACATGCTGAATCCGAGACTTTCCGCCAGATAGCCCGAGAATGTTCCCGCGATGCTTTTACAGAGGCTATATACGGCGGACAGAAATGCGTATTGCGTGGCCGCATGTTTTTTCTCGCAGACGGTCATCAGCAACGCGAGAAAAGGCGCCGTACCCAGGCCACCGCAGAAATCCTCCATGAGCCCGGCGCCCCAGACGTGGCGCGCCGACATCTGAAAAATTCCCGCGACCTTCAGGCCGGTCCAGGTCTGAACCGTTGTGCAGGCGTCGAGAAGCGGCGACGGAACGAACGGAAGAAAATCGATCGGAGCTCCCGGGTCGTGCGCCGCATACGTGTACCCGAAATTAGAAATCGCCTGGAAGAGACCGAGAATCCAGAGAGCGCGGAAGATCCCCCACCGCGTGGTCAAGGCTCCGCCGATGAGCGCGCCCGCGATCGCGGCGAAAAAGCCGACCGTGCCGCGAAGGATTCCGATCTCCGATTCGCTGAAGTGCGCGCCGCGATCGAGAAAGGGAGCGGTCATCGTCGCCATCGCCGCGTCGCCCAGCTTGAATGTGAGAACGAACAGGAGAAATATCCACGCGCCGGGACGATCCAGGAGCCGGCGCAACGCGTCATCCGGCTTGCCGGATTCTTTCGATCCGCCTCCCCTGCGAAACGCCAGGACGATGCTCGCCACCAGTCCGATCAGGACGGATAATGGCGTGCGAAGGGCATCCTTCCATTCCAGGTATCCGCCGACCTGGTAGAAGGCGCAGGCCGCGATGAGCGGGACGACGATCGCCCAGAGACACGCGCGAAGGGATTCGCCCAGCGAGGGTGCCGACGCATCGAGCTCCTTTTTTTCAACGCGGGGAGCCGCCAACGCCGCGCCACCGAGGACCAACATGATTCCTCCGGCCAGGAGCCAGACGTTGTTCCACCCCAGGATACCGGCGATCCCCACGAGAATTCCGCCGGTCGCGATGAGGGCGATGCGGTATGCCGTCACCCGGATCCCGTTCCCGGCGCCCAGTTCCCGTGCCGTCAGAAGCTCGATGGAATAGGCGTCGATGGCGATGTCCTGCGTCGCGGAAAGAAATGCGATCCCGATGATGATCGCCCAGATCGTCGCGGTCGCTGCTCCGATGAACTCGAACGAAAAGGCCGCCGCCAGCGCCGCCATGGCGACGAGGCAGCCGGCAACCCAGCGGCGGCGGCCGCCGAGCCGATCGACGAGGGGTGCCCAGAGAAACTTGAAGGTCCAGGGCAGGCCGGCAAGCGAAAGCAGGCCGATCTTGGAGAGATTCACGCCGGCCTTCGAAAACGCGACGGGCATGGTGGTGTTGATGAGCCCGTAGGGAAAGCCCTGGGCGAGATACAGGACGGCGATCCAGAAATATTTCACGAGGCTTGAAGGAGCGCGTTTTTCCATGACTTCATGCTCTATCGGCTTCCCTCGGATGCCGATAAAGTAACTAATGAAACGCGTCGCCCTCAGAGCCGGAATTTCACTCAGCGCAGGCATTCTCCTCGTCGTCACTTCAGGAGCCCAGCGCGTCTTCGTCCGCATGCAGGATATCGCGGCCAATCCGGCCTTCGCTTCGCTTCCTTCCGAGATCACGAAGACGATTCAGGAGAGCCGCTACGCCTCCGCTCGACAGATGATCGCTTTGGGAAAATCGGCCGAAGCCGAGCAGACCCTTCTGAAATTCGCGGAGAACGATGCACGGCTCGCCCCCTACATGAGCATGACCGTCGCGGAACTTCGCCTTCAGCGGGGCGATACGAATGCCGCGCTCGAGGCGCTGGCTCTGCCCGCGTCGCTCCGAAACAGGGCGATCGGCGAACGTGCCCTCCGCAGCATGGCCCGGATCCTCCGGGATTCGAAGAGCCTGGACGCGGCCATCGGCCGCTACACCGAGCTCGCCGACCGGCTTTCCGGCGACGAGCGCCGGAAAGTACTCATCGAGATCGCGCGATGCCGGAACGAGGCCGGCATGACCGAGGAAGCGCTCCGCAACCTGGATGCCGTCATCCGCATGCCGGGGAGCCCCCAGGTCGCGGCATCCGCCATCGATGAAATCCTGAGGATCGCGCCGAACGGAAACGCGAGCGCCCTGCGGTTCGCCGGGATCTATTACAACGCGGGCGAGTATGCGAAAGCGGCCGACCAGTTCGCGCGGAGCGGTTCGAGCGATCCCGGGGTCATACTCAAGCTCGCCCGCAGCCATGAGCGCGCCGATCATTTCCGCGACGCGGTAAACGCCTACAAGCGTCTCCTCAAGTCGGCTCCCGACAAATCCGACCTCGTCGCGCGGTATCGCATCGGACTCTGCTACCAGCGGATGGGACAGGATCGCGAGGGCGAGAAATTCCTGCAGCAGGTTCTCGTTCTTTCACCCCGGGGATCCTTCGCCGACGACTGCCTGTATCGCCTCGCCTCGCTCCGCGACAAGAAGGAAAAGCGCGCGGAAGCCCTCGCCTACTACGGCAGGCTGCTCGCGCAGTTTCCGCGATCGTCCTGGGCGGATGAAGCCGCCTGGAAGATAGGGCTGGCCTACCTGGAGGATGGCCGGACGGAAGAGGCCGCGGACGCGTTCGCGCGAGCGCTGAAACGGTATCCCCGGTCGGATTACGCCTCGGCGATGGGATACTGGCGCGGGCGCATCCTGGAGAAGTCGAACCGACGCGAGGAAGCGGTCCTGCAATACGCCGCCGTGCTCCGGTCGTCGCAGGAAGTCTACTACCGCGCCCGATCCTCGGCGGCATTCCAGCGCCTGGGAGGCCGCTACTCGATGGCCGACCTCGACGCCGCGATCCGGCGGGCCGACGACGGGCAGATTCTCGAAGCGCTCGCTGACATCCGCGGCATTCGCGATGCGTCCGCGAAGGACGTCTCGGAACGGGCTCACGCGGCTGCCAGGAGCGTCATGGCGCGCATCGGGCTCTGGAAGGATCTCTCCCGCTTCTCCACGACGCTCTTCGACACCGCCGCGCTCTTCTTCGATGCCGGAGATAAACACTCCGTCGTCGCCGGAGAAATCTCCGCGCTCCTGGAGCTCGGCGACTACGAAGATGCCGCGGCGGAAATCCTCTCCCTCCGCATCGACGCCGGGCGCCGCCCCGAGCAGCGCCTTGCGATGATCCGCATTCTCGTGGAAGGCGGAGAATATCGCCGCGCCATGCGCGACGTCGAAGCGCTCATTCGCTCGATGGGCGGTCCTCACGATGCGGCCGCGATGCCCGAGCTCGCCGCGCAGCTTCTCTATCCGCGTCATTACGCCGATGTCGCCAGAGCCGAGGCCGCCAAATACGGACTGGATTATCGGCTCGTGCTGGCCGTCATCCGCGAGGAATCCCGTTTCCAGACCGATGTATCCTCCTGGGCGGGCGCTCAGGGACTCATGCAGATCATGCCCGCGACCGGCCAGAGAATCGCACGCGACCTTTCGATCGAGAATTACCGCAGGGAGATGCTCCTCGATCCCCGCTGGAATATTTCGATGGGAACGTTCTACCTGAGCCAGCTCCTGGCCAGCTACCAGGGCCGGAATTTCCTCGCGCTCTCCGGCTATAACGCCGGACCCGGAAACACGGGCCGCTGGCTTCGGGAAAATCCCGACGCTGAGGAGGATTTCTTCGTGGAGAAGATCGCCTTCAAGGAGACCCGCAATTACGTCAAGCGCGTCCTCGGAACATACTGGACCTATCGCCAGCTCGACGGCGAGCCTCTCGCGCAGGAACCGTTCAAGTCCCTCTGATTTCTCCGAAACGACGGCTCAAAAATCGAGTGTGAAGGTCGTCGCGCGCGAATATAGTTGAAGCATGAGCCGCGCTGAAGAAGAAACTCTCGAACGCAAACCCTCCTGGCTGAAGATGAAGCTGCCGGGCGGCGAAGGCTATCGCGGCGTGGAGAGAATAGTCCGCGACGGCAACCTGCACACCGTCTGCGAGAGCGCGCAATGCCCGAACATCGGAGAGTGCTGGGGTCGCGGCACGGCGACGATCATGATTCTCGGCGACGTCTGCACGCGAGCGTGCGGATTCTGCGCGGTCAAGACCGGGCGTCCCGAATTTCTCGATCGGAACGAGCCGGACCGTGTGGCCGAGGCCGTGAAGGACATGCGGCTGAAACACATCGTCATCACTTCCGTCAACCGCGACGAACTTCCGGACGGCGGCGCGGAAATCTGGAATCGCACGATCGAAGCGGTGCGCCGGGAGAATCCGCTCACCTCGATCGAGGTTCTGATCCCCGATTTCATGGGCAGCGCGGATGCTCTCCAGCTGGTCATCGACGCCCGCCCCGCGATCCTCGCTCATAATCTCGAAACCGTCCGGCGCCTGACACCGACGGTCCGTTCCGGGGCGAAATATGACCGGTCCTTGGAACTGCTCGGCCGTTCATCCGCCGCGGGAATGCGGACCAAGACCGGATTGATGCTGGGTCTTGGAGAAGAAGATGACGAAATCCGGGAATCATTACGGGATGCGGCCCAACAGGGCGTGCGGATCCTGACGCTCGGCCAGTACCTGCGCCCCAGCTCGTGGCACCTCCCCGTGGCACGATGGGTGACCCCGGACGAATTCGCCTCCTGGAAGAAGGAGGGCGAAGCGATGGGCATTCACCATGTCGAATCCGGACCGCTGGTGCGATCGTCCTATCACGCGGAGGAGCAGGCGGAACAAACTCTCCGGTGAGCCGCCTCGCGCAGAATCCTCGGGCGAAAATCCTCATCATCGGCAACGAGCTTCTCTCCGGCATGCGAAGCGATCGGAACGGCGCGACGATCGCGCGGTTCTTATCGTCACTGGGTTTCCAGATCGGGCGGATCACGATCGCGGGCGACCGAGAAGCCGATATCCGTGAGGCTCTTCATGCGGCGGAAGCGAACTCGGATCTCATCGTCTGCACGGGAGGACTGGGCAGCACGCGGGACGATCGAACGGCAGGAAGCATCGCCCGCGAATGGAATGCGCCCCTGCGGCACGATCCGGGAATGATGAGTCGGCTCACTGAAAAACTGGCCCTGAGGCGCCGACCGCTGACCCCTCGCCTGAAGACCTTCGCGAGAATCCCGATAGGCGCGACTCCCCTCGTCAATCCTGCCGGTCTTGCCGAAGGCGTGTTTATGCCCTGCATAGCTGGATCATGCAAGCCCGCGCTCATCGCGTTGCCCGGCGTCCCGCATGAGCTCGAAGCGATGCTCGATTCGAGCGTCGATCCGGCTCTGCGAGAATATTTTCCGAGGTTGAAGCCGCGCTCTTCGCATGTGCTGGGACTCTCTGGAATCGGCGAGGGCGAACTGGAGGACCTCTTCCTCGACCGCGCTGAATTCCGGCGCGGCGAGGTTTCGATTCTTCCTTCACCCGGTATCGTCTACGTCGTCACGACTTCTCGCCTTCTCGCGAAACTTGTCATCCGCCGGGCAGGCCGGCATGTCTTCACAACCACCGGCGAAAAAATCGAGGAAGCGCTGGTGAGAATCCTCTCCGAGAAACAACTCACCCTCTCCACGGCGGAATCCTGCACCGGCGGATTGCTATCGGAGCTCATCACGTCGGTGCCGGGCGCATCGAAGGTATACAACGGCGGCATGACCGTTTACACGAATCGCGCCAAACAGAATTGGCTGGGCGTTTCCCGGAATATTCTCGATCAATACGGAGCAGTATCCGAGGAAACAGCTCTGGCGCTTTCCAGAGGAGCGCGGAGCGCGGCAGGATCCGACTGGGCGATTTCCATCACGGGCGTCGCGGGACCCGGCGGCGGATCGAAGAAAAAGCCGGTGGGAACGGTATGCATCGGGCTTGCCGGCGGAGGCAAAGTCACCGCGTGCCGGTTTCATTTCACAGGCGATCGATCCGAGATCCGGTTGCGATCGGCCCGAAAAGCGATGGAGCTCCTCTTAAACCGCCTTCGGCCGCGCGCCGCTATTCCGCGTCGTACGAGATAAGCGAATGGATGGGATACCCCGAAAGCTTTCCGGTTCGGGCTCCCAGAAAGGACAGTTCGACGACAAAGGCGACTTCGTGGACTGTCGCGCCGAGCCGTTCCACCAGAGCGCAGGCGGCGCGCGCCGTGCCACCTGTCGCCAGCAGGTCGTCGACGACCACGACCTTCTCACCGCGAGCGAGCGCATCTTCATGCATCGTCAGGGAATCCGTCCCGTATTCGAGCTCGTAGGTCTCCTTGATGGATTTATGCGGAAGCTTGCCGGGCTTTCGGGCGGGAACGAATTTGACGCCGAGGCGATGCGATAGGGCGGCCCCGAAGATGAATCCACGCGCTTCGATGCCGACGACGGCTGACAAACCAGCGGCCACGTAGCGGGATTCCCATGTGTCCATCACGAATCGAAACGCATCGGGATTGGCCAGAAGCGTTGTAATGTCCTTGAAGACAATTCCCTTCTTCGGGAAGTCGGGCACATCGCGAATATATTTCCTCAGGTCCATCTCTCATCCTCCTCGTCGGGTTGCGGCATCATATGGGATTTCGGGCCGTCATGAATCCCAAACTTCTCTATTCGATCTCGATCGGCTCCGGCATCACCTGGCCGTCGAAGATCCGCCAGCACTTCAGGCATTCCTCCGGTTGAAAGGCGTAGATGAAATGCAGCGCGTCGGGCCAGTCACGCGCTCCGGCGATGTCGAGCGTCGACGGAGCGGCGATGTCCGTGGGATGCGAATGAAAAAAAGCCTGGATTCGAACAGACCGAGCAAGGCGCGCGAACTCAGCTTCGTCGATTCGGAACGATCCCTCTTCGGCGGCCAGGTTCAGGAGCGGAATGAATCGGAGCGGATCGGGATTGTTTCCCGCGATGATGCCCACCGCTTCCCGAGGCCGGGCGGACCGCGCCGCCGCGATCATTTCGTCCACAAGGCGGCGGGGAATTCTCAGGCCTTCAGTTCTCCGTTCCAGTAGAAGGAGTCGACGAACTTCTGCCAGGATTCCTTGATCTCGATCCCGGGGCGGAACAGGAGCGAACCCGGGCCCTTCCATTGCGGTTTCTCCGGCTTGATGAGCAGCTTCATGCCCGCTTCCTGGGGAAGCCGGTTCGCTTTCCGTGTATTGCACGGCACGCAGGCCGTCACGACATTCTCCCAGTCGGATTTTCCGCCCCGGCTCCGCGGAACGATGTGCTCGAGATTCAGCATCTCGGTTCTGAACCGGTCTCCGCAATAGCAGCAGCGATACCCGTAGTGCTCGTAGATGTTCCGGCGGGTGAACTTAACCTGGGCGGGCGGGAGCTTGTCGTAGGCGCGAAGCGAAATGACATCCGGGATGGCGATGCGGAAGGAAGG
Source organism: uncultured bacterium (assembly GCA_964499705.1). Lineage (GTDB taxonomy): Bacteria > UBA8481 > UBA8481 > UBA8481 > UBA8481 > JBBTKW01. The sequence continues at coordinate 217,630 of CAZCME010000003.1, read as the reverse complement.
AGTGCGCACGAACCCTTGAGGATTCTTCTGCATGCCCGCGGAGAGATCCTTCCACGATTCGAAATCGTACGCGCGATATTCCTCGTCGACGACCATCGCGTGATCGGCGTACACGAGCGAAAGCGCACGTCTCCAGTCCGTGATCTGGATCGCGTAAAAGTTTCTGTTGAGAACGAGCGTTTCCATGACTCCGCACTGTATCACAGAAGGACGCGTCGCGGGTAGTCGACACCGGACCATGACAGGAATATCCGGAACGGCGTCGCCCTCGAGCGTCAGGTTCCTCTTCCGTCGACGAAGCCTGGAAAAATATCGACAGATACACAGGAAATTGAATCGATGGGGAAATAATTCATATGTATGGAAATGTGATTCGAAGCACGGCTTAAAAAATTAACGCCCGGCGATTGGGGCACCTGAGGGGGGGCAGGTTTTGCCACGCGAATCAGCCGGGCGTAGATCTCTTATTTGATTAAGAAGATTATGCACGTACGGTCGCATCGATGCAACAATATTTTTCAGAAAAAATATCTTCTGCAACGGCGCAAATCCGCCTCGGTTTCATATCATTCATTTTATTACAGTTATAGGGCATATCTTCGGTGGAATCTATGGAATTTGATCGACTTTTCGCGCCAATTGTCTGCATACATTTTGTAGACTGGCATCCGAAATCCCTCTCATCCGGGCTCCGTTGTCCACTGCTCCGTTTCCTTCCGGACTTCCTGATAATTCTCCGGAAGAAAAATTCAACCTGACATTTTTTCCTCGGGCCGCTTCGTCGAAAATCCCCGCGGTCAAGATTCCCGGATCAAGTCCATGCCGCTGGAGATGCTCGGCGAGATGCGCCGCGCGTTCCTTCGCATTGTATTTTCGGTACACATCCGCAAAGGAACGAAGATTGATCGATGTTTCGCCGGGTGCGAGGCGATGAAGATGGTAGACGATCGACACGGGCGTGCCGATCGGGATCGTTCGATACAGAAGCCGGACGTCATCCAATCGCATGCGGATGCACCCGTGGCTGGCCAGCTTGCCTATGCTTCGGCGCTCGCTCGTGGAGTGAAGCCCGATCCCATTCGATCCGATGGAAAGAAAATATCCTTCGACGTTTCCCCTGGAATTCCTCACGCGGAAAGGATTCGCTCCGGAATCGAACGGCACGATCTGTCCCGCATGTTCGCCGGCCCAGGAGACGCGAGGAGCATGCCATGCGGGGCGGGTCGTCTTTTCTTGCATGACCGATTCCATCTCCGGGGTCGGCCACGCCCGCTGTCCGATGGCGATCGGCATTTCCATTTCGGCCGGCGTGAAATCGTCGATCGCTCCGTCGACGCGATAAATCCGCAGCACGCGTTCCGGAATATTGATGATGATGCGTGGGGAGGCGAGCGGCGCCGGGGAGGAATTCTCGACAGGATACGCCACGACATCGTTCGCCGCCACGCCGAGCGCGAAAGCGAAAACCAGAAGCCCCAGTCCGCAGACCGCCGGAAGCCATGAACTTCGCTGAAGAGGGTTTTTCACGTGCCGTTAATCCAGTATTTCGAGAATAGCCGGGCGGAACTGAAGCGGAATCCGCTCGCGAGGACGAAGAGGAAGTGGCGGAAGAAAAATCGAGGAATATCCAAAAAAGTGCTAAAGGTTTTTCGCCGCCGGGACGATAGAGGAATTACGCGGTGGTGGATGGCGGATCGCACCCCCCTCCCAGCGAACGCATAAAACCACTCGGTATAATTCACGGCGGACCCCGACGGGGCTCCGCCGTTTTTTTTTATTTTTCCTGCCTCCGGCGCCGTTTCCTGATATTTTCACTCCCATGTCAGTCACAGTCATAGTCGGAGCCCAATGGGGCGACGAGGGAAAAGGCAAGATCGTCGATTTCCTCGCGGAACGGTTCGATTGGATCGCGCGCTACCAGGGCGGCGCCAACGCGGGGCACACGATCGTCGTCAACGGCGCCAAGCGCGTCTTTCATCTCATTCCGTCAGGGATCCTCATCCCGAACCGCCGATGCGTTCTCGGGAACGGAATGGTGATCGATCCGGTTAAATTCTGCGAGGAGATCGATCAGCTCCACGCGACCGGCGTCGACACGTCCGGACGCATCTTCATCTCCCAGCGAGCCCACCTCATCCTCCCGACGCACGCGCTCCTGGACCGCGCGACGGAGCAAGCCGCGGGCAAGGACAAGATCGGCACGACGGGTCGCGGCATCGGCCCGTGCTATCTCGACAAGATCCGCCGCCGCGGCATCCTGGCGGGCGCCGCCGAGGCGGACAGGGAATCGGTCGAACGGCTCATGGCGGATCACACATCGAAGTTGAAGCACTTCGACATCACGCTCGATGACACCGAAATGGACCGCTGGTGGGAATGCTACAGGCGCATGAAGGACCGGATCACAGATACCGGCGAGCTCCTGCGCGAAGCCTGCCGCGCCGGCGAAAGCGTCCTCGCCGAGGGCGCGCAAGGTTCCCTTCTCGATGTCGATCACGGCACCTATCCCTACGTCACGTCCTCCTCGACGATTTCCGCCGGTGCCTCCAGCGGCCTCGGTGTTCCTCCCCGCGCCATCGGATCCGTCTATGGCGTGATGAAGGCCTACACGACGCGAGTCGGAGAAGGCCCCTTTCCGACGGAACTGAACGGGGAGACCGGCGAGAAACTCCGGCAGGCCGGGAGCGAGTTCGGAGCAACAACAGGCCGGCCTCGGCGCTGCGGCTGGCTCGACCTCGTCGCGCTCAAGTACGCCGTCGACATCAACGGCTGCGACGGCCTCATCATGACCAAAGTCGATGTGCTCACCACGGAATTGATGCCGGACGTGAAGCTGGGCGTCGGTTACTCCGGTTCGAAAACGTTGCCGCTCAACCTTGCGGCGGCCCAGGTGGACTATGAATCGTGTCCCGCCTGGCCGAAATTCCAGCCGTCCGCCGACGGACGCCTGCCGGGCGAACTCGATTCCTATTGTGAAACGATCGCGGCCCGCGTCGGAGCTCCCATCGTGGCCGTTTCCCTCGGCCCCGAACGCGAACAGCTCATCTGGAGAAGAAAGATCTTTTGAAATCCTGAAACCCGAATCCCAACATCGGCATCGGAAGGATGATTTCAGAATTTCGGATTTAGTTGGAATTTCCAGGATTCTCGGCGCACTCCGGCATGCCACAGAGACCGGACACGGAGCACGGGCAGGTTCGGGAATCGGTACGGCACAGGTCCTTGTCGTCATCGCTCCGGCACTGGTGCGCGGCTTCGCGGGGCTTCACGCGCGGTTCCACGCAATGATCCTTGCCGCAATCGCCGTACGCTTCGCAGGGACAGTAGTACGATTCCTGGCTGCATTGCTCCAGGTCGTTCGCGTCCCGGCAGGATTTCGGAGCCGGTGCATCGGCGGCAGGAACGGACAGCGCGGCGGCGACCGGCGACGGAGCCGGGGTGGGCGGCGGAGCGGGTGCGCGCACCGGAGCTTCTTCCGATTCGACAGCGGTCATGGCCGGAGGAGGCGGAGCCTGCGCCCGCTGGGCGGCGACCACTTCGCCCATCGCAAGGCAGTTTCTCATCTCGCAATCGCCGAAGGCTTCGCAGACGCACTCCGAAGGATCCGTCTTGCATTCGAGCCGTTCCTCGGCCGACCCGCACCTCATCGAGGACAAGGCCTCCGGCTCGCGACGATCCTGCCGGATGCAGGATGCCAGGGTGACTCCAAGCGTCGCGACGAGAAGTCCCATTGCGAAACGGCCCACTCCGCATGACGACGGCGATATGCCGATCAAGGTTTCATTCCTCACGTCGAGACATTATAGCGCGCTTCGGCCGGAACGGCGATATGTTCCCACGAGCCCGCTGACGGTGGCCGCAAGATTCTTCAGGTGCGTCACGACCGGATCGCGCCGGGACTTGTACCCGGCCGAAACCATGACATCCCTTTTCGGCAGCAGTGTCTCCTTCAGGAAGGCGGCCTTATCCTGCGCGCGCGGCATGTCCCGCAGTGTCAGGATGAACCGAAGTCCCGGTATCTCGCTTCCTTCATAAGCGGCCCGCAATACGATGCGATCGATCGCGGCGGGTGGTGCTGATTCCCGCGCCTTCACCTCGCTCCGCGCACCGCGCGGCTTGATCAGCGCGTCCAGGATCTCTTGCACGACGGGTCCGCTTCGGCTTGATTTTCTCACAACTCCTGCCAGGTCTTCGCGGCGGCGCAGCAACTGCGCGAGATCGACAAGCCACTTCGTGCCGACGCATCCGTGATGGTGAACGAGGTGCACCGTCAGATACCGCGCCAGATCCTCCTCGTGGAGCGCTGGCACGTCATCCGGGGGCGCTCCGACTCGGCGGATGCGCTCGGACCAGTCGGGCGGATCGATCAGGACGCGTCCCCGCGAACGGATGCGATCGACATTCAGAAACGCCGTATGGAGATCAATGTTGCCCTCGGGGCCGGCGTATAGCTCGCGGTGATGCGGCGTCCGGGCGAAGCCGGCGGCCGATAGAGCCCGCGCGGCCATCTCTTCGTCCTTCGGCTTCACGAGAACATCCAGGTCCCCGCACGACCTTTCCACGGGATCCTGGTAAAGAGACAGCCCGAGCGCGATGCCCTTCAGAACGACCCAGGGAATGCCGAGCGGATCGAGTGCCGCGCGCACTTTTCGGTACAGGGATACATGCGCGAGGTTATGGGCCGCCGATTGATGCCTGCGGGAATTGCGGTCGGGAATCCCGGGATGCCGCGAAGCGAGGTATCCGATCATCCCTTCCTTCTCGGCCCGAGCGATGATCGACGGCCATTCCGGCGAAGGAATCTCCTCGCCCCGGACGGCGCGCCAGTAGGAGCAGTGCGAGTCGCTCATGATTTCAGAAAGGAACCGATTACAAGCTATGAAACGCCCGCGCGAGATCTTCGACGAGGTCTTCCGAATCCTCGATGCCCAGCGAGAGCCGGACGAGATCGTCATGGATGCCGAGCTTCAATCGCTCGCTCTTCGTCTTGTCCCAGAACGACATCGTCGTCACGCTTTCGATGAGGCTTTCCACGCCGCCCAGGGACGGCGCGATCCGAAAAAGCTCCAGCCGGTCGAGAAACCGCTCGACGCCCTTCAGATCCGATCTTGCGCGGAAGGACACGAGGCACCCGTATCCCTTCAGGAGCCGCGTCGCCACATCGTGGTCCGGATGCGACGGCAGCCCCGGGTAATACACCTGTCTTACCTGGGGATGCCCCGAGAGAAAATCCGCGATCGTCTCCGCGTTGTGATTCTGCTTCTGGACGCGCAGCGCGAGCGTCTTCATGCCGCGAAGAATGAGGTAGATGGACTGGGGTGGAAGAAGCGTTCCCGCCGTGCCGTGAATTTCACGGACCGGCGCCAGCCTCTTCCGCGCGCCGAGAACCGCGCCTCCGATGACGTCGTTGTGGCCGGCCAGGTATTTCGTCAGGGAGAGAATGACGAGATCGGCGCCGAGGGCGAAGGGATCGCAGTTGAACGGCGCGGCGATCGTGGGGTCGACGAGGAGCGGGATTCCCTTGCGGCGCGTCGCCTCCGCGATCTTCGGAATATCCGGGCAGTACAGGTGCGGGTTCGTGGGAATCTCCACGAAGACCGCCCGCGTCCTCGCGGAAATGGCCCTGATGATCGCTTCCGCCCTCGGTTCGACGAACGTGATCTTCACGCCGTACTTCACGAGCACTTTCTCGCAGAAGGCGCGCGTCCGGCGGTAGCACTCGGATGTCATGATGAGCTCGTCGCCGGATTTCAGGAGCGCCAGCAGCGTATCAGTGATCGCGGACATGCCCGACGATGTGACCAGCGCGTCCTCCGCGCCGAAGAGTTCCATCAGCTTCTGCTCGAGAACCAGCTGTGTCGGAGAACCGTATCGACCGTACTCGTAGCGCGTCTTTATGGATGCTTCGTGGTAATCCCGCACTTCCCCGGATGTCTCGAAGCAGTATGTCGCGGTCTGGTAGATGGGCGTGGCTACGGAATCGCCGATCTTCCGGCCCCGCTCCCCCGCGTGGACGGAAAGCGTCGAGGGATGGCGGGAAAGACTTCGCGCGCCCCGGCGCGAGGCACCCCGACGCGTGGAACCTTTTCCCTTACTGGATTTCTTCACGCGTACTCTGGTACAGCCATGTGGAGAGATACCGTTCGCCGGTATCGGGAAGCACCACGACGATCAGCTTGTCCTTGTTCTCCGGCCGGCGGGCCACCTGGACCGCCGCGGTCACCGCCGCGCCCGATGAAATGCCGGCGAAGATACCTTCCTCCTTCGCCAGCCGCAGCGTCATGGCTCCCGCTTCTTCCGACTTCACCTTGACGATCTCGTCGATGATCTTCGTGTTGACCACATCCGGCACGAATCCCGCGCCGATGCCCTGGATCTTGTGGCGGCCCGGTTTCTCTCCCGACAGGACCGGAGACTCCGCCGGCTCCACGGCGATCGCGCGGAAGAACGGCTTCCTCGCCTTCAACACTTCCGCGACGCCCGTGATCGTTCCTCCGGTGCCGACTCCCGATACAAGGATATCGACCGCTCCGTCCGTATCGTTCCAGATCTCCTCGGCGGTCGTTTTCCTGTGGATCTCGGGATTGGCGGGATTCTTGAACTGCTGGGGCATGAACGAGTCGGAGATTTCCGCGACAAGAGCATTCGCCTTGGAGATGGCTCCGTTCATCCCTTCCCCCTCGGGCGTCAGCACGAGATCGGCGCCCAGCGCCTTCAACAGGATGCGCCGTTCCATGCTCATCGATTCCGGCATCGTGAGGATCAGTTTGTATCCGCGAGCCGCCGCGACAAAGGCGAGCGCGATGCCGGTGTTGCCGGAAGTCGGCTCCACGATCGTCGTGGTTTTCTTCAGCTTTCCGCTCTTCTCGGCCGCGTTGATCATCGCCAGGCCGATCCGGTCCTTCACGCTCGACATGGGATTGAAACTTTCGAGCTTGGCGACGACCCGCGCGACGCAATCCGCAGTCACGCGGTTCAGCCGCACGAGCGGTGTCGAGCCGACGAGCTCCGTAATGTCATTGGCGATCTTCAATGGTTCCTCCCGGGCGCGCCTCGATGCGGCGTGATCACAACTCGGTCGCAGTTTATACACGGATGCCACGCCTTGCAATCCGTAACGTCCCCGATTACCCTGAATGCATCCGATGGAAGCCGTGTCGTCATTGCCGGAAATTGTGGAACGCGTGCGCTCCAGGCTGCCGCTCCTGCAATCCGGCGTCGCCCTTAATCATGCCGGGATCGGTCCGCAACCCCTGTCGGAGTCGATTCCACAATTCGAATCGCTCCGCGCTCATGCGCTCCCCATCGACGCGCTCGCCACGGTCGCCTCCGACCGCGCCCGCATCCGCGAGCTCTACGCGCGCATGCTCTCCGTCCATCCTTCCGAAATCGCCGTGACGAAAAACACCGCCGAAGGCGTCAACACGATCGCGCAGGGATTCCCGTGGCAGAAGGGAGACAGGATCCTCACCATCTCCGTGGAGTATCCTTCCAACGTCTATCCCTGGTGGAACGTGAAGAGCCGCGGCGTGGAGATCGACACGGTTCCCGAGCGCGACGGGCGCGTCGACTACGACGAGCTCGAACGCGCCATCACCGGCAGGACGCGGATGATGGCGATCAGCCACGTGGAGTTCGCGTCTGGCTTCGCCTTCGACATCGATCGGCTCGCCGCGCTCTGTTCGTCCCGGGGAATTTTTCTCTTTCTCGACATCGCCCAATCGATCGGATCGATCCCGGTCAACTTGTCGCGCGTCGACGCGGCGGCATGGCCCACGTGGAAGTGGCTGATGGGGCCACTGGGCATGGGCGGATTCTATATCGCGTCGAAACATCTCGAATCGATCGCGCCTCCCTTCGTCGGATCCGACGGCATGACGCCGAGCGCGGACTATCTCGACTACAACTTCCGCTTCAAGCCCGACGCCTCCCGGTTCGAATTCTCCACGGAGAATCTCCTCGGCCTCATCGGCACGCGGGAAGCGCTCGAGCTCTTCGCTCCGCTGTGGGACAATCCCTCTCCGACCGCCGCGCTCATCCATGGGAATTGCGACGCGGTCATCGCGAGGATGGAATCCTCCGGGTTCAAGCTCTACAGTTCGCGCGCCCAGGGCGAAAAAAGCGGCATCCTCTCGTTCACGAGCGGGCCCGGCGCGCCGGATGTCCGGGAGGCACACGCGAAGCTCAGGACCGCGAGAGTCGAGGCGGCCGTTCGCGGAGGACGGCTCCGGATCAGCCCGCATTTCTACAACAACGCGCGCGACTTCGACAGGCTGGCGGACGCCCTGTCTGCATGAACCGGAATCTTCTCTTCGTTCCCGCCAAGCGGAAATACGTCCGCGGCGAGCGGCCGCGGGTCGAATGCATCCTCTGCGCGGTGCGGCAGAAGAACCCGGCCGTGGAAAGGCTCATTCTCGCGGAAGATCGATTCGTCTTCATCACGATGAATCTCTTTCCCTACAATCCGGGCCACCTGATGATCGTCCCGAACCGGCATGTCGTCGATCCGCGGCAGTACAAGCCCGCCGAACAGCGCGCCGTGGAAATGTGGTCGCACAGGCTCCTGGATGTCCTCGACGAGATCTACCAGCCGTCCGGCTACAACATCGGATACAACATCGGCCAGGCCTCCGGAGCCTCGATCGATCACGTGCATCTCCACATCGTCCCTCGGTTCAAGAACGAGGTCGGATTCATCGACGTCATCGGCGGCGCCCGCGTTCATGTCGACGATCCGCGCGCGGCCGTGGAGCTTATCAGCGAGGCGCTCCGTCGGAAATTCGGCCGCTCCTCCACGGGTAAAAGAACGAAAGGCCGTTCCGCTTGAAGGAGCAGGCTCTGTCGATCCGCGATCTCGTGATCGCCGCCGAAACCGCCGGCGGCCTCGTTCCTCTCGTCAACGGGCTCTCGCTGGAAGCGTCCAAGGATTCGATCACGGCTCTCGTCGGCGAATCCGGATGCGGCAAGTCGATGACGGCCCTGGCGGTGATGGGACTTCTCCCGCCCCGCGTCCGAATCATCTCCGGCGAGATTCTTCTCGACGGAAAGCGCATCGACAATCTGAAGGAGGAGGAATACCTCTCGTACCGCGGACGCAGGATCTCCATGATCTTCCAGGAACCGATGACCAGTCTCAATCCCCTGCACACCGTCGGAAACCAGATCGCCGAGGTGTACCGCATCCACTTCGGGGACGGCCGGAGGAGCGCGATGGAGAAGGCCGTCGCGATGCTCCGGAAGGTGAGAATCCCCGATCCGGAGAAGCGCGCGGAGCAGTATCCGCACCAGATGTCGGGCGGCATGCGGCAGAGGGTCATGATCGCGATCGCCCTCGCGGCCTCGCCCGAGCTCCTGCTGGCCGATGAACCGACGACCGCCCTCGATGTGACGATCCAGGCGCAGATTCTCGACCTGCTGCGGGAGCTCATCGCGGAGGAAAAGGAAACGGGAATCCTGCTCATCACGCACGATATGGGCGTCGTGGCGGAGACCGCTTCGCGGATGATCGTCATGTATGCGGGGCACGAAGTGGAGAGCGGAACCGTGCGCGATGTCTTCGGCGCGCCTCGCCATCCGTACACGCGGGGACTTCTTGCCGCCATCCCTCACCTTGTGGAACCGCATGAGAGATTGAAGGCGATCCCGGGGCAGGTGCCGAGGCCGGGCGAGCGTCCCCAGGGATGCGCTTTCGCTCCGCGATGCACGTTCGTGAAAGACGATTGCCGGACGGCTCCCATCCCGGTCTTCGACCGCGGGCCGGTGAAATCGCGGTGCATCCTGGAGAAACTTCCATGAGCGAAACGAAGAGCGAGTCGCTCGTATCGATCCGCGATGTGAGGGTGGAGTTCGAGGAGACCCGCCGGTTCTTCGGCAAGGGCGGGGAGAAGATCAAGGCGGTCAACGAAGTCTCACTGGAGATCAGGCGCGGCGAGACGATGGGGCTTGTCGGAGAATCGGGATCCGGAAAGACGACGCTGGGAAAAGCGAGCCTGCGGCTCCTGGATCCGACATCCGGAAGCATCACGTTCGACGGCGTCGAGCTTGCGAAACTATCCTCGCGTGAGCTGAGGCGGATGAGGACGCGGATGCAAATCGTCTTCCAGGATCCGAACTCCAGCCTGAACCCGCGGATGCGCGTCGTGGACCTGATCGGCGACGCTCTCCTTATCCACGGCCTCGCGACAAAGACGGATCTGCCGGAGAAAGTCGGAGCCCTCCTCGAGCGCGTCGAGCTTTCGCGCGACGATCTCCGGAAATACCCGCACCAGTTCTCCGGAGGCCAGCGCCAGCGAATCGGCATCGCCCGCGCGCTCATCCTGAATCCGGAGTATGTCGTTCTCGACGAACCCGTCTCCGCGCTCGACGTCTCCATCCAGGCGCAGATCATCAATCTTCTCTCGGATCTGAAGCGGGAACGGAACCTGACGTATCTCTTCGTCGCCCACGACATCGGCGTCGTCGCCAACATCAGCGACATGGTCGCGGTGATGTACCTGGGGAAGATCATGGAGATCGGTCGCGACGTCATCCGGAATCCGCGGCATCCTTATACGAAGGCGCTGATGGAGTCCGTGCCGGTTCCCGATCCGACGCGGGAGAGAAACCGGTCCCGCCTCGCGGGAGATCCGCCCAGCCCCTCGCGCCCCCCGTCCGGCTGCGTCTTCCGGACGCGGTGCCCGCTGGCGGACGCCGAATGCGCCCGGGTCGTGCCGGAGCTTAAAAACGGCGTGGCGTGCATCAAGGTGTAGGATGGAAGGCGAGATCTCCATACTTTTGTCCTCCGTTCCCGATGAAGACACGGGAGCCAGGATCGCCCGGGAACTTCTCGACGCGAAGCTGGCGGCATGCGTCAACATCATCCCGAAGATACGTTCCATCTACAGGTGGAAGGGCGAAGTCCGCGACGACGCGGAAGTCCTCCTCATCATCAAGACGCAGCACGACCGCGTCGAGGACACCATCCGCGCCGTCAAGTCGCTCCATCCTTACGATGTGCCGGAAATCATCTCCATCCCCATCGAGGCGGGATGGCCGGATTATATGAAGTGGATCATCGATGAGACCACGACGCCGAAGCAATCCGGATCCCAGCAGTAGCTCGCGATGAAGGAATTCGAGATCTATATTCCGCTCCATTACAACGACGGCTCGCGGATCGAGGACGCGCGGATCCTCGCCTTGAAGAAACGCCTCATCGAGGAATTCGGCGGCCTGACGGTCTTCCCGCAGCAGAACGAAGGAACCTGGCAAGTCGGCACTTTCACGTTCCGGGAGAAGATCATCATCGCGCGCGTTCTGTCCGTGGAGAGCAGGCGCGTCTCCCTGTTTTTCGAAAAGCTCAAGAAGAAGATGCAGAAGGATTTCGGCCAGAGCGAAGTCCTGATCGTCAGCCGGACCGTCGAGGTGGTTTGAAGCCTTTGCCGGTTTTCAGGGAAGCCCATGGAATCACCAGCCGGCAACTATTTCTAAACAAATCATAAAGTTCCTGCTTAAGCCGGCCGATGGGGGGAGATATGCGGGTCAAGAGCTACGATAATCTCCAGATTCTGTCGCACGCCATGGATGCGTCCATGCTCCGGCACTCGATCCTCGCCAATAACGTCACCAACATCTCCACGCCCGGCTTCAAGAGGTCGGATGTGTCATTCCAGAGCGAACTGGCGCGGGCGCTGGAACCGGCGACGCGGATGCAGCTGAATCACAGCATGCCGGGGCATTTCGATCCGGGACCGGAGCGCGACGCGAGCCGGGTGATGCCCCGGGCCTACGCCGAGATCGATACGTGGGCCAGGAACGACAAGAACAACGTCAATCCCGAGGTGGAAATGACGAACCTCGCGCAGAATACGCTCTACTACCAGACCGTCACCCAGTTCGTCTCCGGCAACTTCAAGTCGCTCGCGACCATCGTCCAGCGATCCGGATCGGCCTGATGAGCGCCTTTCTCCCCCTGTTCACCGCCGCCTCGGGCCTCTCCGCTCAACGGACAAGGCTCGATGTCATCGCCAACAACATCGCCAATGCCGACACCACGCGCCGCGGCGACGGCCTGCCCGGCCCGTACCGGAAACAGCACGTCATCTTCGAACCGCGGCACAATCCGATCCGCTTCCAGATTCCGCTCGTCGAAAACGCCGGCGGCATCACGAACGAGCCTGGAACCGGAGTCCGGATCGTGGATGTGAACGAGCAGGACGGGCCGATCGCGCAGAAATACTGGCGGTACGAACCCGGGCATGCGGACGCGAACGCGGAGGGGTATGTCGTGTATCCCGACGTGGACATCGTGACGGAGATGGTCGACATGATCGACGCTTCGCGCGCCTACGAAGCGAACGTGACGTCGATCCGCGATTTCCGTACAATGTGGACGGAGACGCTCCGGATCGGACAGTGACCATGGATCTCATGAAGTTGACGCCGAAGATGCCCGAGGCGTTTCAGAAGCCGAAGAAGGATGAGGAGTCCAAGGGTGCGGGCGCGAGCCTGGCCGACACCTTCAGCCATATCCTCGACGAGAAACTGGGCGATCTCGTCGGCGCCACGCAGGATGCGGCGAAATTGCAGCGCGACTTCGCCGCGGGGCGGACGGACAATATCCACGAAGTGATGATCGCCGGCGCCAAGGCCAATCTCGCCGTCGAGACGGCGCTGCAGGTCAGAAATCTCGCGCTGAGGGCCTACCAGACGTTGTCGCAATTGAGATAGTTACCTAAGGGTACATCAAATCTTTTAACCACAAAGACACGAAGACACTAAGGGAATCTCAAATATATTTTTAAAGGATTTTCATTTTCTTTGTGTCTTTGTGTCTTCGTGGTTGGATCCGCATTCCTGACACTTTATCCACTCATTCTCCACAGCCTGCATTTTCCGCGAACATTTCCATTGATAAAGAACCTGAATAGAAGCTATACAAGTGTAGTCAATTGAAATGGTTGTTTCGTCCCCGGGCTCACGGCGAGCTCCTCGACGGAACAACCTGTGGAAAAGAACGAAGCATCTATGCAGAACAGAACGGGGCATGAACATTGAACGAGTTCTTTAGCCGTATCGTCGCGCAGGTCCGTGAGCTGTGGTCCAGGCTTTCGCGACCCCAGAGAATTTGGGCCGGCGGATTGGGCGCCGCCCTTTTCCTCCTCTTCCTCGGCCTCATCCTCTTCGCCAACAGGATCCAGTGGGTCAGCCTCGGAAATTTCGAGCTGCAGCAGGCGGCGGAAATCAAGGCGGAGCTCGAGCGCAAAGGTTTCGTGCTCGGCTCGGACTACCAGCTGACGAACGAAGGCAAGACGATCGAGGTGAACGCGAAGAGGAGGAACGAAGCCTCGCTCGCGCTCGCTGAAAAAGGGCTCTTCGGAAAATCCGAGAAGGGTTTCCAGATCTTCGACGAGTTCAACATCACCTCCACGGAATTCGAGCAGCGCCGCAGGGAAGTCGAAGCCCTGAAGTCGGAAATGCGCCGCCTTATCCGCAGCTACTCCCAGGTTGATGATATTTCCATCACCGTGCCCTACGTCGAAAACGACAATCCCTTCCAGGACGACAAGATGACCCGGACGGCCTCGGTCGTATTGACCCTGAAATCCGGCGCCAAGCTCGACAATGAACAGATCCGCGCGATTCGGAGCATCATCGCGGGCGGTTTCCCGGGCCTCGATGAAGCCAACGTCAACCTGACGGACAATTACATGAGACCTCTGCTGGCGGACGACGACGGCGGCATGCCGGGCGGCGCCATCACGACCAAGCAGGGAGAAGTCGTCCACGTCACGGAACGCGCGCTCGAGGACAAGATCCGGACGGTTCTCGGCCCCGTTCTCGGCAACGACAAATTCACGGTCGCCGCGCAGGTCGAGTTCGAATTCGACGCCGTCAAAATTCTCGGCGAGGAGTATTCCAAATCGGACTTCGACCAGTTATTGCAGGGCCAGCAGAAAACATCGGAGACATTAAAGGGGCAGGGATTGCGACCCGGCGGCGAGCCGGGCGTCAACGCGAACGTGCCTCCCGTCTACAACTCGGTCTCCGGCATCGGGCCGGTGGATTACTCGCGGTCCGAGGAGATCATCAATTACCTGGCGAACAAGACCATCACGGAACGGATTCAATCTCCTTTCCTGAAACGAATGTCCGCTTCCGTCGCGGTGGATGGATCGTGGAAGGAAATCACGGACACCGCGGGCACCCTGTCCAGGGCATACACAGCGCGCGCTCCGGAAGAGATGGACAAGATCAAGGCCCTCGTTTCCGCGGCCCTGGGGCTCCGGCCGGAACGCGGCGATGTCGTCGAGGTGCTGAACGTGCCGTGGAGCCGTGACCGGGAGTTCAAGGAAGCCGACGCGGTGCGCGCGGCCGGCGAATTCCAGAAGAAGCTCCTCACGTACACGCTCTTCTCCATTCCTCTTCTCCTCGGCTTCATCATGCTCCTCATGATGTGGCGCAAATCTGTGCGCCTGCGGGAAGAGGAGATGGCGCGAACGCGGGAGCTTGATCGACAGAGGGCCCTGGCTTCGGCCGAAGCGGGGTTGGCCGGGGAAATTTCCCTGGAGGACCAGGAGCGCCAGGAGATCCAGCGGCGCGCCTCTTCGCTGGCCCGGGCCAAGCCGCAGATCGTCGCGGATCTCGTCCGGACATGGCTGGCCGAGGAACCGCCTCCTGCCGCCACGTGATGATGTTTCGCTTCTCCTGCGCTCCGGCCCTTCTGGTATAATAGGCGTATAAACCATGGCCAATCCCGCTAATTTCGTCCGAATGTCCGGCAAGAAAAAGGCCGCGATCCTTCTCGTGTCGATGGGTCAGGACATCTCTTCCGAGATCTTCAAGCATCTGCGTGACGAGGAGATCGAGCAGTTGACGCTGGAGATCGCCCGGATCGACAAGGTCGAGGCCGAGGATCGGGACCGGATCCTCGTCGAATTCCAGGAAATGATGCTCGCTCAGGAATTCATCAGCCAGGGCGGCATCGAGTACGCGCGCGACATCCTGGAAAAAGCGCTGGGTCCGGACCGCGCCATCGATATCATCAACCGCCTTACGACGAGCCTCCAGGTCCGGCCCTTCGACTTCATCCGGAACGCCGATCCTTCGCAGCTCCTCAACTTCATCCAGGGCGAACATCCGCAGACGATCGCCTTGATCCTCTCCTATCTCCAGCCGCAGATCAGCTCCCAGATCCTGACGCACCTGCCCGAGGAGATCCAGGCCAACGTCGCCAAGCGCATCGCGCAGATGGACCGGACATCGCCGGACATCATCCGCGACATCGAGCGCGTTCTCGAGCGCAAGCTCAGTTCGCTCGTGAACGAGGAGTACACGTCCGCCGGAGGCGTCGACGCGATCGTCGAGGTCATCAACCTTGTGGACCGCGGCACGGAGAAATCGATCATCGAGGCGCTTGAGGAGGACGATCCGGAGCTGGCCGAGGAGATCAAGAAGAGGATGTTCGTCTTCGAAGACGTAACGCTCCTGTCGGACCGCGACATCCAGCAGGTCCTGCGGGAAGTCGATTCGAAGGAACTGGCCCTGGCTTTGAAGGCCGTCGATGACGCCGTAAAGGACAAGATCTTCGCCAACATGTCCCGTCGCGCCGCCGCGATGCTCGCGGAGGACATGGAGTTCATGGGGCCGGTGCGGCTCCGTGACGTCGAGGATGCGCAGCAACGCATCGTCAACGTCATCCGCAAGCTCGAGGACGCGGGCGACATCGTCATCGCCCGAGGCGGAGAAGAACAACTGGTCGTCTGATGGCCAACATCATCCGCGCGGGGACGGCGGAAGAAAACAGCGAACCCGTCCAGCTGCCCCTCCGGCCCGGGATATCCTCCGAACGGAGCGAGGAAGGCGAGCGGAAGCGCATCGCCCTCCGGATGCGCATTTCGCAGCAGGCCACGGAGCGGACGAAGCAGGCGAGACTGGACCGCGAACAGATCATCGAGGCCGCGAAGCAGGAAGCCGCCTCGATCCTGCAGCAGGCGCGCGAGACGGCGGTCGCGATCGTGGGCGGCGCGCGAAACGAGCAGGCGCGGATCGAGGAACATGCCCGCGCGAACGGCGTGAACGCCGCGAAGGAATTCGCGCGGAAGGAGGCCTTGGCAGCGGTCGACAGGATTCTGCGGATATTCGAGAAAGCCGAGCAGGATCTCCGCGCGATGAAGGACGCCTACCTCCGATCCGCCGCCAACGGCATCCTCGATATCACCACGGTCATTCTCGAACGCCTCATCCGCGGGCGGATCGAGATCGACCGCGATCTCGTGAAGAGAACCATCGATGAAGCCGTGGGCGAGATTTCCGCCGTCGACAGGATCACCCTGAGGGTTCATCCGGACGACCTGTCCGCCGCGACCGAATACGAAGCGGATATCATGAACATGGTGGATAATCTCTCCGATGTCTCCGTCACGGCCGATCCCGCCATCTCGCCGGGCGGCGTCCTCATCGAGACTTCGTTCGGCCGCGTCGATGCCCGCCTCGAAACACAGCTCTCGGAAATTCTCCGCGAAGTCCGCGTGAAGGTCGCGCAGCACTCGCCTCAGGATTCCGCGGCACCGGAAAAAGAATCGGAAAGTTGAACGCATAAGATGACCAGCGCGATGCTCATGAACGAAATGGCTTCGGCCGTCCACAAGGCGAAGCCGATCCGCAAGGGCGGCGTCGTCACGCGCGTCGTGGGGCTCACAATCGAATCGAGCGGGCCGCAGGCGTCGATCGGCGACGTCTGTCTTGTCCGCGCCGCAACGAAAACCGGCGGAGACCACGACGTGCTCGCGGAAGTCGTGGGCTTCAAGGAAGGAAGAACCATCCTGATGCCCGTCGGAGAAATGACCGGCGTGTCTCCCGGCGATGCCGTCATCGCGACGGGGCATCCGATCGAGGCCGAAGTCGGCTGGGAGCTCCTCGGACGCGTCCTGGACGGCCTGGGCCGACCGATCGACGACGGGCCGCCGCTCTCGGGAACCCGGCCCGTCTCCGTATTCCGCGAACCTCCCGATCCCGTGCGCCGACCCCGGGTCCATGAAATTCTTCCGCTCGGGATCCGCGCCATCGATGGAATCCTCACTGTCGGCCGCGGCCAGCGCGTCGGGATCTTCTCCGGATCCGGCGTCGGCAAATCGACCGTCCTGGGGATGATGGCCCGGTACACCGCGGCAGATGTCGTCGTCGTCTCGCTCGTCGGCGAACGCGGACGCGAGGTGCGCGACTTCATCGAGCGCGACCTGGGACCGGAAGGCCTCAGGAAATCCGTGGTCATCGTCGCCACGTCGGACAAGCCGCCGCTCGTCAGGGCGCGCGCCGCCTACGTCGCCACGACGATCGCCGAATTTTTCCGGGACCAGGGCAAGGATGTGCTGCTCCTCATGGATTCCGTCACGCGTTACTGCCGCGCTCTTCGCGAGGTCGCGCTCTCGGTCGGCGAACCGCCGGGCCTGCGTAGCTTTCCTCCGAGCGTCTTTTCGACGCTGCCGAAGCTCCTAGAACGCGCGGGCACCGCGGAGCGCGGCTCCATCACGGGGCTCTACACCGTCCTCGTCGATTCCGACGACATGAACGAGCCCGTCGCCGACAACGTCCGCGGCATCCTCGACGGCCACGTGGTGCTGTCGCGCGAACTCGCCTCCCGCAATCACTATCCCGCCGTCGACATCCTCCAGTCCATCTCCCGCCTCATGAACGACATCGTCGAGCGTCGGCAGGTGGAACTCGCGGGCCGCGTGAAGGAACTGACCGCGGTGTACAAGGACGCGGAGGATCTCATCCGGATCGGCGCCTATGTCGACGGCAGCGATCCGCGGATCGACGACGCGAAGAAGCGCATCCGCTCCATCGAGGATTTCCTGAAGCAGCGCGTCGACGACGGATCGCCGTACGACGCGACGCTGAAAGCGCTCACGGCGCTCGGAGCGTAACGAGAGATGCCGAGGTTTCGATTCAGGCTGGAGCGTGTTCTAGCGGTGCGGAAGCGGCAGGAGGAACGCGAGCGGATGGCGTTCGCGGCGGCGACGCAGCGAAAGCTGGCCGCGGAGGCCATGCTGGCGGACGTACGGAATAAGCAGCAGGAAGCCCTGAACGAAGCGGCGCGGATGATGAAGAGCCGGCCGACGATCGGGGACCTCGTGCGTTCGCACGAATACCGGCTCGGGCTTCTTCGCCGAGAAGATGATTCGATCAAGGCGGTGGCGGTGGCGACCGAGAATTATGAGAAGGCAAGGGTGATACTGGTGGAAGCGAGAAAGCGAAGAAGGGTCCTGGAACGGCTCCGGGAACGCCGCCACGAGGAGTGGCGCAAAGAGGAGCTGGACCGGGAACAGAACGAGCTCGACGAGACGGGCTTGAACTCGTTTCTCCGGAGCGAACAGCGCGCGGTCGCTACTGCGCCATCCTTGGCGCGCGCGACACTTCCTCCATCCGGTCGGGCGGAGTCGACCCCCATCGAAGAAAGGCTGGCGTCATGAAGACCGGAGGCGTCTCCGACGCGTTCAGGAGAATCGACGAGATCCAGAAGAAGATCTCGTCCATGCTCGGACAATCGCCCGACGGCGCGAAACCCGATCCGTCGGCCAGCTTCGCGAGCGTCATGGCGAACGCAACCGGCGAGAACGCTTCCTCCGCTCCCGAATCGCTCCGCCCCATCATCGACCAGGTCGCGGCCCGGTATAACATTCCGCCCAAGCTCCTGGAATCCGTCGCGCGGCGCGAATCGTCCTTCAACTCCCGCGCGGTTTCCCCGAAGGGCGCGCAGGGAATCATGCAGATCATGCCGGAGACGCAGCAGCTCCTGGGCGTGACCGATCCCTTCGACGCCGGCCAGTCCATCGACGGCGGCGGCCGGTATCTCCGCATGATGCTCGACCGCTATAACGGCGACGTCAGGAAGGCCCTCGCCGCGTACAACGCCGGGCCGGGCGCGGTCGACAATTACGGCGGCGTGCCTCCTTACACGGAGACGCGGAACTACGTCAGCCGCATCCTCGCCGATTTCGGCGACGAATCGGCCGGAGAATAAGATGCAGACCAAGCTCATTGCCGCGGTCCTGTTGATCCTGATACTCGGCATGATCGGCGCCGTCCTCACGTTCGCGGAAGACCAGGGGCTCATAGAAATCCGCGAACCGCTCCGGACCATGGGCAGCAGGATCCCATACGTGGGACATTACATCACGGCCCCGGCAAGCGCGCCGGCGGAAGAACTGCGCGAGATCGAGCGGCTCTCCGAGGAGCGCGCCCGCGAGGATCGCTGGGCGCTCCTGAAGAAGAAAGAGGAAGAGCTCAAGAAAGCGGAAGGGCTCCTGAATGAAGACCGTTCGCGACTGTCCCAGTGGGAAGGGGAACTGGAGCGGAGAGAGCTGGCGCTGGACGAGCGGGAAAAGGATTACGCGGACAAGGAAAAACAGTACGGCCGGGCCGTGCGGTCCTATCTCGCCATGCGACCCGCGTCCGCGGCGAAGGTTCTTTCGCAGCAGGAGGATCTCCTCGTGATCGAGATTTTCCGGCGCATGCCGGAGCGGAATGTCGCCTCGATCCTGGCGGAAATGGATCCCTCGGTCGCGGGCGCCATCATGAGGAAGATGTCGAGATAGGAAAGGGATGAAGCAATTCCACTTCATCCCTCATTTTTCTCACTTGGATTTCTGCTCGTAAACCCCCGTCCAGACTTCATTCACCGGTCTCGCGATAGCTTCCTCGCAGAGCGCCAGCAGAACCGCGGCGGGGCCGTCCTCCGGGCGGACCTGAAGGGCCGCTTCAAATCCTGAACGGGCATCAGCAAGGGCTCCTCGGCGATAGAATTCGAGCGCGCGCTTGAACTGATCGAGGCAGGCGGCCCGGGAAGGATCCAGGTGGCTGCGCAATCCCAGGAGCTCATGAACCGCCTCGGGATGTTCCACTCCCTTCACGCGCACGAGCGCCACCTCCCGGAAGACCAGCTCCGCATCATCCCGTTCGGCGGATTTTCGCGTCACGTCGGACACGAGGATGGGGACGCGGAAATCCTTGCAGAGCGGCTCGAGGCGTGCGGCCGTGTTCACAATCCTCCCGATCGCGGTGTAATCGAAGAGCTGGTCGGATCCCATGTTGCCGATGATGGCTTCCCCCGTGCCGATCCCGATCCGGCATTCCAGGACGGGCTTCTTTTCGGCGCGCCATTTTTCATGGAGCCGCCCGAGCGCCGAACGCATCGCCCATGCCGCGCGGCACGCGCGCGCCGCGTGATCGGGTTGCTCAACCGGAGCTCCGAACTCGGCCATGATCGCGTCGCCGATGAACTTGTCGAGTGTTCCTTCGTTTGCGAAGACGCACTCCGTCATCATCGTGAGATATTCGTTCAAGAGGAGAGCGACTTCCTCCGGGGGCAGTTGATCGGAAAGCGTCGTGAAGCCCACGACGTCGCTGAAGAGAATGGAGACCGTCCTCCGCTCGCCGCCCAGCTTCAGCTTCTCCGGATTCGCGAGGATTTCCTCCATGACCGCGGCCGGTACATATTTCCCCATCATGCCCCGGATCTGCTGCTTGTTTCTCAGCTCCGTCCGATACCTGTAGACCGCGATTCCCATGTAGGAAAGAGAGGCACCGAGGACGGGTGACGCGATGTCGAGCGCGAGATTGAAAAAGCGGAAGAGAAGTGCCGCGGTCAGAACATGCAGGAGAATGAGCCCCGCGGCGGCCAGGAGTCCGATCAGCGGTCTCAGGTGACCGCCCAGGATCGCCACGGCCAGCGAGAGCGCGAGGATCAGAAGAGGCGCAATCCAGGAGGGAGGACGAACCAGGAATCGTCCGGCGAGGATGTCATCGAGCACATGACAATGAATCTCGACGCCGGGGGTCACCGCGGAGAAAGGCGTGGCGCGAAGATCGAAGAGTCCTGTCGCGGATGTTCCGATAAGGACGATCTTGTCGCGAAAGCATTCGGGCGAAACGGGAGGAGGACGACCCGTTCCCTGCACGAGATAGGACAGGAGCACATCGGCATAGGAAACTTTCTTGTACAACCGCCCCTCCAGAACCGAATCGCCTCCCTGGTAGAGGATGTCCATCCGTCCCTCCTCATCCAGCGGAACGGAACGGTCCGCGATCACGAGGCGCCCGGGTTCCACCCTGATGGAACTAATGGGAGATCCCAGCGCCAGAGATGCGGCGGCGACCGGCAGCGAAGGGATGAGAACGTCTCCGCAACCCAGGATGGGGAACGTGCTCCGGGCCGGCCCATCCGGATCGGGATGAAGATTGGTATGTCCCAAACCGGCGGACGCAGCGGCCAGATCGGACAACGGCAGCGTCATGGAAGAATAGGCGGCACGTTCGCCGAGGGCGGCGGACGATCTCGCATCGCTCAAAGTTTGAGAGAGGGATTTTTCCTTCAGCAAGGCCGTCATCGTGTCCGACATCGCGGCCGGATTATCCTCGCGAAAGATCATGGCATAGAGCACCTTGCCTGCCGCGGCGGAGGCCTGCGCCAGCGCATCATCTCCAGCGGCAGGATCAAGCTTGGCCAGTTCCTTCGAGAGGACCGACGCCCGGTCGCGCGTCGGAGCCTCTTGCAGGGCATGCGCATCGCGCATGAGAGCCGACCAGACGCCGCGATCGATCTCGCGGCGGGAAGTGCGTTCGGAGAAAAGCACGTCGAACGCGATGACCTTCGCTCCCGCGCGGTTCAGATACTCGACGACGGCCGCGTGCGCATCACGCGGCCATGGCCAACGGCCGAAGTCAGGCTCCAACGCCTCGATCGACTTCTCATCGATGTCGACGACGACGATCCTGTCCGTCGCCTCCGATCGTGATGCGAGAGCGCGGAATCGCATGTCCATTGTCTGGCGCTCCAGGGTGGTCATGAGGTCTAGGCGAGTGAGGCTGAACGCGAAAAGACCGGCGAATAACCCGACGAGAAGAGCCGCCTGATATTTCCGCTTCTCAGTGCGCCGATCTCCACGGGCCTTGGTTTGCATGACAGGCATTATGCTCCGGCAGGGCGGATAGCCGCAATCCCACAGCACATTTCCCATCCGATAGCGGGAAATTAACAGGATGGGCAGGATGGGCAGGATTTGGGTTTGATAGAATCCGAAATCGAAAGGAATGGGAAGTTTGATCGGGAACTTCCGCGTATTTTCCATGCGTCACTGCCGGGCCTTATGCTACAATGCTCCCATGAACAAAGGCCTATCCGCGCTCTGCGCGCTCCTGTTTCTGACCGTATCCTGCGCTAAATCGTCCGCTCCTTCGACCACCGCCGCCGAAACCGCGGCCGTCACGGAAGCCGCGGCAACAACCGCCGCCCCCGTCGAAGGACTTGCCACCATGGTGAAGGGGACGGTTGAAATCATGCGACCGGGCGAGACCGAGTGGAAACCTCTGGCCGTTAAGGACGGCGTTCTTGCCGGATCGAAATTGCGGGCGGGCGCCGACGGAGAAGCGGACATCCTGGTGACCGCGAAAGGCGCCATCCGCTTGAAGCCCGGCACGGAGATCACGATCGAGGAGAACAACCAGACCGGCGAGAATGTCCGCATTCACGTGAAGGTCGATGCCGGACGCCTGCTGCATCGCTTCGATAAGCTCGGGGCGAACACCGAGTACAAGGTGACGACGCCGACGGCCGGAGCGGTGATTCGCGGCACGGAGTTCGACGTGACCGCGGCGCCCGATCAGACGCGCGTAAGGGTCCTGGCCGGAAACGTGGCGGTGACAGGAGCCAGCGGCGATGTGACCGTCGGTGAAAAGCAGGGAACGACGATCGCGACAAACGCCGCGCCGACGGCTCCCTCCCAGTTATCTCAAAAAGATGTGGACGCCGTGCTGGAATGCAGTCTCGTCAATTTCGTCGTCGCTCTTCAGAAGGCGCGGCGGGTTGCGAGCCTTGCCGAGATGCGGAATATCTCCACGCCGCTGGAAGTCTGGGCCGCGCAACATGATGGCCTTTATCCCCAATCGCTCGCTGAAGCCGGTGTCGGCAACATCCTCGATAACTGGAAACAATCCTACGAGTATGAACGGATCGATGATGGAAAGGGATTTGTGATTGTTTCGAGTGGACCGGACCGCGTCATGGGCACGGACGACGACCTCGAATATCGCCGGTAAGAATCTTCCCGCAAGTCTTCCTTGAGAATTCTTGAGTACATGGATTCCCTGGATTTAGCTGTCAACTCGGATTCCCGCTCTGATTGGGCAGGAGATCCCGGCCGCGGTTGAGGAGTTACCAGAATGGCGTTCGAGGCACCCCCTTACAATAGGAATGCGAGGTGCCATCATGATTACAGCAGCGGTTATTTTTGCGGCGGGCTTTCTTCAGAATCTGATCTGCGAATACAGGACGATCCTCCTCATCGAAGGGAAAGCCGCGACGACGGCCATGCTTGCCGGCGTTGAGAGCTTTCTCACACTGAGCGTATTGGGAACCGTCCTCGCGACCGAAAACGGAGACGGACTTTAGCGTCGCTTCCGCGGTCACTTCCTACATGGCGTCGGCCTACCTCATCACGATGTGGCAGAGGCGGAGGAAAACCGTCGCGACGGTGAACTCACTGTAGGCGTCATCGGTTTTCGACATTACAGAACGCCATTGAAAATCCGGGATCCCATCGACACGAGCGAATAAACCTCTGTATCATGCATCCATGCCGCGCCTTCTGACGGGAATCACGCTTCTCCTTATCTTCACAGCCTGTGAAACCGTGCCCACAGGCGGCGCATCATGGAGCCGCGTCTTCTTCACGCCTTCCTCGGCGCGCGACCTCATGTTCGACACTGACGTGTCCGTCTACGCGACGGACCGCGGGCTCTTCGTCTCGACGGATTTCAAGAGATTCCACCGCCCGTCCGCCGATTTGCCAGGCGACCCGGAGATCATCTCCCTGGCCGGCGCGGACGGCATCGCGGAAATCTATGCGGTGACGGACCTCGGATATCTTCTGCGCTCCAACGACCGCGCGCAGAGCTTCGCGATGATCGGCCAGTTTCCGAACACGCGCGTCGTGGGCATGGCGCTGACCCGGAACGGACAATTATTCGTGGCGTCATCTTCCGGCGTTCTCGTCTCCACGCAGAACCTGACGGGAGCTCCCGCGCGCCGCGCGCGCGCGTATCTCATGCCGTGGGAAACGCTCGTCCTCGGGCTCCCCATCTGGCGCCGCGCCAATCTTTCAGGGGACACGGACCTCTGGAAGGACTGGAGCGTTTCACTGGACGGCAACGCGATCCGGATCGAAGCCGATCCGGACAACGGAGATCACATGATCGCGGAGCTCTTCCGAGCGGGCGCCCACCAGACGTGGGATGAAGGCATGACCTGGAATCCGATCGTGACGGAAGAAGGCGACACGGTGCGCGGGCCGATCGCGTTCGGACCAGACAGCCGCGTCCTCATCGGACGATTTCTATCACGGGATGGTGGACGGACCTGGCACGCGACCGCGCTCGTGCCCGATCCGGAGGACATGATGCAGTCGCGCGACGTCGAATTCGCCGCGCACAGCGCCGCGATCACAGGCGCCGGGCTCTACGTCGTTCAGTATCGCGCGGGCAAAGTTTACGTGAGCAACGACGGAACAGCATGGCGCCGAATCGGCCAAGCAAGCGATTTCAGGGCCAGGGAGAAGGAAACGGCGCCGGCGCTTCTCGCGGTCGATGCTCTCGGAAAACTCTGGCTCGCCACCGACCGTCACGGCCTCTACCGCTTTGTGGATAAATGAAAAAATATTATCGTCGAATTTGTCCAAAAAAAACTTGCCTTGTCCCGTGGAATTCCATAGTTTCGGCTTGCGCGTTGAAACAGGCGGGAAACAGCGTGACAAAAAGATGAAACGAGCCCCGTATCACGAGGCCGGCCGAGTAATAAAAATAGATTCGGCCTTACAGGAGGCGGTTGAATGAATATTAAAGTGGTGATCGAAAAATCAGAAGACGGGAACTTCTTCATCTACGTTCCCTCCCTGCCCGGAGTGCTGGCCGACGGTCGCACCAAGGACGAAGCCCTTACCGGAATCAGGGAAGCCATCAGTTCCTATCTCGAGCCGAGCGACGAGGATCTTCCATCGGATCGCGACGCCATCAAGGAAATCGAAGTCTGATCCCGGCCGTCGCGATCAGGCGGCGGTAAGCAACTCCGACAAGCAATAACTCAGGATCAATATCAATCCAATAAAGCCAGTAGTTCCTTAGCCCCTTCGAATTCATGCGGAAGTTCCACTTCCGCCACAACGGCGACATCGCTCTCGGAAAGCCCTAGGCGCGCCACGGATTCCTCCGACAATCCCGTGATGTCGTCGTCTCCTCCGCTACCCAGCGCCTTGATCTTCGTCAGGATATTCGCGAAGTGCACGGCATCGACGACCGCGAAATCACCCGGAGCCTTCATCGGGTCGTGATGATGGCGGATCGCGCTGACGATCGCCGGCGGCAGTCCCCACTGCTGCGCGAGAAAAGCTCCGATTTCATCGTGCGATATCGAGTTCACTTCCCGCTCGGCCGCGTAATAGGATTCACCGCGTTCGGCGGCGCGCCTCAGGATCTCCCGGTGGGTTTCATGAAAATACTGGTCGAGGATCACCTTGCCGATGTCGTGCAGAAGTCCGGCCATGTAGAAAAGTTCCTGTTCGTCGTTTCCTTTCTTCAGGTGCCGGGCCAGGACGCGAGCGGCCATGGCCACGCCGAGGGAATGCTTCCAGAACTCGGAGCGCGCCGCGGCATCGCCGTCTTCGGAGGTGAACTTGTCCATGATGGCCGTGGACATCGCGAGCGTCCGGACCGTTTCGAATCCCAGGATCACGACGCCCTGGCGAATGGAGGAAACGGAATTTCTGACGCCGTAGTAGGAGGAGTTGACCATGCGGAGGATGCGGGCGGAGAGCGATTGATCCATGGCCAGCAGCCTGGAGATATCCTCCGCGGCCGTATGCGGATCGTTCGATACCTTCACGATCTCCATCGCGATCGCGGGAAGCGTCGGCAGGCGCGACGCCGATTTCAGGAGTTCCCTGACGTCGAGCCTTTCGATCGTCATCGTCCTCCCCGCTTCAAGTTCAAGCCTCTCCGCCGGCCGCCGGCGAAAGAACCGGCGCCAGAAATTGTTCCTCCAGGATCGCACGCGCCTGCGTCAGGTTTTCCGCTTCATGGTATTCCTCGGAAACGGGCGGTACGATCATGTGTTTCCACGGGTTCTCCTTCCGGATGTGAATCGCGAAGTATCCGAGCTCCAGGGCGGGATTGATCTCGTACCGGATCGAATCGCCGACGACGGCGATGCTCGACGGAGCGGCATCGGAAGTCATCGCATGAAGCGCCGCGGCATCCTTGCGGGAGACGATGTGCGTCCTGGAGAAGATCCTGTCGAGGCCATGCGCCAGGATCTTGGCGCTCTGCGTCTCCTCCACGCCGAGCGTGTAGAGCCGGAGATCGGCGCGGCCGCGGAGCGACTCCAGGACGTGCAGGGCGTCTTCATAGATCTCGGGCACCTTGTTGAAGGCATCCCACCCGAGCTTGTACCATCGCTTTTCCGAGGCGCTGTCCGGCTCCGTGTTTCGTTCCCGGCAGAAATGCCGGTACGTCGCCACGAAGGATTTCGGGAATCGCGTCGCGTCAAAGCCTCCCCCAGCCTGCGACGGCACATCGGTCTCTTCCTGCACACGCCGGATTTCCTCCGCATCGAACGCCCCGTGAAAATGGTCCCTCACTCCTTCGATGAATTCGTCGATGGCGTCGTTGAAGCAGGGACCCGTGTCAAGAAGCGTGTCGTCCAGATCGAAGACGATGACCGGCGCGTTCATTACCTCGTCGTCGTGAGGTTCACGACGGGCGCATCCAGCAGGCGCTCCATCAGAACCTCGTTGATGAGATCGACATCGTGGGATTCGATGTGGGAGAAGTGGAGCCCGTGGCCGTAGCGGCCGGTTCCGCACTCCTCGCGCCAGACGACCATGGAGAAAGCGGAGATCGATTCGGTGACGGTCGGAAGCTCGAACTGGATCTCCATGAGCGTCGAGACCGGATAGGCGCGTCCGGTCACGATGTACAGTCCGCCGGCGGACATGTTCCGCACGCGCGCGACTTCGGTCAGGGGACTGGCGGGAACGGCGTCGGACTTCGGTGTCCAGAGCACGCGGTAGTATGCGGAAATCTCGATCGGCACGCGGGCATGTCGGCGCTTTTCCTCCGCGGTTCGCGTGTCGGGAAGCCCGGTCTCCCGTTCCGCGAATCCGATCTGGGAAGCGAGCCACTCTTCGTAGTGCCGTTCGAGCCACCGGAGCGTCGCGTCGCGTTCCGTCATGGTTTTTCCCTGGGAGATCTTCCGCTTCAGATATTCCTGAACGGCTTCCCGCATTTTCGGTATGATGATGGAGAAATCCAACTGCTTCACCCGAGAAGCCCGCTCTGGCGCGAGTACGTGAAGATGCCGCCGGCATCGATCACGGGGAGAGCCTCGCCCAAGGGCAGGAGTTCAATCACGCGGCCGTTCGATGCGGTCAGCTTGCCGGTATCCAGGTCCAGTACCGCCTCATCGCCCGTGGACAAGCCCGTCTCTCGAGCCGCGCGTTCCACCGGATACAGCTCGCCCGTGGCGATGCAGTTCCGGAAGAAGATGCGAGCGAAGGATTCGGCGACCACGACGCGGCAACCGGAGGCGCCGAGCGCGATGGGCGCATGTTCCCGGGAGGAACCGCAACCGAAATTGCGGCCGGCTATGACGATCGGGTATTCCGTCTTCATCCTGCCCTCGGCCACGTATCGCGTCTCCCCAGGCACACCTATCATGGCATAGGAACCGAGCTTATCGTATTCCTCGGGGATCGTCGGGACGAGGCTCAAGTATTTGGCCGGGATGATCTGGTCGGTATCGACGTTGTCCCCGACAACAAACACCTTCCCGGCGATCCTATGTATGTTAATATGATCCATCGATGTCGATAAATTCTCCGTCCGTGCCCGGGCAAAGTCAATCGTTTCTTGGAAGGCTGAAGGGCATCCTCGGCCCCGCGCTGCGGATTTTTCTCCGTAAAACCACCTATGTGAAAGTCTTCCACGCCGTGGATTTTCTTCTCTCGAATGAAATCTACACGTACGCCTCCGCCATCGCCTTCAATGTCCTCATCGCCTTCTTCCCGGCCGCCATCGTCGTCCTGACGCTCGTCCATCTCCTGGGAGGCCCCGGGCTCTACCAGGCCGCGCTTTCGGCCATCGTCGACTACATTCCCGCCAACCAAGCCTTCTTCCAGGGGCAGATCGCGACCGTCTCCCGCAACTTCTCGGGCATGACGCTCCTGTCGCTGGCGATCCTCCTGTTCAGCGCCGTCGGCATCTTCGTCCCCGTGGAACTCGCCCTGAACTATGTCTGGAAGGAAAAGGACGGCCGGCACTGGGCGATGTCCCAGCTCCTCTCCTTCGGCCTGCTCTTCTTCTTCATCCTCATGACGCTCGTGCCCGTTTCGCTCACCTGGCTCGTCACGAGCGCGCTCGAATTCGTCTTCTTCTTCCTGAAAGGAACGGCATTTCTGAAGATGGTGGAGTGGTTCTTCATGAAGATCTTCACGATCCCCTTCACCGTCCTCGCTTTCGCGATCACGTACACCGTTCTGCCGAAGCGCAAGATGAAGATGGAGGAGGTCGTGCCCGCCGCCTTGTTCGCGGGAGTCGTCTTCGAGATCGGCAAGCACATATACGTGCTCTGCCTGCCGCTCCTGCAACTTCGGGAAGTGTACGGAGCCTTTTCCGTTTCGGTCACGTTCATCACCTGGGCGCTCTTCGCCGCCATGATGCTCTTAATGGGAGCCTATCTCACGCATCAGGAACTGCTGCCGAAGTTCCGGTGGGGAGGGGGAAACTCCCAAATCCCAACTCCCAACTCCCAAAATGAAGCCAAGTTATCGGCATGACAGGGATCAATTCGAAATGAGGTTGGGATCGGGGGTTTTATCCCCGCGGATCGGTTACATATCCTGTCAACGCCGACGCCGCCACGGTCAGAGGGGACGCCAGAATCACGCGCGAATCGATATGGCCCATTCTTCCGGGGAAGTTCCTGTTCGTGGCGCTGATGCAGGTCATCGGCGTGTTCATCCGCCCAAAGGTATCCTCGGGGCCGCCGAGACAGGCGGCGCAGGACGCGTTTTCGGATAGCGTCACGCCGGCGTCGGCCATGATCTGCCAGACGGACTTTCCATCCCAGACGGTCGACTGCAGTTCGTCGAGCACGGTCGGGGTCGCGGGAACGCCGAAAGTCGGGATCCTGACGGACCTCCCCTTGATGACCTGGGCAAAGGCGAGAAAGTCGGATGTCTTGCCGCCGGTGCACGAGCCGATGTAGGCGCGGTCCAGCTTGATGTCGCGGCATTCGCGCGCCAGCTTGCGGTTGCCCGGATTGGGATGCAGCGCCACCACGGGTTCGAGGTCGGAGAGATTGATCCGGTATTCGGCCTCGACCGGAGCATCCAGGTCCTGTTCGACGGGTTCATAGGTCGCCTTCGTTCCATTGCGACTGCAGGCTTCCCGGACGAATTCCTTCGTCACATCATCGAACGGGAAGATTCCGTTCTTGCCGCCGGCTTCGATCGCCATGTTCGCGATCGTCATCCGGTCGTCCATGTTGAGGCGCGCGGCTCCGTCGCCACCATATTCCATCGCCTTATAGGTCGCTCCGTCGAAACCGATCATGCCGATGATATGGAGGATGATGTCCTTGGCCATGACGCCGGGCTTCAGGTCGCCGTCGAAGATGAAGCGGAGCGTGGGAGGGGTCTTCAGGAGCAACTTGCCCGTCCCGAGGACGAATCCCGCGTCCGTGTTGCCGATCCCGGTCGCGAACTCGTTGAAGGCTCCGGCCATGCACGTATGCGAATCGGTTCCCAGGAGTATCTCGCCGGGGCGGACGTGCCCTTTTTCCGGCATCGCCGTGTGGCAGACTCCGGCGAAATGCGATCCGTACTGCTTCTTCAGCGGGCCCTTGTCCTGGTCGAAGACCCAGTGGCCGTTCGGGTCGTCTATGACATCGTAGAAGTAGCGAATGCCCTGCTCCCGCGCGAAATCGCGGAGAATGTCGACGTTGCGGTTCGACTTGGAATCGGCGGTGAAAATATAGTGGTCGGGAATCATGAGGACCGCATCCGGATTCCAGACACGCGCCTTTTCGCCGAATTCACGCTTGAAGACGCCGATCGTTCCGGGTCCGCAGACATCATGCGTCATCAGCACGTCGACACTGACCCAGACGTTGTCGCCCGGAGAGAGCGCCGACTTGCCCGACTTGCGGGCGAAGATCTTTTCAGTGAGCGTTGGCATGATGAGAATTCTACGGAATCAAGCTCCGGCCCGCAAGCTCCGCCTGCGTCACGCGGCGCGGCGGTCTCCGGCGCGACGTTCACGCGCCCTCCGGTCGTGGCCCCGGCGTTCCGATCCCTGCCACCTGACATAGGGACGAACGATGTATTTCCGCGCGGCTTCCTCCCTCGTCATCTGAACCTCGCTCATGCGGTGTCGGATCGCATGGCGGTATCGCCTTCGCTGCAGCCAGATATCCGCCTTGTAACCGATGATCATGGCCGCGAAGACGGTGCCGACGACGATCGGAACGAACGGCGTGCTCCAGAGCACATCCTCTCCGTAAAATCTCAGGTTCTCCTCGGGCCTTGGCCCCTGTCCTTCCCAGATGCGCCCTGTCGCATCCACGTACCGGAACTGGTAGGAGCCTCCCGCGTGAACGTGATAATCCCCGTTCGTTACATCAAGATGGCCGCCATAACGGTCCAGGGGGCCGGGAGTAAATATGAGGTATGAAATCAGCAGAACCCCTGGCACCGACATGGCGTTTCTCTCCTGTCCCTTGTCTCACATCACATCATTGGTGAACTTCAGCGTCGCCGTCTCGCCGAGCTTCAACTGGACGTTGGCTCCGATATTGGCCGCGGCGATTCCGCCGGCGACACCGCCGACGACCGCGCCGATCTCCGTGCCATGCTTCGCATCGGTCTGGTTGCCGATCACCGCGCCCGTGGCCGCTCCACCGATGACAAGTCCCGCGTCCACGGCGCGATTGGCCGTCCGGGCCCGCGCGGCCAGGTCCGGGGTCACCACCGCCAGGCGTGTCGAATGATCGCCGATCTTGAAGAAGGCGATCTTCAGGACGGCCGCCGATTTCGTCTCCGCTGCGGGCCTGACTTCCGTCACTTCTCCCACGACCGCCGTTCCCGCGGGTATCACAATCCTGTCGTTCATCATGACGTTGTTGATCGTGACAGCCTCGACCCGATCGCCGACCTTGGCATTGCGCGAAGAAACGTGCGTCTGAATCTTCACGTCCACGGTTGTTCCCGCGGCAATCATGGGTGCCGCCTTCATCACGGCATCGGTCTTGACATTCGCGTTCGATGTTGTCGTAACGGATGCGCGGCGCGCCGAGGATGAACGTGGCGTCACGGTCGTCATATCCGGACTGGTCGCCTCGATATGCAATGGCATCGCCGACGCGATCGTTTCCGATGGAGTCACCGCCTGCGTGTCCGTCGCGGACTCGCTTTCCAACGAGCCATTGCTTCGCTCCATGGCAATAAGCGCATACGCACCCGTCAACACGACAACGATACCCACCACGACCGCGGTGGCGATCTTCTGACCTGGACTCATGGACCCCTCCTCAATTTGCTTTTCGTTTCCATTATAACACTGCAGGTAGGTGAGTGCATGGAGCGTGCCTCTTTGAAAACAGGATTCTTCCGCGAGAAGAAGCACACATGATGTGCCGCAACGCCTCGAATCGAGGCGCGATCACCGGCATCGCCGGTCTCGGCATTGTTGCGGGAATGTGGCATGACCCCATATGATGCTCCCATGCATCCGAGAACACTCAGGTGGGAGAATAACGCTCTCGTCATCATCGATCAGACGCGTCTCCCCCTCGAACATGTCGACCTCGCCTGTCGGACCGTGGACGATGTGGTAACCGCCATCAAGACGCTCGCGGTGCGCGGAGCTCCGGCCATCGGCGTCGCCGGCGCGTACGGCGTCGCCATCGCCGCGCTCGCCGACATGAAGTCCGTGCCGGAATCCTTCCGGAAACTGGCCGCAAGCCGGCCCACGGCCGTCAATCTCTTCTGGGCGCTCGATCGGATGCGAAAGCGCTTTGACGCCGGCGCCACCGCGGCGGAGCTCCTGGAGGAAGCGCAGCGTATCGAGGAGGATGACATCGCGCGCTGCCGGCGCATTGGAGACCATGGGGCGCCGCTGCTACCCGACAACGCGACGGTCATCACGCATTGCAACGCGGGCGCGCTCGCGACCGCGGGCATGGGCACGGCACTGGCCGTCATCTATCGCGCGACGGAACTCGGCAAGAAGATCAAGGTCTTCTCGGATGAAACGAGGCCTCTCCTCCAGGGCGCGCGGATCACGATGTGGGAATTGATGCAGGCGGGCATCGACGCCACGCTCATCACCGACGGCATGGCGGCGGCCGTGATGTCCCGGGCGGCGGCCGAGGGAAAGAGCATCGACGCGGTGATCGTCGGAACCGATCGCGTCGCGGCCAACGGCGACGTGGCCAACAAGATCGGCACGTTCGGCCTGGCGCTGGCGGCGCGTCATCACAAGATCCCCTTCTACGTGGCCGCCCCGTGTTCCACGATCGATCCCACGATTCCCGATGGCCGTTCGATCCCCATCGAAGAACGCGACGCTGATGAAATCACGCAGCAGTTCGGGAGGCGCACGGCGCCGCTCGGCGCCAAGGTCTTCAATCCCGCCTTCGATGTGACGCCGCACGAATTCATCACCGCCCTCATCACCGACCGGGGCGTCGTCGAAGCGAGCGCGGCGGGCGTCGCGCGCGCGCTGGCGTGCGAATGAGCTTTCTCCCCATCCCGCTCTACGCACTGGCGCTCCTCTGCTTCATCATCTACGAACGCAATCTCATCCACGAAGACGCCGCGACCCGGAAGCTGGCGGAAGACGCCTCGCGCACCGGCGTGCTCCTGCTCTTCATCGGAGCCCTGGCCGAGCTGGGCGATCTGCTGGCGGGGGCGGCGCGCGGCGAGATGCCCTTCTCCGACGCGCGCAGCGCTCTGGCCGGTCTCTCGCTCGGATGGGTCGTCATCGGCGTCGCGTTCATCGTCCGCATGCGCGTGTTTCTGCTCGGGCTCATCGTCTCGCCGCTGGCGCTCCTGGCCTCCCTCGTCGTGGCGGGCGCGCCGACGCGAGCGCACGAGTTGAAAGCCGAGAGCATGATCGAGGGACTCGGCATCCTCGCGCACGCCGTTCTCGGTTACGCGGGGTACTCCTCCTTCTTCGCCGCCGCGCTTGGAGCCGGCCTGTTCCTGCTGCAGGACCGCGAATTGCGCCTGAAGCGGATGGGCGCTCTCTTCGATCATCTTCCGCCGCTCGATCGGTCCGCGGAGATCATGCGCGTCGGCGTCAAGAGCGGGCTCTATTGCATCCTCACCGGCCTCCTTTTCGCGATGCTGTTTCTTCGCGGCGCCGTGCCCCCCGCCAAGCTCCTCGCGGATACGAACATCCGCGTCCTCGTGGCGCTCTGCCTGTATGCCGGTGTCATCCTCATCCTGGGCGCGCGCTGGGGCTGGACGCGGCACCGCGTCGTCATCATG
This sequence comes from uncultured bacterium, assembly GCA_964499705.1. Lineage (GTDB taxonomy): Bacteria > UBA8481 > UBA8481 > UBA8481 > UBA8481 > JBBTKW01. The sequence goes on along the minus strand of CAZCME010000003.1, from coordinate 184,052 downwards.
TCGTTTCTCCTCGGCATCCTCGTCATGGCGATCCATTCCTTCTTCATTCTCGGAGAGACATTCCATACCTTCGCGCGGAGCTGAGGCGCGCATGATCACGGAGCAACCTCGACGGGCCGGACCGACGGCATCCCGCAAGGATGTCCCGGCGATCGACGCCGAAAGCCTCCTGAAGCGATTTCTCGGCATCGGCGTCACCGGTTATTTCGACGCGCCGTCGGCGGAAGCGGACGCGGCGGCGCTCGCCGCCGAACTGATTCCGAAGGACTACGCCGGGGCGGTGGCGTTGCGGGAAGCGATTCGCTCCGCGAGGCGAATCAGGAAGGACCAGGGACTTCCCCGGGATCTCGGGTGGCCCCGCGAAGCACTGCGCGTCGCACGGAAAATCTTCGGCGAATTGCGCGGCAGGATCGTCGGCGGTTCCCACGGCATGACGCGGCATTTTCTCGAAGCGGGATGTCTCGATGCCACCGATCTCCGTTCGGACATCGCCGTCATCGGCGAGCCCGCAGATACGGAACGATCCTGCGAGATCGCGTTCGAGCTGAGCGGCACCTGCGCGCAGGCGCACTACCGGTTCTCCGCGGGAGATCTCGAAAGGATGATGCGCGAGGAGATGAAGCGCTCGTACCCCGCGGCCCTGGAGACCCTCGTCGGCCTGGAAGCGGAACGGATCAGGAAGCGCGTGGAAACGGTCCTAGGCGGAGATCCCGGCGTCGAATCCGGAAGGACGCTCGAAGAATTGCAGCGCGGAATCGCGTCGAAGTATAATGATGAATCGAGTCTGCGATTTCTGGCGGACAGGATGAAGGAATCGATCTCCCCCTTGCCCGTGAACGAGCTCAGGATGATCAGGGACTTTCTGGAAGATTGCGTCGCGTGGAAGGTTGCTTCCGCGAGCCGCGGAAAGAACAGGTAGCCGATGACTCCCTTGAAGATCGCCACGCGAGGTTCCCGGCTCGCGCGAGTCCAGTCCGAATGGGTCGCCAGGATGCTCCTGGAAAAGGCCGGTATCGAGGCCGAGCTGCACATCGTTTCCACGGAGGGCGACCGCGATCAGAACACGTCGCTCGCGCGGATGTCGACGCCGGGCGTCTTCACGCGCGAAGTGGAGAAAGCTCTCTTCGACGGCGTCGCCGACATCGCGGTGCATTCGATGAAGGATCTGCCCGTGGAAAATCGCGCGAGCGGCGCGATCGAGCTCATGCTGGCCGCGGTGCCGGAGCGCGAGGATCCGCGCGATGTCTTCGTCCCGTCGGCGCGGCGAGCCGGCTCGACGTTATCCTCGCTTCCTGACAAAGCGCGCGTGGCGACATCGAGCCCGCGGCGCATGGCTTTTCTGAGAGCATGCCGGCCCGATATCGAGATCGTGCCGATCCGCGGCAACGTGGATACCCGCCTCCGGAAAATCGACGAGGGGCTCGCCGACGGGCTGATCTGCGCCGCCGCGGGTCTCCGTCGCATGGGCATCGATCGCGAGAGAGAATCCCTGGCGTTCGAGATTTTTCCTTCCGCGCCGGCGCAGGGAGCGCTCGCGATCCAGGTCGCGCGAAAAGACGTCGCGGAGAAAGTTCGCGTGCTGGATCATGAACCCAGCCGGCGGGCTGCGGACGCGGAAAGGAAAATTCTCGCGGCGATGGGCGGAGGATGTCATCTCGCGCTGGGAGCGATCGTGCTGCCCGGGTGGCGGATCGTCGCGGCGGCGGATATCGGAGGACGATTCCGGCGCTGCGATGTGCTCTCCCCCGATCTCGATGAAGCAGTCGAACGCGCGGTAGCGGAGCTTCGTTGATCCATCTCGTCGGAGCCGGGCCGGGCGATCCGGGCCTTCTCACCGTACGGGCCCTGGAACTGATCAGGCAGGCCGACGTCGTCGTGTACGACGCGCTCGTCAGCGACGAGATCATGGCCCTCGTGCGCGCGGAGGCCCGGAAAATCTACGTGGGCAAGCGCGGTCGTGAAGGCTCGGCCTTCCAATCCGATCCGCCGGCCCGGACCGTGACCACTCGACACGCCGCCGCGACGTCGCAGGACGCGATCAACAGGCTCCTCGTGACCGAAGGTTCCACGACATCGAGCGTCATCGTGAGATTGAAGGGCGGAGATCCGTTCGTCTTCGGCCGGGGCGGCGAAGAAGCGCTGGCTCTCGCCGCCGCGGGCCTCCCGTTCGATGTGATCCCCGGCATTTCCTCCGCCATCGCCGTTCCCGCGTACGCCGGAATTCCCGTGACGCATCGAGGCATGGCCGATTCGGTCACGTTCATCACAGGCATGCGCGATCCGTCCCACGGCGCGGACATCCTGACGCGCGGCCCCGAGTTCGCCGCGCTGGCACAACTGAAGGGGACGCTCGTCTTCATGATGAGCGCGTCGAAGATCGAGGAGATCAGCGCCGAGCTGATCCGGCTGGGCCGCGATCCGGAAACGCCGGCTGCCGTCATCCAGTGGGGCACAAGATCGAACCAGCGGTCCGTCGTGTCGACCCTCGCTCACATGGCGGAAAAGGCCGCTTCGTCCGGAATCAGTTCACCGGCCGTCTTCATCATCGGCGAAGTCGTCCAGGTGCGGCAGCGGATCAACTGGTTCGAATCGCGCCCGCTCTTCGGCAAGAGAGTCGTCGTGACCCGCGCGCGTAACGACGATTCCAGGCTCGCCCGCATGCTGCGCGATCGCGGAGCAGCCGTGCTGGAAGCCCCGGGAGTCGCGCTGAAGAGACTTCCGGCGGATGACCTCGACCGCGAGCTTCGCGCGTTGAACCGGTATACCGACATCATCTTCACGTCGCAGAACGCCGTCGGCATCGTCGCCGACCGGCTCGAAGCGCTGGAACTCGACGGCCGGGCATTCGCGGGCCTGAAGATCTCCGCCATCGGCTCCTCGACCGCGGAGAAGATCCGTTCCGCGATGGGGCTCCGTGTCGACATCGTGCCCGGGCACGCGACCGGCGAAGGCCTGTGCGCGGCGCTCGGCGATCCGGCGAACCGCAGGTTCCTCTTTCCGCGCGCGAAGGATGCGCGCGATGTGATCGTGAAGCATCTCGGCGACGCCGTGAATGTCGTCCCGGTCTACGAAGCCATACCCGCGGACATGAGCGAGCTGCGCGGCTGCCTCGATAAGCACGATGTGGACGCGATCCTCTTCGGATCCGCGGCGGCGGTGAAGAATTTCATGAGCTCCGCCGGTGAGCGCGCCCTGCTCGACGGCGTGCCTCTCGTCTCGATCGGACCGATCACGTCCGCGGCCATCGTGGAGCATGGATTCGAGCCGGTCACCGCGCGGGCCTCGTCGCTCGAAGGGCTCGTCGCGGCCTGCGAGGAGGCTCTGTCCAGGCCGTGAGTCTCGCCATAGTGACGGTCTGTTCCCTCGCTCTCCTCTTCTTCGTCGGCGTTCGCATCTCCGTCGCGCCCGAATCCCGACGCATCCGCTCCGTGCTGCTGGCGCAGGTCGCGGCCGCGGCCGCGTCGATCCTCCTGCTCCTCCTGCACTGGACCGCCTCGCCCCTGCTCCCGATCCCCGAGCTCGACATGCTGCTGTCCCTCTCCGCGCTCGCCAACGCCCTGGCCGCCACATTCGGCCTCTCCGTCGTGCACTACATTCTCCAGGGAAAATGGCATCGCGCCTTCTACGGCCTGAGCCTTCTCGCGCTCATCCCCGGAGCCGGACCGTTCATCGCGGTCCTGCTCTGGCTCATCCTGCCGGTCTCCATCTCGCTCATGAAAGGCAACGCCCGCGACGAATCCACCATCCTGAAGATGCACACCATCTTCAACGGCACGCTCGCCGCCGCGCTCCTCATGTTCCTCCTCACGTTCGCGCGCCGGCTCAGCCATGAGCCGATGGGATTGGAAGCGCTCGGCACGGCGGCCGGCCCGCTGTTTCTCCACGCCGGGCTCGCGGCGAAACGAGATCCCGAGAACGAGTTCTCCTACCGGGAAATCGGATCTCTTGTCCGGAACGGCATCCTCCTTCTTCTTCCCGCGGCCGTATTGCCTCCGCTCCTTCTCTCCCCGAAAAACTTCCTCATCTTCCATCGCTTTCTCATCCCGGCTTCGATCCTCCTCTCGTGCGCTTTTCTTCTCATCCTCATTTTCCACTTCGAAGCCAGGAACATTCGGACATTCCTGGTGCTCCTGTTCCTCGCGCTCGTCCCGACGGCGATGGCTCACCTGTACAGGGAACAACTGGAAGCGACCACCCTGCAGGGAATCCGGCTCTTTTCACGAACGTCGCTCGTCCTGTCGTGCCTCTTCATCCTGCGCCAGTACATGCGATGGGGATTCGAGATCGCGCAGACGATGGTGATGTTCATAACCGCCATCGCCTTCGCGTCGATCGTCTTCATCATCGTCGCCATTGTCCAACCTGTAGAGGGCATGACCGTGATTCCGGGCGCGGAGACCGTCGGGCAGGCGATCCTCGTTCTCGATCTCGTCATCCTCGCGTCGCTTCCGCCGCTCGTCGTGAATTACGGGTGCGGCACGATGAAGGTGACGTGGGCGATCCTCGGGTTCGGGCTCTTCCTGGAAAGCTACCTGGATTTTCTCGACGCGACCGCTCAGCGCCACGAAGAGGACATCGCCGCCGCGCTGGCGTACGGTCTCATCGCGCTGGCGTTCGTCACGCTCTGGAGATATACCTCCGTCCTGATGAGCGACATCCGATCCATCTCGCACCGGCTCGACGCGGCATGAAGCCCGTTTCCATCGAGGAGATTCTCGCGAGGAAGCGAGAGGAGATCGCGGAGCTTCGAGCGGACAGGACGTGGTCCGGGCGTCCGCGAATCCGCGAGCGCCGATCCTTCCGCGCGGCGCTGGCGAAGCCGGGGCTTTCGGTCATCGCGGAGATCAAGCGGTCCTCGCCATCGACCGGCGATCTCGGCGTCGACATCGATGCGCTGCTCGCGGCCTATATTTCGGCCGGAGTCGATGCGCTCTCGATCTTGACGGATTCCCATTTCAGGATGAGCGCGGGCGAACTCGAGCGCCTGGCGAAGAAGACGGATCTCCCGATCCTCCGGAAGGATTTCACGCTCTCGAAGGAACAGATCGACGAGGCCTGCATCCTGGGCGCGGACGCCATCCTTCTCATCGCGACGTTCCTCCCGGCGGAGGAACTGGCGGAACTTGGGGCGCACGCGGAAGCCCTGGGGCTCGATGTGCTGTATGAGGCGCATGCGCGGGAGGATCTCCTCAAGATACCGCGCGAGGCCGGCATCATCGGCATCAACAATCGGAACCTGGCCGCGGGGGATTATCGGACGGACACCGGGCTTTCACAGGAGCTGCATGCCATGATTCCCGAAGGCGTGATCCGTGTCGCCGAATCCGGATATGAGAAAGCAGCGGAAGTGCCGGCCGGTTACGACGCCGTACTCATCGGGACCGGCCTGATCCGGAAATTCAAGCGCGGAGGAAGCGACGCGGTCGCCGCCGCCATCTTGCAATTTCCGGCATCGTCCTCTACCTTGGACGGATGAAAACGATCGTTCGATTCCAGGGTGTCTCCAAGACATTCGAGGGAGACGAGGATGAAGGGCCGGCGCTGGCGGGCATCACCTTCGCCATCCAGGAGAGGGCGTTTGTCTTCCTGACCGGGCCGAGCGGCGCGGGAAAATCGACGCTGGTGCGGCTCTTGTACGGAGAGTGCCATGCGGACGACGGAGAAGCGACCGTCTGCGGAAAGAATATCTCCGGGCTCGACCATCACGGCCTCGCGATGCTGCGGCGCAACATCGGGATCGTGCACCAGGACTTCAACCTCATTCTCCGCAAGTCCGCGCGGGATAATGTCGCGCTGGCCCTGGAGATCGCGGGCGTTTCGCGTAGCGAGGCGCTTCGCCGCGCGGGCGAGGCCCTGGCGCGGGTGAAGATGACGGATCACGCGCACAAGATCGCGGTCTCGCTCTCGGGAGGGGAAAAGCAGCGCGTCGCGATGGCCCGCGCGCTCGTCATCGAGCCGGAACTCCTCGTGGCGGACGAGCCGACCGGCAACCTCGACCCGGAACTCACCGAGGAGATCTTCGCGCTCCTGGCGGCGGCTAACAGGGAGGGGACGACGGTCGTCGTCGCGACGCACGACGTCAAGCGCGTCGATGCCTCCGGGCAACCCGTGCTGTATCTTCGGAACGGACGCCTCGTCGCGGCAAGAGGAAACGCGGCCAGCGGCTTGACGACGGATATCCGATGATCTTCTACGCGCTGCGCGAAATGAGTTCCTCGGTGCGCGACGGGAAATTCCGGACCCTGATGGCCGTCACGACCGTCTCGATCGCGATGCTCATCTTCGCGGGCTTCCTTCTCTTCTCCCATAACCTCCACGTCGGCATCGACACGTTCCGGTCCGCGTCGAAAATCGAGGTCCTGCTGCATGACGATGCGGACGGCATGACCGTCTCGGGAAAAATCCTGGAGATGACCGGGGTCGCGGAGACGCGGCATTACACGAAGGATGAAGCGCTGGACTTTTTCCGGAGAAAGCAGGGGGACGAGAAGACGTCCGGTATCACGGAGGCGCTCGGAGCCAATCCATTTCCGGCGTTCATCGAGGTCCAGTTGAATTCCGATGTGACCGACCCCCGGCCGCTGGCGAACCAGATCCGGACCATCAAGGGCGTCAGCGACGTTCTCTTCGGCCAGGATACCGTCGAGCGTCTCGACAGGCTGGCGCGCACCATGGAAACGCTCACGCGGTGGATCGGGGGCATCATGGCCTTCTTCATCTTTCTCATCGTGATGAACGGCATCCGCGCGACGGTGCACGCGAGGCGGAGCGAGATCCGGATCCTGCGCCTCCTGGGCGCGACCGATTTCACGATCCGGGCGCCTCATATCTTCGAGTGAGCCTTCCTCGGAATCATCGGCTCCGTCCTGGGACTCGCGGTTCTCTACGCCGGCTACCGGTTCGCCGCGACCGGGATCCCGTGGTTCGAGGTGGAGTTCCTGCCGCCGGAACGCGTGGCCGGTTCGATCTTCTTCGCCTGCGCGATCGGCATGCTGGGCGGCATCATCGCGGTGCGCGAGGCGCTCACGCCTCAAGACGGATCCGAGGAATAATCCATCCGCTATCTCACCTTCACGACGCGAAATTCCGAAACGGCCGTGGCGCTTTTTTTCGAGATGAAGACGCTGGGCATGCAGGAGGAAGGCGACAGGATCATCGCCTGGTTTCCCGAGGACGCGGATTTGAGCCGTGTCACCGGCGAACTGGAGGGGGAATTGCGGACCATCGAAGAAACGGACTGGTCGATGGAATGGAGACGGCGTGTCCGGTCCGTCCGGGTCGGCCCCTTCTTCGTGGCGCCTCCCTGGCTTGTCGACGAAGCGCCGGCCGGAATGAAGATGATCGTCATCGAACCGGAGATGGCCTTCGGCACGGGAGATCACGCCACGACGCGCGGGTGCCTCGCGATGCTGGCGCGGCACGTGAAGGAAGGCGACCGCGTACTGGACTTCGGATGTGGCTCCGGCATCCTCGGTATCGCCTCCTGTCTTCTGGGAGCGCGCGACGTCGTCGCGGCCGATTCCGATCCCGTCGCCGTGGAGATCGCCCGGAAGAACGCGGATGTCAACAAGGTTCGGTTGACGCTTTTGGGGACCGACGTTCCGCCGGATAGCACATTCGACGTGATCGTGGCGAACATCCAGACCTCGGTGCTGGAACACCTGGTCCCGAAATTCCGCGCCCTGCTGGCGCCGGGCGGAACGATCATCCTTTCCGGCATTCTCTCCGAGGAGTCCTTCGTCGTGGAAGGAGTGAAAGGCCGGATCGTCGAAGGCGAATGGGTCACGCTGGAAGTGCGATGAGCATCAAGTCCGCGCGGCGCATCCGGCACCACGGCCCCCTCGGCGAACGAGTGACGCTCCAGACCGACGCGGCTCATAAGATCGCCGACGTCCTCAGGTTGAAGCAGGGGGAGCCCGTCATCATCGTCGACGACGAGGGACGCGAACACACGGGGACGATCACGGCGCTGTCGCCGCATCACCTCGAAGTGGCGCTGACGGGCGAGGCCCGGCCCGCGTTCGAGCTGATTCCCATCACGCTCGGCATTCCCTTCATCAAGGGGGACCGGATGGACTGGGCCATCGAGAAGGCCGGCGAGACGGGTGTCGCGCGGATTCTGCCTTATCGGGCGGACCGCAGCGTCCCGCGTGAATGCAGTCCGGAGAAATTGAAGCGCTGGCGGAGGATTGCCGAGGCGGCCGCGCTGCAATCCGGCACCGGAGCGGGATCGCAGGTGCTGGATCCCGTGATGAGCCTGGATGCGGTCCTCGAACGGTTCGAAAGGTGCGCTCATCTCGACATCACCGGTGAATCCGTCTCGTCCTTCCTGCGGCAGGCCTCGCCCGAGATCATCCTTGCAGGTCCCGAGGGCGGATGGACCCCGCGCGAACACGAGCTGCTGCGCGCCCGAAGCCGGGCTGTCGCCTTAGGGGCGCAGACATATCGAGCTGAAACCGCGGTGCTGCTGGCGGGGTTTCTGGCCAATCTGCAGGTTTGAACCTGGCGGATCCCGCAATATCCCTATTTTTAAAATCAATAACCACGAACCACACGAACCACACGAACGTCAGGATGATTCTTTCCATTTACTTTGGATATTTTTTAGATGTTGTCGAGAACGAGATCAGGCTGTTGGGGAGAATATGTTTTCGGTCACGAGCGACGATACATCATTATTTTCGTGTGGTTCGTGGTTAAAGAATTTCGGATATGGAACAAATGTCCCCTATTTTCGGTTTTTGTCGGCGACGGCGAAGAGAATGAGGAGAAACGCCACGAGGCGCATGAGGTAGACCCATGATCGCGATTCGTCGGTCACGTCGATGAAGACGAGGCAGACTCGTTCGAGGGCGATGATCCAGAAGGCGATCGCGAAATAGGCGAAGAAGCGGTCGGCGGTTTTTTTCCAGAACCGCATGAAGAACAAACCCACGACCCAGCAGCCCATCATGATGGCGCCGGACATGAAATGATAGAAGTCGGGATTCATGCGGTTTCCCTGATAAGCCCGTACACGATGACGGCGACGCCCAGAAGACCGGTTAATATACGGAGCTGCGATATGTCGATGGCCGGAACCATGACGAGGTCGACAAAGAGGAGGACGTTGTTGACCGTCAGGGCGATGAAACCCAGCCCGCTCCAGAAAAGCATCCGCACCTTGCTCTTCGAGTAAGCCTTCATGAGCGCGAGCGAGCAGGCGAGGCTTGTGAGCGAGCAGAGAATATAGACGAGACCGGCCATCATGACGGAGTATCCTCCTTCCGGATCTTGAACGCATCAGCAAAGATCCGGAGCCGGTCGATGGGTTTGGAGTAGATCAGGCTGATCACCCTGAGCCGGTCGTCGCGATAGGCCTGGGCCACGACGTCGACAGCTTTGGTCATGGCTCCGGACTGCGGCTGGTATCTATAAAGAGGCGCGGGCTGGTCGGAATAGAAAAGAAGCCCGTGGTGGAAGAGACTCTCGAGATGACCGGTGGCGGCGGCGGGGTTCGTGCGGAGCTCATCGCTGACCTCCTTCGCGTTCCAGGTTCGGTCCGGGTGCGCGCGGAGGAGAAGGAGCACTTCAAGCTGTCCGAGAGAGTCGATGACGGACAGGATGAACTCATTCAGAGCCTTGGCTTCTTCTTCAAGCACGAGGCGGACATGGCTCCACGATTCGAATCGGCCGGCGGACGAGGAAATTGCGGGTCAAGCGCTCCACAAAAAAAATGTAACCGGTAAAGGGGAAGCGGCGCAAGTGGGAATGTTGAATATTTTTACAAGCCTCCCTTGACAAACCGATCAAACCATTCATATCATTCAATTGCTTCCATGAGACATTTCTCGTGACCCGCAAGACGCGCAAGACCGAGCCGCAGGCCGTTGCGGACTCCTCGGACGAAAACAAGCTCCTTGGGCCCGTGGAAGCCGCCCGGTTCCTCCGCGTCAGCCTCTCCTCCATCCAGCGCTGGATCGACTCGGGCGCCATCCCGGCCCACCGCACCTTCGGGGGACATCGCCGCATGCTGGAGCATGATCTGGTCGCGTTCGCGGAGCGCGAGGGCATCCCGCTTTCCCCGGCCAACAACGAGCAGGTCCTTCTTGTTGTGGACGACGACGAGGACTATCTCGAATCTCTCGTCGTCCGCATCCAGGGGCTTCGGCCCGATCTCGAAATCCTGACGGCCATGAACGGCTTCGACGCGGGCCGCCTTGTGCATCAGCGACGGCCGGCCTTGGTGCTTCTCGACATCAAGCTGCCGGGCGTGAACGGCATCGAGGTCTGCCGGGCGTTGAAATCCGAGCCCGAGACGAAGGGGACGCATATTGTCGGCATGACGGGAGCGGCCCGCAAATCGGAGATCGACGCGCTCATTCTGGCGGGCGCGGAAGATGTTCTCGCCAAGCCCATCCGCAAGGATGTCCTGCTGGAGATCATCAACCAGTGCATACCCATCGCCGTATCGGCGAAATCGGCAGGAAGAAAGGCCGCTTCGCGATGACGCGGCAAAAACAATCACCCAAAAAAGGGAGGTGGATTTAATGACACCGGAAGTGACAGCGATACCGAGCGTGGAGGCGGGCAAGATTCTTGTCGCCCTTCAGGCCATCAGGAAGGGCGACTTCAGCGTGCGCCTCCCCATGGCCAAAACCAGTAAAGGCATCAGCGCGGAAATAGCGAAAGCGGTGAACGACATCGCCAACCTCTCGGAAGCCACAACCGATGAGCTGGCCCGGATCAGCATCGTGGTCGGCCGCGAAGGCAAATTGACGGAACGCGCGTCCCTCTCCGGCGCGTCCGGATCGTGGGCGGAACGCATTAAATCCCTCAACTCCCTCATCGAAAGCCTTGTCCGGCCGACGCAGGAAGTCGCGCGCGTCATCTCCGCCGTCGCCAAGGGAGACCTCTCCCAGACGATGGCCCTGAAGATCGAAGGCCGTCCCGTCCGCGGCGCTTACCGGCAGATCGGTCACGTCGTCAACGGCATGGTGAACCAGCTCAGGTCGTTCTCGTCCGAGGTCACGCGCGTCGCGCGCGAAGTCGGCACGGAAGGCAAGCTCGGCGGCCAGGCCCAGGTGCCAGGCGCGGCCGGAACATGGAAGAGCCTCACGGAGAACGTCAACCGGATGGCGTCGAACCTGACGAACCAGGTCCGTAACATCGCGGAGGTCACGACGGCCGTCGCCAACGGTGACCTCTCAAAGAAGATCACGATCGACGCCAAGGGCGAAATCCTGAAGCTGAAGAACACATTCAACACGATGGTCGACCAGCTGAACTCGTTCGCGTCGGAAGTGACGCGCGTGGCGCGCGAGGTCGGAACGGAAGGGAAATTGGGGGGACAGGCCCGCGTGAAGGGTATCGCGGGCACGTGGAAGGACCTGACGGATAACGTCAACATCATGGCGTCGAATCTGACGAACCAGGTCCGCAACATCGCGGAGGTCACGACGGCGGTCGCCAAGGGCGACCTCACGAAGAAGATCACCGTCGACGTCAAGGGCGAGATCCTGAAGCTGAAGAACACCATCAACGCCATGGTGGACCAGCTCGGCTCGTTCGCCGATGAAGTCACGCGCGTCGCGCGCGAGGTGGGTACCGAGGGGAAACTCGGCGGTCAGGCGCGCGTGAAAGGCGTTTCGGGCACATGGAAGAACCTGACGGACAACGTCAATACCATGGCCTCGAACCTGACGAACCAGGTCCGTAACATCGCCGAAGTGACGACGGCCGTCGCGCTCGGAGACCTCTCGAAAAAGATCACCGTCGACGTCCGAGGAGAAATTCTCGACCTGAAGGTGACGATCAACGCCATGGTCGACCAGCTGAACTCGTTCGCGTCGGAAGTGACGCGCGTCGCCCGCGAGGTGGGAACGGAAGGCAAGCTGGGAGGACAAGCCGTCGTCAAAGGCGTTGCCGGTACGTGGAAGGACCTGACCGACAACGTCAATACGATGGCGTTCAACCTCACGAACCAGGTTCGCAACATCGCGGAGGTCACGACGGCGGTCGCACAGGGAGACTTGACCAAAAAGATCACGGTCGACGTCAAAGGCGAAATCCTGGGCCTGAAGAAGACGATCAACGCCATGGTCGATCAGCTCTCCTCCTTCGCCGACGAAGTCACCCGCGTCGCCCGCGAAGTCGGAACGGACGGCAAGCTGGGAGGCCAGGCCGTCGTCAAGGGCGTCGCCGGTACGTGGAAAGATCTCACCGACAACGTCAACACGATGGCGTCCAACCTGACGAACCAGGTCCGCAACATCGCCGAGGTGACGACGGCCGTCGCGCAAGGCAACCTGAGAAAGAAGATCACCGTCGACGTCAAAGGCGAGATCCTGGAATTAAAGAACACCATCAACGCGATGGTGGATCAACTTTCCTCCTTCGCAGACGAAGTCACTCGAGTCGCGCGCGAAGTCGGCACCGAAGGAAAGCTCGGCGGACAGGCCGCGGTCAAGGGCGTCGCCGGAACGTGGAAGGACCTGACGGACAACGTCAACACGATGGCGTCCAACCTCACAAACCAGGTCCGTAACATCGCCGACGTGACGACGGCCGTCGCCAAAGGCGACCTCTCGAAGAAGATCACCGTCGACGTCCGCGGAGAAATCCTGGAGCTCAAAAACACCATCAACACCATGGTCGACCAGCTCTCCTCCTTCGCCGACGAAGTCACGCGCGTCGCACGCGAAGTCGGAACGGAAGGAAAGCTCGGAGGACAAGCCCGCGTGAAAGGCGTCTCGGGCACGTGGAAGGACCTGACGGAGAACGTCAACCGCATGGCGTCGAACCTGACGGACCAGGTCCGCAACATCGCCGAAGTGACGACGGCCGTCGCCAAGGGGGACCTGACGAAAAAAATCACCGTCGACGTCCGCGGAGAAATCCTCGAGCTGAAAAACACCATCAACACGATGGTCGACCAGCTCTCCTCCTTCGCCGACGAAGTCACGCGCGTCGCACGCGAAGTCGGAACGGAAGGAAAGCTCGGAGGACAAGCCCGCGTGAAAGGCGTCTCGGGCACGTGGAAGGACCTGACGGAGAACGTCAACCGCATGGCGTCGAACCTGACGGACCAGGTCCGCAACATCGCCGAAGTGACGACGGCCGTCGCCAAGGGGGACCTGACGAAAAAAATCACCGTCGACGTCCGCGGAGAAATCCTCGAGCTGAAAAACACCATCAACACGATGGTCGACCAGCTCTCCTCCTTCGCCGACGAAGTCACGCGCGTCGCGCGCGAAGTCGGAACGGAAGGCAAGCTTGGAGGCCAGGCCGTCGTCAAGGGCGTCGCCGGCACGTGGAAAGACCTCACGGACAACGTCAACACAATGGCGTCGAACCTGACGAACCAGGTGAGAAACATCGTCGAGGTTACGACGGCCGTCGCATCCGGCGACCTCACGAAGAAGATCACCGTCGACGTCAAAGGCGAAATCCTCGGATTGAAGAACACCATTAACGCGATGGTCGACCAGCTCTCCTCCTTCGCCGACGAAGTGACACGCGTCGCCCGCGAAGTCGGAACAGAAGGCATCCTCGGAGGCCAGGCCGTCGTCAAAGGTGTCGCCGGCACGTGGAAAGACCTGACGGAAAGCGTCAACCGCATGGCGTCGAACCTGACCGGCCAGGTCCGTAACATCGCCGAAGTGACGACAGCCGTCGCGCAGGGCGACCTCTCCAAGAAGATCACGGTCGACGTCAAAGGCGAAATCCTCGAACTCAAGAACACGATCAACACGATGGTCGATCAGCTCTCCTCCTTCGCCGACGAAGTCACGCGCGTCGCGCGCGAAGTCGGCACCGACGGCAAGCTCGGAGGCCAGGCCCGCGTCAAAGGCGTCTCGGGCACATGGAAGGACCTGACCGACAACGTCAACACGATGGCCTCCAACCTGACGGACCAGGTCCGCAACATCGCCGGCGTCGTGACGGCCGTCGCCAAGGGCGACCTCCGCCGCAAGCTCGTGCTCCAGGTCCGCGGCGAGATCGCGGAGCTCGTCGGCACGATCAACGACATGATCGATACGCTCTCGACGTTCGCCGAACAGGTCACTACCGTCGCGCGCGAAGTCGGAACAGAAGGCAAGCTCGGCGGACAGGCCCGAGTCCCCGGCGCCTCCGGCACATGGAAGAACCTCACCGACAACGTCAACCTCCTCGCGGCGAACCTGACGACCCAGGTCCGCTCCATCGGCGAAGTCGCAACGGCCGTGACGCAAGGAGACCTGACTCGCGAAATCATCGTCGAGGCCTCCGGAGAAGTGCTCGCGCTCCGCGAAAACATCAACACGATGATCCGCAATCTCCGCGAGACCACGCTCCAGAACCGCGAACAGGACTGGCTGAAGACGAACCTCGCCCGGTTCGCCGCGATGATGCAGGGGCAGAAGGAGCTGCAGACCGTCTCGCGCCTCCTCCTGTCCGAGCTCGCTCCGGTTGTCGAGGCGCAGCACGGCGTCTTCTACATCAACAACCCGGAAGAAGCCGCGCCTCGTTTGAAGCTCCTGGCCAGCTACGCCTACAAGGAACGGAAAGGTCTCGCGAACGAGTTCCGCGCCGGCGAAGGCATCGTCGGCCAGTGCGCCGTGGAGAAGCAGAGAATTCTCGTCAAGCAGGCTCCGGCCGATTACATCCAGATCAGCTCCGGACTGGGCGACGGCAGCCCGTATAACATCATCGTCCTGCCGATTCTGTTTCAGCAGGAAGTGAAAGCCGTCGTCGAGCTCGCCTCCTTCAATCCCTTCACGCCGGTGCAGATCTCCTTCCTCGAACAGCTCGTCGAGACGCTCGGCATCGTCCTGAACTCCCTCGAAGCCACGATCCGCACGGAAGAATTGCTCCGCCAATCGCAGGCGCTCGCCGAACAGCTCCAGTCGCAGCAGGAGGAGCTCCAGCAGACGAACCAGGAGCTCGGCGAAAAGGCCCAGCTCCTCGCCGAACAGAAGGCGGAAGTCGAGACGAAGAACCGCGAAGTCGAAGTCGCCCGGAAATCCCTGCAGGAAAAGGCCGAGCAGCTTGCCCTGACTTCGAAATACAAATCCGAATTTCTCGCGAACATGTCGCATGAGTTGCGGACGCCGTTGAACTCGCTGCTGATCCTCGCGAGAATGCTCGCGGACAACGCGGAAGGCAATCTCACGGGGAAGCAGACGGAGTGGGCGCAGACGATCCATGCGTCGGGCGCGGATCTGCTGGGACTCATCAACGAAATTCTCGACCTCTCCAAGATCGAGGCCGGTAAGATGGCGCTGGAACTGACCGACATGCGCTTCCTGGACCTGGAAGCTCACCTCGACCGGACGTTCCGGCAGGTGGCCGACGAGAAATCGCTCGACTTCGAAATCGCGCTGGCTCCGGAACTGACGGAGACGATCTACACCGACCCGAAACGGCTCCAGCAGGTCATGAAGAACCTCCTCTCCAACGCCTTCAAGTTCACGGAAAAGGGAAAAGTCTCCGTGGAGATCGGGAGCGCGATGAGCGGATGGAGCCTGGAGCATCCGATCCTGAACCAGTCGGACCAGGTCATCTCCTTCACGGTTTCGGACACGGGCATCGGGATCCAGAAGGAAAAGCAGAAGATCATCTTCGAGGCCTTCCAGCAGGCCGAGGGCGGCATCAGCCGGAAATACGGCGGAACGGGCCTGGGACTCGCGATCTCGCGCGAAATCGCGCACATGCTGGGCGGTGAAATCCGCGTCGAATCGATGCTGGGCGAAGGCTCCCGGTTCACGCTCTACCTGCCCCAGAACTTCGTCGCGGCATCCGCGGAGCGCATGGAGCGGGTGACATCCCGCCCCGCGCCCCTTTCCGCCTGGGAAAATCCCGTCCGCATCATGACCCCCCGGGTCACGGCCACGTCCGTGGAAATGCTGGACGAGGAACCGCAGATCCTGGACGACCGGGACCGGATCAAGGAGGGAGACCGGGTGCTCCTCATCGTGGAGGACGATCCGAAGTTCGCGGGAATCCTGATGGATCTTGCGCATGAGAAGGGATTCAAGAGCGTCGCCACGACGCACGGCGAATCCACGCTCGGCCTCGTCCGGCAGTTCCGTCCCGACGCGATCACGCTCGACCTCCAGCTCCCCGGCATCTCCGGCTGGGCGGTGCTCGACCGCCTGAAGCACGACTCGATGACGCGGCACATACCGGTGCACATCATCTCCGTCGAGGAAGACGCGCAGCGCGGGTTGCGCCTGGGCGCGGTGCGCTGCGTGAAGAAGCCGTCGAACCGGAACGAGCTCGCCAGGGCCCTGGACGATCTCGCGGCGTTCGTGGGACGAAGGACGAAGAACCTCCTCATCATCGAGGACGACGATGTGCAGCGAAAGGGAATCGTCGACCTGATCGGAAACTCCGACGTCGTCTCCACGGCGGTCGCGACGGCGAAAGAGGCGCTCGAAGCCCTGAAGCAGATGCCCTTCGAATGCGTCGTCCTCGACCTGAAGCTGCCGGACATGGATGGATTCGAGCTGATCGAGAAGATCAAGGAAGATCCGATGAATACGGCGCTGCCGATCATCGTCTATACGGGCAAAGATCTCACTCCGGAGGAAGAGACCCGGCTGAAGAAGGCCGCGGAGACGATCATCGTCAAGGGTGTCAAATCCCCGGAGCGACTGCTGGACGAGACGGCGCTCTTTCTCCACCGCGTGGAGGCGAACCTGCCCGAGACGCAGCGGAAGATCATCCGCCAGATTCACGAGACGGATCCGGTCCTGACGGACAAGCGCATCCTCATCATCGACGACGACGTCCGCAATATTTTCGCGCTGACGAGCCTCCTGGAGCGCTACAAGATGAAGGTCGTCTACGCCGAGACCGGCAAGGCGGGGATCGCGCGATTGAAGGAGACATCCGACATCCAGGCTGTGCTGATGGACATCATGATGCCGGAGATGGACGGCTTCGAAGCCATCCGGCGGATCCGGAAGGTGAAGAAGTTCGAGGGACTTCCGATCATCGCGCTCACGGCGAAAGCCATGAAAGGCGACCGGGAACGCTGCATCGAAGCGGGCGCGTCCGACTACATCACCAAACCTGTCGATCCTGATCAGCTCCTCTCGCTCCTCAGGGTCTGGCTCTACGAGTGAGTCATGGCGATAGCGCTGCAATCCCGGCAAGCGGTCGATCACGACGAAGCGGCCGCGATCGAAGACCTGGAGACACGGCTCCTGCTGGACGCTGTTCACGCCCGATATGGATTCGATTTCCGAGAGTATGCTTCGGCGTCGATCCGTCGGAGGCTGCACAGGCGGCGGATGGAGGAGGGCCTGGACACGTTCTCCGCCCTGCAGGACAGGCTTCTGCACGAACCCGAGTGCATGGACCGGCTGCTCCTCGATCTCTCCATCCATGTCACGACGATGTTCCGGAACCCGGAATTCCACCGGACATTCCGCGAGCAGGTCGTGCCGGTGCTGCGGACGTATCCGTTCGTGCGGATCTGGATAACGGGATGCGCTTCCGGAGAGGAAGTTTATTCCACGGCGATTCTTCTCCGGGAGGAGGAATTGTACGAACGGTCGCGCATATACGCGACCGACATGAGCGACACGGCGGTGCGCCGATCCAAGGCGGGAATCTTCGACGCGGATCTGATGAAGGATTACGAGACCAACTATATCGAGGCGGGAGGCAAGGGAACGCTCGCGGATTACTACACGATCCGGCAGGGAAACGCGGTCATGCGGGCGGACTTGAAGAGCCACATCGTTTTCTCGCGCCACAATCTCGCGATGGAAGGACCCTTCAACGAATTCAATCTCATCCTCTGCCGCAACGTCATCATCTATTTCAACCCGGCTCTGCGGGCGCGCGTGCTGCGGCTCTTCCGCGACAGCCTCTGCCGCTTCGGCATCCTCGGGCTCGGTTCGCGCGAGTCGCTTCATTCCTCCGGAACCGGGATCGAAACGGACTTCGAGGAACTGGAAGGTTCGCAGCGGCTCTACAGGAGAATCCGGTGAACGCCGGATTCGAAGTCGTCGTGATCGGCGCCACGAGCAGCGATGCGGAGTCGTTGCAGCGGATCCTTTCCGCTCTGCCCGCGGATTTTCCCCTGCCGATCGTCATGGCTGTTCATCGAAGCCTGAATCCTCCGGACGATTTAATGACAATGCTGCGAGATCAATGCGCGCTTCCCTTGAGCGAGCCGGAGGACAAGGAGCGAATCCAGGCCGGGCACGTTTACCTGGCGCCGGCCGATTATCATCTTCTTGTGGAGCCGGGACGATTTTCGTTGTCGCTGGAGGCCCCTCTCCATGACGCCAGGCCTTCCATCGACATCCTTTTCGAGACGGCCGCGGACGCGTACGGCTCCTCGGTCATCGCCATTCTGATGAACAACGCGAATGCAGACGGAGCCGAGGGGTTGCGGCGCATCCGGCAACGAGGCGGACAGGCTCTCGCGCATGGAGAATTATCGTTTCCTGATCTCATGGCCCTGATAAATCCGTCGGTTACGGTGGAAGAAAGTCGGCCCGCGAGGGCAGCAGGAAGGAGACGATCATGAAGTCAACCGAAGCATCTAAGGTCAGCATCCTCGTCTGCGACGATCGGCCGGAGAATCTTCTTTCCCTGGAAGCGGCGCTCGGGCCTCTGCAGGTTGATATCGTGAAAGCCGCGTCCGGCGAGGAAGCGCTGAGGCGGCTCCTGGACCAGGAATTCGCCGTTCTCATCCTCGACGTCCAGATGCCGGGGCTCGACGGCTATGAGACCGCGACGCTCATTCGCAGCCGGGAGAGCCTCAGCTACATGCCGATCATCTTCCTGACGGCGATCCTGACGAGCGAGCCGCATATCTTCAAGGGATATGAGGCCGGCGCCGTCGATTATCTTCTGAAGCCGATCGCTCCGGAGATTCTCCGCTCCAAGGTCCGATCCTTCGTGGAACTCTTCAAGAAGAACGCGGAAGTGAAACGCCAGTCCGAAATGCTCCGGCAGATCGAGCAGCGCGAGAAGGAACGGGAGAAGGAACGAGCCGACGAGCTCGATATCCTCGTGAGGCAAAGGACCGCGGAGCTGGCGCTCTCGAACCGCGATCTCGAGACGATGTTCTACGTCGCGACGCACGACCTGAAGGAACCGCTGAACGCCGTGGAAAATTTCGCGGTCATTCTCAATGACCGGTACAGCTCCGGCATGGATGAAAAGGGGAAGGATTTCCTGCGCCGGATCATCCGCGGAACGAAGCGGATGCGGAACCTCCTGGATGGCCTCCTCGTTCTGACGCGCGCGAAGCAGATCGAGTCGACGACGGAGCGCGTGTACGGGGATGAAGTCGTCAACGAGGTGCTGGCGAGGTATTCGGACAAGATCCAGGAGACGGGAGCGCGCATTCTCGTGGAGAAGAACCTGCCGGAACTGAAAGCGCACCGGACCTGGGTGACGGAAGCGCTCGCCAATCTCGTCTCCAACGCGCTGAAATTCCGAAAGCCCGGTGAGGCTCCGGAAATCGAGATCGGGCCATACGACGGGCCGGAGGGCACGGGCATCGCGGTGCGCGACAGGGGGCCGGGGATCACGCCTCTCATGAAGGAAAGAATATTCCAGCTCTTCCAGCGTGGAGTGGGACAGGAGATCGAGGGGACGGGCGCGGGCCTGGCGATCGTCCGGCAGATCGCGGAACGGCACGGCGGCAAGGCGTTCGCTCTGGATCGCGAGGCGGGAGGATCCGAGTTCATCGTGACGTTCGGCATGAGGGAGGTCGCATGGCCCGTTTCGCATCTGCTTCTCGTGGATGACGATGAGGATTACCTGTACATCATGAAGGAGATGTTCGCTACGTCCGATCTGCCGGTGGATGTCGATGTCGCCCGCAACGGCAACGAAGCGCTGGCGCGCCTGCGGAAGGTGAACGGCCACAAGGATTCCTTCACCCCGGAGCTCGTGTTTCTCGACATCAACATGCCCCAGAAGAACGGCTTCGAGGTCCTCGCGGAGATGAAGTCGGACACCATGCTGAAAAATATTCCGGTGGTGATGCTGACAACAAGCAATCGGATTGAGGATCGGGAGATGTCATATGCGACCGGCGCCGACGATTTCATTTCCAAGACGCTCGGGTTCGAGAAGATCACTGAAATTGTGAGGAGGTTTTCGGGAACATCTCATCAGAATAAAAATCTAAATCCTAAATCCGAAATCCTAACGAAATCCTAAATCCTGAAGTTTTCCTGCGAAGTTCAATGTTGGGATTTCGGATTACGGATTCCGATTTGCTTTGAAGCTATATGAAATAATTAGAAATACTTCTCCCCTTCTCTTTGCTTTTTTTCCTCCAACCCCTTGATTTCTCAGGTCTGCATGACCTAAAATGCTTCGTTCGGGCAATCACAAGGGGCCCGCGATGCCCGTCGTTGCGACCACCGTTGCCTCATAATATATGAGTTACTCTGATGGAGCCTTCATGACGACTCGGGAAGATTGCATTTTCTGCCGGATCATCGCCGGTGAAATACCGGCGGAACGCGTCTACGAATCGGAATCCGTCATCGTATTTCGGGATATCAGCCCCCAGGCGCCGCATCACATGCTGGCGATACCGAAGGAGCATCTCACCACGCTGGCGGAACTGGCGGGTTGGGAGTGCGAGATTTTCGAAGCGGCGGCGGCGGTCGCCGCGAAAAATGGAATCGACCGGACCGGTTACCGCGTCGTCCTCAACCAGGGCGCCGATGCGGGACAGGCCGTGGCTCATCTCCATTTCCACATCCTGGGCGGCAGGGAAATGTCCTGGCCTCCGGGTTGACGACGCGACACGCGCCGTCCTCGAAAAACGTTCCGCGATAGAACTGAAAGGAAATTTTTTCATGATCAAAGACGATGTGCAGGCCTCCATCAAGGAAGCCATGAAATCGGGTAACAAGGATCGGCTCGGAACGCTGCGAATGCTTCTGTCCGCCATCAAGGATCACGAGATCAATAATCGCGTGACCGCCACCGACAGCGATATTCTCGGCATCTTCCGCAAGTCCATCAAGACGCGGCGCGATTCGATTGAATCCTTCAAGTCCGGCGGACGCGAGGATCTTGTCGCGAAAGAATCGGCGGAGATCGATGTGATAGAATCGTTCATGCCGCCCGCGATCGACGAATCCGAAATCGCCGCCGCCGTGGACGCCGTCCTCGCGGAGACGCAGGCGCGCCTTCAAGGCGCGCTCACCATGAAGGAGATGGGCGCCGTGATGAAGGGGACCATGGCCAAACTCGCCGCCAGGGGCGGAGCCGACGGGGGAACCGTCAACCGCATCGTCAAGGAACGACTTTCGGCCCTCATGCAAGGCAAGAACTGATATCCATGATCTGCGCCCCTGACGATCTCGCTCCCGGACGAACCGTGCGCTTCATCCGCAACGGCGTCACCGGCACGCTCGTGGCGCTTCGCGGAGGGCGCGCGGAGATCGAAACGGCTACGGGCCGCATCCTCGTGAATCGCGACGAGATTACCGGCGCTTCAGACCATAATTCCACACGGGCGCGCCGAGGCCAGGTCGAAGTCTCCATGCACTACGACGAGGATGTTCTCGACAACGAGCTTGATCTCCATCACTGCGTCGTCGCCGATGTCGAACCGGCTCTCCTGCAGTTCATCAGCCAGGCGCTCGTCCGGGGATTCGACCGCATCCGGATCATCCATGGCAAGGGCTCCGGGAAACTCCGCACCGAAGTGCAACGCTGCCTGAAGGGCTGCTCCACGGTCAGCAGGTTCGAATACGCGCAGACCCGCGAAGGTTCCTACGGGGCCACCGTCGCATGGCTGGGCGCGCGCCGATGATCACGCTCGACGTCGGCACACGGTCCATCGTCTGCGCGGAACACGAAGGGCGTGTCATCGCGCGCCTGGTTCATGCGGAGCACAACGCCATATGCATGCGTGAAGGCAATGTCTTCGACCAGCCCGCGCTCGTCGCGAGCGTTCGGAGCGTCCGGGAGAAGATGCATCTTCCGGAAAAGACGGACGCGGCGATCGCGATCGCGGGGGGGCATCTCATCACGAAACGCTTCACGATCGCCCTGGAAAGCTCCACGCCGTGGACCGAGGCCGACCTCGTCGCCGCGGAAACGGCGCAGCTCACCGATGCGGCCTCCACAAAACCTCTGATCGGGCAGTGGCTCCTCGGAACCATGCGCACGGAATTCAAGCGCGAAGGCCGCGATGTCGGTTCGCCCATCGGTCTCGACGGCCGCGCCAGCTACACGCTCCTGGCCGCGTATCTCCCCATCGAAAACGTCCAC
This sequence comes from uncultured bacterium, assembly GCA_964499705.1. Lineage (GTDB taxonomy): Bacteria > UBA8481 > UBA8481 > UBA8481 > UBA8481 > JBBTKW01. Next base: position 161,819 of record CAZCME010000003.1, on the reverse strand, counting down.
GCCAAGATCACCGCGATCGCCGAGGCCGGTTTCGCTCCGTCGCGGATCATGGTCGAACCGCTCGCCGTCTCGACCGCGCTCTTCGGCACCGGCGAAACGGGCGGAGCATTGCCACCCGACATCTTCGCCGTCATCGACATCGGAGCGGGCACGTCGGACATCGCGCTCTTTTCTCCGCGCGGGATTCTCGGAGCCGCGTCGGTTCCCGCGGCCGGCGACCGGATCACCGACGCCATCGCCGTCCGGCTCGGTCTAGCAACGCGGGATGCCGACATGGTGAAGCGGGATCCCGCGACGACCATCCTTGATCTCTGGGGCGCTTCGCGAAAATGCGATCCTGGGGAGATCCGGCAGGCGGGTGACGAAGGAGCCGCGCACGTCGCGGACGCGGTCGCTTCCGAAATCCGAAAACTTCTCGGCGGAAAGGAAACTCTCTCCGGCATCATCCTCGTCGGCGGAGGCTCCCTCTGGCCTTCCCTCCCAGCGCTCCTCGCGGACGCTCTGAAAATTCCGGAAAGCAGGATCGGCGTCCGCCATGCGGAAACAATTGCCGGCATCGAGGACAAGTCAGGCCTCGTGAAGGGCCCGGCCTTCCTCACCTGCCTCGGTATGATTCTCTCCTCGTCCACTTCATTTCGCATCCTGTCCTTCAGCGTGAACGGGCGGGTTCATCTCATGGTGCAACGCAGCCAGGAGCGCCGTTTTACGGTCGCCGACGCCGTGGAATCTTCGGGAGAAGATCCCGTGGATTATTTCGGAGAACCCGGCAGCGCAGTCGAGAAGGAGGGCGACCTGATCGGCGGCGAGCCGGGCGGAGATCCTATCATCATTCTGAACGGCACGCCCGGCAGCCTCGACACTCCGATCGAGAACGGCGCTGTGATCCGGATCGCAAAGGGCGCGCGTGGCGCGGACGCCATCGTCGTGGAGCCGAAGGCGGAAATCGCAAAGTCCGCTCTTCCCGAGGCTTCTTTGCCCATCGCTCACGCCGCATCCTTGCATGTCGCGCCCGTCACTGTGTCACCCGTCAACGCGGAACCGGCGCTGGTCCCGCTCTCCACTCTTCTGGAGCTTCCCATCGCGCGCGCCCTGAAGATCCGCGTGAACGGCGCCGACCATTCGCTTGCCGATCGCACGCGTTCCGCGCTGGTCGATGGGAAGCGAGTCACCGCGGAGACGCTCGTTCCCCGTGCCGCGACGTGGGACACCTCGCGGCCGGACTGGCGGCTCTACGAGCTCTTCGCCGACAGGACTCCCGCGCTCACGCCGATGGTGAACGGCCAGGCGGCCGATTTTCTCACGGTGATCCGCGAAGGCGACGAGGTGACCCTGTGAACGACCGCGCCGTCATCGACGAGATCCGGAACAGGCTCGACATCGTCGACATCATCGGCGAATCCGTCGCGCTGAAAAAAGCGGGCTCGACCTTCAAAGGACTCTGCCCTTTCCATTCCGAGAAATCTCCGTCGTTCGTCGTCTCCAGCGAGCGGGGCTATTACAAGTGCTTCGGATGCGGCAAGAGCGGCGACATCTTCACATTTCTGATGGAGACAGCCGGAGTCACATTCGCCGACGCGCTCCGGGAGCTGGCACGCCGCGCCGGTGTAACGCTGAAGGCTTTGAAGAAAGGCGAGACCGATCTCCGCGACGCCCTGCACGAGATGAACTCCACGGCTCTCGATTACTTCACGAAGAATCTCGCATCCAAAGCCGGGGAGCCCGCCCGGAAATATCTGGCGGACCGCGGCATCGGCGCCGGCGAGATCGACAAGTTCCGGATCGGCCTGGCGCTGGAGAAATGGGACGGCTTCCTGAAGCTCGTGGAGAAGAACTACACGACCGCGATCCTGAAGGTCTCTGGCCTGGTGCGCGAGCGCGATTCGGGGCGCTCCCGCGCCCCCGACACTTCCTCCAACCGGTCGGCCGGCGGCTTCTACGATCTCTTCCGCGACCGGATCATCTTCCCGATCTTCGACGTCTCCGGCCGCGCGATCGCGTTCGGAGCTCGCGAGTACCGGACGGACGACCGACCGGATGGAGGAAGTGTCGCGGGCGCCAGGGATGGCGCAAGAGCGACCAAGGGACCGAAATACATCAATTCTCCGGAGACCGAGATCTACACGAAAGGCCGGAACCTCTACGGGCTCCATCTCGCCAAGGACGCGATCAAACGTTCGGGCCGCGCCGTCTTTGTCGAAGGCTACACGGACGTCATCGCCGCTCATCGGGAAGGATTTTCGGAAGTGGTCGCGTCGCTTGGCACCGCTCTGACAAACGAGCAGGTCGCAACTATTTCGCGTTTCACATCAACCGTCATCCTCGCCTACGACCCCGACTCCGCCGGCCGGAATGCGGCGGAGCGCGGGATCGACATCGCGCTCAACAAGGGGCTCTCCGTGCGCGTCGCGCAGATGCCGGAAGGGCTCGACCCGGCCGACGCCCTGCAGAAGCACGGCGCCAACGCGTTCGGCCTCGCGCTTCGCGACGCCCAGGATTTCATCGAGCACCGGATCCGATGCGCGATGGCGGAATCGCACACCGTCATCGAGCGCGCTCGCGCGGCGCGCGGCCTCGTTTCCTCGCTGAACCGCATCTCCGACAGGATCATCCGCGCCACGATCATCAAGACGATCTCGGAGCGCCTCGGAGTCCCGGAGATGGCCCTGACGGCGACGGCCGACGAATCCCTTCCGGAGGCTTCGGAGGAATCGACGAAGCTGCGGAAGATCGCGAAGGGAATGGACGCGGAGCTCTCGCTCATGCGCATGATGCTCGACGATCCCGCGCTCCTGGCCCGAGCGGCGGTGACATTGGAGCCCGTCGATTTCTCCAAGCCCGTCCGGCGCGACGTATTTTCCGCGCTCGTCGAGGCCGCCCGCAACAACGAACCGTTGAAGGGCGATCTCGGCGGACGAATCCAGGGGCTCGGGCTCGAGCTGATGGCCCACATCGCGACGGCGCCGCTGTCCCACGGCCCTTCGCGGCAACTTTTCGACGATTACATGAAAACCGTGCAGATGCGGCGGATCAATGACGACATCAGCGAATGCGCAGCCCACCTGCAGCTTCCCGATCTTCCAGAGGAGAAACGAAACATGATGACCCAGCGGCTATCGACATTACTGAAGAAAAAGGGCGAGACGCTTCATCCGCCCGTGCGGAGCAGTTCCCCGCATGAAAAAGCATCGGCCGCACGGCAGACAAGGGACAACGCATGAAGAAAGAGAAGAAGAAAGCGGACAAGAAATCCAGGCCTGTCGGAAAAAGCGCGGCGAAAGCCGCGGTTAAAAATACCGGCAAGACGGGCGGCAAGAAAAAGCAGGCGAAGAAGCTGGGGAGCGATGAAGGCTTCGAGCTGCCGCTGAACGCGGAACCGGAGGAAGGGGCCGTCGCGGATCATGAGTTCGCGGCCGAACCGGAAATCGCGGCGGAGCCGGATGTCATACCGGATGAAGTGCCCGTCGAGGAAGACGATCATGCGGTCATCGAAGCGCTGGAGGAACCCCCGCGCGAGCTGACACCGGAGAAAGCTGCGGAGCTGGCGGCGCTGGCGGAGCTTCCCGACGTCGGAAAACTTCTCGCCGCGGGCGAGAAGGAAGGCTACCTGACGCTCGACCAGGTGAACGATTTGCTTCCTGAGGAGATCACATCCGGCGACCGGATCGACGACATCTTCACGATCCTGTCGCAGCACGGCATCGAGATCGTGGAGGATGCGGACGAGTACAAGCAGCGCAAGACCGTGGAGAAGCTGGGGCCGAAGGAAAAACAGCCGAAGCAGGTCGCTCTGACGCCGACGATGAAGCGCGCGGTCCATTCCACGGACGATCCCGTCCGGATGTACCTGCGGGAGATCGGCAAGGTCGATCTTCTCTCCGCCGACAAGGAAGTCACGATCGCTCAGCGGATGGAAGCGGGCGATATCCGCGTGAAGTCCGCGCTGGCGATCTCGCCGGTCGCGGTCTTCGAGATGGACGAGATCCGACGCCGCATCCACCGCGGGGAGCTCCGTATCCGCGACGTGATCGCCCTGACGCCCGCGGAGCTGGAATCCGAGGGCAAAGGCGCGCTGCAGCGCTACACGCGGAACCTGGACCGGATCAAGTCGGCCGGTAAAAAGCTCGGCATGCTTCTGAAGATGAAGGAGCAGAAACCGGACCACAACGATCGCGTGAAGAAGCTGGAGATCGAAGTCAAGAAATCGGTCGCGGCGATGGGATTTCTCCCGAACCAGATCGAGTTCGTCACGGAGCGGATCAAGGAGTGCGGCTGGTCGATCCGCGCGCACATCGACACGATTCTCTCATGGGAGCGGCGCCTCTTGATGAAGGAAGCGGAGATCGTCAAGATGCAGAACATGCGTCCCTCGCGGCTGCCGAAGAACATCACCAAGCCCGAGGTCGTCGAAGCCGTCGAGATCATCAAGAAGTCGCGGTCCAAGCTGCGCGAGATCGAGCGGATGTATTCGACGAAGATCGAGCAGATCCAGCACGACGCCGACGAAGTCCTGACCGGCGAGAACGAGGTGAAAGCGGCGAAGGAGGAGATGGTCAACGCGAACCTCCGGCTGGTCGTCTCCATCGCGAAGCGCTACACGAACCGCGGGCTCACGTTCCTGGACCTCATCCAGGAAGGCAACATGGGCCTCATCAAGGCCGTGGAGAAATTCGAATGGCGGCGCGGCTACAAGTTCTCCACGTATGCCACGTGGTGGATCCGCCAGGCGATCACGCGCGCGATCGCCGACCAGGCCCGGACGATCCGGATCCCGGTTCACATGGTGGAGCAGATCAACAAGGTGGTCCGCGAATCGCGGCAGCTCATCCAGCGGTATGGGCGTGAACCCCTTCCGGAGGAGATCGCGGAACGGCTGGGCTGGCCCATCGGCCGAGTGCGCGGGGTCATGAAGATCGCGATGGAGCCGTTATCGCTGGAGACGCCGATCGGGGAGGATGAAGATTCTCATCTCGGGGACTTCATCGAGGACAAGGACGTCGAGCAGCCCGTGGAGACGACGACCTACCTGATGCTGCGCGACGAGCTGGAAATCGTCCTGCAGTCGCTGACACCTCGCGAGGAAAAAGTGCTGCGTTACAGGTTCGGGCTGGACGACGGATACCCGAGGACGCTGGAGGAAGTCGGCGCGATCTTCAACGTCACGCGCGAGCGCATCCGGCAGATCGAGGCGAAGGCCTTGAAGAAACTGAGGCACCCGACGCGGCGCAGAAGGCTCGAAGACTTCGTGGATTAGGTTCGTCTGGCCGGAAAATAACGCTTTGGATTGATCCCGCTTTTGCTGCCTCATCGCGGTTGGCACGGCGCCTGCACTGATGATTCCTGAAATTAATCGACTCAGGAGGTCAGGATCACCATGAGCACACAAACCAAGTTTTTCATTGTACTTGCGATAGGCGCCGCCTTCGTTCTCGGAGGAACCGCCGCACTGTTTGCGGTCGAGCGCCCCGGATTTGTGCCCGAATCAAGCCCGGAAGAACCGGCGATGTTTGAGCCGCAGGCGGCCATAGGACCCATTCCGGCGTCCATCGATACGGAAGCTCAGTCATTGGATAAGAAGGCGGAGGCTCCGATCATGGCGGGAACGGCCAAGCAGGATGCGACGCAGGTGAAAGTTCAGCCGGCGCCGGCTCCCGCTCGAACCCGGATCGTCACCGCGGCGAGGCCCGTCAACAGGACGGCCATCCGCGCTTCGGCACCTCTCGTGCGCGCGGGAACACTGCTCGATGCGCGCCTCATGACGTCGATATCGTCCACCTCGTCGTATGTGGGACAACCCGTGTGGGCGGAAACGATGGAAGATTTTTATGCGGATGGAAGGCTCGTGGTACCTGCGCATACGTGGATCGAGGGGCGGATCACTTCCGTGAAGTCGTTCGACTTCGTCTCGCCGGCGCGGCTGGAAGTCGAGTTCTTCCGGATCGGCGACAAGGCATCGCGTCTCTCTCTTCTGTCACCGTCCATGGATCGCTGGGCGAAACAGGCGTATGACCTCGCCGTGGCGCTGCCCGCGACGCGAACGGGGGAACTGGCCCTGGATGCGGGCTACCTGGTCCTTCTGAAGGTCGACGCGACGACGCGGATGTAGAGGATCACAGCCGGCGATTCGCGCAGTAAGATCGGAAGAGCTCGGCGAAGACCCGCGGGACGAGCTCCATCTTCTCCGGAGTCTCGACGAAGGCGATGCGCATCTGAGTCCGCCCGGGATTAGGCGTGCCGGGCGGACAATCGTAGAAGTCGGCCATGGGTGAGACGAGGAGCGTGTATTTCTTTCCGTCGATCTCGACGGCGCCGGTGCGGACCGAGGTCATGACGAAATCCAGGGCGTCAAAATCGGGTGGTGCGATCCTGCGGACATCCACGACGGAATAGATGGCGGCATGCGGCACGGAGATGATGATGCCGGGCAATTGCTCGTTCAGGTCCGTCCAGAACCGGCTCATCATGGCCCGGTAATATTCCTTCTGCTCCCGATACCACGCGCGCATCGCGTCGTGGCTCTCGTTGGCCAGCGCGGCGTAAATGTACTGGCCGATGACATTGGAGCAGAGATTCGCGGTGTATTCGGCGACGGCGCGACGGAGAAATTCTTCATTGTCGGTGACAAGCGCGCCGACGCGAAGGCCGCAGGCGTTCCAGACTTTCGAAGCGGTGTCGATCCCGATGCGGCGCCCCTCGATCCCCGGAACTTTCGTGTCATCGATCCCCCAGATGCTGACCGGCGGCCGATCGATGTAATAGAGCTCGCGGTAAGCTTCGTCGCTCACCATCCAGAGATTGTGCTTCACGCAGAGGCGGGCGAGCTCGACGAGCATCTCCTCGGAATAAAGCTGCCCCGTCGGATTGTCGTAGGGAATGACGACAATCGCTCCGGGACGATTCTTCTCGATGACGCGCTCGATCTCCGCGATGTCGGGCAGCGAGTAGGTGCCGTCCTCCCGAAGGCTCCGGCGGATACTCACCGTCGCCCGGCCGCACCGCTCGGCGAAGGAGCGATAATTGACGTACGCGGCATCGATGAGGAGGAGAGGCTTTTCGGCGCTGCCCGCTTTGCCGGCGAGCCCGACGACGAGGAGTTCCATGACCTGGCTGCCTCCATCGGTGATCATCGCATCGAGCCCCTTCGTCGGGAACCCGCTGGAGGCGATCACGTTCAGGACGGCCTTCCTCGTCTCGGCCTCGCCGATCGTCGGCGAGTACTTGACGACACCGCCGGCGAAGGGGCTGCCGGGCTCGGCCAGGCGAGCGAGGCGTTCGCGCATGCGGGGGTGCATGGGGAGCGTGACATTGCCGATCGCGGTGTTGATGGGGATGACGGGGTCCTTCCGCCGGGCGAATTCGATCTGGGCCAGCCGGATCGCGGAAGGCTCGCGCGTCTTGAAATGCTCGGACATCTCGGGCGGAAGGGGCGTTGTCATGGCTGAAAGTGTATCCCGATTTCCCGGGGAAATAAAAGAGTCCGTTCAGACGCCGATGATTCCCTTGACACTGTACTGTTTGTATTAGTACAGTATTCCAGATGGGGAGTTTTCAGGATATTCCAGCGACAGGTTCGCTGCCGCCGTACCGGCGCATCGCGGAACGACTGCGACGCGCCATCCTGCGCGGGGATTTTCAGCCGGGAGATCTATTGCCGTCCGTCCGCCAGCTTGCAGGCCAGGAAGGCGTCAATCCCAACACAATCCAGAGCGCATATCGACTTCTGGAGGACGAGGGATGGGTCGACCGGCAGCAGGGGGCTGGTACCTATGTCCGGATGGCAAATCCAATCGCCGCTCGGCATCGCCAGAGTCTGCTTCGCAGGTCGCTCGCGGAGGCGAGGGCTGATGCGCGCAAGCTCGGAGCAAGCGAGGAAGAATGGAAAGACGCGGAGCAACGCGCACGGCTGCGGATCATACTTGCCGACAAGAGGGAAAAAGCATCATGACCGGCCCTATCCGGTTTGATGATCTCTGGAAATCCTATGGACGCAAGATCGCGGTCGCCGGCCTCACGTTCGAAGTTCGAGCGGGCGAGGTCGTCGCGCTCCTGGGGAGAAACGGCGCAGGTAAAACGAGCGCGATCAAGATTCTTATGGGACAGCTAAAACCGACCCTGGGCCGGGCCCTTCTCTACGGTGAGGATTCGTGGAAACTTCCCCCGATGCGCCGGGCGCGGGTCGGTTACATGACCGAAGGCAATCGCCTCGATCCGTGGAGCACGGTCGAACAAATGATGCATTTCACGCGAGCCTTCTATCCGAACTGGAACGCAGAAGGTGTGCAACGTCTCCAGGAACATTTCCGCCTTCCCTTCAAACGAAGGGTCGGGCATCTCTCGAACGGCGAGCGCGGCCAGTTGGCGCTTGTTCTGGCTCTGGGTGCCGATCCCGATGTTCTCGTGCTCGACGATCCCATGCTGGGGCTCGATGCGGTGGTGCGACACGAATTCTTCGAGACCATGGCCGCTGTTCTGACGCAGCGAGATCGCGCCGTCCTTTTCACTTCGCACATTCTCGACGACGTGGAGCGCGTCGCGGATCGGATCATCATCCTGAAAGAGGGCAGCATGCTCGCCGATGCAAACCTGGAAGACTTGCGAAGCCGCGTCCGTCGTTACCATCTCAGGTTAAAGGACGATCTCGATATCCCCACCGCGCTTCCGGGGCTCCTGTCCCGCCGGCGTGAAGGAAGAGGTTGGAGCGTGGTGGCGGCGGACGCGGAAGGACTTCGCGCTCTCGAACTGGAATCCATGGAAGAAGAAAGTCTGTCGCTCGAAGAAATATTCGTGGCGATGACGGCGAACGAATCGATGATTCGCCCGGTTCCAATACCATGATCCTGGCACTTATGCGCCGCGAATTTCGCGCGCACCGCATATTCTTTCGTATCTCATGTACTACCGGAATTCTTCTGATCCTGTATCTGAATTGGGTCGTGAAGAAACGTTTACCAGGGAGCGATCCCTACCCTCTGCTGGATCAATTTTTCATGGCAGTGCTCTTCCTGGTGTCTCTCATTTTCGGATTTCTCCTGGCAATCTCGCAAATCTCCACGGATACCAAGACCCAGACCGAAGCTTTTCTTCTTCATCGCCCTGTCAGTCGAAATGTCTTGTACGGCGCCAAGTTCATCGCGGGCATGTGCCTGTACCTGGCTACAACGCCCCTGGTCTATGTGTTGTACGTCCTCTGGACGTCGACACCACGCGGTCACTTCGGTCCCTTCCGATGGGAGATGGCCTATCCCGGCCTCACGCACATCCTTTCGGGTCTCATTCTCTATTCAGCAACCCTCTGGGCCGCATCGTCCCAGAAAAGGGAGCGCGTGCCCGCCTATCTGTCCGTCTTCGCCGCGCTTGGTCTCGCCATCTGGTATACGAACGCGGGTTGGCCCATCTGGAGCGAAGCTCTGGATGGATGCGCTATCTTCCTCTTTTTTTGCGGCGGTAGACGCTCCTATCAGGAGAGGGAAATATGATGCGACGCATGGGAGCCACCGCCGGCGCGATCGTCCTGCTCTGCGCGTATTCCCTTATGATTTGGCTTTTCCTCGACGATTTCTATCCCGACCCTGCATACGTATCGCGCGGCTACCAATCGATCCTGACCACCAGAGGCGAGACGTTCTATCAAAAGGATGACGAACCCGATTCATTTTTTTATCCCGGAGGCCAACCCCTGACTCCCGAGGAAAAAATATTAGCAAGCGATGCCCTCCTGTCGAAGGCTTGGTATCAGGGCTTCAATTACGCCCAGGCCGATCATCTATACGGGTACAGGTGGAGAGAATCCTGGAAGAAGATTTTCTCCTCACCTGGAATATACGACCCATCATCGGGTGCATATATCTTGAAAAATCGGAAGAGTGATGGGAGGGCATGTTTTCCGCTCGTGGATGAAGGCACCTACGCGCTCTATTCACGCAAAGGAATCTTGCTCGGACGGCTTGGTCCCGATGGATTCGTTGATACGGATGTTTCAATCAAGGGATTTCAGCAGAACGCCGTGAGCACTTTTAACGATGGTCCACGCGCGTCTTTCATCGTCATGGACACCACGGGGCTCTATCAGATTTTACTTGATCCACCAGCCGTCGAAAGGCTCTTCGCGGCGCCGGCATCCACCCGGAGTTCATCGCTGCTCGCGCCATCGGGCAATCAGGACGCAGGGTCCTTCATGATGCAATGGGTCGCGGATACCGAATTCTTTATCGGATTTCCCGACAGCATTGTGCGCATCGCACTGCCTGCTTCGTTACAAGGAAAAGGAAATTCATTTGGCATCGTGACGTCCGCGTCCGTCGACAGACTCGCGATTAATTATTACGAGAATGAGAGGAATCGTGTCCTCATCGTCGATATGTCCAACGGCGAGGTCTCCATCGATACGTTCGTGCCCGAATTCACCGGACAAGTGAAAATGTATGACTGGTCGCAGGGTCAAATGGAGTCCGAGCGAAGGGAGATTTTTCAGGCGGCGATCCAACCGGCGCCGATTCCTATAGTGGCCATGACTGCAATTGCCGCGATGTTGGAAAATCCCAGTAGTTTCAAAATGGCTCCAGAAGCCGTGCGACATGCCTTCGTATTATTTTGCTCCGGCTTCATCGCTTTTCTGTCGCTTCACTTCTCCGGAGCGATTGCGGGTTTCCTTCTCGCCCGATGCGCCGGACTACGCGGCCATGCGTCATGCTTCTGGACGCTCACCGGTTTCCTGATATCTTTCCCGGTCATTCTCGTCTTTCCGTTCTACGTTACGAAGAAAGGCGGAATCCCATGTCCATCCTGCGGAAGATCTCTTGAAAATCCAGGCAACTGCTCAAAATGCGGCCCCCGTTCCTGGCCCGGGCCGCTCATTCCCGCCGGAGATCCGAAACAATGATTCCGGAGGATATTGATTTGGATTATCTATTACTATAAAATAGAAGCATGAAAACTACAATTGATATTCCCGATAAGGAACTCCGGGATGCCATGAAATTCACGCGGGCGAAGACGAAAAGACAAGCCGTCGTGACGGCGATCGAGGACTACAACCGGCGGAAGAGGATGGCGGCCCTGATTCGTCACGCCGGAACATGCGACGGTTTGATGACGATCGAGGAGTTGCACAAGATGCGCGCGATGGATTGATCGGTCGCCATGATTCTCGTCGATACATCAGCATGGATTCATATGCTCCGCGCACACGGAGACTCGAAGGTTGATGAAGAAGTGCGCGCGCTATTAAAGTCGGGTGAGGCGGCCTGGTGCGATGTCGTCCGGATCGAACTCTGGAACGGCGCTCGCGGACATCACGAAGAAAGTGTTCTCCATGAAATGGAACAGATCCTCCCCAATCTTCCTATTCTTCCGGAAGTCTGGTCCCGCGCGATCATGACAGCGCGCAGAGTTCGAGGGGCCGGACGCACCGTTCCTGTCACCGATCATCTCATCAAAGCCTGCGCTCATATTCACGGCGTGGATCTTCTCCACGCGGACAAGCACTTCGATCACATCAAGGATTAATCCTGCGCAGCCCTTATCTCGGCAACGACAATTCCATCTTCGCGCCTTCCCTTGCGGCGCGCATCAGCTCGGATATCTTGAAGACTTGGATCGTACCGACCGGATTCGCGCCGGCGCCGCCGTCATAATCGGCGCGCCCCTTGCCCGCGTTGCCTCCGATGACATAAAGGGCGTCATCCATCCTGACGACGGCGGCGTGTCGCACAGGCTTCAGGTCGATCTCCAGCTTCTTCCATGTGCTCCGGAAAAAATCATAGCAGTAGACGCGCGTCATCTCCGTGTAGTCGCCGAAGCTGAAGAGCATGTCGCCGGCCACGACCATCCGGTTGGCGCTCGTCGCGAACGGCAGATCGGGCAACCGTTCCCACGCGTCTTTCGCCGGATCATACACTTCAAAAGCCCGAAGGGATTCCCTGCCGTCGTAGCCTCCGACCGCGTAGATCTTCCCGGCCCATACGACCGCATCGCACTGGCGCGCGACGGCCATCGGGCTCGCTTCCCGCCAGATGTTCGCGGCGATGTCGTAGATGAAGCAGCGGGAGTCCGGCGGGCTGTTGGAGGTGCTTCTGTACGTGGATCCGTCGGTGTCGCGGTGCTCGGAAAAGACGGGCGGGCTGCCGCCGATGAGGTAGATCCGGCCATCGAGGAGAACCGATGAGGCCAGGTAGCGGGGTGAAGGCAGAGGAGCCCCCTGCTCGATCCTCCCCGTCGCCGGATCGTAAATCTCCACTTCATTCGGAAAATAGCTTTGGGGAAGATCCCGCCCGATCGCATTGCCCCCCATGATGTAGATGCGGCCCTCCTCGGATTCCGCCGTGTGGAATCTCCGGCGCAGGAGATTCGTCGGGAGCCGATCGACATGCAGTGAACCGAAGATCGCTTCGACGTCGCCACGAAACATCTCCAGCATCCTGCCGGGGCCCAGGCCGCCCAGCACGAATATTCTCTCCCCCACCGCGACGGCGGGCATCGATGAGCGCGGCACGACAAGTTCTCCCTGGGCTGACATCCGGCCGGGATCCCACGCCTCTGTCTCGCCGGGGAAGCTGGCATTTCCAATGCGGCGGCCGCGCGGCCGAGGAGGCGTCCCCGCCATCACTTCCTTATCGTGCTCGGCCAGGAGCTTCTCAATCAGCTCGCGCGCATCCGCCGGTATTTCGGCGGCAGGCGGCGGCGAAGAGAACGAATCCGGCTCGAAATACGGAGGCGCCGAAGTGATGATCTCGTCTTTTTCTTCGACCTCGGTCTCAAGCACGGCCGAATCCATCCCCGCGATTCGGAAGTCGATCATCGGACTGTGCGATATCTGCTCCTCATCCCCGCGATACGCTCGAATCTCCCAGTGGTAGCAATGCCCCGGTTTCAACGTGATGTTCAGCGCCTCGGGAGTCACGCTCACCGTGTCCACGCGCGCGTAGTCTCCATGCGGGAAAAGTTCTTCCCAGCGCCCGTAGGACTTCACGCCCGTGTGAACGAGCCTCAGGCGATAATATTCCGCCCCCGGATACGGTTTCCACTCGAACCTGATGGCGCTGACGTCCTCCTCCATGCGCGGACGGATCGCGATGACGGCGTCCACAAAGTCGAAGTCGGGCCCGCGCGCGGGCTCCTCTTCCTGCGCGTCCAGCATCAAGTTATATCCCCTCGGTCCATCATCATCCTCGATCATGTCCGGCAGGAGGCGATTGGCTGTTTTCAATTCGAACTCGAAACCTCGGTACAGGTATTTTCCCGGAGGAACATGAATGCGATAGATGCCGCTCTCATCCGACGTGGTCCAGGAAGTATGGAGATCCTTCGAGAGAAAAAATCGGAAGCGGAGCCCGGCGCAGGGGCGTCCGTTCGCGGTCACGCGCCCCCAGACAACGCCGCTCCCTTCCGCAAGCACCTTCCGGCTTTCGCGCGAAAAGTCGCCGTAGGAGATGTTCGAGGAGCCCAGGAACATTTCCGGAAGCTCCGCGTCCGTTCCGAAACCATCGCCCACGACATCCCATCCGGATGAAGCGGGATCCAGGAGAATCCTGGACTCCAGGCTGCGGACGCGCTGCTCCAATTCCTTGACGCGCGCGGACAATTTGTCTTCTCCCGCCGCGACCGTCACGGGAAGGAAGACGAGCGTCGAGAGAAAGAGGGCAAGCACAGTGTTCACGGCAAGCATCAGGCTCATCCCCTTCGGGATCTCCCTCAGTACCGGAACGACGATCCTCCGATGAACTCCCGCAGGATCGACGTCGGCGGAACCGCGTCGGCGTCCACTTCCGTGAAAAGGTGGAGAAAGTCGAGCATGCGGCGGGCTTCTGAAAATTCCGACTGGTCGGGCGGAACTTCTTCCAGGGATCTCCGCGCGTAGGATTTCAGGACGGCCAGCTCGTACAGGAGCGCCGTGTTGAAGATGACATCGGCCGCCTCCTGGTACGGAAAAATGTTTCTCGACTCGCCTCGGATGACGGACGGCCAGCGGCGGAGCGTATCCAGCGCCAGGTAGCCCCGGAAGGCGCGATCGCGGACGATGCGGCGGATGAGTCTCGTGTCGGTCGTCGGAATCCGGTTATGATCGTCGATCGTCAGCTGCGTCAGCGCGGAGACATAGATCAGGAACTTCTTGTTCCTCGGGATTCTCGGCGTCAGCCGGTCGTTCAGCCCGTGAATGCCCTCGACGATCAGCACCTGGTCGTCCTCCAGCTTCAACGTGTGCCCGTCCGGAAGAGACAGGCCGGATTTGAAGTCGTACCGGGGACACGTGACTTCCCTGCCGTCGAGAAGCTGCACGAGGTGATCGTTGAAAAGCTCGACGTTCAGGGCGTCGAGCGCCTCGAAATCATACTCGCCTCTGTCGTCCTTCGGCGTCCTGTCGCGATCGACGAAGTAATCGTCCATGCCGATGGCGACGGGGCGGATACCGTTCACGCGGAGCTGGACGCCGAGGCGCTTGGCGAACGTCGTCTTGCCGCTCGAAGACGGGCCCGCGATAAAGACGAGCCTCGTCTCGTGAATGCGGGCGCTCAGCTGGTCGGCGATGGAGGCGATCTTTTTCTCGTGCAGCGCCTCCGCTACGTGAACGCAATCCGGAAATTTCCGTTTCGCGATCGTCTCGTTCAGCTCGCCGACGTTGGCGATATGCAGAATCTGCGACCATTTTTTCGACTCGTGATAGACGGCGAAGAGGCGCGTCTGGTCAGAAGCGGGAGGCATCTTGGCGATATTCTTCTTGTCGGGGAAGCGGAGGACGAAGCCCGGCGGATAGAGGGAAACGGCGAAACGGGAGAGGCGCCCGGTTCGAGGAGCGAGCGGGCCGACGGGAAAATCGTAGAAGCCGTCGAGGCCGTACACGGCGATATCGTGGAGATAGTTGCGTTTCAGAAGCGTCACCTTGTCCTGGCGTCCCAGTTCCGCGAACATGCCCATCGCTTCCTTCACGGAGACGTAATGGCGGCTGAGCTCCAGGTCGGACTTGATGAGCTCCCGCATCTTCTCCTCCAGCCTCTTCAGCTTGATGCCGTCGAGTTCCTCCTCGCCCTCCAGGTCGAAGTAATAACCTCCTTCCAGCGAGTGGCCGATGACGACATGCGATTTCGTGAAGATCTTCGACGCGGCGGCGGAGAGAATGAACGAAAGCGTCCGTCGGTATACTTCCGTCCCCTCGCGGCTTCCGTATTTCAACGGAATCACCTTCGCCGACCGGAGAAGCCGGTAATGAAAACTGACGACGAGATTATCCACGGTCGCGGCGAGATGATCGCCGTTCTCCCCGAGCACATCGCCGACGGGAGTGCCGGCGGGCACGGTGCGCGTGGAGCCATCCTGGAGTTCGATCGTCAGTTCCATATCGACCTCATTTAATCACGAAGCGGGAAAGAGACAAGGAAAAGGATCGGCTGACGCAGAAGGTCCGTGCTCACCATCCTAACCCGCCAGCGACTTCGGCCTCGTTTCCCGGGTCGCCAGGGCCGCGGCCAGCTCATGGATCAACTTCAAATCGAGCTTTCCTGAACCCAGAACGGGAAGGACGTCGACGCGATGATAATCCTCGGGTCGCGGGATCCAGAGGTTGGGAAGACCCGATTCCCGCAATCGCCGGGTTGCTTCAAAGGCGTTCAGATCGATCGCGTGCAGAACTACGAGGCGTTCGCCGTGGCGCGGATCGTCGACGCCGGCGACGGCCAGGGCGCTGGACGATTCCGGAACGATCTTCAGCAGTTCTTCCTCAATCCTGCCGTGCGGGACCATTTCGCCCGCGATCTTGGAGAAACGGGAAAGCCTCCCCGTGATCCGGATGAATCCGTCCCGATCGACGACCGCCATGTCTCCGGTACGATACCATCCCTCGCGCAAAACCTCGGATGTCCGGAGCGGATCGTCGAGATAACCGAGCATGACGTTCGCGCCGTGCACCTCCAGCATGCCTTCGCGGGCCACGCCCATGTCGTCGCCCGACTCTCGATCGACGACACGGATCGTGACGCCCGGCAGAGGATGGCCGACGCATCCGGGCTTCGACCTCGCGGGAGTATTCGCCGCGATGACGGGCGAGCATTCCGTGGCGCCATACCCCTCGTGAATCGACGAGCCGAACTTCTCCTTCCAGGCGGAGACGAGTTCGGCGCGCAAGGCTTCGGCGCCCGCCATCGTGAACCGGAGCGTCGCGAAATCGGCGGGCGCGATGCGCTTGCAGTACGTCGAAGCGAACGTCGGAGTCGTGACGAAGATCGTCGACCGGGACGCTCGCGCAGCGGCGCCGACGCCGCGCGGATCGAGCGGATTGGGATGATAGTGCGCGGAGAAGCCCGCGATGAGCGGAAACCAGATTGTCGCGGTGAATCCGAAGGAATGAAAAAGCGGGAGAGTTCCGAGGATCACGTCGGAGGTCGTCACGTCGAAGACCTGCGCGAGGCCGGCGATATTCGCACGGATATTCGCATGCGAGAGGACAGCTCCCTTCGGCAGCCCGGTCGAACCCGACGAGAAGATGACCGTCGCCTCGGAATCGCCGGGGATCGGCCGGGACAGGGCTCGACGCAGCAAAAATGCCGGCAGGAAGAAGCCGCACCATTGTCGCGCGAAAATCCCGGCGCGCGGAAGCGCTCCGATGAGATCCTCCATCAGGAGAATCTCGACGCCGCCCAGGTCGAGCTTCGGCACTTTCTCCAGGAATTTTTTCGATGTCAGGATCCTCCGGAGACCGGACTGCTCGACGGCGGATCGAAACGCTTCATGAGACGCCGTGAAATTCAAGTTCACGGTCGAACAACCGGCGAACGACGCCCCGACATTCGCAAGGCATCCCGCCACGCCCGGCGGAAGGAGAATACCGATGCGCTTCTCATTGCAATTCGCCAGTCGATGCGAGAGTTCGACGGCGACCGAATACAGCCTTCCGTACGACAGGGTCGCTCCGGTCGAATCGCTCACGGCGCGCTTCCACCACCGGCGGCGGGCGGATCGGATGAAGGCGGACGGGAGCGTTTCGCCGGACTCGCTCTTCAATCGGAAAGAGAGCGCGTCGGAACCCAGGATGCTGACGGCCTGCCGCAGTTCATGCGCCGAGGCATCGGGAGGAGCGGGAGGGCCGAAGGATATCGTGACCGGATAAGGCAACTGCTTCGGCCGTTTGAAGAAGACGCGACCCCGGTCGAAGGAAAAGATCGATCCCCAGAGCCCGTCGAGATGCACGGGTATCAGCGGCGCATGCGCCTCGCGGGCGATCGCCTCGAATCCCTTGCGGAACGCGAGCAGATTGCCGGTCCTCGTGATCGACCCTTCCGCGAAGATGCAGACGACGTGCCCCTTCTTCAGTTCTTCCGCCGCGAGCATGAGGCTCGCCCGCGACGAGGACGATTCGCCGGGCGCGATCGGAATCGCTTTCATGAGCCGGCAGAAGGGTTTCAGGAGAGGTTTGTCGAAATACGCGCGATCCATCACGAAGCGGATCATCCTCTGTCCGCACGCGCCTATGAGGACCGCGTCCGCGAAGGAGACATGATTGGCTATGAGGAGCGCCGGACCCCGCTCCGGGAAATTCTCGCGCCCCCGGATCGTGATGTCGTAGATCGTGTGCGTCGCCAGCCACATGAGAAAACGGATGGTGAATTCTCCGAGCCAGAGAGCCAGCCGCAGGGCGAGGAGAAGCGTCGCCGCGCTCAGGAGGAGAAATATGCCGCGCGCGGAATATCCGGCGGCCTCGAAGAGCGGGAGCGCACCGGATGCCGCGAGAATGGCGGAGAAGATGAGGAAGTTCGAGGCCGACAGCACCGCGCCGCGATGGTGAACCGGAGCGCGCGACTGCAGGAGTGCCTGGAGCGGTACCACGAAGAGCCCGCCCGAGAGCCCGAGCGCGAAGAGATCCGCTCCGGCACGTGGCGCGGACGAGGCGAAGAATCCGAGATCGCAGAGGAAACCGGCGATGCCCAGCGCGCCGAGCGGGACAAGCCCGATCTCCACCTTCGGTCCCGACCAGCGCCCGGCCAGGATGGAGCCGGTTCCGATCCCGAGAGCCAGGCACGTCAGGAGAATCCCCGTCCGCGATTCGACGAGGTCGGCCGAGAGCCCCGCGAAGAGCTCCTCGCGGGCGAAGAGCATCACGTTCATCTGAGTCATCGCTCCGAGGAACCAGAAGAACGCGAGCCCCACCATGGGCGCGCCCAGTCTCGGCTCCGACATCGCGGCTTTCAGCTCCCGGAAAGTCTCTCCCAGCGGATTGATCCAATTGATCCGGGCGGTGGGCGCGGATGGTGAAACGCTCCAGACGCGAAACGAGGCGGCGACTCCCGCGATCGCGAGGATTCCGCACGCGATGACCGCGAGCGACGCTTCGCCCCGCGAGGCGGCCAATGCAAATCCTCCGAAGGCCGTTCCCAGGACGATCGCGGAAAAATTGACCGACTCCGTGATCCCGTTCGCGCGGGATAATTGTTGCTGCGATTGTGTTTCCGCCAGGAGCCCGTACTTGGCGGGCGAGACGAACGCGGCCTGCATCCCGGCGAGAAACAGGGACGCGAAGATGAGCGCGAGATGGCCTGTCGAGAGAGCGTAAGCGCCGAGCCCGAACGCGAAGACGGAGAAGATCTGCATGACGACGAAGACATCGCGCTTGGAATATCGATCCGCCAGCGTTCCCGCCCAGGACGAGAAGAGGAGGAACGGCAGCGTGAAGATGCCGGCCGCCGCGGCCAGCGCGGTCCCTTCGTGCCCGGGCGCCTCGCGAAGAATCACGAAGGAGATGATGATCTTGAAGGCGTTGTCGATGAACGCGTTGAGGAAAGCCGCCGTGAGAAAACCGGTGAAGCTTCGGTCGAGAAGTCCCGACTTGATCGGCGCGGCGCTCATGACACGTATCCGAGAAGCCGGAGCCCGCCGACAAGGAGCACGGCATCGGTGACGATGTGGCTGAGACTCGCCGCGGCCAGGCCATGCCGGGTTCTGATGCGCGACCAGATCCATCCCGCCGGAACAACGGCCAGCGCCGCGATGAACGCCGGACCCGTTCCCGCGAGTCCGCGAAAGACGATGAAATGTTGGAGCGAAAAGCAGAAGAGCGAAAGTATTTTTCCGCCGGCGTCATCGAGAAATCCCCGGTAGAACCATTCCTCCAGGACGGCGTTCGCCGTTGCAATGAGACACGCAGCCGCGATGGCCGATGAGGGTGTGTAGTGGTAGCGCGCGTCAAACGCGGCTCGAATAGTTCGCGGATCCGCGACGCGAGGCAGGATAAGCTCGATCAGCAACCAAGCGGCAAGACCGAGCAGCAGGCCCGTGCTCAGGGCAACGGTCGCGGATTCCTTCTTCATCCGCTGAGGAAAGGCGAATCTCATTCCGAAGAGGAGCGGAACGAAGAGGAGGCCGAGCTTATAGAGCCCATGCCCCAGCCAACCGTGCTCGATCATTGTTCCCGCCGCCGCCAGCAGGAGCGGAACAAACGCCGCGAGGAGTATGGGAATGGATGCCTTCATACCGCCGCCATGAGAAGTATCCTCGAACAAGCTTTCGAATCCTTCATGGAAATCCCACGTGTGACCGTCCGCCGCGTCACCCGCGCTACTACAACCATCATTCCGCATGTAACACCTCCGGCACGGAGAAGAGCGAAAATCATGCCGGGATAATGGAACCGCATTCAGATTGCAAGTTCATGATTTCCAATCGGCATCGCCGAATCGAGCTGTTGCACCGCGAAGAAAACTGCGCATGGGGGACATTCTCCAACATTGCAACATTCTGAGCACACGACTTGCAGATCGATTATCGTAAGTACCTGAATTATCAATGTTGCAATGTTGGAGAATGTCCCCTATCTCAAGCCGTATTCCTTCATCTTGATCTGCAGGCCTCTCCTTGAAATCCTCAGTTGCTCGGCGGCGCGGGTGACATTTCCATCGGTCTGCGCGAGCGCTTCCCGTATCCGTTCCGCTTCCGCGGTACGCCGGCCGTCTCGGAGAGGTTCGACGCGCGGAGCGGGGCCGGGCGAAGGGCGGCGCATCTCCGCGGGCAGGTCGTCGATGCCAAGCATCTCTCCCTGAAGAAATACCAGCGCGCGTTCGATCACATTTTCCAGTTCGCGCACATTGCCCGGCCATTCCTCCTGCACGAGAATTTCCATCGCGGCGTCATCGATCCGGATTTCGGCGCGCCCCAGGGCGCGCGATGCGCTCGCGAGAAACCGCCGGACGAGCGGCGGAATATCCTCCGGCCGTTCCCGCAACGGCGGAATCCGGATCGGAATCACATTCAGCCTGTAGAAGAGATCGTCGCGAAATCTCCCCTCCTTGCGGGCCGCGTCAAGATCGTGATGAGTCGCGGCGATGATGCGGAGATCGGCGTCGATCGTGGAACTTCCTCCGACACGCTCGAACTTCTTCTCCTCGATCGCTCGCAGGATCTTGGCCTGCAACGGCATGTCGAGATCGCCGATCTCATCCAGGAAAATCGTGCCGCCGGCGGCAAGTTCGAACCGGCCCGGTCTCCGCGCGATCGCGCCGGTGAAGGCGCCGCGCTCGTGACCGAAGAATTCGCTCTCCGCAAGGCTCGCGGGAACCGCGGCGGAATTGACAACGACGAACGGTCCGGTTCTGCGACGGCTCCTGTCATGGATGGCGCGCGCCAGGACCGTCTTGCCGGTGCCGGACTCGCCCGTGATGAGGACAGCCGCATCCGAAGCCGCGATCGCGGGAATCTGTCCGATGATCGATTTCATGGCCGGCGAAGAACCGACGAGCGACTCCAGCGCGATCTCGGAAACGGGTTCGACTTCCGCTTCGCGCGCATCCGCATGCCGCAGCGCTTTCCGGACAATCGCGACGAGATCCTCCGCCGCGACCGGCTTCAGGAGAAAGTCGAAGGCACCGGCCTTCATCGCCGCGACGGCTGCCTCGATCGTGGCGTGCGCCGTGATCATGATGACCGGCCCGGAGAATCCGCCCTCGCGGAGACGGGCGATCACGCCGAGCCCATCGAGCCGGGGCATGACGAGATCCGTCAGGACAACATCGTAGAGCGACTCCAACGCCGCCTGCGCGCCGGAGATGCCGTCGGAGGCCTCCCCCACCTTCCAGCCGGTTTCTTCGAGATGAGCGCGCATCACGCGCCGGAGATTGGTCTCGTCCTCGATCAGCAGGATCTTCTTCGCGGTTCGACTCATCGCGGGTTCGCTCGCCATGGAGTTCACTGTATCATCAATTGCGCCGGCAGCGGTATACCTGCGGCAAATCCAGGAAGTTCCCCATCAAAATATTTAACAGGATGGGCAGGATAGGCAGGGTAGATTCACGGTAGAATTGCGGATTCCGTCAACACCAAATCCTGCCCATCCTGTTAATTTCTCGCCATCGGATGGGGAACTCCTCGCAAACAAAGTTCAGTCGGCAAACCGGCGCAGATACTCCGAGATCTCGTCGATCGACAGGACGGACGATGCAAGACCGGCCTCGATGACGGCGCGAGGCATACCAAAGACCACGCAGGATGCCTCGTCCTGCGCGATCACGGTACCTCCCGCTCCGCGCACCGCCGCCGCTCCGTCGCAGCCGTCGTCTCCCATGCCTGTCAGGATAATGGCCAGCGAACGGTCCGCGGCCGTCACGGCCAGGGAATGGAAGAGCAGATCGACGGACGGGCGAAATCCCCGGCGCGACGTTTCCCTGGTCACGCGGGCCCGGCCGGTCTTCGTCAATTTCAAGCTGTTCCCTCCGGGCGCAATATAGATATGCCCAGGCCGGATCATCTCGCCATCAGTCGCTTCCGACACCGGCATGCCGCACTCGCCCGAGAGCTGCTCCGCAAGCGTCGTGGTCCATCCCGGAGGCATATGCTGCGCGACGACGATCGGTACCGGGAATGATTCCGGCATCCCCGCGAAGAGGCGCGACAGCGTCGAGGGTCCTCCCGTGGAGACGCCGATCGCAATCGTCGCCGGCAGATTGCGCGGCCTCGCGCGCATCGGGCTCTTCTCCGATGTCTTCTCCTTTTCTCTGCGTGGCCTTGCGCCGGGATGCGCGGCGAGCGTCGCGCTGATCTTCTCCAGGAGCATGGTCTTGAGATCGTGCATGTGAGCGGCATCGGGCTTCTGGAGGAAATCCACGGCACCCGAGCGCAACGCCTCGATCGTCTCGCGTCGCCCCGCGGCCGAAAGCGAAGACAGGACAAGAATGCGCGCCGGAGATTTGCTCATGATCCGTCTCGTCGCTTCGATGCCGTCCATTCCTTCCATGACGATATCCATCAGGATGAGATCGGGCTTGAGAATCGCGGCCTGACGAACGGCCTCCTCCCCTGTTCCCGCCTGTCCGACGACTTCGTGCCCGGCATCGGAGAGAATTCTGGCGAGTACGGTGCGGACGTAGAGCGAATCGTCGACGACAAGAATGCGCGACATGGATCTGGCTTATCGGGAGCCGATCGGTTCGTGCGGACGCCGCGCAAGAAGGCGATCGATCGTTCCCAGGAGAATCGCTTCGTCAACGGGCTTGGCCAGATACTCATCGAATCCCGCCTCGAAGCCCTTGATGCGATCGACCTTGTCCGTGTGCGTCGTCACGGCGATCACGGGAAGAAACTTGAACGCGTCGTCCTTCCTGAGTCGCCGGCAGAATTCATAGCCGTCGCAGCCGGGCATCTCGATATCGGTCGCAACGAGATCAAAGGAACCGGTGCGCGCCGCCTCGAACGCCTGTTCGCCGTCGGCAGCGTGCGTCACGACGAATCCCGCCCGCGACAGGATCGCCGTGATCCGGCGGGCCATCAGCGGAGAATCCTCCGCGACGAGTATTTTTCCGGCGCTGCCTTTTTTTCCGGCGCCGACCGGCTCCGCTTCGGACGCAGCGCATTCCCTGGCCGCGGCCAGGAGCGGCACCGGATCCAGGACCGGCACAACGCGACCGTCGCCGAGAATCGTCGTACCGGAGACGAAGGGAGCGCTGGAGAGAAGTCCTCCGAGAGGCTTCAGGACCGCCTCGCATCTTTCCATGAGGCGCGTCACGCTGATGGCCGCGGTCTGCCCCATCACTTCCACTACCACGAGATGATGGTGCGAGGAGGAGGAATCAGACGGAAGGCCGAGTATTTCCGCGAGAGGAATCAGCGGAATGAAAGCGTTTCTGACACGGATCACGGCCTGGTCGCCCGCCCTGCGTATTTCCTCGCGCGACACTTTCAGCGTCTCCCTCACGACATGAAGCGGAAAAGCGAGGACGGTATCGCCGCAACGCACGAGGAGAAGGTTGACGAGCGCGAGCGTCAGGGGAAGCGACAACGTGACGCGCGTTCCTTCCCCGGGAGCGGACTCGATATTGACCGAACCCTTCAACCGCTCGATCGTTTCCCGGACCACGTCCATGCCGACGCCGCGGCCCGAGAGCGCAGTGACCTGTTCGGCCGTCGAGAATCCCGCGCGGAAAATCAGGAGCAGCCGGCTCCGCTCGTCCATCCTCGCAAGTTCCTCCTCGCTGACGATCTTCTTTTCGAGCGCCTTCGCGGCGATCCGGTCCGCGTCGATGCCGCGCCCGTCATCCGCCATCTCGATGAGCACGCGATCTCCCTGGTAGGAAGCCGAAAGTTTCAGCGTGCCAGCGGGCGGCTTCCCCCGGTCGATCCGTTCCTCCGGGCTCTCGATTCCGTGATCGATGGCGTTACGGATCATGTGAATCAGGGGATCGGCGATGGCTTCGCAGATGCTCTTGTCCAGTTCGACATCGCCGCCGGAGATCACGTAATCTATCTCCTTCCCGAGCGACGCGGCGGTTTCGCGTATCGTCCGGGGAAACCGCCGGAAGACGGTTTCCAGCGGCGCCAGCCGGAGAACCATAACGCGTTCCTGGACCGCGGATTGAACGCGGTCTCCTTCCTCGATCGACTGCCGCAGCCCGGCGAAGAGTTCCTCCACTTCGCTCCAAGTCCTCTCCCCGCGAGGCCGCGTCAGGATCCTGTCGACGCGCCGCATCCGCTCATCGATCCGTATGCGGGAAATGACGGCCTCGCCCATCCGTTCGAAGAGCTCATCGAGCTTTCGCGCATCGACGCGAATCGAGCTCGCGGCTTTCGACACGCGTGTCTTCGCCTCTCCCTGCGGCGGCTCATCCGCGCGGCGAGCCGCGGGTGATTCCTTCGCCGAAGCCGGGACATCCGCACCCGCGCCGTCACGCGAGCGCAGGGCGTCGATCGCGGACTCGACATCGATTTCCGGATCGAGGCGTTCCTCGATGCGCGCCACGCCATCGGCCAGGAGATCCTTGGCCGCGAGGAGCGCTTTCTCAAGCCGGAGCGTCGGTGCGACCGCGCCGTCACGAACGCCGCTCAATACCTCTTCGGCGGCATGCGCCAGCCGGTTGATGGCACGGGCGCCGAGCATGCCGCTGGAACCTTTCAGCGTATGCATCGCGCGAAAAAGCTTGTCGACCGCGCCCGGATCCTGGCTCAGCGAAAGAATTCCTTCCTCGATCTTTTCGAGCTGCTCCTTCGATTCCTCGACGAAGAGATCGAGATTCGCGCCGTCCTGGTCCGCGTAATCGAAAACGATTTCGGATTCTCCGGCACCGGCGATTCCCGGGTCCTCCGGCAGAAACAGCTCGAGCCTTTCCGTGATCGCCTTCAGGATACAATCGTCGAACTGGGGATTCTCCAGGCCGCCCTCACTCGCCTCTTCCAGTGCTCCCCGGATCAGGTCCGCGGTCATCGCCGCGCCTTCGCGTTCCCACTCGCGTACCAGCTTCGAACAGGCGGCGCAGTATCCGATCCATGATCCTCCCAGATGCGCCAGTTCGTCCATGGCCCCTATGATCTCCCCGGGACGACCTGCGGTGAGAGCCTCCATCGCACGATCGATGAGATGCCGCGCGCGACTGTCCGCGATCATCGGTTGCCGTGCCAGACGATGTCGGAATCGCGGGGAAGGAATCGCGTCAGCAATCGCGCCACGGCCGGAGACGCGCCGCGAAGCACGATCCGCTGCCCGTCCCTGCGTGACCTCGCCGCGCGGTCGACGACGATGGCGACGCTATCCTCGATGAGCCGACAGCGCGACAGTTCCAGGATCACCTCCGTGGGATCCGCTCCGGACATGCTGAAGGCAAGTCCTCCGGAGAGCGCGTTCGCCAGGGCGCGGCGCAGTTCCTCCAGGCAGGATTTGTCGGCAATCTCCGGAAAGGCGACGATCCGGGCTTCGCCGGCGGCGGACACATCGTGGAAATGACGATCCTTGCGCGGTGGCATATCCGTGCCGACCACTTGTGAAGCGGCAACAGTCCGTGCCGGGCCCAGCCGCTCGACCTCCGGCGCACGCGGAACGGGTTGCGCAAGGGAAAACTCCTTTCGCTCCGCGCCTTCGACATCCAGCCTTCCCACGAGCGAACCGAAACCGGCCTGCGCGAACCAGGACGCCACGCTTTCCGTGGCAAAGATCGCTCCCTGAATGCGCACGCGCCGCCGACGCACCGCTTCCTCCAGCACGATGCGGAGGTCGTGGAGCGCGTCATTGGAGATCCACGAAAGCTCCCGGCCATCGATCCACGCTTTTTTCTCGAGATTGCTCATCTCAAAAGTCAGGGCTCGTTGAAAGGACTGGAAGTCTCCGGCCGAAGAGATCACGCCGGTCAGCATCAAGCGCTCCCCCTGCCCGACGATGACGCCTCCGGGCGATTCCGGCCTCTCGACGCGGCGCTCGACAAATGTGGAATCCTCCGGCGTTGTCGATCCCGGCGCGGCAATATCCGCGAAGGTCATGCCGCTCCGGCGATCAGGAATGCGCCGGTCCGTTTTCCACGCCTGCAGCACGCGCTCATCGATGCCGACCACGCGGAAGTAGCTTTCGAGCCGGTTATAGGGCTCGCTCGATCCGATGAAGAGGAATCCGTCCGTCCGGAGCGATTTCCAGAATTTCTTCAGGACGTCGACCTGGGCCGTGGGCGAGAAGTAGTACAGGACATTTCTGCAGAAGATGACATCGCACCCGGACGGCAGCACATCCTTGAAAAGATTCAACCGGAGGAACCGGACATGCTCGCGCACCCGCGCCGAAACCATCCATCGTCCGCAGGGCTTCCTCTCGAAGTGGCGGCGGCGCTGTTCCTCGGTCAGCTCGAGCGACACTTCCCGCTCCGTGAAGCACGCCCGTTGCGCATCCTCGATCGCGATCGAGTCGATG
Organism: uncultured bacterium; assembly: GCA_964499705.1. Lineage (GTDB taxonomy): Bacteria > UBA8481 > UBA8481 > UBA8481 > UBA8481 > JBBTKW01. The sequence continues at coordinate 135,691 of CAZCME010000003.1, read as the reverse complement.
TCCGAGGCGATCACTTCCCACGCGAATGGTCCGATGCTCTCCTCCGCTTCGAGGCAGGAGATCGCGATCGAATACGGTTCGCAGCCGTTGGAACATCCCGCGGACCAGATGCGGACAGGCGTGCCTGGTATCGGTCCGGACCGGGTGGCGGACTTCGAGAGAAGCTGGGGGAGCACGGCCCGGCGGAAGAAGCGGAACTGTTCCGGGTGACGGAAAAAATACGTCTCATTGACGGCCACGGCTTCGATCAACCGTGAAAGCTCATGGACATCCTCCACCAGCAGGTGGCGATACTGCCTCCAGTCCGAAAGCTTCAGCACACCGATCCGCTCCGCGATCCGCCGTTCCACGAGCACGGTGCGCCCTTCGGAAAAGTGCATGCCCGTGGCCTCGTGCAGGATCTCGATGACCTCCCGCACGGCCTGACGCGGCAGATTCATCGCGGCCACGCTTGCGTTGGTCACGCCGGCAGGAGGCAGAGCCGAAGGAACAGGTTCTTCCTTCATGTCAGGAAACCGTGGCGCCGGATGCGGCGCCCCAGAGCGCGGGTTCGAAGAGTTTCTCCACGGCGATGCGGGTAACCGGCGTTTCCAGCGGAAGGATTCCCGCGAAAAATGCGCGCTCCCTATCCCGCGAGGCGCCCGGAACTTCCTCCCATCGTGCCGAGGAAATCCAGAGAACGGAATGAACGCGATCGACAGCGAAGACCGCTTCCTCGTCGCGGCATCGGACGCGCAGACCGACACGTTCCTCTCGATGGGGTGACCGCATTCCCAGAAGAGCGGCAAGTCTCGAAACGGGCAGAACTCGGCCGCGCAGGTTCATGACTCCCAGAACGTGATCCGGCAGCGAGAAGAGCGCGGTCACCAGGAGCGGCGAGACCACTTCGAGCACCGATTCGACCTGAAAGGCATACAGGGCGTCTCCGAGCCCGAACGTGACGAGCCCCTGGTCGGGCGAGTCCGCGGACGACGCCGTCACGGCCTTCGCCTGCATCCCCGGGTTCATGTGGTGCGAAAACGATTCAGGGAATCTTCCAGGCGATGGACGACATCCTGGAGCTCCCGGCCCTGCGCCACGATCTGCATCGACGAGCCTTCGGTCTGGCGCGCGACGTTGTTCACGAGATCGACCGACGCCGCGACGGAATCCGCCACCTTGACCTGCTCATTGATCGCGGTCGTGATATCGGAAATGGAACGGTGCGTATCGGAAACCTCCGCGCGGATTCTCGCGAAGACTTCGGAGAGCCGTTGCGACATCCGCGATCCCTCCCGCGCCGCAGTGGCTCCCCGCGTCATCGCGGTTCTCGTGGAGTCCATCTCCGCGCGGATCTTCTCGATGATGAGCGCGATCTCGCCGGCGCTGCGGGCGCTCCGTTCCGCCAGCCGGCGCACTTCATCCGCGACGACCGCGAATCCGCGACCCTGTTCTCCGGCGCGCGCCGCCTCGATCGCCGCATTCAGGGCCAGCAGGTTCGTCTGCTCCGCAATCTCCTGGATCGCGTCGACGATCTTCCCGATCGCCGCCGACGCATCCGCCAGAGCGCTGACGCGCGTCGCCGATTCCTCCGAGGCGGAAAGAATCTCCGCGAGCCCGGCTTCCGTCTCCTTCACGACGCCGCCGCCCTTGGTGGCCTCCTCGGTCGTCTCCGCCGCCAGGCGCGCCGCGGCGGCGGAAGACTCCGAGACTTCCTGGATCGACGCGGACATCTCCGTCATCGCGGCGGTGATTTCCGAAAGCTTCGATGCCTGTTCCCGCGCGCCCCGGGACAACTGCTCCGATGCCACCAGCAGTTCCGTCGAGGAGGCCGCGGTCTGGTGGCCCGCATCCTTGGAATGCCTGATGAGCAACCGCAGGTTGTCGAGCATCGCTTCGAACGTCTCTCCCAGTTCTCCCGGAATGCCCGCCTCCGCATGGTTCCCGAGATCTCCCTGCTCGATGGAATGGATGCGCGACGCGAGCTGCTTCAGGAGGTGCGTGATCGCGTGGAAGGAGGCTCCCAACGCGCCGGGAACGCGGGTGTCGAGCGATTCATGCCGGAGATTACCCGCGGCGACGGCGGAAGCCTGGGTTCCGATCATCGCGACGCACTCCTTGATCTGCGACAGCTGTTCCGTCCGGTCGCGGCCGCGTTCCGTCTCCACATCCGCGATGTCGAAGCCGAGCGTCTCCAGCATGTCGAGAAAGAAGGCGTCGCAGACCGATTGCATGTCGTAATTCATGACGCGGCGGATCGCGCGCGCGGCGCGCCGCGAGAATCCGGGCCGCCACCAGAAGGATCGCTCCAGGTGCTTTTCCACCAGGTTGTCATATTCGGCGTACGACCCGAGATACCACTTGAGCGGAAGGTTGATCTGGTTGTGAATCTGTCCCACGTGAAGCCGCTGCTCGAAATAATCCGCGCCCCAGTGATCTCGCGCTCCGTGGAAAATGCCCGAGAAATACCCGGCTTGCGACGTCTCCAGCATTCTTCGCAGCGCATCGAGCCCGATCTTGCGTTCCGACGAGAACCGCTCGAAGAAGGTTCTCGTCGGAGGAAATGCGAACTGCCAGTCGTAGAATTCCCGCGCGATCCGGGGGGCGGTCCGGTCGGCCCACGATGAGAGAGAGGAAAGAAGAGTCCCTTCCTCATCGGACAACCTTATGAAAGCGCGCCGCTCCTTCAGGTTGATTTCATCGATGCCGAATTTATCCACGAGAGTCAACGCACGGCTTGATTCGCGCATTCCGCGCTGTGGCATCATTCGCGGCGCCTCATGGAGCGCGACCGCATGATCGTCACGGTATCATCACCGGGGAGAAATCCCCCACTCCGATACCATTCTATCATTCCCATCACGATTAAAGCCGGAAGGCCGCGAGATTTTCCTCGAGGGATTGGATCACACCCTGGAGCTGATTCGACTGAACGACGATCTGCGAGGCGGCGCTCTCGGTCTGGCGGGCTATGCCGTTGACGGTATCCACGGACGTGGCGATCGAATCGGAAACGCGCGCCTGCTGATTGATCGCTGACGTGATCTCGCTCACGGCCTTATGCGATTCGCCGATGTCCTTCTGGATCTTTTCGAACGTCGCCAGGAGTTTGCCCGCGAGTTGTCCTCCTTCGCGCGCGACATCGGCTCCCCGCAACGTCGCGCTCCGCGTGGCTTCCATCTCCAGGCGGATCTTCTCCACGATCTCGCCGATCTCCCGCGCGCTCTTGTCGCTCCGCTCAGCAAGCTTGCGGACTTCATCCGCGACGACCGCGAATCCCCGGCCTTGCTCGCCGGCGCGCGCGGCTTCGATCGCCGCGTTCAACGCCAGCAGGTTCGTCTGCTCCGCGATCTCCTGGATCGTGCCGACGATCTTCCCGATCGCGGCCGACGCGGACGCCAGCGCTCCCACCCGGTCCCCCGTCTCCTGGGATGTCTCTCGTATCATGTCCAGGGAATGCGTCGTCTCCTCCACAACCGCCGCGCCGGACGCCGCTCGCTCGGATGTTTCCGCCGCGGTGCGCGCGGCCGACGTGGAGGATTCGGAGACTTCCTGGATGGAGGCCGACATTTCCGTCGCGGCCGTCGTCACTTCCGCGAGCTTCGCGGCTTGCTCCTTCGATCCGCGCGACATCTGCTGCGCCGCCGCCAGGAGTTCCGTCGCGGCGGAACCTACCTGCGCACCGACTTCCTTGGAGCTCTTGATGAGCGATCGCAGGTTATCGATCATGGTCCGGAAAGATCTCCCGAGATCTCCAGGAACCTCCTCCTTGAGAATCGCCGCGTTAAGCTCACCGCGCGCAATCGCGGCGGCCTGGCGATCGAGAAGGCGGAGGGATGAGACCATGCGGGCGCAGGAGCAGGAGAGATCGCCTTCGGCCTGCTCCACCAGCAGCGTGTTTTTCAGGTCGCATTCCGCGATATGGCCGGCCCGGTTCGCGAAGAGCCTGAGATTCCTGACGACGACGGAAAAAGCCGAGCCGAGTGAACCGGGAACCGTCTTCTCCAGGCAGGGGTCTGATAACCTCTCCGCCGCGAGCGCCTCCGCCTGCAAAACGAGATGACGAACCGCATCCTTCAGAGCGCCGACGCCTTCCGTCACATCCGCGCCGCGGGTCACTTCGATCGAAGCCACGTCCAGGCCGGTCGTCTCGACGAAGTCGAGGAAGAAGGCGTCGCAGATCGACTGCATGTCGTAGTTGAAGACCCGCTGGATCGCTTCTTCCGCCCGCAGCGCGAACGCGGGCTTCCACCAGAATGAACGGAGCAGGTGACGGCGGATAAGACGGTTGTACTCGGTATAGGAACCGAGATACCACTTGAGCGGAAGGTTGATGACATTGTGGAGCTGGCCGACGCGCAGCCGCCGCTCGAAATACTCCACTCCCCAGTTCTCTGTCGCGCCCCGGAAGATGTCGAGGAAGTAGCCGGCCTGCGACGATTCGAGGTGCTTCCGGAGCGCTTCCATGGACATCCTGCGCCGCTCCGAGGCGCTCTCGAAAAATTCCCGCGTCGGGCCGAAGGAGAACTGCCAGTCATAGAATTCCTCCGCGAGCCTGGACGCGGTGCGTTCGGCCCACGGCAGCAACGATGCGAGAAGATCCTGCTCCTGGCGGCCGAGCCTGACAAATTCCCTTCGGCGGGCGAGATTGGATTCCGATACCTTGTATTTCGCGCTCAGAGTGTCGTTCATGGGCGCATAGTGTCCAGGGAAGCGGGCGGAGCGTCTATTGTCACAGAAGTATGAACCTGCTTTTGATATTGTCCTATATGACAATTGTCGTTTCGCGTCCGTTGAATTGTAGTGATGCAGAATGAATCACGATTTGAAGACCCTCCGCGCATTGGGTGAGCGCATTCGTCACGTTCGCAAGTTGAGAGGCGTGACTCAGGCTTCGGTGGCGCGTGACGCGGGCCTGGACGTCCAGTATTACAACCGTCTCGAGCGAGGAAAGGTGAATCCCACGTTCATAACGATGTCCAAGGTGGCCAAGGGTCTCGGCATCGAACCTTGTCCGGGTTTTCTCTATCTTGGCGCGTTGAATGCGCCGGTCGAGCTTGCCGCGATCTGCTCTTGCTCCGCGAAACTCATGCAGGCCGGCCGGAAGAAGGAGCTTCGGCAGACACGGGATTTTCTGGAACATGTCCTGGGTGCCAGATGCCATGAGGCTCAGGGAAGCTGTGTCGGTTTTGCGGCCGCGAAGTGCGATGAAGAGCATGAAAAAAAGAAGCCCCGCAAGGAGCGGCGAAAGCCGAAGCCATGACAATTCTCGCGATGAAGGCAAGACCCGAATCCCTCGAACTGGCCGTCGTCGGATGCGGGATCGGCGGTGAAGAATATGGAATCTCCGTCGAACAGGTTCGCGAAGTACTGAGGTCTCCGGAGATTACCGGCATTCCCGGCCAACCCGAATTCATCGTGGGACTCATGAAGCTGCGGGGTTATGCGATCCCGGTGATCGATCTCCGCATACGCTTCGGCCTTCCTGCTCCTCATGGTCGCATGAGCCGCGTCGTGGTCGCCGCCGTGAAGGAACTTCTCGTGGCCTTCCTTGTCGACAGCGTCAGCGCCATCAGGAAGCTCGAAGCGAGCGCGATCCGCCCTCTGCCCTCGGGCCTTGCCTGCCGGGGAAGCGCATTTCTCCGCGGCGTGGCTCCGCTCGGAGTCGACAGCGATCGCTGGTTGCTCCTGCTGGATCTCGACCGCGTCTTCAGCATCGAGGAGGAAAATGCCCTGAGAAAAGTGGATGAGGGCAAGAAGGCATGACGACGGAGCTGACCGACGAACAGAAGCATGCGCTCCCAAAGAAACCAGACGGAACTCCCTATGCGATCATGATCGTGGATGACTCCGATTTCATGGTCAACAACCTGAAGAGGATCGTCCTCTCGTTCGAAGGGTCCGTCTCGGAGATCGCTCATGACGGCCGGGAAGCCGTGGAAAAGTTCCAGGCGATGCCTGAGAAGCCCGACCTCATCACGATGGACCTGACCATGCCCCGCATGAACGGATTGGACGCGATCAGGGAAATCCGAGCTCTTCATCCCGCCCAGAAGATCATCGTCGTCTCCGCGCTGGGCCAGAAGGAACTGATACAGCAGGCGATCCTGCTCGGAGCCAAACATTTCATCGTCAAGCCCTTCCAGCGGCAGGATGTGTATCGCGTGGTGAGATCCGTCCTGGGAATCAAGTCCTCCGAGGCTGAATGAAAGCCGACTACCTCAATCCCTTCACGGAATCCGCGGTCTCCGTCATCAGCCAGCTTCTGGATGACCAGGGCATTTCCCGGGGACTGCTCCAGGTCCGCGACGATCCCGTCGTCTCGTCGGGTGTCGCGACGATGATCGGCATCAACGGCCGGTTGCTCGGCCATGTCGTCTACGACATGGATCGCGGAACGGCGATCCAGATCGCGACCGTCATGAACGGGGAGGACATGCCGGGGATCAACAGCCTCGTCCGGTCCACGATCAACGAGCTGGCCAACATGATCTCGGGCAATGCCATGATCATGCTCGAATCGAAAGGCTTCCATTGCAACATCACTCCTCCCACGTTCATGATGGGTGAACGTTCCGAGATCTACGCCGCGAAGGGATCCCGGCACCTGATCGTCCCCTTCGACACGAAGTGCGGACGCGTCACGCTCTCGCTATCGCTGTCCGAAGCCCCGCTTTGAAATAATTCCCATCCCATCGATGACGACACGCCCATGAGCAGAGATCGCTACGCGCCGCGCCGCAATCCGGAAACCCATGGTGAAGTTGATCCGGCGGTCATGGCGGCCGGCGACCGACCGGACGGAGGAAGTGCCGCGGGCGCCACGGACGGCGCGGCAGCGGCCGACCGGCCCGTCGAGCCGATCACGGGCAGACCGGTTTCCCCTCTGGTCCTCGCCATGATGGCGGTGCCGGTCAGCGTCCTTATCCTGGCCTCGACGGAAATCCTGGAACACGCTCTCTTTCCGAATCTCGACTTCCAGCAGATGCATATGCTCCATTTCATCCGCGGCCTCCTGCTCTCGCTTCTCTTCGCCTTTCTCGGATCCTGGGCCGTCAGCCGGAACTGGACTCGGTCCCTTCATCGGATCCGCGTTGCGGAAACACGTGCGCGGCGCGCGGAGATCGAGCGGATGGAGCGCCGTCGGCTCGCGGCCCTCGGGCGAATGGCCGCGGGATTCGCCCATGAGATCCGAAATCCCCTGGCCGTCATCTCCGGTAACGCGCAATTGCTCTCCATGAAAGGCGCTCAATCCCGGGCGGAAGAACGGATCGGTCATATCATGACCGGAGTGGCGCGCATCGACAGCATCGTGCACCGGTTGTTCCAGATCGTCCGCCGCGCGGTTCCCGCGATCTCCGATGTCCCGGTCGAATCCGCCGTGGACGTGGTTCTCGATATCGTGAAGCAGGACGGATCGGCCGAAGGTATTTCCATCGAAACGGAAATATCGCCTCGCGCTCTGGCTCTTCGTTCGGCGGACGGCAACCTGGAACAGATCATCCTCCCGATCCTCAGGAACGCGCTGGACGCCGTCAGGACGGGATCGCAGCAGCCCTCACATCCGGAAAAGATCGGATGCATCAGGATTTCAGCACGCCCCTCCGGGGAAGGAATCGTTCTCGAAATCTCCGACAATGGGCCGGGCATTCCTCCCGATGTCCGTTCCCATGTGCTCGCGCCGTTCTTCACCACGAAGGAAATCGGCCAGGGAACAGGGCTCGGTCTCTCCATCGTGCACGCCTTCGTGCGGGAAGCGGGAGGCAGGATCGAGATCGATGAATCCGAGTGGAAGGGCGCGCTCGTGAGAGTTCATATTCCGGCCGAGCAGGAGGAATAACCGGGACGTCGTCCCCGCTTCATCCTTTTTGAGGATCCTGATGCTCCGGCAGCCGGATCCGGAATCGCGCGCCTCCCTGCGGAGACGTTTCGACGCCAACAGAACCGCCATGCGCTTCCGCGATTTTCCGGACGAGCGGCAGGCCCAGGCCTGTTCCGCCTGAGCGCGAGGCGCGAAACGGTTCCCAGATATGCTCCCTCTCGCCCGGAGCGATTCCCGGCCCGTCGTCATCGAAGAGGAGTTCGCCCGGAGCGATCGACACATCGACGATTCGTGATCCGGCCTTCACGGCATTTCGAAACAGGTTGGTGGCCAATCGGTACAGCGCATCTTCATCCGCGTTCAGGATCACATCGCCCGCGATGGTAAATTCCACACCGGCGCAGGAGGCATCCGCGCGCATCGTCGCGGCCGCGCGTTGCAGGACGGGGCGCAGGACGCAGGATCGAAATTCGAGCGGAAACGGGCGGCCGTATTCGAGAAAATCGCGGCAGATCCGCTCGACGCGCGCCGCTTCCATCTTCACGATACCCGCGAATTCATCATCCGGATTTCTCTTCAAGATCATCTCCGCCGCGCCCGCGATCGCTCCGACCGGATTGAGAACATCGTGCGCGACGCCGGCCGAGAGCTTGCCGGCGATGGCTTCCTCCTCCGCGCGGGCCCTCCTCTCGGTTTCCTCGATCCGCGTCAGGGCCAGTGTCGCCATGCCGGCCAGGTCGGCAAGGAGCACCCTGTCGGATGCGAAAAACGGCCGGCCGGATTTCTTCTCCATGACGAGAAGAGCGCCGCGGCCCAATCTCAGCCAGGCGCCGGAACGCGGCGCCATCTTCCGCAGGCGCGCGGGGATGTCTGTTTCATAAGCGGCGGTCGACGGCGGCGTATCCTCCACGACATCGGGACCGGTCTCTCCCGCGACGCGACGCCAGCGCATCTCATCCGGAAGATAGACGGCTCCCGGAGCATGCGCGATCCGCGCGACCGCGCGGAGAAGCGCTTCATGGACGGCTCGTGAATCAAGCGCGTCGGTAAGATCGCGGAACGTCTCGATCCGAAGTGCCGCGCCGTCGACCTGCTCGGACAGGAGGAGCGATTCGAAGAAGGACGCGATGGCGTGACGGATCCGGCCCGCGACCGGGAGCCCGATCATGACGAAGACGGCGGCCAGGACGAGCGGTGGAAGATGAGCCCTGGGCGCGAAGGAGTAGCCTGCGAAGGCCCAGGCGCAGAAGAGGAATCCGAGCGTCAGGTCGACAAGAACGATCGCGGTGATCCTGCCGAGATCGAAGATGCCGTACCGGAGCGCTGCCGCGGCGATGATGCCCACGCCCACGGCATTGAAGATCGCTCCCGTCTCGCGGATGCGCCATCCGAATTCGTTCGCATAGTTGAGAAGCCCGCCGAATCCGGCGACGGCGACGCCGAGAATGAGAACGCGCAACCGGAGCCGCGTGATCCGCGATTCCGCGCAGGTGGAAAGCCGACCGAGATCATAGAGGGCGTACACGAGGCTCGCCGCCAGGTAGATGGCAAGCGCCTGTTCCAACCGGAGCCGTGCGGCGGGCAGGGAAACGAGCGCGGACTGAAGTCCGAACGATATGAGCATCGTCGTGAAGAACGATGTGAACGCGCCGCCCGTCATCACGGCCGCGAGAAGAAGAAGGAGCGGCGGCACCGCGAGGTTGCCGATATAGATGATCCAGATTCCAGCCGGCTGCCCGGCCCGGTGAACGACATCGCCCGCGCACCAGAGCGCATTGGCCAGCGCGAGGAGGCCAAACGTCCGGGAGGACCGGTTACCCTGAAGCAGTGCGACGGAAGCGAGCAACGCGGAGATAAGCATCGCCGCCATGGGGGCAAGCGTGGCGGAAGGCAGGACCAGGGACGGCATGGGCGAAGTATAGGCGAAATCCTGAATCCTGACATCGCGCTCCGAAGGATGCTTTGGATTTGCGACTTCCGGCGCGCCCTGAAGCGGTTCTCCGAAGTTCCCCGCGAGAAGTAATAACAGGATGAGCAGGATAGGCAGGATGGATTTACGGCAGAAATGAGGGTAATGCAGTCCTGTTATCGGGAAGTGGTTTTCATTCCTCCCCAATCCTGCCCATCCTGTTAAACCGGTTCACTTTCGCGTTGATTCCCCATCAAGGAGCGAGTACAAATTCGCATTCCTTTTTCGGAGGCTTCCGCATGTATGCTCGTTCCATTCGACTGACCGGCCTGATTCTGGCCGGCGCCTTTCTCCTCGTCTCCACGATCGCCTGTGGCAAACCGGCTCCGGCTCCGACGCCCACCATGGATGCCGCTCCGGCCGCCCCCAAAGCCGTCAAGATCGGATTCATTCTCGGGACGGAACAGGAAGAGCGTTACCAGCGGGACAAGGCCGCGTTCATCGAAGCGGCCGAAGCCGCCGGCGCGGAAGTGATCTTTCTCTCAGCCAACAACGACGAGGCGACACAGGCCTCCAATGTCGAGTCCCTGCTTTCGCAGGGTGTCAGCGTCCTCGTGATCCAGCCGGTCAATAGCGACAACGCCGGCGTGTTCGTGGAAAAGGCTCACGCGAAGAACATCCCCGTCATCGCGTATGACCGGATGATCAACCACAAGGATCTCGATTTCTATGCGGGCCAGAATTCCTTCGACGTCGGCAAGCTCCAGGCGGAAGCCGCCATCGCGTGGATGACGGCGAACGGCGGGCCGGGCAAGGTCGTCATCTGCAGCGGGCAGCAGGGGCACAGCGTCGCGGAAGCGATCACGAAGGCGAACCTGGACGCGCTGGAAGCGGCAGGCGTCACCGTGGCCGTGAAGCAGTATCATGACGCGTGGGGCACGGAGCAAGCCCTGGCCACAGTCGAGAACGCTCTCGTCTCCAATAAGGACGTGAAAGCCATTCTCTGCAACAACAGCGGGATGGCGCGCGGCGCGGTCCAGGCCGTGGAGAAGGCCGGAAAGATCGGACAGATCTTCATCACGGGCGCGGACGCGGACAAGTCGAACGTGGAATACATCATTGAAGGCAAGCAGCAGCAGGACATCTACAAGGATGAGATCACGCTGGCGGCCACGGCCGCGAAACTGGCCGTCGACATCGCGAGCGGGAAAACGCCCGACGCGAAGGATCCTCCCACCACCTACAAGGATGCGGTCGGGATCAAGACCGTGCTGACTCCGGTCAAGGCGATCACGATGGAAAATTACAAGGACGTCGTGGTGACGGCGGGCCCGAAATACGCGCTCTAGTCCCGGCATTCCGCCAGGAAGTGCGACGGGGAATATGAAGACGAAGGGAAAGGTACGCTCTTGATTTCATATTCTCGCACGGCCGGCACGCGCACGATCCTGGGAATCATCATTGCCTTGATCGCCATGACGGGAGAAAAAGCCGTCTCCCAGGAAGCCTCCGTTGCTCTCAGCGAGGGATGGCTCTTTGCCAAGGGCGATGATCCGACGTGGTCCGCCGGCGTCCCGGGTTCGGCGGTATCCATCCCCATCAACACGAAATGGGAGGACGCGGGATACAACGGTTACGACGGCTTCGGCTGGTATTTCAAGTCGGTTACCCTGGCTCCGGAACTGCGGGATGAAGATCTCGTTCTTTTCCTGGGAAAGATCGACGACGCGGACGAGGTTTACATCAACGGGACTCGCGTCGGATCGACCGGCGGCATGCCGCCGGCCTTCGAGACGAAGTGGGAGATGAACCGTTCCTACATCGTTCCGAAGGCGATCTGGAAGGAAGAGAACCGGATCGCGGTGCGGATTTACGACGGCGGGGGCGGCGGCGGATTCTACTCGGGGGTGCCGAAGATCATGACGAAGACGGCTTACGACGCGATGATGCGCGACAGGTTCAAACCGCATCGTTCTTTTCATCAGCTCCCTTTTTCCAACGGTCTCACTTCGTCCAAGGTCAATCTCGAAAAGCACCGGATCGACAGCTTCCGCGAGCATATCTATTCCAACTACGACGAGCAGACGAGAACGCGCGATTTCTGCAGGAGCCTCTTCTTCGGATCGAACCCGGCCACGCCTCCCTCGATGGAGAAGCCCGGATATATCCCGGGAACGGGAATCGTCCGCTACACGGCTCAGCTCGGTCGCGGCAGCTTCGCGGCTTACATCTTTGCTCCGATGGACTCCGATGAGAAGAAGCTCTATTACCTCATCGACACGCGCGGCAACGCGTCCGGAAAGATGGGATTCGCCGCGGATTTCGACATCTCCGGTAACGACCGGGTCTTCTCCCAGGACAGCGTCATCGTCATCAGGTCGGGATCCACGGACGACTACATCACGCTGAAGGTTTTCGCCGAACTCGGATCCGTCTCCGCGAAATTCGAAAACGGCTTCATCGAGATAACGTCCTACGAGCCCGAGAGCGAGTGGTTCGGGCTATCCGTGACATTCACGCGCGGCGGCGCGGACCGCGCTCCGGAGCCGAAGAAGCCGTCCGAATTGATCTGGGACGAGGAAAAGTGGTGGGAAAAGTGGCACGCTGAGGAAAAAAAGCCTGAGTTCAAGACGCGCGAGGAAGAAGAACTCTTCGCGATGTCAACGGCGATCCTGAAGATGGGGCAGTGCAGGGAATCCGGCAAACCCTACGGCCAGATCCTCGCGAGCATCCCTCCGGGGCATTGGAACATCTGCTGGATCCGCGACGGATCGTATGCCATCAACGGCCTGATCCTGGCGAATCACCTGGCGGAGGCGAAAGACGCGCTGACATTTTTTCTCGAGGCCGAGTGCGGAAAATACCGGTCCTTCGTCGCCAACGGCCGCGATTACGGCGTCGGCGTTCCTTACAGGATCTCCGTCTGCCGTTACTACGGCGACGGCACGGAGGAATCCGACGGCGGGAAGGATCCCAATATCGAGCTGGATGGATTCGGCCTCTTTCTCTGGGTCTTCGAACGCTACATCGACGCGACCGGCGACATGGATTACGCCCGGAAATACGCGGACGTCATCTTCAGGGAAATCTCCGACGTCATCATTCACTGCGTCGAGAAGGACCTGAAGATCATGAAGCAGGAGTCCGGACCGTGGGAGCGGCACATCATCGACAACGGCTACAACGGAGCGCGCCGGTTCTCCTACACATCCGCGACCGCCTACCGCGGCCTCGTGGCTTCGGTCAAGCTCGCGAACAAGCTCGGGAGAACGGAGGACGTGAGGAAATACCGGGCCGCCGCCGATGCGCTGCGCGAAGGTTTCCTCGCGGCCTTCGTATCAAGGGAAAGTTCCTGCATCCGGGGATTGTATGAAGACACGGAGATCGAGAAATGCCTCGATGCCGGCGCGGTCGAAGGGATCAACTTCGAGATGGTGTCCGACTCGATCGCGCGCGCGACATTGGATGCATTCGACCGCCATCTCAGGATGAAATTCACTCCGGGTTACGCCCGCAACGACGATGGAGGGGACTACGATCGGAAGGAATGGGTCGTGATCGACCTGAGGATCGCTTCGGCATTCGCCCGGCTCGGGGAGAAGGATCGATACGAAACGATCATGGACTGGGTGACGATGCAATCGGCCAGGAATTTCAACCTGATCGGAGAATTGTACACCGTCGACGAAGCCGATTACTCCGGCGCCGTGCCGATGTGCGGATTCGGCCCCGGAGCCTACATCACCGCGCTCCGGGATCGCGAACGAGTGCGCTGAAAGCCCCTACGCGGCCAGCCGCTGCACGACGGAAATCAGATCCTCGAACTGAAACGGCTTCGTGAGATAGGCCGATGCCCCCATCGCCAGTGATCTCGCCTCATCCTCCTTCCGGACGCTGGATGTCACCATCGCGACGGGAATTTCATGCAGAAGCGGGTCATTATGCATGTCGGCCAGCACTTCGAATCCGTTCTTTCGGGGCATATTGATATCAAGTAGAACGACATCCGGCGTGTCGGCATTCTGAAAGCCGTCGGCCTTGCGGAGATATTCGAGCGCCTCGACGCCGTCATGAGCGACGGCAAGCCGGCCCACCATCCTGCTGCCCTCCAGCTGTTCTTTCATGATGAAGATGAAGTCCTCGTCGTCATCGACCAGCAGGAGATTCACGGCACCGGCTTCCACCTCGATTCCGGCGAACGTGACGAAGAATTCGGATCCTCCTCCGTCGCGCGAACGCACCCACGCGTGTCCGCCGTGGCGTTCCGCGATCTGCCTGACGATCGTCAGGCCCGCGCCCGTGCCTTCAACCTCGCGGCTGACGCCGCGCTGAAAAAGCTGGAAAATCCGATCCGAGAGTTCCTTCGGGACGCCCGTTCCGCGGTCCCTCACGACAATGCCGACACCCTCCACGCCTGAGTAGCCGGCGATCTCGATGTCCGGCGCCGATCCCGGATCCGTGAACTTCAGCGCATTCGATATGAGGTTCGCGCAGGCTTCGACCACCCAGGTTCGATTCACCCGCAGAACAGGCAGCGGCTTTTCAACGCGGATACGCGCTCCCTTCTCTCGAATCTGCTCGGTGAAGCGCGCCAGCGCTTCCGCGACGAGGTTGTCGACCGCGACACTGGCTTCGGGAACGTCGATCTTCTGAGCTTTCGTCAGAACCAGCAGATCCTCCAGCAGCCCGCGCATCCTCCTTGTGCCGCGGGAGATGCGCCGGAGCAGATCCCTGCCCTTGTCGTCCAGATGCGGTGCGTACCGTTCGGAGACGATCTCGGAGAAAGCCTCGATCGCGTTCAGGGGTTCCTTCAGATCATGCGTCGCGACAAACAGGAGCGTTTCGAGATCGCGGTTGGCCTGGGCCAGTTCCGATGTGCGTTCCGCGACGCGATGTTCCAGGTCCAGGCGCGACGCTTCCAGCGCCCGATTGGCGCGAGCCAGTTCCCTGTTCGTAGCAGCCAGCGCTTCATCCGTCCGCTGACGCTCGATCGCATACCGCACGGCCCTGATGAGCGTTCTCGGCGCCATCTCCTCCTTCAACATGTAGTCCTGGACGCCGAACCGGAGCGCGTCGACTCCGCGGGCTTCGTCGTACGTTCCCGTCAGGACAAGGATCGGTATGCCACGCGCGTGCGCACGCAGGCGCGCCACCGCGCCCAGTCCCTCGCTGTCGGGAAGGTTCAGGTCCGAAACGACAACCTGGATTCCCCCGGCGTCGACCCGCTGGAGCCCGGCCAGAAGATCCATCGCGACTTCCAGCTTGAATTCGTTGTTCCCCGCTTCGGCGAATGCCTCGCGCACGAGGCGCACATCGCCGGGATTATCCTCGATCAGCAATACGACCGTGGGCTCCCTGGCTGGCTCAGTCATCGCTGTCCAGCCTCGGCAGTTTCACGATGGAGAGCCAGAATCCCTCCAGCGACCTGACCACGGCGGTAAATCCTTCGAGATCGAAAGGCTTCGTGACATAGCAGTTCGCGTGCAGCTGGTAGCTTCTCAGTATGTCCGCCTCCGCGGCGGACGTCGTCAGGATGACGACCGGCAGATGCGTCAGTTCAGGATCGGCGCGGATCTCCGCGAGCACCTCGCGGCCATCGCGCACGGGAAGATTCAGATCCAGCAGCACGATATCCACGCGGGGAGCATCCGCATACGGGCCCTGCCGCCTGAGATACAGGAGCGCTTCTCCCCCGTCTTTCATCACGGTGATGTTGTTCAGCACCTTGCTCTCTTTCATCGCCTCGAGCGTGAGGCGCACGTCGCCCGGATTGTCTTCCACGAGGAGGATCTCGACAGGACCGGCATCGATTCGATCCGTCATGAGCATCCTCCATCCGAAGCGGGAAGCGTGAAGAAGAATATCGATCCTCTCCCCGGTTCCGACTCCACCCAGATCCGTCCGCCGCTCCTCTCCACGATCCGCTTCGCGATCGCGAGGCCCAGACCGCTGCCGGGATATTTTTCCCTGGAGCCGAGCCGTTTGAAGAGATCGAATATCTTCTCCCGATTGTCCATCGGCATTCCGATGCCGTTGTCGCGGACGGAAAATCTCCAGGCGGCTCCGTCGCGTACGGCCGCGATGTGAATCTTCGGAGGCGCGTCGCCGCGGAACTTGATCGCGTTCCCGAGAAGGTTCTGGAAGAGCCGGGCCAGCTCGGCATTCCCGGCCCTGACGACGGGAAGCGCGTCATGCGTTATATCCGCCGCGCTTTCTTCGATCGTTCCCGTCAGGTTGGAAATGGCTCGATGGTAGGCTTCGTTCGCATCGACCGGAACGATATCCGCGTTGGGACGGCCCACGCGGGAATAGGCCAGGAGATCGTTGATCATTCCCTGCATGCGCCTGGCGCCGTCCACTGCAAACGCGATGAAATCGTCGGCGTCCTTGTCGAGCCTGCCCCGGTATCGTTTCGCCAGCAGTTGTGTGAAGCTGGATACCATCCGCAGGGGTTCCTGGAGATCGTGCGAAGCGATGTACGCGAATTGCTCCAGATCACGGTTCGCCCGATTCAGGTCGAGATTTTTCTCGTACAGTTCCCTTGTGGCATGCTCGGCAATCTCCTCGGCCTGGATGCGGGCCTTTCGCTCGCGGGATAGCTGCCGCTTCAGCCGGATGATCTCCTTTTCGGACTCCGTCTGACCGACGGCCACCGAGCTCTCAGGCGATGCGTTCAAATGAGCACCTGATCACGCACTTGTCGTCTCCGCGATGCATGCACGATGTCTGTTCGAGGAGAACCCGCTCGCCGTAGTGTTCCGCCGCACCTTCGATGAGACCTTCCGCAAGGGCGCAGAGTTTACGCCTGGAGGAATATCCCAGGATCAGGATTCGATCGGCGGTTTGAGAGAAGTCGAATTCAGGGACATCGGCCCCGGGATATAGTTTTCTCACCTCCGGATGGATGATGTCGTTCAAGGTGAGAAGGAATGGAATCGTCGAATTGTGCGGTGTCAGGAACAGGGGATATTTCCCCGCCAGATGCGGAAAAGCCTTGCGCCCAAACCGTCGGATGATCCGCTGCGGAGTCTCTTGAAGCGCCGCGGACGCCGCCGCGACGAGCTTGAAGAGATGTTCGTCGGGATAGGAAGCGAGCGACGTGTAGGCTCCATCCAGTTCGGCCGCATCCAGAAGTCCCTCCCACGCGTCTTCGCCGTGCTCCTGGACGATCACCTGCTCCAGAATCTGAAAGATCACGCCTTTCATGACGTTACCGATTATATCACACCGGCCCCGGCCTCGCGCTCCTCCGGATGGGCATCCTCAACAGGACCGTTGTAACCGCTTTCTTCCTCTGCTATCGTCCTTTCATGAACCGCACCCCTTCTTGCCGTCCAGGCCCTTTTCTCCTCACCGTCGCCCTCGCCGCATGCGCGGCCTGCGGCCAGTCCACCGCGCCCGCACCGTTCCAGTCCCTTGTTCAAAGGGATTGGGACAGAGCATCCGAATGGACATCCGACAAGGACGGAAACAGCGCGATCAAGCTCTCGGAATCGACCGGCCTGGAGGATTCGTCCCTTGTCGTCGATTTCACGCTCGGCAACGGCGGCTGGGTTCTCATGGGCCGGAACTCGAAGGATCACCTGGCCGACACGATACCCCTGGCGTTTCTCATTCGCGCAAAGGCCAAGGGCAACCTGGAGATGAAATTCATCGATGTGGACGGTTCCGTCTTCGGCAGGAAAGTGCCGCTCGATGGACAGTATGCGGATTGGACCCAGATCATTCTCTACAAGAACGGCACGGAATACTGGTGGGGCGGAGACGACAACTTCGACGAGCTAGCCAAGATCGAACTCGCGTTTTCCGGCCAGGGAGGCGGCAAAGTGGAAGTGGATGAAATCGGATTCGGACCCGCGGGCGCCAGGCCCACATTCGACCCTGTCGGGCCCCTGCTGGATCCCGACCGCGAACTGGCCGGCATCGGATTCCGCCAGAGGCGCGATGAAGCGCTCGTGCCCGAGGAGACGGGCGTCCTCGAATACCTGAAGCAGGTTCAGGATATCTCCTCTCCGGCGAAGAATGTACTGCCGTCGCAGGAGTGCAACGAGCTCCAGACGTTCAACAACTCCCTCGTCGCCATGGCCTTCATGGTCAAAGGCGAGCGGGAACGCGCGGAACGCATCCTCGACTTCTACGCGAAAGCGACCAACCGCCGCAACACCGATCCTTCCCTTCAGAATTTCTTCTACAAGGGCGAAGCGCGGGGCTTTTTCCAGTTCGTGAATCTCCATGATGAAGGCGGTGACAAGGCCTATCACAATCCGGGCAACCGGAGCGACCGGTGGATGGGCGACATGGCGTGGATGCTGATGGCCTGCAAGCAGCACGAGAAGATGTTCAGCTCGAAGAAATACGCACCGCTCGCGAAGCTTCTTCAGTCGCTTCTGACGGCCTGGTACACGAAGGCGCCGGACGGCCTTGGCGGCTATGTCCAGCACGGCTGGCGCAAGGGCGATCAGAAATTGCACGAGGATCACGGCCACCCGGAAGGCAACATCGACTGCTATGCCGCGTTCCTGATGTGCGGCGACCGGGAGCGCGCCGCGGAAATCCGCATCTGGCTCGATCGTTCACTGAAAGGAAAGAATCTTCCGCTCGATCTTTATACCTGGAGGGTTCTCGCGTTCGGCCGCGAGGCCGCGCCGCTTCTGGACATCCCGGAATTCGATCTGCGCTACCGCAAGACGCTCACGGTCAACGGCCGACAGGTCGCGGGCTTTTATCACGGACCGGACCCGAAGGTGGAGAACGCCTGGCTCGACGGCACAGGCCACATCGCGGTGGCCTATCTCCTGTACGGAGATCCGCTGCGCGGGAATTTCTACGCCAATCAACTGGATGGATTCATGATCGACCGCGAATTGAACGGCGTCACCTACCGGGTGCTCCCCTACACGGCCAACGGCTCGGGCGGGTACGACTGGGTCAAGCAGGACCGCGGCTTCATATCCGTCTGCGCCTGGTACATCTTCGCGAAGAACAAGTTCAATCCGATGGTGCTGTAGCTCCCGTTTTTAAACAGGATAGGCAGGATGGGCAGGATGGACGGTCCGGAATTCATGCGCGAAATGTCCGGAGCATCCTGACTCTCCCTCATTCATTGCACATGCGCGGGCTCCACGCGATGCAGGCGGGATGACATTCCGATCGGATCGCGGCAGATGACACGGTTGCGGCCGGCGGACTTGGCGGCGTAGAGCGACTCGTCGGCCTTCGGAAAGAGTTCCTTCCAGGCCGGAGGCGAACCCGCGGCAAGACCGATCGAGACGGTCATGCGGATACCGGCGGGAAAGATGAATCGTTCCGTGGCGCGGCGAATGCGTTCCGCGATGACGGCCGCGTCACGCGACATCACACCGCAGGCGAGGACGACGAATTCCTCGCCGCCATATCGAACGGCGAAATCCTCCTCGCGAATATTCATCCGGATCAATTCGCCGAACCGCGCCAGGATCCTGTCCCCCATCTCGTGGCCGTACGTGTCGTTCACGGTCTTGAAGCGGTCGAGGTCGAGCACGATCACCGCTCCCTCCTCGAAGGAGGCCCATTTCGGCAGGAGCGCCTTCTCAAGCGCAATGCGATTGCAGAGGCCGGTCAAGGGATCGGTGAAGATGAGCCGGCGAAGCGTCCGGTTCTGAACACGGAGCTGATCCAGCTCGCGGCGCATGGATATGGTCTGGCTGTGAAGCTGGCGCCACCGGCGTTCGATCAGGGGCTCATCGGACGAAAACGCATGGGGCGAAATCTCATCGGACTGAGATGCTTCCGCAAGGGCGGCGGGCGCAAGACGGATCGTATTTCGGAGCATCATCTACCTCCTTGTATGCGTGCTCGACAACATCATCTGACTTTCTTATCGGCAGGCTCCGAAATTATGCAAAGCTAAACTTATGTGAATTTTTTTGCCGCGCGGCGGGAAGGTCGATCCAACTCGTTTATTCTGAATGTTGCAATGTTGGAGAATGTCCCCTTTCCGTCAGCGTCACGGCGGTGCGGTCGGCGGCGGTCCGGATCGCTTCGAGGTAAGACGCGATGTTGTCGCCTTCCCGGTAGTAGAACGTAGCGGCGTCATACCGGCCCAGCGGGCCGCAGATCTTCAGGATCATCGCGGGAATTTCTTCGGGCTGGAGCATGTGATCGTACCATGGAATTTCCTCGTCGGGACGGAGCAGGCCGAACTGTCCGGAGAAAATGAGAAAGCCTGATCCTTCCTCGATCGCCTGACGGTAGAGCGACTGGATGCGGTCGGACCTGTAGCGCTTGATGGCCAGCAGGAGCCCGGGCGCCGGATCCTTGTCGCGGCAGCAATATGTGATGATGCAATGCTCGGCCATCGGAAACCTTCGATGATAATTTGTAATTTGTAATTTGTAATTTGTAATTTCAAATGTCTAAAACAGTTCCAAGTAATTCTCGCTGGGGCGGGAGGGATTCGAACCCTCAACCTACGGCTTAAAAGGCCGGCACTCTACCATTGAGTTACCGCCCCGGGACAGGATTGCCTGAGTCAGGCTCGCCTGGGAGTCGGGCATTGTATCACCCCGTCCTCGTCTCCACCATGCCGATCACTTCCTTCCAGAAGTTCCCCATCCGATGGCGGGAAATTTAACAGGATGGGCAAGATAGGCAGGATTCAAGAGGAATGAAAACCACTTCCTGATAACAGGATAAATTGCCTTCGATTCCACCCTGAATCGATCCTGCCTATCCTGTTCATCCTGTCAATATTTTTGATGGGGAAGTTCTGACTTCCTTCGTCAAGGGCGTCAGGATTGCCTGGCGGCCGATCGCTTCCTTATTTCAGGTCGATCACCATCAAATCACCCTGTTCCACGATCCACAACCGGCTGCCGTCGCGCGAGAATCGCCATGTCGAAAGCGACGACGATATTTCCTGGATGAATCCGTCGGACAGGCGGATGAGGAGAGATCCCGTGGGGGTCGGAAGACCGATGAAATCCCCGCGCGGAGACCCGAGCATTCCGGTCAGGACGACATTGGGCGGCACGGGAATGGTTGCCCTGACGAGTCCGTCCGCCACGCTTGTCCGCTTCAGAATCCATCCCGTCGTGAGAGCGTCCTGGTATCCGACGAGAATATCGTCTCCGAGCCACGCCACGGGGCGTTCCGTGAGCGGCGTAAGCAACGTGGAGACATGGCCCTTCGCATCGCAGAGATAGAGCGTGGAACCGGAACCTCCGGGGCCGAACCAGATCGTGCGACTCCCGTCATGACTGACGAGCGGCGGAAAATCAAGGCTTGTGACCGAGCCTATCTCGCGCGCCTTGCCGTTCTCCAGGAACCTCACGTGACGGTCGAGAGGAGAGACGAGCAGCATCGCGTCTCCGGCGAAGGGATAGTGATACGAGAAATTGTCCTCGAAGGCGATCTCGCCCCGCGTCAGGTTGTACAGGCGACCCGCGGACGGCGGAATATCCCTGGAGAGAAACAGCGACTCGACTCCGAAGACGTGCCCACGCGGCCCCTTGACGATCTGCGTCCAGTTGCCCTCCTGGGAGACGACATTCGTCGATCCGTCGGGATCCACGCGAATGATCCGATTCCGCGCGGGCGATATTTCCTCGACGAAATAGGTCGTGTTACCGGCGGAGAGCACGAAGGAAATCGGATGATCGAAAAACGTGCGGCGCGAGACGTTCCCGTCCGGCAGGTAGGCCTCCACCGCGGTTCGAACGGCCGTGCTGCGGACAACCTGCAGGCCTTCATCGGAAGGCTGGGCGTCGATGAGCTTTGACTCGCTGACGTTCCAATGATGAATAGTCTGGATCTTCTGGGGCTCCACGCACGCCAGCATCATTCCGGCCAGGAAGCACGCGCCCGCGAAACGGCGCCGCGCGCCGGGCATGAAGACGCTCACTGCGCGAGCGGCTGGAGCCAGAGCTTGTATTCGGAACCCGGGGAATCCTGGAAGGCGAAAACACGCAGGAAGAAGGTCTGTCCTGCTTCGAGGCGGGTGAGGATCGACTCCCGCGCATGATCGTTCTGGGAAATACCCATCTGCGTGCCGTCCGCATCATGGATCGCGAGATCGATATCGTTTTCGGTGGAGCCTCCATCGAGCATGATGTTGTAGAGCCCCGAGCGTTCCGGCACGAACTGATACCAATCCGTCTCGTTTCTTCCGACGCGATCGAGCCGGGGCGTTATCGCCACCAGCGTTGGCGCGTCTTCCGGGGGATTCAACCGGCTGGGCGTCGTTCCCCTCGCCGGCGCCTCCGCCGCGGCTTCCTTCATCATGAGCGTGAAGGGGACGGGATCGATCGCGCGATACACATAGACGCGCACGAACCGTTCCTCGCCGTCCTGCAGGGTTACACGGAGCGTTTCATCCGCGGTCGGTCCTTCGGATCGCTCGACCAGTTCCCCGTTCTCCTTCAATATTTCCAGGTCGATGTCCGCTCCCGCGCGGTCGCTCGAAAGAACAAGCTCATACATCGCATCTCCGGCCCCCCGGCGCGCATCGCGAGGCATGCGGATGCGATAGATCTTTTCCAGCCCAGCGCTTCCACCGACGGAACCCGACTTCGTGGAGCCCGCCTCGATCTCCGTCCTGACCGCTCCCGCGTCGATCTCCGAATGCTTCGCGGCATGAACAAGGACACTTCCTCCCGCGGAGCCTTCAGGCATGAACTTCAGCGCAATCCGGCCCGCGGTCAGCGTTTCCAGGACGAGCGCGTCATCCTTCATCGTGCCGATCATTTCCCCTGCGGCATTATAGGCCTGGACATCGAACGCATACTCCTCGGGATCATTCTCAGCGAACGTGAACTTGAACCGGCCGGGGGAAGCCGCGGAAAAGACGATCCAGGACGGGTAACCGTCGCTCGTGGAAACGCGGCGGTCTTCATCCACGGCGAGCGCCTTTCCCGCGAGCTGGGGAACGATCCTGTCCGCGGGAAGCGGAACGCCGCGTTCCGCCAGCTCGAACGTGGCCCGGATGTCGGCGTCCCGGAAGGAGAAGACGCGCACCTTGTATTTTCCGGCGCTCACGGCGATCACGATATGTTCCTCTCCGGAGGGCGCCTCGGCATGGGCCAGCTGGTTGCCCTCCTCATCCAGGACATCCAGGTCGATGTCGACATTATCGGGCGACGATTTCAGATCGAGCGTCCACAGGGTCGCCGAAGAAAATTCGCGCTCGAAGAAAACTTCCTTCGCGCCCGACCGTGTGAATCGGCCGCTTGTCACCGTGTCGAGCCTGGTTCCGGCGGCAATCGCGGGAACGACGGGTTCGCGTGCGGCGTTCCTACCGGAGGGAAGCGGCTGAGACGCCGGCGCCGGTTGCACGAGAGGTTCCCTCCCGTAACCGGACATCACCGTGGATTCCGCCGGTGACGTCGTCGTCACCACGGGCTCCCGGGGCGCTCCCGCCGTCCAAGGCACCATCACCATGTTGTCGACCGGAATCGGCGGCACGGGCGGCGCGGCATATGTCGCGGGAGAAGAAGAGACCGTGGACGGAGCCGTTGTATCGGGCATGGACATGGGCATGATATGGTCGCGGATGAACGCGATGAACAGCGAGGGAGTGGGCATGCCTTCCCGGCGGGCAAGAACCTTCCCCTTGCCGGAAACGATGATGTACGCCGGCAGGCTCGTCACGTTCCAGCGCTCCGCGATTTCAGGGTAGTCTTCCACTGCGATGCGGACGACACCCGGAGCCGTGGCGCGCAATACGGGTTTCCGGGAACTGGATTCACGGCGAAGTCGATCATGCCACGGCCCGTCGCTGCGCTGGCGCGTCATCCCGAAGGCCATCACCAGCTGTTGCCGGACTCCCGGATCGTCGTAGATTTCCATATCAAGGCGCGCCACATGGTCGGCATTGCGGGAGACGAACTCGACGAGAAACGGCTGGGGCCCGACCGTGATCGTGAACGCGGAAAATTCGCCCGCGTCTCCCGTGTGCGGCGCCGCGGAAACCGTCTGCCCGGACAGGAATATTCCCGCCAGCATGACTACTGTGCCGACAACCGCGATGGACCTTTTCATGATGAGTTCCTCCCGAGACAGGCGCGCCTGTACAGAGCGAGTATCTTGCAAATGAAATGAAGTTTCAATACTGATAGGATTCCGGAAATGAACTTGCCCGTCGAGAAGAAACCCTCCATACCGGTGGCCGCGAAGCGCGGATTGGTGCTTCTCTTCACCGGCAACGGCAAGGGCAAGACGACGGCCGCGCTGGGGATCCTGCTCCGGGCGTACGGCCATCAGATGCGCTGCGTCATGCTCTCCTTCATCAAGGCGACGGATCGCCGGTATGGCGAGCATAAGGCCGTGGAAAAAATGGCGGCCCTGGCCGGCGCGGATCTGCCTGGACCGGGCTTGCGTGGACCGGGCGTCGAGATCATTCAGCTGGGCGACGGATTCACCTGGCTCTCCGAAAACATCGACAAGGACAGGGCTCTCGCGCAGGAATGCTGGGCGCGCTGCGCGGATATTCTGAGAGACGAGTCCGTGAAGATCGTCATTCTCGACGAGATCACGTATCCGGTCACCTACGGCTGGCTGGCCGCGGAGGATGTCGTCACGGCGATCCGGAACCGGCCGGAGGGACAGCATGTCGTCATCACCGGACGTGATGCCGCCCCGGAGCTCCTTGCTCTCGCCGACACGGCGACGGAAATGAGAGTCCTGAAGCACGCTTTCGATGCGGGAATTCCGGCCGCAAAGGGAATCGAGCTGTGAAATCATCGGTCGTCCGGGGAACGCGGTTCCGCCTTTTTCTCGCGGCGCTCCTGTTCCAGCTCACCTTCGCCTCGGGGCATGTCTTCTCCTTCGACGAAGTGGCCATCGCGGACATCGCGGCCGGAATCGTCAATGAAGGTAAAGCGGAGCTGCATTTCGGCCCGGAGATGCGGCTTTATTACAAGCCGGGACCGAACGGCGAGCAATATTCGAAATTCGGCATCGGAATGTCGGCGGCCCTGATTCCCTTTTACATGGTGGGAAAAATATTCGGATTCCTCGCCGGCCCGGCGAAGGCCCGTCTCATCGCCGACATCATCGCTTCCTTCGCCAATTGCTTTTTCGTCGCGCTCATCGCGCCCTGTTTCTTCACGCTCCTTCGACTCGCCGGCGTTCCGGACAGATCCGCCAGGATCACGACGCTTCTGCTTCTGTTCTGCACCACGTTATCCGTCTACGGCCGGGGGCTCTTCAACGATGCGCTCACCGCCCTGGCCGTCACGCTGGCTGTCCAGATGCACCTGGCGAACAGGCCGGCATGGAGCGGCGCCGCCGTCGCCATCGCCTTTGCGACGCGCGCGGAATATGCGCTGCTGGCTCCTTCCATTGCCGTCATTCTCTGCATATCGACTCCTCTCATGCTCTCACTCTCTCGACATGGCGGCTGGCGCAAGCTCGTTCGCTTCTTCGCGCCGATCATTTTCATGGGACTGCTGCTGGCTCTCTATAATTACGCCCGCTTCGGTTCGCCGACGGACCAGGGCACGCTCACAGATAATCCGCATGACGTCTTCTCCACGCCATTTCATATCGGGCTCTTCGGCCTCATCGCCTCTCCTGGTAAAGGCGTGCTCTGGTATGCGGCGCCCGTGTGGCTCGCCATCTGGGGTTGCGTGGACCTGGGCCGCCGGAACAGGCTTCTCCTGGCCCTCTTCGCCGTCATCATCGTTCCGCTCCTGCTGCTGCACGCGCACTGGCACTCGTGGATGGGAGGATGGTCCTACGGGCCGCGCCGCCTCGTTGCCCTGATGCCCGTCATCATGATTCCGGCCGGATTCATTGTGGAGCGGCTTCTCACGACCTCGCGGGGAAGAACGATCGTCGTGACCACGGCCGTCGTCGGTTTCGCCGCCCAGCTCGCCGGCCTGACGACCAACTTCATGTCCTACCTCCAGTGGGCGCAGGACCACAAGGTGTCCACGCTCTGGAGCTTCGAGCATTCCTCCATGATCGGCCAGCTTCACTGGCTCTTCGGCACCGGCTGGGTCGATCTTTGGTACACGAATCTCCTGGGCTTGTCGCTTCCTGCGGGCCTCATTGGATTCGCGCTGACTTCGGCGACCGCGGTGGCGACGATTTATTCACTGGCTTCCGACGCGGCGGACTCCAGGTAACCCGTGGATCAAAATGCTCCCGAACTGAATCGACCGGGAACAGTGGATTCCTTCCTGTCCGGCCCCTATGGAATCGCGGTCGACGCGGCGCTGTTTCTGGCGGCATTAGCGCTTCGTTTCACGCTCGGTTTTAGAACCGATCTCTGGTTCGACGAGATTCACTCGATCGCCATCGCGGAGAATTCCCTCCGCGATATCTGTTCTCCCGCGTCGCTCCAGGGTTTCGGTCCTCTCTATTTTCTCTTCCTGAAAGGCTGGATGCAGATCGCGACGAGCGAGCTCTGGCTCAGGCTACCCTCGATCCTGGCGTCCTCCATCATGCCCCTGCTTCTGCGGCGCTATCTGGCGCGGCAATTCGCCGCCGGCACGGCGTTGCTGGCCGCCCTTTTCTGCGTCCTCGCTCCATGGAACATCTACAACGGTTCGCAGGTCCGCATGCATGTTTTCGGCGGAATCATACTTCTCGGCTGGCTGCTCGCTTCCTCTCAGCCCGCGCGCGCAATCCTGGCTCTGGCGGGAGCATGCACACTTCCCACGCTGTCACTTTTCCTCGGCGTACTCTGGTTCCTGCCCGAATTCCGAAGAGACCGGCCCGGCCTTGGAATCGCGATATGCGCCGCGTTCCTGATTGCGTCCGGAGGACTTGCTTCGGGAGTCCGCTACGAGCCCGCTCAAATCCAGATGATTCCCGGCACGGTAAAGGCCATATTCTTCGGGCCCTATCTCGAGGAAGAACCTTCGCTCTTTTCGATCGCGGCAACGGGCTGCGGGATGATCCTCACGCTCCACGGCGCATGGCTCATCGGGCGCAGGGGGTTGACGATGATCACGCTCGCCTATATTCCCCTGCATCTCATCATGGCCGTCAGCATCATCATGTCCTCTTTCTGGAATCGACGCTTCGTTCTGCCTTCCGCTCCCTTCATATTCGCTCTGACATCGCTCGGCATCATGGGATTGCCCAAAGGGATAAGGCTTCTTCTGGTTCCGCTTTCTCTCCTCGTGATCGCCCATTTCTCGTTTAGAATTCTCGATCTGTCCGACAATTTTCACTGGCGCACGGATCGCCGGCCCCTGATGCGGGAAGTGCTTTCTGAATTGCGCCAGAATCGCAGTCCGATCCTGCTGGATAAGTCGTCCGCGGCTCCCGTCTTCATGTGGTATGGACCCGACCTGGAAGCGTACGCGGATTCTCGAACCATTTCATTCGCCCTGCCGTCGCATCGCCAGGTCATCGAATCCTTCCTGCGAAGGAGGGGTGTACACTTCGAACCGCCTCCGGAAAATCTTCATCCGGTCCCGATCAGCGACTTGTATCCGGTCCGTAGAAGACAAGTACCGTAGCGATGGCCAGACTGAAGCTGGATCTGCACGAGATTTTCCATCGCGGCCGCGAGATCGACAATGAACTCCATCGAGTGATCCGGGAAGCGGTCGAAAAGCGGATAAGACTGGTGGAGATCATTCCAGGGAAGGGATCCGGCCAGTTGAAGAAAAGGGTGCTTCGCTTTCTCGATCAATCATCCATCAAAGCTCTCTACCATCGCGTCGAAAAGGATGACAAGAACTTCGGAAGGATCTTCATCCACTTCCGCTTCTAGGCGGACACGGAACGGTCCAGGCCGAAATTACCCTTTCTCCTGTAAATGCGATAATTGGCTTGCGCAAACGCTTGCTAAGGCTTAACGTGCTGAGCGGTCGCTGGCGGATCTGGAAGAATACGCCGCGGTAAATTCATCGTCTCAGGGGAGATCATCATCATGAAACATGTCGTGGCTGTCGCGTTGACATTGGTCTTGGGAATATCCACGGCGGTTGTTCCTGCTCTTGCGGAGGATCTCTCCGGAGGACGATGCCGGTTCTCGGCCAACTTCTCGCGACCACAGGCCTGGATTGAAATATTCATCAGACGAAACGGCGCGCAGATTTTCGCGGGGAGCATCATGGCGTCGCAAGCCAGGCTCGTGGACGGAACGTATTCCTACGAGCATGTTCTCGGAGGGTTTTCCGCCGGGGACTTCATCGAACATCGCTTTTACTCCTATGCGGCAGGTGCCCCCGGCGTCTTCACGCCCGGTCCTTCCGAGAATGCCTGGAATTCACGCTCATACTCGGGTGGAGGAAGTGCCGGCGCCTCCCCGCTGTCGTACTCCGTCCAGGGGGGAGGCCGCGTCCGGCTTGTCGTCGGTACCTCGGCCCGACAGGCTTACGTGGAAGCCTTCGTCCGGAAGAATGGAAACCAGGTCTTCGCCGGGCCGATCATGGCCTCGGAAACATCGAGGAACGATGGGACATTCGCGTATGCGTGCGACCTGGGAGGTTTCGTCGAAGGCGACAGCATCGAATATCGTTTCTATCATTATTCCTCCTCCGGCGCGGCATCGTTTTCTCCCGGCCCCGGACCCGATGCCTGGGCTCGCGGCGACTATTCCGAAGAAGCCAGTGATGGAATTCTCCACGTCCGCGCGGGATCCTCGCAATCCACGCCTACGGGATCGGCGCTCAGCCCGTATTCCGGAATTCGATCGGCCATTGACCGCGCGGTGGCCTCCCCCGGGTCGATTCGCGAGATTCGTGTCGCGGAAGGAACGTATCAGGAGAATCATCTCCGCATCCCATCCGGCGTGGCGCTGCTGGGCGGTTGGAGCCGTGACTTTTCGACTCGCAACGCGGCCGTCCATGCCACGATCGTCGATGGTTCGCAATCGGGAGGCATCTTCTTCGCCGATCAGGTCACTCTTCCTTCGAAGCTGGACGGTTTTCGCGTCCGGAACGGTATCAGCTCCGGCAACCAGGGTGGACAGTCGGGAGGCGGCTGCCTCATGATCCGCAATTCCACTTCGGCGCTCGTCGTCTCGAACAACGAATTCTCCGGCGGGCGCGCGATCTTCGGAGCCACCGGCGGCAATGTGCTCCTCCTCGGTAGCTCCTGTGTCTTCTCGGATAACCGCGTCTTGGACGGCTTCGTGGGCGGCGGCCTGTCCGGCAGCGATTTCAGGATCGCATCTCGCGACGCGAACGGCAACGGCGCGCTCGTCTCGCGAAATGTTTTCTCCTTCAACGGCTCCAGCGCGGGAATGAATTATGCCGATCCGTCATCGTCCGGCAACACGAATCGCGACGGAAGTCCGCACGTGCCGTCGAATCCGTGGTGACGCGGTCTTCCGCCG
Source organism: uncultured bacterium (assembly GCA_964499705.1). GTDB lineage: Bacteria > UBA8481 > UBA8481 > UBA8481 > UBA8481 > JBBTKW01. Next base: position 106,705 of record CAZCME010000003.1, on the reverse strand, counting down.
GTTCCGGCGGCGGATCCGGCGATCTATAAGCGACGCAGCGGTAAATCCTACCCCACGACGACCAGCGTGCACGACTCCGGCAGCGAATCGGCGAGTTTCTTGAGGATGCGCCCCTTCAACATTCGCCAGAAGAACGTCCGCTTGGACGCTCCGACATACACGGTCTTCACGCCCAGTTCCACCGCCGCTTCCGCGATGGCGTGTCCGGCATCCTCGGCGATCCTCCAGATCGGAATCCCGGTGACGCCGCGCTCGGTCAGCGCCGCGCAGGCGTCGGCCAGCACGCGACGGGCGTTTTCCGAAGGCTTCGTGCCCGGAGGAAGAAACAACGAAGGAGCTTCATCGACATAGATGACGTAGGCGTTCTGTTTCTCCTCGCCTCGAACGTGCCAGGCGCATTCGTCCAGGAGTTTCGCGTTCACATACCGGAGCGAAATGAGCACGCTCGAACCCTCGATCGCCTTCGCGTCGATCGCTTCCTCAAGCGTCAGGATCGACGCAGCCTCGGGAGTATCGGCGGCCGCCGCCTCGACACGCTCGAACTCCTCGTCCACTTTCTCCTCGATCTGATCCCGGTGCTTCAGGCCCGTCACGACCATGATCCCGGCGATGATTCCTCCGAACAACAAAGCGTACGGCTTGTGGAAGATATTGATGATCCAGGCGACGGCCAGGGCGACCGACGTGAAGACGCCCCACCAGAAGTTGAAGCTCCGGTCGCCGTCGCGCCATCGGAGCTTGTCGATGGAGACGGAGGAGAGCGTCAGTGTTCCGAGAAGCCCGAAAGCATACAGGTCGCCCAGCGCGGCGATCGAGCCGCGCGTGGCCAGCAGGACGACCATCGGGATCGCGGCGGAGACGACGATGGAGATCCACGGCGTCCCGAACTTGGGATGGCGTTTGCGGAGGATCGCGGGGCAGTATCCCAGGTCGGCGAGGCGGACATTGACGTGATAGTTGCCGACGATGGCTGTATTGCAGGCCATGAAGAGAAGCGACGCGGCGGCGATGACGGTGATGACCTGCAGAATCACGCCGAATTCCGTCCCGCCGATCGTCAACGCCAGCGACGAAAGAAGCGACTCCGGATCGCCCGTCTTGACATGCTCCGGCAGGATGGAGATGGACGCGGCCGTGATGCAGGGCGAGAAGACGGCGACGAGGCCGATCACAAGCCACATGGCGCGCGAGGAGGTGACGCGGATCGGAGGTTCCATCGCGCCGGAGATCTGCGACGCGGACTCCAGGCCCGAGTAGGCCAGCCAGGTCGTCGCGTAACCGATCATCAGGGATTCCGTCGTCAGAACTTTCCCGTGACCCGGGTGAAGAATGGTGTCGAAGATCCGGGACCACATGCCGTTCGAGGTGAGATACACGGCGGAAACACCGATGAGGATCGTGACGACCACGATCTCGATCGCGCCCAGCCAGGCGATAAGGGAAGCGGACTCCTTCAGCCCGAAGATGTTGAGCGCCGTCAGCGCCACGAAGAGGGCGAAGCAGGCGGGAAGGACATACTGCTTCATCTCGGGAGAGAACGAGGCGAGGTAATAGAGCCCGGAGACGCCGGAGATCGCCGAGGTCAGGAAATAATCGACCGTGATGAAGGAACCTCCGAGGAGGGGAAGAAACAGCCAGGACGAGAATGCCTCGCGGCAGACGGAGACGACACCTCCGCCATCGGGGCAGCGTTCGCAGATCTCGACGTACTTCCGCGCAATGGAGATGAAGACCGCGGTCGTGATGATCTGGGCGATGGTCGCGAGGTTTCCGATGGAGAGATAGAGAATGCCCGGAACGTAGAAGATGGACGTACCGATGTCCGCGTAAACGACCGCGAAGACGAGGAGCCACCCGAGGCGGGAGGAGGCATGAGACGAGACGGCTTTGGTTTCGGACATCGGGCGGAATGTTATCCGGAGTGATCGATGTGACAAGACAAGAAATTCTCCGGTTCAGGCGATCGATCGGAAATTGTTTTCGCTCTCCTGAAATCTATTCATCAGAACCTTGAGCCTAAAAGTAGCCTTAACGCCATGTAGTCAGTTGCGAGTTCTAAAAGTAATACGATTTCCATCGGTCGATTTTTCCGGACTCGGGAAACTGAGGCTGCCAGCGCCCATCGGGATCGCGGATGAAATACAGAGAACGCATTTCCGGCCCCGTACTGGTCGAAGGAATCAGTTCCGCGTCTACGCATGCTTCCTCACTCGACACGCGGAACTTGCCGGCGAGAAACCTGCGAATCTCTTCCTTGTCGCTGACTTCGACGCGATTGCTGGATACTTGGAGCAGCCTGAATTTCCACACGGTGCCCGGCGGAGGATGGCCATAGGTTGGATTGGTCTGAGCGTCCTGGATCATCAGCGCTTTGGACTGGCCCACCAATTCGTCGATATCACCTGCGGAGAGACGATAGGGGCCATGATCGAAGACATGATCGCGACGCCAGATTTCTTCAGGCGTCTGCCCGGAAGAATCGTAAACGATGATCGCCGTTGCGAGGGCGAGATTCCCGATCCCTCCGATGAGCGCCAGAAGAACGGTCGCGCTCATTTTTCGAAGGCCGAACTTCCACGACAGGATCATCGGAGAGGCACGGCACCGGGGGTATCCGCTCCCATCGCAAACCTCATGGCGCGGGCGCGTCTCAGGTTGTCCTCGTGGAACGACTCCGCGAGCCCTGCAGCGGCAATACCAATCAGCAGCGCAAAGAAGAATCCCACGAGACGAAAAGTCTTGTAATTCGGGTAAACGAGGAAACCGTGCGACGGACCACGACGCTCAATCGAAACGCTGAATCGGGGCGGCGTCATAGCCTCATAATGATCCAGGTGTTCCAGCACCTCCATGATTCCCGGCCGCGAGACATCCGCCTTCGCCAGAAACGAAGTCAGATCCGAGCGCAACTCGGATATCAATTGTTTTCTCTTGATGACCTGATATCTGACAATGGCTTCCGCCATAGCATCGGCGCACAGAGTTGTCCAACTTGGATCATTCGAAGTGACGCTGATGCTGATGAGCGACGAATCCTCGTCGAGCGATACAACTGTGGCGGACCTGATCCGGCTTCGATGATCGTAAGGATCCGGGCGACGCTCAGGGCCATACAAGGAGCGCGCAACCATGTCCGTAATTTGAGCGTCACGATGAAGTATCCCGAGAAAGATTTGGCTCTCCACATTCAGCGCGATGGAGTCGGAGAGGATATCCATCGAGTACAACGGCGGTATTTCCACATCGACCGCGGCGGTCGACATATAGCGCGGATGAATTTTCGAGGAATAGAGTTCGCACGCTCCCAGCACTGTGAGAAACGCAATCGCAAAAAGCTTGCGGCGGCGGCTCACGGCGAAACAGATCCAGGAGACGGTCATGCGCCATATTATAGTGCATTCCAGATGCGCGACGGAAAGGACACGGCACGGATTAATGGATTTTCCCTGATTCTACCCGATGATCTGCAGGCTGCATTCCTCCGGCAGGGAATTCGCCAGCTTCTTCAGGATGCGCCCGCGCAGCATCCGCCAGAAGAAATTGCGCTTGGACGAACCGACGAAGACGTTTTTAACCTTGAGCTTCGTGGCCGCCTCGGCGACGGCCGATCCCGCATCCTCCGCGATTCGCCAGATGGGAATGCCGGTGATGTGATACTCGCCGAGGAGCGCGCACGCTTCCCCGAGGATCCGGAGCGCATCCGGCGTGGGCTTGGTTTCGGGCGCGAGAAAAAGGCCCGGCGCTTCATCGACGTAGATGACATAGGCATTGGTCCTTCCCGCGCCTTTCACCTGCAGGGCGCTCGCCTCCAGCAGGCGCGCGTTGACGTAGCGGATGGAGATCATGACGTCCGCCGACTCGATCGCCCCGGCCTCGATCGCCTCCTCCAGGGTCAACACCGTCGACGCTTCCGGCGAATCCGCGGCCGCCGTCTCCGCCATGGAGAATGATTTCGTCGCCTCGCGTTCCGCCTCGATGTGATGCCGGAGCCCCAGGAAGACCATGATCGCGGCGAGGATGCCGCCGAAGAGAAGCGCCTCGGGCTTGTGAACCATGTTGATGAGCCACGCGGCCGTGACGGCCACGGTCGTGAAGAGTCCTCCCCAGAATTTCCAGCCTCGAATCCCGTCGCGCCAGCGGAGCCGGTCGACGGCGGCGGAGGAAAGCGTCAATGTGCCGAGCAGGCCGAACGCGTACAAATCTCCGAGGGCGGAGATCGACCCGCGCGTGAAGAGGATGACGAGCATGGGAATGGCGGCCGAGAGGACGATCGAGATGTGCGGGGTGCCGAACCTGGGATGTCTTCGCCGGAGAAACGCGGGACAGAATCCCAGGTCGGCGAGGCGCACGTTCACATGGTAGTTGCCGACGATCGCCGTGTTGCACGCCATGAAGAGGAGCGTGGACGCGGAGATGACGGTGAGGATCCCGAGCGGCGAACCGCCGGTCATGAAGGCCAGGGCGGACATCAGCGATTCCGGATCGCCGTGCTTCACATGATCCGGAAGGATGTAGATGGCCGCCGCCGTGATCGGCGGCGAGAAAACGGCGATCGCGATGATGACGAGCCACATCGCTTTCGACGCGGTCCTCGATACCGGCGCCTCCATCGATCCTGAAACCTGCGCGGCGGATTCGAGTCCCGAGTAGGCGAGCCATGTGTCGGCGTAGCCGATCATGAGAACGGTGGCGGAGAGTTCCACTCCGGGATGAAACACCTGCCCGAAGAGCATGGACCAGGCTCCGTTGCGGGAAAGCCATACCGCGGACGCGCCGAGCAGCAGAAACGTCACGAGAATCTTCAGGGCCGAAAACCAGGAGGTCACCTGGGCCGATTCCTTGATACCGACGATATTGAGAACGGTCAACGCGACGAAGAGCGCTCCGGTGAAGGGAATGACGAACTCCTTCGCGCCCGGCATGAGCGTCGCGAGATAGTACACGCCGGAGATGCCGGAGATGGCGGACGTGAGGAAGTAGTCGACCGTGATGAAGGAACCTCCGACCAGCGGAAGCCATGGCCATGAGGAGAAAGCCTGCCGGACGATCGAGACGACGCCTCCTCCGTCGGGACACCGTTCGCAGATCTCGACGTATTTTCGCGCGATCGAGATGAAGACGCCGGTCGTGATGATCTGCGCGAGCGTCGCGAGGTTGCCGATCGAGAGATAGAGAATGGCCGGGACGTAGAAGATGGATGTGCCGATGTCGGCGTAGACGACGGCAAATACGAGGGCCCACCCGAGCTTATGCGATCGGGCGGACTTTTCACCAGTTTCCGTTGACATGTTGCGACCTCCCGGGCCGCAATGCTCACGCCGTGATGACGCGATGGCGATGCGGCCTCATGGGGCCCTCGCCTTCTAGAAGGGTCCCTTTCCACGCCTGCGAGGTTAGCTGACGGGCTAGGCATGAAAGGTTGCCTTTCCATTCCGGGCCGCTGGACCCGGGACGGAATTCGCCCCGATAACCTGGGTTCCCCGCTCGCTTCGAGAGAAGCGACTCGGCGTTTCAAGCGGCGGATTCTAGGGATCGCGGGGAAAAATGCAATCGAAACTTCATAAAATCCTTGCGCATCGCATCCAAATCACGATAATCCAACCCATGAGAATGAAAGCGCGCATCACCTTTCTGTTGCTCATGATCGGCACGATCGCCTGCACTCCCCCCACCATCACGGAAGAAGAACTCAATCGCCAGCTCCAGCTGGCCCGCGCCAACTGCAACACGGAAATCGAGGCCTTGAAAGCGCAGATCTCCCAGTTAAGGGGCGTCACCGCCGAAAAAGCCGCGATCGAGACACGCTACATCACGATCGAGAAGGAACGAACCGACCTGACACAGCGCGTCTCGACGCTCCAGGCGGAGGTCGACGAATTGAAGCGGCTCCGTGAAGAAGCGCAGAAACTGGCGGTCGAAGCCGCGGAAGTGAAGGAACGCGCTCAAGCCGCGGAGAAGGAACGCGATGAGATCCGGAGCGAGCTCCAGAAGTTCATCGACATCGGCGGCGTCGGAGTCGACGTGACTCCGGACGGCGTCATGATCACGATGCGGGACGCCATTCTCTTCGACTCCGGAAAGTCGGACCTGAAAACCGGAGCGACGGAGATCCTGACGAAGATCTCCCAGATCCTCGCGAAGAACAAGGCGCGCGACATCCGCGTCGCGGGCCACACGGATAACGCTCCGATCAAGACCGCGGAATTCCCGTCCAACTGGGAACTCTCCGCCGCGCGCGCGATCTCCGTCCTCAACAAGCTCTCCGATGTCTCCAGGATTCCGAAGCAGAAATTCGTCGCGATGGGCTTCGGCGAGTACCGCCCCGTGGCGGACAACGCGTCGCCGGATGGAAAAGCCCGGAACCGTCGCGTCGAGATCTATCTCGTTCCGGAGAAATAGACTTCTCCTATTTCTTCAGGAAAACCCGATCACGCGTCGTAGCCGAGGTTCGGCGCGAGCCACCGCTCCGCATCCCCCACGGTCATCTTCTTCCTCGCGGCGTAGTCCTGGACCTGGTCCTTGCCGATCCGGCCGACGCCGAAATATAGCGCCTCGGGATGAGCGAAGAAGTAACCGCTTACGGACGCCGCCGGGAGCATCGCGTAATTTTCCGTGAGCTGGATTGAAGTGGATTCCTCCACTTTCAGGAGGTCGAAGAGGCCGTGTTTTTCCGTGTGATCCGGGCAGGCGGGATAACCCGGCGCGGGACGGATGCCGCGGTATTTTTCGCGGATGAGATCCTCCGTGGAGAGATTTTCCTCCGGAGCATATCCCCAATGGACCTTGCGGACTTCCTCGTGCATCAGCTCGGCCAGCGCCTCCGCAAGCCGGTCCGCCAGCGCCTTGGCCATGATGGATGAATAATCATCACCGGCGCGATCGAACTCCTCCACGAGCCGATCCAGGCCGATCCCGGTCGTGACCGCGAAGGCGCCGATGTAATCCGGCGCCATCGACCCGGGAGCGATGTAATCGGCCAGGGCCAGGTTCGGTTTGCCCGTGGAATGAATCATCTGCTGCCGGATCGTATGAATGGTCAGGAGCACAGTCTCCCTCTTGTCGTCCGCGTACAGCTCGATGTCGTCGCCGACGCTTGCGGCCGGATACAACCCGATCACGGCGCGGGCGCGGAGAAGTTTCTCCTTCACGATACGGCCGAGGAGCGCCCGGGCATCGGCAATCAGCTTACGGGCTTCGGTGCCCGTTTTTTCATCATCGAGAATCGCGGGATAATGACCTTTGAGCTCCCACGTCTGAAACAAGGGTGTCCAGTCGATCCTCGTCGCGATTCGTTCGAGCGGGATATCGTCGAATACCTTCGTCCCGAAAAACCTCGGGCGCGTGATCGGGATCTTCGTCCAGTCGGAGGAGAAGCGCTGCGCGCGCGCTTCCGCGAGCGAATGGAGCCTGCTCATCTCCCTTCCCTTGTAATGCTTCACGCGAATGCGCTCGTATTCCTCGCGCACCCCTTCTTCCGCGGCCGGTCGTTGATCTTCCGACAGGAGACTTCCCACGACGCCGACCGCGCGAGACGCATCGAGGACATGCACGGTGAGCCCGGAATAGGACGGCGCCACTTTCACCGCGGTGTGGATTCTTGACGTCGTCGCGCCTCCTATCAGAAGCGGCACGACGAAGCCCTCACGCTTCATCTCCGAGGCGACATGGACCATCTCGTCCAGGGACGGGGTGATGAGGCCGGAGACTCCGATGATGTCGACATTCTCCCTGCGCGCCGTCTCCAGGATCTTTGCGCATGGCGTCATGACGCCGAGATCGATGATCCTGTAGTTGTTGCACGCGAGCACGACTCCTACGATGTTCTTGCCGATATCGTGGACGTCTCCCTTGACGGTCGCGAGGAGTATGGTTCCCGCGTTCCGCGCTCCGGAACCCGCATCTCCGGCCGACAGGCGCTCCTGCTCCATGAAGGGCATCAGGTACGCGACGGCCTTCTTCATCACACGCGCGCTCTTGACCACCTGCGGCAGGAACATCTTGCCCGAACCGAAAAGATCCCCGACGACATTCATCCCCGCCATCAGCGGCCCTTCGATGACGGAAAGCGGCCGGCCGTATTTCACGCGCGCTTCCTCGACATCCGCGTCGATGAATTCGACGATGCCCTTCACAAGCGCGTGCGAGAGGCGATCCTCGACGGCGCCTTTCCTCCACGCGTCTTCCTCCGCCTTCGCCCGGCCGCCGCCTTTCACGCTCTCCGCGAATGTCACGAGCCGTTCCGTCGCGTCGGGCCGGCGATTGAGGAGAACGTCCTCCACAAGCTCCAGGAGATCCTTCGGAATTTCCTCGTACACCGCGAGCTGGCCCGCGTTGACGATCGCCATGTCAAGGCCCGCCCGGATTGCGTGATACAGGAATGCCGAGTGCATCGCCTCGCGGACGGGATTGTTGCCGCGGAACGAAAAGGAAATGTTCGACACGCCCCCGGAGACGCGCGCGAAGGGAAGCTTCTCCTTGATGAGGCGCGTCGCCTCGATGAAGTTCAGGCCGTATGCGTTGTGCTCCTCGATGCCGGTCGCGACCGTCAGGATATTCGGATCGAAGATGATGTCCTCCGGCGGAAAGCCGACTTCCTCCACGAGAATCCGGTAGGACCGCGAGCAGATCCCGAGCTTCCGGTCCACCGTGTCGGCCTGCCCCTCCTCGTCGAAGGCCATGACGACGACGGCCGCTCCGAAGCGCTTGACGAGGCGGGCGCGCTCGCGGAATTCGTCCTCGCCCTCCTTCAGGGAGATCGAGTTGACGACGCATTTCCCCTGCAGGCATTTCAGCGCGGTCGTGATGACGCTCCACCGCGACGAATCGATCATGATGGGTACCTTGCAGATGTCCGGTTCCGAGGAGACGAGATGGCAGAACTTCTCCATCGCGGCCGCCGAGTCGAGCATACCCTCGTCCATGTTGATGTCGATCATCTGCGCGCCGTTTTCCACCTGCTGCCGCGCGACGGAAAGCGCCTCGTCGTAGTTTCCGGCGAGAATGAGCTTTGAAAATTTCGGCGATCCGGTGACGTTGGTGCGCTCGCCGATGTTCACGAAGTTGGAGCCCGGATAGATCGTCAACGGCTCCAGTCCCGAGAGCCGAAAATACCGCGGGATCTCCGGCGGCTTTCGCGGAGCGATTTCCGCGACCGCCCCGGCGATCGCGCGGATATGGTCGGGCGTCGTCCCGCAGCAACCGCCCACGATGTTGACGAATCCGCTCCGGGCGAATTCCGACAGGATCGCCGCCATCATCTCCGGAGTCTCGTCGTATCCTCCCATCACGTTCGGCAGTCCCGCGTTCGGATAGCAGCTGATGAAACACGAAGCGATGCGGGAAAGCTCCTCGATGTACGGCCTCATATCCTTCGCTCCGAGAGCGCAGTTGAGACCCACCGAGAGAAGCGGCATGTGCGAGATGGAGTTCCAGAACGCCTCGGTCGTCTGGCCCGAGAGCGTCCGGCCGCTCTGGTCGACGATCGTTCCGGAGACCATGACTGGAATGACCCTGCCGTCATAGGCGCCCGCATCGTCCAGAAGGGACGAAACCGCGAAGAGCGCAGCTTTGCAGTTCAACGTATCGGTACAGGTTTCGATCATGAGGAGATCCGCTCCGCCGTCGAGAAGTCCTCTCGCCTGTTCCTCATACGCCGCCGCGCACTGGTCGAACGTCATGGCCCGGTATGCGGGATTATTGACGTCCGGCGACATGGAGGTCATGCGCGTCGTCGGCCCCATCGCGCCGGCGACAAAGCGCGGCCTGGAGGAATCCTTCGCCAGGACCTCATCGGCGGCCTCGCGGCCCACGCGCGCCGCGGCGACATTCAGGCGATACACGCACGATTCCAGGGCGTAATCCGCCATCGAAATGGATGTGCAGTTGAAGGAGTTCGTCTCGATGATGTCGGCGCCGGCGGCGAAATACGCCTTGTGAATGTCACGGATGATGTCGGGGCGCGTCAGGCAGAGGAGATCGTTGCATCCCTTCAGATCGCTCGGATGATCGCGGAATTCCTCGCCTCGGAAATCCGATTCCGCGAGCTTATGCCGCTGGATCATCGTTCCCATCGCGCCGTCGATGATGAGGATGCGCTTCTTCAGAAGATCATGGATCGGGTGGCCGTTCATATCCTCCATAGCGTCGATGATCACAGCCTGCCTGTCAAGGAACCCGCGCGAATCGACCACTTTCCGGCTTTTTCCTTCTTCATTCTTCGCTTATGATTCCCGACATGTCGGCTAAGGATAGGCTCGAAGAACTCGAAGCGACGAAACCGGATTTCAGGAAAGCCCAGGACGGGCTCGTCCGCATTCTCTCGGATACCTACCATCTCAGCCGCGTCAATATTCTCCTGTACAACCGGAAACAGTCGATGCTCGAGGCCGTATCGAGCGTGGGGCATCCCCAGTACGACTACAAGGACATCCGGATCCCGATCATCCGGATGGACGGAATGTCCTCGCGAGCCGTGCAATGCAGGGCGTTTCTCGAAAACAGGGAGATTGTCGTCACCGACCGAAGCGAGGATCCCGAGTATTCCTCCCGGCATAAATTCCCCCACAAGACCTACTCCCGCGAATTCGCGGTCTTTCCCCTCCTTCACGGAAAGAGAAAGCTCGGCATTCTCGCCGTCGCCGTCGATCACAACAATCCGACAAGCCTCTCCGACATCGCCCCGCACCTCCAGCCGCTCCTCCGGCAGATCGCCCGCCTGATCGCCTCGACGCTGCCGAAGGCGCCCACCGACCGTAAGATGATGTCGATCCTCAAGGAGACGCTCCAGAAGGGTCTGCTCTATCCCGTCTTCCAGCCGATCATCGACGTTCGGCGCGGGACCGTGCACGCCGTCGAATCGCTGCTGCGGATCCGGCACCCGGAGATCACGGGCCCGAAGATGTATTTCGACTACGCCGAGAAATTCAACGCGCTCCGGGATATCTCCTACGCCGCGCATACCAACGCCGTCCGTCACCTGCCCGATCTCGCGCCGGGACAGAAGATGTTTCTGAATCTCCACCCGAAGGATTTCACCGAATACGCCCATCTCGACGCCGCGTCGAATCCGTTCCGTGGCCATGATCTTTCGCGAATCGTCTTCGAGATCACGGAGCGGATCTACATCGACGACCCCTCGGGATTCACGTCCCTCGTCCGGTATTTCAAATCTCTCGGCGTCGGGATCGCCGTGGACGACCTCGGCAGCGGTTATTCCTCCCTGGAGATGCTCGCGAGCCTGGAGCCGGACTACATCAAGTTCGACATGTCCCTCATCCGCGGCATCGACAAGAACGAGCGGAAGCAGAAGCTCCTGCGCGCCCTCCTTTACTACGGCGAACAGATCGGCTGCCGATGCGTCGCGGAGGGCGTGGAGACGCCGGAGGAACTCGCCTTCATGGCGGCCCTGAAGTGCGATCTCATCCAGGGGTTCCTGCTCTTCAAGCCCGCGGAATCCTTCCGCTCCGACAACGATGTTTCGGAGCGCCTTCGGGAAGTCCATGTCGGGTGGGTCCGTGACATGCTGGCCAGGACGGCGTAACGCATGATCGAGAAGCTCTTTCATCTGAAAGAGCGGGGGACGAATTTCCGCACGGAATCTCTCGCGGGCCTGACGACGTTCCTGACGATGTCGTACATCATCTTTGTGAATCCGCAGATACTTTCGGAATCAGGCATGGACAGGAACGCGGTCACCGGCGCGACATGCCTGGCCGCCGCCGTCTCCTCCATCATCATGGGGCTTTGGGCGAACATTCCCGTCGCCCAGGCGCCCGGCATGGGACTGAACGCGGTCTTCACGTTCACGCTCTGCATCGGCATGAAGCTCCGCTGGCAGGAAGCTCTCGGCGTCGTCTTCATCTCCGGAGTCCTGAACGTGATTCTCGCCGTGACGCGCGTGCGGGAGTTGGTGGTGAAAGGCATTCCTGATTCCCAGAAGCGCTCCATCACCGTCGGGATCGGCCTGTTCCTATCGCTGATCGGTTTCAGGAACATGGGTCTTGTCGTCGACAGTCCCGCGACGCTAGTGACACTGGGATCCCTGAAGAACCACGCGGTGCTCCTGTCTCTCGCGGGTTTCGCCGTGACGGCGATTCTCCTGACCCGCAAAGTCCGCGGGGCCTTTCTCATCGGCATCGTCCTCGTGACCGTCGCGGCCTTTCTCGCCGATCTCTCTCCCGCTCCTGCCGCGATCATGGCTCCTCCGCCCGATCTCTCGCCGACGCTCCTTCAGCTCGACGTCATGACTCCTTTGCGGAATCCCGCGCTCTGGGGCGTTATCCTCTCCTTCATGTTCGTCGATCTCTTCGACAGCGTCGGCACGCTCCTCTCCGTCTGCTCCGCCGCCAGACTCGTAGGCCCGGACGGCACCTGCCCCGCGATGAACCGCGCGCTCCAGGCCGACGCCGTCGCGACGCCCTTCGGCGCGCTGCTCGGCACGAGCAGCACGACGAGCTACATCGAATCCGCGGCCGGCGCCGAATCCGGAGGACGCACCGGGCTCACATCCGTCGTGACCGGTTTTCTCTTCATCGCGAGCCTACTCTTCGTGCCGCTCGCCGCATCCGTGCCCGCGATCGCGACGGCTCCGGCCCTCGTGCTCGTCGGATTTCTCATGATCTCCGAGGTGATCCGGATCGACTTCACGGACCTGACGGAAGGTCTCCCGGCCTTCCTGACGCTGACGCTCATGCCCCTGACGTATTCCATCTCCACCGGCATCGGTTTCGGTTTCGTCTCGTATCTGCTGCTGAAGCTGGGAACCGGGAGGATGAAGGAAGTTCACTGGATCCTCTATCCCGTCAGCGGGTTGTTTCTGCTGGTTCTTCTGAATTCCTGAGAGACGCCGGTCGATCCGTAGAAATCGCTAGTTCAGATACCGCCGCGGATTCTGGGGGACATCGGCATGGTAGACGGCGAAATAGGTCGCATCGCCATAGGGCGAGGTGCCGGAGCGGCCGAGTTCCTGGCCGCGCCTGACTTTCTGACCGACCTGCACGGCCACGCTCGATAGATTCGCGTACACGCTGGTCAGATCGCCGCCGTGACCGACGATGATCGTCTGGCCGTGGCCGTGCATGTTCTGGATGGAAACAACCTCGCCTTCGGCCATGGTCTTGACGACGGAACCATGCCTCTGCGAGATGTATACGCCTGAAATGGAAACGGGGATGTCGATGATATCGCCGTCGGCGGGAGCGTGGAAAACGGTGGGCTTCGCATAACGCCCCTGGATGGATTGAAGCTTCGATTTTATGGCCGCGAGCTTCGACTTGATTTCCCGGAGCATGGCCAATGTTTTCGTCCTGGCATCTTCCTTCTGCGCGGTCGTTCGCGCCAGTTCATTTTGAAGACGCTGAAGCGCGTTTTTCCTGACGTTGACTTCATTGCGGGCCGCGGCAAGCTCCCGTTCGCGCTGCACCAGCTCGGCCAGGACCGTTTCCTTCTCGGCTTTCTTCCCTTCGAGTTCCGTCTTCGCCTCGACGGTCGTCCGGATGAGAGCGACGTCGGAACCGGCTTCGATCGTGAGAAATCGCTCATTCAATTCCATCTCGGCGGCATCTTCGGATTTCAGCAGGAGTTCGAGATTCGCGAGGCGCGACGATTTCATCAATTCTTTCGCGCGCGCCGCAAGGTGCCGCTGACCGGACCGGATGGCATCCGCCGTCACATCGATCTCGCCGGAGAGGCGATTCACGTCCCGCTTCGTGACGGCCACGCGGGACTGCTGCAGCCTGACCTGTTCCTGGGCTTTTCGAAGTTCAAGCTGCGCCGCGGCCAGGCGCGACTGGTTGGTTCTCGCCGCCCCCTTGATTTTCGTGAGCTCCGCGTTGATCTTGATCAGCTCCGACTCGGCGCTCCGTTGCGTCCGTTCCTGTTCGCGGCGCTCCCTTTCGAGCTCCGCCTGGTTTGCCTGTCCGTGCGCCGCCTGACCGCTCAGGGCGAGAGCCAGTCCAAGAAGGACCGCCGCACGATTCCATTTTCTTCCAAAGATGCGCATATCTTTTCCTATCGGCGAATGCCGCTTGCTCTTGAGCGATTATCTGGGAGAATAGACGGTCGCCGGGCCGAACGGTTCGGCGCAGATCAGACGAAAGGAAGGTGATGACGAGTGATCGAATCGGGAACGACGCGCCGCATGGATCAGCTCGCATCACTCCTCAAGGAATTGGGGGATCGTCTTTGACGTCTCCCGCCTGAAGGAGACCGTCGAAAAGCTCTCGGCGCAGTCGGAATCGCCCGAGTCGTGGCAGGACCAGCGGAAGATGAGCGCGATCATGAAGGATCTCTCCTTCAACCGGGAAAAGCTGGAACGTTTTCGGGCTCTCGCCTCCTCGGTCGACGATGCCCGCGTGCTCCATGATCTCGCCCTCGATGAGAACGACGACTCCACGCTGAAGGAAAGTCTCGCCGAGGCCGATGCTCTCGAAGAGAAAATCAACCGCGCGATCCTCGACGCTTCCTTCACGCAAAAGCACGATGCGCTGCCGGCCATTCTCTCGATTCACCCCGGAGCGGGCGGCACGGAATCCTGCGACTGGGCGGGGATGCTGTACAGGATGTACGTCCGCTGGGCGGAGCAATCCGGGTACAAGGTCGCGGAACTGGACAAGCTGCCGGGCGAGGAAGCCGGGATCAAGTCCGTCACCTTCTCGCTGACAGGGCCTTATGCCTACGGCAAACTTTCCAGCGAGCGCGGCGTGCATCGGCTGGTCCGGATATCTCCCTTCGACGCGAACGCGCGTCGTCACACCTCGTTCGTTTCCGTGGAAGTGATGCCGGAAGTCGATGATGATTTCGCGGTGGAAATCAACGAGGAGGATCTCCGCATCGACACCTATCGTTCATCGGGCGCCGGCGGCCAGCACGTCAACGTGACGGATTCCGCGGTCCGGATCACGCACATTCCGACCGGAATCGTCGTGACCTGCCAGAACGAACGCTCCCAGTTGAAGAATCGCTCCACCGGCATGAAGATCCTGAAGTCGCGGCTGTATGAGCGACAGCTCGAGGAGCACGAGAAAGAGCTCGATGTGATTCGCGGCGAGAAACGCGAGATCGCCTGGGGAAGCCAGATCCGTTCGTACGTTCTCCAGCCGTACACCATGGTGAAAGACCACAGGACGGGATTCGAGGTCGGCAATGCCACGGGAGTTCTCGACGGCGATCTCGATGCTCTCATCAACGCATGGCTCCGCTGGTCCATCGCGCGGGGCGACAACTCGCGCCCCGAAGAAAAGCAGTAGCCCGTGCCGGGGACGGCCCACAGGTGGCAGGCACGCCTCGCCTTCCTCTTCGCGCTCCTTCTTCCGCTCGCGTTTCTCCTTTACGGCCGGAGCGACTCTCCCATGCCATCGCGAAAAAGCGTGACGGCGCTGGTGGATGCTCCCTTTCTCGCGGAACTCGTGAACGACTCCTCCATGCTGGACTACCTGATGAGGGCGGGCGCTCACGGAGTCGTCCTGAAGCCGGCCACGGTCGGAAGCATCATGGAGGGTCGCGACATCGCCATGGCGTCAGGCTCCGAGATTCTCCGCCTCTTCCGCATGGAAGGGATCGTGAATATCTGGATGTGGGAGCAGATCAAGGATCAGCCGATTCGTCCTGAAGCCACTTATATTTTTTCCAACAAGTTGAACACCTTCGAAAGCATGCTCTCCACGCTCCAGCAGAATCTCGGCTCGGACAAGGTCCGCTCCTACCGCGACGAATCTCATGATTTCGGCGGAGATATTCCTGGCAACTTCATCATCGAGGCTCTTGCTCCCATCGACGAGATCAGGTCCATCACGATCGGGCTGGACAGGACATATCGGGAGCGGCTGGCCGCGACAGGACTTGTCCCCATCCTGGAAATCGCCACAGCCGACGACGTCAAAACTCTGCCGGCATCGGGAATGGCGATCATGGTTACCGCCAACGGGGCCGCCGCGGCCGCCTATTCGCACATGAAACCGACCGAGGTGTATATCAGCCGGGGCGTCACGAATCCCGGCTGGGCGAGCGCCAAGGTCGTCGTGAGCGCGAGCGACGCCGATTCCTTTTCCGCGGGAGCAGCCGTGATCGCGAAACCCTCCGACATTTTTCGCGTGGTCACCGATTACAAGGCGGCCGGATTCACCATCGTGGCGCCCGCGACGGCCCACGCGCAGGAAGATGCGAAGCAGGACGAAGTGGAGAGACGTCTCCTGACTTCCGTCGCCAAGGGACTGCTCGCGGCATACGGCGCCTGGTTTCTCTTCTGGGGCATCTGCGACGGCGCGCCCGATCGACGTACCTTTCTCACGATCGGTTGTTATCTCGGAGCGCTGTCTCTCATCGCCGTCTTTCGAGCGGACAGCTTCCAGGAATACCTGGCTCTAATTATTCCCGCGATATTCGCCGCGGCCGTCACGCGGCGGATGCGCGACATGTCGGCGGAGACCGCCGCATGGCAGGCGAGCCTCGGTGTGGCGGCGGCACTTCTCGCGGGAGCCTTGATCGCGCCGGGACGGCCCACTCCCATGCCCTGGACATCCGCGCTCCTGGCCGCCGCGCTCGCCTCCCTGGCCGAAGCGGCAGCCTCCGCGAATCCCTTTATCCTGGCGGGCATCGCCCTGGCCGCCACCAACCTGCTTCCGCGCTCGCTTCTGTTCGCCGGGATCCTCCTGCCCCTCGCCGCTCTTCCCGCCGCCGCGAGCTTGAACGACCGGCAGCGGAGCGCCGTGATCCTCTTTGCCGGCGCCGCGGCACTGACCGCACTGGCGGGCAACACCGGCATGCTTTCAGCCAGGCTCCTGCATGCGCTCTTTCTCTTCATCGCGCTCTTCCTGATGACGCGCCTTTCGAGACGAGCGCCGGCAAATGGTTAATGGCGCCTCATCTCGATTTCGTTTATAATGCCTGACCGTATCGGGAGGATTCACAATGCCGGAAACAGCGCCTGTCATAGAAGCCGCACTTCACCATCCGTCGGAATCTTCTCCGGCCGTTGATTTCGGCGCGGAGCTGGCGGAGTTGAAGGACCGGCACCTGCGATTGCAGGCCGAATTCGAAAATTTCCGCAAGCGGAAGATCAAGGAAGCTGATGACATCCGTCAGTATGCGGCCGTGAATGTCATGGAGAATATTCTGCCCGTTCTCGATCACCTCTCCCTCGCGCTCGATCCCTCCCACGATCGCACCGATCCCCAGTGGGGACAGGGCATCGATCTCATCGCCAGGCAGCTCTTCGAATCCCTGAAGCTCTTCGGCCTGGACGAAATCGCCGTCGCGCGCGGAGATAAATTCGAACACGCGGTGCATGAAGCGGTGGCGGAAGAGGAATCGGCCGATGTGAAGCCGGGTTGCATCACCATGACGATCCGCAGGGGATACAGGGTGAAAGACCGCGTCATCCGTCACGCGCACGTGGTGGTGGCGAGAGAAAAGGCTTCGACGGAAGCGTCGTCGTCGCCCGTTCCGGAAGCGCCGGAACACTGAGGTCCACATGAGCAAGGACTATTACGACATCCTGGGTGTCGCCCGGACAGCCTCGGTGGAGGAGATCAAGAAGTCCTACCGTCAACTGGCGATGCGCTATCACCCTGACAAGAACCCGGGAAACAAGGAAGCCGAGGAGAAATTCAAGGAAATCTCCAACGCCTATGCCGTCCTGTCCGACACGGATAAGCGGAAGAAATACGATCAGTTCGGCCACGCCGCATTCGAGCAGGCGGCGGCGGGAGGCGGTTATGCGCAGGTCGACATCAACGATGTGCTGCGGAGCGCCTTCGGGGATTTCTTCGGTGGCGGCGCACGCCGCTCCGGCGGATTCCGCGGATCGATATTCGACGATCTCTTCGGCGGCGGCGGCGGTGAAAATGTCTATCGGGGAGACGATCTCCGCGCCACAGTGACACTGGAGTTCGAACAAGCCGCGGCGGGCGCCGAAATCGACCTGAAGTTGAAGCGGCTCGAACCGTGCGGAAGCTGCTCCGGCACCGGCGCCAAGCCCGGTTCGGGCCACGTCACCTGCTCGACGTGCAAAGGCCAGGGCCAGGTGCGGCGGGCCCAGCAGACTTTCTTCGGGCACTTCTCCGCGATCGAAACGTGTCCGACTTGCCAAGGCACCGGCAAGGAGATCAAGAATCCTTGCTCCGACTGCGCGGGCCAGGGCCGCGAGGAAATCCGCCGCTCGATCACGGTCAAGATTCCGGCGGGCGTCGAGGACGGCATGGTCGTGCGGATGCGAGGAGAAGGCGATGTCGGCCCCTTCAACGGTCCTTCCGGCGATTTGAACATCGTCATCCAGGTGAAGCCCCACTCGATCTTCGAGCGACAGGACGTGAATCTCATCGTTCATGTTCCCGTGACGTATTCGCAGCTGGCCCTCGGGACGGAAATAGAAGTGCCGACGCTCACGAAGGGTTCCGACGGCAAATACCAGCGCGCCCGCGTCAAGATTCCCTCCGGAACCGAAACGCACACCGTCTTCCGCGTCCGCGGCATGGGACTCGCCCATGTGCACGGCCGGCACACGGGCGATCTCCTCGTGAGCGTCGAGCTGGAGGTGCCGAAGAAATTGACGAAACGCGAGAAGGAAATCCTGGCGGAGCTCGACACGCTCCGCGAAGGCAACGCGAAGGTCAAGGGATTCTGGGACCGGGTGAGCGAAGCATTCCGATAATTCCTCGCGAAGAGCCGGAATACTTCGCGCCGCTTACCTTGGTTGCGCTCAACGCGATAGGAACGCGATGAAGGAAATCCGCGATGCGCTCGCTCAACTCCGTGCCGACATCGAGGGCCACGATCTCACCCTGGGAGAATTGCTCGACGCCATCGGCGAACGCGGCTATGCGCTGCTTGTCGTTCTCTTCTGCGCGATCTTCCTCTCTCCCATCCCCCTGCCCGGCCTCTCGACGCTCTTCGGCGCCGCCGTCATCGCGCTTGGAGCTGGTCTGGCTCTGGGCGCGCCCGCCTGGCTGCCCGCCTCCTGGAAAATCCGGCGCGTCCCCGAGAAGCGCGCGATCGTCATGCTGGAATTCGCGGAGAAGATACTCCATCGCGCGGGCGGCTGGGCGCGGCCGCGAGGCTCCTGGGCCGCTCATCCGTATTTCATCCGGTTCTGCGGAGCCGGCATCGTGATCTGCGGCATCTTTCTCGCGTTGCCGATGCCCCCGGGAGGCAATTTCGTTCCCGCGCTCGGATGCGTCCTCCTGTCCATCGCCATACTCGCGCGCGACGGTCTCTTCGCGCTCTACGGCATCATCGTGATGATGCTCTCCGGCGCCATCGTCGCGGTCGTTTCCTTCGCGGCCTGGCGCGCATTCCAGATGCTTCTGTCTTGATGGCGGGACTCCTGGTTTCCATCCTGTCCATCCTGTTTCTTTACGGAAGTTTTTCCGCCTGATTTTCCGCGGTCGCTTTCGCTTTTCCGCAGCAGCCTTTACGGGCGCGGCGGCGGCGGGCGCCGAGGTGGATGATCCGCGCCGCGAACATTCCCATTCGACTCATGAAAAGCGGCCTCATGCGCCGGAACCAAGAGGAGAGCAACAGGGCTTCCCGAACGGCATCGACGCCCTTCAGCATTCCGCCGTCGGACCGCACCAGCATGAAGTCGAGCGCGCATTCCCGCAATTCGACTTGAGGAGCCAGTTTCTTCTGGATCGCGCTGCCGCAGGGAACGACATCGA
This sequence comes from uncultured bacterium, assembly GCA_964499705.1. Taxonomy (GTDB): domain Bacteria; phylum UBA8481; class UBA8481; order UBA8481; family UBA8481; genus JBBTKW01. The sequence goes on along the minus strand of CAZCME010000003.1, from coordinate 87,053 downwards.
GAACGGCCGGGGCCACGAGTTTCCTGAGAAGGACGGCGAAGTCGGAACAGAGGGAGCAGCCGCCGTCGTAGATGGCGACATGATGCCCCGGAGCGTTCACGCGGTCAGGAGCTCCCGATAGACGCGACGCATCCTGTCCGCGACATCCTCGCGGCGAAATAACTTTCGGGCGCGGGCGATGCCGGCGGCGCCCATCCCGGCGCGAAGAGAAGGATCCGCCGCGAGGCGATGGATCGCTTCCCGCAACGCGTGCGTATCCCCGGGGGGGACGAGCAGAGCGCAGCCCTCTCCCGCTTCTGCTCCCACGACATGCGGAATTCCTCCGATATGGCTCGCCACAATCGGGATACCCGACGCCATCGCTTCCATCAGGACAAAACCGAACTGCTCCACGAGACCCGGCAACGGTATGCTCGGCAGCGCGAAGATGTCGATACCCTTGTAGAAGTTGTGCATCCGCCCATAGGGCAGCTCCGGTTGAAACTGTACGCGATGATGCGCCCGGTGAATCAGGTCGGATCTGTCCGGGCCGTCTCCCAGGAGAACCAGGTCGAGATCGAGCGGTTCCGTCGCTTCGATCAGGAACGCGAGACCCTTTTCCCTGCGGAAACGCCCGCAATAACCGACACGGATCGTGTCGGATGTCTCCCGGCGCTCCGGGGAGAATCGGTCGCAGTCGATTCCATGGCCGATCACCGTTATCTTCTCCGGAGGCAATCCCGCCTCGACCAGGCGATCGCGCGCCGCGGGCGGAATCGCGAGGGCATGATCCACGCGAGCGAGCGTGAACCGGATCCGTTCCTCATGCGCCTTGTCGCGATGCGCAAGGATTTCCTGGTTCTCCGAGGCGGACAGGAGAAGCCGGAAACCCAGGCGTTCCTTCAGGCGGGCCGCCTGGTAGGAGTACTCGCTGGCCGCTTCGCCGGCCTGCACCAGGCTTGCTCCACGTAAAGCGCCCATGAGCCCGGGCACGTGGCCGCGACGGCCGAAGAATCGCGCGTAGAGGCCGTTCAGCAAGGAACGTCGGCGACCTTTCCACGTGAATTCATCGGGCCACTTCAGCCGGCGCACGCCCTCGGGCGTGCCGCCGATTGCCGTATCTCCCACCGTCAGGACTCGCAGGGCGAAATCGTCCGCCAGAAGCGAGACATAATTCATTTCGTATTCGGCGAGCGTGGCGCCCGGCCGGAGAAACGCCACGATCGGCCGGTATCTTCCGTCCCGTCCCGAGGCGACAGAGCCTCCCGGAATATCGGCCTTCATCGACAGATCCTTCCACGCATGAGCGGCATGGTTGTGATCATAAGGGGGGAAGGTATCCGCCGCAACGAACGCTCCGGCTTTGCCTGGATCACGTTACTTCTCGAATCCGTCGGCCTCGACGGCGTCCGCGATCCTGGACGCGACGATCCTCCGGCCCGCGGAATAACAGTGTTCGCCAATGGCGACCTTCGCGGAAAAGGAATCCGCGCCCAGCAGGCTGGAAAGATCGAGCACGCGCGATCCTTCCCGCTCCAGCTCGGCGCGGACGAGCGCCGCATTCTCACGGACCCTTGATCGCAAGATGGGACCGGCATGGGCCGCTCCCGAATCCACATTGACAGGCGGAATGTAGAAGAGATGGGGATATCCGGCCGTGTTCAGCCGCCGCGCCGTGCTGACGATCGCCTGCAGTTGCCGATGTTCCTTCGTGATTCTCTCCATGAAATACAGCGCCACCTGAACTCGCGCGGGATCTGTCGTGGCCGGATCCTTCTGGCGGTTCAGAATTTCGGAAAGTGTGCCCACGACCGAATCCGCTTCCCGGACGGGCGATGCCATCGCGTCGGCATAGGATATCGGATTCATGTTCAGGTATTCAAAAGCCAGCGCGGGCGCATAAAAAGGCCAGCGCCACGTGCCGTGAAAATGCAGCGGATACCTGAGCCACAGGAACTGTCGGCTCGGCATCCGGTCCCAGTACGGAGAAAACGCATAGAGATTCACCGGGATCACGATCAAGGGGCGTCCGGAGGATTCGGGACTGATCCGCGCCAGGTAATCCGCGTAGGCATCCGCGAGGAGCGGATTCGTGCCCGGTCGGACAAGTTCGCCCACGCGACGGCCCGGAAGAAAGGTCTGCAGATGCTCCCCCAGCGTCGTCAAGTCCTCGTCATCAGGCACGGGCAGGGATGTGCTGTTGCCCAGGATTACCAGGTCGCGCCGTTCTTCCAGATAGGTGTTCAGCAACTGGACATCCTGCGGCAGGTGAACATCCATGAGCGCGGTCTGAAGCGCGACCAGCAGCAGGATGAAGAGCAGCAAGCGCAATCGTATGCTCCGGGGACGCAGCCGCTCAGAATTGAAAATACGCAAAGGGAATCGCCTCTCCGGGACTCAGGTTCAGGATGGCCAGGGCTAGGGCCAGATACAGGGCCCAGCGCAGAGGAAACGGCGCGCTCGACAATCGCTCGCACACGGGCCCCTTCTCGTTCTGCCATTCGAAAAGGAGCTCCGTTGCATTGCAGCAGGCGATGATGATGACATCCATCCTGCTCAGGTTGAGTCCCCAGAAAACATGCCGGAGGTGCTGGGGATCGGTCCAGCCCGCCGCATCCGAGAAGAGATTGCGGATCATGAAGAGCGCGGACGGCACCGACGATGCGCGAAAGAAGATCCACGCCACAAGGACGAGAACCAGCGTCGCCAGCCAGCTTCCGAAGGCCCCCCGCCGGTTGCGCAGGGCCCGATCCATCCCGGGAATCAACCGCTCTCCCTCATGAAAGGCCAGGTAGTAGCCCGCATGAAGGAGACCCCAGATCACGTAGTGCCACGCGGCTCCATGCCACAATCCGGAAAGCCCGAACACCAGGATGATGTTCCTGATTCGCCGCGACGGCCCACCCTTGTTTCCTCCCAGGGGAATGTAGAGATAATCGCGGAACCAGGTGGAAAGGGAAATATGCCAGCGCGACCAGAAGTCGCGGGGATTAAGCGCGAAATAGGGCTGCCTGAAATTATCCATGAGCCTCACTCCGTAAATACGCGCGGATCCGATGGCAATATCCGAGTATCCCGAGAAATCGGCATAGATCTGCAACGCGAAGAAAACCGTCGCGACGATGGATCCGAGTCCGGCATGTTCCACGGGCGCGCTGTACGCCAGGTCCACCGCTTCCGCCATCCTGTCCGAAACGACCATCTTCTTGAAGAGCCCCCAGAGAATATGGCGAAAGCCGACGACAATATCATCGTGATTCGGCGAGCGCTCGAAATTCAACTGCGGAAGCAGCCTGTCGGCGCGCTCGATCGGCCCCGCGACAAGCTGAGGGTAGAAGACCACATAAAGAGCGAACCGTCCGAAATGTTTTTCCGCGGGCAGATCGCCCCGAAAGACATCGATCGTGTACGCCAGCGACTGAAACGTGTAGAAGGAAATCCCCACTGGCAGAACGAGATTCGATCGGGGAAGCATGTCGGCGAGCCCGTATGATGATGTAACGGTCGACCAAGTCGATTGAAAGAGCCCATAGTATTTGTACAGGAAGAGCACGCCCAGGTTGGCAACAAGACTGAAGCAGAGCCATCCTCCCCGCGCCGCCGTCGACCGGGAGGAATTCATGCGGATGGCGGAGACGTAATCCACGGACGTGGAGAAGAGAAGAAGGAATACATATTCCGGTTTCCAGGCCATGTAAAAGACATAGCTTGCCATGAGAAACAGGAGCCATCTCGATCGAACGCTGACCAGTCGAAATGCGGCCGTGACGAGAATAAAGAACGCGATGAACTGCCAGGAATCAAATTGCATGCGCGCGTCCCGTTCCTCCGGTCCTGGAACCCGGCATCCTGTTTCTCCAGTCCTGATTTCCCCGCCCCGTCAACTCCCGAGGTAGAATCTCTCCGCTCCGTTTACCGCTTCCTCGATCGTCTTGTCGTCCGTGGAGATGACAACGTCGGCGGCGGCCCGATACAGTTCCTCCCGCTCCTTCAGCACGGATACGATCTCGTCCGTGATGTTTTTCCCCGTCAGGGACGGCCTGTTGGCATCGGATGCGATCCGGCTCGCGATCGTTTCCACCGAGGCCGTCAGGAGCACGCAGAAACCGGAGTTCTTCAACGCATCGACATTCGCGGGCCGCAGCACGACGCCTCCTCCGGCGTCGATGATCCGGTTCGTCAACGAGGAGGCCTTTCGCGCTTCTTCCGATTCCAGATCCCGGAAATGATTCCATCCGAATTTCTCCACGATCGATGGAATGTTCAACCCCGCTGACCGGACAATCTCCTCATCGAGCGAAATGACCGCGCGTTCCATTCGCGCGCCGAGCCTGCGCGCGATCGTGGATTTACCCGTCCCGCGGTAGCCGATCAGAACAAGATTGGATTTCATCCTTGCCTGGACAAGAGCGCGTCTCGCACCGTCCGGCGCATGAGTTCCCGGGGCGCGGGACGGCCGGTGAAGAGCTCGAACTGGAGCGCGGCCTGCTCCGCGAACATCCCCGCTCCGTCGATCGTCGCGCAACCGAGCGCTTCCGCTTCCTTCAGGAGAAGCGTCCGGATGGGATTATAGACGATGTCGAAGACGGCCATTCCGCTCCGGAGAAGCGATCGTTCCACCGGCAACGCATCCGTACGCGGATGCATTCCCACGGGCGAAGCATTCACCAGCAGGTCCGGCGGCGACGGCAAACGGTCCACGACAACGCCAGGGCGGGCGGCATTGAGGTCATGCGCGAGCCGCGCAGCCTGTGCCGGCACTTCCGCCTGGAAGGCGATGCACGACACGCCTTCGGAGAGAAGCGCGAACGAGATCGCCCGCGCAGCGCCTCCCGTGCCCACGATCAGCACTCGCTTCTCCGCGGGGTCTACTCCGCCGGCGCGCAGCGCGGCCACGGCGCCGGGACCGTCGGTCGTATAACCCGTGAGCGTTCCGTTGTCGTTCACGATCGTATTCACGGATCCGCAACCCTTCGCCGATTCGTCAAGGCGATCGAGATGAGGTATGACCGTTTCTTTGTGAGGAATGGTCACGGAAAAACCCCTGATCCCGAGCGCCCTCATCGCGCGGACCGCCTCCGCAGCGTCGGTGACGCGGTACGCCACATAGGAAAAATCGACTCCCGTCTCCGCGATGGCGGCTCCATGAATGAGCGGGCTCATGGAATGCTCGATGGGATTGCCGATGACAGCGAGAGTTTTCGTGAGCGCGGTATGCACGGGAGATATCATAAAGGCGGAAGGATCCTATCGCAATGCACCGGCCAACTGGCCGCATGCCGCCTGGATCGAGCTTCCTTTCGATCTTCTCACGGTCACGCCGAGCGCTTTTCCCTTCAGCATCAGCGCAAATTCATCCAGCCGGGGCGAAGGCGAAAACGGAAGGTCGGAGACCTTGTTGTAGCGGATCAGGTTCACGGGCATCTGGTACTTGCGGGAGATCCTCGCCAGGCGTCCGGCATCCGCGTCCGTGTCGTTGACGTCCTCCAGCAATGTGTATTCGATCGTCACTTTCGCGTTGGCGCGTTCCGCGTAGATCCGGGCGCTTCGCATCAGCATCTCGATGGGATACTTCTTGTTGACCGGCATGAGCATCGTCCTGATCTCATCGGTCGTGGCGTGCAGGGATATCGCCAGTTCCACGCCGGGGCCTTCCGCGGCGAAACGCTCGATTTCCGGACATAGCCCGACCGTGGAGACGGTGACCTTCTTTCGCGAGAGGCTATGGCCCTTCTCGGAGATCGCGAACGCCAGGGCGGGAATGAGCTCGTCGAGATTTTCCATCGGCTCGCCCATTCCCATCACGACCACGCGCGAGATCGCGCCCTCGCCGGACAGCACGAGGATCTGGTCGAGAATCTCGCCGCAGGTGAGGTTCCGCTTCAGACCCAGGGTGCCCGTGGCGCAGAAGCCGCAGCGCAGGCGGCAGCCCGACTGCGCGGAGAGACAGATGGTCTTTCCCTTCACGGAAGGCATGAGAACCGCTTCCGCCGTCGTCCCGGCCCAGTTGAGAAGGACCTTCACGGTTCCGTCGTTCGCGACGGCGCGCGATGCGATCTCGGGCATGACGGCATCGTATCGCAAAGCCAGCTGCCGGCGCACGGCAAGCGAAAGCGTCGTGACATGCTCGAAATCCGTCACGCCTTCCTTGAAGAGAAACTGCTTGAGCGCTTCCGCCTTGTACGCGGGTTCGCCGAGTTCCCGGAAGACGCGGAGAAATTCGGCCTGCGTGATGGAACGGATATTGGGGAGGGCCATGACACTATTGTACGGGATCGAGCCCGAAGCTCCCAACAACTTAAGCGCGCCCGGGTTTCCACGAAGTTAATGACGGTGCCGGTAATCCTATGACATATTGCCGACATGATACGCGCGGAGCGGTTCTTCAGGCGGCCAGGAATTCTCCTCTGCTTACCCCCGGTGCTCCTGGCGCCGTATCTGCTCTTCGCGATTCGCGGAGGCATACCTGTTCAGCTTCCGGGATTTCTTGCCGTGACCTGCTGCATTCTCGCGGTTGCCACATTCATTCTGACCCGCGCGGGCGCGCGAGCGGCCCTGGAACGCCATGAGCAATTCTTCGTCTGGGTCGGATCCTTCCTCTTCTTCCTGGCCGCCTGGAAGTTCGGGTCCGCGCTTAATCCCGGCGCGGTCGGTCCCGAGGCGTACAATTTCCACCAGGAATTGCTCGATGTGGAACAAGGAGGATTTTTCACTCACCCGTCTGAACACCGCACGGAATTCGCGATCCACTTCTCTCCCGTCCTCCTCCTCCTTGTCCCCCTCTTCCATCTCCATCCTCATCCGGACACGATCTTCGCCATCGGCTCCCTCGTGATGTCTCTCGCCATTCCCCTGGCCTGGAGATTTCTGAGGATGAAATGGAGCCCGTCATCGGCGGCACTCCTCGCATTCGGCGCCGGCTTGTATCCTTCGCTTCTGAGTCTTCACGGGGATTTTTCACCCGTGCGTTTCGCGCCGCCGGCCATCTGGTTTCTCCTCATCGCCTATCGGCGTCGTCGTCCTGTGCTCCTGGGAATCGCCGTTATCTCCTGCTGGATGGTGAAGGAAACCGTTCTCCTCGCGGTTGTCATGCTCGCCGCCGTGGCCTTCGTGGAACGCCGTGGTGCGCGATGGTACGGCCCTCTGGGCCTGGCCGGCATCGGCCTGTTTCTTCTCACGAATCAATGGATTCTGCCCTGGTTCGCCGGAACCGCGGGTAAAACTTCCACGATCGCCGCGCAATTCGGCTACTGGGGCCAGAGCGCGCCCGCTGTGCTGGCCGGTTTTCTCGGCGATCCCGTTTCCGTCGCGCGCGCGATTTTCCGCCTGAATAATCTCGCCTACGTCCTGAAACTGGGACACAGCGTGATGTTTCTTCTTCCGCTGGGTTCCCCGCTCCTGCTTTTGGCCTGCCCCGAATTCTTCGTCAATGCGATCGCGGGCTATTATCCGGGCCTCATCGAAGTCAGCCGTCCCGGTCCCTGGACTTCGCTGGTCGGGCACTACAGCGCCACGATCGGAACGGTCATCTGGGCCGCGGCCACCGAAGCCTGGGCAGTGAAATGTGGGGATTCTAATTCAGGCACCGAGGAGGAGGAGTGGTCGAGAGCGCGGCTGCTCTTCCTCGCCGTGATCGCGTCGATCATCTATCCGACGAACGCGGAATCGCTCTGAAGCGAAACCTCGTCAGCCCGTCGTATCTTCCGCCAGGGCTTTCCTCAATTTCCAGATGTCCCTTATGACCCTGGGAACTCTTTTCATCAACGGGATCGATGTGGCGCGATGCTCGGAGATGGACAAGGGCAATTCCCTCAGATTCAGCCCCATGCGTTCCGCTCTGATCACGCTCTCCGATGCGAAGAGATCCCCGTCCAGCCTGGAGCGTGCCACGAGATCCCTGGCCACCGAGGCCCGCCATCCTTTCGGGCCGTGGGTATCGGAACTTTTCAGGCCGCAGGCGATGCGGAGCATACCGGTGATGACGTCGGTGCCCAGCGTCCGGAAGAGTCCCCGGTCATCGACCGCATCCGGATGACGCTTCGAGGCTATGATGAGATCGGCCGTGGCCAGGGCCTGGAGGGCCGCGGCATGAAAGCCATGATCTAGCACGTCGATTTCGTCGGAAAGTATGAACTCGCCGCGGGACTCCCTGATCCCGTGTTTCAATGCGAATCCGTAGTCCGCGCGCGGCGAGCGGAGAGGCCGGATCGAAGGTTCCTTCGCGGACAGGGTCTGCATGATCTCCCATGTCCTGTCACGGGAACCGTTCTCCACCGGCAGGATCTCGAAGTCGCGCGCCAGCGGTCGAAACTCGGCGACCAGCCGCGTGAGAGCATGCTCGATGATGGCTTCTTCGTTGTGAACCGGGATCACGATGGAGACGGTCGTTTTCACTTGAGGGAATCTATCGTGATTCGGTATCCTGTGTAAACGTGCCTGCGCTTCGCCTCATGACGCTCCGGATGTTCCCCCGTCCATGAATCCACCCCTGCTGATCGCCGGCGCCGGGCTTTGCGGTCTTTCCGTCGCCCGCACCCTCCCGCGAGGCCGGTTCAGGATCTGCGAGGCGGAAGGAGAAGCGGGCGGCCTTTGCCGGTCGATCGCGCACAAAGATTACACGTTCGACTTCACGGGACATCTCCTTCATCTGAAAGGCCCAATGCTGGACCTGGTTCAGAATCTTCTCGGCGAAAATCTCGCCGTGATCCGGAGAAGATCGCTCGTGCACACGCACGGCGTGGAGTTCGATTATCCCTTCCAGGTCCATCTGCACGGCTTGCCGGCCGCCGTGAGGGAGGAATGCCTTTCGGGATTCGAAGCGGTGTCCGGTTCGGATATCGATATGACGAATTTCGAGACATGGTGCCTGACCGTCTTCGGCAAAGGCATCACCCGGCATTTCATGAGGCCCTACAACGAGAAGCTGCTGCGCACCCGGCTGGCCGACATGTCGGCCGACTGGGTCCACTACATCCCGCGGCCGAAGCTGGAGGATGTGCGCGCCGGCGCGCGCGGCGAAACGGTCGAGGGAGTCGGATACAACGCGGAATTCCGATATCCGAAGCAGGGCGGCATCGGCGTGCTCCCGCGAGCCCTGGCCCGGGACCTCCCGATCGAGTCGGACTCGCCGATCACGCGCGTGCATGCCGGCGATCGGCGCGCGCTCATCCGGGGCGAATGGATTCCCTACGATCGCCTCGTCTCGACGATTCCACTCCCGAGCCTCCTGCGGGATATCGAAGATGCTCCGGCCGAACTGAGAGCGGCCGCCGGCGAACTCGAAGCGGTCGGCGTCCTGTGCCTCAATCTCGGCATCGACGGTCCCACGAAGAACGCTCACTGGATGTATTTCCCCGAGGAGAAGTACCCGTTCTTTCGGGTCGGTTTCTACCACAACATCGCCCCCTTCTCCGCGCCGCCCGGCAAATCCGCTCTGTACGTGGAGCTTTCCTACCGGAAACGATCCGATCTTCCGAAGGACTATGTCCGGGCGGCCGTCGACGGGCTGGTGAACGCGGGTATCCTGCAGGATGCATCGCGCGTGGAGGAATGCGTCGAAGTCTGGATCGATTCCGCGTATGCCATTCATACGAAGAAGCGGCAGGATTCCCTGAGGATCATCGAGCCTTATCTCTCGAACGCGGGCATCGTGCCGATCGGCCGTTACGGCCGGTGGGCCTACACATCTATGGGAGAAGCCCTGCAGGAGGGCATCACAACGGGCGAGAAATTGCGCGCGACCGTACCGTAGGGCGGCTCATGGCGCCGGCTTGGAATGATCCTGGATCTGTCCGACCACGATCGTCTTGTTGATCCTGGGTAATCTGACCCGGGATATCTCAAGAACAACAATATCTTCCGGCAGGGCATCGAAAAATCCCGTTTCTTCGATGATATGCGTCGGAACAGGCCCGGTAGCGACGCGGATCGAACGCCTGATGGGATAGGGACTGTCCATGGCGAGAAGGGGCGCCCAGAAACCCGTCAGGACGGCATGGCGCGGGAGCGCCTCCCGGGCGACGACGGCTCCCGCGTCCCGGATCTCCTCGCCCGCGCTCATGATGAAATACGTCGATTGAATGACTTGGAATGCGATGCCGATCGACAGGAGAATCGTTCCTGTTTTCGCCATGGGAATCTTCTTCGGAAGGATTTTCCACGCGAGTACAGCCAAGCACGCAGACGCCGCAAGTGCCATCCAGGCGGGCTGATTGAGGCGGTTGAGGAGCCAGAAGAATAATCCGTGGAGAAATAATCCAATCGCGAAGGTGAGCTCGCTTCGCGTGCGCGCAGGAACATCCGTTTGAAAAGCCTCCCGCGCGGCGAGAATAAAGAGCACAAGGAGCGGCATTCTGTAACGCAGCGGGTCATATCGCGCCATCGAGAGCACGGCGATCCAGAAGATCACCGGCCCCAGGATCAGGAGTGCGTTTTTCGAAAAAGGCTTTTTCGTGAGGCGCGCCACGCTCCATAACCCGATGAAGAACAGGACCGGTTCCCGGATGATGATGTTGGATTCGACGAAACGAAGTATGTTGAACGGGCTCCCCGCGGTCTCGGTTTTTCCCGGAGTCAGAACGAACGCGAGAAGATCGGGAATGCTGCTGATGGAAAATCCGTCCGCGCTCATCCGGCTGAGGACAAGGAAATATGCGCCTCCCAGGATTATGCTTCCGGCGATTCCCGATAGAAAAGCGCGGCACATCCTTCCTCGATCCGAATTTCCGTCCTGGAAAATGCCCGCGATAAAGAAGAGTGCGGCACCGGAGCTGCCCACAACCGCATGCGCTTTCGCCAGCGGAGCCAGCCCGAGAAAAAAACCTCCGGCAAACAGGGAATATCCTCGACCTGATTCCGGCCGTGTCGAATCCAGAAGAAAGGTCATTCCCAGGGCGAAAAAAGCCAGGGCCAGCAGATCGCCGCGAGGTTCCCGGATTCCGGTCAGGAGCACCGCCGAGGTCTGAAGCAGGACCGGCAGAAGGCAGACGGGACGCGCCGGACCGCTTCTGAAGCAGATCCGGTACACGCAGGCCATCAGGATAAGCCAGCCCATGATGGGAACCAGCAGGGCCGTTCCCCGGCCGGGACCGAAGAGGCTGAAGACCGCGGTTTCGGCAAGAAAAAAGAGCGGAGCCATGATCGGAGAATGAGATTCGCTCAGGCGGATTTCTCCGAAGAGCGCGTACTGCCTGGCGTCCATCAGGTATATCCCCGGATCGCCCCATCCGCCGATGGACCAGGAAAGCAGAGGAGGATCGGCCAGGGGGCGCCACGAGAGAAGAACCAGGGTCCAGGCGCCGAGCAGGAACCAGGGCAGGATGCGGGCTCTTCCTGCTCCTGTCACCCCGCTCTTATTGATGGTTTGCCTCCGAAAGACTCGCTTTGATCCTGTCACGATCGCGATGGAAGAGCAGAAGCTTGCGCACGAATTCCATGATGGCCGCCGGGCGGATGAAACTATGCCTGCCTTGAAGCTTATAGAAATGGATCGGTTCGTGAGCGATGACGGCCTTCATGAGATTGGCCTTGAGAACGATCTCGGCATCGATAAACCAGCCGTCGTCGCACAATTGAAGTTTCTCGTATAACGCCCTCGTCAGGATTTTCGGCTTGGAGTTGATGTCGTTGAGATTGAATCCCGGAAACATCAGCCGGGAAATCGCGTTGAAGGCGATGGAAATCATTCGTCGCGTCATGCCATCGCCTCTTCGAACGCGATACGTCTGAACCAGATCGTATCCGCCTTCGATGATTCTCATGAAACAGGTGATGACCGCCTCCAGAGGAAACTGGCCGTCTCCGTCGATCACGGCGAGATATTCGCCCCGGCATTCCTGAAGGCCCGTTCGCATATCCCAGCCCATCATCGCCTTCTTCTCGAGCGTTATGCTTCTGATCCCCGCGAATTTTCGCTCCAGTTCGCGCACAACTTCCGGCGTGGAATCTTCCCTGCCCTGGAGATAATTCCCGACAAGAATGATCTCCCACGTGGGCTTCATCAGGGATAAGAGCCTGTGAAGCCGTTCCACGATGGGTATGAGATCCCGCTCGGAACGATAGCACAGGACGACCACGGAGAGCACGGGTGCCGGACCTGTCACGGCCGGGCCTCGATGGAATATTGGCCGCCGAAAGGGCACCAAGTCATCAGCGCATCGAGTTTCCGAAGGCGATAGGGGAAAAAGGTCCGAAAATCGACCGTTATACTCCCGTAGCCCGCGGTGCGAAGCAGCTTCTTCAACGCCGGCGCGGATATGAGCTGGGCATCGTAGTCAAAATCGCAGAGGCGAACGATTTTCCTCGTGACGGGATTCCAGGGATTGTGCTCCCAAATGAGAAGGCTTCCGTCGGGATCAAGCAGATCGCGGAGCCAGGAGAATTCCTTCGGACGCGCGGATGGCGGAATGTGATGAAAGACGCCCGCGGCCATGATGATGTCGAATTTCTGGTCCGGCAGATATGGGGGGGCTTCACGCGTTCCGAAACCGCCGGTCATTCCGCTCCGCACGCGCGCTTCGCGCAGCGATTTCTCCGATACATCGATCCCGAAATAGTGGGCCTCCGATTCGAATTCGTTCTTGAAGAGGGCTGCAAACCGCCCGGGGCCGCAGCCATAGTCGAGGAAGCGCAGGGGATGTGGAGCATGACGCCGCATCCAGATCTCACGGCATGCCGACAATTTAGGAAGCAACACGGTATCGGCCGTGTATCCGGAAGACGAAATGGCGCTGTCGAGCGTTTCATTGTAGACGGGCGCGTGTCGATCGAAATGAACCATCCTCAGCAAGAATACAGCACCACGTGCCTCAGCATCGAGACTTTTTCCAGCATGAATGTTTCCGCTATCTCGGCGAAGCGCGCGTCACTTTCTGGACGCCCTGAACGGAGCGAAGCGCATTCAGGATCTTCTCGAGATGGTCAGCGCTTGTCACTTCGACGACGAAGAGATCGCGGCCGACCTCGCGCGTCCGGACGTCCGCCAGTGTGATGTTGCCGCCTTCCTTCGCGATCGCGGCGGTCAGGTCCGCGAGGAGTCCGATCCGGTCTCCGCCCTGGACCTCGATGCTTGCGGCGAATCGTCCATCCCGGCCGACCCACGACGCGTTCACGAAGCGCGCCGTCTCGCCCGACAGGGCCATCGCGTTCGGGCAATTGGCGCGATGGATCGATACGCCCCGGCCGCGCGAAAGATAGCCGATGATGGCGTCTCCGGGGACCGGATTGCAGCATTTGCCGAACCGGATCACGAGGTCGCCGATGCCTTCCACGACGACGGATGCGGGACCGCCGTCACCTTTGCCGGGCTTCGCGACCGCCGCCGGCGCCATGGGAACCGGCTTGGCGCGCATCTTGTCCGTCAGCCGGCGGGTGACTCCCTCCGCGGATTCGCTCCCGAAGCCGATCGCCTCCAGGAGCGTCTCGAGTTCCTGGTACGACATTTCCTCCGCGAGCTGGACGATCTCCTCGCTCCGTTGGGCCACGGAGACGCCCAGCCGCGCGCGGTTGATCGCGGCCTGCAGGAGGTCCGCGCCCTTCCGGCGCAGTTCCTCGGATCCGCGCTCCTTCAGGTAATGGCGGATCTTCTGCCTTGCTCGCGGAGTGCGGACCGCATCGAGCCAGTCGAGAGACGGCCGCGCGGTCGGCGCCGTGAGGATTTCCACGACGGCGCCTGACGTGAGCCTCGTGGAGATCGGGGCCATGCGGCCGTCGACGCGCGCGCCCGCGATCTTGAAGCCGATCTCCGTGTGGATCGCGAACGCGACATCGATCGGCGTCGATCCCGCGGGCAGCTCGATGATGTCACCTTTGGGCGTCAGGATGAAGACCTGGTCGGAGTACAGATCGATCCGCAGCGAGTCCATGAACTCTTCGGCCGTGACGGCCTCGCGCTGCCACTCGAGAATGTGCTTCAGCCACCCGAGCCGGTCGTCGACGGTGCCGTCGGACTTGTACTTCCAGTGCGCGGCGATTCCCTCTTCCGCGGTCAGGTGCATCGCGTGCGTCTTGATCTGGATTTCCAGGGCGCCTTCGCCGGGTCCGATGACGGTCGTATGAATCGCCTGGTACATGTTCGGCTTCGGCATCGCAATGTAATCCTTGAACCGGCGCGGGATGGGCTTCCAGATGGTGTGGATGATCCCGAGGGCGCCGTAGCAATCGCGCGCGTTCGTGACGAGAATCCGCATCGCGAGAAGATCGAAGATCTCGTCGATCGGCCTCTTCTGGCGCATCATCTTCTTGTAGACGCTGTACACGGCCTTCGTCCGGCTCTGCACATTCGCCTGGATCCCGGCTTCCGCCAGTTTTTCGACGACGACGGCTCCCGCTTCATCCAGAGATTTTTTTCGCTCCCCGAGCAGCGTCGCCATCTGCGTCTCGACTTCACCGTACTTCTCCGGCATGAGATGCTTGAAGGAAAGGTCCTCCAGTTCCGACCGGATCGTGCTCATCCCCATCCGGTTCGCCAGCGGCGCGTAGATCTCCAGCGTCTCCCGCGAGAGCCGCTCGATCTTCTCCTCCTTCAACGCGTCGATCGTGCGCATGTTGTGCAGACGGTCGGCCAGCTTGATGAGGAGAACGCGGATGTCGCGCGCGACCGCGACGAGCATCCTGCGGATGCTCTCCGCCTGGGTCTCCTGCCGCGTCAAGGCCAGCGACGAAATCTTCGTGACGCCCGCGACGATTCCCGCCAGCTCCGCGCCGAACTCGTTCGCGATGTCCTGCTCGGTGACGCCGCAATCCTCTATGACGTCGTGCAGCAGCGCCCCCGCGAGCGTGATCGCGTCGAAGCGATGCTCCGCCAGGATCGTCGCGACTTCGACGGGATGCTTGATGTAGGGCTCGCCTGAGACGCGCTTCTGCCCCTTGTGAGCACGATTGGCGAAATGATAGGCGCGCTCGATGAGGGAGATATCGGAGGCGGGATTGTACGAGAGAAGAAGATGCTTGATGGACCCCAGGTCGAGGTCGGCGCTGCTACCGGACGGGTCTGACATCACCTTTGGACCTGGCTTTTTTCTTCGCGGCAAAGTGCGCCGTCAGGCGGTCCCACTCCACGAGGACGGGCGCGGCGACGAAGATGGAGGAGAACGTTCCGATGATGATGCCAAAGCCGAGCGCGAAGGAGAGATCGCGCGTCACGGCGGGGCCGAAGACCATGAAGGCCAGGATCGAGATGATCGTCGTGCCGCCGGTGCGGATCGTCCGGGAGAGGGTCTCCGTGATCGCGATGTCGATGATCGCGGGGTCGGGCGAACCTCTCAGGTTGCCGAGTTTCTCGCGGATGCGGTCATACACGACAATCGTGTCGTTCACCGAGTATCCCATGACCGTCAGGATGGCGGCAACGATCGGGACGTTGAATTCCCAGCCCACGGTCCAGATGAGGCCGAGCGTCAGCAGCGTGTCGTGCAGGAGCGCGACGATGGCGCCGACGCCGTAGCGGATCTCGAACCGGAACCAGATGTACGCGAGGATGCCGAGGATCGAGACGACGATCGCCCAGAACGCGTCCTCGACCAGGTCCTTCCCGATCGTGGCGCCGACCGTTTCCGACGAGGCGATGATGAATCTCCCGACGTAACCGTGGTCCATGATCATCTGGCGCATCTCGCCGTCATCCGCGGGAACGTAATCGGCGGCCTGCTGCGTGGAGGCGAAGATGCCGCCGTGCTGCTGATCGCGGTACGTGACGACGATCTGGGCATTGCGGCGGAAGCGCTCCGTGAAGACATCCATGAAGGCCTCGGACAATTCACGCGGGGTCGCGGAGAGGACGGACACGGATCCGGGGGCGGGTTGCGTATCGGCGGAAAGCCTCCGCCGCAAGGCCGGCCCGTCGAAGGCCATCATGTCCACCCTGGTCAGGAATTCGTCGACGCTTGTCCACGCCCGAGGTCCCGTCTCCGTCATCATTTCCGCGAGGCGCGATTCGAGCGCGGCGCGCCGGGCGTTCGCCAGTTCCCGCGCCAGGTTTTCGCCGGTCCGCATGTTGTTCAGGTCGAAGCTCTTCTTCGCTTCGACGGGCGGCATCTTCTCCTCCAGGATTTCCTGCACAGACGAGGCGATGTCCTCGTTGAAGATGACCTGGAAGATGTTCTCCAGGTCGCTGTGCGTCACGGACTTGACATTGTAGAGAGCGGGTGTCGCGGTGTCGCCGGCGGGCGGCAGGAAATACGCCTTCAGCTTCTGCAACGCGAAGGACTGGATCGTGGACGAGAAGACGCGGTCGAGATCATCGACGGAAGCGATTTCATTCTTCGACTGCTCGAATTGCGCCACGGCCTTGTCGATCCAGTCGGATCCCCGGATATCGATCGAGATCTCGCGGGCTTCTTCCGCCGAACCGCCCGCGCCCGCGATCGTGCGGATGCTGCCGCCGCCGATGCCGCGCTGGTCGAGATGCGTCCGAAGGTCGGCCATCATCGTCGTGTCGATGGGCTTGTCGAACTTGACGATGATGGACGTTCCGCCGACGAAATCGATGCCGAAATTGATGCCGCGCGTCAGGGCGCCGATGAGGAAGATGAGGAAGAGGGCGCCGGTGACGCCATACGCGCGAAACCTCCATTCGATGAACGGATACATCTTCTTCATATCGAGAGCCTCGGGTTTCTCGCCGAGAGCACGAACTTGTCGTAGATGAATCGCGACACGTAGATCGCGGTGAACATGGACCCGATGATACCGATGGAGAGCGTGACGGCGAAACCGCGGATCGGGCCGGTGCCGTACTGGTACAGCGCGGCGGCCGTTATGAGTGTCGTCAGGTTGGAGTCGAAGATCGTGGTGAAGGCCTTGTCGTAACCGGCGTTCACCGCAGAGAAGGCTCCGCGCCCGGCCGCGACTTCCTCGCGGATGCGCTCGTAGATGAGAATGTTCGCGTCAACCGCCATGCCCATCGTCAGCACGAGTCCCGCGATACCGGGCAGCGTCAGCGTCCCGTGGATCGCGGCCATGCAGGCCAGCGTGATGAAGATATTGAGGATGAGGCAGAAGTTGGCGATCATGCCGCCGCCCTTGTACCAGACGATCATGAGCGCGATGACGACGACAAACCCGAGAAGGGCCGCGGTCGCGCCCTTCTCGATCGAGTCGCGGCCGAGCGACGGTCCGATGTTCCTCTGCTCGAGGACTTCCACGGGAGCCGGCAGCGCGCCGCTCCGGAGGACCACGGCGAGATCGCGGGCCTCGTCGAACGTGAACGAGCCGGTGATCTGGCCGGAACCGCGGATCATGGAATTGACCTGCGGCGCGGACTGCACGACCTGGTCGAGGACAATGGCGAGCCGCTTCTGGCCCTGCATCAGCTCCGCCGTCAGCTCCGCGAACTGTTCCGCTCCTTCGCGGCCGAACTCGAAGGAGACAGCGGGGCGTCCGCGGTCGTCCTGCGAAATGCGGGCCGCCACAAGATCCTTGCCCGTCAGGGCATTGTTGGCTTCCAGGAGATAGATCGGGATGATTCTCTGGCCCTGCCGGTTGTTTTCCGCGCCCAGGAACACCTTCGTGCCCGCCGGGAATTTCGCTTCCGCTTCCGGCGTGGCGATGATCGCTGCAACCTGGTCGCGCTGCTCCGGCTTGCAGTAGATGTCGAATCGCCCCTCGCCCAGGTCTTCTCTCATGTAGATCTTCGCGAGCTCGCCGCCGGTCGTCTGATCGATCGCCGTCAGGGCGGCGTCGAGCTCCGCGTCCTGCTTCACGCGATGGAACTGAAGCTGGGCCGTCCGGCCTATGAGAGCGCGGGCGCGGGTCGGATCGGCGGCGCCCGGCAGCTCGACGACGATCTTCCGGTCTCCGACCTGCTGGATGGAAGGTTCCGCGACACCGAAGGCGTCGATACGATTCCGGATGATGTCGAGCGCGCGGCTCGTGGCCTCGCGGACTTCCCGCTCGAATCGCTCGCGGTCCATGGCCGCGCGGACAACGACACGGTCGGTCTTGGCGGGATCGTTCACGAAGGAAGGAGCCGCAAGAAAGTCGAGCCGCTGCACGGACTCCTCGATGTCGGCGCGTCGTTCCGCCGCGGCCGATGTGTTGACCTCGATCTCGAGCGCGTCGCCCACGACGCGGTGATCGATGACGGCGAGCCCTTTTTCCTTGAAGACCTCGGTCACGTGGTTGTTCAGATTGAGGAGTATGTTCTGCTTCAGCTTCTCGGTCTGGATTCCGAGGACCATGTGGATGCCGCCCTGGAGATCGAGGCCGAGGTTGATGGATTTCGTCCGGTATTTCTCGGCGTCCTGGGGATTGAGGGCGACCTCCTCCGGCGTCATCCGGGCCCACATCACCGTGGGATAGAGGTAATATGCGGTGGCAGCAATCACCGCGAGGATGACAACAAACCGGAAATTGAAAGACTTCACTCAAGAACTCCTGGTCAAAATGACTCCGCGCATCCTGATCGTGATGAAGGAGGAACGGGGGATAAAATCGGTGAGTTGTACTCCAGAAGAGGCGGAATGTCAATGCGCCGGAGCTAAAAACTCCTCCAGAGCGCTTTTGCCCCGGTCGAGAATCGCGGTCCCGTCTCCGATCACAAGATGCTCGAAATCGTAGCTCAGGAGCCGCCGGAGGCTTTCCTTCGCACCTTCGGGATTCGGAATCTTCTCCACCGGCAGGAGGTTCAGCCGGCCGGGGACTTTGCCGATCACCGCGTCCCCGATGATCATGCTCCGCGTGACAGGATCGTGCATCGCGAATTCTCCCGGGGATTTCTGATGCTGAAGGGAAATCACTGTGAAACGGTCGAAGAGTTTCTCGCCGTCGCGGATGCGGCGGTCGAGGGGAATTTCGATAAGCGGCGCGTCGAGATCGGGCCCCCACAAGGGCGCGGAGAATCGCTTGCGGAAATGTTCGGCATCGCGGCGATGATCGCGGTTCGTGAGGATGATCGCGGCGACCTTGCCGAGATCGGCAATCGCTTCGAGCGTCTGGTATTCGGTCTGAGGCGGATCCGTCAACAGGGTCGTGCCGTGACCCAGCTCAATGACATGCCCGTTAAAATCCATCTGCTTTTCCTCGTTGAACCGCGACCAGACATGGATTCCTGGGAGAAGATTTCTGAGTTTCATCATGAGGAAAGAATGCCGATCAACAGCGACTTTGTCCAGAACCATGAAGTTGGCGGGGAGAGCGTGCCGCCGCTGATAAATTCAACAGGATTTCCGGGGAAGGCAGGCTTGATTCTCATAAAGTGATACAATAGTATTACTTCATGAGAACGGAACTGGTGACAACATTGAAGCGCAGGGCGACGGAGCTGTTAAGCGATCTGGGGCGCAACGGAAAGCCGATCCTCATCACGCAGCACGGCATTCCGAGCGCCTACCTTGTGGACGTGAAGGCCTATGAGTCGACGCAACACCGCATGAAGATCCTGGAGGGCATTGCGCGCGGAGAAAAGGCTGCCGAGGAAGGGCGCACTCTGACAAGCGCCCAGGCCAGGAAGCGCCTGGCCCGTTGGCTCAAATAGTCTGGACGGAGCCGGCGCTGAGCGATCTGGATGGGATCGCCGATCATATCGGATTGGAAAATCCGGTTGCCGCTGCTGAGCTTGTGAGAAAGGTCTTTCATCATGTGGATATGCTGGCGAAACATCCCAGGATCGGCTCAAAGCCACCGGAACTGAAAGGTTGGCGGTACCGACAAATCATCGAACCGCCCTGCCGCATTTTTTACCGTCAACAGGGCAGCGTTGTTCTCATCCTCCATGTCATGCGCGAGGAGCAGCAGCTTCGCCGCGGTGCTCTATCGGTTCGCCATCGGAAAGTGTCGGCTCCACGTCAATAAGGGATCGTTCGCTTGCTTCATCGATGAAACCGGCATTTCCCCGATCTGATTCCGCCCGATTTCACTCGATCCCCGGAAATAATCTCGCCGCGCCGTCGAATCGGAGCCCTTTCGCATCCAGTATCACGATCTCCGCGTCCTCGTCCCACGACCCGAGCGTGATCATCTCTCCGAGCGCAATCTGCCGGCGCGCAGGGCGATGCGTGTGGCCGCACAGGAGGAGATCCCGGTCTTTCAGCATCCGGCCGGCCGCCACAAAATCAATCCTCAGGCTCTCCGCGGGTTTGCGCGCCACCTCGCGGGCGGAACCCTTTCTCAATCCCTTCGCCGTCTTCAAAGCGAATTTCTTCCCGAGCACACCGGAAACATTTCGGAAGAGTTCGGTCCGGCAGATCCTCTTCCAGAACTGGTAACGGACATCGCCGGTCAGAAGATCGTCCCCATGAGCGCACACGATCTCTTTCCCCCATGCGGACAAAGCGATCGAATCTCCCAGCACATGTCCTCCCGTCACGTGCTCCCATTGAGCCCCCATCAGGAAATCCCTGTTTCCCTTCAGGAACCAGGCCTCCCGGCCCCGAAACGCCTGGAGAACCGGGAACGCATCTACAAGGCTCCAGCCCGGCCCCTCGGCCCAGTAATCGACGAGGTCTCCGAGTGAAACCAGGATCACATCCCTGGGAACCGCGCGCATGAAGGCGGCAAAGCGCTGTTCCGCCCTTGGAGACGCCCCCAGGTGGACATCGGCGAAAAAGACGACGGGGCGGCCGGAAGGCAATTCCAGGCGGATATCATGCGAACTCATGGCCAAAATCTAGTTGCAAACCGCCTCCCTGACAAATATAACGATGCGCTTGCACACGGCGTTCGGATAAACGGAACGCCGGATACGCAGATCCGGGAGGAACCTCATGTTTTACGCGAATCTCAACGAACTCTGGAAAGATGCCGGCAAGGCTCTCACGATTAAAAACGGCGAAGTCAAGGTCACGAATCCGAAAGCCCTTCAGGGCCCCCTGACGGAACGCCTCGCCGCCAATTCGTCGGTCTCCAAGGACGCCGGCGTCAAGGCGACCGCGAAGTTCCTTATCCGAGGAGCCGCCCGCGCGCTGGGTATCGAGCCCTCATCCGTTCACAGCCTCTACATCGCGGTCGGCAAGAAGAAGGCCAAGGGCGGATACACCTGCCCGGCCTGCAATCTCCGCGCGCTGACATTCGAGTCGGCCCGCGCCATGTTCCGGCTCGGCAAGAAGATAAAGGCCTCCGGGTTTCTCTTCGAGATCGCCAAGTCCGAGATCGGCTACACGTTTCAGCCTCCGGAAGAATACGCGACGCAAATTCTCGCGGGCGCCATCCGCGAAGGATGGAAGGGACCGGTCTTCATCCAGGGCGACCACTTCCAGATCAACGCCAAGAACTTCGCGGCCGATCCCGAGAAGGAAAAAGCCTCCTTGAAGACGCTCATCATCGAAGGACTCGGCGCCGGCTTCTACAACATCGATATCGATTCCTCCACCATCGTCGATCTCTCCAAGCCCACGCTCGAAGAACAGCAACGGCTGAACGCGGAAGTCTGCGCGGAGATGACGGCCTTCATCAGGAAAAACCAGCCGAAAGGCATCGAAGTCTCCATCGGCGGCGAGATCGGCGAAGTCGGGCACAAGAATTCGACGCCCGAGGAGTTCCGCGCCTTCATGAGCGAATACAACAAGGCGCTGGCGAAGCACGGAAAGAACCTGAAGGGCATCTCCAAGATCTCCATCCAGACCGGCACGTCGCACGGCGGCACGGTTCTCCCGGACGGTTCCATCGCGAAGGTCGCGATCGACTTCGGAGCCCTGAAGACGATCGGCGAGATAGCGCGCAAGGAATACGGCATCGGCGGAGCGGTCCAGCACGGCGCCTCGACGCTTCCGGAGACCGAGTTCGGCAAGTTCGTGGAATGCGGCGCGATCGAGGTCCATCTCGCGACGGCCTTCCAGAATCTCATCTTCGATTCCCCGAACCTCCCGAAGGATCTCCACGACCGCATGTACCAATGGACGTCCACGAACTGCGCGGGCGAACGAAGCGCCGGTCAGACGGACGAGCAGTTCTTCTACAAGTCGCGGAAGAAGGCCTTCGGCCCGTTCAAGCGGGATTTCTTCACGATGAACCCGAAGAACCTGAAGGCGGTCGCGAAGGAACTGGAAGCGAAGTTCTCTCTCCTCTTCACCAAGTTGAACATCGGCGGAAACGCCTCGGATGTTTCGAAGACCGTGAAACTCGTGAAGGTTCCGTATGATGCGGTGCACGTGAAGGAGAAGCTCTCGATCGGAGCGGATGAAGAAGGGGAATAGCTTCCCTGTGTCCGGGCGAAACCGGCCCGGTATCCGGGTATCCGCGATGGAGGTAAGGAGATAATATGGCGGAGGATATCGTCGAAGGCGCGCTCCACCGGGTGATGCACGAAACCCGGACGTATCCTCCGCCGGAATCCCTGCCCGACGCGGCGACGCCGACTCACGAGGAATACCTCCGGCGATGGCAACGCTCCATCGCGGATCCTGAGGGCTTTTGGAGCGAACACGCGCGCGAGCTCATCTGGGACAAACCCTGGGAAAAGGTGCTCGAATGGGAGCGCCCCTTCGCACGGTGGTTCACCGGCGGACGGCTGAACGCTTCGGTGCAGTGCCTCGACCGGCATCTCGGCACACCTGTGGAATCGAGGCCCGCCTTTCGCTGGGTGGGAGAACCGGGCGAGGAACGCATTCTCACCTACAAGGACGTTCACCGCGAAGTCTGCCGCACCGCGGAAGTGCTCCGGAATCTCGGCGTGCAGAAGGGCGACCGCGTCGCGATCTACATGCCTCTTGTTCCCGAGCTGCCGATCGCGTGCCTGGCCTGCGCGCGGATCGGCGCCATCCACACGGTCATCTTCGGAGGATTCGCGGCGGAATCGATCCGCGATCGCGTGAATGACTGTTCCGCGTCGGTCATCATCACGGCCGACGGAGGCTGGCGGCGCGGCGGAAAGCTGCTCCTCAAGAACATCGTGGACGCGGCGCTCGACGGCGCGGCCTCCGTCCGGCATGTCCTTGTCTTCAAGCGCTACCCGCAGCCGGGGAATCCCGAATTCGCCCACGCGATGAAATCGGGCCGCGACCATTACTTCGACGAGCTGGCCTCCCACGCGCACGTGACCAGCAAACCTGAATCGATGGACTCCGAGGATCCGCTCTTCATTCTCTACACGTCCGGCACTACGGGAAAACCGAAGGGCATCTTTCACACGCACGCGGGTTACCTGCTCGGAACGCGCGTCTCCGCCCGCGAGGTCTTCGACCTCCGATCGACCGATGTCTTCTGGTGCACCGCTGATATCGGCTGGATCACGGGCCACAGTTACGTCATCTACGGTCCGATGCAATGGGGCGTCACGCAGGTTCTGTACGAGGGCGCTCCGAATTTCCCGCAATCCGACCGCTTCTGGGAGATTGTCGCCAAGCACAAGGTCACGATCTTCTACACCGCGCCCACGGCGATCCGCGCTTTCATGAAATGGGGCGACAAGTGGCCGGAAAAGCACGATCTCTCGTCGCTCCGGATTCTCGGCAGCGTCGGCGAGCCGATCAATCCGGAAGCCTGGCAGTGGTACCGCTCGACGATCGGAGCGAACCGATGCCCGATCGTCGACACATGGTGGCAGACGGAAACCGGTTCCATCTCCATCACGCCGCTCCCCGGAGCCACCACCACGAAGCCCGGCTCCGCCACTCATCCCTTCTATGGAATCGACGCCGCGATTCTCGACGAGGCCGGCAATGAGATCGCGGAGGGCGGAGGCATCCTCGCGATCCGGAAGCCTTGGCCCGCGATGATGCGCGGCATCTGGGGCGACCAGGATCGGTACGTCAAGACCTACTGGTCGAAGTGGGACGGACAATATTATTTCCCCGGCGACGGCGCCATCCGCGACAAGGACGGTTGCTTCTGGATCGTCGGCCGCGTCGACGACGTCGTGAACGTCGCGGGTCACCGGATCGGCACGGCCGAGCTGGAAAGCGCCTTCGTGGAGCACCAATCCGTCGCCGAAGCCGCCGTCATCGCCATCGCGCACGAGATCAAGGGCCACGCCCTGGTGGGATTCGTGACCCCCAAGGACGGGCAGAAGCCCACGCCGGAACTCGCCGCGGCACTACGTGACTGGATCGGCGAGAAGATCGGCGCCTTCGCCAAGCCGGAGAAAGTTCTCTTCGCCGCGGATCTCCCGAAAACCCGCTCCGGCAAGATCATGCGTCGGCTTCTCCGGGACATCGCCGAAGGCCGGGCTCTCGGCGACGTCACGACGCTCGCGGATTCAGGCGTGGTGGAATCTCTACGGTTGAAATACGGCGAGGACGAGTAGGGCGGAGATTGGATTTGGGGAAGTCATCGGGCTGCCGGCGAAGGTAGCCACGCGAACACTCCAAGTCTTGCCAGCGATGCCGATGGCTTCTTTGGGCGGAGCGTCGTCATGGAAGCGATCTCTCGTCGTATCGTCGCCCAATTTCAAACAGATCCTCCTCGTTGAGAATGCCATCCGGGCCATTTCTACCGACATCATATGCAGGGTTATACGATCCTGGCATATTCACGATTGAAATAAAATCCATGAGCAAATCGTGGGAGATGGTTTGGTGAGATGGTATGGTGGTCCATGCCAGCATGGCCGCTGAAGCGATGGAATCGGAAAAGAAGGACTCATTGGGAAATGGCGAATGCGCGTCCACCGCGGTAATTCGATAGTTGTGGGTCGACAAGGCTCCCAGATACGAGTCCGTGAATTCGCGTCCGGCCGTTTCGCAGATGAGAATCCAGTGAGATGGATTCATCGTCGTCGAACGGTAAACTCGGTATCCGGCAAGATTTATGGATGTTTCTTGTTCCTCAGACGCATGGGCGATGGACCAGGTGACGCATATATGCGACGAATCGATCGTGGTCGCCATCACGGTATCGGGCGCTTGCGGAGCAACGGTGTCCGCTTCCTGTGAGGAATCGATTTCACCGAGTCGAAACGGAGCATGAACAACCGCTTGGCGAGCCGGTCCCCAAATAAGATGACTCACCGAATCTGCGTTCGTGCTTCCAAACCAATTTCGCCGATACCGAACCTCTCCACCTGTCCACATGCCCGTTGATGGAAAATCATTCCAGATTCCCGAATCTGGATTTGGCGTTGACGTACTAATGCCGTTCTTCGCCAGAGTCGTGCCGGAGCAGACTCCGGAAAAAGCGAACGCATATCGACCATTGGCTTCCATGGTATTCTGGGCAATCAGATTTCCCATGGAAACATTGGCCGTCTGAAAGCCGTTCAGGCCGTTTCGAGCGCAATAGTTCGCGGCAAAGCAGGATTGTTGAGTCTGATTGATGTGGAAGCCGTCGCTGTCATTTTCCATGGACACGTTTCCGACAAATCTATCGTTGGAAGTGAAGTAGCAATGAAATCCCGAGCCACGGTTTGCGCGAGCTACATTGCCCTGGAACAGATTGGCGCCGGCATTGTCCGCCCGAAAACCATGAATGTTTCCGGTGGCGTAATTGTCTCGAAGTATGTTGCCCGACGACTGACAATCAAGCAGGAATCCATTGATGTTGGATTCCGAGCGAATACGCGTGATGAGCGAGTTGTTCACTCCATTCAGATGAATGCCGGCATTCCCCCCGCTGATTCCATTGACCGAAAAATCCTTCAGCGTGAGCGCCGTACCGGTAAGTCTGAGGTAACTCAGCATCGTCGAAGAGGAATCTTTGCCGGAAATGCATATGTTGCTGATTTGCGCCTCTGTAGCATGGGGTGGACCCAGGTACGTTCCAGCGTCGATCAAGATCGTGTCTCCCGCGGAAAGGAATGGAATCACCTCGAAGAGATATCGCCTGGGAGTCTGAATCGTCAAACCATTGTACCAGGAAGCTCCGGTCGCAGCCGTAAAAGAGTCGCCGAGATCGCTCTCATCATTGAGATACCAGACGTTCGGCCCCGCAGCGAATATTTCCGGATCGATGTTCCAGATCCCGTCGACCGACAAGGGAAGGGGCGGGCCGGTTCCTGCCCTGCCGGTGACGACCGCGTCCGGACCCAGAAAGCAATGGAACGTATCAGAGAATAATGCGGTATCCGCAATCCTCATGGTGAAGAAAAACGAGTCTCCGCCGGACAATAATGTCTCGACCATCGATGCGTGGTATCTGGAATCAATGACATGGGTGAGACGCGAGATCCATGCATCGACTCCTGAATCGAACCGGGCATTTCGATTGATGTCCCGGTAGAAGGAAATCGCATCTATATCGGCGGGACGACCGGCGACATGAATTCCGACGGACAAAAGCGTGTCTTCGGAAGCTCCCTGAATAGAAAGTGCCAAGATCATGGTTTCCGATACCGCCGCGCGCTTAAGAAGGGATGGGATCATGCCCGATGAGCACAAGGAAATAGTCGGACCCATTCCGGTCACGCAAATCGATTCTGAGTAGTAGCTTTCATTCGGATAAGGCGTAGCTCCATCGACGGCGGATATTCGATAATAGTATTGATGGGATCCGGAACGGTTTGAGTCGGTGAACATCACGGACTCGGAAGAGGCAGCGCCATAAAGAAGCGGCGCGGAAGTATCGTTCAATCGACCCCGGTATATTCGGTATCCGGCGAGGCCAAGGGGCGCGCCCGTCGACTCTTCGTGAGTGGACGACTTCGACCAGCTTACTTGAATTCGGGTGGAATCGATGGCCGTCAACGCCACCGTATCAGGAGCTCGTGGCGCGATCGTGTCGGCCCCTTCGGCTGTATTCACCGGCCCCAGACGAAAGGGTGCAAAGCGAACCGAAGCGGCTCCGGGGCCGGAGATTCCGCGTCGGATTAAACTGCTCTCGGTCGTTCCCCACCAGTTTCGCGAAACATCAAAAGGCTGAGTTGACTCATAGTACATGATCTTCATCGTGTCATGCAAAGCTCCGTTGAAATTGTTCTTATATATCGAATCACCTCCAGGTGTTCCTCCCCAGTCGGCGATATAGAACAAATATCCTGAATTGGCATCAAAGGTGTTTTGGTAATAGACGTTATTACGTCCCTCGTACAGTCCAAGATATATGACGTTTTCACTTCCGCATGCCCGAAACAGGTTATGGGCGAAGACTGCATTCGAACACCCGTACGTGTACAGGCCATATTCATTCGCTTCAATTATGGTATTACCCATGATCCGATAGTCTCGGCCTTCGGCGACATAGAGTCCCATCCTGCCGGGACCGGTGATTGTGTTTCCCGATATGTGGCTGCGGTGGCAACCCATATCGAGGTAGATTCCGGAATAAGAATTGCTGCCAGCTGTGACAATCACATTATTCATGACGCAGTTGTCCTCCGCGCCGCTGAAAACCTCAATCATTCCAGCTGCATTATTTTCCAGGTAGCATCCCTCTATGAGATTCGAACAGGACCCGGACGCCACTTCTATTCCTAGTTGATTGCCGTCCAGACGAAGTCGCAGTAGAGATGAGGAGTCGACATTGTTGAACCGCACTGCCTTATTCGATGCCGTAATTTTCAGGTCCTGCACCGTGATCCGATGTCTATTCGTTCCCGAAATACCATCGGAAGAATTCCCGAAGGACACCACCGTGGACGCCGAATCCCTGCCCATGATGCATAATTGATGCGTCTCGATTTGGAACGATTGCGGTTCCTCGAATATACCTCGGTCCAACATGATCGTGTCGCCTGGCGTTAAACTTCCATTGAGATCGCGCAACCGTCGCATAGGGGATTGACGAGTCAAACCGTTGTTTGTCGAGCTCCCGGCCGAAACGGTGAACGAATCGCCCGTCAAAGACGTATCGTTAATGTACCAGACGTTGGGGCCGGACGAATCGATCCCCGCGTGAATCGTCCAGGCGCCTTTGAGAAACCAACCAGTACCCGGGCCGGTTTCCGCCAAGGCAAGATAGACATCACCCGGCGCCATGCCTACTTCGAATGTGTCCGCAAAATGCGCGGTGTCCTCGATATTGATCGTTACAAGGAAGGAATCCGCTTCATCGATTCGAACTGAAAGATTTGTTTTCCGATATATCAGAGCATCGCTGCAGACCAACTCGGCGATCATACTGTCCGTATTCTCCTCATACCGAGCGGAACGATCGTTGTCACGATAGAGCCTGACGGTTGCTATGTCCGACGGAGGGATATTTCCCGACAGCCGCACGGCCAACGAAATCAGCGTGTCCGAATTCGCGCCACTCACCGTAAACGCCAAAATTGCCGATTCTGCTCCGCTGCGACCAATGGCATGCGGAATCAGCCGAGGACTGGAATGAACCACCGACGCGCCGTGTGTGAAAGAATGCGCGATGGAATCGGAATAAAAACTTCGATTCGGAATCGCATTCCCGGCGTCCATGGAAGAAACTCGATAGAAATATTCGCCGCCCGCGGCTAGGCCCGAATCCGTGAAGGTCTGGAATTCTGAAGATGCGCTTCCGCACTCTGTCCACTGCGAGGTGTCCGATGTGAGTGACCTGTAAATCACATATCCTCCCGGGTTAACCGGAAATGACGACACCTCTTCATGACCATCCATGGGCGACCAGGTGATAGCGATATGCGAGGAATCGACCGCCTGCGCCGCCACACTGTCTGGCGCCCGAGGAGCAATAGTGTCAACGCCCGGAATGGAGTCCGGAACGTGAAGCAGGAAAGGTGTATAGTTGAGAATTCCGCGATCCGTACCGTGTATCTTCCACGATATTGAAATGCTATCGGTGGTTCCCCACCAATTGCGTTGGATCCGGTACGAGATATTCGTCGAACCAAACAGGATGGAATCGGGCCCGTTTGCAGAACCTTGAAATATGTTTCGCGTGATAGTGCCGTTATTCTGACCACCGGCGAGCGATACGGCATAGCCGCCATTGGAATCGAAAGTGTTTTGGAGAAGAACAATCTCTGTCGTGCTTACCAGCTGGAATCCGTGAGAACCATTATTCGTAATAGTGTTTCCCGCAAATTGACTATGGCTCTCAGCGGCCAGGTTGAATCCCATACCTTGGTTGCCCGCAGAAATATTGCCGAAGAACAAGTTGCGGGCACTTGAGAGGTTGAAACCATCCCCGTTACCCGTCGCTCTGTTGCCAACGATGCTATTTCTCATAGAAGGCTGCTTGAGAAACAAAATCGAAATCGAACTTGAAACGAATTGAAACCCGGCCGTCGGGTTTCCACTGGCCGAGTTGCCTCTGAATTCGTTATCGCAGGATCCTGATTCGACACGGAAGCCGCTGACGGAGTTACTGTCACAGCGCACTCCCGATATCGTGCACGTGTCGGCGTCCGATAAAAGAACGCCGAAATACCCTCTCATCACTGCGAAATTTCTTAGTGTGACACCGGTACAGGACTTTACTTTGATATACCGGGAGATGTCGGTCATAGGGTAGAAATCGATAATGGTGGCCTCGGAATCAACGCCCTGAATCGTCAACGAATCACAAGTCACCAAAAGTTGAGCGCCTTCATTGTGGATTCCGGCATCAAGATAGACGATATCGCCATCTTTCCAAAGAACCATGACCTCCTGGACATGGCGTTTGGGTGAATTTGGAGTCACACCTGTATTCCCTGCGGCGCCGACACTGGTTGTGAAGCTGTCGCCAACGGTGGATGTATCGTTGACGAACCATGTTGTTGCCCACGCGGAAGAGACCATGACGAACTGCAAAAATATTGCCGACGCATAACTCGCTTTAAACCTTGGACGATCACGACTTTCGACAATACGCGCTCTCACGTTGTCTAATAGTTACTTGACGCAATGTAAAATTTCTTAGTAAAAATTCGTTGTGTATTAAGAAATACAATCACTGTGTACCACATGGTACTGTTCGTTTTTTTCGTTCCATGAATGAGCATGGAACGGCTCTGCATGTCATTCTTGCTTCCGAATCGCTCATTCGCTATCCTTCGTGCTGCCATTTAATCTGGAACATCCTTTGGGGAAAGAGTGAGCCGGCCATGGGCTTGCGACAAAATCGATATTCGGTTTTTTTGTTGTTCGCATTCATCCTCATTCCTGTGATCGCCAACCCATCCAGCGGCATTTCGTCACTTCATATACGCACGTCACTAACCGGAATAGCTGCGGGCGAAAATATCCTGATCGAGTATTTCGGGATGCCGGGTCATGCCCAGGATTGGATCACTCTCGTCAAAGCCTCCGAACCGAACACGAATTACGGCCAATGGTTTTATACCGGAGGAAAGACGAGCGGCACGTTCGAATTCAACGGCGTTCCCGACGGCGAATACGAGGTCCGCGTCCTCTACGACTGGCCGACTGGCGGATACAACGTGATGGATCGCTGCCGGTTGACGGTCGGATCCGCCGCACCCGCGGTGCCTGCCCCTTCGGCCGGAGGCGACATGTCGGGAGGGCGGGAAGTTCACACGCGAGCGGTCGCTGGAACCTGGTCATCCGCCGCAAATTCCATCGGCGGCGCGATCCCGAACGATGAGGGTTACAGCTTCTTCCTGCTCCCGCGCAGGGTCGGAAAAACTTACACGATCTCGGCGCGGATGAAATTCCGCAATCATGTCGACTACGGAGGAGCTGGCCTCGCCGTGATCGATCCTTCCGCCACGAATGCGAGCCATTCCCATTTCCGATTTCAATTGAGCGAGCGGCAGGATCACGCTGGAGTCGGCGGATGGCTGGATGTGATCGAACAAGGCTATCCGTCTCCGGAATGGAAGTATGCCGGCCGCGATATCAAGGTCGACGAATGGTATCAGCTCGCGCTGGAGATCGACGGCGCGCGCATGCGCGCCACGCTCGACGGCGTGGAAATCGCGGCCGGAGGCGTCCCGGCGCTCGCTTCACTGCCCGCGATCGTCAACGTCGGCTTCTTCATCATCGAGGCGGACGTCGAGTTCCAGGATCTTCGGATCGTCGGCGAAATCCCGCCGGTCGGCAACGCGGCCGGGCCGGGCGTCATCGTATCCACCCCGGGATTCCCACTGCCAACCAGGGCCGGAACCACGAACGGCACATTCACCTGGAACACCAACCTCGGCCCGATCACGATCACGATCACGCGAGGCGAAGACGGATCCGGTCGCCCCATTGTCCAGGGATCATCCGGCCAAGGGAACGACGACTGGCTTCGTAATCTCATCATCGAGCTTGTCGCCGGCCTGGCTTCGGAGGTGGTCTCGCCCGGCATACCTTCGACTGGCGGGCCGACGGCGACGCCGCCAATCACTCCGATGGCGACAAACGGAAAGATCGTCATCGATGACGACATCAGCCCCTACTACTGGTACAGCGGCATTCCCGAATCCGACGTCATTCATCGCACGACCGGAGCCGCCGCTTTCCGATCCACCGGTAACAACCACTTCAACATGGAACTCGGCAGGGTCGGTGACGGCGCGGGCGATTTCCGCTTCATCGAGTTCGATCTCTTTCTCATGGATTCAAGCGCCGATCTCCAGCTCCAGATCCAGAACAGCGGTTCCTGGGGCAACCGCTGGGGTTTCGACGCGGATAAGGAATACAACGGCTTCAACTGGTCCATGGCCGGAACGACGCCGGGCCTCTCTCCACGCCGATGGTACAGGATCCGGCGCGATCTCGTGGACGGCATGAAGATGAATCCCGGAGACCGGATCACGGGGCTTGCCTTCTCTTCCTACAATGGAAACGCCCTCTTCGACCGCGTCGTTCTCCTTCCCGCTTCATCGATCTACGATCTGCCGATCCCCGCCGTCGAACATCCGGACACGAAGCCCGCGCCGATCGACACGGCTTCGTCTTCCTCCGCAACGGCCGGCGCGACATCGCCGGGAGAAACAATCGAGGTTCAGCCGCCGGTGGATGAAGGCCGGAATCCCGAGGACGAAGCCCTGCCCTCTCAATGCCTCACGCATTCCGACGAAACAGGCTGCCTCTTCGAACCGGGCGAATGCCCCTGTTCCGGCAAGGGAACGTGCCGGATGAAAATCTGCTCGCCGTGAGAACGCGTTCGCACTGCAGGGCGATCTCCTTCGTCGCGGCCGGGGCGATGCAGATCTTCTTCTCTTCCACTCAAGTGCATGCCGTGGAAAAGGATTTCACATCATGGCTGAGAGAATCGCTCGCGAAATCCGATTCCGTCACGACAAGCGCCGATACGAATCCTCCGTTCCGTCTCTCCCGCGCGATCGTCAATCTCTCCTGGTTCGACGCGGCGATGGACGAGCGGGGCGGCACGGCCTACGACACCGGTCATGACATTCTCCAGACGGGTTCATACGCCAAATCGCACACGAACAATTACAGGGACATGACGGGCACGGAGCAGCTGACGTGGAACTGGAGCGTCGTCCGTGGGGAGCGGGCCGCCTTCACGGGAACCTACACCCGCAACTGGCAGGGCTCGGATCGCTCCCCCGGGACCAAGGTCGACCAGTACACGATCCACCTGGAGCTGCCGGAGGAGATCCGGACGGGCGATCCCATCATCGTGAGCGGCGGCGCCACCGGCACATCGACGCGCACTTCTCCCGGTTCTTCTGCATGGATCGGAAAGAATATCAGCTTCAACTGGAGCGGTTTCCAGGAATGGAAACCGGATGACTACAGGCCGGACGGCTCTACGACCTTCGGCATCGCAAACGGCTTCGGATTTTATTCGTCCGCGACCGCCGCTCCCTCCATTGAATTCGCGGCAACCTTGAAAGCCAAACCCTTCGAGAACTACGGATACAGCGGGATCCGGTACGAACCGGACATCACGACGCTCTCCGGCGTCAAGGATGTCGAGGAAGCGAAGCGCCAGGCCATGCAAAGCGGCACGGATATCACGAGAAATCTCGCGGACCCGAACGATTCTTCCACGTGGCGCAACTATCAGAACGCGACGTGGAAGGAAGTGCCGTCGCGCACGCTCGTCGTTTCAGCCACGACTTCCGGAGGAATGTTCGACGAAGCCGGGATGTTTCTGCCCCGCATTTTCTACACGCGCGATACCGCCCTGCCCGAGTTCTGGAAATGCGATCTCCTGAAGCTCCCCTCGATCGCCGGCAAAGGCACCGCTCTCGGCGGCATCCGCGCGGAACACTTGAAGCTCGGGGAGGAATTGAGCGCGGCGGCGCGGCGGAAGCCGCCGGAGAAGACCGCCGCTCAGTCGCCGGAGGAATACGCGAAAGTATTTCGGGAGTATGTCGCGGACTTCGACAAGGAGGTGCTCGGCAAGGACGAGGAGATCCGCTCCAAGGAGAAGTGGTATTTCGAGCAGGTGGCCGCGAACTATGGGTCGCTCCCCGACGCCGGCATCGCCGCGATCCGCGCGGCGTTGGCGGAAGAAGCCGATTGTCTCGCCAGGGCCGCCGCGCGAACGCTCGACGAGATGCGGAAAAAAAGTTACCGCTTCGTCGAGGACTCTGATTACATGCGCCTCCGCAAGTACTACGACCGGTATCTGAAAAACCTCCAGCACATCCTCGCCGTCTGGTCGAATGTCAACCGCATGGAGATCCTGCGGCTGGAGATGACGATCGCGGAACATCAGAAGGCCCGCGCCTCGGCGGATCCCGGTTTTTCCGCGCCGGAACTGGACCGCCTCCGCGTCGCGCTGAAAAATGTCCATGCAGATGAGGGCCGCATTCACCTCCTCCGCGAAATGGCGCTCGCCTCGGACGCCCTGGACGCGCGCGACTGCTATGGCGAAGGCCTGAAGGCGGCGAAGAAGGAGAACGACCGGCTCCCGAACCACGACGAATTCATGAAGCGCACCGCCCAGCGCGCGATAACCGGCACGCAATATCTCATGGCGATCTTCAACACCATGTGGACGACGCTCGTCGACAATCTTGCCCGCCTCTTCAACGCCGCCGGCGCCGGCGGGATCGTCGAGACGCTGCATGAGCAGACGGACCGCCAGATCAAGGATGTCCGAAAGTCCACGCTCGCCCGCCTGGAAGCGCTCGAAGCTGTCCGCAAACTCGACGCCGCCGGCACGAGGCAGCTCGGAGACTGGCTCACGAAGGAATACGCCGCGCCGTTCGACGAGAAAAAGCTCATCGCCCTGGATGACAACCGGATGTTTCACGAGGTGACCTCGGGAGGGCTCCTTCGATTCGCCGCCTGCATGGCCGACGATTACGATCAGCTCCTCGATTTCGAATTCCGCATCGCCGCAAAGCACGGCCGCCTTGTCTGGAAGGAAATGCGCATCACGGTCAACATGCGCGAAGGCCGTTCCGCGACCGGCGGCGATCCGCTCCTGAAGCGCATGCTCGATCCGCTCGGCACGTGGAAGACGTACTGCCAGGCGGCGCGCGGCAACTATGACTCGATGGAGGATTACCTCGCGGAACGCAGCGGTCAGCTCGACGAGATGGAAGGTTTTCGCCCACGCCTCCTGAAGATCCACTGGGATCTCGACTATCTCCAGAAGCATCTCCCGCAGAACTACCAGCTCCACGACGTTCTCGCGGAGCGCAATCCCGATTACATGGCGTTTCTCGAGCGGCATCGGGCGATCCGGACGACGCAGCACGAGGAGATGCTGCATGCGGAGATAGCGAAGGTGGAGGATCCGTCCGAGCGGCAGCAGCTTGCCTTCAAGATCGCGCTCCTTCACCGCGTCTCCTCGATCCAGGCGAAAAGCAACCTGCCGAAGATCCTCAAGCAGCAGCTCCTCGACCGCGTCGCCGTCCTGGATTTCGACGGCGCGGTCGCGACGGCCCGCGAGCTGGAGAACGTCGAACCGGAAGCGGCGAAAGGCCTGTCCGCGTGGCTCGCGAACGATCTCTCCTACGAGCACGCGAAGGAGATCGGCATCAACACGTGGGTCTCGCTCGGGAATGGCGGCCTCTACACCGCCTTCTTCACGCGCTACATCAGTCCGGCCGCCGTCAGGAATGCTCCTGTCTCCCTCGCGAATGTCCGCGCGATCTTCTCGTCGTGGAACGGCTTCAACGGATTCCTCCAGTTCGCCTGGGGCCGGATCAATCCCTTCTCGTCGCTCACGAAAGGCGAGCTGACTCCGGAGAAACTGCGAACGGCCTCCACGCAGATCCTGCGGGCCGCCGCGGAACAGGTGGAGCAGGAATCGATCCAGAAGGGAATCCTGATGGGATACTTCGGCGTGGACGAAAAATACGCGGATTTCCTCGCGAATGCGCTCGTGAATGTCCAGCAGGTCCAGACGGACGATCCGGGATCCCTCATGAACAAGACGTCCCGCAATCTCCTGCGGAAAATCGACGCGCATATCCCGGAGAAGGTCAATGTGCCGGCCTGGAAGAAGCTCCAGGCCGCGCGAACCATGATGCGCGAATACTGGCAGGCGATGGACGCGCTCGCTCAGCTTCAGAAGGCGCAGCAGGAACTCGCCGACGCTTCGAATTCGAAGCTGAAGGACGAGCTGGGCATTACGACCGCGGCGAAGTTGATCGCGAGCCTGAAACTAAAGCTGAAGCTCTATCTCAATCCCCTGAACGAGCGGATGATCAGGGAGATCATGGAGGAATACGATGCGGACCTCTCCGGGAAGAAAGGCGAGCACCGGATCGCGGCGCACGCGGAGCTCTTTCGGAAACTTCCGATGGCGGCTCTTCTGAAGGCCAAGAAAAAGGGGGAGCTTCCGAAGAACATCGAGCTGAAGCTGGACGCCGCCCGCCGCGAGCTCCTCGAATTCACCCAGAGGCAATTCCTGGCGGAAAATCCCAGCCTCGCTCCCCACGTCGAGCGCTTCATCTACACCGGATCCGGAGCGCGCCCCGACTGGCCCGAATACAAGAGGCTCTCCAGCGACCTCGACTTCACGATCATCCTGAAAGAAGGAGTCGATCTCCCGACCCGCGCCAGGGTGAAGAGCGGTTACGACGAGTATTTCAGGAGGAAGACCGGCTTCGAGCCCGAGGAGTTCGACATCCATTGCTTCGCGGACGAACGGCCGCGCCTGACCGCCGCGGGCCACACGGTCGCGGGCCTCCTGGAGCTTATCAAGGACCCGAAAACGGCCGAGGCCGTCGCCGCCGAGGGAAAGCGGACGCTCGACGCGCTCATGAGGGACCTCAGCGATCCCGAGCGCTATCTCTCGACGGGCGCGCTCCGCTTTCTCCACTATTTGAACAAGCTCGGCGGACGCGCGAAGGACGCCGACATGAACGACGACATGACGTACCAGAGCGAGCTCTATCGCCACGTGAAATTCGAGCCCTGGATGGGACTCGAAATGGTGATGGACAACCTGAAGATGGTCGGCGCCCACAGCGGCGAACGGATGGACTACGCGAAATCGCTCGCGAAGTACGGCTTGCGCGTCCTTTTCGCGCGCATCATCCAGTCCGACGCCGGAATGAAGATGGCCAACGACCTGACGCTCGATCAGATCGAGGCCAATCTCGCGAAAACCGGCGGCATCCACGGCGAATTCGTCGGGATGGCCGAGAAGCTCGGCGGCCGGTTCACGCCGGAGCAGCTCCGTCTCTTCCGCGAGATGAACATGAGGAAGCAGGGCAAACCCTGGAGCGAAGTCTTCGAGGAGCGACTGGGGCGGAAACTGGACGACCACGACGACGCGATGAATCACGTCATCGAGAAGCACATCGCGGAGATGGAAGGCTTCGTGAAGCAATCGCTGAAGGAATGCCTCATCACGAACGCGTCCAACATGAAGGAGCTCGCGAACGCGATCGAGGCTTCCGCCGATCCCGCGCAGAAGGAAGCATTGCTCCTGAAGCAGCAGGAAATCCTCTTTTCCGTGAGCGCCGTCTGGAACAAGCTGACGGACGCCGAGCGGAAGACCGTTCTCGCGTCCGCCCCGGCCGAATCCGATTATTTCGCGGCCCTGGAGGATGTCCGCGACGCGATGCGGAAACGCGATATCGACTTCATCAAGAGTTACAAGCCCTTCCGCAAGCGCGGAGGCACGCCCATGGATGACGATATCTGATATTCGAAATCCCAAAGCCCGAATCCTGAGATTATCCCGCGGAGGTTAATGTTGGGATTTAGGGTTTCGGCTTTTGTTAAGCTATGATCCATACCCCATGCCCACAACTCACGCCAGGGAAACACGGACGCTCGCGCTGTCCATCCGCGAAGGCATGCTCTGGTCCGTCATGGAGGGATGCGGCAACACCTACATCATCCCGTTCGCGCTCTTCCTGCACGCCGGTAACTTCGCGGTCGCCGTGATCGCCACGATGCCGGCGCTCCTCGGTTCGCTCGCCCAGGTCGGAACCTCGGCCTTGATGGATCGTTGCGCCATGAAGGACGAGTCTCCGCGCGAAGGACGCCGTCTCTCGATCCTCGTCCCCTTCGTCGTTCTCCAGGCGCTCTCCTTCATCCCGCTCTTCCTCATTCCTTTTTTCTTTCCCTATCCGGAAATCGCGGTGCCCGCCGTGATCGTCACGACGGTCCTGTTTGTCGTGGGAGGATCGGGCGTGGCTCCCGCGTGGACGAGTCTCATGGGAGATGTCGTTCTTGCCGAGAAACGCGGCGACTATTTCGGGCACCGCGCGCGCATCGTGATCCTCGTCATCTTCGTCGCGACTCTCCTCGCGGGATTCATCCTCGACCGGTTCCAGGAAGCGGGGCACGCGTGGAGCGGTTTCGCGGCGCTCTTCACGGTCGCCATGGTGTCGAGGCTCTGGTCGGCGCGGCTCCTCTCCCTGCACTACGACGCGCCCTATCGACCGTCCGTGGAAGCGGGATTCTCCTTCTGGAATTTTCTGCGCCGGACGCCGCAATCGAACTTCATGAAGTTCACGTTCTACGCGGCCCTGATGAACGGGGCTATCATGATCTCAGGTCCCTTCTTCGCCGCATACATGCTCCGGGATCTCGGATTCTCCTACACGGAGTTCACGATCAATTCCGCCGTCCTCCTGCTCGCGTCGACGCTCTCCATCCGGTGGTGGGGCAACATGGGCGACCGGCACGGCAATCGCGCCGTCCTCGTGGCCACCGGTTTTCTCCTCCCGGTCATGCCTCTGCTATGGGCCTTCACCACGAGCTTTTACGGGACGCTCGCGATCCAGGTCCTGGCCGGGCTCTCCTGGAGCGGATTCGGAATCGCGACGCAGAACTACATCTTCGACGCGGTCACGTCCGAGAAGAGAGCTCGCGTCATCGGCTACTACAGCGTCGTGAACGGCATCTTCGCCGTGATCGGGGGAACGGTCGTCGGCGGCTACCTCGCGGAGCATCTTCCTTCATCGTATTCCTTCTGGGGCTGGGATCTCGTGTTCATTTCTTCCCTGCCCGTCGTCTTCATCGTCTCGTCCGTCCTGCGTCTCGTCGTGGCGATCGTCATGCTCCCTCTCTTCAAGGAAGTTCGTCCGGCCGAGATGATCTCCCCGGGTCGGCTGATTCTCCGGCTCTCCAGCGGCGAGCCGATTTCCGAGGCGTTATGGAACGCCATCGAGCGCGTCGCGGCGCTGAAGAAAAAACCTCCGCGCTGACTCCGGGGAGTATTTTGATCTCCGTAGCCCCTGCTGTAGGATGTCTCTCATGAAATCGCGGCGCAGGCTCTTCTCTTCAGGACATTCCGAAACGGGATACATGTACGAATACCCCCTGATTCTCGTGGGAACCGCCGTCCTTCTGTCGGTGATTCTTCCCCATCTGTCGCGAACGGCCGCGCAAATCACCATCGTGATCGCCGCGATCCCGGTGATCGTGTCGCTCCATTACATGATCATCACGCCCGGATGGCAGCCAGGCGCCGGGAGACTGGGTCGGCCATGGAATTGGATCGTATTCCTGATATCGACCGCCGCGATTCTTTCCGGGATCGCGCTCTTCTTCATCGGCGGATAAGCCGCACGCCGGGAATCAGACCGGGAAAAGCGTTCCCTGCTCGGTGCCGATCGAGGAACTCCGCGGCTTCGCCTTGCGGCCCGATGGCGCTCCGACGGCCTCCGTTCGCGATTTCGATACCGGCTGGACCTTCCGCACGATCGTCGCCTTGTCTTTCGAATTGTCCGCGCGGGATACTTTCTTCTTCCTGCGGCGCAGGAGCATAGAATCGCCGATGGGAGCGATCGACGTCATGCGGACGGGGCAAGTGGAGAGCAGCCGCGCCGAGAGCGTTTTCGTGCCGCCGTCGTGCACGGTCGAAAGCTTTTCGATCGCGATGACAACCATCTGATCGAGCAACGCGACAAAATCGGAAGCGACGCGCTTGCCTGACGATTTCCGGACGATCTCGCGCACCTTCGAAGGGCGGAGCACGACGGGGCGGTACCGGTTCTTCGACGCTTTCGATGCGGCAGGGCCGTCATCGTCGGCATCGGGCCAGGGATCGTTCTTGTCTTCCCAATCTTCGGCGCTCATGATCCGCCGGATTCTATAATATCCCCGCGGCAAAGCAAAGTTTCCGCCGCGATTTGCATGCATTTTCTGATCGCAAGCGGGTTATGATGAATCAATCTAGGAGGGGGTAATGAGCAGTCCTGCTGGAACCGAAAAAATCTTGGGCGCGATTTTGCTGGCGGTGGCAGTATGCAATGGTTCGTCGCTTCGAGCGGAAAGCAAGTCGGCCGATGCGGCTGCCGGAGAAATATTTATCGCGGCCGCGACCATCACAAATGCGGCCGCCTATCCCGCCACAGTGACCATCGAAGGGGATAATTTCATCCGGCGCGACATCGTGGTGCCCGGCACGCGCAAGACGATTTCTGTCTCTCGCCCCTGCATCAGCATCACGGTGTTGAAGGGTCTTCAATCCAGCGTTACGCCGACCTATCGCCCGCAGACCAGCTATTATGACTATGCCAAAAGGCTTGCCGAGCGTTCCAGGGCGAAAACCGGAGCGATCGCCTACGGAACAACGGCTCCGCCCTCTTCGCCTGAAGCCGCGGCGATCGCCGCTCGAATGAGTACGTCTTCGTCCGCTCCGACCAGTCGGCCCGCGCCTCAATCCGAAGAGGAAGCCTCAACTCAGCCCAAGATCGTCGCTCCGATCGCGGCGGCGGTCGGACCGACTTCGCGCCCATCTGGCCAGCCCACCGCCGGAATGAGCAGCGCCACGTCCGGAGCTGCGATCGCATACTCTTCGGACACGGGAAGCGAAATCGTGCTGGGAAGCGGGCAATATTGCGGGGTGTCAGGCGGAGGTGTCTTCACGCTCGCGGCGGGTATCACGGTTCTCCTCGATATCAGCACCGTCGTGAACCAAGGCGGGTGCGAGGAAGATGCCTGGCGTTGGAAGAACGAGACGATCGTCAAGTCGTGCGCCTTCGACGCACCGACCGTGGAAGCGCCCACCATCGAGATCACGCCGATCGTAGGGTATGGCGAGCATGCCGACGACGCCACGCGGGAAGCTCTCGGAAACATGGCGTCCGCGCTGGGAGACGTCGTGAACGCATGGAACGTCGTCCAAGGCGCGGGTGGAGTTGCGGCACGAGATGTTACGGGAGGCCCTGCGGCGGATGTCGGAGGCGTGGTGGCGGGAGACGTCGCGGGTATCGATATCCCCGGATCGCCTGGCGAATTGCCGGCCGCATATGCCACGAACGCTCTCCGCCTGGGCCAGCGATTGGCGGATGCATGTGATCGCTGGGCTCAGGGAGCAGCCCATGCTAACGTCAACGTGCGAGCCGTCGTACCGTTGGAACACATCACGTTCGATTGCAGGGAAATCGAAGTCTGCCGGAACGGGGCATGGGTTGACGGCGGACTCTGGAACACCGAACCTGTCCGGTCGCCGCTCCCTTCACTCGCGCACGAAATCAATGACGTCACGATTGGCAGGGGCGCCGCGGGAAGAACCGAAATCAACCGTGCCATCGGGCGGATTCGAACCTGGTTCCGCGGACTTCACCTTGATGATGCGAGCGCGAAGCGCGACGCGCTCGAGAGCGGAGATCCATGCTCGATCGATTGCGGTGAGGGATCGAGCGGGCCAGGCGGAGGAACCGGATTGGCCACGACTGGCGCCGGCGGCGGGGCGCGCCACTGCCAGCCGATCCTGAACGAAATCCGGCAGACGGAAGCCGATCTCGCGGAGCAGCGGAGATTGCTTGCGGAGAATCAGGATGGAAAGCAGACAAGCGAGGCGCAGCTGAACGCGCTCAACACGCAGTGCGAGACCAATGAAGATGCGGCGCGTGACGCGTTAGAGAACGCGCGTGATGCCTGGCGGCGCGCGGCGCAAAGGGAGCGCGATATATTGGCCAATCCCCCGGCCTCTTATGCATCAGATGAAGAAACGGCGCGATACCAGGCGCGCGTGGATGCCGCCTCTGCCGCGACCCGCAGTGCGGATGCGGAATACGAAACCGCCAGGCAGGCACAGGAAGACCTGCTATCGCAGTGCGCTCGTGAACGGGAATTTCTCACAGACGACATCGAATTCCATGAGGGAATGATCAGCGCGACACGGCGGCAGATCTCGCGGATGGAGGCGCTTCTTCCGGATTTGAACACGCGCTACCGTGATTGTCTGGGCCAGTGAAGAACGCCACTACGGCATCGGCTCAAGGTGTTTGTGATAGGAATAGATGATACCTTCTAATCGACGCTCTATGCCTTCGAAATATCTCCATGCCGAAGCAAAGTTTCCGCCGCGATGTCGCGCGCATAACGTCCACCGGTCAGCGTTTCTTCCTCCCACGCCATGATCCCGTCCGGATCCGCGACCGGCCGGACGGCTCGGAAATCGCTCCTCCGGACCTGTTCCCCACTCTTGACATCCCGTATCACTTCCAGGCCGCGCCGCGTTTTCCGGATCAGCGGTTTTTCCTCGTCGCAGGGTTCCTTGTCTCCGCCGCCGAGCGCCGACTCGAGCGTCCTTATGGCGTCCACCATCTTCCTGAATTCTTGCGGATCGAGCGACTGGCTCTGATCGGGACCGGGCATGGTCTTGTCCAGGGTGAAATGCTTCTCGATGCAGCAGGCGCCCGCGGCCACGGCCCAGAGCGGAACATCGATGCCCAGGGTGTGATCGGAAAATCCGACAGGTCGCCGAAACGTCGCCTGCATGGTCTGCATGGCCCGTAGATTCGCCTTCGCGATCGGAGTCGGGTAGAGCGAAACGCAATGCAGGAGCGCGATCTCCTGCCCGCCGGCCTCCTCCAGGATCCGCAGGGCTTCCCCGATTTCATCCATCGAACCGAGCCCCGTGGAGCAGATCACCGGGCGGCCCGTCGCGGCGGCGGCATTCAGGATCGTGGGAGACGTCAGGTCCATCGACGCGATCTTCAGGAAGTCCGCGCCGAGACCGTGCAGAGTCGCGATCCATCCTGTGTCGAGCGGAGTCGAGCCGAAGAGAATCCCGCGCTTTTTCGCGTGTTCAATGCAACCGC
The DNA here is from genome assembly GCA_964499705.1 of uncultured bacterium. Taxonomy (GTDB): domain Bacteria; phylum UBA8481; class UBA8481; order UBA8481; family UBA8481; genus JBBTKW01. The sequence goes on along the minus strand of CAZCME010000003.1, from coordinate 44,959 downwards.
GGTGCGCGGCTTCGTCCAGGCGGGCCGATTCGAAGAAGTGCGCGTAATTCACCGACGCGTGGAGAAATTCCCGCGTCGTGTACGACTGGAACTTGATCGCGTCGGCGCCTGAGTCGGCCGCCGCGTCGATCAGGCTGATCGCGAGATCCAGCGAGCCGTTGTGATTGAATCCCGCTTCCGCAATGACGAATGCGGGATGGTTTCCCCCGATGATCCTGTCGCCGATGCGCATTTCAGAATGACTCATGAAATTCTCCTTCTCCCTGTCTCATCGCTGCAGGAACGCTCCCGCGCCGGGATCCAGCGCGTCGCGGAGCGCATCGCCGATGATGTTGAAAAGAACGATCGCCACGATAATGAAAAGTCCCGGCAAGAGCAACCAGGGCGCCAGGACGATCGCCGACCCCGATTTCGCATCCACAAGAAGGTTCCCCCACGACGCGGATGGCTCCTGGATCCCGAGTCCCAGCAACGACAAAGCCGATTCCCCGAGAATATACCCGGGGATCTGCAATGTTCCGGCGACGATCAGGTACGACGTCGTGTTCGGCAAAATATACTTCACGAGGATCCGGAACGGGCCGGCGCCTCCCGCATACGCGGCCTGGACGAAATCTCGTTCCCGGAGCGAGAGCACCATGCCGCGGATGACGCGTGCGAGGCCGGCCCACGACAGGGTCGAGAGGACGATGACGATGAGCACATACCGCTCGGAGGAATCGAGATCCTTCGGCAGGATCGCCGCGAGCGTCAGCAGGAGGTAAAGCCCGGGCACCATCATAACCATCTCCGAAAAACGCATGATGAGATTATCGACCCATCCGCCCGCCATTCCCGCGATCCCGCCGAGAATGCACCCGATGATCATGGAAATGACAACGCCGATCAATCCGACGGAAAGGGAAACCCGCGAGCCGTACACAATGCGCGCCCAGAGGTCTCTCCCCAGGGAATCCGTGCCGAGAGGAAGAAAGCTTTCTCCGGAGACGAGGCGGCCATCGTTGAAAAAGTGAAGCCGGGATCTCTCGATGGACTTGTAGGTCACCGCGTACGAATACGTGTCCTGGCTCTTCTGAGTCCTGTCGAAATACAATCCCGAACCATCCAGCCCGATCCCCATGGGCGGATGAAGCGAGATGGCCGCTCCGTCTCGGTTCCGCATGATCGCATCCGGATGATTCGTCGCCAGGAGCGGCGCGCAGAGCGCGGCGAGATACAGGAGAACGAGCAAGACCACGGCGGCGCCGACGAACCGCGAGGCGGTGAGGGCGCGCAGCAGTTCGCGCGGAGACGCTGTCATCCCGCTCTCCTGATTCGCGGGTCGAGAACCGCCAGCGCGATGTCGGACAGGAGGTTGCCGGCTACGAGAAGAAGCGAGCCGAAGAGAAGGCTTGCCATGACGACGTAAAGATCCTGCGAGAGCGTGGCCTCAAGAAGAAGCCTGCCGAGCCCCGGCCAGGCCATCACGTTCTCCACGAGCGCCGCTCCTGAAGCCACGGCGGAGAGCTGCATCCCGAAGAGCGTGATCATGGGATTCAGCGCGTTCGGCACCGCGTGCCTCCACAGGACGCGCGACGCGGGCAGTCCCTTCGCGCGCGCCGTCCGGACGTAATCACGCCCCAGCTCCTCGATGACGTTCGATCGCATGAGCCTCTGGATGTAGGCGACGGAGCCGATGGCGAGCACGATCGTGGGAGGAAGCAGATGCGTCATGTAATCGCTCACCGCTTCCCACCCCTCCAGGTCGTATCCCCCCACTCCCCCGACGGGAAATGCTCCGGTCTTCGCCGCGAGGTAGATCGCGAGGAAAGCGAGCATGAACTCCGGCACCGCCATCCCCGCGAAGGAGACGAATCCGAGCGAACGGTCGAACCATCCTCCCGGCTTGCGGGCCGCGAAAACGCCGAAAGGGATCGCGATGAGCCAGGACAGCATGAGCGCCGCGGCGGAGAGCGTGATCGTGTTGAAGAGACGGGGCAGCAGCAGGTCCATCACGGGAATTCTGTAAGCGATGCTTCTTCCGAAGTTCCCGCGGCAGATGTTCGCGAGCCAATGGCCGTACTGCACGAGAACGGGCTTATCGAGCGCGAACTCCTGCCGGAGCCGCGCGAGCGTTTCGCGGGAGATGGTGGGATCCTGCTGAAGCTGGGTGAAATAATCTCCCGGCGCCAGTTCCAGGAGCAGAAAGGAGATGAGCGAGATGCCGAGGAGAAGCGGTATGAGGCTCAGAAACCGCCGGAAGACGAAGGAGAACAACTACTCCCTGCTCAATCTCTCCACATTGTGCAGGACGGCGGACATGGATGTCGAACCTGCCGGCGAAGGATCGACATTTTTCAACTGATCGCGTGTCGCGTATAGCGCGGCCGGCGCGACGGTGTACACGAAGGGAACTTCCCGCGAGACGATCCGCTGGATCCGCGAGTAGATCTGCCAACGAGCGGCAGGGTCGATCGTCTTGGCGCCGGTGTTGATGAGCTCCTCGATCTCGCGTTCCCAGGGCTGGATCCCCTGCTTCCACTTCGCGACGGCGTTCTGCCAGTCGCGGCGGGCCTGGACCGGAGCATCCTCCGGAGGCTTCCTCGGTTTCTGGTTGAACATGTGCAGATCGCCTTCCACGCGCCACAAGTTGGCTCCGTTGTTGGGATCGATGGAGGCCGTGAATCCGAGCATCGCTGCTTCCCAGTCCAGGTCGTTATCCAGGCGGTCGACCAGCGCGTTGAACGCCATCGCGTTGACGTGGACGTCGATGCCGAGCTGCGCCAGGCTCTCCTTGATGACCGAGGCCGTCTTGACGCGCTCGTTGTTCTCCGCGTTCGTAATGAGCTCGAAGGCGACGATATTGCCGGACTTGTCGCGCAGCTTGCCGTCCGCGCCGCGCGCGTATCCGGCCTGCTTCAGAATGTCCGCCGCGCGCTGGAGATCGTACGGGTAGCGGAATACTCCGGAATCGTAGAAGACCTTGTTCGCGTCCGGAACGCAGGAGTGCTGCTCGAAGGCGAGAGAATTGTAGATGCCGTCCACGATCGTCTGGCGGTCGATCGCCCATGCGATGGCTGTCCGGAATTCGCGGTCCCGGAACCAGGCCTTCTTCTTGTCCGGAATTTTTCCGGCCAGATTATGATTGAAGAAAACGAACTGGGAAATGAAACGCGGTCCGAGGTTCCAGAGCTTGAAGCCCGCGGAATTCTGAGCAAGGACCGGCCAGTCCTTGCCGCGTACTCCTATGTAATCCGTTTTGCCCGCCTTGAACCACTCCGCTTCCGCGTCCAGGTCCGGCACGATGTGAATGAGGATCTTCGCAAGGCGCGGCAGGGCCTTGCCTTCCTCGTCCTTCATCCAGTAATTCGGGTTGGCGACAAGGACGACCCGCTCCCCGGGCTTGAACTCCGAAAGCATGAAAGGCCCGGTCCCCACGATCTCCGCGGCCGGCGTGTTGATCCCGAGCGCCTGGTTGAAGTCTGCGATGGAGCCGTACCGGTGCGCGGGAAGGATGCCGAATCCGATGGAACGGAGAAAGGGAGCGAACGGCTCGTGCGTGAAGAACGTCACCGTCCAGGTGTCGTTTTTCTCGATCGTGAAGAGCTTGCCGTCGATCTGCAGCAGGTCCGGTGCGCCGCTGGCGACGTTCGTGTCCAGGTAGAGCTTCTGAAAGGAGTACATCACGTCGTCGGCCGTCAGGAGCACACCGTCGGACCAGTGAACGTCCTGGCGGAGGTGAAAGGTCCAGTGTGTGCCGTCCGGAGCGACCGACCAGGTATCGGCCAGGTTCGGAAGGATCTCGAACGTCTTCGGATCGGATCGGACAAGACCTTCGAAGACGAGTCCCATGATATCGGACGTGCTGACCTCTCGGGCCGTCACCACGTTGAAGGACTTGGGATCGGAAATGACGGAGGCGTGCAGAGTCTGTTCCCGGGACGGACCCGAACCCCCGCCGCACGCGACCAGGGCCGCCGTGACGACCAGGCCAATTAAGCGTCTCATGAAAACATTATCGAAGGCACGCTTCCGTTTCGCAAGATAAAAGGGGTCGCGCAGAATTTCCCCCTCATGAAATATTAACAGGATGGGCAGGATCGATTCAGGGTGGAATAGCAGGCAATTTTGTCCTGTTATCGGGAAGCGGTTTTCATTCCTCTTAAATCATGCCCATCCTGCCCATCCTGTTAAATTTCCCGCCATCGGATGGGAAACTTCCAGGGTCGCACATGGATACGGGGCTCAACTGTAACGTCAATAAATCCATTGAACCTTTGGAGCGGTGTGGCACGATTCCCTCATGTGCGGACGATTCACGCTTCACACGAAACTTCAGGAACTGGCGGACGCTTTCGGCTTCGACGCTGGCGACCTCGATATCAATTCCCGCTACAACATCGCTCCCTCCCAGGACATTCTTGCCGTTCGATTCCAGGAAAGCGCGCGGCGCACGGCGCTCCTGCGATGGGGCCTGATCCCCTCCTGGTCAAAAGATCCCCGCATGGGCACGAAGATGATCAATGCCAGATCTGAAACGGTCGCATCGAAGCCGGCGTTTCGTTCGGCCTTTCGAAAACGCCGCTGCCTCGTCCCCGCGGACGGCTACTACGAGTGGAAACGGGAAGGGTCCGTGAAGTCGCCCTGGTATTTTCGGATGCGGAGCCGGAAACCTTTCGCCATGGCGGGCCTCTGGGAGGAATGGATCTCCCCCGATCAGGGAACGATCGCCTCGTGCTGTCTCCTCACATGCGGGCCCAACGAGCTGATGCTGCCCGTGCACGATCGGATGCCCGTGATTCTCGATGACGAAAGCGCGCGTACCTGGCTGGATCCGGCCGCGGATCCGGAATCCGTGATGAAGATCCTTGAGCCGTTCCCCGCGGAGCTCATGACGGGGCACGCCATCGGAAAAATCGTCAACAATCCGCGCCACGATTCCGCGGACTGCATCGAGGCTCCGGCACCTCATGAAAATCATAACCTCCCCTTAATATTTTCCTCACGCGATCCTGAGCAGCCTGATTAAGAATTGTGGAAAACAATTCCTCCTTTTTGTTGAACCGATTTTTTTTCCGCATTCCGGGCGCGAACTCCGCGAGTTATTTTTTCAACAGCTTGTTCGTTTTTTTTCATGCGATGAAATTCAGGTCGTGGGAAATTTTTGTTGCTCCGCTTCTCGTCCTCACTATACTCGCTTCACTGAAACGCGATGACGGGCCGGAGAGCATCAGATCCGGCTTGGGGATTGCCTGTTGAAAGTTGGAACTGATTTCGACGAAGCGAAAGCAACGTGCGGACTCGATCGCAGGAAAAACCAGGTCGCGTTTCAACTGGGAATTTCGATCTTCGCCGCAATATACGATGTAACTTACGCATTCATAGGCACCGGGAGTTTTTCACCATGTCCCGTTGCTTTACCGGGTTCATTTGGAGTAGCATGACCCCGGAGCCGCCGCTCACTCGCAGCTCTTCATACGACGGACACTGGATAAGCTGTGGAGTAAATCATATATGTCATTGGGGATCTGGACTCAAATCCAGGATGAACTGAAAACAAAAATCGACGCGGACTTGTTCCAGGATTGGTTCGGCAAGGTGGAAGTGGAGGAGCGGAAAAACACGCTCATTCTCTGGGTGCCGACACTTTTCCACAAGGACTGGATCGAGGATCATTACAAGGAAGGCATCGTCTCGAGCGCCGTGAAACACAACGGCAATCCCGTGTCCGTCCGGATCTGCTGCAAGCCGGAGAATGCGGGCAACAAGACGCGCCAGGAACCTCGTCCCCAGAGGGGACCGAGGTCGCGGCCTTCGACGTCGCCCGCCGCCGATTTTCTGAATCCGCTCTACACGTTCGATTCCTTCGTCGTCGGCACGTCGAACCAGTTCGCGCACGCGGCCTGCAAGGCCGTCGCCGAATCTCCGTCGAAGATCTACAACCCGCTCTTCATCTACGGCGGCGTCGGGCTCGGCAAGACCCATCTCATGCAGGCGATCGGTCATCATGTGCTGCAGATGAAGCCGGACGCGAAGGTCTTCTACAGTTCCGCGGAGCAGTTCACGAACGAGTTCATCAATTCCTTGAAGGATTCGCGCATCGATCAGTTTCACAAGAAATACCGCCAGGCGGAACTTCTCCTCATCGACGACATCCAGTTTCTCCTGAACAAGGAGCGATCGCAGGAGGAATTCTTCCACACCTTCAACGAGCTCCATGAATCCAACCGCCAGATCGTCATCTCGTCCGACCGGACTCCCCGCGAGCTGACGACCTTCGACGATCGTCTCCGCTCGCGCCTGGAGTGGGGACTCATCACCGACATCCAGCCTCCCAATCTCGAGACGCGCATAGCGATCCTCAGGATGAAGGCGGACGAAGCGGATCTCGACGTGCCTCACGACTGCATCGAGTACATCGCGACGCGTGTCCGTTCGAACATCCGCGAGCTCGAGGGCGCCCTGATGCGCGTGGGAGCCATGGCGACCTTCACCAATCGCAGGATCGACCTGGCGCAGACCCAGGATGCCCTGCGGGACCTCATGGAAACCCGCCGCGATTCCCGCATCAGCGTGGATCAGATCCAGAAGGCGGTGTCCGACTACTTCAAGGTGACGACGCAGGAATTGAAGGGCAAGCGGCGCACGTCCGACGTGACATTGCCGCGCCAGATCGCGATGTACATCTGCCGGGAAATCACCGGCATGTCACTACCCGTCATCGGCACGGAATTTGGCGGTCGCGATCACACGACCGTCCTGCATTCCTGCAAGAAAATCACGGACCTCCTCGAGCGCGACCGCCACATGCAGAACATGCTCCAGGAAATCAAGGCGTCGCTGCGTTGAAGAATCTCCCTGTTCATGAATTTCCGACAACACGTGGAAAAGCCATGGAAAGAGAGAGCGATTGTGGAGAGTGTGGAATCTTTGCCGAGGAGTTCTTCATGGGGTTTTCCCGATGAGGCTCCGTCACCCTGAACGACTTCACTCTCTTTTCAACATATCCCCAGTCACTACTATTACGACTACTATCCAATACATTAATGAGAAGAACTTCTTCGTGGGAAAACTTTCATGAAGGCCGTTGTTTCCAAACCCGACCTCATAGCGGGAATCACCAGGACCGCCGGAGCTTTGCCGCAGAGACCTTCATCCATGCAGGCCCTTCATAATATTCTTCTGCACTTCTCCGAATCGGAAGGCGCGATCCGTTCCACGGCGACCGATCTCGAAATCGCCGTCATCGTCGACACGCCCGCGACGGTGCAGGCCGGCGGCGAGCTCGCCGTTCCGGGCAAGAAGCTTCTGGAGAGCGTCCGCGAGATGCCCGACGGCGAGATCTCGCTGCTCGTGACGGAGCGAAACGCCCTGACGCTGAAATGCGGCCGGACGCGCCTTACGCTCCGTGGCACCGCTCGCGAGGATTATCCCGCGATCCCGACGATCACGAGCGAGGTTTCGCTGCAGATCGATGCGCCGGTCCTCGGTGAGGCGATTCGACGGACGGTGATCGCCGCTTCGCATGACGAAGCGCGCAGCTTCCTGACCGGAGCCAATCTCATCGTGAACGCGAAGCAGACGCGCCTCGTCGCCACGGACGGCCATCGGCTCGCTATTTCCGATTTCGTTCTCTCCGGCCACAAGAAAGCCGGCGCCGATAAGGACACGGACATCAACGTGATCATTCCCGCCCGCATTCTCGCGGAAATCGCCGGCAATCTCCCGGACTCCGGCACCGTCGAACTTTCAATCGGGGAGACGAACGTCATTTTCACGCTTCCCGCCGGCACGTATTACTCGCGCCTCATCGCGGAAAAATTTCCCGACTACGAAAAGATCATCCCCAAGGCTTCGGACCGGAAGATCACGATCGCCCGCCAGAGCTTCGCCGATGCCCTTCGCCGCGTCAGTCCCTTCACGAACCAGAGAACACAGCAGGTGCTTCTCTCCATCAAGTCCGACCGCGTCATCGTCTCCGCCGAGACGCCGGAATTCGGCGAAGGCCATGATGAGGTGGACGCGACCGTGACGGGCACGCCCCTGGAGATCAGCTTCAACGCGCGCTATGTGCTCGACGTCCTGAAGGTGCTCCAGGACGACGAGGTGATGATCGAGATGGGCGCCAAAATCGCTCCCGCGGTCTTCACGACCGCCAAGGACGCGGGGTATTCCTATATTCTCATGCCGCTGAGAGGTTAAAGGGGACATTCTCCAACATTCCAACATTCAGATTATTGGCGTTACAAAAAGTACGATACCAATATTTCGTAAGTAGCTGCATTCTCAATGTTGGAATGTTGGAGAATGTCCCCTATTACTATTAGCCTTGATCCTCTCCTCCCTCCGCCTCATCTCCTTCCGTAACCATCTCGATTCCCTCCTCGATACCCGGAAGAGGAAGGTCGTCTTCCTGGAAGGGCCCAACGGGGCGGGGAAGACGAGTGTTCTCGAAGCGATCCATCTCATGGCGACGGGCATAGGCTTCCGGACGCGGCGCGACGCGGACTTCGCTCGATTCGGAGCGGAGGGATACCGGATCGATCTGCGGTGCGATGAGTTTGACGCGGCGATCCGGCATAAGGAAGGCTCGCGCCGCGAGGCTTTTCTCCGGCAGGCGCCGCTGCCCAAGTGGACCGACCTGATTGGCAGGATCCGCATGACGGTCCTGAAGCCCGACGACCTCGCCATCATCGAAGACGGGCCGGCGGAGCGGCGGCGCTATCTCGATATCATGCTGTCGCAGAAGGATCGCTCCTACTTCGATGCCCTGCGCCGCTGGAAGCGCGCGGCCAAACAGCTTCATCGCGGCGCGACTCGATATTCCTCCTCCCGTTCCGGCTCCGCGGTCTCCGCTTCCTTCGCCACCCTGGTCGCCGCGGAACTTCCCCGCATCTTCGAGTCGCGCGATCGGTGCTGTTCCAGGCTCGCCGATTCCGTGAAGAGTCTGCAGGAGGAGCTAGCCCTTCCCGGGATCCTGGGGCTGGAATACAGGCCGGCAGTGCCGGGGAAATGGGAACCGGGCGACTGGGAAACGGCCGCGAAAAACTGCTTCCGCGAGTCCCGCCGCTGCGAGGCGATGGGACAGCCTTCGCCGTGGGGACCGGGCCGTGATGATGTGGCCGTGACGCTCGACGGAGTCCTCCTGAGGCAGTTCGGTTCGCAGGGTCAGAAGCGCCTGGCGTCGCTCGTCCTGAGGCTCGCGGAGGCCCGATTTCTCACTTCGGACGACCAGTCGCCGCTGGTTCTCGTGGACGATGTCCTGGGGGAGCTGGACCGGGACCGCAAAAATGCGTTTCTCGGCCTTTTAGGAGGGGTTTCCGGCCAGATCTGGCTGGCCGATACGGCCACAAAATATTACGAAGAACGCTTCCAAAACTGGGCGAAATTTGATATAAAAAGCGGGACACTACAAGGAGCAATTTACCCGTGACATCCGCAGCAGAAAATTACACAGCAGACTCCATTACTGTACTCGAAGGGCTCGAAGCCGTTCGCCGAAGACCGGCGATGTACATCGGTTCCACCGGCCCCCGGGGACTCCATCATCTCGTCTACGAAGTCGTCGACAACGCGGTCGACGAGGCGATGGCGGGCCATTGCGATCAGGTCATTGTCACGGTCGGCAAGGACAACACGATCTCCGTGGAGGACAACGGCAGAGGCATTCCCGTCGACCTCCATCCGCAATACAAGGTTCCCGCGCTCGAGATCGTGATGACGAAGCTGCATGCCGGCGGAAAATTCGACCACCAGTCGTACAAGGTTTCCGGCGGTCTTCATGGCGTCGGCGTCTCCTGCGTCAACGCGCTGTCGGAATGGCTGGAGGTCGAGGTCTACCGCGGCGGGAAATCCTACATGCAGAAATACGCGCGCGGCGTTCCCGTGGCGCCCGTCAAGGAAATCGGCGCTTCGAAAAAGCGCGGCACGAAAGTGAGATACCTGGCGGACGTCGAGATCTTCAAGCACATCGAGTATGACCCGGAAACGCTGACAGCCCGGTTGCGCGAACTGGCGTTTCTCAATAAGAGCCTCCGCATCATCCTGAAGAACGAGCAGACGGGCGACGAGCAGGAATTCTTCCAGAAGGGCGGCATCATCGACTATGTGAAGTACCTGAACGAAGATGAGCAGGTGCTCTTCGAGAAGGTGATTCACATCGAGGGAGAATCCGAGAACGTCGTCGTGGAAGCCGCGTTCCAGTACAACATCGCCTACTCCGAGAGCGTCTTTTCCTTCGCCAACAACATCAACACGCACGAGGGCGGCACGCATCTCGTCGGGTTCCGGAAGGCGCTCTCCGGCACGATCAACCGCTACGCCCGGAAGAACAACTACTTCAAGAAGGAAGGATTCTCGCTGCAGGGGGAAGATATCCGCGAAGGGCTCACCGCGGTCATCTCCGTCAAGGTCCCCGATCCGCAGTTCGAAGGCCAGACGAAGACGAAGCTCGGTAACGGCGAGGTCGAAGGCATCGCCGTCCAGATTGTGAACGAACAGCTCTCCAATTACCTGGAGGAGACTCCCGGCATCGCCAAGCGGATCATCGAGAAGGGCCTCGCCGCGTCACAGGCGCGCGAAGCCGCCAAGAAGGCGAAGGAACTCGTGCGCCGCAAGAGCGCCCTGGAATCCGGCGGCCTGCCCGGAAAGCTTGCGGACTGTTCCGCAAGGGATCCGCAGCACTGCGAGGTCTATATCGTCGAAGGAGACTCCGCCGGCGGTTCCGCCAAGCAGGGGCGCGACCGCAGGTTTCAGGCCATTCTGCCTTTGCGTGGAAAGATCCTGAATGTCGAGAAGTCCCGCATGGACAAGATGCTCTCCAACGAGGAAATCCGGACGCTCATCACCGCGGTCGGCACCGGGATCGGCGAGGAGGATTTCGACATCGAGAGGCTCCGCTATCACAAGGTCATCATCATGACCGACGCGGATGTCGACGGAGCCCACATCAGGACGCTCTTGTTGACCTTCTTCTACCGTCAGATGAAGGAGCTCATCGAGCGCGGACACATCTACATCGCCCAGCCTCCTCTCTACCGCGTCTCCAAGGGAAAGGAAGAGTATTACTATTACACGGAGGAAGATAAGGACGCCCAGGTGAAGCGATTCGGCGCTGGCGCGCGGGTGACGCGCTACAAGGGACTCGGTGAGATGAATCCCGAGCAGCTCTGGAAGACGACGATGGACCCTGACAAGCGCGTTCTTCTGAAAGTGAGCATCGACTCCGACACGGAAGCGCACAAGCTCTTCAGCAAGCTGATGGGCGACCAGGTGGAGCCGCGGCGCGAGTTCATCGAGCGCCATGCGCAGGAAGTGAAGAATCTGGATATATGATCGGCGACCGGGACGCCGTCGAGGCGAGCTACATTGAAGATGAGCTGAAGGATTCGTATCTCGATTACGCCATGAGCGTGATCGTGGGTCGCGCGCTGCCCGATGTCCGGGACGGGTTGAAGCCCGTCCACCGCCGCATTCTCCACGCGATGAACGAAGTCGGCCTGACATCCGACAAGAGCTACAAGAAATCCGCCACCGTCGTCGGCGAAGTGCTCGGCAAGTTCCATCCGCACGGCGACTCCGCCGTCTACGACTCGATCGTCCGTATGGTTCAGTCCTTCTCTCTGCGGTATCCCCTCATCGACGGCCAGGGCAACTTCGGCTCCGTCGACGGCGACGCCGCCGCGGCTTACCGGTATACGGAAGTCCGGATGGACAAGATCTCCACCGAGCTCCTCGCCGACATCGACAAGGAGACGGTCAAGTTCATCCCGAACTTCGACGGGTCGCACGAGGAACCGACGGTTCTTCCGGCCAAGCTGCCGAATCTCCTGCTGAACGGTTCCACCGGTATCGCCGTCGGCATGGCGACGAACATTCCACCGCACAATCTCGGCGAGGTGGTCGACGCGATCACGCTCGTCATCGACAAGCCGGAATCGGGCGTCGATGAAATCCTGAAGGTGATGCCCGGCCCGGACTTTCCGACGGGAGGAATCATCTACGGCCGCGCGGGGATCCGCGAGGCGTACGAGACGGGCCGAGGGAAGATCCAGATTGGCGCCGTCGCCGGAATCGAGGAATCGAACGGCCGCGAGGCGATCATCGTCACGGAGCTCCCTTACCAGGTGAACAAGGCGTCGCTTCTCATCAAGATCGCCGATCTCGTGAAGGACAAGAAGATCGAAGGCATCTCCGATATCCGCGACGAGTCCGACCGCGACGGCATGCGCGTTGTCATCGAAATAAAGCGCGATGCGATGGCGCAAGTCGTTCTCAACAAGATCCAGAAGCACACCCAGATGCTCGATACCTTCGGCATCATCATGCTCGCTCTCACGAAGAACCGCCCGAAGGTGATGGGCATCCGGGAGATCATCGATCACTACGTGGAGCACCGTCGCGAGGTGATCCGGAAGCGGAGCGAGTATCTTCTTCGCAAGGCCGAAGCCGATGCTCATATCAAGGAAGGGCTCCTGAAGGCGATCGCGCACATCGACGAGATCATCGCGATCATCCGGAAATCGAAGGACCGCGAGGAAGCACACAAGAAGCTCATCGCCAAGTTCGGATTTTCCGAAATGCAGACCAAGGCCATCCTCGAGCTGCGTCTGCATCGTCTGACGAGCCTGGAGCGGATCGAGGAGGAGAAGGCCCTGGCGGAGCTTCTGAAGCAGATCGAGCGCCTGAAGTTCATCCTGGCTCACGAGACGGAAGTCCTCGATATCATCAAGAAGGAATTGAAGGAGCTGAAGGACAAGTTCGCCGACAAGCGCAGGACACAGATCGTCGACGGATCCGTCGGCGAGTTCAAGCCGGAAGATCTCGTGAAGCAGGAAGACGTCGTCATCACCATCAGCCACACCGGTTACATCAAGCGGTTGCCGCTTTCAGGTTACCGCGCGCAGAAGCGCGGAGGCAGGGGTGCGACGGGAATGGAAACGAAGGAGGAGGATTTCGTCGAGCACATTCTCATCGCGTCGACGCACAACTACATCCTCTTCTTCACGCAGAACGGAACGTGCCACTGGTTGAAGGTCTACGATATTCCCCAGGTCGGTCGCGCCGCGAAGGGGAAGGCGATCGTCAATCTCATCCAGATCGCGTCGGACGATGCGATCACGGCCTTCGTGCCCGTCGATCAATTCGACGACAACCGCTTCATCATGATGGCCACGAAGCTCGGCACGGTGAAGAAGACGGTGCTTTCAGCCTACGGCAATCCCCGCCAGGCCGGGATCATTGCGCTGACGCTCGACAAGGGAGACACCTTGATCGAGGCGCGTCTGACCGATGGCTCATCGGAAGTGGTGCTCGCCACGAAAGAAGGAATGGCGACGCGCTTCCCCGAGGCGAAGGTTCGCCCGATGGGCAGGACCGCGACGGGAGTGAAGGGCATCACGCTCGACAAGAACGACGAAGTGATCGGCATGGTCATCGCCCGTAAAGGCACGTCGCTCCTCGCGGTCTGCGAAAACGGATACGGCAAGCGCACGGACGTCCTCGACTATCGGCTCCAGAACCGCGGCGGCAAGGGTGTCATCAACATCAAGACGACGGAAAGAAACGGCGGCGTCTGCGCGATCCGCGAAGTGGTGGACACGGACGATGTCATCGTTGCCACGAAGCACGGCGTCGTCATCCGGATGAAGGCTTCCGACTTCAAGGAAATCGGCCGGAATACTCAAGGGGTCAGGATCATCAAGCTCGAAGAGGGCGACCTCGTCTCCGACGTCACCATTCTTTCGCAGAAGGCTCAAGAAGAGGTCGAGGAATAGAATTCTTCCGTTTCCTACTGCCCACATGATGCGGTTTGAAATGATTAGAAAATAATACTTGACGTTTGAAACGATAAAACTATAGTCATCTCGCCTCTGCCAAACCGAAGTTACTGATGCGGGAGGGGTTCGGTTAAACCGGGTGGAGATGGCTCCCCTCGAATGCAGTCATATACGCGCTACTGAACAGACCACTTCTTCGCTGACGAGATCACAGAGACGAACGTTCCTCGGGCAGTGTATCCTCGAATAGGCGACGAACAGGCAAGCCTGGAACAGGCCAACTGGAACAGACAAGCCTGCGCCGTCTCCATCCGACGAACCGACATCATCCTCCCCTTCCGTGGCGGTCGACGCCTCCCGAATCAATCCCGCCGGCGTCTGCGATATCGAGAAAGAGCGATCAGCGGAAAATAATGCGAGTACATGGAGTAACCGAGATAGAACACCTTCGGAAATCCTGTGCCCGTGAAGTTGAGTTCGTCCCAGGTGCCGTCTTCGTCTTGGGTCGCCAGAAGCCGCGCGATTCCCCGCTCGATGCTCTCCGCTGTTTCGGCGCCGGCTCCGCTTCCGTCTCCGGTCGCCATGAGGCCGATGAGCGCCCATGCGGTCTGGCTCGGCGTGCTCTCCTCGCGCTGAAAGATCCCGGACTCATCATACGACCGGCAGCTCTCGCCCCAACCGCCGTCGGGATTCTGATGTGCGCGGAACCATGCCGCGCCGCGCCGCATCGCCTCCGCAACGCGGCGATCACCCTGCGCCTCGGGCGAAAGAGCCACGAGCGCGGCGGACGTTCCGTAGATGTAGTTCACTCCCCAGCGCCCGAACCAAGAGCCGTTCTTCTCCTGCTCATCGAGCAGAAAGGCGATCGCTCTGCCGCTCTCTTTTTTCGAGAGAGGGCGCTCGCATACGCGCAGGTGTTCCAGGACGCGCGCCGTGATGTCCGCTGTGCTCGGATCGAGAATCGCGTTGTGATCCGCGAACGGAATCGCTTCCAGGAGCCCGTTGTCGAGATCCTTGTCGAAGGATGCCCATCCGCCGTCGCGGTTGCGCATGTCGAGAATCCATCGCGCTCCTTCATCGACCGCCTTTCTCGCGGATTCTCCCAGCTCCGCATCTTTTTCCGCGCCTGAAACGTGTAGTGCGGTCATGACGCCGATCGTGTCGTCCACGTCCGGGAAGAACGGATTTGAAAACTGGAAGCACCATGCGCTTCTTTTCATCCCCCGAGCCGGCTCGCTCCCGGCGCGTGCCCGGTCGAAATTCCTGGCGTGCTGCGGGAGCTTGCGGTCGATCAGCCAGTGCGCGGCCTTCTTGAGCGCGGGATGCGCCGTGGAGTACCCGCTCTCCGCCAGCGCCGTGACGCTCCAGACCGTGTCCCACACAGGTGAATTACAGGGTTGCACCCGGATCTCCCCGCTTTCGATCACGTTGAATTTCTCGATCTCGTCCAGTTGCGCTTTGACGAGTGGATGATCCAGTCCGTAACCGAGCGTCTTCAACGCCATGGCGGCGTTCTGGATCGCGGGATAGATCGCGCCGAGCCCTCCGTCGGAGAGATGGTTCATCATCCAGTCTTCGGCGCGGCGTAGAGCGTATCGGCGGAGCGGATTAAAGGACATCCTGCCGTAGGCGCGCATCGCCCTGTCCGCCTGGACGAAGAAGCGGCCGGCGAATGTCGTGGGAGCCGGCTTCTCCGCCCAGAATTCCTCGATCAGCTCGCGCGCTCCTCGTTCTTCCGGCGGTTTTACCACCGGCTCGAGGCTCCGCATGATCGTCATCGAAGCTATGATGCCGCGCGACCACGCGGAGAAGGCGTGGAAATTGACGGGGAACCAGCGTGGGGCGAGAAAAAGTTCCGGAGGAATTTCCGGAGCCTCGCTCCACGGAACCTGCCCGAGCGTCGCGAGGTAGAAACGGCAGTACGTGTGCAGCCCCCGCAGGCCTCCGAGGCCCGCGATGGCGGCGCGGGCGCGGACGAGCGTGGGATCCGACGCCGCGACCCCGCTCAATTTCAACGCGAGGTACGCCTTCAGCGTCGCGTTGATTTCCGCCTGCCCTCCGGGATACTGGTTCCATCCTCCGTCCGGCAGCTGCTTCGACAGAATATGCCGCCGCATCATATCGACGTGCGGAATCGGATCCGACTCCATGAAGCTGTGCAGAATGATCGAGTCGCTTGCCAGTGTCGAGTCCGCGAAGAGCTCGCCGACCCAATAACCGTCTCCGGATTGAAGGGAGAAGAGTTTATGGCAGGCGCGATCGATGGCCTTGTCGACGCGGGTGAGTCCGGCGGAGCAATCGACCCCGGCCGGAGAGTTTTCGAGGTCCTGCGTCATCGCGGAGGGTGCGGCCGCACTGCGCGCCGCCCGGGGATTGCCATGGGAGCTCTTCCTGTCATTCCGACTTCATCCGGGTCGAATCATATCCGATCGCATTCTTGTGAAAATAATTTCCGACCATACGCTCCGCCCCTTAAAAAGAATGGGCCTCGCAACTTGCGAGGCCCGCTCACGCACCAGCTTCGTGTCGGAGGTTTCCGAAGATTCCTCCTTCACGGCGGTGCTCCACTTAGCACTGAGACAACTTACTTCTTCTTCTTCGTTGCCTTCTTCTTTGTCGCCTTCTTGGTTGCCTTTTTCGCCACTTTTACGTCACCCCTTTCAAGGGAGATTTCCCGCTAGCCCCTTAGGGCCGGCCTTATGTATTTGTCAGGCCTTACTTCCATTTCAATTCAATTCCATTGAGATGATATGAAGATTTCAAATCACTTCAATACATTTTTGTCATTAACTCGAATATTTTTTCTGCCCGGTTCGGCCGGTTCAAGTCGGGTTCGATCCCTCCTCGTACCGCTCCTTCTCCTCGCGAAAAGCGCTGCGTCCCGCATCGATCGCTGAAGTGAGACGATCCTTCTGCTCGCTGAACTCGCTCTTCATCTTGGTGATGGCTTCATCCGCTTCGCCGCGGATCTGCTGCATCCTCTCCACGGCCTTGTCCGCCGCTTCCTCCGCGTAGAACTTGATCTTTCGACGCGTCTCTTCGCCGGATCCCGGAGCGTACAGCATGCCGAGCACTCCGCCGAGAGCGCCCCCTAGGAGAAACGAAAGCACGGATGAACCGCAGCTCCCGTCTTCACGATTTTCACAACTCATTGTCCCATCCTCCTTCTGCGACACGCCGCAATGCGGCATCAGGCCGCGCGACGCGCCGATCTACTTCCTGTTACGAAACAGAACCGACGACACGCCCTTCATGCCGCTCGCCAGGCTCGCGATGAAGATGGCGGGCCGGGCCACGGTGCGGTTGTAGAGATTCACCGTCTGCTTGACGTGATCCACCATTTCCGTCGCTTCTTCCGTCATCTGCTCGATCTTCGTTGTCTGGTGAAGCACATTCCGGGAGATCTCTTCCACGTTTTCCGTGATGCGCCGGGAATTATCCAGGAGCGCGACAATCCTGGGCTCCATGTTGCGATAGGCCTTCAATGTGAGATGCAGCTCACGCAGCGCGGGAATCAGGAAAGCGATTCCCGCCGCGAATGCGACAGCGAAAATGAAAACGCCCGTACCCACTGTGGCCATGTCTCAACGTGCCTCCATGTTGAGAACTATCATCACTTTTAACCTTCTGTCAAGATCTGTCACTCCTAAGTTGAAAATATTTCCGCCTGAAATATTTCGATCGTCGCTTCGCCTTTAATAAATGCGTCCGCGGGAAGCCCCGCTTTTTCAGTCAGGCATCGACGCACGAATTCTTCCGCGCTCCATCCTGTCTCCGTCGCGACCTGCGGTAGAAAGCATCCGCTTTTTCCGCGCGCACCGCGAATGAGAATTCCATCGATGCCGGGACGGATCTCCCGCACGGAAGAAATGCGAGCGGGAGGCGTCAGGATGGAGAGCTCGATGGAAAGTTCGTCCAGCTCGTCCGCTCGAACCGGATCAAAACGTGGATCCGAAAGCGCGGCGGCGGCGGCCATGGAGGGAATCATTTCCGCGAGCGGCACGTCGGCGACGAAATTGCCGATGCAGCCGCGAAGCCTGTCTCTCTTGTGCAGCGAGACGAAGCAGCCGCGCTTCTGCTTCAGGATATCGAGCGCGGGGGCGGGAGGAATCGGCTGTCGAGTCACGGCCGCATGCACGGATGCGCGGGCGAATTCGACGAGCAGCGAAGAGTCACGCGATGAAAGCGGCGTCATGTTCCTGACGGGACTTCCACGGGCGCGGATGCTCCGCGAAACCGGCGCAGGAATTCTTCGCCCGTCATCAAGCCCTCGCCTTCGACGTCCAGGGAGGTGATTTCAAGCGACCCATCGCTGAAATGCAGGAGTGGGCCTGCGGCGGATATTCGCTTGTTGCCGCAGGGTCTTGCTTCGTACACCTTGACTATTCTGTCATCGATGCGGGAAATGGCTCCGTAAAAAGGATGGCAGGCGCGGATGAGATTGCCGGCTCGGAAGAGGGTCATATCGGGAGTGAGCAGGAGATCGGCGGGTTGAACGTGAGGCGCTCTAGGAAAAGTTCCGGTTGGCTGAGGGCGCAGCATATCCCGGATCGACGCGTGACCATTCAGGAGCACGAGAGTTTCTTCGGCGGCTTTCGCTCCGAGCTTCCCGAGCTCGCGCCACAGGTCGCCGATCGTCATGCCGGATGAGATCGTGAAGCGCCTTTGAAGAAGGATGTCCCCCGCGTCGAGCTGATCCGTCAACCTGTGCACGGTCACGCCTGTCTCCGTCTCCCCTTTCGCGATCACGTGAAAATACGGATTATGCCCGCGGTAGTTCGGCAACAGAGACGGGTGAATATTCCATCCCCCGAAGGGTAGGTCCGCATAGAGAGAGGAAGGAATTCTGGATTCCCAGCCCGCGACCAGCACGAGATCGGGCCCGGCCGATCGGAATCGCGAGAGAAAGTCGGGAGCATTCGCGTCGACAGTTGGAAACAAGGCATCGGGAAAATCCGAC
This sequence comes from uncultured bacterium, assembly GCA_964499705.1. Classification (GTDB taxonomy): domain Bacteria; phylum UBA8481; class UBA8481; order UBA8481; family UBA8481; genus JBBTKW01. The sequence continues at coordinate 26,242 of CAZCME010000003.1, read as the reverse complement.
GGCTCCCCGCGAACAAGGAGCACGGGGGCGACGATCTCCATGACGGCGTCCCCCGGACCTGGCAGAGCAAAAAGCGCGACTCGCAGCATGAAAGATGTATAACTCAATTCGCGCGCTGCATCAAACGATAGGCTCCGCGAGACGACGAAGTAAAGTGTCGAATATTGTACACTTCGACAGTATTAGACACTTTTCTTCGCGGGAGCACTTTCCATTTACAGGTCTTACGCACGGCACGTTCGATGCGTTGTGATTGCCCAGGGAGGTGAAAGGTGTTCAGAAGCGGAGGCAGGGTCGTTCACGGAGAATACGGGCTCGGGACGTTCAAGGGCGTCTTCGGGTCGTCCGTCAGGATCGCGATCGTTGAATTCAGTCGAGGCGCGCGATGTTTTGTCCTGCCCTCGCGCGGTCTTGTGTCCTTGCGCGGCGAACTGAAGCGCGACGAGCCCGCTTTCAAGAGGAAACGGGAAGTTTATCGGAGAGAAGGAGAAGAACATGTCTGACGTGAACATTATTACGGTGAGCGGGAGGTTGACGGCCGATCCGGAGCTGCGCTTCACCGCGAAAGGAACGGCGGTCGTCAGTCTTCGGCTGGCTTCGAATCACATGTATCGCGAGAAAACCGCGACGCCCGGCGTCCAGGGGGAGTTGAAGCAAAGGACGACATTCATCAGCGCGAGCGTCTTCGGACATGTCGCGGAAGTGATCGCGACGCATAAGAAGAAGGGCGAACTGCTGCTCGTTACTGGACGGCTGGAACCGAACGACTGGACGGACAAGGATGGGCATGAGCATAAGACGTTTCAGATTTTCACGGACCACGTGAACTTCCTCTGGTCCGGCAAGAAGAATGGTGGTTCGCCGGGCTCCGCCGACTCGCCCTCGGCCGAAGGGGCCCAGGGTCGATCGCGCGGCGAAGCCGGGGCCTCGTCGCTTGTCGGCGCCGGTGTCGGTAACGGCGGCGGAGACGCGGGGGAGGATGAGGAGCTTCTTTACTAGCCGGGGCCCTGTCCATCGTGTGCTCTTTGCCGCCGCTCATTGCCGCGTCGACACGCGCGCCTTGAATATTGACTGGACGCGCGTATCTTCTTCGCATGGGAATGCGATCGATCCATGGCTGACGGTTCACCACGCGTCGTCCTGATCGCCGGAGCCGGATATGTGGGCGGTCTTCTTGCCGAGTCTCTGGTTCGTGATGGGGCGCGCGTCATTACTGCTCGTCGCCAGGAGGAAAACCTGGTTCGGTCGACTGAAGGAGGATCGGGCGCGCCTGGATCATGGCACGGGATCAAGGGCGACCTCCGCGACCCGCGACTTCTGGAGCAGGTCCTCCGGGTGGCGCCGATTGTCGACCGGGTGGTGATCACCCTGTCGCCGCCGAGATCCGCGGCATTGCAGTCGCGCTCGGGAGACGAGTTCGGCGATGCGATGAGGGGTTCCGTTCGACTGGCTCGTTCCCTTCATGCGCAACGGGTGATCTACACGTCCAGCACGGGTGTGTATGTGGAGAGAGCTGGCGGGTGGGTCGATGAAAAGTCGACGCTTGCCGGCGGGAGTGGACTTAAGGCGCGCGCTAGTGACGGTGCCCGGGAGAGCACGGATGCGCGAAGGCGCGGGCTGATCGAAGCCGAAGAGATTGTTCGTGAAGCGCGTGACATGTCGTCGTGCCTGGTGCGCCTTGCTGGAATCTATGGTCCGGGCCGGAATCCGCTGCGGAGATATCTGCATCCGGAAAAGCTGCCGATGCGCGGCGAGTTCTGGACCAATCGCGTGCGCGTGGAGGATATTGTCGCGGCCCTGACATTGCTCATGGACAGGCCCGATCTTGAGGGAGTCTACAACTGTTCCGACGATGACCCGGCGCGGGCCATCGATGTCGCGCGATGGGTCATGGAAGAGAGGGGTATGAAGTGGCCGGAGCGGATACCGTTCGAGTGCGATGATTCCGATGATGCCGCGGGTGACCGCGCGCCGATGCGCGTCCCGCGCTCCAACAAGCGCGTCAGGAATACGCTATTGAGGAGCCTCGGCTGGGTTCCTCGATACCCGAGCTTCAGGGAGGGAATGAAGGAGTTTCTGTAGAGGAATAAGTCAACATGTCCATGGAGCTTCAGCCTTCGTTCAGCCAGATGCGGATTTTTCAACTCGAAGACACAAAGGCCTCGAAGAAATTCATGATCGTCACTGAGTGATAACGATGTATTGGTTTTCTTGGAGCCCTTCGAGCCTTTGAGTCATATGTGGAGATCAGCGGCATAATACCTGATTTCTTATCGCAGGATCCCGCACTGGTTTCAGAGCGCAACTTGTTGGTGACAGTTTTTATGATGTCGCTCGTCACGAAAGAAGCCCCCGGAGTGTTACTCCGAGGGCTTTCTTTTACTCTGAAATGCCATGAGGAATTTCCTACGCTGCGGCCACCGGTGTCGTCGGCGGCAGTACGGTCTGAGCCGCCGCTTCCGCTTGCGCTTCTTCCGTCGGTTCGGCCACGACCTGCTCGCGATACTGCCGGAGGCCGGTGCCGGCCGGGATGAGGTGTCCGATGATGACGGCTTCCTTCAGGCCGCGGAGATTGTCCCGCTTGCCGAGGATCGCCGCCTGCGTCAATGCCCATGTCGTTTCCTGGAACGAAGCGGCGGAGATGAACGAGTCGGAATGCTTTGCCGATTTCGTGATGCCCAGGAGGACCGGGTGATACGTGGCGGCCCGCTTGCCGAGCGCTTCGACGCGCTTGTTCTCTTCGGCCAGGCGGATCCTGTCGACGAGGTCGCCGGTCAGGAATTCCGTGTCGCCGGCGTTGGCGACCTGGACCTTGCGCATCATTTGGCGCGTGATCACTTCGATGTGCTTGTCGTTGATTTCCACTCCCTGCATGCGGTACACGTCCTGGACTTCGTTGACGATGTACTGCTGCACCGCTGTCTCGGCTTTCACCTTCAGGAGCTCATGCACGTCGACGGGGCCGTCCGTCAGGAGGTCTCCCGCGGCAACATCGGCGTCGTTCTCCAGGATCACGTGCCGTTCCGGCGGGATCTCGATCTCATGATCGACTCCGTCGACGGACTTCACGATCGCGATGCGGCTCTTCTTGTATTTCGGTCCGAGCAGAAGCTTGCCGTCGACCGGCGATATGGAGGCCGGTGTGGACTTGGGCTTTCTGATCTCGAAGAGCTCCTCGACGCGCGGCAGACCGCCGGTGATGTCCTTGGTCATGCCGGTCTTTTCGCCGCCGCCTTCCTTGGGCCCGCGGAGGAAGTCGGAGAAGAGTTTGACGACGAGGTCGCCCTTATCGACCGTGATCGATTCGCGCGCCTTCTCGTTCGAGCGTTCCAGCTCGAGAATCTCGTGCAGAGCCTTGACACTCGGCACGGAGTATTCCTGCGAGGCGAAGAGATCGCTCTTGTACGTGGTCGGCATCGCGGTGACCTTGTTCTCGTCGAGCATCACCTTGATGGTGTCGCGCATCTCCTCCGCCCGCTTGAAGACGTCGATGCGGACGACGTGGCTTTTGGAGATGAGTCGGATGTTCTGCTTCTTGACCTTCGACAGTGCCTTCGACTTCGAGGTGCTCGCCGACGTGCGGGTGTATCGGAGATACGGCAGCGTCCGCTTTTCGACGACTTCCGCGATCCGGACGACCGCGATGGCCTTGCCGTTCTTGGCGACGTAGCGACGGACGACATGGAGCGTGCCCTTGACGGTGGACGAGATGCTCTTTCCGCCATCCTTCTTGATGACCGCGGTTCCGATGTCGACGGTGCCGCCCGGCGTGACGAGAAGTTCATCCTCGTCGCCGACGATCAGCTCGACGCCTTTCCAGACGGTCATGACGCCCTGGTCGTCGCCTTCCGCGTCGAGAGGCTTGATGATGATCTGCTCGTTGCCTTCCCGCTGCAATGCGGCGCGCTCGAACTCGATGTGGCCGGTGATCGGAGCGAAGATCGGGTTGAACGAAGGGTTCATGCCGATGATTTCGCCCTGGTCGACGTGCGATCCGACCTTGACCTTCGGCTCGGCTCCGACGAGCGCGGCGGATTCGACGAGCCGGCCTTTCTCGGAGATCGCGGAGATATTCTCTTCCACGGATGATACGAGCGTGATGATCTCTCCCCCGTCCTTGCGGGCGGAGAACTCGACCTTGCCGGCGAAGGGAGCCGCGAAGTTCCTGCGCGCGACGGCGTCGCCCGCGGAGAGCTTGTCGCCCTCGGTCACGATGATCTTCAATCCCGCCGGAATATCGATGCGCCGCTCTTTCTTGCCGGCGATCGAGACGATGACGGAATCCTTCTTGATCGTCTTGACCTTGCAGGCGTCGCTGATGCCCACTTCGATACGGACGATGTCCTGGTCGGCCTTGACCGTGTCGCCGCTTTTCACCGTGACGTCGACATGGAGCCCGGCCTTCAGCGGCTGCTGGATGCGCGTGCCGCGCGAGTTGATGTAGAGAAGCGTTGTCTTGGGAACGAGCTCGAATTTCTCGATCCTCTTGCCCTTGAATTCGCCTTCCGTGATGACGTACACGGTTCCGTCGATCTGCGGCTTGAGCGGTGGCAGTGTCGTGATGATGCCCGTGAAGCGGGCGCGGATGTACGTGTCGTCCGCCGAGGCTGTGCCTCCGACGTGGAACGTCCTTAGCGTCAGCTGCGTGCCGGGTTCTCCGATCGACTGCGCCGCGATGACTCCGACGGCCTCGCCGATCTCCACCATGCGACCGGTCGCGAGGTCGCGGCCGTAGCACTTCTTGCAGACGCCTTTCAGCGAATCGCAGGTCAGGACGGACCGGATCTTCACTTCCTCGATGTTGAAGTCCGCGATAAGCCTGGCGGCCTTGTCGTCGATATAGTCTCCGGCCTTGAGGAGCGATTTGCCCTCCTCGCCCGGGTCCTCGATGTCTTCTGCGAGGAATCGTCCCAGCGCGCGGTCGTGAACCGGGCCTGAAATTTCATCGCCGGTCTTCAGGTGTGAGATGAGAAGACCGTTGTTGGTGCCGCAATCCTCCTCGAGGATGACGACGTCCTGAGCGACGTCGACGAGCCGGCGCGTCAGGTAGCCCGCGTTGGCCGTCTTCAGAGCCGTGTCCGTCAGGCCCTTGCGGGAACCTGTCGTGGATTGGAAGAACTCGATGACGGAAAGTCCCTCGCGGAAATTGGACGTGATCGGCGTTTCGCGGATCTTGCCGAACGGGTCGGCCATGAGGCCGCGCATGCCGGCGAGCTGCTTGATCTGCGCCTTCGATCCTCGCGCTCCGGAATCCGCCATGATATAGATCGGGTTGAATCCTTCGCGGTCGGCCTCGATTTCGTCGAACATCACTTTCGCGACTTCGTCCGTCGTGGCGGTCCAGAGATCGATGATCTTCGTGTAACGTTCCTGCTCCGTGATCACGCCCTTCTTGTACTGATCGTTGATGCGATTGACGTCCTCGGTGGCGATGTGGATCAGCTGATCCTTGGACGAGGGGATGCGCATGTCCTCGATGCCGATGGAAATGCCGGCGCGGGAGGAATAGACGAAGCCGAGGCTTTTGATCTTGTCCGCAGTCTGGGCCATGATCGTCTCGCCGCAGGACCGGAAGATCTGGTCGAAGAGCGCGCCGAGCTTGGCCTTGCCGAGCGTCGTGTTGACATATTCGAAGCCCTCGGGCAGGACGCTGTTGAAGATGAGGCGTCCCGGCGTCGTCTCGATGATCCGGCGGCCCTTTTTGCCGTCGGAGACGCGGACGCGGATGCGGCCGTGCAGGCTGATGACGCCCGTTTCGAGGGCGTAGAGGCATTCGTCGGGATCGGAGAAGATCTTCGTCAGGTCCGCCGCGGATTCCCTTTCCTTCGTGAGGTAGTAGATTCCGAGGACGATATCCTGTGTCGGCGTGATGATCGGCTTGCCGGACGCGGGAGAAAGAATATTCCGGTCCGCCATCATCAGCACCTTGGCCTCCACGATGGCTTCGGACGACAGCGGCACGTGCACCGCCATCTGGTCGCCGTCGAAGTCCGCGTTGAATGCGACGCACACGAGCGGATGCACGCGAATGGCCTTGCCTTCCACGAGCTTGGGCTGGAACGCCTGGATGCCGAGCCGGTGAAGCGTTGGCGCGCGGTTCAGGAGAACGGGATGATCGGCGATGACATCCTCGATCACTTCCCACACTTCGGGAGATCCGCGCTCCACCATCTTCTTCGCGGCCTTGATGTTCGACGCCATGCCCCTGTTCACGAGGACGCGCATGATGAAAGGCTTGAAAAGCTCCAGCGCCATCTTCTTGGGAAGTCCGCACTGGTTCAATTTCAGTTCCGGGCCGACGACGATCACGGAGCGGCCGGAGTAATCGACGCGCTTGCCGAGCAGATTCTGGCGGAAACGGCCTTGCTTGCCTTTCAGCATGTCGGAGAGCGATTTCAAAACGCGGTTGTTGTTCGCGCCTTTCACGGCGCGGCCGCGGCGGCCGTTATCGAGGAGCGCGTCGACGGATTCCTGGAGCATGCGCTTCTCGTTCCGGACGATGATGTTCGGAGCCTTCAGGTCGACGAGGCGGCGGAGCCGGTTGTTTCGGTTCAGGACGCGCCGGTACAGGTCGTTCAGGTCGGAGGTCGCGAAACGTCCGCCGTCCAGCTGCACCATCGGGCGCAGTTCAGGCGGGATGACGGGAAGAGCGGAGAGAATCATCCACTCGGGCTTGTTGTTGGAGGAGATGAACGCCTCGACGACGCCGAGCTGGCGGATCAACTGCTTCTCGTCCTGCTTCGACTGCTTCAGGTTCAGGCTCTCGCGGATCTCGTGGCGGATCTGCGGGAGATCGATCTCAGCGAGAAGCTCGCGCACCGCTTCCGCGCCCATGCCCGCCTTGAAGCGGTTGCCGTAGCGCGTATACGATTCCTGATACTGTTCCTCGGAGAGAAGCTGCTTCTTCTTCAGGGGCGTTTCGCCCGGGTTGATGACGACGTAGCTCTGGAAATAGAGAATGCGGTCCAGTTCCTTCACGCTCATTCCCAGCAGGATTCCCATCTTCGAAGGGATCCCCTTGAAGTACCAGATGTGCGAGACGGGCGCGACGAGATCGATATGTCCCATGCGCTCGCGGCGGACCTTGGAGTTCGTGACTTCGACCTGGCAGCGGTCGCAGACGACGCCGCGGTACCGGATCGATTTGAACTTTCCGCAGTAGCATTCCCAGTCCTTCGTGGATCCGAAGATCCGTTCGCAGAAGAGCCCTTCGAGTTCCGGCTTCAGAGTGCGGTAGTTGATGGTTTCCGGCTTCTTCACTTCGCCGTGCGACCACTCCCGGATCCTGTCCGGCGAGGCCATACGGATGGAGATTGCCGCGAATTCATTAATGTTCCACATCAGACTTCACTCCTTTTGTTCTTGTCACGACTCGACGATTGGAGTCCGAAGAGCGTGTCTTCGTCGGATTCCTCCAGCTCGATGATCTCTCCGTTTTCGGAGATGATCTGGATGTCGAGGGCCAGCCCCTGCAGTTCCCGGACGAGCACGTTGAACGACTCGGGGATGCCGGGAGGCGGGGCGTTCTCGCCCTTGACGATAGCTTCATATACTTTCGATCGCCCGACGACGTCGTCGGACTTCACGGTCAGCAGTTCCTGCAGCGTGTAGGCCGCGCCGTACGCCTCGAGCGCCCAGACTTCCATCTCTCCGAGCCGCTGTCCGCCGAACTGCGCCTTGCCGCCGAGCGGTTGCTGCGTGACGAGGGAGTACGGACCCGTGGAGCGAGCGTGGATCTTGTCGTCGACGAGGTGATTCAGTTTCAGCATGTACATGATCCCGACGACGACGTCGTTCTCGATCATGTCTCCGGTCTTGCCGTTGTACAAGGTCGTCTTGCCGTGATGAGGCAAACCCGCTTCCGCGAGATAGAATTTCACTTCCTGTTCCGTCGAACCGTTGAATACGGGCGTCGCGATGTGAAGGTCCAGGTGATGGGCCGCCCATCCGAAGTGCACTTCGAGAATCTGCCCGATGTTCATGCGCGAGGGCACGCCCAGCGGGTTCAGGACGACGTCGACCGGCGTGCCGTCCGCCATGAACGGCATGTCTTCCTCGGGAACGATGATGGAGACGACGCCCTTGTTGCCGTGGCGTCCGGCCATCTTGTCTCCGACGCAGAGCTTCCGGCGGTTGGCGACGAGAACTTTCACTTTCATTTCGACGCCCGGTCCGAGCTCATCGCCGGCCTGGCGCGTGAAGATCTTGACGTCGGTCACCATGCCCTCGACGCCGTGCGGCACGCGCAGCGACGTGTCGCGCACATCGCGCGCCTTCTCGCCGAAGATGGAATAGAGCAGCTTGTGTTCCGGCGTCAGGTCGATCGAACCCTTCGGCGTGATCTTGCCGACGAGAATGTCCGTGGGCTTGACCCACGAGCCGACCTTCACGATGCCGTTGTCGTCGAGATGCGTGAGACTCTGCTCCCCGACGTTCGGGATATCCTTCGTGATGACTTCCTTGCCGATCTTCGTGTCGCGCGCCTCGATGTCGAAGCTCTCGATGTGGATCGACGTGAAGACGTCTTCCTTCACGATGCGGTTGGAGATGACGATCGCGTCCTCGAAGTTGTAGCCCTCCCACGACATGAACGCGACGATGACGTTCTGCCCGAGCGCGAGCTCGGACTTGTTCGTCGCCGCGCCATCCGCGATGACTTGGCCCTTTTTGATGTTCTCGCCCTTCCGGACGAGAGGCCGCTGGTTGATGCAGGTGGACTGGTTGGACCGGTGGAACTTGAAGAGCCGGTACTCGTGCGGCGCGGACTTGCCCTTCTGCTTGATGAGAATGCGGGACGAATCGACATATTCGACCGTGCCGTCCTCGTCCGCGATGATCACCGCTCCGGAATCGTACGCGGCGCGATACTCCATGCCGGTGCCGATGCGGGGAGCGTGCGGGATGAGAAGCGGGACCGCCTGGCGCTGCATGTTCGAACCCATCAGGGCGCGGTTCGCGTCGTCGTGCTCCAGGAAGGGAATGAGAGCTGTCGATACGGAGACGACCATTTCCGGGGAGACGTCCATGTAGTCGGCCTTGTCCGCGGGCGAGAAGAAATACTGCGCGCGGTGGCGGGCGAAGACGTTCTCGTCGACGAACGTGCTCTTCTTGGCGTCGATTTCCGAGGAGGCCTGCGCGATCGTGTACTTGTCTTCCGCGTCGGCCGTCAGCCAGTCGATCTCGTTCGTCACCTTTTGATCGCGCACGCGGCGGTACGGCGCTTCGATGAAGCCGTACTCGTTGACGCGCGCGAATGTCGCGAGCGACACGATGAGGCCGATGTTCGGACCTTCAGGCGTCTCGATCGGGCAGATGCGTCCGTAGTGCGTGCGGTGCACGTCGCGGACGTCGGAGAGCGCGCGTTCGCGCTTCAGACCGCCCGGTCCGAGGGCCGAGAGCCGCCGCTTGTGCGTCAGTTCCGCGAGCGGATTCGTCTGGTCCATGAACTGGGACAGCTGCGAGGATCCGAAGAATTCCTTCACGATCGCCGTCACGGGCTTGATGTTAATGAGCTCCTGCGGCGTCATCGTGTCCTCATCCTGCGTGGTCATGCGCTGGTTGATCACTTTTTCCATGCGCGTCAATCCCACGCGGAACTGGTTCTGCAGAAGCTCGCCGACGGAACGGACGCGGCGGTTCGCCAGGTGGTCCGTGTCGTCCGTCAATCCCTGGTCGACGTTCAAGCCAATCAGCTTTTCGACGACGGCGACGATGTCGTCCGGCCGCAGCACGCGCTCGACGACCGTGCGGAGATCGAAGCCGAGCTTCCGATTCAGCTGGTAGCGTCCGACCTCGCCGAGATCGTAGCGGCGCGCGTCGAAGAAGAGCCTGCGCAGTTCCTCGCGCGCGGTCTCCGGCGGAGGCGCATCGCCGGGCCGGAGGACGTCCATGATGCGGGAGACCGCCTCGTCGGCGGACAGGTGCGTCATGTCGGTATCGGAGAATTTCTTCCGCTCCTCGTCGAGCGTCCGGAGAATCGTGACGTCGCCGTCTTCGCCGAGGTTGACGACCTTGATCTGCTTGATGCCGGCGACTTCCAGCCGGTGGATCGCGGGATCGTCCAGCCCCTTGCCGGCGATCGCGAGCACTTCGCCCGTGGAGGTGTCGACGATGTCCTCGATCGGGACCGCGTCCTTCCAGACGTGTTCCTTGTCCGCGGCGGGCGGAGCGTACCGGAGAATCTTCGATTCGTAGAAGCGGTCGAGGATTTCGACGGTCTTTTCCAGGCCGATCGCTTTCAGGAAGATCGTGACGGGGAGCTTCCGCTTGCGGTCGATCCGGACGTTCAGGAGTTCTCCGACTTCATACTCCATCTCGATCCAGGCTCCGCGATACGGCAGGATCTTCGCGGAGTAGAGCCGCTTTCCGGCCGGGTGCGTCTTGCCTTCGTCGTGGTCGAAGACGACGCCGGGGGAACGATGGACCTGGTTCACGATGACGCGCTCCGCGCCGTTGATGATGAAGGTTCCGCGGGTGGTCATGAGCGGCATGTCACCCATGTAGACGTCCTGCTCCCGGATTTCGCCCGTCTGGCGGTTGATGAGCCTGACTTTTATTTTCAGCGGAGCGGCGTACGTCTGGTCGCGGTCGCAGCATTCGAATTCCGAGTATTTCGGCTCGCCGATCGAATATCCGACATATTCGAGCGTGAGGTTCTTTTCATATGTGTCGGAGATGGGGAAGATCTCGCGGAAGACCGCTTCGAGACCCTGCATTTTTCTATCGTCCGGCCTGGCGGCCAGCTGGAGAAACCACTCGTACGAACGCCTCTGGATATCCACGAGGTCCGGTATTTCCTGGATGGACTCGAGCTTGGCGAACGAAATTCGTTCCCGGTACGGATTGGATTCGTGACGCATATTAGTTGGAACCTCCTGTGGTTTGCCCCGCGCCGGCTGCATACCGGTCCGCGCCGGCATCAAGCCGGTCCGTCATGGCGGAGCTCACGCTCTCACACTGCTGAAACATGCCGGGGACCCCGCGAACCGGCTTGTGGCCGGCTCCGGAATGCGCACGTCGGAAGCGCGCGTTCCGGTTCGGGAGTCCCGATGAATGAAGAATGATCTGAACTTGGTCAGCGTCTTGACTACTTGACTTCGACCGTTGCTCCAACTTCCGTCAGCTTCTTCTTGATGTCCTCGGCTTCCTGCTTGTTGACGCCTTCCTTCACGGCCTTGCCGCCCGCATCGACGAGATCCTTGGCTTCCTTCAGCCCGAGACCCGTGATTTCACGGACGACCTTGATGACGTTGATCTTCTTTTCGCCGCCGGCGACGAGAATCACGTCGAACGCGTCCTGGACTTCCGCCGCGGGTGCTCCGGCTACCGCGCCGCCTGCTGCCGCCATGGCGACGGGCGCCGCTGCCGACACGCCGAGTTCCTCTTCGAGCTGCTTGACGAGCATGGCCGCATCGGAGAGCGAGAGAGCCTTGATCGCATCCTTGATCTGTACCAGTTCCATTGTCTTCCTCCTTAATTCCTCTTCAAAAAGTCGTTGTCCATCGCCTTCCGTTTCCCAGGCAACCCTGTCTCGGGCGAGCCTGTCGACGGAGTGCGCCCCTTTACTTCCTTTCCGATATCGCCTGCACGACGCGCGCCACGCGCGTGCCGGGTTCCTTGATGAGCCGCAGCAGCTGCACCGCGGGAGCGTTGATGAGGGCGAGCAGCTTCGCAAGCACCTCTTCGCGGCTGGGCAGAGTCGCGAGCGTCGCGACTTCCTTCGCGGAAATCGCCTTGCCGTCCACGACGCCGCCCTTGATGACGAGCTTTCTCGACTGGATCTTCAGGTCGTCCATTTCCTTGGCGAACTGCGTCATCACCTTCGAAGCCGAAACTTCATCGGGCGAAAACGCGACCGCGATCGGGCCCTTCAGGTAATCCGACGCGCCCGTCACTCCGCTTTCCTCCAGCGCCCTTCGGACGAGCGTGTTCTTCAGCACCTGGAGCCGGACGGATTTTTCACGCAGGGACTTCCTCAGCTTGAAGAGATCCTCCACTTTCAGGCCCGAATATTCCGCGAAGACGAGCGAACCGCCCTTCGCGGCCGTCGAGGCGTAGGTCTGCTTGATCGCCGCGACCGTCTCGATCTTCTCCGGTTTCACTTCCGACAAAGGTCCTTTTGCCATGCTCATCGTGTCAGCTCCTTCAGGGACGCCGGATCGATCCGCACGCCGGGGCCCATCGTCGACGACATGGAGACACCGCGGACGAACGTGCCCTTCGAGGCGGCGGGCTTGGCCCGGAGCACCGCGGAGAGAACCACGCGGGCGTTTTCCAGGAGCGCGTCCTTGGTGAACGACGCCTTGCCGATCGGGACATGAACATTGCCCGACTTGTCGTTCCGGTATTCCACCTTGCCGGCCTTGAAATCCTTCACGGCCTTGGAGATGTCGAAGGTGACCGTGCCGGATTTCGGATTCGGCATGAGCCCCTTGGGACCCAGGACCTTGCCGAGCTTGCCGACGTCCTTCATCATGTCCGGAGTCGAGATCGCGATGTCGAAATCGACCCAGCCTTCCTGGACCTTCGCGACAAGATCGGCGCCGCCGACGACTTCCGCGCCGGCCGCTTCCGCTTCCTTCTGCTTCTCGCCCTGCGCGAAGACGATGACCCGGACCTTCTTGCCCGTGCCGTGGGGCAGGTTGACCGTGCCGCGGACATTCTGGTCGGACTGCGTCGCGTCAATGCCCAGGCGGATCGCGAGGTCGACGGTCTCGTCGAACTTCGCCGTCGCGTTCTCCTTCACCGTGGAGATGGCGGTGTCGAGCGGGAAAACGGAACCGTTCGACCCCTTGACCTTCTCCGCGGCGCTGCGGTATCGCTTGCTGGCGCCCGTCATGGCGTCACCTCGATGCCCATGGAGCGCGCCGTGCCTTCGATGATCTTCATCGCGGCTTCGATCGTGTGAGCGTTCAGGTCGGTCATCTTCTGCTTCGCGATCTCCTCCACCTGCTTCTTCGTCAGCTTGGCGACCTTCTGCTTGTGGGGCACGCCGGAGCCTTTATCGATGCGGGCGGCTTTCTTGAGGAGAATGGCCGCGGGCGGAGTCTTCAGGATGAAATCGAAGGAGCGGTCCGCGTAGACCGTGATGACGACCGGTATGATCGTGTCGCCTTCCTTCTGTGTTCGCGCGTTGAATTCCTTGCAGAACGCCATGATGTTCACGCCGTGTTGTCCCAGGGCGGGACCGACAGGCGGCGCGGGATTGGCTTTTCCCGCGGGGATCTGCAGCTTGATCTGGGTCGTCACCTTCTTCATATGCGACGCCCTTTCCGATATGTCGACATCCTTGCAACCTCCGAGTTGTTACTGCCTGGCGGTAAATGCGGCTCGGCGCCGCTCCCGCAAACTTCCCGCAACACACCACGCTCCCGCGCCTTCGCGGGAGTACTGCCTTACAGCTTCGCGACCTGGAGAAAATCCAGCTCCACGGGCGCGCTCCGGCCGAAGATCGTGACCATGACCTTCACCTTGCCGCGGTCCGGATTGGCTTCCTCGACCATGCCGACGAAATCCCGGAACGGACCGTCGGTGATCCTGACGGACTCTCCGACTTCCAGCTCCAGCTTCGGCTTGATCTTCGGCTTTTCCACTTCGCCGATCATGCCCATCTGCCGCAGGATATGCCGCACTTCGTCGTCCGGAAGCGATTGAGGCTTCCCGTCCGATCCGACGAAATTCGTCACTCCCGGCGTGTTTCGGATGACGAACCACGCGTTCTCGTTGTCCGCTTCCATCTCCACGAGGACATACCCCGGGAAGAACTTGCGGCGCGAGATTTTCCTCTTCCCGTCGCGCATTTCCGCGACTTCTTCCGTCGGGATGAGGATGCGGAATACCTTGTCGCCGACTCCCAGCGTCTTGATCCGCTTCTCCAGGTTCGCCTGGACCTTGTTCTCGAATCCCGACTGCGTGTGGACGACATACCACCGCTTCTTCGCGACGATCGGTTCCTCGACAGGAGCCTCCATCACGGCGGCGGCTCCGGCCGCAGTTTCCACCGGCGCGGATTCGTTTGCCTGTTGCATCGTCGCTGCCTCCCTCTATCCGATCTTGAGGGCGTAAGAAACAACCCAACCGACCACTACGTCCACCAGGGCGAGATACGCTCCGAAGATCGCGACCGTGACGATCACGACGTACGTCGATCCGCGCACTTCGTCTTTCGTGGGCCAGGAAACCTTCCCATCGGGGTGCTTGACTTCCCCCCAGACTTCCTGGAGATAGATCTTGAATTTCTTCAGAACTTCCATTTTCAACGCTTCCTCATGCCATTCGTCCGGTCTGACTTCTCGCGACACGTCGCATCAGGGCCGGCGAGACTCGAACTCGCAGCCCCCGGTTTTGGAGACCGGTGCTCTACCGATTGAGCTACAGCCCTTCGGGACAAGTCCCTTCGAACCATCCGGATCGTTCCAGGAACGGTCCGTCCAGCTCTTACTTCACTTCCTTATGGACCGTGCGTGTCCGGCAGAATCGGCAGTACTTCTTAAGTGCCAGCCGCTCCTGGTTCGGACGCTTGGTCCTCTTTGTCGCGTAGTTGCGCCGTTTGCACGTTTCGCACGCGAGATTGATCACTTCCTGCATAGCTCAATACTCCATTATCCCCCGGGCCCCCCGCCCGCTTGGCGAAGTCTCCTGAGGTCGCACTTCTTCAGGTGCGTTTCAAGGATGATCCACTCATTTCTGAGGTGAAGACGAACATTATCCACAGGCGTCAAGCGGATGTCAAGGGGGGCGGTGAAAATATTTCCACTGTTTATCCATAGGTTATGAGGCAGGATCAACTGAGAGATCCTGAGGGGTGACTTCGAAATCATGACGAGCCGAATTTCGGCCATTGCGACGGCAGTTCCCGATCACAAGTTTGATCAGGCGCGGGCGATGAAGGCCATCGAGCGCTGGTATGACAGCGATTACGATAAGCGCGAGCCTGACGCGGCCGGTGAGGACGTGGACAGGAAAAAGGCCCTTCGCGTGATGCGGAATGCGGGCGTCGAGGAGCGATACAGCGCGATTCCTGTCGGGAACCTTCGGCCAGATCGCCCGCTCGGGGAGAAAAACCGCGATTATATGCACGTGGGTCGTGAACTGGGCGAGCAGGTTGTGTGGGATATTCTGGAGACGCAGAATATGGAAGCCGGTGATGTCGACATGATCATCTCCGTGTCCTGCACCGGTTTCATGATTCCTTCCCTGGATGCGCACCTGCTCAACCAATTCGAATTTCGCCGCGATGTGAACCGCCTGCCGATCACGGAACTGGGTTGCGCGGCCGGAGTGGCCGTCATCAGGTTCGCCGACGATTATCTGCGATCGCATGCGGACTCGACCGTGCTCGTTGTGGCGGTGGAACTCGCGACGCTCACGTTCCAGTCTTCCGATTTTTCCGCCGACCACATCGTCTCCTGCGCGATCTTCGGCGATGGCGCCGCCGCGATGCTCGTGACGAACAGGCCCGGCCCGGGCTTCCAGCTGGATTATGCGGTGACGCAGTGGAGTGGAAACTAAAGAGCCCATGACCGGATTTGAACCGGTGACCTCGTCCTTACCAAGGACGTACTCTAACCAACTGAGCTACATGGGCGAAAGAAAGGGATGAAGGATGAAATACTTCATCCCTCATCCTTTACACCTACTCCTCCACCGGGAAAAATCTCTTCATTCTCGTGATCGTCAGGATTTCGGAGACGATCGGAGTCGGCTTCCGGAGCCGGATCTCCTTGCCCTGCGCCTGGGCTTTCTTGTAGGCGGCGATGAGGCCTCCCAGGCCGGACGAGTCGGCGAAAGGAACGGCGGAGAGATCGACGACGACGACGGCGACGCGCCCGATCAGTTCCGTCAAGGTCGTCTCCACCGTTTCGCTGGACGAGACATCCAGGTCGCCCTTCAACGAAACGACGCAAGAATTCCCTTCCTGTGCCGTCGATATTTCCATTCCCGTCCCGCCTCCTCGTTCTTTAACCACTATAGTTTCGCTTCCCGCCTGTGGCAATCGCTGTCTGCGAAGCACCTTGGAAAATCCTGAATCCCGACAGGAACCTCCGCTGGATGATTCGCAGATTTGGATTCAGGATGTTGTCAGGATTTCGGGTTCCCCAGAGTCCTCATCCTATTCCGTGGTCACATACTTTACGGCCACCGCCGTCCAGTCGTCCGCCGGTTCCGCGTGGGGCGCATATGAGATCGTCTGCATCCAGAGCCGGTCCAAAAGCGCCTGGGGATCGAGTTTGTTCTGGCCGCGGGTCGATTCCAGGAGCCTCTGCATGCCGAAGATCTTCGCTTCGTCGTCTTTCACTTCCACGAGCCCGTCGGTGTAGAGAATCAGCGAGGATTCGGGCTCGAAACGGAATTCCTCGTCGGAATATTCCGTGTCCTCGAAGATGCCGAGAGGAAGGCCCGATGCATTGGAGAGAAGTTCCGGATTTCCGTCCGGCCGCACGAGGACGGGTGGATAATGCCCCGCGTTCGCATAGAGGCCCGTGCGGTGAGCGACATCGAGGACGATGTAGCAGGCCGTGATGAACCGGTTGTCGGCGATTTCCTTGCACAGCAGCCTGTTGATTCTCTTCAAAGCTCCGCCCGGCGACGAGACGAAATCGACGGCGATCACGCGGAAATAGGAGCGCGCGATCGTCATGAGGAGTCCCGCGGGAATTCCCTTTCCGGAAACGTCGGCCATGATGATGCCGAGCTTTGTCTTCGAGAGAGGGAAGATGTCGTAGAAATCTCCGCCCACGGTTCGCGACGGTTTCCACATGCCCGCCATGATGAGGCCCAGGAACGGCGGTATCTCCTTCGGCAGGAGACTCGCCTGGATCGCGTGCGCGGAGGACAGTTCCTGGCGGGTCAGTTCCTGTTCTAGGAGATCCTTCTGCCTTTCCTCGGCCGTGATCGCGGCGGCCGCGAGGCGCGCGACCGTTCCTAGTACCGCGACGAAATGATCGTCCGCCAGCAGAAGCGGCGGAATGTTGATGAGAATAAGAGCTCCGCAGGTGCGCAGTTCGTGCTGCAGAGGGAAAGCCGTGAACGTGTCGATCACCATGTTCGTGGACGTCGGATCCAGTTCCTCGCGCAGGCGGTCGGGAAGGAGGATGATGACATCTTCCGCGGCAAGCGCGCGTTCCACGAGACTTTCTCCCGAACGGAACCGGACGCCGCTCACTGTCTGCAGGCTCATTCCGGTCGCGGACAGATGGCCCTCCCGGTCGATATCGATGATGACGCCTGTTTCCGCCGACGAAGCCCGCATCGCCAGCTCCAGGATCCTGCTCATCGTCCGCTCCGGTTCGCCGACGCCCGCGAAAATCCGGCCGACCTCCGAGAGCTCGTTCAGCCGGTCGGTCGCGATGTCGATGCGCCGCTGCTGCTGCCGGATGAGAAAGGAGACGGTGAGGGCCGTGGAACACTCGGCGACGGTTTCTTCATCGGGAGTTCTGTCATCCCTGGAGAAGATCAGAGCTCCGCCGATGCAGGTTTCCTCCATGAGAATCGGCACGATCCTCTTCCACCTCGGATGAGGCTCCGCCGGATCGAACACAAGCGATTCGTCGATGTCGACCTCCGGGAACTCGGGCGCCTGCTGGAAGCCGTGGTGGTGCTGGAGAAAATCGATGAGCGCGAAGGCTTCCTCATCGAGCGTGGTTCTGGAAATCGATCCCCGGATCCGGCTGGAAAGAAGAGCGTCTCCGGCGCCGATCCAGAGAATTCCGTCGGCGCCCGTCGCATCGAGGAATCCGTCCGCGATGGCCGGCTCGTTGCCGTCGAGCGCGCGGTCGATGAGAGTTTTCAGGCGCGCGCCATCTGGACGTAAATGTCCGCCTTCTGAAATTCCGCCGGCAGGCGGTCGAGGATCTTGCGGAGCGCCTGTTCCGAGATTCCCACGAGGCTCCACGCCGCCGGATCCAGCGGCGGAACCTTGGCATCGCCTCCCGAACCGAGCTTGCACGTGCGCGCGAGAATGTCGCCGATGTGAACGAGAGCCGTCAACTGCGGCGCCTTCTGGGCGTTGGCGGGCTGATGATGATAGAAGATCGCGTCGATGAGCGGATACGGGAGTCCCCATTTCGTGCCGAGCCATCGGCCGAGCTGCGCGTGCGAAAATCCCAGCACGGCGCGCTCCGCTTCGTACAGGAGCGTGTCGTGCTCGCGGGCATGCGCGATGACCTGGTCGAACAGCTCCGGCGCGTACTCGTCCATCACCACCTTGCCGATGTCGTGGATGATTCCCGCGACGAAGGCTTCCTCCGCCAGTTTCAGCTTGGCTTCGTGCGCCAGAAGCCGCGCGGCGACAGCGGTCGCGATCGAATGCTGCCAGAAGGCGGAGCGATCGAATTCCGCGCGTCCGGTCTTGGAAAAGGCGCTGAAGACCGTCGCGGAGAGGGCGACCGACTTGATCGTTTCGAACCCGAGAATCACGACGGCCTGCTGCAGCGTCGTGATCTTGCCGGCGTAGCCGTAGAAGGAGGAATTGACGAGCTTCATCACGGTGGTCGTCAGCGACTGGTCCCGGTGCAGGATCACCTGCACGTCCTGGGCGTTCGAGGAGGGATTGTTGACGAGCTTCATGATCTGCATGACGACGGTCGGCAGCGTCGGCAGATTCTGGATCCGGTCGACGACTCTTCTTATATCAACGGGCGGCATGCGTGAGTTCCTTGCTCGGGAGTGCGACGCGATCCCAGTCGACATGCCGATCCCATGAGGCTTTCACATCGTCCTCTTCGAACGGCACGATGCCCAGGCAGTCCGCTCCGGAAAATTCCGTGATGATGAAGGCATTCTCTTCCGCGTCTGCCTCCGCGACGCGTGTCGTGGCGGCGAGCACGAAGCCGGCGATGGGAATATCCCGGGAACGAAGCGCGTCGATCGTCAGGAGGGAATGATTGATGGTGCCGAGCCCGGCCCGGGCGACGACGATGGCGGGCCACCGGTGCCGCGCATGAAGATCGAGCCATGTGACCCCTTTTACCAGCGGCACGAGCACGCCGCCGATGCCCTCGATGACGACGACATCGTGAAGCTCGATTGTCGAAGCGATATGGGCAAACACCCGGTCGAGAGGAGCTTCCTGTTCTCCGCGCCGGATGGCTCCGTACGGCGAGAGCGGCAGCCGATACCGGGCGGGACCGGTTTCGGATGAAACGCGGACATCGAGCCTGTCGAGATCGCTCCATCGTCCTTCGACTTCTCCCGTGACAAACGGTTTCAGCGCGACGCAGTTTGATCCTCCGGCGATGAGGTGATCGAGAAGGCTCCGCGCCGCGCATGTCTTTCCGACGCCTGTATCCGTGCCCACGACCGCGATCGCCCTGGATTTCATCGTCTACTTGGCGCCGTAGAAAGACATGATGATGGAGCCGAGAATGACGAGTCCCATGATCACGTAGATATAGATCTCCACATGCGTCGAAAAATTACTCATCTGGCGAACCTTGCGCCGCTTGTACGTCTTTGGCTTGAAGAAACTTTTCCAGGACATCAGGATGTGCGGAGCCGGGTCCAACGACCCGAGCGGCCTCCCTCTTTTTCGAGGAGCCGGACAGGGCCGATCGTGACGCCGCGCTCCATGCTCTTCACCATGTCATACACGACAAGAGCCCCCACGGCCGCCGCCGTCATCGCTTCCATCTCCACGCCCGTGCGCGCCGTCGTCACGGCTTCCGTCTCGATGATCATCTCCGTTTTCGTCGTCCGCGTCCGCACTTCGACATGGTCGAGCGAGAGAGGATGGCAGAGCGGAATGAAGTCGGATGTCTTCTTGGCGGCGTGGATCGCCGCGATCCGGACCGCGGCGCCGATATCGCCCTTCGGAAGGTTCCCCTTCCGGATCGCCTGCAGTGCCCTGGACGACATCCGCACGCGGGCTTCCGCGACCGCGCGCCGGAGCGTCACGGGCTTGGCGGACACGTTCACCATCCTGAGGCGTCCCTTGTCGTCGAGGTGCGTCGGCCGGCTGGAGATCTCCGAAAAATATTCAGGCAGGACTTTTTTCTGGAGTGCGGCCGGACTTCTGCGGGAATTCGCCCGCGCCCGCGGAGCGCGCTTCTTACGGGCGGACGGTTTCACCGGACCTCCGAACCCGCCGGCATTTCGGATACGGGGGCGATGAGCGAGAGCCCTTCGTCATCGGCGGCGCAGAGAACCATGCCGCGCGACTCGATGCCGCGAATGACGGCCGGCTGGAGATTGGACACGACGACGACGCGGCGACCGATGAGCGTTTCCGGCGCGTAGGTTTCCGCGATTCCCGCGACGAGCGTCCTGGTGTCCGAGCCGAGATTGACGGTCAGCTTCAGGAGCTTCTTCGTTTTCTCGATCCGCTCCGCCGCCTCCACGATGCCCACGCGCAGCCCGAGATTTTTCACATCGGCGATGGAGACGAAGGACGACGGTTCCTGCCCACTCGATATTCCGGTCGCGGAAAGCGGCTGGCCTGAAATATTCTTCTGTCCCGCCACCGGCGCCGCGCCGGCGTGCGGAGCATCCACGCGCACCGGCCGCGCGAAAAGCGGTTCTCCGATCGTCACGTGGACGCGGTAGGGCTGGTAGGATACGGGCAGCGCGGGAGCTTCCGGCAGGCCCAGGCGCTGCGCCATCACGTCGGCGGATTCGGGAATGAAGGGCTTGAGAAGCGCGGAGAGGACGCATAAGGCGCCGGCCGCATGCGCGAGGCAATCGGAAGCGGATTCGGGATGGGACCACGGAGCCGCGTTCTGGATCGAGAGGTTCGTGTCGCGGGCCAGCTTCAGGGCGATTTCCGTCGCGCGCGAAAACTGGAACGATTCCATCGCCGCGCGATATTGTTCGACGATCGACCGGTCCTCCTCGCTCGGCGCCGCGAGCAGTTCTCCGCCGCAGAGCTTGGCGATGAGCGAGACGACGCGCGAAAGAAGATTGCCGACGTCATTGGAAAGATCCGACGTCCACCGCCGCTCGAAGGCGTCGAGCGAAAACGTGCCGTCGAGCCCGAACGTCACTTCGCTCATCAGGAAATACCGGAACGCATCGACCGCGGCCCGGGGATTGCCGCCGTCGTACGCCTCGAGAAGATCCAGGGGATCGACGACATTGCCGATCGATTTCGACATCTTCTCGCCCGCGAAATTCCACCATCCGTGCGCCACGATGCGTTTGGGAAGCGGCAGTCCGAGCGCCATGAGCATGGCCGGCCAGTAGACCGCGTGCGTCGTCAAAATATCCTTGCCGATGAGATGCGCAGCCGCCGGCCACCACTCCCGGCGCTTGCCGAGATATTCCGGGCCGGAGACGTAGTTGAGGAGAGCGTCGAACCAGACGTACGTGACGTAATCCGGATCGAACGGGATGGGGATGCCCCAGGAGAGCCTGGCCTTCGGACGGCTTATGCAGAGATCGCCGACACCCTGCGCGATGAAACCGAGGACCTCGTTCTTCCTCGACTTCGGAAGAATCTCCAGCGCATCCGTCTCGATGGCCGTCTTGATCCGATCCGCGAATCGGCTCATCAGGAAAAAATAATTCCGCTCCGTCAGTCGCTCCACGGGCCGCCTGCAATCGGGACAAAGTCCTCCCTCGTTACCGCCGCCTTCCGTCTTCTCCGGGACGAGGTCTTTTTCCGTCCAGTAGCGTTCGCAGGGCGTGCAGTACCAGCCTTCGAAATCGCGCGCTTCGATGAGGCCGGCCGCGTTCAACTTGTCCAGCGCGGCCGCGACGAATTTCTTGTGCGGCTTGTCGGTGGTCCGGAGAAACGCGTCGGGCTCGATGCTGAGACGCTTCCAGAGGTCGGCGAACCGCGGAGCCATCATATCGCAATGAGATTGAGGATCGATTCCCTGCGCGCGCGCGGCTTTCTCCACCTTCTGCCCGTGCTCGTCGACGCCCGTCATGAAGAACGCGTGACGACCGAGACTGCGGTAATAGCGCGCGAGCACATCCGCCGCGATAGTCGTGTAGGCGTGCCCGATATGAGGCTTGTCGTTGACGTAATATATGGGCGTCGTGACGTAAAACGCGTCGCTCATCTTTTCTCCCTCGATCCGGCATCCATAGTAGTGATGGTTGGAGGAAAATCAAAGAAGAACTGCATTTCCCGCTGTATCAGGAAGAGGAACGAGTTATCGCCGCGCTCCCACACGGTTCCTGAAGACTTCGAATGCCAGAGGAAGAAGGGCGTTGGCCCTCGCGTGCCTGTCCAGTTCCAGGAGAGCTTCCTTCCATGCGGGCCGGAGCCGCGCCGCGGCGGGCACCGCCCAGGACAGTTCGCGGAGCACATCGACACGTTTTCTTTTCCGGAGCTCGACGCGGAAGAAGACCTTATCGAGCAGATCCTCTTCGGAGGAATACTGGCTCGCGAGCAGGGTCGCGGTGGAGACGGAGCCGTTGGCGCAATGGAGGAGTGGACTGGCGGATGTTTCCGGCGGGAGGATCGACCTGAGAGCGTCCTCGGAGAGCGGGCCGAACCGGACGATGGCCGCCCGCGATCTCAGCGCGGGACTGAAATTTCCCAGGGAGGTGGTGAGCATCACATAACAGACTCCGGCCGGCGGTTCCTCCGCGGTCTTCAGCATGACCGAATGCATCGAATCGGTCATGGAATCCGCATGTTCCATGATGACCACGAGCCACGGCAGAAGGTGCGTGCGTGTGTGGGAGGCGAGGATGCGGCGGAGCGCGGCCGACTTGTTATCCTCCGTTTCGTCCGCCCTGAGAAGAGCGATATCGACGTCGCGAATTCCTTCTCCGGTGGAATTCGCGCGGCAGGAGGCGCAACTGCCGGATGAGCCCGGAGCACAACCCGTTCCCTTTTCGCAGGAGAGCGCCAGCGCGAAGGCGCGCGCCGTCAAGGCACGTCCGACTCCGTCCGGTCCGGAAAAGAGGAAGGTGGGCGGAATGCGGCGGGTGGCGAGATGGGAGCGGAGGATCGCGACGGCGCGGTCCTGGCCTATGATCGCGGAGAGAGAATCGGCGGTCACGCCTTGATGTCCATCAGAAGACCGCGGATCTCCGATGTCGCGGCCGTGATCGCCATGGCCTGCGCCGTGCCGCTCCGGATCTGCTCCGCCATCTCCAGCAGTTTCTCCTCGATTCGTCTCGTGATGATGAAAACTTTTCCGCTCGCGCGAAAATGTGCGGAAGGGATTTCGCCGGTCTGGAGCGAACCTTCCACGACAAGCTTCATGAAATCCGTAACGAGGTCGCGATACTTCGTCATCTCTCCGACCGTCTGCTTCTTGACGAGAATATTGGCCTGCTCCTCGATCATCGTGAAGAGCCGATCCTGATCCTTCTCGACGGCGCGGTCCGTCGCGGCGGAGATGGCTTCGACGAATTTGGAACCGCCTTCCACCTTACGAGCCTGCGCGCGGGACGGGCCTCCGCCGTCTCCCCCTTTCTTGCCGCGCTCGACTTTCATGGAGCGGCGACAAGCCGGAGCCCCGGGCACTTTTTGCCGAGCAGCCGGATCATGCGGGCGAAGGTGTCATCCAGGGTGGGGGCGCGCTTGACGAGCATGAAGCGTCGGGGTTCGGCCGCGGCCATGCGGAGATATCCCCGGCGAACACGCCTGTGAAACGCCGCGCCCGCGGATTCGATCCGGTCGAGCCTTCCTGTGGAGGATTTCTTCCGGCGCGAAGAGCGCGCGTTATCGCGAACGCAGGCGTCGAGCCCGTCGCGGGAGTCGATATCGAGGAGAATCGTGATGTCGGGTTTCAAGCCGGAGGAGGCGATTTCATTGAGCCGCCGCACTGTTTCAGCGGGCAATCCGCGGCCATACCCCTGATACGCCAGGGACGCATCCGTGAAACGGTCGCAGATGACGATCTTGCCGCTCTTCAGAGCGGGGACGATGAGCGATTCGACGTGATGAGCCCGGATCGATTCGTAGAGGAGCAGTTCCGTGAGATGACTGATGCGCCCTGTAGCGGGATCGAGAAGAATCTCGCGCACCTGCTCCCCGAAGGGCGTGCCACCGGGCTCCCGCGTCAGGACGACTTTATGTCCGCGCTTACCGAGGAGCTCGGCGAGGAGCCGTGCGTGCGTCGTCTTCCCTGCTCCGTCCGGCCCTTCGAAGGAGATGAATATTCCGCGGCGGCGGCGGGAAGATCGCGAGGCGCGGGAGTTTTTACTGTCCACGCGTGGGGAAGTCATTCTTGTTCTAGGAGCTGATCGACGAGCTGGATCAGATCCTCCTTGGAATAGTAATCGAAGCGGACACTTCCCTTCTTCTCCGAGCCCATGATGCGCGCGTTTCGCCCGAATTTTCGCGTGAGCCGATCTTCCACGTCCGCGATGGCTGTCGTCGCCTGCTTCTTCGCCTTGCGCTTCGCGCCGTCCGCGTCGGGGGAGGAGCCCGCCAGTCGCTCGACTTCTCTTGCGGAGAGATCGTCCGCGATGATGCGTTTGAAGAGGGCGAGGGCGTCGGGTCGGGAGAGGGCGAGGAGCGGACGGACCTGGCCGGATGCGACGCGGCCCTCTTCCAGGGCCTTCAGGATTTCCGGCGGCAGGGAGAGAATGCGGATGGCGTTCGTGATCGCCGTCCGGGACCGGCCCACGCGGGAGGCGATCTCCTCGTGGCTCAGCCGGAATTCGGAGGACATGCGCTCGAAGGCGCGCGCCTCCTCGAGGACGTTCAAATCTTCGCGCTGAAGATTTTCCAGGAGCGCCAGCAGCAGTTGATTTTCGGGCGTGGCGGATTTTCTGACGAGAGCGGGCACGACGGCGAGACCGGCCAGTCGGGCCGCCTGCCATCGCCGTTCGCCCGCGAGAATGCCGAATTTTCCTTCCGGCAGCTCGCGCACGAGGATCGGCTGCAGAACACCCTGGGCGCGGATCGAATCCGCGAGGGTTTTGAGGGAGGCCTCGTCGAAGACCTTTCGAGGCTGATTCTCGTGGGGAACGATGGCTTCGACGGAGATCTGGCGCAGGGATTCCTCGGAGCCTGCCGCGGGAGTTGCGGAAGAAACGGTTTTCGATTGAGAGGTTACCTCTGCCGCTCGCGCCGCCGCCGCGCCCGTGACAACCGTCAGCGCGCGGGGCGATATAACAGAATCAGATATATCGTTATAGTGTGTAACTGGCGCGGGAGTCCCGTGATCGGAATGTTTTTCCGCGAGCGTCAATCGGCCCGTTGGAACATGAACTGCGCCCGGGGCCGAAGATATGGTGGCTCCGGGAGAATCCTTTACCGCGTGGTTGATCCGGGTGGACGTCGGAACCTGAAGGGCGGGACGTGGCGCCGGCGCGAGCGTCGGCGGCGCGTCAGGGGTGGACGGCGATTTCGAGCGGGACAGGAGCGTATCCAGTCCCCTGCCCAGTACGGGTCGTTTCATCGTTCATAACCTCCTTGGAAAGTTCGATGTAGTTGTCCGATCCGCTCGATGAGGGATCGAAGAGAATGATCGGAAGACCGAAGCTCGGAGCTTCCGCCAGGCGCACGTTGCGATGAATCATGGTCTTGCACACGCGGAGATGCGGATCCCCGGACAATTTTGTCCTCAGTTCGCTTTCGATGGCCCGGGCGAGTCGCAGGCGGTGATCGAACAAGGTGATGAGGACGCGGATTTTCAGAAGCTCCGGATTGAAATTTTCCCGGATGCGCTCGACCGTATCGACCATCTGCGTCAATCCTTCGAGGGCGAGATATTCCGACTGCACGGGAATGATGAGTGTGCCGGCTGCGGCCAGGGCGTTGATCGTCAGGATGCCGAGCCCCGGGGGAGTGTCGAGCAGGATGTAATCGAAGGAAGAGAGAGCGGAGGAAGAAAGAATCTTCTTCAGGAGGAATTCTCGATCCTCGAATTCGGCCAATTCGCGTTCCAAAGCAGCGGCGCCGATAAATCCGGGGATAATATGAAGATCATCCATATCCGTCGTGCGCGACACGATTTTCAACTCTTCACCGGAAGCCGCGCGCACCAGGAGGTCGTAAATGTGCTGTTCTCCGTCTTCCAGGCTGATTCCGAGAGATTGAGTAGCGTTACTTTGCGGATCGAGATCGATGATGAGAGTTTTGTGGGATCCGGCTGCCAGGGAAGCCGCGAGATTGACGATCGTCGTTGTCTTCCCTACTCCTCCTTTCTGATTGGCGATGGCGATGATGTTTGGCATGGTTTGGAAATATTAGAAGATGTCTGAAAGTGGTCAAGTGATTGTTTCACGTGAAACGTGTCTGAGTTGTAGTCAGGGCCGCAGTGCAAACTCCATCAAGGCATAGTGTCAACGCAAAGTAGAAAGTTCCGCTTTTCTGCAAGGTAGAAAGGTCCGC